>JAZKFH010000038.1:59190-215015 GCA_040386535.1 Myxococcota bacterium | reverse complement strand
CGCCTGGGAGGACCGGGGTCGGCCGATGACCGAGCATCTCTCGACTCCGGTCCGCGGGGCGGGCTTGGCGCTGGCCCGCCGACTGAAGTGGAACACCCCCCCGACTTCGTCCGCCACCTCCCCGCCGTCCCAAACCGAGAGCGCGGAAAACACCACGAACGGCTACAGCGTCGCCTCCGCACGAATTGCTCGGCGCTGCCGAAGTCGCTCGACCGAGGGATGGAGCAGCGGTAGATTCGGGAGATTTATCGGCTCACCTTCGCGCTCGAGGAACGCCTGCCTGAAGAGTGGTCCGTTACGTCTGGAGAGCAGCTCGGGGCTGATCCGAACGCGGTAGTCATCGTCCACATCAACGAGGAAGCGATCGAACGCCTTGTGGTGGAGCCCGCACAGCGAGAGGCCGTTCGACACCTCCGGTACACCCAGCGCGTGATTGTCTGGCACGATGTGGGCAGCCTCGAGAAACTCCTCGAAGTGGATGCTGCACATCGCACAATGATGTTGGTAGGCGGTCAGCACCTGGTTGCGGAACGCTCGCTGATGAACGCGCTGGAGAACGATTCGCGCCACGTACCGCTTGTCGGGGGGCGACGTGACGAAGGTGTGTACATGGGTCGGCACTTCCTGGTCCGCCAGGACCGTGCCGGGGGCGAGGAGGAATTCCCGTGCGCTCGGATTGTCTTGAACGACGAAGACAGGTGCAATTGCCGCATAGACCGCGGGCGCGAGGGCGCAGAAGTAGACGATCGGGAGGTTCAACCGCATGGTCAGGCGCAGGGCGGCGTTCGCCGCGTTCTCCACCGAGCCGTTCACGCTCTTGTACGAGTAGCGGATCAGCGTTCCGGTCGCGTCCAGCTCATCGGAGTAGGGGTTGGTGCGACCCGTGCGCGGCATTGTGGTCTTGACTGTCAGAACGAGGGGGTGCCCCTTCGGCTTGTAGATGCCTTCCGCCTTGCTCGAGAGAGGTTGGCGGCCCCCGTCGAACTCGAACCCCTCCATGATCGCCGACCACGGAATCTCGTTGTCATATCGGTGCTGAAGCGCGAGCACGCGTCGCAACGCCGCTGTGCGGAGTGCAACGTCACGATCTTCGGAGGGCATGCGCACGAGTATGCCAGGCGCGGTCCGAGCGCGCACGCACAAACGTTCGCCAGCACACCCGGCGGCGGTCAAAGCCGAGTCCCCCGCGCGAGCCGACCGAAAGGCGCGGCGACCATCGGGAGCCGCGGCTCGGGGGCTCCCGCCGGCCGCGAGGCGGCGGGAGCCCCCAGCCGAGGCCGCAGGCCGAGCCTGGAGGGTGGCGGCCCCGCGCTCGGGCGGGGTCGCGCCCGGACGCCCTACCCCTCCACCACCTCGTACCGGAACCGGCTGTTCGCGATCACGAGCCGATCCCCCGCCTTGAGCGGCCGGGCGCTCACGCCCTGACCGTTCACGGTGAGCGGCACCCAGAACGCGCGTTTCCACACGATGTGCGCCTTGCCGTCCCACACGACCTCGGCCACCTTGCCGAACACGTACCAGGCGGGGGTGTCGATCATCACGCCGGCGCCGAAGCTCAACGAGCGGGTCTCGGGGTACCAGAAGCGGCGGCGGTCCTTCTCGCTCACGATGCGGCCGGTCTCGGAGAGCGGCGGCTTGGCGGTGAGCGCCTTGAGCGCCTCCTTCGACATCATGAAGGTCTCGTCCACGCCCTGGCCGATGGGCGCGGCGGGCGCGTAGGGCGCCAGGTAGTCGACGCAGCGGCCGTCGTAGAAGCGGTCGTCCGGGGTGTCGCCCAGGAAGACGAGGGTGAAGCGGCCGAGCTTGATCACGTCCTTGGTCTTGAGCACCTGCTTGAGCGACGTGACGCCGTTCACCTCGGTGCCGTTCTGGCTCTCGAGATCTTCGAGCACGGCTTCGCGGCCGGTCACGGTCACCTTGGCATGGCGTCGGCTCACCGACACGTTCGGGAGCACGAGATCCGCCTCGTCGCCGCGCCCGAGCACGGTCTCGCCCTCGGGGAGCTTGAACACGAGGTTGCGCTGCGAGTCGAACTTCACGAGGAGCTTCGGCATGCGACGCGCGTAACCCGCGCCCCGCCGGCGTTCCGTGCCCAGTCGCCTCCGGCTCCGGCCCCGAGGTAGACGTCCGCATGACCCCCGCGGACCGCGCCCACTTTCACACCTTCGGCTTCGTCGTCCTCCGCGGCGCGTTCGACCCGGGCCCGCTTTCGGCGGAGCTCGATCGCGCCCTGCGCGACGGCGTATCCGTGCGGTTCGACGTGGCCGGCGGTGCCATCGGCGCCCGGTACGTGCCGATGATGGCGGAGGCGCACACCCCCGTGAGCCTCTCGCTGCTCGACCAACTGGCGGCGCCCGCGGCCGCGCTGCTGGGCGCGCCCGTGCTGCCCAGCCGGGCCAAGGGGGTGCTGTACCACGGGGCCGCCGGGTGGCACGTCGACAGCGCCCAGGACGTCGCCAGCGTGGGCCTCGCGGCGTACCTGGAGCCCCTCGACGCGAGCAACGGCGCGCTCCGCGTGGTGCCGGGCTCCCACCGCCCCGAGTTGGGCGCAGCCGTGGCACGTTTCCTCGCCGACCACCCCGATGCCACGCTCCCCGGCCTCCCCATCCCCACCGAGCCGGGGGACATCATCGCGTTCGACGAGCACCTGTACCACGCGAGCTGGGGCGGCCGGGATCGTCGGCAGTGGCGTATCGACTACGTAGCCGATCCGGTCGACCGCACCGATGTCACGGAGGCGGCGCTGCGCGCCTGGTACGAGGGCCAGTACGCCCCCGACTGGGACGGGGGCTACGACGTGGACCGCTACCCCAGCTACGGCGAGGTTTGGCGCGCCTCGGGCCGGCCCTGCCTCGCGCGGCTGGAAGCGTTGGGTGCCCACGCCGCCGCGGCTGCCGAGGAGGCCTACGCCCGGTCGCGACGCCAGCCCTGAACGGTTAGCCCCCCACCGACCCCAGGTGCCCGATGTCCAGGATCCTCCTCGCCCTCCTCCTGCTCGGGGGCTGCGCGGCACGCCACCCCGCGCCCGCCACACAAGGCACCCCCGCCTCCGTGCAGCAGCGCGGCCAGGAGGCGATGGCTACCCTGAAGGCGTGGGAGGACGGCGGGCGAAAGGGCCTCGCGGTCGAGGCGGAGATGGCGGGCTTCGTCGAGGCGATGCGGTTCCTCGGCCTGTGGCTGTACCGGATGGACATGGCCACGGCGCACGGCTCCGACATCCTGGCGCCGTGGGCCCAGAAGGACGAGCGGTGGGCCAAGGTGTACCTCGCGCGGCCCGTCCCCGAGGACGTAGCCAAGCAGTGCTGCATCGACGTGTCGTTCCCGGCGTGGGTCGACGACACGCCCATGGCGTGGCTCACGGTCAAGGGGGGCTGGTCCACGGACGGGCGCTCCGGGTTCCAACCGAACTTCGTGTTCACCGACCCGAACGGCGCCGTGGTGGACATGGCGGCCGGTGTCCCCGACACCTTGGACTCCTTCACGGTCACGATGCCCGAGCCCGCCCCGCTCGACGCGAGCATGGCCCGCCGCGTCCGCGTTCTCCGCGACGTGATCGCCCACGCGCCCGCGCTGCCCTGGCCCAGCTACAACACGGTCGTCTTCTCCTCCGCCGACTTCGGCCAGGAGGACATGCTCCGCGTGTACCTCATCCCCTCCACCCCCGACCCCGATCTGCGGCTCGTGAGCGGGTGGGTCGTGTACACGGTCGAGCCCGGCACCGAGGACATCGGCAAGCCGATGTTCTACGGGAACGGGCCGATCACCAACAAGAACGTCGACCTGCCCGCGGGCGCCACGACGACGGGGATGTTCGTCACCTCGGTGCTGCCGACCCCGACCGAAGCGCACGTCTTCGCCTCGCTGATGTACGACCTGCCGCTCCTCGTCTCGAGCGACTACGGCCTGTGGCGCGTCGAGAAGGGCGAAGTGTGGCTGCTCCGCGTTTATTGACGGTCCCGGCCGCTCCCCGCCGCGGGCTGCCAGGGCCTGAAACGGACCGTAATCGACCCCACGGATGAGCTCGGGTACACAGGCGGCCCAAATCGAGGCCCCGTGGATCCGACCACCTGCCGTACCCTTGTCGAGCTCCTCGTCCGCCGCGCCGAGTCCACGCCCGACGCGCTCGCGTTCCGCTGGCTGCCCACCGGCGAGGCCGACGGGCCCGTCGAGACCTGGACCTTCGCGCAGGTCCACACCCGCGCCGCCGCCATCGCCGCCACGCTGACGGAGCGCGGCCTCCGCGGCGAGCGCGCGCTGCTGCTGTTCCCGCCCGGCTTGGACTTCGTCGCGGCCTTCTTCGGGTGCGTCTACGCCGGCGTCATCGCCGTGCCCGCGTACCCGCCGGATCCGACGCGGCTGGAGGCGTCGTTGCCGCGGCTGCTGGCGATCGTGCGCGACGCGCGGCCCGCCGCGCTGCTCACCAACTCGTTCGTCGCGATGCTCGCCGACGGGCTCGCCGCCCTCGCCCCCGAGCTCGCCGTGCTCGAGGCGGTCGTGACCGACACGGTCGATCTCGCCCAGGCCCCCGACTGGCGGGCCCCGCCCCTCACCACAGCGGATCTGGCGTTCCTCCAGTACACCTCGGGCTCCACCGGCACGCCCAAGGGGGTGATGATCTCCCACGGCAACCTGCTCGCGAACCACCGGTCCATCGCGGCGGGCGTGCCCCTCCCGGACGACACGGACGGCGGGGTGTCGTGGCTCCCCTTGTTCCACGACATGGGGCTCATCGGCAACGTGCTCCAGCCGGTGTGGTTCGCCCGGCCGATCACGCTGATGTCGCCGCTCGATTTTCTGCGCAAGCCGCTCCGCTGGCTGCGCGCCGTGTCCCACTTCCGGGCGACCATCTCCGGCGGGCCCGACTTCGCCTACGCCCTGTGCGCGAAGAAGGTGACGCCGACGGAGCTCGCGGCGCTCGATCTGTCGCGCTGGCGCATCGCGTACTCGGGCGCCGAGCCGGTGCGCGCGGAGACCCTCCGTCGCTTCGCCGAGGTGTTCGCGCCCGCGGGCTTCCGGGCAAG
Source organism: Myxococcota bacterium (assembly GCA_040386535.1). Classification (GTDB taxonomy): domain Bacteria; phylum Myxococcota_A; class UBA796; order UBA796; family SXON01; genus CAJBVW01. Next base: position 209,994 of record JAZKFH010000038.1, on the reverse strand, counting down.
CGCCTTCTACCCGACGTACGGCCTCGCGGAGGCGACGCTCATGGTGAGCGCGCCGGTGCCCGAGGCCGGCGCCCTCGTCTCCACCTTCGACGGCGCCGCCCTCTCCGACCGCCACGTTCAGCGATCCGACGACACCGATGGCACCGGCACCGCCCGCGAGATCGTCAGCTGCGGCCCCGCCGCCTTCTCCACCGAGATCGCCATCGTCGACCCGACGACCGGGCAGCGCCTCCCGCCCGACGGCGTGGGCGAGATCCGGGTGCGCGGGCCCTCCGTGGCCGGCGGCTACTGGGACCGCCCCGACGCGAGCGCGCACACGTTCGACGCCGTCGTGGACAGCGAGCGCGGCTGGCTCCGCACGGGCGACCTCGGCTTTCTGCACGCGGGCGCGTTGCACGTCGCCGGGCGCATCAAGGACGTGATCATCGTCCACGGCAAGAACCACTACCCGCAGGACCTGGAGCGCACGGTCGAGGGCGCCCACCCGGCGATCCGGCCGGGCTGCGTGGCCGCCTTCGCACTGGAAGAGGACGGCGCCGAGGGCGTCGGCATCGTCGCGGAGATCGAGGGCGCCGCCGACCAGCTCGACTTGGTGGAGGCGGCCATCCGCGGCGTCCTCTCCGCGGAGCACGCCCTGCAGGCCCACGGCATCGCGCTCGTGGGGCCCCGCACCGCGCCCAAGACCTCCTCCGGCAAGATCCAGCGCCACGCCGCGAAGCTCGCGTGGGAGCAGGGCACGCTGGTGCCGCTCAAGCGCGCCGGCCGGGCCCCGAAGAACCCCGCGGGCCTGCCGGTCTGGCTCGCCGACTGGCTCCGTGACGAGGGGAAGATCGCCCCGGAGGCCCTCCGCGCGGAGGCGACGCTCGCCGACCTCGGCCTCGACTCGGTCGCCGCGGTGCAGCTGGCCGGGGTGCTCGAGGAGCACATGGGCACGGAGGTGCCGCTCGAGGCGCTCCACGGCAAGACCCTCGGCGAGCTCGCCGCGTGGATCGGCAGCGGCGAGGGCCTGCTCGGCGTGCTCCAGCGCGCGGACCTCGACGGCGCCGCGAAGCTCGACGCTACGATCCGCCCCTCGGGCGCCGCGGCGGGGCCGTGCACGTTCCTCACCGGCGCCACGGGGTTCGTGGGCGTGTACCTGCTCGCGGCGCTCCAGCGGCGCGGCGTCACGGACATCACGTGCCTTGTGCGCGCGGCCACTCCCGACGCGGGCAAGGCACGCGTGCTCGCGGCCGCGGCGAAGCTGGGCGTCTCCGTCGATCCCGGCTTCACCGTCGTGACCGGCGATCTGAAGCTCCCCCGCCTCGGCCTCGACGCCGCCACGTTCGCCGCCATCGCCACCACCTGCGGCCGCCTCGTGCACTGCGGCGCCGAGGTCGACTGGGGCCTGCCCTTCGCGCGCCTCGCCGCCGCGAACGTAGACGGCACCAAGGAGATCGCGCGGATGGCGTGCCTCGGCGGCGGCGAGGTGCACTTCGTCTCGTCGCTCGGCGTCTACCCCGTCGGCCTCTCGGCCCGCGCGACGTTCGAGGAGTCCGCGCCGCTCACCGAGGGGCACATGCTCCGGCTCGGCTACTTCCAGAGCAAGTACGCCGCGGAGAAGGTGATGGAGGAGGCGCGCGCGCGCGGCGTGGCCGTGACGATCTACCGCCCCGCGTATGTGACGGGAGACGCCCGTACGGGCGCCGAGCTCGATCCGGATGCGCAGCTCCTGTTCGCCTTCGTGAAGGGCGCCCTCCGCCTTGGGCAGGTACCGGCGGTGGAGAAGGTGATCGACGCGGTGCCGGTCGACTTCGTGGCGGAGGCGATCGCCGCGCTCGCGCTCGATCCGGCGTCGACCAACCGGGCGTTCAACCTGAAGAGCCCCGCGCCGCTCCAGCAGGGCGAGCTGTACCGCAGGCTCCGCGCGCGCGGCTGGCGCATCGAGTCCGCCGCGTTCCCGCGCTGGCGCGAGCGCGTGCTCGCCCTCCCGAAGACCGACCCGGCCAACTCCCTCGCCCGGTTCGCCGGCTACTACTCCGCGGTCACCCCCCAGCTCATGCGACGGCTCGAGAGCGTGATGGCGGTCGCGATGCCCGCCGAGGACGCCGCCGCCCGCGCGGCGCTCGCCCCCCACGGGATCACGTGCCCGTCGGTGGCCTCGCTCCTCGACCCCTGGATCGACCGCGCCCTGCGCGATGGCCGCCTCCCCGAGCCCGCTCGCGCCGAGGTCCTCGGCACCCTCCACGCCCCCACGCTGCTGCCCCTCGACGTGCTCGCCCAGCCGTGGACCGCGGGCCTCCCCGACGAGGAGGCGCGCCTGTTGCGGCTCTACTCGCGCGCCAAGGCGCGGCAGTGGGACGCGGAGAAGCGCATCGACTGGTCGCTCGACCTCGATCCGGAGAACCCCGAGGCGCTCCCCGACCAGCACATCCCCATCTTCGGCTCGCCCGTGTGGAACCGGCTCACGCCGTCCGAGCGCGTCGAGGTGAAGCGGCACTACCAGGGCTGGCAGCTCTCGCAGTTCTTCGCGGGCGAGCAGGGCGCGATGTTGTGCGCGAGCCGCATCGTGGCGCAGGCGCCGACCTCGACCGCCCGGCTCTACGCCGCGACCCAGGTGGTCGACGAGGCCCGCCACCTCGAGATCTTCGGGCGCCTCCTCACCGAGAAGGTGGGCGTCTCCTACGAGGCCTCGACCCCGCTCAAGCGCCTGCTGGACGACATCCTCCACGACCGCCGCTGGGACGTGACCTGCCTCGGCATGCAGGTGCTGATCGAGGGGCTCGGCCTCGCCGCGTTCTCGCTCGTGCGCGACCACACGTCGCACCCGCTCATCGCGACCGCGCACGCGTACGTGTGCGAGGACGAGGCCCGCCACGTCAGCTTCGGGAAGCTCCTCCTGTCCGATCTGTACCCGCGGCTCTCGGACGCGGAGCGTGCGGAGCGCGAGGAGTTCGTCATCGAGGCCAGCTACCTGTTGCGCGACCGCTTCTCGGGCCGCGAGGCGTGGGAGCGGCTCGGGCTCCCGGTCGAGGGGTGCCTCCGCTGGATCGAGGACGCCGGCCAGATGGGCGCCTACCGCGCCGAGCTGTTCCGCCGCATCGTGCCGGTGGTCAAGTCCATCGGCCTCTGGAGCCCGCGCGTGCAGGACGCCTACAAGCGCATGGGCGTCTACGGCTTCGGCGAGCTCGACGTCGACGCGTTGATCGCGGACGACGAGCGCGTGGCCCAGCGCCTCGGCGCGCGCCGCCGCCCCCCCGCCGACACCTCGGCGGACGTGTAGCTCCTCCCTCTCCCCTTTCGACCTCGGAACGCCCATGCACCTCTCCGTCGAAGCCCTCTCGGCGCGCGCCCGCCGCCTCGCCCGCAGCGAAGACCTGTGGGGGACCACGTGGGAGCCCGCCGCCCGCGTCCTCCTCGGCGCCGTCGAGGCCGAGGCCGGCCTGCTCCCCAACCGCGCCGAGGCCACCGCGGTCGAGATGGTCGACCACCTCGTCACGCGCGCGCGCATCGCGACGAAGCTCCGCGAGCGCCCCGACATCCTCGAGCTCGACGTGCCCTCGCCCATCGTGATCAGCGGCCTGCCGCGCTCGGGGACCACGCTCCTGCACAACCTGCTCGCCCGCGCGCCGGGGATGCGCGGCTACCGCCTCTGGGAGCTGCGAGCGCCCGCGACCCCGGGCGAGGCGCCGATGGACTGGTCGCGCCGGCAGGTCGAGCTCACGCAGGGCATGCTCGACCGCCTCTACACCGCGCAGCCGCGCTTCAAGACGATCCACCCGCTCGCCCCGGGCGATCCCGACGAGTGCAACTGGCTCTTGCGCCGGAGCTTCGCCACGCCGGTGTACGCGTGGACCTTCCGGGTGCCCAGCTACTACCGCTGGCTCCGCACCGCCGATCTCACGGGGGTGTACGCCGAACACAAGGCCCAGCTCCAGCTGTTGCGCTGGCGCAGCCCGGGCGGGGTGCCGATCCTCAAGGATCCGGGTCACCTGTGGGCCCTCGATTCGTTGTTCGCCACCTACCCCGAGGCCATCGTGGTGCGGCTGCACCGCGATCTTGCGTCGTGTGTGCCCTCCCTCGCGAGCCTGTGTCACGCGCTCTGGACCACGGGCAGCGAACACGACGATCCGGCCGAGGTAGGCCGGGAGGCGCTGGCGATGGCGCGCGACGCGTTGGAGGACGAGCGGCAGGCCCGGCAGGCCCACGCCGGCCGCTTCCTCGACGTGGCCTACACCGAGCTGGTGGCCGATCCCGTCGGCACCGTGCGGCGCATCCTCACGTCGCTCGGGCGGCGCCTGGACGCGGACGGCGAGGCCCGGCTCCGCGCGTGGATGGGCGCCCAGCACAAGGCGCCCGCGCACCGGTACGACCTCGCCGACTTCGGCCTGGACGCCGCGGACGTCGCGAGCGTCGGGGGGTACGCGTGAGCGCCATCCCCCTCGCGACGGAGTCCGCCGACCCCCACCCCCACGACCTGCGCGCGCCCGTGCCCGACCGGCTCCCGGGGGCGGTCGTACGCGAGCTCTCCGCCATCGATCCCGCCCGCGCGCTGGGCGCCGTCGCCGTCGAGTGGGCCGGGATCGTGGCGGCCATCCTCCTCGCGGAGCTGGCGCGCGCCTACGTCCCCGCGGCGGTGTGGCTCTACCCGCTCGTGGTGGTGTGGATCGGCGCGCGCCAGCACGCCCTGACCGTCATCGGCCACGACGCCGTGCACCACCGCTTCCTGCCGGACCGCCGCTGGAACGATTGGGTCGCCGACCTGTTCGTGTTGTGGCCCGTGTTCGTCACGGTCGAGGGCTTCCGCAAGTTCCACGGCGAGCACCACCAGCACCTCGGCGTCGAGGGAGACGGCAACCGCTTCTTGTGGCGCACCCACCACCCCGACGGGACCCTGCGCCCCGAGTGGATCTACCCCAAGACCCCGCTCGGCTTCGCCGCGAAGGTCCTGCGTCGCGCCGCCTTCTTCACCGGCGTGTTCTGGATGCTCCGGGGCGTCGTCGGCAGCCTCCTCTTCGCGCGCTCGGCCGCGGCGCGGCTCGCCCGGCTGGCCTGGTGGGGCGCCGTGATCACCACGTTCACGCTGACCGACACGTGGGGCGCCCTCCTTGTCTATTGGATCGTGCCCTATTGCACGTGGCACCTGGCGATCCAATACATCCGCCTCGCCTGCGAGCACTCGGCCGTCCCGAGCGCGCACCCCGCCTACGGGCAGACCCGCACCACGATCCCGCACGTATGGGAGCGGTGGCTGATCCTGCCCCGCAACATCGGCTACCACCTCGAGCACCATTGGTACCCGGCGGTGCCCTGCTACCGGCTCCCCGACCTGCACGCCGCGCTCATGGCAAAACCGGGGTTCCGGGACCGGGCGGTCGTCACCCACTCCGTCGCGGCGTCGGTCGCGCAGATGGTCGGACGGTAGGCCCCGCACGCGCCCGCGTCAGAACGTCGTCACCCGCTCCGTGTATCCGAACACGTGGCCGAGCTCGACCCCGAGCCGCCACAGTTCGCTGCCGTCCGCCTCCACGATCTGCACGAGGCCGGCGGTCGACCACGTGACGATGGTGCGGTCCTCCTCGATCCGATCGACATCCCCGAGCGCGTAGACGTACAGCGGCGGGGTCGCGACGTAGCTCCACGCTTCGGTCACGGTGCCGCCGGCCTCGTCGAGGGTGTACTCGACCACGCGCGAGGAGGACTCGGCCTCGGCGCCGTTGTCGAAGACCAGCAGCCCGCCGTCGGGGAGCACCTCGAACTGGTGCTGCCGATGCGTCGGCGCCGCGCCGCCCTCGTAGCGGAAGTTGGCGCCCTCCCCGAGCCGCCACAACAGGCGCCGCGAGGCGCGGTCCGCCTTGAGGATCGTGTCGAAGTTGCGCAGGGAGATGTACCAGGCGTCCTCGATCGGGTCGTAGTCGAGGGCGTTGGCGTGGGTCCACGTCTCGTCGCTCTCGTCGATCTCGAACGCCGTCGGGTCGAAGTAGTCGAACGCGCTCCACACCACGCTCGAGGTGCCGTCGGGCGCGTACTCCACGATGCGGTCACCCACGTAGTTGTCGCGCAGGTCCTTGGTGAGGCACGCCAGCGTGCCGTCGGGCAGCTCCACGAAGTCGTGCGTGAGGTAGGGCACGTCCAGCACGGTGGGCTCGCCGCCGTCGAGCGGCACGCGCACGAGGTGGCCGTCGGGGCCGTAGTCCTCGGTGCCGACCTGCGCGTAGATCACGGAGGCGCCGTCGTTCGAGAGCACCGCGCGCGTCACGATGTAGCCGTCCTCGGCCTCGTGCCACCACACGTAGCGGCCGAGCCCGTCCACGATGGCGACCGCGTACGTGGCGCCGTTGATCGGGAGCACGAGGTAGCCGCCGAGCGCCGCCGGATCGCCCGCAACCGAGAGCGTCGGGAGCGCCGCCGGCGCGGCCGTCGTGGTCCACACCTGGTCGGGCCCGCCCTCGCCGTTCCCCTCGGGGCGCAGGTGCCACGTCGTGCCCGCCGCGAGGCCGCGCACCACCACCGAGTGGGCCGTGCTCGCCTCGGCCTCCGTGGCGCTGGAGCCGCCGTACGCCGTCGTCTCGCCGAAGGCCACGGAGCCGCGTGTCGCGGGGTCGGTGGTCCACGTGACCGTGAGGATCGTGGGGACGTCGGCGTCCGCCGTGACCGTCACGTCCGAGAAGGCGACAGTGGCGATGGGGGCCGTGTCCTCCGCGGTGTCGTCGGGCGACGTGTCGGCGGCCGCGCTGTCGGAGTCGCCGGGGGAGGTGTCGTCCTTCGGGCCGGGGCCCGTACAGCCGACCAGCAACGAGGAGACGAGGGCGGTGGAGCGGAGGAGGAGGATCACGCGGCACCCTACCCGGATCAGGGCCAGTCTACCCAGAATACCGCGCCCTCGCCGGGCCGCCCCTCCGCCCGGATGCGCGCACCGTGCCGGGCCGCGGCGCGCGCCGCGATCGCGAGGCCGAGCCCGAGCCCCTCGAACTCGCCGGGCGCATGGAGCCGTTCGAAGGCCTGGAAGAGCTTCGGGGCGTACGCCATGTCGAAGCCGATGCCGGCGTCCTTGACGAAGAAGCCCCGGGGCGACGCGCCGACCTCGATCGACACCCGGTCGCGCGGGGCGCTGAACCGCCACGCATTGCCGATGAGCTCGGCCACGACGACCCGCACCAGCTGGGGATCGCCGTGCACCACCAGCCCCCCGGCGATCCGGACGTCGACCGGCCGCTCGGGCTCGGCCGTGACGTGGTTCGCGAGGCAGGCGTGCGCAAGCGCGGTCACGTCGACCTCCTGAACGTCGAGCTCGCGCCTTATGACACGGAACAGCTCGAGGATCCCGTCGAGCTGCTTCCCCATCCGTTGCGCGTTCCCGCGGATCCGGGCCAGCGACGGGCGCACGCTCTCCGGGGCCGTCTCCGCCAGCAGCGCCGCGTGCCCGTCGATGGCGCGCAGGGGCGTGCGCAGCTCGTGCGACATCGAGTACGACAGGTCCGTCAGGTCGCGCTGGGCCACCTCGAGCGCGGCGGCGTGGTCGCTCAAGGCCGCCGCGAGGGAGCGGGCCTCGGCGGTGCGGGCGCGGGCCGACTCGAGCGCGTGCAGGAGCGCGGCGGCGAGCAGCGTGAACGCGAGCCCGGTCAGGACGGTCACGCCCGGGAGGAAGCCGCGCCGCTCGGCCACGAAGGCGGGCGAGGCGCACACCTCGACCGAGAGCGCCTCGCTCAGGTAGGAGAGGGGCCGCGCGGCGCAGAAGGGCGATCGCGACCCGGTGGCGGAGCTGAACACCACGCCCGCGGCGTCGTACGCCGTGACCTCGTAGCCACGTACCGGCCGCTCCGTGGCGCGCATCAGGTCGGCGAGCAGGAACACGCCGAGGAGCCACCCGCCCGCGGCACGCTCCCCGAGGGGGACGAACACCAGCACCCCCGTGCCCCCGGTGAACAGGTCGACCGGGGTGGCGAGCGCGGGGGTGCCCGTCCGTTGGGAGGAGTCCATCGCGGCGCGCCGCTGGGGCTCACGCCTCAGATCCAGCCCGATCACCTCCGGGTTGTCCGGCTCCCGCCATGCCACCTTCCCGTCGGGCGCCACCCAGTCGATCGCCCAGAAACCGTCGTAATCGTCGATGTAATTCCTGGCGTCCGTGCGCCAGAGCACCTTGGTGGTCCCCTCCGCCACCACCCACCGGTCGGCCATCCGCGCGAGCGCGTCGACCCGCGCCTCCATCTCCCACCGAAGGTCGTCCACGACCTCCTCCACCTGCTCCTGCGTCGCGCGGTGGATCCCCGCGTCCTCCGCCCTGCGCACCTCCCATCCGAGCCAGCCCGACGCGGCCGTGCCGATCACGAGGACCCCGGCCAGCACGTACCGCAAGCCCCTCCCCGTCGGCCCCGTCGCGCCCGCCATCTTCACCCTCCCACCCTTCAACGCCCCACGATCACAGCTCCGACCACCGTGGCGACGCCGAGAAGGCGGCGTGGATCAACCCGACGTGGGAGTACGCCTGCGGGAAGTTGCCCCACATGCGCCCGGTCGCCACCTCGTAGTCCTCCGACAGGAGCCCCAGCGGCGACATGGCCGAGCGCGCCCGGTCGAGCACCTCCCGCGCCTCGTCGGCGCGCCCCGCCATCGCCAGCGCCTCGACCAGCCAGAACGTGCAGATCATGAAGCCGACCGTCGGCTTGCCGAACCCGTCGTCGTCGCGGTAGCGGAACATCCAGTGGCCGGTCGAGAGCTCGCGGCGGAGGGTGTCGATGGTCGCGTGGAGCCGCTTGTCGTCCTCGGAGAGCAGGCGGAGGCTGGAGACCTGGAGCAAGGCGGCGTCGAGGTCCGCGCCCCCGAACGTCGCGACGAGGCTGCCGACGTTCGGGTTCCACGCGCGCTCGAGCAGCTCCTCCTTGATGCGGCCCGCGGCCTGGGCGTAGTACCCGGCGGCGTCGGGCAGGTGCCGCCCCGCGATCTTCGACATCCGGTCGGCCGCCGCCCAACACATGAGCGACGAGAAGGTCTGCGGGCGCGGCTCCGTGCGGTGCTCCCAGATCCCCGCGTCGGGCGTGCCGGCCACGGCGATGGCGCGGTCGGCCAACCGTCGCAACAGCTGGAGCGCATGGGGGGTCTGCTCCTGGCGGAAGCGCTGGTCGAGGAACACGGGCGCGAGCGCCAGCACCATCTCGCCGTAGATGTCGTTCTGGCGCTGCCGCGCGGCGCCGTTCCCCACCCGCACCGGCCCGTGCCCCTCGTAGCCGGGCCAATGCGGCAGGATGCGCTCCTCCAGATCGACCGTGCCGTCCACGCGGTACAGCGGCGCCAGCTCCAGCGTCGGGTTGCCGCCGGCGATGTCGAGCAGGTACTCCGTGAAGCGCTCGCGCTCCTCGAAGTGGCCGAGGCGACGGAGCGCGGCGAGCACGTAGTAGGCGTCGCGCAGCCAGCAGTACCGGTAGTCCCAGGTGCGGCCGCTCGCGTCGGGCGACTCCGGGATCGACGTCGTCATCGCCGCCACGATCGCGCCGGTGTCCTCGTAGCAGTGCAGCTTCAACGTGAGGGCCGAGCGGATGACCTCGTTCTGGTAGAGCGAGGGCATGTTGCAGTGCTTCACCCACCCCTGCCAGTACCGGACGGTGTCGCCGAGGCCGCGCGAGCACAGCGACGCGAGCGGCTCCAGCACCGGCTTCCCCCACGACAGCACGAGATGCCGGCGCCCGGTCAGCGAGAACGTGCGCCCGTCCATGTAGGAGAGCGGGATGTCCGTCGTGAGGCGCAACGGCGCGGAGTACCCGAGGTAGCGCACGTGCGTGCTGCCGAACCGTTTGTGCGGGCGCTCCTTGCTCCACCCCAGGATGGGCTCACACCACGCGCGGACCCGCGGCGTCCCCTCCAGCGGCTCCACGATGCGCACGATCTGCGTCGGCCGATACGGGCGGTCGTGGTGGAAATACCGCGGCGCGAAGTCGATGACCCGGAACGACCCGTCCGACGTCTGGAACGTCGTCTCGAGCACGTTGGTGTTCGGCAGGTACGTTTGTGTGCCCTTCTCGCCCGCGGCCGGTGTCACCCCGAAGCTGCCGCCGTCCTCGCTGTCCAGCAGCGAGCCGAACACCGGCTCCGAGTCGAACCGGGGGAGGCAACACCAGGGGATGGTCCCGTCGCGTGCCACGAGGGCGGAGATCTGACAATTTCCGATGAGCCCGAGATCCTCGATCGGGAGCGTGCCCGCCATCCAAAGCCTCCAGGGCCCGCGGGGCCCACGGGGCTCTAATCGGAAACGATGCAGGTTGCAGGCTCATTCTCTGCGGAGCCTCCGCAGGGCGCACCCGGGCGGGGCGTCGCCTGGGCGCCCCCCGCGCGGACGCGGGGCGGGGGTCTTGCGGGGTCGGGCGTGCGCCCTCCGTGTGCCGGCTGCGGGCCGGCCCACGGGCGCGGGCGTTTGACGCTTGCGTGGCCTCCGGCCCCTGGCGCCGGGGTGCCCGCGCCCCCCTTCAGCCCCCCTGGCGCGGGGAGGTGGCCACAAGTCGGGGGTCTACCGGTAGACCCTGTCTGCGAGTAGCCGTCGCGGTTGGATCCACGAACGGTGCTACCGTCGCCCCATGCGCCCCTTCGTGCCGATCGCGCCGCTGTTCGTCGGGCTCGCCCTCGCGTGCGGCGGCGCCACCGAGGTCGTCGTCGACGCGCCAGGCACCCTCGACGAGGTTCAGGCGCAACACGCGCCCCCCGGTACCGTCGTGACCGTAGAGCGCAAGACCCGGCACGCGGGCGGCGGCGCGTGCGGCCACAGCCCGCTCTGCCTCATCCTCGTGCCCGTGCTGATTTTCGACGCCATCTTCCCCGAGACGTGGGACGAGGCGACCATCACCGAGGGCGGCGCGCTCACCTACACGGGCACCTTCGACACGGACGGCGAGCTCCTCCAGGCCCGCGCCCGCGACGCCGACGGGTGGATCGATCTGCGCCGCCTCGACCTCGCCTCGCTCGGCCGGACCTACGTCGTGGCGGTGGGGCGCGCCCCCGCGCTCGCGGACGGCAGCGCGGGCGAGAGCGTTCCGGTGACCGTGCAGTCCCAGATCGACCTCGTCGGGGCGTACCGCGACGCGCTGGACGACGCGGGCGAGGGCCGGCGCGGCGACCTGCTCGTCGAGGTGCTGGCCTGGCTCGGCGACGAGGCCGTGCCGCTGCTCGTCGAGCGCCTCCCGACCGAGACCGGGCGTGTCCAGTCCGAGGTGTTCGCGGCGGCGTGCCGACCGTCGCCGCCCGCCCCCCAGGCCCGCGCCCTCGTCGACGCCGTGCCCGCCCCCGGCACCGACGCCCTCGCCACGTCCGCCACCTGCCTGCTCGCCCTCGACCCACCCGAGACCGCCCGCGCGATCGAGCGCCTCGCCACCCTGGTCGACCGCGCCTGCGCCGGCGAGGACGGCGCGATGCCCGCCCTCTCGGAGTGGACCGCCCCCTCCTACGAGGTCGGCGCCACCCTCGAGACCGCCGTGTCCGCGCGGATCGCCGCGTGCGCCAGCCCCGCCCGCCGCGGCGAGCTGCGCATCGAGCTCGGCGGCGCCCTCACCCCCGTCGAGATCGAGGCGCTCCTCGTCGCGGAGGAGGGGCGTACCTACGCCGTGCTCGAGCGCACCGAGCTCTCGGACCCGGCGCACCGCGCTGCCGTGTTCGCTGCGCTGACGACGGCCCAGGGCACGGAGATGATCCTCACCCGCCTCTACGAGGCCGACGTCGTGCCCACCGCCGCCGAGGTCGACACACTCGGCGCCCGGCTCACCATCCCGAGCGAGGGCTGGGCGGCGCACGCGGTCAAGGAGCGGGCGCTCGCGTTCGGCCTCGTCCTGCGCTCGCCCGACAAGGCGAGGCTCGTGCCGGTGCTGGAGGGCGCGCTCGCCGCCGGGGGCAAGGGCGCCAAGGAGCGCGATTCGTACGACTGGCACGCGTTCCTGGCGGGGCTCGGCCGCCCCGGGCACGTGTGCGCTGCGGCGCCCGGCCTCTACGTCGACGATCAGCCCATGGACGATGTCCCCGACATCTACTCCTCCGGCGGCCTCGTCCGTTTCGCCCTCGCAACGGCCGGGCTCACGCCGCCCGAGCTGCTGCGGCTCTACCAGGCCACCAACCAGGACACCCTCGCGACGGACGCGCTGTGCGTGGCCGGGCGGTAGTAGGAGGGGTCAGGACCTGCGGAATGTCAAATCTTCCCGAATGATTTCAGCGAGTTGAGAATTACATCGTGACGCCAGACCAGTAGACTCCCCAGAATTCAGGAGCCCCGCCCCGACCGGCACATTCCCAAGTACCTGGATCTACACCCAATCATTTGACATCCCGCTGGTCCTGACCCCTCCGGTTCCACTCCGGCTCTCCGCGCCGGCACTCCCGCCCCGCAGCGGCCGCGTCCGCGCGGTCCGGCTGCCCCGGTTCTCCCGCTCCGTCCCCCGCTCCGTCCCCGACCCCCCTCACCCCCGCGCGAACGTCCGCAGCGCCACGTACCGCACCCCCTCCGGCGAGGGCTGGCTCTCGTAGAGCACGACCGACGCGGGGGTGAACGTCGCGACCTCGCCGAGCTCGCGCAGGGCGTCGACGACGCGGTCCGCGCGCCCGTCCCGCACCCGGCCCACGGTGAGGTGCGGCACGAACGGGCGCTCCTCGGGCGCGAAGCCGAGCCGTGCGAGCCCGCCCTCCATGGCCGACACGAGCGATCCGAGCGCGGCCTCCGCGCCGATCCACAACACCTTGGGGCGCCGCGCGTCTGGGAAGGCGCCGCCGCCGACGAGCCGCACCGGAGGCGGGGGGAGGCGGTGCACCCACGGGGCGACCGCGTCACCCACGGCCTCGACGCGCGCCTCCTCGACCTCGCCGAGGAACCGAAGCGTCAGGTGCAGGTGGGTGCGGCGGGTCCACCCGATACCCGGGGCGCCGGCCCGCGCGTTGCGGATGGGCGCGAGGGCCTCGGCCACCGCGTCGAGGGCGGGCTCGGGGAGGGGGATGGCGAAGAAGAGGCGCATGCACTCGACGCAGCCGAGCCACGTTCCTTCCAAATCCTAACCATCGGCGGCGCCTCCGCGGGCGTCCCGTGCGCAGGTCTTTCCCTTGGCGCCTTCAGAGGAGGAACCCATGTCCACCCGTCCGCCCGACCTCGGGCCCGCCGGCAAAGGCGAGCTCGACAACCCGCAGGAGCCCGCGGGCTTCGGCCCCGCCAGCTCCGGCACCCTCGACACCAACATCCCGATCGCGCCCCCGCGCGAGCCCCAGCCCCTCTCGCCGCCACGCGAGGAGCAGCCTGTCGCGGGTAGTTTCGGTGGCGCCGAGGGCCAGGAGCGCCGCATCCGCCAGGATGACCCCGCGCGCTGGCAGGTCGAGGAGCGCCGCTCCGAGCCGTTCCACTACGAGGAGAACCCGGGCGGCGGCTCCACCCGCCACTGACCCTCCGGATCGCCCCCGCAACATCCGAGCAACATCCCGGCAACCCCCGGGAACATCGCGAAACATCGTAGAACCGCGAACGGGTAGCGCCTTGTGCTCCCGTCCGCGCATCATAGAGGGCCCCGCTCGGAGGCCCCATGCTCGTCTCTCGTCCCGGTATCGCGCACGGGCGCCCCGCCCTCCGCCTGCGGGCGTTCGCGCTCCTCGCCCTCGCCGCCTGCAACGAATCGACGCTCGGCTCCTCCGACAAACCGCCTACCGTCGAGATCATCACGCCGCTGGACAACACGTCCTTCGATCCGACGGCCGACGTCACGTTCTGCGCCCAGATCGACGACGAGGACCGGATCGACGAGCTGTCCATCCTCGTCCAGAGCAGCGTGGACGGCGTGCTGTTCGAGTCCGACGGCTCCACGCCGGAGACCTGCGCGGGCGGCAACTTCGGCCTGACCCTGCCGCTCACCGGCACCACGCAGACCATCGGCATCTCCGTCATCGACCAGAACGGGCAGGCCGCCGAGGCGCAGGTGCGCATCCTCCCCGCGGTCAACACGCTCCCGTCGTGCGAGATCGACTCGCCCACCGAGGGCGACACCTTCCAGACCGACGATCTGATCCCCTTCCTCGCCCACGCGATCGACGGCGAGACCGACTCCGCCGACCTCGAGGCCGTCCTCGCGAGCGATCTCGACGGCGTGTTGTGGACCGGCTCGCCCGCGTCGAGCGGCACGATCACCACGAGCGATCTCTCGCTCACCGGCGGCCGCCACCTCCTCACGCTCACCGTCACCGATCCGCGCGGCGCGGTGGACGTGTGCGGCGTGAACGTCGAGATCGACCCGTGCCTCGACGCCGACGCCGACGACGTCACCACTTGCGACGGTGACTGTGACGACGGCGACCCGACCTCCTACCCGGGCGGCTTCGAGGTCGCGGACGGTGCGGACAACGACTGCAACGGCGTCGTGGACGACAACACCACGCTCTCCGATGACGACGCCGACGGCTGGTCCGAGCTCGACGGCGATTGCGACGACACCGACGCCGGCGTGGCCCCCGACGCGGTCGAGATCTGGTACGACGGCGTCGATCAGGACTGCGACGGCCAGGACGACGACCAGGACGGCGACGGCTTCGTGCTCGCGGAGGACTGTGACGACACCAACGCCGCGGTGAACCCGCTCGCCGCCGAGGTCTGGTACGACGGCGTGGACGACGACTGTGACGGCAACGATCAGGACCAGGATGTCGACGGGTACAACGTCGCAGACGACTGCAACGACCTGAACGCTAACGTCAATCCCGGCCGGGACGAGGTCTGGTACGACAGCGTGGATCAGAATTGTGACGGCCGCGACGACGATCAGGACGGCGACGGCTACGCGCTCGCCGACGACTGCGCGGACACCGACGCCGCGGTGAACCCCGCCGCGACCGAGGTCTGGTACGACGGCGTCGACCAGGACTGCGACGGCAACGACGTCGATCAGGACGGCGACGGCCTCGCCTACACCGCCGACTGCGACGACACCGACCCGCTGGTGAACTCCGGCGAGGAGGAGATCTGGTACGACGACATCGACCAGAATTGTGATGGCAATGACGACGACCAGGACGGAGACGGCTACGACCTGGCCGACGATTGCAACGACACCGCGGCCACCATCCACCCCGGCGCGGCCGAGGTCTGGTACGACGGCGTCGACCAGGACTGCGCCGGTGGCAACGACTACGACCAGGACGGCGACGGCTCCGAGCGTGACGACGATTGCGACGACACCAACGCCGCCCGCTCCCCCCTCGCCACCGAGGTCTGGTACGACGGGGTCGACCAGGACTGTGACGGCAACGACACCGACCAGGATGTCGACGGGTACCCCTACAGCGTCGACTGTGACGACACCGATCCCACCGCGTACCCCCGCGCGACCGAGGTCTGGTACAACGGGGTCGACGAGAACTGTGACGGCTTCGACGACGACCAGGATGCCGACGGCTACGGCCTCGCGGACGACTGCGACGACCTCGATCCCAACATCAACCCCGGCGAGCGCGAGACCTGGTACGACGGCGTCGACGACGATTGTGACGGCAACGACGACGACCAGGACGGCGACGGGTGGACGTTGGAAGACGACTGTGACGACACCAACGTGCTCGTGTACGGCGGCGCCCTCGAGATCCGCGACGGCGTGGACAACGACTGCGACGACAAGTGCGACGAGGGCGTGATGGACCCCGGTGAGCTCATCATCACCGAGATCATGAAGGACCCCACGGGCACCCTCAGTGACACCACCGCCGAGTGGTTCGAGGTCTACAACGCCTCGACCACCACCATCAAGATGTGCGGCTGGACCATCGCGGACGACGACGGCGAGACGCTTGACATGACCACCGACGTGACCGTGCTCCCCGGCCGGTACGCCAAGTTCATGCGCAGCGGCTCGACCTCCACCAACGGCGGCATCACGGCCGACTACGTGTACGGCGGCAGCCTCCAGATGGGCAACAGCGGCGACGAGATCGTGCTCTCCAACGATGGCGTGGTCATCGACCGCGTGGGCTACACCACGTCGTTCCCCAACACGCCTGGGTACAGCCTCACGCTCGACCCCACGACGCTCGACGCCACGTCGAACGACTCGGCGGGGAACTGGTGCACGGCAACGTCCTCGTACTACGTGGGGAACTACGGCACGCCCGGCGCCGCCAACGACGGCTGCCCGTAGGATCCTCCCCGCAGATGCGCACCTACGACATCGTGATCGTCGGCGGAGGTCCCGCCGGCATCAGCACCGCCCTCCACCTCCACGCGCACGCCCCGGCCCTGGCCGAGCGCACGCTCGTGCTCGAACGCGAGCACTACCCGCGCGAGAAGTATTGTGCGGGCGGCATCGGCGGCCGCGCGCTCAAGGCGCTGGCCCGCATCGGTGTCACCGCGGATGTCCCCGCGGTCCCCATCGGCGCGGTCGCCCTGCGCACGCAGGACACCACGCTCCGCGTCACCGAGCCCGGCTTTGGCCAGGTCGTGCGGCGTATCGAGTTCGACCACGCGCTCGCGCGAGCCGCCACGAGCCGCGGCATCATCGTGCGCGAGGGCGCCGCCGTGCGTGAGGTGGTCGCGACGGCCGACGGGGTGCGGCTGGTGCTCTCGGACGGCGAGGTCGTGCTGGCCCGCGTGGTCGTGGGCGCGGACGGCGTGGGCGGCGTGGTGCGGCGCTCCCTCGGTTTGTCCGGCGGGCGGCTGCGCGCCCAGGTCATCGAGTGTGACACGGAGATCGTCGCGAGTGATCTCGCGCGCGACACGCTCCTGTTCGACTGGAGCGACCGCACGATCCACGGCTACGGCTGGGACTTCCCCACGCTGGTGAAGGGCGAGCCGCGCATGTGCCGCGGCGTGTATGTCATCCGCACGCTCGGCGCGGACAACGTCAAGGATCGGCTCCGCGCCTACCTCGCGGCGCGGGGGCTGGCGATCGGGGACTACACGCTCAAGCCCTTCGGCGAGCGCGGCTTCGACGCCGCCGATCCCATCAGCAAGCCGCGCGCGCTGCTCGTCGGCGAGGCCGCGGGCATCGACATCGCCACCGGCGAGGGCATCGCCCAGGCCATCGAGTACGGCGAATTGGCCGCGCGCCGCTTGTCCCGTGCCTTCCGCACGGGTGACTTCACCTTCGCCGATTGGAAACGGGACGTGCTCCTGTCACGTTTCGGCCGCGGCCTGTTCGCCCGCCTCGTGATGTACCGCACGTACTACCCCAACCGGGCGCGCACCGAGCGGATCCTGGCGGACAACCCCGCGTTCCTGCAGCTCTTCGCCCAGGACTTCGCCGGCAACCGCCTCCGCACGCGCACCCTCCTGCGCGCGGCGGCCTCCACCTCGGCGCGGGACGTGCCCTGGCTCGGGGCGATCGCGCGGGACACGGCGTTGAACCGCGCGGAAGCCTGACCTACTTGGAGACCGACGCGACCCGCTCGTCGAACGCGTCGAGCAGGTCGGGCAGCGTGTTGGAGAGCCCGTAGCGCAGCACCACGTTGGGGATCTTCCCGGTCTCCGCCCACCATTGGTAGTTGATGACAGCGCCGCCACCCGGCTTCGGTGTCACCTCCCACCACCCGGTGCTGGTGCGCTCCCAATCGATGTCGGGTGACACGAGGTGGGCGATGCGGGGCAGGTAGGGCGTCGGATCGGTCATCCGCCAGCAGGTGCGGAACTTGTCGCCCACCATGCCGCTGGTCGTGGTCACGACGATCTGGCGCTTCACGTGCACGCTGTTGGCGAGGAAGCCGATGTCGAAGCGCAGGTACATGTGGTCCGCGTCGATCGCCTCGACGCGCTCGTAGCCGAACCGTTTCGGCATCCAGTCGTCCTGGTCGGCGGCGGCGAGCAGCACCTTCTTCCACACCTCGGGCGCGCGGTCGCTGTCGAGGGAGAAGCGGCCGCCCACCATGTCCTTGCCGTCGAGCGTGGCGGTGCCCGTTGCGACGCCGTGGCGATCGTCCACCGGTGGGGGCGCCGCGATGGTCGCGAAGATGGCGTCGTCGCACACGCTTGCAGCGGCGGGCGCGGCGAGGCCGGACAGGATCGCGACGAGCGCGGTGGCGACGGGCAACTGCGGGGGCTTAGTTGGTCGCGATCGTGGCGGTGAACTGCTTGGTCGCGGCGACGGCCGCGATGAGCTTGTCGGTGTTCGCCTTCTTCTCGTCGAAGGCCACCTCGGCCACGCCGGTCGTCGCGTCGACCGTGGCGCCCTTCACGCCTTCGACGCCGATGAGGGCGGTCTTGACCTTGTCGGCGCAGGCGCCACAATGCATGCCGGCGACCGTGAGCTTGACGTGCTTGCCGTCCGCGGGGAGGGGGGCGGCGGCGGCCGTGGCGGTCGGCATGTCGCAGTGCTTGCCCGACTTCTCGGCGCCGTCGGCGCTGGCGGTGGACTTGTCACCCGGGCACGCGAGGGCGGCGCCCGAGGCGGCGAGGGCGAAAGCGAGAGTGGCGACGAGACGCATGGAGGCTCCTGGTACCCTCCCGGACTAGCCCGGATGGAGGCGAACCACAAGCCGGCGCGAGGCGGACCGACCGGAGCTCGGCGTCAACCGATCACTCGATCAGCGCGCGGTAGCGGCTCCGGAAGTAGATCAGGGGCTCTCCGTCACGTGTGGTCACGGCTTCGACCCGGCCGAGGAAGAGGGTGTGGTCTCCCCCGTCGACCGCGTTGAACTGGGTGCACTCGATCCACCCCAGCGCGCCCGCGACCACGGCCGAGCCGCGCTCGGTGCGCGCGAGCTCCACGGTCTGCTCGGGCTTGCGCCACCCGGCGTAGTAGTTCGACACGTCCACCTGGTCGGCCGCGAGCATGCTCACGGTGAAGCGTTCGGCCCCCGCGATCAGATCGTGCAGGCCGGCCTTGCGGTCGATCGAGACGAGGATCAGCGGGGGCGCGAGGGAGACCGAGATGAACGCGCTGACGGTGATGCCGTGCACCTCTCCGCCGTGCTCGACCGTTACGACGGTGACCCCGCTGGCAAAGCGGGACATGGCATCCTTGAAGTCCTTGGCATCGACGGTCATGGCCGGCGGCTTAGTGCGGACGCATGCCCCTGTCGACCCCCGCCCGCGGCCGCACCACCGCCGGCCGACTCAGCGCGCTGGACGCCTGGGTGTGTCACGCCGAGCGCGCCCTCCTGCTCCGACACGACGGGCCCTGGGCCGCCGCGCCGTACGTCGACCTCGGCCTGGGGGACACGCCGTGGACCACGCTGGAGAGCGCCCACGCGCTCCGGACGGTCCGCCCCGACCTGCCTGTCGTCGGGATCGACTCCGACGCCGCCCGCGTCGCCGCCGCCGCCCCCTACGCCGACGCGCTCACGACGTTTCGCGCGGGGAGCTTCGACCTTTCGCCCCCCGTGCGGCTCGCCCGCGTGCTGAATGTGCTCCGCCAGTACCCGCCTACCGAGCTCCCCGACATCCACCGTCGCCTCGGCGCCGCCGTGCTCCCGGGCGGCCTCGTGCTCGAGGGCACCTCCGACGCCCGCGGCGGCGTGCTCGTGGTCCACCTGCTCCGCCGCGGGCCCGACTCTCCCAAGGCCCACGGCCCCCTCCTCCGCGAGGGTCTCCTCTTCCACACCGACTTCTCCTCGGGCTTCGCCCCGCTGCTCTTCCGCGACCGCCTCCCGCGTGATCTGCGTCGCGTCGCGCCGGGCACCGCTCACCACACGTTCTTCGCCGCGTGGACGGCCGCCTGGTCCGAGACCCGCGCCTCCGGTGTCACGGAGCCGGCCACCCTCTTCACCGCCTCCGCCGCGGGCCTCGCCACGCGCGTCGAGGGCATCGACCCCGACCCCTGGCTCGCGGCCAACGGCTACCTCGTGTGGCGGCCACCGGGCGGTGTGCCTACTCACACCCTGGAAGCAGGAGCGCGTTGTTGAGCTCGACACACTCCACGACACGCTCGCCGCCGGTCCCGTCGTCGTCCACCACCACGCGCATCTCCGCCGCGAGCTGCTCGGTCGGCACGGTGAAGCGCAGCGTCTCGGACACCCCGCCCCCGTCGACGACGCCGCTGGTCCACTGCGTCTCCACCACCACGTCCCCCGCGTAGAGGGTCACCGGCACGTCCGCGCGGAGCCCGGCGAGCCCCTGGTTGCCGACCCGAACGTCCGCCACCCAGCGGCCCCCGCCACACTCCACGCCGCACACCTCGGCGAGCGGCACGGCGTCGGCCGCGTCGCCGCCTCCCAACGGATCGACCACGCCGCTGCGAAACGTGTTCCACGTCGGCCAGTTGGGCGTCGGCGTAGCGGGCACCGACAAGTCATCCGCGATGTTGGTGACCGAATAGGCGTGTTGGTTCCACACCGCCCGGTTGGCAGGCCAGGAGCCGTCCGCCGAGCCGAGCACGTACAACCCAAACGCCGCGGTGTCGGAGTGGGTGCCGCCGTTGGGGACGACGATCTCGGTGAACCCGTCCCCGTCGACATCCACGACCACCGGCAGCTCGTGGAGCGTGCGCGAGCTGTGCGTGTCGTCCATCAGCCGCACGTCCCCCGTGGCGCCGTCCAGCAGCCAGAGCGCGACCTCGTCGGCGTACACCACCTCCAGAACGCCGTCCCCGTCGAAGTCGTAGAAGGCCGAGCCCGTGGTGGACGAGGAGCTGTCGGAGATTGGCACGCTCCACAGCGGCGTGCCGTCCGCGTTGTAGGTCGCGTAGGTCTCCGCGGACGCGATCCCGATGTCGGGGAGGCCGTCCCCGTCGAGATCTCCGAGGGTCGGCGGCCCGCCGAAGCCGGCCCCGTCGAGGCTCCACGAAGCGCGAATGACACACCCGCTGTCGAACACGCGCACCGTGCCGTCGGACACCACGACCACGTCGCCCCGGCCGTCCCCGTCCAGATCGGCCACGGCCGGAAATCCGTCCGGCTCGCCCGTGTCACACACCACGGCGCCGTCGGCCGCGTAGATCGTCGACCCGGTCACCACCTCCTGCGCGCCGTCCCCGTCGAGATCCGCGGCGAAGCTCATCCACCCCGCCTCGCTGAAGCCGCGCGGCCGCCCGGCCCCACCCGTGCCGGAATAGCGCACCGCGCCGGTCGCGCCCTCGTAGACATTGGCGCCCACGATGACCTCGACGGCGCCGTCCCCTTCGAGGTCCGCGAGCGCGGGCGCATGGCCCCCGCACGCGATGGCAGGTTCGGCCGCCAACCAACGCAAGGCACCGTCCGGTGTGTAGGCCGCCACGCGGCACGGGCCGCCCTCGCCCCCTTCCGGCGGGGGCCCCGGCGGCGCCTCGGGAGGACCGCCATCCGGAGCGCCACCGTCCGGAGCCCCCGGACGCACCACGATGCCCGTGTCCCCGCCGTCGCCGCCCCCTCCGCCGCCACTGCCCGTGTCGTCCGATCCGCCGCCCCCGTCCACCGGCGGCCCGCCCACCACCGTGACCACGACGACGATCTCGGCCACGCCGTCCCCGTCCACATCTCCCAGCGCGGCGTTGCTGTACCGATACGGGAACACCTGGTACGTCTCCCAATCGGTCCGTGACACGGAGGTCAACAACGTGCCATCCCGCCCGTCGACCACCCGGAGCACCCCGTGGGAGTTGTTCGCGTCGGCGCCGCCGTCGTCCATCACGACCACGATGCTGGGCGGATCGGAGGCGTCCACGTCGCCGTCCTCGTCGCCGTCGAGCAGGGGGCCGACGACCGGTGTCATCAACACGTGGCCGTACTCGGGGAGCTCGTTCAGCCGCGAGAGGTTCCACTCCACCACCGCGTCGAGGGTGCCGGTCACGGGCTCGGCGCGGCATGCCTCGTCCGTCGCGACGCCATCGAGCAGATCGGGCACCTCCGGGCAGGAGGGCCCGGTGTCGAGGAGCGCGTCCGTCTCGATGTCGGTGGGGGCGCCGGAGTCGGTGGCGTCACGATCCTTCCGCTCCTGCAGCAGGTAGTCGCTGCAGCCCGGGAGCAGCGCGACGAGCAGGATTGGCCCCATCCCCTTCACGCGAGCAACGCGTCCACGACGCGGGGGAGCGCGGTCTCGGCGCCCTCGGCGACCACCTGGTCGAACGGCCCCCCGGCCGGGGTCGGGTTGACCTCGACACAGTGCGCGCCGGCCTGGCTGGCGATCCGGACGAACCCGGCGGCCGGGTACACGAGGCCCGACGTGCCGACGGAGAGGAACAGGGAGCACGCCGCGAGCGCCTCGGTGATCCGCTCCATGAAGAGGGGGACCTCGCCGAACCACACCACCGCGGGCCGGAGCGCGGCGCCGCACTCGCACCGCACGGCCGGATCCTGAACCCCGACCACGTCCACCCAGGGGTGGTCCTCGTGCGCCTCGCACCGCAGCTTGCGCAGCGCGCCGTGCATCTCGAGCACCTCGGTCGCCCCGGCCACGCCGAGCAGCCCGTCGATGTTCTGCGTCACGAGCAGGACGCGGTCGGCGCCCCACACCCGCTGCAGGCGCACGAGCGCGTGGTGGCCCGCGTTGGGCTTCACCGCGGCGACCCCGGCGCGACGCTCGTCGTAGAAGCGGCGCACCAGCCACGGATCGCGCACCCACGCTTGTGGCGTCGCGACGTCCTCGACCGCGTGCCCCTCCCAGAGCCCGCCCCCGCCGCGGAACGTCTGCACGCCCGAGGCCGCGGAGAGCCCGGCCCCGGAGAGCACCACCACGCTGCCGGTCATCGACGCCATGCCACGACGGTACCACCGTGGCGTTCCACCGGCGCTCCCAACCGCTACCTTCCCCGACGAAGCCGCCCGACGAGGCGGGCGAGCGGGCTCGCGCTCACGTCGGGGATCCGCACCGGACGTTCGCCCCGCAGCACCGCCTCGGCGAAGTCGAGGAGCGCGGGCCCGTCGAACTCCCCGGCGAGGTACCCGTCCGCGCGCCACGTCTCGCACACCTGCTCGGCGGTGCGCGGCGGACGCCCCCGCACGTACACGGCCACGCGCTCCAGCGGCCGCACGTCGGTGCGCAGCGTGCGGCAGATGCGGAGCGCGTCGTCGACCGAGCCGTGCCCTAGCGAGACCAGCACCAGCTCGGGTCGGCGCGCGCGTG
The DNA here is from genome assembly GCA_040386535.1 of Myxococcota bacterium. Classification (GTDB taxonomy): domain Bacteria; phylum Myxococcota_A; class UBA796; order UBA796; family SXON01; genus CAJBVW01. The sequence continues at coordinate 187,061 of JAZKFH010000038.1, read as the reverse complement.
CGGCGCGCAGCGGATCGTCACCCGACGGCACCGGGAACACGTCGAACCGCCCGGCGAGCGCGGCCACCACGTGCAAACGGTCGCGCGCGTGGTCATCCACGACGAGCACGCGCGGCCTGGCGGGGCGGGGGTCCACGAGGTGGGAGCATAGCGCGCTGGGGCGGGGGAATGGCGGAGCTACGGGCGGAGCGGGGGGCGCCCCCGGCGGAGCCGGGGTCGGCGCCTTGCGGGCGCGCTGCGCTTGGTCCGCCCGCGCGGCGCGGGCGGGACCGGCCGCCCGGAGCGGCGGCCGCCCTCCAGTCTCCTCGCCCGGGTGGGGGTCGGATTCGTCTGGTGGCGCCAGCCTTGGAGAGGGGTCAGGCGCCCGTGCGTCCCAGCAGGCCTCGCTCCCGAGGTCTCTGGAGCCCACGGCCGACTCCCCCAATCGCGGCGGGCGCCGCAGGAGCCCGACCGCAGGGTCATGTCCCCATGAGTGCACGCGGCAGGGAGTCATGCCTGGTTGAATGCTCGGATCCAGGCTGCAAGCGCTCGCGCCCGCGCGGAAAACGCCGCTTGCTCCGTAGAGGGCGCGTGAAGCGAGCCCCGAATTGGGCGTTCACGGGGGCATGACTCCGATTTAGCGGCGTTGAAGGGGGCATGACCTCGGACCTCGGCGCCCGAGTACTCGAGGGCTTAGGATTGTGCATAGGCACGGAGATCGCATCCTCCGACTTGGGACGTTGCCAGACTCCCACGGCAACAGAACCTTCCAATTCGAACGCGGCCGCCCCCAACGAACACGCCCCGCGGCAGGGGCGCGCAAGGAGGCCCGTGGCCGGAGGTGGACCGTCCGGATTGGAGCCGACGCGACGGCGGCGCCGCGCCGTATTGAGGAGCGGGCCCTTCGGCGCCCCATCCATGCTCAGGCACTCCAGATCGTGCACTGTGGGTTGCGACGCGCCGCGATGTCGCGAAACCCGGCTCCACGCTGCATCGTCCCGCCATCGAACACGATCGCACCCTCCTCGATCGCTTGGACCACAGTCTGGAGCATCGCACGAACGTCGTCGAACGCGGATGCGTAGCTGGGGAAGTCGATCGCGTGCACGTCGATCATCACGACGCGACCGTGCATCGGGTGCCCGGGCTCGGCAAACGCGAGCCACGCGGGGGCGGTCCGGTGCGCGCAAAACGGCGTGAAACCTGCCCACTCGGGCAGCCCTGCACGGAGAGCGTCGTGGTGGCCGGGCAACTCCGTCGCCGAGAGGAGGCGAAATCGGGGAACAAGCTCGATCATCCGCCGCCTTCGCTCGGGCCCGGGCTTGCCCCCGTCATGCCACGTCAGAAGCGCTCGATGGGCGGGGTCGAGGAGTACGCCCAGCCGTGCCTGGGCGTCGTCCAACTCCACTTCACTCGCGGGCGGGGCGAGGCCATCCGACACTTCCAAGGGGAGGACGCGTTCGAAATCGGCGAGCACCGAGCGCATGATCGTCTCTTCAGTCCTTCCGTTGGCGGCCAGGTACTGGCGAGGCGGGGACCATGAGGGCCATAGCGTGGCGTGCTTTCGGGCGGGAGGTTCGGGGGCGAGGAGCCGCGCGCAGCGTCGCGCAAACGCGTCCAGCTTGGCGCCGCCCCGGACGACCACGCCCCGCGGCAGGGGCGCGGAAGGCGGCCGCGGCAGCGGCCGGTCCCGGCGGCGCGCCGCCTCGGCGCGCCGCCGGACCGAGCGCAGCGCTGCCTGGAGCCGACCCGACGGCGGCGCCGCGCCGCCGGGCCGCCCGACGCCCCGCCCCGCCGCCGGGCCGCCCGACGCCCCGCCCGCCGCCGGGCCGCCCGACGCCCCGCCCCGCCCCGCTGTAATGGCTCCGCGAGGTCGATCCTGATAGCGTGGCCCTGGCGGAAACCCAGGAGCGTTGATGGCGACCGAAAGTAGCGACCGGCTGAACCAGATCTCCTCCGAGCTCGCGGGCATCCTCGAGGCCCGGATCCAGGAGCTCATGGCGGCCATGAAGGGCGCCGAGCAGGCCACCCGGCAGGTGGTCTCGACCGAGATGGAGATCAGCCGCTACCGCCAGCTCCAGGAGACCCTGTCGGGCGAGATCACCGAGCTGCGCGCCGAGATGGAGGCGCTCCGCGCCCGCGCGGACGAGGTGCGCACCCAGCACGGCGGCCTCGTCGGCGAGCGCGATCGCCTGCGCGACCAGGTCGAGCGCACCGAGCGCGAAGTGCGCGAAGCCGACGCCCAGATCGAGGACCAGCGCGGCCGCATGCGCGGCCTCGAGGAGGAGAGCGAGGCGCTCCGCCGCGAGAACACCGATCTGAAGGGCAAGCTCCGCACGCTTGAGGAGAACGTGGGGCGCATGCGCAAGCTCCGCGAAGAGCTGATGATGAGCATGAGCGGCCTGTCCCAGCAGATGCAGGCGCTCAACATCGGCGCCAAGGAGTAGCCGCCCATGCCGAGTGAACGCCCTCCCGCTCCGGGGCCCGCGGGCGGCCCCTCGTTCAGTTCACTCGGCGGCCTCTCCGCAGGCTCCGGCGGCGGCTCTCCGGACGGCACGCTCGAAGCGGCGCGCGCCGTGCTCGGCACGCTCACGGCGGGGCGCGCGGCGCTCCTCCAGCTCGCGGCCGCCCACCTCCCGTTCGACCGCCTGATGGCCCTGCATCGCGACGCCGCGGCGGACCTCTCGTACGAGGACACCGCAGGGGCCGTGATCGAGCGCCGCCTCGCGCTCCACCTGCGCGCGCTGCGCCCCGAGGCGGCCGGCCACGTGTCGGCGCTCGCGGCCTCCATGCCGACCGTGGCGCCAACTCCGGCCGTGGTGCCCGCGGCCCGCCCCGTCGCTCCGGCGCCCGCGGCCCGCCCCGTCGTCGCGCCCGTCCCCCTTCCGGTCGTCCCGGCCCCCGTCCCCCTCCCCGCGCTCCCGGCGGTGGCCGTCACGCCCGTCGCCGCGGCTCCGTCCCCCGCCCCGGCTGCGGTCCCTCCCACCCCCGCCGTCGCGCCGACCAGCACGCCGGCCATCGCGCCAACGCTCTCGCAAACCGACGCTTCCGGCCAGCGCCGCTCGACGGAGCGGATGGCGCGCTCCCTCCTGCTGGACCGCTCGGGCCCGCCCGTGGCCCCGCGGCGCCAGCCCGCCGATCCCGTCGTGGACACGCTCAGGGACCTCGCGCAGGCGGCCGCGCGCCCTACGCCGGGCCCCGTCGTCACGCCGGCCGTGCTTCCCAGCGTCGCGCCCGTGGTCGTCGCGCCCGTGGTCGTCGCGCCCGTGGCGCCGGTCACCCCGCCGCCGAGCCCCGCCATCCAGATCCCGGCGGACCCCCACGCGCCCGCCGAGGAGACCTTCACCACCACGGAAACCACGGGCGAGCTGCCCGATCTGGGGACGACCGACTTCACGCCCATCGAGTTCACGATGGACGAGGTCAGCCGCGCCGCGGCGCTGCCGCCGGCACCGGAGCCGAGGGTCGCGGCGCCCCCCCCCGAGCCCGAGCCGACCTCCGAGCCCGCTCCTCCCGCAGAGTTCCTGCCGTCCCTGGCCGATCTGCTCGCGTCGGCCCCCCCCGCGGAGCCCGACGCCACCGTGGTCGCCGTGCTGACCATCGCGCCGGCCTCGCTCCTCTCGAACGACCTGTCGGACTGGGCCGCGGGCGCCCTCGGCACCGCCCCCGCCGTCGAACGGGGAGCGGCCGCAAAATCTGTCCCGGCCATCGCCCCCCCCGCCGTCGCGAGCCCGACGCCCGTGGTCCGCACCTCCGAGCGCCCCTCGTTCCTCGCCGCGCCGACGGAGGACGGCAACGCGCCGGTCGACCCCGACGGGCTGCACGAGCACAGCGTCCTCGACTTCGGGGCCCCTCCCGAGCCCGCTCCCGAGCCCGCGCCCGGCCCGCGCCTGTTGCCCCCCGAGCTCGCCGCGCCCCGCGCCGCCGGCCGCTTCGACGAGGAGACCATCAGCGTCAAGGCCGCGGATCGCGCGTCCCTGCCGACGCTGCGGGAGCCGCGCGTGTCCGGTGCCTCGGCCGCCCGGCTCGACGTACGCGCCGCCGGGCGTGGGGCCGCGCCGCGGCTGGCCGGCGCCGAGGAGGAGATCGACCTCCCCGCCGACGAGGAGCCGAACGAGGACGAGGGCGCCAACGAGATCCGCGCCCACAGCGGCGCGAGCAACCTGTCCGTGTCCTTCGAGAGCAACGTCGCCGTCCGGACGCAGCGCGGCGCCCCCCGCCTCACCGAGGACGACCCGGACGACCGCACCAACCCCGCCGCCGACCTCCCACCGCCCGTGCGCGAGAGCGTGGTGCCCGACGACAACCACGTGCAGAAGCTCATCGTGGAGGCGAACGTGCTCGCGCGCCGGGGCGACTTCCACAAGGCCATCCAGCTCTACACCGACGCGCTGGACATGCGCTACAACCTCGTCGAGGCGCACATCGGCCGCGGTCGGTGCCACCTCGAGCTCGGGGACTACTCCAGCGCCATGAGCGACTTCGCGCGCGCCGAGGACCACGCGCCCGACCGCCCCGAGTCACACGTCGCGATGGGTGACCTGTACTTCGCCCGCAAGGAGTACAAGCGCGCCATCGAGTTCTACGACCAGGCGGTCGAGATCGACGGCAGCCACGCCATGGCCCGCTGCCGCCGCGGCATCTCCCACTACTACCGCAAGAACTACCGGCAGGCGCACCAGGACCTCCAGCGCGCCCTCGCGCTCGACCCCGAGATCCCGAACATCCGCAAGTATGTTCAAATGGCGCAGAAGAAGCTCGAAAAGGGAGAGTAGTCCATGCGCGGAGCACGGGTCGTCTTTGTGCTCCTCGCCGCGGCGTGCAGCGACTACGAGGTCAAGCCGCACGTCACCCCGCCCGAGGGGGACAGCGGCGTGCTCCCGGAGGAGTGCGCCCTGCCCTCCGACCCATGGGCCGTCCCGACCGACGCGGCGTGCCTGGTCGACCCTCCGGTGGGCACCTTCAGCCCCGTGGTCGAGTGGCAATGGACCGCCAACCCGACCTACGCCGACTACGACGACATCATGTCGACCCCCTCGGTCGGCAACCTCACCGATGACAACGCCGACGGTGTCATCGACGACAATGACATTCCCGACATCGTGTTCACCAGCTTCGCCAACGGCGGGTACACCTCGGCGGGTACGCTCACGGCCATCAGCGGGGACGGCTCCGGCACGCACTGGTCCATCTACGATCCCGGCGGCTACCACATCTTCTCCAGCGGCGGCGTCGCGATCGGGGACATCGACGCCGATGGGCTGCCCGAGGTGTGTACGGCCGGCGTCGAGGTGGCGGTCGTTTGTGTCAACGCCGACGGCTCGCTCAAGTGGGTGGGTGGCACCGAGATCTACGGCTACGGCGCGCCCGCGTTCGCCGACGTCGACGCGGACGGCCAATCCGAGGTCGTGTTCGGCCGGCAGTTGCTCGACACGGATGGCACGCTGCTCTGGACCGGCACCGGCGGCGCGGGGTGGTGGTTGTCCTTCGCGGTCGACCTCGACGGGGACGGCCGGATGGAGATCATCGCAGGCAACACCGTTTACCGTGGCAACGGCAACCTGCTGTGGACCGATGCCACGACCGACGGCCCCGGCGCGGTGGGCGACTTCGACCTCGATGGCACCCCCGAGATCGTCCACACCACCGCCGGCACCGTGGTCGTGACCAACATCGACGGCGTGGTGCGCTGGCAGACCGCCCATCCCGGCGGCGGCAACGGCGGCCCGCCCACCGTGGCCGACTTCGACAACGACGGCCTGCCCGAGGTCGGCGTGGCCGGCGCCGCGGCCTACACCGTCTTCGACACCGACGGCACCGTGCTCTGGAGCATGCCGGTGTCCGACTACTCCTCGACCGTCACCGGCAGCTCGGTGTTCGACTTCGAGGGAGACGGCGCGGCCGACGTCGTCTACGCCGACGAGCTCACCTTGTGGGTGTACGACGGCGCGACCGGCGCGGTGAAGCTCCAGGACGACGGCCACGCCAGCGGCACCCTCTACGAGTACCCCCTCATCGTCGACGTCGACAATGACGGTTCGACCGAGATCGTGCTCCCGTCCAACAACTACGCCTACTCCGGCTACAACGGCATCACCGTCATCGGGGACGCGACCAACTCCTGGCGCCCTTCCCGTCCCGTGTGGAACCAATTCGCGTACCACATCACCAACGTGGACGACGACGGGGGCATCCCCACCAACGAGGAGCCCAACTGGGAGCGCTGGAACAACTTCCGCGCCGGCGGCACCTTGTACGGCCTCTCCACCGATCTCGCCGACCTCGCGCCCGGCGCCCCCGTCATCTGTGACCTGCGCTGCGACGAAGGGGTGGTCGAGGTGATGGTGCCCGTCGAGAATACGGGCCTCGCGGACACCCCCTCGTTCAACGTCGGGGTGTACCAGGGCACCACGTTCGTGACCGGTGTCACCTTGTCGCTCGCCGCGGGCGCCGCCCAACACACCGGCCCGTTCCAGCTGACCCAGGCGCAATGGGACCGGGGCATGGTCGTGCGCGTGGATGTCGACCGCGTGGTCGAGGAATGCGACGAGACCGACAACTCGGTCGATCTCGGGCGCTGGCCGTGCGAGTGATCTGTGGCTCGTTGATCTGAAGCTCGGCCTCGTTGCCGGCGATTCGGTTCCTACCTTCGAGGGAAGGGGAACGGGATGCACCGGTTGGTTGTCGGGCCGATGGCCCTGCTGTGCGCGTGTGTCGACACGCCGGGGGTCGGGCCGGAGCGGGCGGTCGGGGACGACGATGCAGGGCCGGACTACGCGGCGGTGTTCGGCGCCGACAGCGTCCACCACATCTCCCTGCGTATGGACGCGGCCGATCATGCCGCCATGTACGCCGAGATGTCGACCCTGACCGGCACGCCCTTCGGCGGCGGCGGCACGCCCTCGGGCGAGCCCCCGGTGCTCTACGCCGGCTCCCCGAGCTGGTTCCCCGTGGAGGTTGAGGTGGACGAGGTGGTGTGGGAGGGCGTCGGCTTCCGCCTCAAGGGCAATTCCACCCTCCGCGCGGCCTGGGAGAGCGGCATCCGCAAGCTGCCGTTCCGCCTCGACTTCGATCAGTTGGTAGGAGACGGGGTCGGCGCGGAGGATCAGCGCCTGTACGGCTTCGAGGAGCTCACCTTCTCCAACGGTTTCCGCGATCCCACGCTGATGCGCGACGTGCTCGCCAGCGCCGTGCTCGAAGACCGCGGCGTCCCGGCCGCCCGCGCCGCGTATTGGTGGGTGACCCTCGATTCCGGCGCCGGCCCCGCGCCGCTCGGCCTGTACGTCGCGACGGAGCTCCCCGAGGACACGCTCGTGGCGCGGATCTGGGGCACCGACGCGGGCGCCCTCTACAAGCCGGACGGCCCCTGCGCGACCCTCACGTGTGACGACGCGCCGAGCTTCGAGGCGAAGACCGACACCGCCGACGGAGCCGACGTGACCCGGCTCGTCACGGCCCTGAACGCCGACCGCACCGACCCCGAGGCGTGGCGGACGGCCCTCGAGGCCACCCTCGACGTCGACGCGTTCCTGCGCTGGCTGGCGGTCAACAGCGCCATGCGCAACTGGGACGCCTACGGCGTCATCGCCCACAACTACTACCTCTACGCCCCTCCCGACGACGGCCGCCTGAATTGGATTCCGTGGGACCACAACGAGGCCTTCACCGACTGGCCGGCGCCCACCGAGGACCCGCTCCTCTCGACGATCGACGAGCAGTGGCCACTCATCCGCTTGCTCCTGGACGACCCCGGGTACCGCGAGGCCTACCGCCTCCACCTTCTCAACGCGATCGAGGGGGCCTACGCCCGCGAGGCCTTCGAGGAACGCGTCGACGCGCTCGCCGACCTGTTGCGGCCCGTGTTGTTCGAGGGCCCGGGTGAGCCCGCGGACGCGACGTTCCTCGGCACCGAGGCGGAGTTCGACGAGGCGGTGCGGGTCGGGCTGCTCGGGCTCGCGGAGGCGCGGCGGGAGGAGGTCCGGGCAGCGGCGGGGGCGCGGTAGGCAGTCGAAGTTGGCCGGAGGGACGCGCTTGACGCCCGATACATGCAGCGGTATGTATATACACGCTCATGGACACCTCCCTCTTCCAGACCCTCGCCGACCCCACACGGTTGTGCATCCTCGAAGCCTTGCGCGGCGGGGAGTGCGCCGTGGGCGACCTCGTCAAGCGGGTGGACATCCAGCAGAGCGGCGTGTCGCGGCACCTCCGCATCCTGCACGAGGCGGGCCTGGTAAAGGCGCGTGCCGACGGGCAGCGCCGCCTCTACTCGTTGCGCGAAGAACCGTTCCGCGAGCTCGACGCCTGGCTCGCCGGCTACCGCCAGGTCTGGGAGGCCCGACTCGATCGGTTCGGCGCCGCCCTCGAACGCCAACAAGCCGCACACACCCCCACACGCACCCTCAAGACGGATGAATCGATATGACCCAGCCCGATCCCAAGCGCCGCATCTCCTTGGAGCGCACCTTCCACGCCTCGCTCGAGGAGGTCTGGGCGCTCTGGACCACACCCGCGGGCATCGAGTCCTGGTGGGGCCCCGAGGGCTTCGCGGTCACTGTGCAGGCGCTCGATTTGCGTCCCGGAGGCAAGCTCCAATACACGATGGCAGCCAGCGACCCCGGCACCATCGCGTTCATGAAGCAGAACGGCATGCCGACCGCCACGGTCCACACCATCACCTACGCCGAGGTGAGCGTGCCCCGGCGCCTCGCCTACACCCACCCCGTCGACTTCGTGCCGGGCGTCCCCGCGTACGACACGAGCTCGCTCATCGAGCTGTTCCCGGCCGAGAGTGGCGTCCGGATGGTGTGCACGTTCGACGCGATGCACGACCAGATGTGGACCGACCGCGCGACCGCGGGCTGGACCAGCGAGCTCGGCAAGCTCGAAGCGTTGCTCGCGCGGAAGTCGGCATGAGCTGGGGCAGGAGCATCGGCGCCGTCGTCGCGGGCTTCCTCGCGACCGCGGTGCTCTCCATCGGCACCGACGCCGTGATGCACGCCACCGGCGTGTTCCCGCCGCTCGGCGTACGCATGCCGGACGCGATGTTCGTGCTCCCGGCCGTCTACCGCGCCGCGTTCACCGTCGTCGGCGGTTGGGTGACGGCGCGGCTCGCCCCACACGCGCCCATGCGCCACGCCTGGGCACTCGCGGCCCTCGGCACGCTTGGCGGCCTCGCGGGCCTCGCGGCCGGCGTGGCGGGCGGGGACGCCCTCGGGCCCCTGTGGTACGCGGTCTCGATCCCCGTCAGCGCGATTCCGTGCATCCTGGCCGGAGCGTGGTTGGCGACCCGGCGGCGCGTGTCGGTAGCGGCAGCGTAGGGGCCACCGCCCACCGCTCACCCCGCGTACATCGTGATCCCCGTCGCCGCGGCCTGCGCCATCTGGAGCGTTGCGTTCAGGTCGGGGTGGCGTACACACACGAACCCGTCGCTCACGAGGGTCTGGAGCCAATCGCGGCGGGGCGAGCCGGGGCGGAGGAGCTGCTCCGCCACGACGTGGGAGCCGTAGCGTGCAAGGTACGCGTCGAGGCCCTCGATGCGCTGGATGCGGCCCTCGCCGAGGGCGCGCTTGAAGATGATCGCGACGTTGTAGGTGCGACGCGTGTCACCCTCGAAGGACTTCCAACACACCGCCCGCGCCCACTCGCGGTAGATGTCGATGTCGCCGGTCCAATTCATCTGGTCGACGAGGTGGCCGCCGGGCGAGCGCGCGCCGATCTCGCCGAACACGACCTCCCCGTTGGCCTTCTTGTACCACTCCATGTGGGTGAACCCGCTGCCCATGTTCAGCGCGCCCAATACGCCCAGGCCGAGCTCGATGCCCGGTTGGTACTTGGGCGCCCACATGTCACGGATGGTGACGACGATGGGGCTGATCCACTCGTTGGAGCGCGCCTGCAGCGGGCGTGGGTGGTACTGCGCGACGTTGGCGTAGGCGGGCTTTCCGTCGATACACACGGTGTCGAAGGTGAACTCCTCGCCGTCCACGAACTCCTCGACGCTCACCTCGGGCACGTGGGCCGTGCGCGCCAGGGCGACTTCGAGCTCCTTGGTGTCATCGACCCGGAACGTGTCAGCGCTGCCGGCGCCCGCGATGGGCTTGAGGATGAGCGGGAAACCAAACCGCTCCGCGGCGGCCCAGACCTCTTCGCGCGTGTTGGCGCGCGTGTGGTGGGGCACGCGCAGGCCGGCGGCCTCGACGCGCTGCTTCATCAGCTCCTTGTCACGGAAGGCGCGCGCGGTGTCGAGCGACATGCCGGGCACGTCCAACTGTTCGCGCAGCCACGCGGCGAGCTCCACGAAGGGCTCCCACAGGCACTCCACGCGGTCGAACCGCACGCCCGTGGCACGCACGGCGGCGAGCACGGCCTGGCTGTCCTGGAGCGGCACGCGCAGGTAGCCCGCGAGGTGGGACTTGACCTTGGGAGAGAGCCCCTCGCGCGGGGTGTCCCCCACCCCCACCACGTCGGCGCCCACCTCGGCGAGGCCGCGGGTGAAGTCCTGCATCTCGAGCGGGTAGTTGGGCGAGAGGAACAGTACCTTCACGAGCGCGCCTCCCTACGGGCGCCGAGGAGCGCCACGAGCGCGAGCGCGCCGACGGCCAGGCCACCGGGACCACCGGTGCTCGTGCAGCCGCAGCCCTCGGGCTCCTCGTCGACCTGTGTCTTGCAACAATCCACGGTGTCCGTGTCGACCGCGGTGTCGTCCTCTCCGTCGACAGGCTCGCCCCAGGTGGGCGCGGTGGAGTTGCCGAGGGTGGTGTCGAGGTCGGCGCGGAAGCCCACGTCCTCCTCCCAATCGGCCTCCCAGGTGCGCCGCACCTCGTCGATCTCGGCGATCTCGGCCTCCCCGAAGGTGTCCTCGGAGAGCACGAGCACCAGGAACGCCATGCGGAAGTCCTTGGGGCTGTCCTCGACCGACGGGATGCGTGCCCCCTCGGCGGCGATGATGTCGTCGACCGTGAAGCTGACGGGCGTACCCGCCAACGTCACGTTGTTGCCGCCACTGTAACGATTGAGGTATTCCGGCGTGCTCGCCGCCTCGATGCCGGCGGCGGTGGCCTCGGCCTCGTCGACCAGGAGCAGGGACTGCGGCCCCACCTCGTCGGGGCCCACGAGGCCCATCAGGTACAGGTCGAGGTCACTGTAGGTGGACACGCCGTCGTTCTCGGTGGTCCACGTGCCGTCACCGTTGTCGAGCCAGGTGTTGCCCTCCATCGGCGAGTTGGGCGTGCTCATGAAGTAGGACCAATGCGCGGTGTCACGGCCGAGCAGCGCCTCCGCGTCCAGGCCCTCCTTCTCGATGTTCACGAAGGAGCCCCACCGGTGCATGAACTCCTGGCCGAACACGTAGCGCCCGACATCGGGGCTCTCGGTCCACAGGCCGTAGTAGTTCATGAAGATGAAGCCATCGAGCTGGTTCGACGTGAAGTCGAACTCCTCACCGGCGAACATGCTGTCGTAGCCGATGCCCCGCACGTCGTTCGCCATGGGCGAGTAGAACGCGGCGAAGATCCCGAAGTCCTTCACCAAGAGGACGGTGAGGTACTGATAGTCGTCCTCGTACTTCTTGTAGAAGGCGGCCTCGAGCGAGCCGAGCATCCAAGCCAAGGGGTCCCCACCCTGGGTGAGCGCCTCGGCGAACCACTCCCCGTCCGCGTCGTGGAGGATGGCGAGGTCACCCGCCTGGTACACGTCGAGGAGGCGGGCCCCGGACCCCGCGAGCGCGACCGGCTCCCGCTCTGCGCCCTGCGCGACGAAGGCGCGGAACAGCTCGTCGGACTCCGGGGCGCCGGGGGCCGCCAACGGCCCGCGGTCGGGCGCCGACGCGGGCGACGCCGCGGAGGGCAAGTGCGGGGCGGTGGGGGCGGCCAGGGCTGCGGAGAGGAGCAGGACGAACAAGGGTAGCCTCGCGATCCGTCGGACTCTAACCGATCCGGCGCCCCCCGCCCGCGCGGGGTCGACTGCGGGAAACCGTAGCCCCGCGGCCGATTCGGCGATAGGGCCCGACGTGATGCGCACCGTCCTGTTCGTCGCCCCTTTCCTGCTCGACGCCACCCTCAAGTTCGTCCAGGCCGCCGCCAGCGTACCCAACGTGCGCCTCGTCGTACTCACCCAGGATGACGCCTACAAAGTGCCCGCCGGGGCCTTCCACTGGAAGGTGAGCGACGCCACGCGTACCGACGTGATCGTGGACGCCTCGCGGCAGATCATGGCCCGCACGGGCGGCGCCCACTGCATCCTCGGCATCCTGGAGAACATCCAGGACCAGCTCGCCGAGGCCCGGGTCGCGCTCGGCCTGCCCGGCATCACGCCCGACGTGGCGCGGCGCTTCCGCGACAAGGGCGTCATGAAGTCGGCCCTGCGCGCCGCGGGCCTCCCGACCGCGCGCCACGCCCGCCTCCAGAGCGCGCAGGACGCGTGGCGGTTCATCGAGCAGGTGGGCTACCCCATCGTCGTCAAGCCGCCCGACGGCGCGGGTTGCCGCGCCACCTACCAGATCAACTCTCCCGACGATCTGCACGGCGCGCTCGCCGAGCTGAGGCCCGCACCGGACCGCGAGGCGCTCGCCGAGGAGTTCATCCAGGGCGAGGAGCACTCGTTCGACACGATCACGATCGACGGGCGGCCGGTGTTCCACAACATCGGGCGCTACCTGCCCGGCCCGCTCGACGTGATGCGGAACGATTGGGTGCAGTGGTGTGTGTACCTGCCGCGCGAGATCGGCTCGGAGTTCGACGCGGTGCGCAAGGTCGGCTTCGAGGCCAACCGCGCCCTCGGCCTCGGCACCGCGTTCACGCACATGGAGTGGTTCCGCCGTCCCGACGGCACGCCGGTGATCTCCGAGGTGGGCGCGCGCCCGCCGGGCGCCCAGTTCACCTCGCTGATGTCGTGGGCGCACGACCGCAGCATGTACGCCGCGTGGGCGCACGCGATGATCGACGGGCGCGTGCACGGCTCGTTCGACCGCAAGTACAGCGCCGGCATCGCTTTTCTGCGCGGCGGCGGCCAGGGCAAGGTGTCCCGGATCGACGGCCTCGAAGAGGCCCAGCGCAAGGTCGGCCACCTCGTGGTCGAGGCGAAGCTCCCCGTCGTCGGGCGCCCGCGCGCCACCGGCTACGAGGGCGAGGGCTACGTCATCGTGCGCCACCCGGACACCCACGTCGTGACCGACGCGCTCTCGACGCTGATCTCGACCATCAACGTCCACTATTCCTAGCAGACCTTCCGTCCCGCCCGGAGCGCCCTATGCACGTCTTGTTCATGGCCCCCAACTTCCCCGCGAACCAGCGGCAGTTCGTCCGCGCGCTGCACGCCGTGGGCGCCAAGGTCACCGGCATCGGCGACGTGCCGCCCAACCACCTCGATCCCGAGCTGAAGAGCTGGCTGCACGGCTACGAGCACATCTCCTCCCTCTCGGACGAGGGCGCGCTCACCAACGCCGTGCGCCGCGTGCAGAAGCGCGAGTGGGTCGACCGCCTGGAGTGCACGGTCGAGGCGATGATGCTCACCACCGCGCGCGTGCGCGAGGCGACGGACATCCCGGGCCTGTCGGTCGAAAAAGTGCTGCTCTGCCGCGACAAGTTCATCATGAAGCAGTACCTGCGCGAGCACGGCGTGCCCTGCGCGCGCAACGCGGCGGTCGACACCGCGGAGGACGCGCGGCGGTTCGTGCGGTCAGTGGGGTACCCGGTGGTCGTCAAGCCGCGGGACGGCGCGGGCGCGGCCGGCACGTTCAAAGTCGATGACGACGCGGGGCTGGAGGCGGCGTTGGCCGCCAACGGGCTCGGGCAGGCGCGGCGCTTCATCACGATCGAGGAGTTCGTGAGCGGGCACGAGGGTTTCTACGACACGCTCACCTGCAACGGCGAGGTCGTGTTCGAGGCCGTTTCCCACTACTACCCCAACGTGCTCGACGCGATGCGCAACCGTTGGATCAGCCCCTACATCGTCACGACCAACCGCATCGACGCGTCGGGCTACGACGAGCTCAAGGCGATGGGGCGCAAGGTGGTGCGCGAGCTCGGGATCGGCACCGCGCCGACCCACATGGAGTGGTTCTTCGGGCCGAAGGGGCTGACGTTCAGCGAGATCGGCGCGCGGCCGCCGGGGGTCCGCTTCTGGGACCTGTACTGCTGGGCCAATGACATCGATCTGTACGTGGAGTGGGCGCGCGCGCTGACGCACGGCGAGGCGCGGCCGCGCCCCTCACGCAACTACAGCGCCGGCCTCATCAGCTTGCGCCCCTCGCAGGACGGGCGAATCACCGGCTACTCCGGGCTCGACATCGTCCAGGAGCGCTACGGCCGCTGGCTCGGGGAGGTACACCTGCCGGCGATCGGGCAGCGGACGGCGGATGTGGGGGCGGGGTACATGGGGCACGGGTGGATGCACGTTCGTCATCCGGACTATGACGAGTGTCGGCGGATGCTCGATTTCATTGGGGAGACGGTCAAGATCTGGGCTTCCTGACCGTCGAAACCTGCGTTCCGCTCACCGGAGGGGCGCGGCCCGCCAGAACCGCATCCGGAGCCCGCTAGGGCTCGCACAGTGAGCGGCCCGAGCACTGCGAGGGAGGCGGGCGGCAAGCCCGCCAGCGAACGACGCCCGCCCCCGGAGCCGAGCGCAAAGCGAGGCGTGAGGGGGGCCCCCGCCGGTTCCCCCCAAAGGGGCCCCCCCGGCGGACCCGGCTGCAGGCGGGCCACACCCCTCCTGACGGATCGTGGTTGTCGAGCGGGGGAGGCGCCCAGGTTGGCCGTATCCCCACGGCCCGTACTCGGACTCGGACGCCTCCGCAGCGCTCGTCAAGCCTGAACGAAAGAGGAGCTTAGAGCTCCGCCCACCGGATCTGGTAGAAGCCGCTCTCCGCGTCGGTGCTGCCGCGGTTGTTGCACTGGTTCTGGCCTTCGTCGGCGTAGTACTTCTCGATGACGAGCTTGATGACGCGGCCGTCTTCGAGTTGGAGGAGCATGGGGGTTTCGGTGGTCTCGACGCAGCTCGAGTAGGACCACCAGGCGCCCATCGCCACTTGGGGGCTGCCGGGGAGGCCGGAGGAGTCGTTGATGATGGTGCAGTCGTCGGTGTAGTAGTCGTCTTCGAGGTAGGTGATGCCCTCGGGAACCTCGGTGATGTCGGCGTACTCGAAGCCGATCATGGCGGCCGCGCCGACACAAGAGGAGCCGCTGTCGCCGCTGTTGATGCGCACGATGAAGCGGCGGAGGGCGAGGTGCCAGGTCATGTCTTCGAGCGCGGTCTCGTCGTCGATGTCGATGCGCTCGGCGCCGTCGGACCCGAAGCGGACGTAGACCCAGGCGTTCTCGGCGGCCTGGCTGTAACCGCCGGCGCTCGCGTCGATGGAGGTGACGAAATCGTCCCCGTCGGTCTCGGTGGTGACCTCGCCCTCGGTCACCTTGTCGTCGTGCAGGGAGAGATCGAGGATCATCTCGTCGACACAGGTGGGAGGCTCGGGCTCGGTGCAGACCGGCTCGAGGGTCGAGGCCGCGGTGTCGTCGCCACCCTTGTCCAAGCCCGGCTCCGGGCAGCCGAGGAGAAGGAGGGCGGGGAGAAAGCGCATGCGGACCTCACGGGCGCTCGATATCCTCGGGTGGATGCTGCTGCCAACGCTCCTGGGCCTCGCGCTCCTCCCCCACGCGACCGCCTCCGGGGCAGCGCCCGCGCGGCTCCGCTTCGATCCGGACGCGCCGCCGGTGCTCGTGCGGGTGTCCGCCGGATACCCGGTGTATCGTTTCCCGGGCACGCACGGCCGGCCCGGCGTCGAGCTGCCGTCGCGCGCCGCCGTGGTCGTCACCGTGGCGGACGGAGTCGCGCCGCCCGAGGGCGCCGAATGGCTCGGAGGCCCGTCGTGGCTCGTTTCCGCGCGGGATCCCATCGCGACAGCAACGATGCTCGCCGCCACGCCGGGGTTCACCCACGTGTTCCCCGACGTGCTGCTGCCGCAGGGCCCGTCGGGCTCCTCCGAGGAGCTCTCGTTCGACGACCCGAGCTACGGCGGGCAGTGGTACCTCGAGAAGCTCGAGATGGAGCGCCTGTTCGCGGTGTCGATGGGCGGCGCGGACACGTGGGTCGCGGTCATCGACTCGGGGATCGACATCGACCACGCCGACCTCGTCGACGCGGTGCAGGCGCCCTACGACGCGTGGAGTGACGACGACGATCCGCGGCCCGAGCCCGGCGAGTATTGTTCCAGCGGCGGCACCACGATTTGTGACGAGCATGGCACGTCCGTGAGCGGCGTCGTCGCGGCGCGAGCGAACAACGCGGCGGGCATCGTGGGGATGTGCGCGAGCTGCACGTTGGTCCCCATCAAGCTGCTCGGCGAGGGGAGCGGCACGCCGCTCTCGGCCGACGTGCGGGCGTTCGAACACGCCATCGCGATGGACGTGGCGGTCATCAACAACTCGTGGGGGTTCACCGAGAGCTTTCCGGTGCCCGAGGCGCTGGCCGCGGTCATCCACCGCGCCGCCACGGAGCCGCGCGGGGGGCTGGGAGCCTTGGTGGTGTTCGCCGCCGGCAATGACGATCGTGTCATCGACAGCGGCGAGTTGCAGGACCTCGAAGACGTGTTGTGTGTCTCCGCGAGTGACAGCTACGGCTACCCGACCAACTATACCAACACCGGCCCGGCGGTCGATCTGGCCGCGCCGAGCGCCACCGTGACCATCGTGCCGGGCAACGGCGTGACCACCACGTTTGGTGGCACGAGCGCCGCGGCGCCGGTGGCGAGCGGGCTCGCGGCGTGGGCCGTCGCGCAGGACCCGACCCTCTCGGCCGCCGACCTGATGGATCTGCTCGTCACCACCGCCGTCCCCTCCCCCTTCATGCCGGTCGACGAGTCGGGCCGAAACGACACCTACGGGTGGGGCGGCCTCTCCGCGGTCGGCATGCTGGAGGCGCTCTACCCCGCCGACGATCCGCTGCCTGTCGAAGAGGAAGAGCCCGCCGCGTGCGGATGCGCCTCCACTTCTACCCCTCCGCTGTGGTGGGGCCTGGCCCCCCTGTTGCTCCTCGTGCGGAGGCGCTCGTGATCCTTCTCCTCTCGGGCCTGGCACTCGCGCAACGCCCCACCGAAGGTGGCCTCTTCAGCTTCGACAGCAGCGACACCGTGACCTCGGCCGACAGCCCCTCGGGCACCGTGCGGGTCTGGTACAGCACGGACGGGCCCAACCTCGTCAAGCAGGGGGACGACGATGGCAACGGCGTGCCCGACTTCGTGGACGAGGTCGGCACCACCGCAGAGGATGTGCTCGGTGTCTACGCCGACAATGGCTTTCGCGCGCCGCTCTCCGACGCGGGCCGTGGCGGCAGCGAGGCCATGGACGTGTACCTCGTCGATTTTGGTGGCAACGCGGATGGCAACTATTCCGCCGAGGTGTGCTCCTCCAGCCCCACCCAATGCTCCGGCTTCTTCGTGATGGAGAACGACTTTGCGGGCTACGGCTACGCGAACGTCAGCACCGCGATCCGCGTGCTCACCTCGCACGAGTTGTTCCACGCCGTCCAGGCCGCCTACAACGCCGACATCGAGGTCTGGTTCAGCGAGGGCACGGCGGTGTGGGCCGAGGAGCTCTACGACGAGGAGAACAGTGACTTCCTCGCCTTCTGCGACGCCTACCTCGAAGACACCGGGCGCTCCCTGAACGAGCCGCCCGCCGGCCCCGTGCCCGTGTTCGCCTACGCCACCGCGCTCTGGTGGTGGTACCTCTCCGATCGCTACGGCGACGACGTGATCATCGAGCTGCTGGAGGCCTCCGAGACGGGCGGCGACCTGCTGGCCGACATGGCCGACATCCAGGCCGCGCGCGGCGGATCGCTCCAGGCCGACTTCAGCACCTTCGCGCGGTGGAACCTCGCTTCCGGCCGCTACTCCGGCGCGGGGCCCAGCTACCCGTTCGCCTCGCGCATCGGCCCCCCCGTGGCCGAGGCCTCCGGCGCCGCCATCGTGGACGACAACCGTTTCTACCCGTTGGCGGCCACCTACTACACGCTCGAGCACGGTGGCGGCGAGGTGTGGTTTGCCACCGAGATCGACGCCCCCGAGCTCGCGTTCAGCCTGCACGGCACCACCGCCGACGGCGACGTGACCGACGCCCTCGCCAGCTTCGCGGGCACCACCACTCCGACCGCCCTCGGCGACCTCCCCGCCGGCGAGTATTGGCTCGTCGGCAGCAACCCGACGTTGGCCGAGGACTCCACCAAGGTGCTCACCTGCCTCGGGAGCGCCTCCGACGTGGCGGCATGCGCCCCCGTGGAAGCCGACACGGGTGACACGGACACCGGCGGTGACACAGATGACGGCGGTGACGGCTGTGGATGTGACACGGGCGGCCGGCTTGGGAGCGGGTGGATGCTCGGGTTGGTGGCAGTGGGAGTGGCACGACGCGGGCGCCCCCCTGCGGGGCGGTCCCGTACGGGGCGCGGCCTGCGGCCTCGGCTGGCGCCTCCCGGGCGCTGACGCGCGCCCGGCGGCGCCGATCCGGCCGCGCCCGCGCGGCCGCCCCTCCCGGCACCTGGCGCGGGATGCGTGCTTGCACCGCGGTCTGGTGTGGCGGTGCGGGCTCCACTTGGGCGCGCGCAACGGGGCGAAGCCCAGCGTTCCGGGCTGCGGGCGAACCCCGGGGGCCTGTCCGACAGCAGGCAGGACGCGCCGAACTCGCCGGATGAGACACCCATGCCGATGCGCGTCGCCCAGGCGTCCGCGCGTCCCAGCCGGCCGTCGCTCCCGAGCCGCAGGGTCATGTCCCCATGAGTGCACGCGGCACGGAGTCATGTCTGGTTGAATGCACGGATCCAGGCTGAAGGCGCTTGTCCCAGCGCGAAAAACGCCGCTTGCTCCGTGGAGGGCGCGCCGAGCGAGCCTCGATTTGGGCGTTCACGGGGGCATGACTCCGATTTAGCGGCGTTGAAGGGGGCATGACCTCGGACCTCGACGCCCTCGTACTCGCGGACTGAGGGACGTGCATAGGCATGGAGACCGTGCGGCGAGGGCCGTGACGGTCACGCGCGCCCGACGAAGAACGCGGCATGCCCATGCCCGCGGTCGGCGCCGCCGCGGCGCCGGGACCCGCGGGCGGCGCGGTTCGAGACCCCTGGTTCGCCGGACCCCGCGGAGGGCCCTCGTGAACATCAGCCTACTCGAAGCGGCACGTCCCCTCGTCGTCAGCGGCGCACGTGCCCGGGGGCTGGGCGCCCGAGTCCACGCGGCTGCAGTCGATGTCGCACTGATCCTCGGCCTCGGCCTGCGCGCTCGACACGCAGGTCGGCGCGGCGTCGCAATCGCAGGTGTCCTGGAACACGACGCACTCGCCACCGGCGCAGCCGATTGCCAACAGGAACAGGAACAAGATGCCCTCCTACTGCGGCGGCGGGCGGTACAGCAGCGGCGCCGTGCCGTCGCGCAAGGACTCGCTGCCGAAGCGGGTGCCGTCGGGACGGTCGATGACCCAGCTGCCGTCGAGCAGCGCCGTGAGGGTGCCGCGGAGCGAGGCGGTGGGCACGTCCCAGAGGCGGATGTGGCCGTCGGCGCCGGCGGTGACGAGCGTGGCGCCGTCGGGCGTCAGGACCTCGGCCGTGATAGGCGAGAGGCCCGCGGCGAGCGCGCGTACGGTCGCGATGGTGGAGGGGTCGCCGACGGGCGGCGCTTCCCGGGACAGCGGGGACGAGCGCGACGGCGCCACCGCACCCGTGGCGGGATCGAGCAGCCACGCGGTGCCGACGTTGTCGGGGAAGGCCACGCCGAGGCGCTCGCCGGCGGGGCCCAGCTCGAGGTCGGGGAGGCCGCCGGGGCGGGCGGGGAGCGCCCAGCGTCGCAAAGCGCGGCCCTTGGCGCCGTCCCAGGTGCGCAAGACGCCGGCGTCTCCGAGGGCGGCGAAACGCCAGCCGTCGGCGCTCACGGCGAGGGTCCGCACGGGGTCGGCGAAGGTGTTGACGGCCACCTTCTCGAGGGCGGACGAGACCTCCCACGCGCGCACGCTGCCGTCTTCGCTGCCGGTCACGAGGCGGTTGCCGCCCGCGGCCACGCCGAGCGAGGTGATGCGCGCGGCGTGGCCCCAGAAGAAGGCGGTCTGGGCGCCGGTCACGACGTCCCAGGCGCGCGCGTTCGCGTCCCCATGGGCACTGAAGAGGGTGCGGCCGTTGGGGGAGACGGCGAGGGCGGTCACCTCGGCGCTCGGGAGCACGGGGCCGGCGCCGAGGCCGGCCTGTGGGGCCTCCATCGAGAGGCGCCACTCGAAGAGCCGCGGATAGCCGGTCGGGTCGCGCGCGAGGACGAGCTCGCCGGCGGCGTCGAACGCGAGCGAGGCCACCGGCAGCGCGGCGGCGCGCCCGACCTGCCGGGCATCGACGCCCAGGCTGGCGACGACCACGTTGCGCTGCAGATCCCAGATGCGGACGAGCCCAGTGGAATAGGCGACGGCGAGCCACGCGCCGTCCGCCGAGAAGGCCGCGGCCCGGCCGGGCTCCTGGCCCTCGACGCGCAGGAGCGGCCCGACGCGGCGCGAGGTGTCGACGTCCAGGCGCGCGATCCCGCCCTCCTGCACGGCCGCCACGAGCTTGCCGTTGGGGTGCACCGCGACCGGGCGGAAGCCGCCCGACGTGTACGTGAGGCGCATGGACGGGGTGGCGGCGGTGTCGAGCCACGCCTCCGTCGTCGTGTCGCTGATACGCACGAAGCGGGCCAGCGCGCGGGAGTCGTCGGCGCGGAGGGGCCCCTCGCCCGGGACCGCCAGCCGCTCGCGCGCGGTGCCCGTGGCGATGTCCCACCCGACGATCTCGCGGGGGCCGGCCAGGGTCCACAACAAGGCGCCGTCGTCGCTGAAGCGGGCCCAGTCGCCGGTCTCGACCGGGGGGCCCTCGAGGTTGCGGAGCACCTCGCCGGTCTCGATCTCGTAGATCTCGATGGAGCGGTCGGCGTAGAGCACCGCGATCGTGTCGCCGTCGTCGGCGAAGACGCACCGGACTGCGGCCTGGCCGGCGGCGGGCAGATCGCGCAACAGGAGCCCGGAACGGTCGTTCCAGACGGAGATGCGGTCGGCGTCGGCGGTCACGGAGAAGCGACCGTCGGCCGAGGTGGCGAAGGGCTTGCCGCGAGGGACGGACGGCAACGCGGCGGCGGCGATCGTGACGGGGCGGACCGCGCCGAGGGTGTCGACCCAGCGCAGGCCGGCGCCAGAAGGTGCGGAGAGGGTGGAGAAGGCGGCGTCGACCGCGGGGGCGGAGAGCGCGAGCACGGTGCCGACCTCGCGGCGCACCACGGTCACACCGCGGGCGGACACCGCCACGACGCTGTCGCCGTCGGCTCCGAAGGCGAGGCGGGTGGGGAGGGTGTCGACCACGGCGGCCCACGGGTCGGTCTCGTCGTCGGGGAGCGCGGCGAGCACGGTGACCGCGGCGCTGTCGCCGCCTGCGCGGGGGCCGGCGGTGGCGAGGAAACGGCCGTCCGCCGAGAACGCGAGCGCGCCGATGGCCCCGGCGTGGATGCCCCACTGGCCGACGGCGACGCCCTTGCGAACGTCGAGGATGCGCACGCCACCGTCGGCAGTGCCCACGGCCACGCGGTCGGTGTGGAGGGGGTCGAGTGCCACGGCGGTCGCGTTGGTCACCCCGGGCACGGCCCGCATGCGTTCGAGCGTGCCGACGTACACCTTGCCGTCGGCCGTCGTGAGGGCGATACGCTCGCCAAGCAGCGAGGCGGCCGTGGGCCCGGCGAGCGACACGCGCCCCAGGAGCGCGGCGGTGCCGCTGTCCCAGACGTGCATCGCCCCGCCGACGACCGCGCCCACGCGCCCGCCCTCGGCGGCGTACACGAAGGGGCCCACGGCGTCGGTGGAGCCGGGGAGCGGCCGGGCTTCGCCGGTGGCGAGGTCGACGAGAGAGAGGATGGGGGCGGTGGAGGTCGGGGCGACGGGCGTGGCGGATGCGCGCACGAGCACCTGCCGCCCGTCGGGCGCCATCGCGACGGCGCCCGCGAGCGTCCGATCGGCGGGGACCGTCGTGAGCGCCGCGAGGATCTGGGCCTCGGGGAGGGGCCGGTGGTGGGGCGGCTCGTCGTTCGGGAGCGCGCGTGGGATCTGGCGGGCGCCGGGGCGGCTCCACAGGCGCGAGGCGCCGGGGCCGTTGCCCGCCACGAGGCTGTTGGCGCCGGGGCCGTTGCCGGCGAGGAGGCGGTCGCCGCTGGTGTCGAAGCGGGTGCGCGTGGGGCCGGGGCCGGCGGGCACGACCTCGCGGAACACGAGCTCGCCGATGGGGAAGTCCCACACCTCGAGCGTCACGACGCGCGCGGCGCCCTCGCCGGTCACCATGGCCGCGGCGAGCTGCGTGCCGTCGGGCGAGAAGTCGACGTCGACCACCTGCCCGCCCGTGAAGCGCACCGTGTCGCGCGAGAACCACTGCTTCGTGTTCCAGAGCTCGACGCGGCCGTTCGCGCGGCCGACCGCCATCCGGTCGCTCGTCGGGTCGAACGCCGCCGCCCACGCCGGCGCCCCGCGGATCCCGCGCACGAGCCGGCCCGACCGCGTGTCGACCACCGCCACGCCATTGGCCCCGGTGCTCGCCGCCACGAGCGGGCCGCGCGCCTGGAAGCGCAGGTGCACGATCGGGCCCAGATCGGGGTTTCGCTGCCACCGGCGGGCGCCCGTCCGGGCGTTGCGCCCTTCGAGTTTGCCGTCGGCGTAGCCGTACACGAGCGAGTCGCGGTCGCCCAGGGCCATCGCGGCGATGTCGCGGCTCTTGCTGGAGAGCAGCGCCCCGTTGGCGGTGTCCCACACGCACGCGCGCCCGTTCGCGAAGAGCGCGGCCACCACGGTGCCGTCGCGGCCGTGACTCACGTCGATCGCGGCGCCGCCGTCATCCTGGGGGCACTCCAGGCGCGTGCGGGGCTGGCCGCGCACGTCGAGCAGCACGGGCCCCTCCGCGTCGGCCGCGAGGATCCGCCCGCCGTCGTGGTTGTAGCCGAACACCTGCTGGGCGAAGTCGCGCAGCGGGAGGGTGCGGGCGACCTCCTGGCCTTCG
The DNA here is from genome assembly GCA_040386535.1 of Myxococcota bacterium. GTDB lineage: Bacteria > Myxococcota_A > UBA796 > UBA796 > SXON01 > CAJBVW01. Next base: position 164,057 of record JAZKFH010000038.1, on the reverse strand, counting down.
AGGAGGGTGAAGGGGGAGGCGGCGGCGGGGGCGGGGGCGGGGGGTGCGGTGGTCGACGGCGGAGTTGGAGGCGTGGCGTCGGGCGGCGCCGCGAGCGCCATCTGGGTCACGACAAAGAGCCCGCCCGCTCCGATCCACCACGTGCGCACGCGCCGCTCCGCCGAAGGGGCGCAAGGTAGCACCGTTCGCGGGGGGCGGGGGCGGGCACCGGGGGGCTGGTAGTGGGGACGGTCGGGTGGGGGGTTTGGGTGGGTTTGGGGGGAACCGGGAGGGGGGGTGGTGCGTGGAGGAGGTCGGGCAGGGGGACCGGAGCGCCGCGCTCGGGCGGCGCGGCAGCGCTCGGGCCCAGGCCGCGGGCCGCGCTCGAGCGGCGCGGCCGCGCTCGGGCCCAGGCCGCTGGCCGCGCTCGGGCGGCGGCCGCGGCGTGCCGCGGCACCAGCGCGGCAACAACTCGGAGGCTCGATGGCGAGACCCCGAGTTGCTGCCGCAATTGTCGCCGCCGCGCGTCAGGCCAGGCGCCAGGACCAACACTGACGCGTCGCGACCATGAATTACCGGCGTTCGCCCGTCGAGCAATCGTCGTGTTGCGTAAGAGTTCGGAAACAACTCGGAGGCTCGATGCCGAGACCCCGAGTTGTTGCCGTTCGGGCGCGCTCCTCGCGAAGCTCGCCCCCTGACCACCCCGCCCACCACCACCCGCGCAAGGTGCCCGGCGGGCGCGCCGACCGGAGGGAGGCGCGGTTCGGCGCGCCCGGGCGGCAGCCCGGGGAGCGGCAACCGAGGCGCTCGCGCCGAGTCCAGAGGGGACCGACCCTGGGCTCGGCCCAGGGATGCGCCCGGATGCGGCTACCTACGATGCGGCAACGACCTCACCCCCGCGCCGCGATCGGCCGCCCCGACCACCGCCCCCACGCCACGAACGCGGCGAGCCCGCCGAGGACGAGGTTGACGGGGACGGCCGCGCCCTCGCCGCGCGAGAGGTGGAAGGCGGAGGCGAGGATCATGACGAGGACGAGGCCGGCGGCGGCGAGGGCGGTCAGCTTGGGCTGGATGCGGAGCGCGGAGGGCAGGATGAGGCCGACCGCGCCGGCGAGCTCGCTGGCGCCGATGAAGCGGACGAGGCCCGCGCCCGACTCGGTGACCCACGGGAGGGTCTGGGCGAGCTCGGCGATGGGCGTCGTGAGCTTCATGACGCCCGCCAGGCCGAAGGCGGCGGCGAGGAGCCCCTGGACGACCCAGAGGCCGATGTGGAGGCCCTTGCCGGTGGTGGGGACGGAGGCGGTCGAGGAGGAGACGGTGGACATGGGAGGCTCCGACGCCACACCTGTACGCTCGTGGCGTGGACGCGACCATGGGGTGTCTACGCGACCTTTGGTTGCACTTTCGCAACGACGCGCGGTTGGGCCTCGCCCCGGATAGTCCGCCCGGATGTCCTCCGCGCCCGAACCCGTCGAGCCTTCGTCCTTCAAGCGGCTGACCGAGCTGTCCGACTCCCACGGCCACCTGCCGCGCGGGGTGGGGATGGTGTCCGGCGTGTTCGCGCTGGTGCTCGGCTTCTTGTGCCTGCTCGGCGTGCTGGCGTTCCACTTCCCGGCCGCGCTCACCACGCCGGAGCTGCGCCGGTCCTACGATGTCGACGTGTTGCGGCGGGTGTTGTTCTGGTCGATGGTCGCGTCGGGCGGCATCTCGATCGTGAACCTCGCGCTCGGGCGCGCGCGGTGGGTGGCGGCGACGGCGTTCGGCTTCGTGCTCGCCGCGGCGCTGCTGGGCGGGCACAAGGTGCCGGTGGCCGACTTCGCCGACCACGTGCCCTACGTGGGGCTCGATTGGCTGATCCTCGATCTGTTGGGGTCGGGCCTGTTGTTCATCTTCATCGAGAAGTTGTTTCCGCTGCGGCGCGAGCAACCCATCTTCCGGCCCGAGTGGCAGACGGATCTGTACCACTTCATCGTCAATCACCTGGTCATCGGGTTCATCCTCCTCACGACCAACCTGCTCGTGTTCCGCTTCTTCGGGTGGGCGGTGAAGGACGGCGTACAGGGGTGGGTGGCCGCGCTCCCGCTGCCCGTGGGGCTGCTGCTCATCCTGCTCGTGGCGGACCTGGTCCAATATTGGACGCACCGCGCCTACCACGAGGTGCCCGCGTTGTGGCGGCTGCACGCGGTGCACCACAGCGCCAAACACATGGATTGGTTGTGCGGCTCGCGCCAGCACCTCGTGGAGCTGCTTCTCACGCGCACGCTGATCCTCGCGCCCATCTACGTGCTGGGCTTCAGCAAGGAGGTCATCGACGCGTACATCGTGGTGGTGGGTTTCCAGGCGGTGCTCAACCACTGCAACGTGAACATCCGCCTCGGGCCACTGCGCTACCTCATCGTGACACCCAACTTCCACCACTGGCACCACTCCCAGGACAAGGAAGCGATCGACAAGAACTACGCCGCCCACTTCGCGTTCATCGATCACTTGTTCGGCACCGCCGTCCAGTCGGAGCGCGCGTGGCCCGACCAGTACGGCGTGAAGGGCGATTACGTGCCCGACGGGTTCTGGCGGCAGTTCTCGTTCCCGTTCTTCGGGCCGAAGACGGACATGGACAAGTAGCCGCGGCTCCCACGTGTCACCCCCGCGCCGGCCCGCCCGACGCGAGGTACTGCCACACCGCGCGCGCCCGCCACATGCCGAGATCGGGCCGGGCGCCCCCGCCCATGCGGTGGAGCTGAGCGAGGTACCACCCGCCCTGGACCATGGCGTCGAGCTGCTTGACGCCGGTGTCCAACTTGGGACGCGGCACGTCGTCCTGGCGGCCCGCGAGCAGCTCGGCGGGGAACCCGGGATCGACACAGAAGGGGCGGCCGAGGCCGATCACGTCGACGGCGCCGCTGCCGAGCGCGCTCTCCATGCCGGCGACCGTGCGGAAGCCGCCGGTGACCATGAGCGGCACGGGCACGATGGCGCGCACCTTCTCGGCGTAGGCAAGGAAATAGGCCTCACGCGCCGAGGTCGAGGCGACGACCGCGCCGGGCCCGTCGGCGAACATCGCGGGCGCCTCGTACGTGCCGCCGCTGATCTCGAGCAGGTCGATGCCCTCGTCGACGACCATGCGCACCACGTCGAGCGACTCGTCCTCCTCGAACCCGCCCCGTTGGAAGTCGGCGCTGTTGAGCTTGATGCCCACCGGAAAGCCGGGGCCGACCGCGGTCCGCACCGCCCGCAACACCTCGCGCAGGAAACGCCGCCGCCCCACGGCGTCGCCGCCCCAGGCATCGGTGCGGAGGTTGGTGCGTGGTGACAGGAATTGGTTCGCGAGGTAGCCGTGGGCGGCGTGGATCTGCACGCCGTCGAAGCCCGCGGCGGCGGCGCGGGCGGCGGCGGTGCCGAAGGCCGCCACGATCGCGTGGATCTCGGGGTCTTCGAGGGCACGGGGCCTGGCGAAGGCGCCGTAGCCGATGGTCATCGCGACGGCGGAGGGCGCGACGGGCGCGGCGTCGGCCATACGTGGTGCCTGGCGGCCCGGGTGGTTCATCTGCATCCAGACGGCGCTCCCCCCGGCCTTCGCGCGGCGGGCCCACGCGGCGAGCGCGGCGCCGTCGGTCTCGGCGTCGACCACCACGTTGCCGCGCTCGGCCACGTGCGCGCGCTCGACCATCACGTTGCCGGTGAGGAGCAGGCCCGCGCCGGAGCCGGCCCAGCCGTCCCAGAGGCGCATCAGCGCGTCGCTCGGCCCGCCGTCGGGGCCGCCGAGGCGCTCGGAGAGGGCGGCCTTGGCGATGCGGTTGGGGAGGACGGCGCCCGAGGGGAGCGGGAGCGGGGCGGCGAGGCGGACGGGCACGGGGTGGGGCGTGGTCACTTGGACTCCTGCAATGGGCAGAGGCGGTGGGCGAGGGCGCGGGCGGCGGCCAGCGCCGCGTCGCGGTCGGACAGATCGAGCCGGCCGACGTTCGCGCGGCCGCCCATCGCGAGGGAGACGAGGCCGTGGAGGCCGGCGTAGAGCATGAGCGCGTCCGTACGGGGATCGGCGCTGCCGGCGGCGGCGAGCTGGGCCTGGAGGGCGCCCCACAACGCGAGGCCCGGGGTGTCGTCGAGGGGCGCGTTCCCGCGGGCGGCGCGCAGGGCGGGCCAATCGTAGGCGCGGACGAACATCAGCTCGTAGAGGACGGGGCGGTCGAGCCCCCAGGCCACGAACGCCTCGGCCAGCGTAGAGAGGCCGTGTGGCGCGGCGGCGGCGAGGTGGGTCGCGAGCCCGCGGAACCCCTCGCCCGCGACGGCGAAGAGCAGCCCGTCGAGCGAGCCGTAGTGGTGGTACACCCGCGAGGTCGTGGCCCCGAGGAACGCGCCGAGCGCGCGCGCGGTCAGGTCGTCCCGGCCGAGCGTGCCGGCGGCGAGGGCGTCGTGGATGCGGCGGGGGTCGTCCATGGGGCTCCGTGTAACGGCGTTACGCGGGGCACGTAACATCGTTATGCGGGGTGGCAAGGAGACAGGGCGCGCACACACGGGGACGAGCGCCTGGTCGTCGGGCGCCGTAGCGGCTCAGGGTGTCTGTGGTACCGGGAGCGTGATGCCCAGGCGCGTCGCGAGCGCGAACACCGCGTCGGGGCCGGGGCAGCCGAGGTGGTCGGTCTGGAGGCGGCCGGCGCGCCGCGCGAAGAGCGTCGCGTTCGCGGGGTGGGCCGCCGCCGCCGCCGCGAAGCCGGCCTCGCCGTGCTCGACCGTGATCCGCACGATCTCGGCGTCGAGCGCCGCCGCCACCGTCGGGATGGCCTCCTGAACGGCCACCGCCCAGGTGCGCATGTCATCGAGCCAGGCGCGGGCCTCCGCGTCCATCCCCACGGCGAGCTCACGCGCCTTGCGGTCGAGCTGCTCGAACGTCATCTGGCCCCACGCACGCTCCCGCAAAATCGGGACCTGCCACGTTCGCTTGGTGGTCGTCCAGTGGTCGCCGCGGGACGGCACCGACACCAGCTCGAAGGTTGGGAGCACGAGCGCGGTGAGGCGCATTCCGTGGCACGCGCCCGTGTCGATGCCATAGACGCGCCCGTCGCGGACGAGCGGCTCCGGGCCGACCACGATGTGGCCGAACACCACGGGCTTTTCGTCGGTGTACAGCTCGTGCCATGGGCGCCCGCCGGACGTTGGCGCGAGGCGCTTCTCCAGCCGCTCGGTGCCCGAGGTCGAGCCGCACAGGATGTCCTCAGGGGTGTCCGCGAGGGGTACGCCGGGGATGAGCGCCGCGTGCACGACCCGCACCGCGTCGGTCTCCCAGGCGTACGGGAGCGTGCCCATCCACGCGACGGCGTCGGTGTACCGCGCGCCGAATTGGTGGCGCACGATGTGTTGGCCGTAGGAGAGCGTGCCCCGTACGTGCTTCCGCTCGTGGTTGCCACACACGACCACGGCGTTGGCACGGCCGCGGAACCAATCGACCACCGCGACCGGCTCGGGGCCGCGGTCCACGAGGTCGCCGACGCTCACGACGAGATCGTCGTCCGTCAGCGCGAGCGCGTCGAACAGGTCGCGGAGCTCGTCCCAGCATCCGTGGATGTCGCCAATCACGATGGTGCGCGCCACGCGGACCTCCCTACCCGGACAAGATGCCCCGGCGCGGCGCGGGGCGCTCGGTTGGCGTCGTAGTTGTCGTCCGCCGTGGCATCATGCGCCTCGTGATCACCAACCGCTTCTACGCGATCCTCTTCGGAGCGCCGCTGCTCCTCGTCCCCACGCTCGGCGCCGCCGTCTCGGGCGGCGATCTCGGCTTCGTCGGCTTCTTTTTCACCATCGGCCTCGCCACCGTCGCGCTCATCATGCTGCTGTCGCTGCCGTTCGTCCGGATGCTCAACGCCTGGCAGAGCGCACCCCTCACCCTCCTCGCGCGCCGCGTCGAAGGGCGCGTGGTCGCGACGATCGGGGGGGACCGGTACGTGCGGATGGAGGGGGGGCGCGGCGGGAATCGTGGTGACGCCGTCGTCGTCTTCTACGTCGCGACCGCCGAGACCGCGGGCGGCAACGAGGACACGCCCGGCACCCCATGGACCTGCGTGGCGAGCCTGCGCCCGGGCCGGCGCGCCCCCGCGGTCGAGGTGCAACTGCTGCCCGACGGGTCACGCGCCGTGCGGTGGAGCAACCGCTGGTGGGACCTGCTCGGCCGCCGCGCACCCGCGGATCCCGTCGTCACCGAGAGGGCGCACGCCGCCCAGGCGGCGCTCCGCGCGCTCTCGCCCGGGGCCGAATGCCGCCTCCGCTACGGGGGCGATCTCGCGGCGTTTGCAGCGCCCGGCCACATCTCCGATCCCGACGCGCTGGCCGTGCTCGTGGAGGGGGCGCGGGGGTGGGTCGGGGGCTTGTGAGATGTTGGGAGGGCGTGGGCGCGTCCCCCGCCAGAGCGCGGGGGCCGGGCCGCTGCGGGCTCGGGCCGAAGGCCCTCGGTCGGCGGCCCGCGGACGCGCCGCCGGACCGGCCGCCGAGCCGGCCGCCCTGCGCGTCCCTCGCGCGGGGGCGCGGGTTGATCGAGGGCGCGGCGGGGCGGACGGCGCGGCGTTGGGCGAGGGCGCGCTCGTCGCTGAAGCCCACCGCGCCGAGGAGGCGCACAGGCACGAAACGGGCTACCTACCGTTCGAAGTGACGGGATGCGTGCTCATCCCCCGAGCTCGGACGGATATAGCGTCCGAAGTGACAGGATGCGCGCGTATCCCCCGACCTTGGACGGATATAGCGTCCGAAGTAAGCGGATAGATGTGCATCCCCCGACTTCGGACGGTCGCGCCGCGCCCACCTCTCGAGGGCGGCGCGCCGGTCCCCGCCAGAGACCGCGGCCGGATGCGCCGCGGTCGCCGAGCGCTGCGCGAGTGCGCCGCGGGCCGCTTCGGAAACCCAGGGGTGCTCGTCGACCACGCGCAGAGCGAATAAGGGACCGATCATGCCGCTCATGTACCTGTTGAGTAGCCTCGTTGCATGCGATTCGTCGAGAGAGCAGCCCGCGGTGCGCAAGGAGACATTCGGTATGTGTGGGGACTTGGAGAGCTATCCAGCCCCCTCCCAGCAAATCGCATCCTCCGCGGCCGCAATCGAGCAGATCAGTTCACGGCGCGGCAGCGTCGAACTGTTGGAAACGTCGGCGGGAAGGCGCTGCGTCTTCCGCTTGGTGGACCAGGATGCCCGGTCGTGGATCTTCCGCGCGCCGGAGTGTTTGGCTGTGTACGACATGGAGCTCACGCGGATGACCGAGGAGCGGTGGGGGCCGACGTGTCTGCGAGCGCGTGACGTGTACACAGTCGAGCTTCACGAGCAGCCGCTGCCGCCCGCACCCTACTCGCCGCATCGGTAACCGTGCGTCTATTTCCGTACGCTGGCTCGGGCCCTCGCATGGCCGGAATGTCGCGAGCGAACGAACCCGCATGAGAATCATGGATGCGCAACAAGACGCCCGTGACATAGCGTGTATGGCCCTTTGCTCCCCTCCGTCGCCGCCTGTCTCTGGATGAAGCGTTCGGCCCGCTCCCGCGAGCGGAACACTTGAAGGTCGCGCACGTAGGGGCCTACCGAGGCGCCCACCGCCATCCAGCTACCTGCCGTCGCTGGCGTGTCGGCAACGTAACGCCCAGCACGTTGCCATTGTTCAAGGCCCCTTTGCCAAGCTATCGCGTCGTGCAGTCTGGGCGATTTGAAGTCAGGTTCCTGCACCCCGGGCCTGTAGACCCCGTAAGCCGGCCCATCGAACGGCACGTTCTCCAGGTAGGGAGTGTCGAGGGCCATGAGCTCGGAGGGAAGGTCGAACAGCACGGAAAGGAGGGACGAGTCGAGCCCTCCTCCTTTGTTGAGCTTTATCGCCACGTGGAGGGTAAACGCCCACCCCACAGGCCCGTCCTTGGAGGCGTACAGGGAGAAGGGAACTCCGTCAGAGTATCCGCACCAGACGTCAAAGTCTCCGAGTCCCTCGACATTGTCGATGTCGGGCTGGGGAAGGCGTGCGAGAAGAGGCCTCGGATCCTCGAGGCGCCCCGAGGCGAAGGCTCGCAGCACCAATCCGGTACGGGGAAAGTCTCGAGCTATACTCTCTTCAACGTGGGCGATGTCTCGTTTCCATTCGATGGACATGGTTTCTTTCTTGTCCTAACAGGGGATGGGGCCGACATGATCGCCCAGGGCTCCTGGCGCGGGCGCGTCAGGTTACCAACGGCGCCATGATCCAGGTCCGGCCCGCTCTCGACGCCGACCCCGCTGCCATCGCGCGCGCCCAGGTCGCCGCGTGGCACGAGGCCTACGCGGGCCTGATCCCGGCGGCGTACCTGGCCGACTACACGGTGCCGATGCGCACGGAGCGGTGGCAGCGCATCCTCCGGGCCCCGTTGCCGGGCGGCGTGACCGTGGTCGGCGAGGTGGACGGCGTGGTCGAGGGGTTCGCGTCGATCGCCGTTGCCCGCGACGAGGACGTCGTGGGCGCCGAGCTCGCCGCCCTCTACGTGCATCCGACACGCTGGGGAACGGGCCTCGGGCATGCCCTCCACGAAGCCGCGCTCGCGCAGGTGGTGGCCGCCGGCCATTCCCGTGCCGTGCTCTGGGTGCTCGAGGAAAACGTTCGGGCCCGCTCGTTCTACGAGCGTCACGGATGGCGCCCGGACGGGAGCCGGAAGGTGAAGTACTTCGCCGGAGCGAGCGTGGCCGAGGTGAGGCTCGCGCGGGGATTGTACCGCCATGCCACGGGTCAAGACCCGGGGTAGGTGCGTGAATGCAAGCGTGACAATCGCCGCTGGTGCCCGGCGTCTTCGACGGCCAGCGCATGTCCCGGGGCGCGCACGTCGACGCTCGCGATCAGGCCGCCAGTTGTTCGACGGCACGCCGTCTCCCCGGGAGTCGAGCGCCCCGCAACCACACGTCTCGCCGTACGCGTACGGCCTGGGCTACCGCGCCGCCGTCACGGTGTTCCGCGCGCGGACGTGCACGTCTACGACGGCACCCTCGCGACGCGCGCCCGTCGCGTCGACGTACACGAGTCGCGCGCGCTCGCGCTCACAGTTTCCGCGCGCGTCGCAGCGGGCATCGAGCGTCCACGCGAGTTCGAGCGCCGCGCCGTCGGGCAGCGGTTCGAGTTCGGCAGGAGAGCACTTCCCGTCGGCGTCGGTCCAGACGCGCAGCAGGGGCCAGGACGGGTCGGCCGGCGTGATCCATCCGTCGCCATCGGCGTCCAGCTCCGCCAGAGGCGCGAAGCCATTAGGACCCGTGCCGCCCGTGGCGAGCGGCGTCGCGTCACCGAAGAGCTCGGAGGCGTCGTCGACAAGGCCGTTCCCGTTGCGGTCCAGGGCGAGCCAGGGCGCGGAGGGCCAGTCGGTGACGAGAGGGCCGCGCCCGGAGTCGAAGACGGCCCCGTCGACCGCGAAGCGCACCGGCGCGCCGTCGAAGACGAGTACGAGCGGAGTCCAGTCGTCCGTGTCGCAGCCGCCGTTGCAGTCGCTGATGCACTCCTCGGTGGGCGACGACCCGCCGCAGCTGCCCCAGGAGTACCGACTCAGAGCCAGCGCGGGATCGAGCTCGTCGCAGAAGGCCCCGGCGACGCACTCCGCCACGCAGTCGCTCGGGCAGGTATCGGCGAGGTCCGGATACATACTGTCCTCGATCTCAAGGTCGCACTCGGCGATCGTGGTGGCGGCAGCCTCGCAGGGGGGGATCTCCTCGCCAGGAGGGCAGGACGGGAGGACGAGCGAAGCAAGAAGGAGGTTGCGCATCCTCCCTCGCTAATGCGCACACGAGGATGGTGCGGACTTCCTGGTCTCTGGGCCGGCGGCAGAGCTGCTGCCGTGCGCCCTCGAGTGCGGGCATCGCGGATTGCCCGTCCCGCCCCATGGGCCTCCCTACACCAAGCCCACCCCCAAGGCAACCCGCGCCAGGCCCCTGGCGAGCGGCCGCCCCTGGCAGCCGGTCCCCCTGTCGGCACGCGGTCGGGTCTGTATCACACACCGCCGGTCAGCTCCGCTCCGTCTGTGACGCCTTCTGGAATGGTGCCAGTGAGGACCAGCCGGGCCGTGAGGCCTTCGTGGCAAGTCTCGATACGCCGACCGTACGCCCAAATCTCGAGCACCGCCAACTTCACTGAAGCCAATGTGCCAGTGGATGACCTGGCCGCGTTGAACACCGTACCGATGGAGATGGGGCCGACGAAGCACCGCCCGATCACCGCACCGGGTGACGCTGTCCTATCCACACCATGAATGCCGAACGCCACGCCGTGGCGGCTCACGTCAACCTGCCGAGAGAGCAAATAGAACCTGATTTGACCAAAGAACAGTCCCAGCGTGCAATTCCCACGGTACCACAACCGATTTCGCGCTGCAGCGCCCGCCCCCGCTTCATGAGGGCTGGCGGCGCCCGAGAACGCTGATGACCGAGGATCTGGCGCCGCGGCTGCCACCGCCCTCGCGCGAGTGGGACGAGCGCCGGGTGCTCGTGCGGCCGTCACTCTCGCGTCGCGACGGACGGCCGACTGCTCGATTGCCGGGCGTCCACGTCGTCGGTTGACGGCCCCAGTACAGATGGCGCATGATCGCCATCGACCGAGGAGTCGTCCCGATGTTCGTATTGTTTTTGCTCGCGCAGCCGCTCCGTGCCGAGGAGCCCGCGGCCCCGCCGGTTCCCACCGTCACCGAGCTCACCGACGCGCAGCGCCTCGAGCAGTTCAAGGAGCGTGTCGTGCTCTTCGAAGACTGGGTCGGCGTCAGCGCGAGCACCGGCCAGGTCGTGAGCACGTGGACCGTCCCGAAGAAGGGCATTTACGGCGAGCCCCTGACGGGCGCAAAGTTCTACGACTACATTCAGCAGCCCGAGCTCGCGAAGAAGTACCGCACGAGAAATGGGGTCAACCTCGGCCTGCGCATAGGGGGCCTGACCCTTGGGGGCGGGGGCCTCGCGCTCGCGCTGGTGAACCTACCGTCAAGCTGTGTTGGCGCAGGCACGGCTATCTACCCGGAAGCCGATTCGGCCGCGGAGGCGAAAACGATTTGCCGCCAGGAGAATGCGGCCAAGAGGCCGATGCAAACGGTCGGGTACGTTCTCGCAGGAACGGGCGCCGCGTCCCTCACCGTGAGCTTCACGTTCGGCCCCCACCCCGTGAAGGAACACGAGCGCAAGAAGATGGCCGCACAGTTCAATGAGAACCTGGCGCGGGAGCTGCAGATCGATCAGAGCGCACAGTAGCAGCTCGGCGAGCAGGCAGTGACGCTGCCGAAGCGCCGCGCCGTCACCCGCGCAATGTGCGGTTTGAACGGCCAGGAACGCGCCGAAACTCGATCGATGAGACGCAACCCGCGCCAGGCCCCTGGCGGGCGGCCGCCCCTGGCGGCCGGTCCCGGCTCCGGGCACGGTCCGCCGTGCCCGGAGCCGGACCAAGGCGCTCCGCGCCGCGCCCAGAAGGGGCCGACGGCACCCGCCGCCCCGATGTCATCCACCACGACACACCCCCGGGCGGGTGCCGGGGCGCCCGATCCCTACTTCCCCTTCACCGGCTCCGCCTCGCCGACATTCCCGACCCGCAACGTCCCCGCCATACACCCACACCCCGTCGCCCCCTCGGCACACATTCGCGGAATGACCAACGGAATCACCGCGACGTCGTCATGCACCGGCACGGTGCGCACGCCCGGCGGGCTGCCCCCCATCGGGCGAGCCTCCCGGACGACCCCCTCCGTCGCGAGCATCACCTCGGTGACACCCCGGCGGCGCAGGTCGTCCACGGCTGCGACGACACCGTCCCACCGCGCAGCGTCCGCGCCCGTCACCACCGCGCACCCGTCGGGCCCAGCGGCGGGCTCGTCGCGCTCGACGGTCACCACCCCGTTCGCGTCCACCCCGACCGTGTACATCCGTAGCACGGCCGCCAGCGTCGGCGCGGTCGGGGTCGGATCGTCCACGAGCAGCCACGCAGGACCCAAGCCGGCTTGGGTGACCGTGATCACCGCGCGCGCCACGGTCGCGAACGCAACCTCCGGCGCAGCGACGACGAGCACGTCGGCCGAGATGTCGGTCCCGCACCGCGCCGCGAGCGCGCGCGCGGCCCCCATGGAAGCCGAGGCCGCATCGGGTTCGGCGGAGCCCGCGAACGTGACCGCCGACCCGACGGTGAGCACCCGCCATGTGAGGCGCCCCTCGGCGACCCAACGTACGAGGGAGGCGTCGGGGACGGGCTCGCCACGCGCCCACGGGCACAACAAGTCATTGGTCGCGCCGAGTCCGGTCGGTGCCAGGAAACGGTCGACCGACACGGCCTCCGCGTGGCTCGCCGGCGCAAGCGCCGTCAGGACGGGCACCCCGGGGACCGACGGCGCGCAGGCGAGGAGCAAGAACACGTGGCTACTCCACCGGTGAAAGTTCGATCCCCATCACCTCGTCGTCCGACAACAGCACGATCAGCCCGAGTTGGCTCCATTGGAGCTCGGCCATGTTGCCGCTGACGTATTGGTTCGAGGTTTCGCCGTACGCGGTCATGACCTGGTTGTGGGAGGAGCCGATGGTGATGCCGGCGCGGGTGGTCGCGGTGCCCGGCCACCACAGGCTCCAGCGGACGACGCGATCGCGGAGCACGAGCGCTTCGAGGCCGACCGTGTCCCAAGCGAGGTACCGGTACTCGGGCATGGCCGAGTCGGCCTCTTCGTAGTCGGGGGCGCCGAGCGCCGCGAGGGTCGTGTACGCGTCCCCCACGCCGACGTTGTTCTTCCCGAACGCCAGCTTCTCGGCGGCGCCCGCTGGCACCGGCGGCGTCTCGACCTTGACGCCGAGCCCCTTGAGCCGGGTCACCGCCTCGTCCTGCCACGCGGGCACGTCGAGCAGCTCCTTCCAGGCGGCGATGGCGGGCTTCTTCTTCTTCTGTTGCTCGTGGAGCCGGGCCAGGTTGACGAGGGGCTCGGCCTGCTCGGGCGCCAGGGCGCGGGCCTTCTCCCAGTGGCGCACGGCCTCGTCGGTCTTGCCCTCCTGCGCGGCCACGTTGCCGAGGACCACGAGGAGCGGGGCGGCGTCGGCCGAGGTGAGGAGCGCGCGCTCGAGCAAGGCGCGGGCCTCCTTCAAGCGGCCCTCGCCCCGGGCGAGCACGCCCATCAGGCCGATGGACACGGGATCCTGGGGGTTGACCGCGAGGGCGCGGAGCAGGGCGTCGCGGGCACGGTCACGGGCGACGGCGGGGCTGGCGCCGCGCACGGTGATGCCGGAGTCGGCGTGCAGGGGGAGCACGTCGAGCCAGGGGTCCTGCGCGCCGCTGGCCGCCTGGTACAGGTAAGCGGCGCCGAGGTTGGCCCAGCCGGCGGTGCTGCGCGGAAACAGCGTGAGGAACTGCTGGAACGAGGTGGCGGCCTGCTCGTAGCGGCCCGCGCGCAGCCAGGAGAGGCCGGCGTCGAACTGGCCCTGGGTGCGCCGCACGCCGGCGAGGCCGCGTTGGAGCTGGTCGATGCGCTCGGTGAAGAGGGGGTGGCTGGCCCAGGGCACCTCGACCTCTGTCATGCCTTCGCCGCCGATCGAGCCCTGCAGGCCCTGGAGCGCGGTGATGGACGCCGCTGAAGGGTAGCCGGCGCGCACGGCGTAGAGCTGGCCGTACAGATCGGCCTCGAGCTCGAGCTGCCGGGAGTGGGACGCCATCATCAGGTACAGCTCGGTGGCCTTCTTGCGGGCGGCGGCGCGGTCGTCGCTGGCGCGCGAGCCCTTCAGGTCGGTCATCGAGTGGGTGGCGGTCTGCAAGTTCATGGTGCTGGCGCCGTGCCGCAGGATGACGTGCGAGAGCTCGTGGCCGATGACGAAGGCGAGCTCGTCGTCGTTCAACAGCGTGAGCAGGCCCTTGTTGACCTGGAGAAAGCCGCCGGGGAGGGCGGAGGCGTTGACCTCGTCGTCGTCGAGCAGCATCACGTTGAACACGAGATCGGGGCGGTCGCTCGCGGCGAGCACACGCCGGGTGATGCGCTCGACGCGGAGCTGCTGCTCGGCGTCCTTGAGCTCGCCGAGGAGCCAGAATTGGGAGTCGATGTACTCCTTGCCGATGGCGTACTCGTCGGCGGGGCTGGTGGCCGACGTGGCGAGGAGGGCGGCGTAGGGATCCTGCGCGAGGCAGACGGCGGACACCAGGGTGAACAACATGGGGCTTCCGAGGAGGCGCGCATCGTAGCGCACGCGGGACGGCGGCCCCCGCCCAGCCCCTGCCCAGCCACGGAGCGGTACACTCCCGCCGATGCGCCGCGCCCTCCCGTTCTTGTGCCTCGTGCTCACCGTGCTCCTCGGCACGGCCATCGGTGATGCCGCCATCGGTGCGGCCCACGCCGCCGAGCCGCCGTCGGTCGCCGTGCTCCCCCTCCAGAAGGGGGCGGCGGGCGCGCAATACGACGGCCTGGGCCGCGCGTTGGCGGGCATGCTCGTGTCCGACCTCTCGGCGCTCCCCGGCTTGCGCCTCGTGGAGCGCGACCAGCTCGACGCGCTCCTGGCGGAGATGAAGCTGCAGGAGACGGGGTTCCTCGACCCGAAGACCGCGCAGAAGCTCGGCAAGGGGCTCGGCGCCCGCTTCGTGGTCACGGGCTCGTTCACGGTGCTCGACCCCGCCTTCGCGCTCGACGCGCGGATCGTCGAGGTGCAGACCGGCGAGGTCGTGAAGGCGGCGGCCGCGAACGGCACCGTGGCCGACTTCGTGGCGGTGGAGAAGGAGCTGGTCGAGGCGCTGGTCGCGGGGCTCGACCTGACGCTGTCCTCGTCGGAGCGGCGCAAGCTCCTGATGCAGGCGCCGACGGAGCGGTTCACCGCGTTCACGGCCTACGGCGAGGGCCTCGCGCGCACGGCCGAGGGCAAGCTCGACGACGCGAAGACCGCGTTCGCGCGCGCGTTGAGCGAGGACCCCCAATTCGTGGACGCGCAGGCGGCGCTCGGCGACCTCGAGGCGCTGGTGAAGCGGCGCGAGGCCGAGCGGAGCGGGACGAAGAAGACCGCGCGGGACGAGGCGCTCGCGGCCGTGCTCGCCGCCGCTCCCGACGACCGCACGCTCCCGGCGACGTTCGCCTACGACCAGGCCTCCTTGGCGCGGTTCGCGCTCCGCCTCGGCGCGCTGGAAGAGCAGCGGCGTCACTGCGATCGGTACGCGGAGATGCGGCACTACCTCGACCGGGTGGGCTGGAAGGTGGCCGAGCCTGCGCGCAAGAAGACGGATGTGGGCGTGCTCGGCTACGCGATCGGCGTGGCGGCCCAGGAGCGGGGCCTGGATGCGGCGCTCACCGACCAGGCGATCCCCCGCCACCTGCGCGAGAGCCTCCCGACGCGCACCGCGAACCTCTTCTCGAGCACGCCCGCCTTCGTCCTCGCCGGACACCCCGAGTACGAGCCGACCCACGGCCTCGTGGGCGCGCTCCTCGGCTGCTTCTCGACGCGGGACGCCCTCCGCGAGCTCGACACCCTGATGGCCGGCGCGCGCACCGCCGGCGTCGCCACGCTCCCGGCGTCCCACGGAACACACGCGTTCTCGCTGGAGGACAGCCTGCAGATCGTGTGGACGACCACGCGCGCGGCCAACCTCGGCGCGGACGCGGACCTCTCGCGGCGGGTGGAGGCCCTGCTCGCGGCGCACGAGGCGGATCCGACGCGGTCGCTCCTGGTGAAGCAGACGGTCGACGGCATCCTGGGCGCCGCGCGCGACTGGGAGGATGGCCAGGTGCGCCGCCGCGGCCTCCCGGTCGACGAGGTGGTGCGGCGCATGCGCCTGCTCGGCGCGGGCAAGGTCGCGGACACCGCGGTGTGCAAGCAGGCGCTGAACGGGCGCGCCGCGGCGGTGACGTGGGTGGCCGAGTACGACCGCAAGCGGGTGCTCCCGGACATCCCGCTCGATCGCGACATCAACTCGGGCATGCCGCAGTGGGCCCCCGCGGCAGACTTCGGCTGCCTGGACGGGGTGCCCCCCCGCTTCGCGACGCTCCCGGCCGCCTGGGCGTGGTTCGACAGCGCCCGCACCCGCGAGCTGACCGGCAAGGGGGACGCGACGCAGTGTGGCCAGGAGTGGGTGCGCTTCGAGCAGATGTTGGAGATGACCCGCACCCAGCGCCAGGACGCCGCCGCCGGCGCGATCTGGGCGTACTCGGCCGACCAGATGTGGACCAACCTCGTCTACCACCGCTGCGCCCACGACTGACGACGCGCCCCCGACCCGTCGCCGAGGAACCCCATGCCGCTCTTCCTGATCGCCCTCGCCTCGCTCGCGCACGCGGCGCCCGCCGCCAACGACGCCCCGGCGATGGTCACCCTCGTGCGCGGCCCCGTCACGCTCGTGCAGGGCGGCACGTCGAGCCCCGCGCCCGCCGCGCCGTTCCTGCTCGCGGTCGGCCAGACCCTCGAGCTCGGCGCGGGCGCCCACGTCGTGTTCCTGCGCCAGGGCGGCGCGTTCACGGTCGACGGCCCCAAGCGGGTCGATCCCGCCTCGTTCACCACGGCGCCGGCCGCCGCCGATCAGGTCGGCGCGCTGCTCCAGAAGCGCACGTCGCTCGGCTCCGCCGGGGCCTCCCGCGCGGTCGGGCTCGTCCTCACGCGTCCGGTGCCGCGCGCGCCCGCGCTGGCGCTCCGCGAGATCCGCTGGCGGTGTGACGCGTGCGGCCCGCAGGAGGTGGCCGTGCTCGACCTGCGCGCGGACACCACCGTGTGGACCGGCACTGGCGACAAGACCGTGCCCTACGGCGGCCCCGCGCTGGCGCCGGGCACCTACGTCGTGCGCGTCGGCACCGAGGAGTTCGCACTGCGCGTGTCGCCCCCCGCCGAGGCCGACGCCGCCGTCGCCAGCGCGCGCGCCGACAGCGTCGCCGACCCCGCCGATCGTGCCGCCACCGTCGCGGCCGCGCTCCTGCTCGCCGGCTACCCGACCGACGCCCTCACCACGCTCGAAGCCGCCGGCCTGCCCGAGCTCGTGGCCGGCTACGAGAAGCTCGCGGGCGTCGCACCGTGAGTGTGCCTTCGGAAACCGCGCCGCCGTCGCCAGCGCCGCCCCCCGACCAGCCCCACCGCGCCACCCTCCGCCGCGTGGGCCGCGACCTCGCCAACGAGGTCGTCGTCAACGTCCTCTCCGCGCTGGCGCTCGGCGCGCTGGCGTTCGTGCTGCTCGGCGGCCGCACCGACGTGCTCTACACGTCCCTGCGCGGGGCCGCGCCGACCAGCGGCGAGGTCGCCATCCTCGGCATCGACGAGGAGGCGTTCTACCTCTGGAACCCCGCCGATCCCGCCCCCGCGACCACGCCCCGCGCCATGCTCGCCGAGCTCGTCCGCTTCCTCCAGGCCGCCGGCGCCAAGACCGTCGTGCTCGACATCCTCACCGACGTCCCCGCGCCCGACGACGATCTCTTGCGCGCCGCCATCGAGGCGCACGGCCGCGTCGCCGTCGCCGAGCGGTTCTCGCCGGGCATCGCGGGCGATCCGGTGCCGTTTGCCGCCGGCTCCGTGTTCGGCGAGGTGGCGCTCGCCGCGTTCGCCAACCTCGGCATGGAGGAGCAGACGTTGTTCTCCGGCGAGATGGCCGTGCGCGCCGTGCCGCTGGTGCAGGCCGTCGCCCGCGCGCGCCTGTTGGCCCCCTTCCCCGCCGGCCTCGTCGGCGGCTGGCAGGACGACGACGCCCCCACGCCCGCCGTCGCCCTCGCCGGGGCGTGGCTCCACCGCTCCGCGTTGCCCCCCGCGCAGCTCGCCGCCTCGATCGCCGAGCGCTGCGGCGGCGCCCCGGTGGTCTGCACCGTCGGGCCCGACTGGCTGGGCCTCCCCTCGGGCCCCGTCGCCTTGCACGAGGCGCTCCCGCTCAACTTCCGCGGCCCCGAGGGCGCCGACGGCATCCCGCTCGTCTCGGCCGCCCGCGTCCTCCGCAGCGTCGGCGAGTCCGCCCTCGCCCGCGGGCTCGGCTTCGACCTTCCTCTCCGCGTCCCCGACGAGCTCGCGGCCGCGCTGAAGGGCCGCGTGGTGCTGATCGGCCGCACCGACGCCGCCGCGAACGACCGCTTCGTCACCCCCTACGCCTTCCCCGCCATGCAGAGCGCGGACATGGCCGGCGTCCGCATCCACGCGCATCTCCTCGACACCTTGCTCTCCGGGCGCCACACCCGGCGCCCCGGCGGGCCGCTCGGCGCCTGGGCGGTCGCGTTGGTGTTCGGCGGGCTCGTCCTCCGGACCGCCCGGTACGAGGGCGCCGCGCACATCGGCGCCTGGCTGCTCGCCTGCGTGGCGCTCTTCGCCGTCGGCCTCGGCGCCTTCACGCTCTTCGACGGGCTGGTGCTCGACATCGGGCCCTCGCTCGCCGTGATCGCGTGTACCCTGCTCGGAAGCCACGTCTACGCCCGCGCGGCGGAGCCCCAATGATTCGCACGCTTCCGACGCACCTGACCTTCCTCCTCCTCGCGGCGTGTGTCGGCAAGGACGGCGGTCTCGTCCCCGACGACGGGAGCGATCTCGACTCCGCCGGAGACTCCGCGGCAGACACCGCGCCCCCCGCCGATACCGACGCGGACGGCACCCCCGACGACGACGACTGTGCCCCGACCGACGCGACCGTGCACTCCGGCGCGACCGAGGCGTGCAACGGCGTGGACGACAACTGTGACGGGGCGGTCGACGAGAACGTGACCCCCACCTGGTACGTCGATGACGACGCTGACGGCTACGCCGGCACCCCGGTGCTGGCGTGCGAGCCGCCCGCCGGGGCCGACACCGAGGCCCGCGACTGCGACGACGCCGACGCGGCAATCAGCCCCGCCGCCGTCGAGGTGTGCGGCGACGGCGTCGATGACGACTGCGTCGGCGGCGACCGCATGTGCGCTCCCGACGGGGATGTCGGCGTCGGGGCGGCCACGACGATCTACCGCGGGGGGCCCGACGGGCACCTGGGCAGCAGCGGGGCCCGGGCGGGCGATGTGGACGGCGACGGCCTCGGCGACGTGTGGATCGGCGCCTTCGGCTACGGCAGCGCGGAGTACGCCGGCGCCGTGTTCCTCGTCCCGGGCGCGGTCACGGGGGAGCACCTCGTCGAGACCATCGCGCCCCTCTACATGTACAGCACCACGAACCGCGGGTTCGCGGGCACGATCGCGGGCGGCCAGGACCTCGACGGAGACGGCGTGCCGGACGCCGCCGTCGGCGCCTCGGGCGCGTGGACCTACGGGGCCGTCTACATCGTGAGCGGCACGACCACCGGCTCGATGTCGTTCGCCTCCTCCGCGGGGCTCATCACCGCGGGGAGCGACGCGTACGACGGCGTCGGGACCAGCGTCGCCGCCTCGCCCGACCTCACCGGCGACGGCGTCGCCGACGTGATCGTGGGCAGCTCCGGCCTGGTGGAGGATGGCCCCGGCGGGACGGCATGGATCCTGGCCGGCCCCGTCACCGGCGACCACACGGTGGACGAGGGCCTCGTGATCCGCGGCGATCGGGAGTCCGGGGGTACCGGAAACAGCGTGGCGGCCCTCGGCGACGTGAACGGCGACGGCGCGCCCGATCTGCTCGTGGGCGCCTACGGCTCCGACCTCGGGGACGACGGCGCCGGCGCGGTCGGCGTGTTCCACGGCCCCCTCCTGGGCGACGTCACGTTCGCGGACGCGGACCGCCACGTCGGCGGCGAGATCACGAACGACTGGTTCTCGCGCGGCGAGATCGGCGGCGAGGGGGACGTGGATGGCGACGGCCTCGACGACTTCCTCGTCGGCGCCCCCTACAACATGCAGGGCGGCTTCTACACCGGCGCGGTGTACGTCGTGAGCGGGAGCAGCACGGCGTCGGGCCTCGAGGCCGCCGCGGCCACTACGGCGCGCGTGTACGGGACCGATCTCGACGGCGCCGTCGCGCGGGGGCAGACGCTCGCCGACGTCGACGCGGACGGCCACGCGGACCTCCTCCTGGCGCTTGGCCGCGGCGACACGACCCCCGCGGAGGGCGCCGTCCTCGTGTTCTACGGCCCGGTCGCCGGCGCGTACGGCCCCTCCGACGCCGATGCCCGCTACCTGGGCGAGGCCGACGGCGACGGTCTCGGCTCCGCGATCGCCAACGTGGGGGACACCAACGGCGACGGCCTCGACGACCTCCTCCTCGGCGCCTCGTCCAGCAGCGCGTTCGGGGTGGGCGGAGGCGCGGCGTACTTGATGCGGTAGCCACCGCGGGCGTGTATGTGTGCCCGCGCGGAGTCCGAATGAGCTTCCTGTTGGGACTCTCCCTCCTCATCGCCGAGGCCCTTGCCGGCCCGGGCTCCGTCGCGGTCATGTACTTCCAGAACCAGGGCAACCCGGAGCTGGAGCCGCTCAAGGTCGGCCTCACCCAGATGCTCACCACCGATCTCGTGGGCGCGGGCGGCGTCACGGTGGTCGAGCGCACCCAGCTCCAGGCGCTCATGGACGAGCTCAAGCTCGGCCACAGCGCGGTCGTCGACAAGGACACCTCCGCCAAGCTCGGCAAGCTCCTGGGCGCCGAGTACCTGGTCCTCGGCTCCTACTTCTCGCTCGCGGGCACCCTCCGCGTCGACGCGCGCCTGGTCCGCGTCGAGACCGGCGAGGTCATCTACGCGAGCGGCAGCAACGGCACCGTCGCCGAGTTCCTCGACATCGAGCGCAAGGTGGCCGCGGGCTTCCGCGAGCGGCTGGGGCAGCTGGTTCCGGGGGCGGTGCCTCCGCTTCCGGCGCTTCCTGTGGTGGCATCGTTGGGGACCGTCGCGGCCCAACCGCTCGACGCCGCGCTCAAGTTCTCCGACGGCCTCATCGCGCTCGACCAGCACGAGCTCCCCCGCGCGCGCGAGTCGTTTCAGGCCGCGATTGCCGCGGACCCGCGGATGGAGGCGGCGGCGAGGGTGCAGTTGGCGGGGATGGAGCTGTAGGGCGCGGGGCTTGGATCGCGACGGATGGGCGCGACCCCGGGCGAGGCGCCCGGGGCCGGTCCGTTCCGGGGTCGCCCTCCGGGCTCCGTCGGCCGGGCCGACCGGCCGCGGGGCGGCCGCCCTGCACGCACCTCGCGCGGGGGAATTGGTTTGTGCGGTGGGCGGGCCACGGCCGCACCCCCGTCGCGGCAGCGAACGGGGTCATGCCCTTGCCAATGAACGTTTCCCCGAGTCATGCCAGGTTGAATGCACGTTTGGCGGCGCGGCCAAGCGAAAGCTCGGCGTTGGTCCGTCGAGCGCCTGGCCATGGCGGCTCGGGAGGGGCGGAGATGCGCATTCGTGGTGGCATGACTCCGGAAAACAGGCGTTCGTGGGGGCATGGCTTCGGGTTGGGGAGGTGGGTGTCGAGATCTGCCCCGGAGCGTGGACGGACCCCTTCCTCGGCGCCCGGCACGCAGCCCTGTCTCGCCGCGTTCCTTGACTTCTTCAGCGGCTCCGGGGCACCCTCCCCCGGTCAAGTCAACCGAGGCGACGTTGCTTCTACTCCTTTTACCCGCCCTGGCAGCCGATCACGACAGCGGGCAAAACACGCTCGTTCGTGAACCAGAGCCCACCCGTCGAGTCGCCGATGAACTCTACGCGTCAAAGGCGATGTTCCTGGAGCCGGACGGCTCGGTCGTCGACTATTTCGATCAGCGGCTCGACGCGAGCACGGTCATGCTCCGCCTGGGCGACCAGCCGACCTACACAGAATTCGTGAAGATTCGGCGCATGCAAAAGGCAATCTGGGGCGGCTCGATCGCCACCGGCGCCGTCATCGCAGGCTTCGGCTGTTTGACCTTCCTGACCGGGCTCGGAGTGGCGTACGTGACGCCCGAACACGACCTCACAATGGCAAACTCGGGGCTCGCGATGGCGGGCGTGGGTTTTGCTGGAGTCGCCATTGGAGTCGCGGGCACCGTCGCCTCCGGCACGGCCCGCAACGATCCGCGGACGTGGTACGCCGATGATGTGTTGGTCGTCCGGCTGACGATTCACGAGCGCGAGCTGCGGGCGGCCCTTCGCCTGGACGAGTGAAGGCGCACGAGGCGAACCTACGCTGACACCGAAGGCGGCTCCTCCGCAGCCCCTACTCCCCGCCGCCAACCTCCACCAACCCCCGCCCGACATCCCACCGCACCGGCACCGTGACCGGCTCCAACGTGCGCGCCTTTCGCACGCTCAGGCGCCACCCCGGTGCCCCCGGCCGTGTCTGATTTGACGTCTTGCCTCGAAGGACGATGTTCGCACGCGCCGTCGCGCATAGGCCACACTACTTACAACCATCAAAGGAGCAGAACGGAGGACTGGTTCGCGTCTCGCACCAATGGCAGGGGGTATCGAACAGGCACTCGTCGTTGCTCTCGCATGCGACGCCGCATGTACCCACCACCGATTCTTCATATCCAGCACCAGGCGCGGCCTCAGCTATACACACCAAGCCGTCGCGGCATTGCGACGAAAGCTCGCAGGGAGCGCCCACTCCGTCGGGGATCTCCGGCAGCGACGCCCGACCCGCGTCACAGTGGACCGACAGCAATGCGAACAGGACGGCAGTTGGAGTGCGAGGCATCCAGCCCTCTCCGGTGCCCAGGAACCTAACCTGGAAGCGGGCGGTGAGCCGAACTTCGGCGCGGGAGGCGGCCGGGCGGGCGGTGGCAGGCAGTGTATACGACCGGACGCCCACTCCGTTACGCACCGGACACCAGCCACCTCCGTGTACCCTTCGAGCCCCATGCCCCTCCCCCGCCGCGACTTCCTCACCCTCCTCGTCGGCCTCGCCGCCGTCGCCGCGCTCCCCGCCTGGGCCGGCCCCCTCGCAGCGCCCCTCGAAGATGGCCACGCCGCCTGGGCCCGCGGCGATCTCCCCAGCGCCATCACCGCCTGGGAAGCCGCGCTCCCCGCCACCACCGACCCCACCGCGCGCGTCGAATTGCTCCTGCGGCTCGCCGCCGCCTACCGCCAGCAGGGCCGCGTGGACCTCGCGGGCGCAAAGCTCGACGAGGCCGAGAAGACCGGGCTCCTGGCGGCGCGGGTGGCCAACGATCGCGGGCTGTGGCTGCTCGCGGTGGGCGACGCGCCGGCGGCCGCCGACAAGCTCAAGGCCGCGTTCGACGCCGCCCGCGCCGCCAACGATCCCGCGCTCGCCGCCAACGCCGCCAGCAACCTCGGGCTCGCCCGCATGGCGCTCGGCCGCCCCGACGAGGCCGGCAAGGCGTTCGACGCCGCCCGCGCCCTGTTCCTCTCCCTCGGCGACGATCTCGGGCGCGCCGACGCGCTCACCAACGCCGGCCTCGCGCACCGCCGCGCCGGCCGCCTCCGCGACGCTCGCGCCGCGCTGGAAGAGGCGGTCACCCTGTTCCAGGCCGGCAAGGACCGCCTCGGCAGCGTCGACGCCAGCAACGACCTCGGCATCGTGCTCCAATCGCTCGGCCTCGACGATCTGGCCGGCCCCCTCTACGAGCGCGCCCTCGCCGACACCCAGGGGCCAACTCCCGACGTGCGCCGCGCCGCCGCGCTCACGGCCAATCTTGCCACGGTATACCATCGCAAGGGTGACACCAAGCGTGCGAAGGAGCTGTACGCTCGGGCCGAGGCCATGCTCGTCCAAGCCGGCCGCCCCGACGACGCCGTCGCCATCGCCCTCCAACGCGCCCTGCTCGGCACCCCCGACGCCGCCGAGTACCGCAAGCTCTACACGGCCGCCAAGGACCCGCGCATCCGCGCCACCGCCGCGCTGAACCTCGCCGGGTTGGTTTGGCGGACGTCGCCCGACGAGGCCGTCAAGCTCGCCGCCGAGGCCCGCACCCTCTCCGGCGGCCTCGGCACGACCGGGTGGCGCGCCGATTTTCTCGAAGGCCGCGTCGCGCTCGCCGCCGGGCGCAAAGAGCCCGGCCTGGCGCTCCTCCGCAAGGCCGTCGACGTGCTCGAGGCCACCCGCCGCAGCCTCGGCCCCGAGGAGGCACGGCTGTTCCGCGCCGAATACGCTGCCGTCTACGAGGCCGTCGTGGAGGCGAGCCTGGGCGGCGGGGACATGCGCGGCGCCGCCGTCGCCGCCGAGCAGATGGCGTTGGCCGATCACGACGAGCCCCCCGTCCCGGACGACGCCGTCTCCGCCGATTTGCGCGCCCTCTCCGACCGCCAGATTTGGCTCCAGCGCGAGTTGGCCGGCGCCTCCCCCACCCAAGCGACCGCGCTCCGCCAGCAGCTCGCCGCCGTGCAGGCGCAATTCGCCACCAAGGTCGACGAGCTCCGCGCCACCTACCCCCACTTCGCCGAGCTGGTCCGCACCGACCCGGAGGACCTGGAATCCGTCCGCACCGAGCTCCCCGTGGGCGTCGTCGTCGTGCAGCCGGTGAGTTTGCCGACCAAGCTGGTGCTGCTCGTGTACCGGCGCGAGCGGCTCGCGGTGCGCGAGGTCGTCGTCACCAACGAGGCGCTCTCCAAACAAGTCTACGCCGTCGCCCGCAGCCTGCGCGCCGCCGACACGTGGGACCCGGAGTGGACCCGCACCCAGTGCGACGCCCTCGGAGAATTGCTCTACGCCCCCATCGCCGACGAGCTCGCCACCGCCACCACCGTGGTCGTCTCGGCCACGGGCGTGTTCCGGCAGCTCCCGTTCGCGCTGCTCCGCCACGAGGGCGCCTGGCTCATCGACAAGGCCGCCGTCGCCTGCGTGACACACGTCGGCTCGTTGCGCGCGGTGCCAGGAAAAGCGGCCAACCGCTTCAAGATCGACGCCAAGAGCCTGCTCCTGGTCGGCAATCCGGACGGCACATTGCCGGGCGCAAAGGCCGAGGTCGAGGCCATCGGCGCCCTCTACAAAGCCGCAACCGTGCTGGTCGGCGACCAAGGCAAACGTGTCCCCGTGCTCGAAGCGTGCGCCGGCCGCACCCTCGTGCACCTCGCCACCCACGGCATCCTCGACGCCACCTTTCCCGACCGCAGTCACATCGTGCTCACCGGCTACCCCGGGCCCGAGGGCGTGCTCGGCTACCGCGAGATCCCCGGCCTCGGCACCTGGCTCGACAAGACGCGCCTCGTCGTGCTCTCCGCGTGCGAGTCGGGCCTCCCGGGCGATCTGACCGCGGGCCGCCCCGCCATGGCGGTCAACGGCCTCGCCGGCCAATTCCGCCGCGCCGGTGTCGAGACGCTCATCGCCAGCCTCTGGAGCGTCTCCGACGTTGGCACCCACGCGCTCATGACAGCGTTCTACACCCGCCTCGGCAAGGGCGACGACATCGGTCGCGCCCTGCAAGTGGCGCAACAGACGCTGCTCGCGAGCAAGGAATTTTCCCACCCGTTCTATTGGGCGCCGTTCGTGGTGGTGGGAGATTGGCGGTAGATTTGGTTTGGGCGACCACGCGCGCGGCGGTGCCCGGCGCGGCGCCGACCGCCGCGTGGGTCACATCCCGGCCGGGTACCAATCGCCGGTCAGGCTGCTGTGCTCCCACGGAACCTGCTTCCCGGCGGTGGCGTCGGACACGCGCTTGCGGACCGCCTTGAGCACATCCTCGATCCGCCTGCCGGGCACGGGCAGGCTCGCCAGCAGCGCGGCGGTGTACAGCCCGTTGGTGCCGGGCACGCCGTCGCTCGCGACCCGGCCCGGCGCCGTGGCGAAGCAGATCAGCGTGCCCTCAGTGCCCTCCGGATCGGGCGGCGCGATGGCTCCCAAACCAGCGCCGCTGGCCCCGCGCATCCTCGTCCCATAGGTGTTGTAGCGGCACGCGTCGAGGATGCACACCCGGAAGCGCTGGTGGCTGAACATCCGGAGCACGCGCTCCACGTCGACGGCCTCGTCGGGCAGCTCCTCCGGCTGCGCGTCTCCGAAGTCGACGGGAAGCAGCCAGTTCCGGCCGTGGTGTTCGAGGCCGTGCCCCGAGAAGTAGAACAACACGGCGTCGGTGTCCGTGAGGCCCTTGGCGAAGTCGCGCAGCACCTTCTTCATGCCCTTGGCGTCCAGATCGAGGTGTGCGGACACCTCGTGTCCCAGGCCGCGGAGCACCGCCGCGAGGTCGCGCACGTCCTTCGCGGGGTTGTTGAGGCCGTCCGCACCCCCGTACGATTGGTTCCCGATGAGCACCGCCTTGAGCGTGTGGACGCCTGTCGCGCCAGGCCCCACCATCAACGCGGCAAACGCCGGGGGCGGCGCCACCGCCGTCGCCGGCTCCTCGGCCGCCCACGCGAGCAGCGCGGCGAACAGCTCCGCTTTACGACCCTGCGTGGGCAGGCCCCGCGCCGCCAGAAGGTGCTGCACGTCGTCGACACGCAAGGCGCGTCCCAGGTCCTCGTCCTGGTAGCGGACAAGCTCCCGCGCGACGCGCATCCCCGACCAGCCTGCGCGAACGTCCTCGTCGCCGAGGCGATCGACCGCGATCTCCACCAGCAAATCCCGGCTGAACGCCTCCGCGAGCACTTCGGCGAGGCGGACCTGCGCCGGGTCCTCCTCCTCGTCGTCGTCGGGTTCGTCTGCCGCTTCCTCACTTCGGTCCGACGGCGCCGCGCCGCACGCAACGGCGAGGCGCTCGACGAGCTCCGCCTTGAGGCCCGACGCGGGGAGGTCGAGCGCGACGAGCATGGCGCGGAGCCGGTCGCGCGCGATGGCGTCGAACAGGTCGCCCGGCTCGAGCTCGGAGAGGGCCTGCGCGAGATCGTCCTTGGTGGCGCGCGACCAGGTCCCCGGCAGCTCGAACAGCGCGACCAGACCTTGTAGTTCACCCTTGGACAGCTGCCCGAGCGCCTGCGCGACCTTGTGTTGGCGGATCATGCTTTCCCGTAGGTCGGCACTCTTACCGAGGCGCGGGGCGGTGCACCACGAACGCGGGCCTTGCTTGCGCACGACGCGGGGGAGATGGGCCGAAGGCCACCCCGCGCAAGGGAGACTGGAGGGGGGCGCGGGCCGCGCGGGCGTCGATGCACACCCCCATGTCTGTGGCCCGCGCCCGTCGGCCGGCGCGCGGCCGGACGACGGAGGGCGAAGCCCGACCCCGCAAGGCACCCGGCCCGCGTCCCCGCGGGCTGCGCCCCCGTGAACCTTCCCGACAACCCCCGCCTGGCCGGGTGCCTACAACCCAGGCATGAAAGCCCCTCTCTGTACCGTTCTCCTCTTCTCCCAAGCCTGCCTCGCACGCGGGCCCGGCCCGGCCCCCGAAGAGGCCCCCGCCGCGTCCCCAGAGACCGTCGCCGCGCCCGCGACCGACGAGGAGGAGGAGGCCCGCGCCGCCGCGATCGACGCCTACATCTACGGCTACCCGATCGTGACGATGGACCTGACACGGCGCGTCTCCACCAACGTGGAGAAGCCGGAAGGCGGGAAGGCCCCCATGGGGCAATTCGCCAATCTCCGCCAGTACCCGGACGCTTCGTTCCGTACCGTCACGGCGCCCAACGCGGATACCCTCTATTCGACGGCGTGGCTCGATCTCGGAGCGCAGCCGATGGTGCTGAGCCTGCCCGCGGAGGGCGACCGCTACTACCTGATGCCCATGCTGTCGGCGTGGACGGAGGTGTTCGACGTACCCGGCACGCGCACCACCGGCACCAAGGCCCAGACGTACCTGTTGACAGGACCGGGGTGGGAAGGCGACGTTCCCGAGGGGATGACACGGGTCGCGGCACCCACCAACCTGGTGTGGATCCTCGGCCGGACCTATTCGACGGGCACGCCCGATGACTACGCCGCCGTGCACGCGTTGCAGGACCAATACCAGCTCGTGCCGCTCGAGGCCTACGGCACGCCGTACACGCCGCCGCCCGGCACGGTCGATCCCAACGTCGACATGAAGACGGCGGTGCGCGACCAGGTGCACGCGCTGAGTGGCGAGGAGTTCTTCGGCCGCCTCGCGACGCTCATGGCGGACAACCCGCCCGCCGAGGACGACGCGACGATGGTCGCGCGGATGGAGAGGATCGGCATCGTCGCCGGGCAGCCGTTCACGCCACCGGACGCGACGGTCCGCGCCGCGGTCGAGGACGCGCCCGAGGCCGCGCTCCAACAGATCATGAACCAGAAGGCCAAGGCGGGCCGCGAGGTCAACGGTTGGACCGTGATGACCGACACGGGCAAGTACGGCACCGACTACCTGCAGCGCGCCTTCGTCGCGGCGGCGGGCCTGGGCGCCAACCTCCCGGCGGACGCGGTGTACCCGGTGACCACGGTGGACGGGGAGGGGCGGCCGCTCGACGGGGAGAACGCCTACGTGCTCCACTTCGAGAAGGGAGAGACGCCCCCCGTCGAGGGCTTCTGGTCCGTCACGCTGTACGATCCGGCGTTCTTCTTCGTGGAGAACCCAATCCAGCGCTACAGCATCAGCCCGCGCCAGGATCTGAAGTACAACGCCGATGGTTCGCTCGACTTGTACATCCAGGACGTGTCACCGGGCAAGGCGCTGGAGAACAACTGGCTGCCGGCCCCCAAGGAGGATTTCCAACTGATGATGCGGCTGTATTGGCCCGAGGAGCGCGTGCTCGACGGTACCTGGGCGCCGCCGCCCGTGCAGCGCGTGGAGCCGCGCGGGCCGTCCTGACGAGGAGGGAGCGCCGACACATCGGTTAGACTCGCCGCCCACCCCCCTCCGGAATGCGCTACCAATTCGGCGAGTTCGAGCTCGACACCCGCCAGTGGCGGCTCACCCGCGCGGGGGCCGAGGTGCCGGCGCAGCCGCGGGTGCTCGAGGTGCTCCACCACCTCGTGTCGCACCCCGGGGATCTGCTCGAGCGCGGGCGGCTCATGCGGGAGGTGTGGGGGGTTGCCGTGGGCGAGTCGGCGGTCACCCAGACGCTGCGCAAGCTGCGCACCGCCCTGGAGGACGACGAGGCGGCGCCCCGGTTCGTGGAGACCGTGCCCCGCCGCGGCTACCGGTTCGTGGCGCCGGTCGTCCGGATGGGCGACGAGGCCGACCCGCGGCTGGTGGCCCTCCAGGACGCGGTCGCGCACCATCGCGTGGTGACGCTCCACGGCCCCGCCGGCATCGGCAAGAGCTGGCTCGCCGCGCGGCTCTCCGCGCTCCGGGTGCCGCTCCGGGTGGGGGTGTCGGTCGAGGAGGCCGTTGCCACCGCGCTTGCGCTCGGACACTCGGGGAACGCGGCCGTCGCCGCCGGGCTCGCCGCGCGCACCCAGCCGGTGCTGCTCGACGGGGCGGAAGGGGCCGTCGAGGCGCTCCGCGGCGTCCTCCCGGGCTGGCTGGAACATGCGCCTGCGCTTCGGATCGTCGTGACCTCCCGGCGCACGCTCGACCTGCCGCAGGAGCGGGTGCTGCCAGTCCTGCCGCTCTCCTCGGACGAGGCGGCGGCGCTCTACCGGAGCGAGGCGTCGCGAACGGGCACCCTCGTCACGGACACGCCCGAGCTGCGCGCCCTCGTGGCCCGGCTCGACCACAACCCGCGCGCCGTCGAGCTAGCGGCGGCCCGGGCGCCCGTGCTGCCGCCGGACGTGCTGCTGGGGCGGCTGCACGCCCGCTTCGTGGTCATGCCCGACCTGGACGCGATGTTCGCGTGGTCGTGGGACCAGCTCGACCCTGCGGACCGGCGCGCGCTGGTCGCGCTCTCCGTGTTCTCGGGGCCCTTCTCCCTGGCGGACGCGGAGGGGGTGGCGGAGCCGGGGGCTGCGGGCACGGTGCCGACAGGGGCCGCCTGGATTGGCACCGCGCTCGAGCGGCTGCTCGCGCACGCCCTGGTGGGCGCACACGCGGGCGGGTTCCACCTCGGGGAGAGCCTGCGGGCGTGGCTCGCCGTGCGTGAGCCCGAGGCCCGTGCCGCAGCCCTGGCCCGGCTCGCCGCCGCCCTCGTCCCCCGGCTCACGCCCCTCGCGGCGCGCCTGCCGTCGCGCCCCGACCCCGGCGCCATCCCCACCCTGCGGCGCTGGCTCCCGGAGCTCGCGGCCATCGGCACGCCCGACGCGCTGCTCGTGGCGGCCACCCTGCTCGACGTGGTGGGAGACGTCCCCGCGGGCCTGCGGCTCCTCGACGGCGCGGAGGCCCCGATCCTGCGCGTGCGTCGCGCGGCCCTGGCGGCGCGGGGAGGCCTGACCGAGCGCGCGCGCGCCGATCTGGACGCGGTGGCCGCCCAGGCAGGCGCAGCTGGCCGGGGGCTCGCCAAGGTGCCGCGTGCGGAGGTGGCGCGGGCCGAGGCAATTCTGCTCGCGGCGCGCGCCGACGCAGGCGCCGTCGATGTGCGGGAGCAGGCACGCGCCCTGGCATCCGAGGCGGAGACCCTCGGGGACCCCGTCTGCGCCGCCACGGCCGCCAACGCCTACGCCATCGTGCTCCGGCGTGCCGGCGACGCGGGAGGGGCCCAACGGGTGCTCCGCGCGGCCCTCGCCGGCCTCCCCGCCGACGCCGATCTGCCCCGCGCCGTGCTCCTCGCGAACCAGGCCGTCGGCCACCTGCACGCGGGCGAGCCGAAGGAGGCCACCGAGCTGCTCGAGCTCGCGCTTGCCACGTACGAAGCCCTGGGCCTGCCGTCGCAGACCTACACCCTTCGGCTGAACCTCGCCGCCGCCCACCTCGACGCCGGCCGCGCGGACACCGCCGAGGCCGCCTTCGCCGCCGTGGAGTCCGCCACGCGGAGCGCCGGCCTCCCGATGCTCGCGACGGTCGCGGCCGGCAACCGCGCCACCGCCGCGCTCCTCGCGGGCCGCCTCGACGTCGCGGCTGCCGGCTTCGGGCGCCTGCTCCAGGAGGCCGACACGAACGCGCGCCTCGCGAGCTGGGCGTGCTGGGGGCTCGCGACGACCGCGCGGTTCGCGGGGCGCGCCGCCGCCGCGCGCTCCTGGATCGACCGCGGCCTGGCGTACGCGCCGATCCCCGTGCGCCACCGGGGCCTCTTGCTCGCCGCACGGGTCGGGGTCGACGCCGAAGCCGGCAGCCTCGCGGACGCGCGCGACGGCCTCGCGACGCTCCAGGCGCTCGCGACCGGGCACGACGAGCCCGTGCTGGCCGCGCTCGTGCCGGTGTTGACGGCGGCGATCGCGCGGGCCTCCGGCGGCTCGATGCGCGCGCGATCGGAGGCCCGGTTCGTGGAGGTCACGCTCGAAGAGGCGAGGTCGACGGGGCGATAACCCGGCGTCCCAAACGGGATCACCACGAGATCACCGAACGGTCACCGGAGCTCCGCGGCGGGACCGATATCTGCTCTCGTGGAGAGCACAATGGGAACCCAGCAACAACGCCTGCCGACGCAGGTGGCCCGCCCGACCGTGTCCGCCCCAGCCCCGATCGCCCCGCGGGCGGCTGTCTCGAACGAGGTGATGCAGGAGCGCGTGCGCGCCGCGACGCCGGCCGCGGGCCCGCCGCTCACGTCCCACACGTCGCGCCGTGAAGAGCTCGGGCGCCTGCTCGGCGTGGGCCGTGACACGCGCGACGTGGTGTCCACCACCCGCGACGTGGCGAGCAATGCGGGCGCCGTGGTGGACGGCGTGCGCGGGCGCTCCGAGAACGACGGTCGCGCGGCGGTCTCCGGCGCCGGAGAGCTGCTCGGCAACGCGTCGAGCGCGGCGACGTGGGCGAACCATGGGGACACGAACCGGGCCAGCGCCCACCTCGGCAACGCGGGCTCCGTGCTCGGCGGCGCCGCGGGCGTGATGCAGGCCAACGCCGGGCGCGAAGCGTTCTCCCGGGCCACCAACGCGGACGAGCGGCTGGCGGCAGGGAGCGAGATGGCCCAGGGGGCGCGTGGTGTCACCACCGCGGGTCGCGACGTGCTCGGGCGCGCCGCCGCCGTCGTCAACGGGGGCGCCGCCGTCACCGCCGAGACCGGGGGCGCCGCGGGGCAGTTGGGCCGGGCCGCGGGCCACCTCGGCACCGGCGCGCGCGTGCTCGACGGCGTGCGCGGCGGCATCGACACCGCGCGCGGCATCAACCAGATCGCCACCCACACCTCTGACCCCGACCAGATGCAGGCCGGCACCGTGCGCACCGCGCAGGGCGTGCTGCGCACCCTGGGCGCGGCGGCGGGGCCCCCGGGCGCCGTGGTGAGCGCGGTCGGCAACTACGCCATCGAGGGCGCCGGTGACGACGCCGCGACCCGCCGACAGGGCTGGCTGGGCGAGCAGCGGGGCGGCTCCGAGTGGGCGGCGGACACCGGCCGTGACCTCGAGACCCAGCTCGCCGGCCGCTACCCCCGCGCTGCGCCGGTCGTCGGCCGCACCGCCACCGCGCTCGTGCTCCCCGCCGCCGCCGCGAGCAACATCGCCGCCCACACCGTGGATGCGGCAAACGGCGCGGCCGATCAGTTCTCCCGTGCCACCGGGATGACCGGCCCGAGCGCCGCCGCCCTGGCACGCGCGCCCGCCGCACGGCGACCCATCGCCCCCCAATCCAGCGGCCCCGATCCCTTGCTGGCGCCGGCGCGCGCCGCGGACATCCGGCCCGGACAGGTGGACGCCGCTGGCCGACGCACGGCGGGCTTCCCCGCGTTCACACCGCTCGCGGGCCCCGGCAGCGAGCCGGTGTCGACGGAAGAGCGGATCCGCCGCGCGGTGGTGGGCGGCTGATGGGGTGGGCGGCTGATCGTCGCGAGGGGAGGTGGCGCCCCAGCTACTCCGCGCAGGCCTCGTCCACGGGCTCCGCGTCGGGGCACTCCCCGTAGAGTGGCGCGGCCTCGTTCCACACGGCGACACTCCCGAAGACCCAGTCCTGGTTGCCGTTTTCGTCGAAGGTGACGGCGTAGACATTCATCTTCTTGCCAATGCCTTCGACAGCCGGAGCGGTGTACTCCACCTCGGCGAGGTGCTGATCGACAAACGTGCCGCCGCCTTCGTCCGCCAACCATTCGTACACGATCGGACTCCCGACGGGAGTGTAGCCCCGGACGCCCATCCGCATGGTCTCGCCCTCGAGCACCGCGGTCTGTTCCATCCAGAGGACGTTCCCGATGATGTACGACGTGTCGCTCTCGGGCTCGCCGTCCGTGGCGCCGCGCAGCCACACCACGCGCTGCCCGTGGACGAGATCGCCCTGGAACCCGCTGGTCACCGGGTCCATGTGCCAGTTGCTCCGGACGAGGAGGGCGTCCCACACCTCGCCGGGGGAGGTCGCCGTGTACGTGACGGTCACGGGGAACGCGCAGCCGGGATCGAGGACGAACACGTAGTTGTCGGCATCGGCGGCGTCGGGCACCCGAGCGCACGTGGCGGTGTCGAGGTCGTAGGTGACCGCGAAGTCGACCGTCACGTCGCCGATCTCGAGGGAGGAGACGCCGAGGGGGAAGGCGCCGTCGTTCACGATGTCGACTGTCCGCGTGATCACCTCCCCGGGTGCCACGTCGCCGAAGTCCAGCTCGGTCTCGGAGAGGGCCATGATCGCCAGCTCGGACTCCTCGCACGCGCCGGTGATCCCGGTCTCGGTCGAGGGGTCGCAGAGGGTCTCCTCGCTGGGGCAACCGGCGAGGAGAGGCAACAAGAGGAGCCAGGCGCGGGGCATGGGAAGTCCGGGGGTCTCCGACGATAGCCGCGTTTTCTGGTGGGCGCTCAACGGCGCAACAATTGCCTCCGCGGAGCGAACGCGCATGGCCCGGGCTAAACCGCCCCATGGAAGCTCGACGCGCCCAACATCGCGAGCGCATGGCGTGGATGCCGTGGCTCTACTTCCAGCTCAAGGACGCCGACCGCGCCTGGGCCCGGGCGTGGCAGGCCGAGGTGCATGCCACGCTCGTGGCGCTCGAGCGTGTGGTGCTCCATCCCGATTGTTTCGTGGCGCCGTCCGCCCACCTCTTCGCGGAGCCGCACCGCGAGGTGGTGGTGGGAGAGGGTGCGTCAATCGCCGCCGAGGCCTTCGTGCACGGCCCTGTCACGTTGGGCCGAAACGTGACACTGAATCCGCGTGTGACAATCGACGGCGGCCGCGCCGGGGTCCGCATCGGGGACGGCACCCGCATCGCCACCGGCTGCACGATCTACGCCTTCGACCACGGCATGGCCGCGGGCACCCCCATCCGCGAGCAGCCCGTGCGCTCCCGGGGCATCACCATCGGCGCCGACGTTTGGATCGGCGCCAACGTCGGCATCACCGACGGGGTCACGATCGGCGACGGCGCGGTCGTCGGCATGGGCGCGGTGGTGACACGGGACGTGGCGCCGGGCGACATCGTGGCGGGCGTCCCGGCCCGTGCCATCGGGCGGCGGGGGGATAAGCCCCTCCGATGAACACCTGGCGTCCCTGCAGCGCGTGCAAGAAGCCCATCCTCCTGGGTGGCAAGTACTACGCGTGCTCCGTCTCCACCTGCAACCGCACCCGCGTGCCCTACGTCTTCTGCAGCGTGGGCTGCTGGGACTCGCACGTGCCCGCGATGAACCATCGGGACGCGTGGTGCACCGAGCAACGCGCCCCGCTCACCGCCGAGCCGCCCGCCGTCGACGCCGAGCCGCGCCGCCGCATCGTCTCCTCCCCCACGGCCGCGGCCGCCCCCTCCTCGGACGACGTGCTGATCGTGGCCTCGCGTCTGAAGCAGTACATCACCGACCGCGCCGACATGAACACCGCCGCGGACGTGCTCGAGGCGCTCTCGGAGATCGTCCGCGTCCACACCGACCGCGCGATCGACCGCGCCCGGGCCGACGGCCGCAAGACCGTGAAGGGCCGCGACTACACCTGATCGCCCTCGAGGAGCTCCCCCATGTGTCGCAACATCAAGATGCTCTTCAACTTCGAGCCGCCCGCCACGGACGACGAGATCACCGCCGCCGCGCTCCAGTACGTGCGCAAGGTGTCGGGCACCACGCAGCCGTCCAAGGCCAACCAGGCCGCCTTCGACCACGCCGTGGCGCAGATCGCGGACATCACGCGCGGGCTCGTGCGCGACCAGCTCATCACGATCGGCGCGCCCCGCACCCGCGAGGAGGAGGCCGCGCGCGCCAAGGAGCGTGGGCAGCGGCGGGAGGAGCAGATGCGGACGCGGATCCTGGGGGAGTTGGACGCGGACTGATCGTGCACGCGCGGAGGACCGGATGCCCCTGCTCCCGCTCGCCCTCCGTTGGCTCCCGCTCGCCGCGGCGACGTCGATGTCGGACCCCGACGCCCCCGGCGCGAGCGCGGTCATGGTGTTCCCCCCGCCGATCCCGTGCGGCCAGGAGGCGGACATCCCCACCGACGCGTGGTTCGTGCTCTTCGTGCCGCGGCACTCGAACGAGCGGTTCATCGAGGTGGCGCTGCGCTCCAGCGTGATCGTGGCGGGTTCGCGGCGCATCCCGCTGCGGTCGGAGCTGTTGTGCGACGGCAATCAGGCCGTCATCACCCTCCGGGCGGACGAGCCGCTCCCGCCCGGGGGCGAGGTGCGGCTGGACGTGCCGGGGTTCCGCGACACCCTCCGCTACCTGGGTTGTCGAAGTGACCTGTTCCTTCGGGAAGCGGGCGCCCCGCCGGTCAGCCTCAACGCGTCCGACGACCCGCGTTGGGAGGTCGGCACCGCACCCGCCGCCTCGCACGAGTGGTGGACGGGGCCCCCCGTGCTCCGCCCCATGCACGACTACGGGTTCCTACCGCCCCGGCTCCTCCTCACGGTCCCGCTCGTGCGCGGCGGGGTCCACCCGTGGCTCCAGGTGGACTGGCGCGGCGCGGACGGCGAGCACCTCCGCACGCTCGCGTCCATGCCGGACCGCGATCTCATCTCGCTGGAGCCCGGCGGGTGCGGCGGGGGGTCGGTCACGAAGGGGGGCGTCTACGACGTCACCGTGGCGGTGCTCGACGACGCCGGGCGGGCCCACGAGGCGCCGGGCGGCCCGCTCGCGCTCCGGCTGGCGCCCTACCCAGAGAACTGGGTGGCGGTGGCCGAAGCGACGCCGCCGCTTGCGGTCGCTCCCGAGGTGGTGGCACCGGCGGTGGAGGTCGTGGCGCCGCGGAGCTGCGGATGCGGCGCCAACGGAGAAGCGGGCGTCGTGCTGATTCTGCTCGGCGCGCTGGGCGTCCGTCGACGCCGCTACCGCGCCGCGATCAGCGGCACCATCACGAGCTCGGGCACCACGTAGCGGTCGGACTTGAGCGCCAGCTCGACCACGCTCTCGGCGACCTCCTCGGGCTTCATGAAGTCGCGCGCCGGGTCGATGTGGTCGGGGAACGGGTAGTAGTCCATCGCCCGCCAGAACGGCGTGTCGATGCCGCCGGGGCACACCGTCGTGACCTTCACGTCGTACGCCGCCGCTTCGAGCCGCAGCGTCCCGGTGAACCCGTTCACCGCCCACTTCGTCGCGTTGTACACGGCCTCGTTCGGCAGGTGCAGCTTGCCCGCGATCGAGCTGATGTTGACGATGAGGCCGCTGCGCTGCAGCTTCATCACCTTGAACGCCGCGATCGAGCCGTGGATCACGCCCTTCACGTTCGTGTCGACCATCAGGTCGATGTCGTTCTCGCTCGGCGTGTCGACCGGGCCGTAGATCGCGAGGCCCGCGTTGTTGATCATGATGTCGAGCCGGTCGTACTCGGCCATCGCCGCGTCCACGAGGCGGTGGCACTCGTTGGAGCTGCGCACGTCCGTCTGGACGGCAATCGCGTCACCCAAGGAGCGCGCGAGCTCGTCGATCTCGGGGGTGGTGCGCGCGGCGAGCACGAGCGACGCGCCCTCGGCGGAGAACCGCTCCGCGAGCGCCTTCCCGAGCCCGCGCCCCGCGCCGGTGATGCAGACGACCTTGCCTTCGAGGCGCTTCTTCATGTGAGCTCCGGGGGCTGGCCGACGAGCTCGAGCATGGCGGCGACCGCCTTGTCGATGCCCGCGGCGACGTTCGAGATCCGCGCATCACCGTACATGTAGGCGGGCGCCGTGACGACGCGGCGCTTGCGATCCACGTGCACCTCGGTGACCGTGCACGCGATGTTCGTCCCGCCCATCGCCACGATCGCGGCGGCGGTGTCGGCGTCGTCGCCGATGGTCACCGTGCCCTCGCGGAGCACCGCCACCACCACGGCCGGCGCGATGCACACGGCGCCGATGGGCTTGCCGGCGGCGCGGAACTCGCGGATCACGCGGGCCACCTCGGGGTCGACCGTGGCCTTCGCGCCGTCGAACGCGACGGTGGAGAGGTTCTTCGCGGCGCCGAACCCGCCCGGGAGGAACACGGCGTCGAAGTCGGCGGCGCGGATCTCGCTGACCGCCACGATCCGCCCCCGCGCGATGCGAGCGGCCTCGGTGAGCACGTTGCGCGACTCGCCGGTGGGCTCGCCGGTGACGTGGTCGATCACGTGGTGCTGCGGCTTGTCGGGCGCGGCGCACTGCACCGCGGCGCCCGCGCGATCGAGCGCGAGCAACGAGAGCACGGCCTCGGCGATCTCGGCGCCGTCGAGGTAGCCGCACCCGGCGAGGAGCACGGCGACACGCTTCTGGGGGGCACTCTCGGGGGCACTCGGGGCGGCACTCGGGGCGGTGGGGCGGGACATGGGAGCCTCGGGAGCAGGGAATCTAAGCCGCGACGGGGGTCGGGGACCACGTTTCGCCGGCGGTGCGCAGGATGGGCCGCCCCCCGGCGAGGCGCCGGGGGTCGGCCCCTTGCGGGCTCGCTGCGCTCGGTCCGCCCCCGCTCCCGGGCGAGCGGGGCCGGGACCGGCCCCGCAGCGGGGCCGCCCTGCAGGCGCCTCACGCGGGTGGGGGTGGGGCTCGGCGTCCCGCAAGTCGCCACCTGAGCGGCCCCATCTTGACCACCGTCCGAATCACGAAATGACGGGCGCGAAGGCGCTCGAAGCCGTCGCCTCCGTGCAACTCGTTCGCTCGCAGGGCGCGGGGGGACCGGCGATCCACCAGCTCGTCCGCGCTTCCCCGCCACAGAAGGCTCTTTCAACGCGCCTTTCCTGTACCCATCTCGTCGAGCCCGACAGCATCCCTCTGACCCCGATTTACGCCTGAGACTGAATCACCCGCCAGTTGGTTTGCACTACAGGCCGAGCGAAAGACAGCGTAGAACGCTCGTCTCGGAATCGGGGTGGTCAAGATGGGGGCCGTCAGGTCCCGAGTTGTGAGGCTCGCCGCCCAACCCCCACCCGCGGCAGGGGCGCGGAAGGCGGCCGGGCGCCTCGCCCGGCCGGTTCCGGCCGCGCGCCGCGCGCGGACGAACCAAGCGAAGCGCGCCTGGAGCCGACCCGACGGCGCCGTCCGCGGCGCCGGGCCGCCCGCACCCCGCGAAGGGCAAGGGGCGCGGGGCCGACAGCACCGGACAAAGGTCGTCCGCTCGGAGCGAGCGCCCCCGATTTGTCCGGTCCCACCGCCGGCACCGGACAAAGGTGCCGCGCTCGGTTCGTCGCGAGCAACAATTGTCCGGTCGCCCGCCGCGGGACCGGACAAACGTCGCGCGCTCGATTCGAGTGCCGACCAATTGTCCGCTTCCGACGGCGCCACGCCGCCACGATCCCGGCGCGGCGCGGATCGCGCAACCAACGTGACAGTGCGCGTAGAAAGCCCCTTGTCACGTCGCCAGCCGCGCGTACCTTCCGCCGTCATGCTCGGATACCAGGTCATCGTCCGCCTCGCGGACGGGCGCCCCATCGCGCCCTCCGTTCCCGCCCGCCGAGCGCTCGCGCGCGTCGTTCGCACGCTCGGGCGCACCGCGGGGCTGCTCGTGTTCCGGCTCCCCGACTCCCACCTGCACGTGGTCCTGCTCTGCTCGCGCGAGCGCGCCGGCCGGTTCGCCCACGATCTCGAGGTGGCGCTGCGGCGGCGGCTGTGCCTCCCCGCGCGCTTTGCGCCCGCGCACCTCGTCGAGATCAGGGACCAGCCGCACCTGGAGAACGTGGTCGACTACGTGCTGCGAAACCAGGAGCACCACGGCGCCACAGCAGACCCGCTTCACGACGCGAGCAACCTCCCCGAGCTGCTCGGCTTGCGGGTGGGCGGGGGGTGGCTCGTCGGCGCCGTGCGGGAGGCCGTGCCCCGGCTGCGCCGCCGCCGGCTGCTCGAGATCCTGGGTGCGCCCGCGCTCACGCCTGTGTGGGATCCGGCCTTCGCGGTCGACGCCGCGGCCGCCGCCGTGGGCCACCCCTCCCTGGCGGGAAAGGACCCGGAGGTGGTCGCGGCGCGGGCGGCGGTCGTATGGCTCTGGCAGGGCCGGCAGCTCGACATTGCGGCGGCCCTGGGGGTCGACGTGCGGACCGTGCGCCGCCACGCCGCCTCGTCGCCCGTGCCCGCGTTGGAAGCGGCCATCCTCGGCCAGATCGGCCTCCGCCACGCGCTCGCCGCGGTTGGCCCCGCCGAACACCTCCCATGACGGAGCGCCGCCCGCTTCCCACCCCGGCCCGGCCCCCAGCCCCCGTGCCCCCCGCGTTAAGGCCCCGTGATGTCCGCTCCGCTCACCGCCGTGGTCCTCGCCGCCGGGCTCGGCACCCGCATGCGCTCCCCGCTCGCCAAGGTGCTCCACCCCCTGCTCGGCCGCCCGATGGTGGGCTGGGTGGTGCACGCCCTCCAGTCGCTCGGCGCCGACGTGATCGTGGTGGTCAACCACCAGGAGGAGGCCGTGCGCGCGGCCCTCCCCGGTGTGCGGTTCGTCCGCCAGGAGGCCCCGCTCGGCACGGGCGATGCGCTGCGCGCCGCGCTCCCGCTCCTGCCCGAACACGGGCCGGTGCTGGTCACCGCCGGGGACACGCCGCTGCTGACCGCCGAGGCCCTCGAGCGGCTGGTGCACGCGCACATGGCCCCGGTGACCGTCGCGAGC
This sequence comes from Myxococcota bacterium, assembly GCA_040386535.1. Lineage (GTDB taxonomy): Bacteria > Myxococcota_A > UBA796 > UBA796 > SXON01 > CAJBVW01. Next base: position 124,581 of record JAZKFH010000038.1, on the reverse strand, counting down.
TTCATCGTGCACGATCCCACCGGGTACGGTCGGATCGTCCGCGGAACGCGCCACCCCCACATCGTCGAGCACGCCGACTGCACCGAGGAGGAGGCCGAGATCCGCGAGGTCAACAGCGGCGTGTACGTGTTCGACGCGGCGTACCTGCGCGAGAAGCTCCCCACCCTCGAGCCGCACGCGCCCAAGGGCGAGTTCTACCTGACCGACCTGGTGAACGAGGGCGCCACCGTCGTGAGCGGGTTCGACGGGGCCCTGTTCGACGGCGTGAACGATCGCGCCGCCCTGGCCGACGCGCGGGCGGTGCTGCGGCGGCGCGTCAACCGCGCGTGGGCGCTGCAGGGCGTGGATTTTGCGGACCTCGACAGCGCGCAGGTCGAGGTGGGGGTCATCCTCCACCCGGACGCGAGCGTGGGCCTGGGCGCCATCCTCGCCGGCAGGTCGGACGTGGCCGGGATGGTCGGCCCGCACAGCATCGTGAACGACTCGACGATCATGGCGGGCGCGATCCTCCACGCCAGCTCGATCGCCACCGGCGCGGTGATGCACCCGGGCGCGCAGGCCGGGCCCTTCGCGCGGCTCCGCCCCGGGGCGGTGCTCGAGGAGAACGCGCACGTCGGCAACTTCGTCGAGGTCAAGAACGCGGTGGTCCGGAAGGGCGCCAAGGCGAACCACCTGACCTACCTGGGGGACGCCGACGTGGGCGAGGGCGCGAACATCGGCGCCGGCACGATCACCTGCAATTACGACGGGTTCTCGAAGAATCGGACCGTCATCGGCGCGCGGGCGTTCATCGGCTCGAACACCGCGCTCGTGGCCCCCGTCTCGGTCGGCGCGGGGGCGATCGTGGGGGCGGGCTCGACCATCACGGGCGACGTCCCGGCCGACGCCGTGGCGCTCTCCCGCACCCCGCAGAAGAACTCGCCCAACCTCGCAGAGAAGCTCCGCACCCGGTACCGGGCCCGCAAGGAAGCGAGCGCGGCCGCGCCGGTCGCGCCCTCCGACACGAACCCGTCGGGGACCAACCCCTCCGAGCCCAACCGATGAGCCGCCACGTCGAGGGGCTCAACGAGGAGCAGGCGCGGGCGGTCGTCGCGACCGAGGGTCCACTCCTCATCCTGGCCGGCGCGGGCTCGGGCAAGACGCGGGTGTTGACACGTCGCATCGCGTACATGATCGACGAGAAGCGGATCCGCCCCTGGAACATCCTCGCCGTCACGTTCACGAACAAGGCCGCCGGGGAGATGAAGGAGCGCGTGGAGCACCTCGTGCCCCCGACGGAAGACGACCGGCGGGACGCGAAGGTGTGGGTGAGCACCTTCCACTCGACCTGCGTGCGCATTCTGCGGCGGGACATCGGGCACCTCGGGTACGACCGCGGCTTCGTCATCTACGACGACGACGATCAGACCCGCGTACTCAAGGCCGTGCTCGCCGAGCTGAAGCTCGACCCGAAGCAGCACCCGCCGGCCAGCTTCCGCAGCGCGATCGACCGCGCCAAGAACGCGCTCCGGGTGCCGACGGAGAAGGACGACACCCCCAACCTTGCGCGCGTGTACCGGATGTATACGGAGCGCATGAAGGCGGCGAACGCGCTCGACTTCAACGACATCGTCAACAAGGTGGTCGAGGTCTGGGAGCTCAAGCCCGAGGTGCTCGACCACTGGCGCGGCAAGTTCCGCTACGTGCTGGTGGACGAGTACCAGGACACCAACCCCGCCCAGTACAAGCTGGTCAAGCTGCTGTGCGACTACGACTCGCTCACGCTGCCGTGGGGCGAGAAGATCACCGGCCGCAACCTCGCGGTGGTGGGTGACGACGACCAGTCGATCTACAGCTTCCGCGGCGCGGACATCCGGAACATCCTCGACTTCGAGAAGGATTTTCCGAACGCGACGGTGGTGCGGCTCGAGCAGAACTACCGCTCGACGCAGACCATCCTCGACGCCGCCTCCTCGCTGGTGAAGCGCAACCAGCAGCGCAAGGACAAGACGTTGTGGACGGACGCCGACCAGGGCGGCCTCATCCGCGTCATCCGGGCGACCGACGAGGCCGAGGAGGCCGCGCGTGTCACCGACGAGATCCGGAGCCTCCTGCGCGGCACGTTGCGGCCGGCGGACATCGCGATCATCTACCGCACCAACGCGCAGAGCCGCCCGTTCGAACAGGCGCTCCTGCAGGCGCGCATCCCGCACGTGCTCGTCGGCGGCAAGAAGTTCTACGAGCGGCGCGAGGTGCGCGACCTCGTCTCCTACATGAAGCTGGTGGTCAACCCGGCGGACGACATCGCGTTCGCCCGCATCATCAACATCCCGACGCGCGGGCTCGGCGACAAGGCGGTCCAGCAGATCGCGGACGAGGCCGCGCGCTTCGGCATCACGTTGCGGCAGGCCGCGCGGAACCTCGGCCAGCAGAGCGGCCGGGTCGGCAACGCGCTCGCCGCCTTCACGATGATGATGGACAACTTCGAGCGTTTGGCGCTGCTGGTGCAGCCGGGTGAGCTCGTGACCGAGATCGCCACCAAGACCGGCTACATCGCCGAGCTCGAGGCGGAGAACACCGACGAGGCCCGAGGCCGACTGGAGAACATCGAGGCGTTGTCCAAGGCGGTCCAGGAGGATGACGGCCTGGACGTCGAGATGGACAACTACGGCGATCCGTTGCCGCGCGCCCCGCAGTCTCCGCTGGAGAAGCTCCGCGCCTTCCTCGACCGCGTCTCGCTCGCGGGCCAGGCGGACGAGCTCCCCGACCAGGACGCCGGCGCCGTCACGCTCCTGACCGCCCACCTCGCCAAGGGGCTCGAGTACCCCGTGGTCTTCGTGGTGGGCCTGGTGGAGAAGTGTTTTCCGCACGCGCGCGCCGAGCAGGAGGCGGAGATCGAAGAGGAGCGGCGGCTGGCCTACGTCGCCATCACGCGCGCGCGGGAACAGCTGTTCCTCACGCTCCCGTCGCGCCGGATGATGCGCATGGGGAGCGAGATGCGCTTCGAACCGACGCTCCCGTCGCGCTTCCTGCGCGAGCTGCCCACGAAGCTCCTCACGGGGGACGTGCCCGCGTCCGTGAGCGCCCGCCCCTTCCAGGCGCCGCGCGCGCCGACCCCGCCGAGCGCGCCCACGCGTCCGTCCTACAGCGGGTTTCCTCCGCCCCGCGCCGCCGCGCCGACGCCCCGCACGCCCTCGTTCGGCGGCGGCACGTTCGCGCCCCCGCAGCCGAACCGCCTCAAAGCCGCGGTCCCGCCCGCCGGGGTGCGAAAGCTCGTCCCGGACGACCTGGAGTCCTTCCGTGTCGGGGTCGAGGTCTTCCACCCGCTGCTCGGCACGGGCACGATCTCGAAACGTGAAGGCAGCCCCGCGAATCCCAAGCTTACGATACACTTCCGCGACCACGGCCCTCGGCCGGTGTACGCGGTGAGCGCGGGCCTCGAAATCCTGCTTCCGTGAGCCCTGCTTCCTTGACCGGCGTGGAGCGCCCGCGCCCTCTGCCGCCCGACTCCTTGGAGCCCGAACCCGTTGATCGTCACCTGCGAATCGTGCAAGTCTCGCTACAAGCTGGATGATGCCAAGATCACGGGGCGCGGTGCCAAGATCACGTGTCCGAAGTGCAGGAACGTGTTCGTGGTGTACGCCCAGCCCGACCCCACGTCGGGCGACACGCGGCGCGCCGTCTCGGCCGCCCGGGCCGCGGCCCCGCCAGCCGGCGGCCCACCCGCCTGGGACTTCCGGAAGGCCGGCGGCCTCGCCGACGCGGTGAAGGCGGCCGACCGCAGCATCGTGCCCGGTACACCCGACAGCCCCGGCCGCGTCGTGGCCGGTCCGGGCACCACCACCACGCCGCCGCCCGGCCCGTCGCGGCCCGCCGCGCCCGCGCCCGCCGCCTGGGACGACGAGCCCACGCGCATCGGCGGCTCGAACCCCACGCCGGACGAGATCTCGCAGGAGGTCGCGCGCCTCGCGGCCGCGAGCGCCGAGGCCAGGGGAAGCGCCGAGGTCAAGGATCCCGCTGCGATGGCCGCGCGGGCGGCCACGCTCGACTTCCGCAAGGTCGGGGTCACCACCTGGAAGGTGAAGGTCAAGATCGGCCTCATCTACGACTTCTCCGACATCAAGACGCTCCGGAAGTACATCCAGGACGGGCGCGTCACCTCGGCCGACGTCGTGAGCTGGGACGGCAAGGCCTGGCGCGCCATCGGCGACATCCCTGATCTCGACGCCTTCTTCGTCGAGGCGTGGGACACGCTGGCCGCGCGCAAGAGCGAGACCCCCACGCTCAACCCGCAGCCGCCCCCCGTGGTCGAGGCCCCCCGCGCCGAGGAGGCCGCCACACCGCCCCCGTTGCGCAACGGCGGCGAGCCGGACCGCTTCCAGGACCCCTTCGCCGACCTGAAGAAGAAGCAGCAGCGCGGCTCCGACCAGCGGCGCACCGGCCCCGTCGTGACGCCCGCCGCCACGAAGAAGGTTGATGCGCCGCCGCCGGCTTCCAGCCGCGCCCCGATGATCGGGGCCGTCGTGCTTCTGCTGCTCCTCGCCGCCGGCGGCGCCGCGTGGTGGATGAACCAGGCGCCCGTCGTCGCGACTGCCCAGCCCACACGCCCGGCCGCGCAGTCCAACAAGACGCCCGACCAGATCCGTGACGAGATCAACGAGAAGCTCAAGGCCAGCCTCGAGGGCCAGCCCGCCGCGGACGATCGCGATCTCGGCGCGCCCCCGCCCGACGAGCCCGAGCGCGACCTGATCCCGGTCGTGCCGAACCGCCCCGGCGTCCCGGCAGGGGCAGTCGCCGTCAAGAACACGCGCGGCGCCTCGTCGCCGGGCTCCAATGTCAAGCAGGCGGACCAGACCGCCGGCGACCACGAGGCCGTCGGGGACGACGCCGCGCGCGGCGGCGACTGGGCGACCGCGGCCCAGGCGTACCAGAAGGCCGTGGCGCTCAACGCGAAGAGCGCGAGCCTGTCCGTGAAGCTCGGCCGCGCCCTGTACGAGTCGGGTGACTACGCCGGCGCCCAGCCCGCGCTCGATCGCGCCGCCAGGGCGGGCACGAAGGACGCCTACAAGTACCTCGGGCACATCGCGCGCCTGCAGGGCGACACGGCGTTGGCGAACTCGCAGTACCAGCTGTATCTGAAGGGATCCCCCTCGGATGCCGCCCAGATCGAACAGATCATCGCCCAGATGAGCGGAGGCTAAGCGTGGAGATCACCTGCCCGCGGTGCCATTCCGAGCACGAGATCGAGCCACCGCCGAGCGCGCGCGCGCGCGGGCCGCGGAGCCTCAAGTTCCGTTGCTCCCATTGTGGCCACACGTTCTCGGTCGATCCCGAGGCGCCGAAGGAGTCCACCAGCCCGCCGCCCCTCGGCGAGAAGCCGGCGGGCGAGTCGATCCAGCTGGTGCAGGTCGCCGGCCAGATCTGGTCGGTGCCCGACATGGCCGCGCTCCACCAGTGGATCCTCGAACGCCGCCTCGATCGCGACGCCCTCGTCTCCAAGCACGGCCTGCGGTGGGTGCGCGCCGGGGAGCGTGACGACCTCGCGATGTTCTTCTCGGCGTCCGACGCGCTGTCGTTCCAGGAGCGCAACCTCCGCACGGAGATGCCCCCGCACGACGACGAGATCGTGGTCGACGCGCCCGAGGCCGACGAGGCCGACGGCTTCGACGCCACCACCTTCGATGCCGCGAGCTTCGATGCCACGAGCATCGACGCCAACGCCTCCGCGCAGCAGGGCGGCGGCATGCCCGTCGCCACGGGCCCCGGGCCCGCCGTGGGCGGGTACCCGCGCGGCCTCGGCACCGTGATGATGGACTTCGACGGTGGGGACGACACCCAGGAGCAGACCGTCCAGACCGGGGGGCTCGACGAGACGCCCATCGACGGCATCCCCGCCTCCTTCGACCGCGCCGAGGCCGCCGAGCGCACCGAGCGGCTGCCGCCCACGAGCGGCGTTCGCGACATCCCGCTTCCCATGGGCGTCTCGACCGTCACGCCCGGGCCCGCACCCGCGGGTTCGGCCGCGGTGGGGATCCCGCCGCACGCCCCGGGCACGCCCACCCACGGGATGCCCCCCCTGGCCGTCCTCCCCGGCCCCGCCGTGGTCGCCTCCGCGCCGTTGCGCGTGGTCTCCTCGCCTGTCGGCGGGGGCCCGTCGGTGGGTCCGGGGCCCGCGCCGCACGCCGGCCCGCAAGTCGCTTCCCCGGCGGCCTCCAAGCCGGTTGCCCCGGGATTCGCGCCTGCCGCGCCCGGTGCCGCCTCCAACGCGTCCCAGACCTTCTTCCTCGACGGCGCGCCGGGCTCGCCCACGCCCCCGCGTCGCGACGTGTTCGACGATCCGCCGGCGGCATCGGGGATCAACTGGGTGTTGTGGGGTGGCCTCGCGGCCGTCGCCGCCGCGGCGGTGCTCGCCGTGGTGATGTGGACCGGTCGTGGCGCCGACCCGCGCGGCGTCGACCCGCGCGGTGGAGATCCCACCGGCACGGCTCGCACCGCGGAGACCCCGCCGCCGTTGGCCGCGGCGACCCTCCCGGGGGCGGGCGAGGTTCCGGGCGCCCCGGACGTAGCGGGCGCGCAGGCGACCGCTGCCGGTGCGAGCGGCACGGCGAGCGCCACCCCGGCAGTGGTACCGCCGGTGGCGGCGTCCGCCTCGGGCGCGGGCGCCGGGTCCGTCAAGGCGCCTGCTTCCACCGTGGCGCCCGCGGCCTCGCGGCCCGCCGCCCCGCAGGCCCCCGCTCAGAAGGCCGCGGCCGCGCAGCCCGCCGCCGCGCAGACCAGCGCCGCGTCGACCGGCGGCTCGCCGAAGAAGCTCGTCGAGCAGGGATGGAAGGCGGTCGAGGCCGGCGACTACACGAAGGCGCACGGCTTGTTCGATCGCGCCCTGCAGGGCGGCACCGGTGCCGACGCGCTGTTCGGCCGCGGCTACGCGAACGAGAAGCTAGGCGACACCAACAGCGCGTCGGACGATTACTGCCGCGCCCTCTCCGGCTCGGCCGTCACCATCGACATGCAGCGCGAGATCGAGGGCGGATTGCGTCGCCTCGGGCGCACCTGCTCGTAGGGCTCCCGTCGTCCGCTCGCGCCTCGCGCCGACCATCGCGATCCGCTAGCGGACCCGCTTCCGGTCGGTCCGCGGCCTTGCCCGGCGGACACGCCGGGAGATAAGAGACGCACTTCCCAGGGTACCCCGATGTCCGACAAGACCACCGATCCCGAAGCCGAGTACTTCGCCCGCCTCGACTTGGAGAAGAAGAAGGCCCTGCACGAGCAGGTGTCCGCCGAGAACGCGACCGCCGAGAAGGAGGCGCGCCGCCAGCTTCACCACCTCCGCTGTGGCAAGTGTGGCGGACAGATGGCGCCGCAGACCTTCCGCGGCGTCACCATCGACGTGTGCCCCGACTGCGGCTCGGTCCTCCTCGACCCGGGCGAGCTCCAGCAGCTCGCCGGCAACGACGAGAGCGGCGCGCTGGCCTCGCTCTCGAAGTTCTTCACGTTCAAGCGCTGAAGGGCCTCGTTCTGGCGCCGCGCCGCTTCGTGGGGTCGACGCTGGCGTCGCGACCCGCGGGCGTCCCGTCGAGCGGCGGGTCCCCGCTGGCCGGGCCCGGACACCTCGGGTAGCAGGCGGGTGTGTCCGCGCGGGCGATCGTGCCGGTCGCGGACGCGTCGGGGAGCCTGCCGAACACGGGGCCGAGCTCGTATGGTCGCTTCCTGGCCGCTCTGCCCTCCGGAGCCCACGCTGCGCAGCTTGGCGCAGGGCGAGGCGATCATCGGGGTGATCCCGCCTCCATGACTTCGCCGCAGCATCAGGTTGGGTCCGCAGCCGGCATCGCGGATAGGACCGGAATCGGCCGATGACCGAGCATCTCTCGATTGCGGTCCGCCTGGGAGGACCGGAGTCGGCCGATGACCGAGCATCTCTCGACCGCGGTCCGCCTGGGAGGACCGCAGTCGGCCGGTGACCGAGCATCACTCGACTCCGGTCCGCGGGGCCGAGCGCTGGCCGGCCGACTGCAGTGGATCACACCCCAGCCTCCGTGACCGCGGAGCGGCATCGTGACCGCAGGGCAAACGGCCACGGAGGTGCCGAGTGGTCGGCCCCGCGTATCCGGACCCCGAGCAAGCGCTCATCAGCCGGGGGTAGGCGTCGACCCTCCGGTATCCAAGGGGGCGGGACACGGCCGTCACGCGACTTCCGTCAACGACTGGGGGGGCCCCACGGGCCAGCCGCGTGTGCCACCCTCGGGCTGGGGCTCCGCGCTCCCCTCCACACGCACCCCGCGCGAGGCCCCTGGCGGGCGGCCGGGTCCGCCCGGCCGGTCCCGGGCGCGCTCCGCTCGGGGAGCGCGCCCGGACCAAGGCCGCAGGCCGCGCCCAGAAGGGGCCGGCCCGAAGGGACGCGCCCGCACCTCGTTACACTGCCGTCCGAGGTTCCCATGCTCCGTTCGTTCGTGCTCGCGTTCCTGTTCCTGTTCTCCTCCGCCGCGTTCGCCGCCGGCGGGGAGCATGCCGCCGCCGAGAAGAAGGCCTTGACCGCCGCGAAGGCGTGGCTCGCGATGGTCGACAAGGGCGACTACCAGGCGAGCTGGGAGGCCTCCGCCAGCCCGATGAAGGCGGCGGTGACGCCGCAGGAGTGGGACACCGCGATGAAGGGCGTGCGCGCGCCGCTCGGCGCCATGATGGCGCGCAAGATGGTCACGGCGAAGTACGCGACCACGCTGCCCGGCGCGCCCGACGGTCAGTACGTGGTCATCACGTTCAAGACGCGGTTCGCCAAGAAGAAGGCCGCCGTCGAGACCGTCACGCCCATGATCGACACGGACGGGACCTGGCACGTGAGCGGCTACTTCATCAAGTAATGTCCCGCCGCCACCGCCCGCTCCTGCCGCGTCGGCAGTACCACGCCCGCCTCGCGTGGGCGTGGGCCGCCGCGCTGACGCTCCTGGCGGTGTCGCTCGCGATCGGGATGGTGGGCCTGGCGCTCACCGAGGGGCTCCCGCTGGTCGACGCGTTCCTGTTCGCGGCGATGATCCTCACCGGGATGGGCCCGACCACCCCGCTCACCAACGACGCGAGCAAGCTGTTCGTGGCCTTTTACGCCATCTTCAGCGGGGTGTTCTTCCTCGTCTTCGCGGGCGTGTTGCTGGCGCCGGTGCTCCACCGGTTCCTGCACAAGTTCCACCTCGAGCTCGAAGACGACGACCGCGCCTAGACCAGAGCCTCGTCCGTCATCGCCACCACCTCCTCGAAGGTGGTCTCGCCCTTCGCCATCTTCTTGATGGCGTACTCGCGCAGCGTCATCATCCCCTCGTTCAGCGCCTCGCGCTTGAGCTCTTGCGCCGGGGCCTTGTCCTGGATCAAGCGCTGCAATCGCGGCGTGATCTTCATCACCTCGAACACGCCCGTACGCCCGCGGTAGCCGGTGCCGCGGCACTTCACGCACCCGCGCCCGCGTCGGACCTTGAGCTGACGGCCCTCGGCGCCCTTGATGCGCAAATGGTCGATCTGCTCGGCGCTCAAGAGCTCCTCGGCGGAGCAGTGCACGCACACCTTGCGGACCAGCCGCTGCGCCACGACGCCGATGAGCACGCCCGAGATGAGGAAGGGGTACACGCCGAGGTCCATCATGCGGGAGACGGCGCTCGCCGCGTCGTTCGTGTGGAGCGTGGAGAGCACGAGGTGGCCGGTGAGCGCGGCCTGCACGGCGCCCTCGGCGGTCTCGGGGTCGCGCACCTCGCCGACCATGATGACGTCGGGATCCTGGCGCAACACGTTGCGCAGCGCGGTGCCGAACGTGAACCCGATCTTGGGCTGCATCGCCATCTGGTTGAACGACTCGTGCACCATCTCGATGGGATCTTCGAGCGTGCAGATGTTCACGCGCGGGCTCGCGATGTGGTGGAGCGTGCTGTACAGCGTTGTCGTCTTGCCGCTGCCGGTCGGCCCGGTGATGAGCACCATGCCGTGGCTCGCGCGCACGAACCCCTCGTACAGCGCGTGTTCCCGTGGGAAGAACCCCAGGTTCTCCAGTGGTTGTTTGAGCACCGTGGGGTCGAAGATGCGGACGACCGCCTTCTCCCCGAACGCCGTCGGGATGGTGCTGACGCGCAGCTCGACCTCGTCCTTGCCGAACACGGTCTTGAACCGGCCGTCCTGCGGGCGGCGCTTCTCCGCGATGTCGAGCCGCGCGAGCAACTTGATGCGCGAGAGCACGGCGGGGTGCACGCCCTTCGGCATGCGGTGCACCGAGTGGAGCACGCCGTCGATGCGCATACGCACCAGCGCGTCCTCGCGCTTGGGCTCGATGTGGATGTCGCTGGCGCGCTGATCGTGGGCGTAGTTGAGCAGGTACCAGACCGCCTGCACGATGGGCTGATCGGTGGCCTCGAGCTCGTTGGTGCCGCTGACCTTGTAGAGCGCCTCGAGGTTGGAGATGTCGGGCAGATCGACGCCCAGCTCGACCTCGGCTGCGCGCATCGACCGCCGGAAGCCATGGAACTCCGCGATGACACGGAGGATCTCCGACTTCGGCGCCATCACCGGGCGGATGGGCTTCTTCTTGTAGTGGGCCAGGCTGCCGAGCAGATCGGTGTTCCACGGGTCGGTCACGGCCACGGTCAGCGCGTCCGCCGCGTCCGCCACCGCGATGACCAGGTGCTTCTCGGCGAAGGGGCCGCCGAACGCGTCGACCACCAGCTTGAAGTCGAGCTTGAGCGGGTCGATGCGCACGAACGCGTAGCCGAGCGTGCTCGCGACCACCTCGGTGATGACCTCTTCCTCCAGGATCGCGTCGTTGTCGGCGCGCTTGAAGCGGAAGCTCGCGATGAGCTCGATCTCGGAGATCGCGTAACTGACACGCTGGCGGCCGAGCAGGCGGCGCAGCTCGGCGCGACGGTCGAGCAGCAGGTGCCGGCTCTGCTCCTTGCCGCGGTTGAGCACGTCCTGCTTCTGGCCGCCGTGCAGCATCCCGGCGTCGACGAGCATGTCCAGGACACGGGCAAGATCGGGGGCGACGGGCATCGTTGAAGCCTAACCGGGGTGTGTCGACGCGAGGTGGGTCGAGGCGGGGCGCGCCCGCGCGGACGCGGGCCAGGCCGCTCCAGGCTCGGCCTGCGGCCATAGGGTCCGTCCTGAAACAACCTGCAGCACCGAGGGCGACCCTGGGCCGCGGGCGCAAGGAGGGAGAAGGGAGCATGCCTTCGGCATGTGACCGACGAGCGACGCCGCGCACGCGAGCCCAGGGGCGGCCGAATGCGCAGGTTGTTGATGGACGGGCCCTCAGCTTGCGGCCCCGAGCGGCCGCCGAGCCGGCGCCGGGGGCGCCGCCCTGCGCGTCCTTCGCGCGGGGGTTCGGTGCGCGGTCGGGCCAGCGGATAACCGTGCACCCGGAGGCGGCGATGGAGTGGTCCTACCGGGCAGCGCAGCCGTGGCCGTTCCGGGCGCCTACGAGCAGCCGCTGGTCGAGCTGCTGCATCCGAGCATCCCGACGCTGGACCCCTACCGCGACCTCCGCCTCGACCCACACCACCTGCGGGACGCACTGCACACCCTGCGGACGGCGATCGACACGGCGCTCGCGGCGTCGTTCCAAGCGCGCACGGGCCGGCCCCTCCCCGAGCGGCCCGCGCCGTGGGAGGCCGCGATCGTCGCCGCGGCGCGCGCGCAGGACCCCTGGGTGGGCCTGCTGGAGCGGATCCTGGAGTTGTTCGAACGCGCGAGCGTCGAGGGCACGACCGTCATGATGTGGGGCGACTGACGGCCGCTTCAGCGACCGTTCGGAGCGTCCCCGCTCGGAGGCCACGCCGCGTGACTGACGGTCGGCGACCGAACCGCCGATGTGGCCGATCTCCACGCTCCGATCGGCCATTCAAGGGGGTACCTGCGCCAGGTCCCCCCCGATGTGGCCGATCTCCACGCTCCGATCGGCCATTCAAGGGGGTACCTGCGCCAGGTCCCCCCCGATGTGGCCGATCTCCACGCTCCGATCGGCCATTCAAGGGGGTACCTGCGCCAGGTCCCCCCCGATGTGGCCGATCGCCAAGCCGATGCCCGCTCCGACAGATCCGGTACACTCCCGCTCCATGCCCTCCCCCACCGAGCACATCGCCCTTCCCGCCGGCCAGGCCCTGGTGGACCACCTCCGCACCGGCGACGTGGTGGCCTTCGTTGGCGCGGGCTTCTCGGCGCCGGCGACCGGCACCTGGGGCGAGCTCCTGATCGGCCTCGCCGCGCGCACGGGCGACGCGGACGTGTGCGCCGAGGTCGCGCGGCGCGTCAAGCAGCGGACGGCGTTCGACTACGAGGCCGCCGCCCAGCTGGTGCGCGACCGTCTGGGGGACGGCTTTCGTACGGAGCTGCGCGCGTTGGTCGCGTCGGCACGCCACGACGCGTTGACCGAGCGCCTGGACCTGCTCCGTCGGCTGCCGCTGCGTGCGATCATCACGACCAACTTCGACCACTACCTGCCGCAACAGCGACCGGACGCCGAGGCCTGGGCCGACGTGCTTCGTGTCACGGGCGGGCGCGGCGACGCCTGGTCGCGCCGCTTCTCGGACCGCCACCGCGCGTGGCCGCCGATCGTGCAGCTTCACGGCAGCCTCTCGGACGGCGGCCCGGACGTGGCGCCGGCCGACCACATCGTCTTCTCCACCCAGGACTACCGGCGGCGGCTGTACGTCGAGAGCGGCTACGTCACGTTCCTCCGCGCGGTCCTCGCGACGTGCCCGGTGCTCTACCTGGGCTTCTCGTTCACCGACGCCTACCTCAACGGCCTGCGGTCCGAGGTGCTCGCGATGTTCGGCGACGCGGCCCGCACCCGGAGCCTCGCCTGGGCAGTGGTCGCCGACGCGGGCCCGTCCGACGCGGAACACTTCGCCCGGCACGAGGGCATCCACCTGCTCCCTTACGACGCTACCCACGGGCACGGCGGCTTCGACGCCTACCTGCGCGCGCTCGGGGACGCCGCCGCCCCGGAGACCACCCTGGCCGGCCGCCTCGCCGGATGCCGCATCCTCTGGATGGACACGCCCCACAACAACCGTCGTGAAGCCGACATGCTGCTCGGCGCCGTCGGCGCGCGCGGCGAGGCCCCCACGATCGAGTGGGTATCGGACCCGCAGGCGGCGCTCGAGCGGCTCCGGGCCAGCGAGTTCGACCTCGTCCTCTCCCGCTGGGGCCACCAGCCCGGGGCCGGGCCCCGCGCGTCGGACGCCGCACGCTTGCTGACCGCGACGCACGGCAACCGGCCGCCGGTCATCGTGTACTGCTCCCACCGGAGCGCCGAGGAGAACGGACCCTTGGGACGCCGCCTCGGCGCCGCCGCGATGACCTCGACGTGGGCCGGCCTGTTCGCGGCAATCGAGCGCGCGCTGGCGCCGGGGTCGGACGATCCGGTGTCCCGGGCCTGACGGGCAGGCTCGGGTTCAAGGGACGCGCGGCAGGGCGACCGGAAGGCGCCGTGGGCGCGCCGGAACCGCGGGCCGAAGGCCACCCCACCCGCCCAAGGCCCATGGCGGTCGGCCCGCGCGCGGCGGGCCGACGGAGCACCGCGACCCTGGAGGGCGCCCGCCGGCCCCGCCGCGGGGCCGGGCCGCCCGCTCGAGGAACCCGGGCCGCCGAGAACGGCGCGCCACGCTCGGCGGTGGCACGTGTCACCGCGGTCCCGTCAGCGCGCGGCGGCCCACTCCGCCTGGCCCGCGCGCGCGGCGCTCCGGCGGGCCGCGCCTCGCTTGCCCTCCAACGTCACCCCGCCGTAGAGGCCAACGCTCCACTGGTCACAATCGCCGAAGCCCAGCTTCTCGTCTTCGGACCAGGCGGCGCAGGCGGAGATGCCGTGGTCCCAGCCCCCCTCGAGGCCGAAGGTGCCCCACACGCGTTCGCCGAGCCGGGGCCGCCACCCCACCCCCGCGCCGGTGTGGACCCAGGCGATGGTCGTGTTGCCGACCAGCAGCGGGTTGACCCGCATCCCCAGGTACGGGTGGAACGTGCCGGCGAGGGTCCGCGACACGGTGAAGCCGGTCTGCAGCGCGGGGAGCGCCGTGACGGACGACTCGCTGAAGTAGACGAGGGCGCTGAGCCCTCCGGAGAGCGTCACCGTCACGGGCTGCGCGGGCTCTGAAGTGAGGCCCACGAGTACGTCCCCCTCGGCGTTCCAGAGGACCAGCCCGCTGTCCGCGGCGCCCGGCAGCACCGCGGCGCTGATGTTGGTCCGCAGCCCCACGAGGTCGCCCAGCCGCCAGCGGCCCTGGAAGCCCGACCAGGGCGCCGGCTCGCTCGCCGTCGTGACCGCGAACTGGTAGACGTGGGCGCTGATCTCGGTGGCGCCGCTCGGCGGGAGGATGCCGTCGTCGCGCAAGCCGTAGGCCGTGGGCATGAAGCAGCCGGTCAGCAGGATGAGCGTCGGGAGACTGGGGTGCACGATGAGGCGCTGAGCAGGGCGGCGCCCGTCGTCAGCCGCCGTGGCAGACCCTCGCCACTGTGGCCAGTCAAACCGGAGAACATGCATGGCGTGCGCGAAAGCAAGAACCGTTCCAGCGCGGTGCGGCGCGGGTTTCCGCGGGGAGCGGGGCCCGGAGCGCGACATTCGGCGCGCCCCAGCGCGGCGCCGGGCCGCCCGCTCTCGAGCCAACGGAGCCCCTACTCCACCCCCCACGCCGCCCCGTCTACCGCCACCACATCCGGCGCCCCCCGCTCCGCCGTGACCCGCGCCACGGCGGGCCCGAGCGCCACCACGATCACGCCGGGGCCGGGCCGCCCGTCCATCGGCTTGTTGGGGTTGTGGAGCAGGCGCCGGCCGTGCGCGCGCTGGTCGAAGAACACCTTCTGCGGGTGGATGCCGGGGCCCGACGCGCCCACCACCGCCACGGGCAGGTCCTTCGGGAACGCTGTCAGCGCCGCGTAGATCGCAGGGCTCGCGTCCAGCGCCACCGGCAGCGGCACACGCGCCGGCGAGACGACGGCCGTCTCGGCGAAGAGCACCAGCGCGATCCCGACCGGCGCGACCGCCCCTCCAACCCCGAACCCGCCCCCGAACCGGTCCCCCAGCCGCCGCGCCCCCCGCGCCGCAAGCCCCACGAGCAGCAGCTGGCCGAGCAACATCACGCGCGCGTGGTGGTTGAACCGCGCCGCGAACGGCAGGACGCGGAACGCGGCGAGCGCGGGGTTGTCGACGCCGAGGGGCTGGCCCGCCCAGGACAGGTGCTCGCCCGGGGCCACGGCCGCGCACGCGAGCACGCCCAGCCACGCGGGGTGGAAGCCGCCCGCGGCCGCCAGCGCCAGCGTCGTGTAGCCGAGGTACACGGGGTGCTCGCGGACGAAGGCGCCGCCCACGTCGACCTTGCCGGGCGCACCGAAGGACGCGAGGTCCGCGCCGCGCCAGGGGTCGAGTGCCCACAAGGGCTCGGCGCGCGCGGGCACGGTGCCGCCGCGATGGCCTTCGCCGCCGAGGCGGCCGCGGAAGGGGGCCGCGGCGGGCGCGGCGATGCCGATGGCGAGCAGCCCCGCCAGGATCCAGCGCAGCGGCCGATCGCGGAGGTGCCGCAGGCCGATGGCGAGCGCCGGCCACGCGCCCAACCACGCGAGGTACAGGCCGCACCACGCGCTCCCGCCGAGCAGCGCGGCGCCGAGCAGCCGCCGCCCGGTCAGGAGCGCCGCGAGCGCCAGCGCCACGAGGCCGAGCGCGTAGTCCTCGGTGAGGCCGCTCGTGAGCGAGCCGAGGAAGATCGGCATCGTCGCGACGCCCACCGCCCCCACGATCCCGTACCCACCGAGCGCGCGCGCGAACGCCCCCCCGCCCACCGCGGCGAGCACGACGC
The DNA here is from genome assembly GCA_040386535.1 of Myxococcota bacterium. Lineage (GTDB taxonomy): Bacteria > Myxococcota_A > UBA796 > UBA796 > SXON01 > CAJBVW01. The sequence goes on along the minus strand of JAZKFH010000038.1, from coordinate 108,793 downwards.
CGACGAACGCCCACAGGTTCCACGCGGCCGTGGCCCCGATCCCACGCGCCAGCCCACCCAGGATCCACGTGGGAAGCGGGTCGATCACCGGCCACGCCGTGGTGCCCGACGCGAGCGCCGTGCCCGATGGCCACCCCGGCCACCCCGCGGCCGCCCAGGACTGCACCCAGGCGTGGCCGTACACCTCGGCGCCGGCCGAGCCCGCGAGCCCACCCGCGACCACGGCGGGCCCGACCAGCACACACGCGATCACGACGCCGATCCCGAGCTCGGCGCCCCGGACGAGCGGCTCGCGGACCACGCCCGCGATCGACGCGACGGCGGGAGCGCTCAGGCGGGGCTCGACATCGCCGTGGCGTAACCGGCCCGCGCCCGCCCCCACCGGATAGACCCCGCCCATGTCGCGCACCTGGACGCTCGCCGCCATCGCGTTCGCCTTCGTGTGCGCGTTCGCGGGCACGTACCCGGCGGCCGCCATGCCCGCCGACACCATCTTGTGCAACTTCGTCCACCCGGATTGCCTGTCCAACCACTGGCTGATGGTGTGGGTGGCCGAGCAGGTGCGCGACGGCGGCTCGATCCTCCACAACGACCGCTACTACTGGCCCGTCGGGGATGCGCCCTGGCTCGCGGGCAACGGCAGCGAGGGCTTCGCCTACCTCCCGTTCCACCTGCTCTGGGGCTGGCCCAAGGGCGCGACGATCTACCTCGTCGCCATCCTCACCCTCAACGGAATCGCCGGGTACGCGCTCGCCCGCGGCGCCGGGGCCTCGCGCGCGGCCAGCCTCACCGCGGTGCCCAGCAGCGCGGTCATGCTCTACGCCATCCACGAGCTCGGCGCCGGCCGCTTCTCGCAGGTGAGCTTCTGCTGGATGGCGTTCTTCCTGGCCGCGTGGCTGCATCTTCTGCGCACGTCGCGCGTGGGCAAGCCGTCGTTCCCCATCGCTGTCGGCGCCGCCGTGCTCCTGGCGCTCACGTCGTTGTTCTACTGGTACTACGGGCTGTTCGCCGTGCTCGCCGGCGGCGTGCTCCTCCTCGGGCACGTGGTCGGCGCCCCCAAGGAGTCGCGCCCCGATCTGCGCGCGCTCGTCGTGTTCTCCGTCACGTTCCTGGCCCTCGTCGCGCCGCTGTTGTGGGTGTTCCTGCGGTACTGGTCGTCCATCCCCGGCACCGGCGAGGAGGTGTTTCCCCACCCCGAGGCCGTGGGCGACAGCACCTGGCCCGGCATCCCCTTCCTCGTGAACAGCGGCCGCCACGCGGGGCGTGCCCTGCCGTTCACGGTGGTGATCCTGGCGTTCGTGGCGCTCTTCGACAAGGAGCGCCGGCGCGTGGTCCTGTCGCTCTGGGCCGTGGCGCTGCTCTTCGCGGCGTTGATGGCCGGCGCGCTCATCCCGAACGGCCCCTTCGAGTGGATCTACGGCCTGGCCGGCCCTTTGCGCCGCTTCTGGTGGCCGTACCGCCACGTCATCGTCATGAACCTCGCGCTCGTCACCCTCGCGGTGCTCGGCGCCCAGCTGATCCTACGGCGCCCCTGGCTGCTCGCGCTGCTCGCGCTCTCCGTGCCCGCGCAGCTCACCGTCCAGGGCGCGCCGTGGCGTGCGCAGTTCTCCAAGGCCGACCTCTCCGACAGCTTCTACCCGCTGCTGCGCGACCTCCCCGGCACCGTCCTCGTCGAGCCCCCCTTGGCCCCCGGCGTCGCAAGCGCGCAGACCACGCTCGTCTACCAGCTGCTGCACGGCAAGACGCTCCTGGCGGGCCACGCGATGTGGGTCGACCGCGTGCGCCCCGACGCGTGGGACACCTACGTCGCCGCCAACAGCTTCCTCACCGAGTTGCAGCGGCTCGACCGCGCCGAGCTCGCGACCACGTTCACCTTCCGCGAGGCCGATCTGGCCGCGCTCATCGACGCCGGCGCCCGCACCTACGTCGTGAACCAGGAGTACTTCCCGCTCACGCTGCGCCCGCTCGTGAACGTCTACGATGCCCTGTTCACCACGCTCTTCGGCAAGCCCGTCGCGACCGGCAAGCGCGTCAAGGCGTGGGACGCCTCGGCGTGGAAACCCTCCGCCCCCGACGGCGTCGCCGTGGTCCCCATCACCACGTTCGAATGGCCGCGCGCGCTCCACCTCGGCGGCCCCACCCTCTCGCTCCAGGCCCCGCGGCCCCCCTCGATCGTCTTCTCGGTGCCGCCGCCGCTCGCGGGCGAGAAGCGCCCCCCGCCGAAGAACGCGGGCGAAGGCCGGAAGTAGCGCGGCTCGGAGTCAGGGTGCGGATCGGGGCGCGCCCCGGCGAGGCGCCGGGTCGGGCGTCCGCCGGGCTCGCCGCGAGCGGCTCGGTCGGCCCGCTGCGCGCGGGCCGGACCGGCGTGGGCCGGCTGTCGGTAGGGTGGTCGTCGACATCGACACGGCCCACGCCGCCCTCTGGTCGCCCTCGCGCGGCGGCCCGCCCGCGCGCTGCCTGTGGGGCACGCGCTGTCTGTAGGGCGGGCACGTTCTAGCCCGGGGGAGCTTGCGCCAGCTGACCCAAGGCGTGGGCGACGGCGTCCCGGCCGGCCCCGTCCATCCGGGCCAGCGCCAACCCGTGGATGCTGAACGAGTACAGCTCGGCGCGCGCCTGGTCACCCGCGGGGAGCCCGAGACGGCGCGTGCGACGGGCGAACGCGCTCTGGAGAACGCGGCGGGGAGAGGGCACCTTGAGTGGACCGGCGTCGACCCCGTTCGGCACCCGGGGCTGGTCACGCCAACCTTCTCCGGACGCGAGCCGATAGAGGAAGGGGTTCTTCTCGGCGTAGGCAACCCAGGCGGAACCGACGACCTCCGGAGACGCGCGTGCGGCGCCGATAGCCTCCGTAAAGGCAGACTTTTCGAGATCGGCGAGCACCGCTGCCGCGACCGCCGAGCGGAGCCCCGCCCGTGAACCGAAGTGGTAGACCAGCGCCGTGGCCGTCACGCCGAGGTCGCGCGCGAGGCCACGAAGGGTGAGCGCGTCGGGCCCGAACAGAGCGACGAGCTCGCGGCCACGGCGCAGCGCCGCCTCGTGGAGATTGCCGTGGTGGTAACGGGCCTTGGGGCGGGGGCGAGAGGTCAGGGGTTCCTTCACGTACTCATCTTAGCATTGCTAAGATAGCACCACAAGCTCACCGGACGGGTCCGCGCCGACCTTCGGGTGGCGTGGAGGGACGCTCGGCCGCCGACCAAGATGCTTCACTGGGTCGGCGAGCCGCGGGAGCTCCGGGGGCGTACCTCGCCCAGGCAAGCTCGGCGAACCCCACGACCGGCCACGTGCGGCACGTCCACCCCTGGCTGATCACTGCTCACGCGCGGCCGTAGCCCGGCCACCATGCACCCGTGCATCCGCACTCCGCTTGCGCCCCTCTTCCGCCGGGTTCGCATAGATCGAGGATCCGTTTCCCCACGTGTTAGGTGCCGCGCTCGCGCGGGAGCAGGCATGCGGAGTTGGTCGATTCAGGACAGCATCGAGCTGTACAACATCCGGAATTGGGGACGGGACTTCTTCCGGATCAACGAATCGGGCAACATCGAGGTCACGCCCGCGGGCCCGCGGTCCGACGCGATCGACCTGAAGGTGCTGATCGACGACCTGGAGAAGCGCGGCATCAACCTGCCGATCCTCGTCCGGTTCACCGACATCCTCAAGTCGCGCATCCGCACGCTCGCGACGTCGTTCCACAACGCCATCAAGTATTACGACTACACCGGGCGTTATCGCGGGGTGTACCCGATCAAGGTCAACCAGCAGCGGCACCTCGTCGAGGACCTCGTGCGGTTCTCCGAGCCGTTCCACATGGGCCTCGAGGCGGGCAGCAAGCCCGAGCTGCTCATCGTGCTCGCGGTGCTCGACGATCCGGAGGCCCTGATCCTCTGCAACGGCTACAAGGACGCCGAGTTCATCGAGACCGCCCTCATGGCGAAGAAGCTCGGCCGGAACCCGATCATCGTGGTCGAGAAGTTCTCCGAGTTCCCGCTCATCCTCGAGATCTCGCAGCGCGTCGGCGTGCGGCCGGTCATCGGCATGCGGGCCAAGCTCGCGTCGCGCGGCTCGGGCAAGTGGGAAGGAAGCGCGGGCGATCGCGCCAAGTTCGGCCTCACCGTCAGCGAGATGGTCGACGGCATCAACTACCTGCGCGAGCGCGACATGCTCGACTGCGTGCAGCTGTTGCACTTCCACATCGGTTCGCAGGTCAGCGCGATCCGCAGCTTCAAGAGCGCGCTGAAGGAGGCCTCCCGCATCTTCACCGAGCTGCACAAGCTCGGCGCGCCGATGAAGTACTTCGACGTCGGTGGCGGGCTCGGCGTCGACTATGACGGCAGCCGCACCAACTTCGAGAGCTCGGTCAACTACACGGTCGACGAGTACGCGGCCGACGTGGTGAGCGCCATCGCCGAGGCGTGTGACCGCGCCGACGTGCCGCACCCCGACATCATCACCGAGTCGGGCCGCGCCACCGCCGCCCATCACGCCGTGCTCGTGTTCAACGTGCTCGGCGTGAGCGAGATGAACAACACGAAGGACGCCCAGATCACCGAGGAGGATCCCGACATCCTCCAGGAGCTCAAGGAGATCCTCGACGGCATCACGCGCAAGAACTACCAGGAGGCCTATCACGACGCGATCACCGCGAAGGAAGATCTGCTGTCGCGGTTCAACCTCGGCCTGCTCGATCTCTCGCAGCGCGCCCGCGGCGAGCGCCTGTTCTGGCAGATCTGCCAGAAGATCCTCAACGTCGTGCGCGCCCAGAGCTACGTCCCGGACGAGCTCGAGGGCCTCGAGAAGGCGCTGGCCGACACGTACTTCGGCAACTTCTCCGTGTTCCAGTCCGCGCCGGACTCGTGGGCGGTCGACCAGCTGTTCCCGGTCATGCCGATCCACCGCCTCCAGGAGGAGCCCACGCGCAAGGCGATCATCGCCGACATCACGTGCGACTCCGACGGCAAGATCGACCGCTTCATCGACCTGCGCGACGTGAAGGACGTTCTCGAGCTCCACCCGCTGAACGGGAAGGAGGCCTACTACCTCGGTATCTTCCTGGTGGGCGCGTACCAGGAGATCCTCGGGGACCTGCACAACCTGTTCGGCGACACCAACGCCGTGCACGTGTCGCTCGACACCGACGGGAACTACCGCATCGACCACGTCATCGAGGGCGACACCGTGACGGACGTGCTCAAGTACGTCCAGTACACCAAGAACGACCTCGTGCGTCTCGTCCGCCGCGCCACCGAGCGCGCGCTGAAGGAGAACCGCATGACGATGGAAGAGGCCGCGAAGATGATCACGGCGTACCAGACCGGCCTCGAGGGGTACACGTACCTCGAAGAGTAGCCGCGCTCTCGAAGAGCAGACAGGCGCGTTCCAAGCCGGTTATCAGCCAGCACCCCCGATCCGCGTTGCCCGAGGAGCCTCCGATGTCCATCGCCCCCACCGAGACCTGGGACCTTGCCTCTGTCTTCTCCGGCGGCCCCGGAGGCGACGCGTTCAATCGTGAGGCGGACGCGCTGGCCGCGGCCCTCGCCACGCTGACGGCCATCGCGGACGCGCTGCCCGCCGAGCCCGACGCGGAGTCGCTCGCAGGCACGCTGCTCGAGCTCCACTCGATCACCGAGCGCCTCGAGCAGCTCGGCACCTACGCGGTGTGCGCCGCCGCGGAGGACGCGTCGGGCAAGGCCGCCGTGCGCGCGGACACCCTCGCGAACGATCTCTCCAACCGGTACGGCCGCGCCTGGGTCGTGCCGAACGCGCGCATCAGCACGTGCTCGGATGCCGCGTTCGCCGCGCTGCTCGCCCGCCCCGAGCTCGCCCACATGGAGGGCATGCTGCGGGAGAAGCGCCGTCTGGCGCGGTTCCGGCTGCCCGAGCGGGAAGAGGCGCTCTCCGCCGAGCTCGCGCGGGACGGCGTGTACGGCTGGGGCGAGCTCTACGATATGGACGCGGGCGCGCTCCGCATCCCGTTCGACCGTGGCAACGGCGTCGAGCAACTCTCCGCCGGCCAGCTCGCGCCCCTCCTCGGCAGCGACGACAAGGCGCTGCGCGACCGCGCCGAGGTCGCCCTCGAAGCCGGCTGGCGCCCCCTCGCGCCCCGCGCCGCCAAGGTGCTCACCCACCTCACCGGCACGCGCATGGTGCTCAACGATCGTCGCAAGCTCCACATGCTCGACGAGCCCTGCGCCAACGCCAAGGTCGAGCGCGCCACGCTCGACGCGATGATCGAGGCGGCGCGCCGCGCCCAGCCGCTGATGCTGCGCTACCTGGCCGCCAAGGCGAAGTACATGGGCCAGGCCACGCTCTCGTGGGCGGACACGTTCGCGCACATCGGCACGAGCGGCGGCAAGGTCGCCTACGGTGACGCCCAGCGCTTCATCGTGGAGCAGTTCGACGCGTTCTCGCCCAACCTCGCCGGCTTCGCGCGCACCGCGCTCGCGGGCCGCTGGATCGAGGTCGAGGATCGCCCCGGCAAGCGCGGCGGCGGCTTCTGCGCCGATCTGCCGCTCTCCCGCCAGAGCCGCATCTTCATGACGTGGGGCGCCTCCGCCCGCAGCGTGAGCACGCTCGCCCACGAGCTCGGCCACGCCTTCCACAACCACGTCCTGCACGACGTGCCCGCGGCCCAGCGCCGCGTCCCGATGACGCTCGCCGAGACCGCGTCCACCTTCGCCGAGCTCCTCGTGCGCGAGGCCGCGCTCGCCCAGGTCACCGACCAGGGCGCCCGCCTCCGCCTGCTAGACGCGTCGCTGGCCGACGGCCTCGCGTTCCTGTCCAACATCCCCGCGCGCTTCGAGCTGGAGCAGGCGCTCTACCGCCTCCGCGCCCAGGGCCCGCTCGACCACGACGAGCTCGAGGCCGAGACCGTCGCGATCTTCTCGCGTTGGTATGGCCCCACCGTCGCCAAGGTCGATCCCACGTACTGGATCAGCAAGGCGCACTTCTACATCCCGTCCCTGTCGTTCTACAACTTCCCGTACACGTTCGGATACCTGTTCTCGAACCTGGTGTACGAGCGCTTCCGCCCCCTCGGGGCCGCGGGCGCGCCGGGCTACGAGCAGCTCCTCCGCCGCACGGGGGACGCGTGGGCCGAGCCCATCGCGAAGGACGAGCTGGGCGTGGATCTCGGCGATCCCGACACGTGGACCAGCGCCCTCGGTCCCGTCAAGCGGGACCTGGACGCGTTCCTGGCGATCGTCGAAGGGTCGTAGCGTCACGACCGTAGCGTCACGGGCACCGAGGCCCGGACGTTACGGCGCGGCCGCCCTCACAAACAAACGGCGCTGCCCCAGCTCGCCGTGTTGTTGTCCTCGTAGCACTCGTCGACCACGCCCGCGCCGGTGTCGTCGCCGCCGTCCACGGTGACGATGACATCGTAGAGCGGCGAGGGGACGCCGGTGAACTCGATCGACTCGGACGGGGTGCGCACGCCCGCGACCAGGTCGGCGGTCCAGCTCACGGTCCCGAGCAACACGCGGCCGGCGTCGGTGTCGCCCCAGAACTCGACCTGCACGGCGTCCTCGACGTCGTTGAAGCCCTGGTTTCCGAGGGAGTACCAGACCGTCACGTTGCCCGACTCGCACTCGTCGGCGCAAACCGCGTGGAGGAAGGGGAACAGGTCGGGGCCGCTGTAGCCGCCCTCGCCCGGGGTGATGTCACCCGAGCGGAAGTTGTTGTAGCTGTCCCAATTCACGTCGGGGACGACGGGAATCGTGGCGTCGTCCTCGACGTTGGTGATGCTGTAGGCGTGTTGGTTCCACACCTTGCGGCCGCGCATCCAACTGTTGTCGGCGTCCCCGATGACACGAACACCCCGCTCGGTGCCGGAGTAGGCGCTGGAGGTGTAGATGATCTCGGCGTGGCCGTCCCCGTCGACATCGGCCACCGCGGGGTACTCGCTGCAGGTGGCGGACGAGTGGGTGGGCTCCCGCAGCTTGATGGCGCCGGTCGGGCCGTCGAACACGAAAACGTCGTTCTCGTCGGCGTACACGACCTCGGCGATGCCGTCGCCCTCGAAGTCGAACACCGAGGAGCCGGTGAACCCGCTGGAGAAGTCTTGCGTGGGGCGGGACCAGAGCGTGGTGCCGTCCGCGTCGATGACCTTGTACTGGCCGTTGCCGGCGACGCCGATCTCGGGCTCGCCGTCGCCGTCGAAGTCGGCCACGGTCGGCGGGCCGCTGGTGCCGCCGACGTAGTTGCCGGTCCAGATCACGCTGCCGTCGTCGTCCTGGAGGCGAACGTTGCCGTTCCAGGTCACGACGATCTCCCCGGCGGGATCGCCATCGAAGTCGGCGACGGCCACGAACCCGTCCGGCAGTCCGTTGGTCCAGATGGTGTTGCCGTCGGCGTCGTACAGCGCGTTGCCGACCACGACCTCGAGGTACCCGTCGCGGTTGATGTCGGCCGCCGCGCCCATCGTGGCCGCGCCGCCGCCCGAGTAGCCGGTGCCCTTGCCGTAGGCGCCGGTGCCGCGGGTGCTTCCGGTCTGCCCGTTCAGGATGAGGTTGCCGAGGATGACCTCGGGAGCGCCGTCGGCGTCGAGGTCGGCGATGGCGACCGCGCCACACGCCGGCGAGCTCGCCGCGCCCGCGTTCCACACCGTGGCGCCGTTCTCGCCGTGCACCGCGATGGTGCCGCTGTAGCCCGACCCGACCACCTCGGGAAACCCGTCCCCGTCGAGGTCGCCGATGGCCGCGGTCATCGGCTCGCTGCCGAGGTTGCCGGCGCTCCAGAGCGTCGTCCCGTCACCGGAGATGGCCCAGAGCACGCCGGAGGTGTTCGCCACGACCACGTCGGGGGTGTCCCCGTCGTCGATGCGGCCGTTGCCGTTGTCGTCCGTGAGCTGCCCGACGACGGGCGTGGTGTAGGTGTCGCCGGGGTCGGTGTTGGTCCACTCGAGGACGGGCGTGAAGGAGCCGACCTCGACGCCCTCGGAGAAGCACTCCTCGAGCTGCGCGACCGCGGCCGCCGGGAACACCTCGTCGTCACAGTCCGGCGGCGGGGCGGTCTCGTCGGTGTCCGTGTCATCGGGCTCGGTGTCGGTGTCGATGGGGACATCCCCTGTCTCCCCCGTGTCGAACGTCGCGTCCGTCCGCTTCGGGTTCAGCCCGGATTCGAGGACACATCCGGGAAGCACGAGGGCGGAGAGCAGGAGGCCGGAGCCGGAGAGGACGAGCAGGGAGAGGGAGCGCATGCCCGAGGATACGCCGAGTTCGCGCATGCCGTGACGGAAAATGTCAGTGAATCACGAGCACGGGCCGGTTCGCCTCGCGCACCACGCGATCGCTCACGGAGCCGAGCAGGAAACGCTCGGCCGCGCCCACGCCCCGCGCGCCGACGACGACGAGATCGACGCCGAGACGCGCCGCCTCACTCACGATGATCTCAGCGGGCACCGGGCCCACGGTCACCTGGGGGATGGCGCGCCCATGCCCGAGGTCGGCGATGATCTCGTCCATCAGCACCTGCGCGGCCGCGAGGTGTTCGGGGTTCGGGTTCGACTCGGTGATCGACACCGCGTCGAACGGCGGGATGGTGACCGCCGAAGGGGGCGTGACCGCCACCAGCATGGTCAGCGTGGCATTGGTCTGCCGGGCGAGGTCACGCGCGTAGTACGCCGCGCGCTGGGCGTGCTCCGAACCGTCGATCGCGACGAGGATCTGCGAGATCATGGGTGTTTCCCTGTGGAGAGGCACCTATGGGTCGACGCGCGGCGGGGCAAGCCGCCACCGCGGGTCAGAAGTAGAGGTGGAAGACGACGACGCGGAGCAACGCCCGAGCCCGGCCCCCTCAGATCAACAACACGCCCTCGTGGCGCAACAATGCCCGTTTGTTCGACATCCCGCCCGCGTACCCCACGAGCCCCCCGTCCGCGCCGATGACCCGGTGGCAGGGCACCACGATCGCGATTGGGTTCGCCCCGTTGGCGCCGCCCACGGCGCGCGTGAGCGTGGGCCCGCCGAGCGTGAGGGCCAGGGCGCCGTAGGAGGTGGTGCGCCCGAACGGGATGGCGCGCAGGGCCGCCCACACGCGGCGCTGGAACGCCGTGCCCGCCGGCGCCATCGGGACGTCGACGGAAGGGTCTACACGCGCCGCGTACGCTTCGAGCCAGGTGACGAGCGCGGCAAAGGGAGCCACGTCCAGACGCGCCTCGGCGGGCGGCGCCCAGGGCGCGAACGCGAGGTGGGTGAGCGCGCCGTTGGTGTCGGCCACCGCCACGAGCGGGCCGACCGCGGAGTCGAGGGGGGTCCACCAGGTCATGGGGGAGTGTAACCCCGGCGCCTCGCGGCTCGGTCAACCGCCGGTGAGGCTGACCTTCCCGAGCCGATCCGTCATCATCTCCGTGTACCAGAGGTTGCCCTCTCCATCTGTCTTGATGCGGTGCATCATGGACTTCTCGCCGCTCGGAACCGGGAAGACCCGGTACGGAACACCAGGCGAATCGGAGCCGGCCACGTCATGGATGGAGCGGTCGAACCGGACGAGGTAGCCCTCTCCGTGGGGCTCGCGGCTGTTACAGTCCGCATAGACCTGCACCCACAGGTTGCCAGCCCCATCGAACGTCAGCGATCCGAGGATGTCGTTCTTCTGGAGCGCGGGAACGGGGAACTCCGTGATGTTCCCCGCCATGTCGACCCGGCCCACCTTGACGCCCGCCTCCTCCGTGAACCACATGTACTTCCCCGCCGGATCGGGGATCACGGCGATCGGCCTGCTGTTCATGGTAGGGGTCGGAAACTCCTGCACCTCGCCCCACGGCAAGATGTGGAGGATGGAGCTTCCGAGCAGCTCCGTGCCCCAGATGCCGCCGTCGGGGCCGGCGGAGAGGAAGATCGGCAGCGCGGCGAGCGTCTCGAGTTGGAAATGGACGACCGAGCCGCCTGGCTGAATCTTGCCGATCGTGCTGGTCCGCTTTCCCGTGAACCAGATGGATTCGCCGTCCGCATCCAGGGTGATGCCGTGCGGCGCCGGATTGATCGGGCGGCTCGCACCCTTGACATGAATGTGGACGTCGACCTCCTGGGCGATCCGTCCGACGTCATCCAACCGGACCACCTTCCCGTGGAACTCCAGTGACACCCAGAGCCGGCCTTCCTTGTCCAACAACAGGCCGTGCGGACCGCTCCCCGCCGGCATGATGTAGTGATCGAGCAGCTTGCCCTGATGGTCGAGCTTCGCCACCCGGTCCATCTTCTGCCCGGTGACGTAGATGAACCGCGGGCTGATGACCAGCTCGTGGGTCGAGCCGGTCTGGGGCCCCGGCCAGTGGAGGGAAAACTCTTGGATGTCCGGGACGTGCATTCGCCAACTCGGGTGGATGGCTCGCGTGTATGGCGAGCCCGCCGTCTCCGCAACCGGACCGCGCCGCGCTACATCCACCCTTGCCCGACCCGCCCACCGCCCTACCCTGATCGTTGGGGTGAACGCCATGAAAGCCGTCGTCTTCCACAAGCCCAAGGACGTGCGGGTGGAGCAGGTGCCCGACCCGACGATCGAGAGCCCGACGGATGGAATCGTGCGGATCACGTCGACCGCGATCTGTGGCAGCGACCTGCACATCTACAATGGGTTTCTGCCCCAACCGCGGCCGATGGTGCTCGGCCACGAGTTCATGGGGGTGGTCGAGGCCGTCGGGACCGACGTGCACCGGGTCAAGGCCGGTGACCGCGTCGTGGTCGGCTTCTCCGTGACGTGCGGGTCGTGCTGGTTCTGCATGCACGCGCACCCCTCGCACTGCGAGCGATCCAACCCGAAGAACTACGGGCCCGAGGGCGCGCTGCTCGCCGGCAAGGGGGGCGGGTTGTTTGGTTACACCGACCTGTACGGGGGCCACGACGGCGGGCAGGCCGAGGCCGCGCGGGTGCCCTGGATCGACGCCACCGTGCGGCGCGTGCCCGACGACATCCCTGACGAGCACGTGCTTTTTGCCAGTGACATCCTCCCGACCGGCTGGGCGGGCATCGAGTGGTCGGGGCTCGCGGCCGGGGAGACGGTGGCGATCTTCGGCGCGGGGCCGGTGGGGCTCGCCACCGCCAAGATCGCGTGGCTGCGCGGCGCGGAGCGCGTGATCCTCGTGGACATCCTGCCGTACCGCCTGGAGAAGGCGCGCCAGGTCACGCGCGGCGAGACCATCGACGCGTCGAAGGACGAGCCGGTCGGCGTGCTCCGCGCGATGACGGACGGGCGCGGGCCCGACGTGTGTATCGACGCGGTGGGCATGGAGGTGCGTCGGAGCCCGCTGGAGAAGGTGGCGAACGTGATGCACGGACAGGCCGGCAGCATCTCCGCTCTCGACGGGTGCATGCGCGCGGTGCGCCGCTGCGGGCGCGTGAGCGTGCTCGGCGTGTACGGCTCCACCTACGACAACTTCCCGCTCCACCGCCCCTTCGACAAGGGGCTCACCGTGCACGGCGGCCAGTCCGATCCCCAGTCGAGCATGGACGCGATCCTCGCCCTGCTCACCGAGGAGCGGCTCGTGGCGCACGACATCCCCTCCCACATCCTGCCGCTCGAGGACGCGCCGCGCGCCTACCGCATCTTCAACGACAAGTTGGAGGACTGCGTGAAGGTGGTGCTCAAGCCTTGAGCTTCGTCGGCTACCATGGTGGCATGAAGACGCCCGTCCGCACGCTCCGGCCCGAAGACTTCGACCAGGCGCGCCCGATCTACACGGTGTGGGAGCTGACGCTCCGGTGCGACCACGCCTGCGCCCACTGCGGATCACGGGCCGGCGCCGCGCGGTCGGACGAGCTCACCACCGCCGAGCTGCTCGACGTGGCCGCGTCCATCGTGAAGCTCGGCACGCGCGAGGTCACGATCATCGGGGGCGAGGCCTACCTGCGGCCCGATGTCTACGAGATCGTGGCGTACCTGCACGGCGCGGGCGTGCGCGTCACGATGCAGACGGGCGGCATGGCTTTCACCCCCGAGCGTGCGCGCCGTTTCAAGGAGGCGGGGCTCGCCGCCATCGGCGTGTCGGTCGACGGGCCGGCCGCCATCCACGATCTGCTCCGTGCCCGGCCCGGCAGCCACGCCGCCGCCCTCCGCGCGCTCGACGCGGCCCACGCGCTCGGGATGATCACCACGGTGAACACCCAGGTGAACCGCCTCAACAAGGACCACCTGCGCGAGACCTGCGAGCTGCTGCGCGCCACCGGCACCCGCGCGTGGCGCGCCCAGCTCACCGTGCCGATGGGCCGCGCGGCCGACCACCCCGAATGGATCCTCGCGCCCTGGCAAATCCTCGAGGTGATCGACACCCTCGCGGTGCTCCAGACCGAGTCGATCCAATTCGCGCGCAAGAATGGCATCCCGCCGAGCCGGGCCTTTTATGTCATCGCCGGAAACAACGTGGGCTACTACGGCCCGCACGAGCAGCTCCTCCGGAGCAGCCCCGGCGGCACGGAGTCGTGGTGGACCGGCTGCAACGCCGGCAAACACGTGCTGGGCATCGAATCCGACGGCGTCGTGAAGGGCTGCCCCTCGCTCCCCACCGCGCCGTACACGGGCGGCAACGTGCGGGACGTGTCCCTGGAGCAGATCTGGGCAACAGCGCCCGAGCTCGCCTTCACCCGCGAACGTGGCACCGAAGACTTGTGGGGCTTCTGCAAGGGCTGCTACTACGCTGACATCTGCAAGGGCGGGTGCTCGTTCACCTCCCATTGCACGCTGGGCAAACGTGGCAACAACCCGTTCTGCTACTACCGCGCGGACACGCTCCGAAAGCAAGGCAAGCGCGAGCGGCTCGTGTCCGTGGTTCAGCCGGAGGGGGTGCCCTACGACTTCGGCCGGTTCGAGATCGTGGAGGAGGCGTGGGCGGAGGAGTGAGGTGACTCCGGCAGCCTACGTGTCGTCCGCCTCGTCACAGTTGGAGTCCACGCCGTCGCCCGGGGTCTCCTCGGCTTCGGGGTGGATCGTGTCGTCGTCGTCGTCACAGTCGCCCTCGGACAGGAGCCAGCCGTCGGCGTCCGCATCCTCGTCGCCCAGTCCCTCGTCCTTCGTGACGATGACCCCGTACATCGAGACACAGCCGCCCAGGGCGAGGCCGATCAGCGACAACGCGATGGGGCGCGAAGGCGAGCGCGCGACCGCGGTGGACGCACCACAATGGGGGCAGGCGGCATCGGTGGCGCGGACGTGGCATTTGCAGGCGGGGCAGACGTGGAGCATGCGCCCATCGTCCCGATCTATTGCCCGAGCGTCAAGCACATTCGCTCACGTCGGCACCGCGCGCAGCCGGCCCAGCTCCACGAGCCCCCCGAGCGCCACCACCACCGTGAACGTGGCAGTGAGCGCCACGGCGGCGGCGTCCGCGGCGGCGGCGGGCACGAGCGTGGCGCCCAGGCCCGCGATGGTGAGCTCGCGCACGCCGAACCCGCCCACCGTGACCGGCGCGAGCTGGGCAACCGACGTGAGCGCGCAGATGACCGCCCCGTCCGCGAGCGAGACGGGATGGCCCGCGGCGGCGAAACACAGGCTGTAGACGGCGGCGAAGCTGACGTGGGTGGCGAACGTGAGCGCGGCGGCGGCGAACACGGCGGGAACGGGCGGGAACGGGCCGAGCGGCACGCGGGCGGCCAGCCACGGGACGCGGGCGAGCGCGGACGGGCCGATGCGGACAACGGCGAGGCCGCCGAGGCCGACGGCAGTGGTGCCGAGCAGCGCCAGGATGCCGACGGTGCGGGGCAGGCCGACGATGCCGGACCAGGGGAGCGCGGCGAGCGCGAGCAGGCAGGAGACGGTGCCGCCGACGAGCCGGGCGGTGAGGAGCGAGACGGTGACGGCGCCGACGTCGACGGTGCGGGCGAGCCGCGCGCCCTTCACGACCTCGCCCGCGACCCCGCCGGGGAGCACGGTCGACCAGAACACGCTGGAGAGGTCGTGGCGGATCATGGCGTCGAAGGGCACGAGCACGCCGGTCGTCGCGAGCAGGCCGCGCCACGCGAGGCCGTTGCCGACCTGGCCCACGGCGTAGGCGCCGAGCGCGGCGGCGAGCCACACGGGCGCGCGCGGTCCCGTGAGCGCGGCGGCGACGATGCCCCAGTCGGTGCGCGCCGCGAAGAAGCCCACCAGGAGAAGCATCCCGGCCACCCGAACGGCCCCGACAATCCGACGGGAGGGGTCAGACCTCATTACTTATCACTTGGCGAACGCGGCAATTGTCGGCGTTCGCCTGTCGCAGGTGATAAGTCGTAAGGTCAGACCCCCCTCCCGCATTGTGGAGGTTCTCCTGTCGCAGGTGATAAGTCGTAAGGTCAGACCCCCTTCGTTCACTCCGCATACGGGATCCGATACAGCGCCGTCCACGTCGAGAGCAGCGCGACCCCCTCCTCTGACGAGAGGGCCAGGGTGCGCACCATCGGCATGAGCGTGCCGAAGCGGTCCACGACCGAGCCGTCCGCCAGCCGCTGCACCAGCACGCGCCCCGTGAGCACCGACGCCGTGAGCACAAGCCCCCGCGCCACGTCCACCGCCACCGTGCGCACCCCCGGTTGCGTCGGAAACACCTCGATGCCGCCGGTCGCGGGGTCCACGATCCAGAGCTCGGGCTTGTTGGGGAGCGGCACGAAGAGGCGGTCGAGGCCCGGCACCCACGTCAGGCGCCCGTTGAGCGTCGGCAGGGTGATCCACGGGGTCACGACGGGGCTGCCCGGCTCCGCGAGGTACAGCCGCTCGCCGAAGTCGGGCGCCAGCACGAACTTGCCCTGGCTCGCCACCCACGCGATGTCGCGGAAGATCGGCGGCCGCGTCCCGTCGGCGAGGCGGAGGCGCCGCGGCGTCGGCGTGCGCAGCCCCGGCGTGTCCAGCTCGATCATCCAGCTGTCCTCGCGCGTATTGGCGGTGCCGATGCTGAAGAGCACGAGCAGGTCGCGCTCGCCGAGCCAGTGCATGTAGGTGTGGTGCAGGTACGCCGGCAACCTGGGCGACTGCGCGACCTTGGTCCACGCTCCCGCTCCCCCGTCCGGCACGTACGCCACCCCCGTCACCGTGTCCGGCCCCGAGAGGAACCACGTGTCGCCCGTCGCGGGATCGGTCTCGCTGTCCATCGCGAGCCCCTCCATCGCGCCCCACCACGGCGTCAGCGGCCACGTCGCCGGCGCGCCGCCCCCGCTCAATGGCACCGACAGCAGCTGGAGCGTCGTCTCCGCCACCACCACCGCGCGGTCCCCCACGATGTCGATGTCGTGAAAGTCACATTTCACCCCGGCCGGCGCCCGCGCGATCGTCGTGACGCGCGGATCCACCCGATCGTCGGGCCACGGCGCGAACACGTAGCGCTCGTACGCCCAGAAGTTCGCCGCCGTGTCCACGCCCACCCACAGGCCCGCCACGACGAGCCCGCCGAGCGCCCCCGCCACCGTCAACAGCCGCGGCCCCGCGCCGACCGCAGCCGCCACGAGCCCCGGCGCCACCAGCTCCGTGCCCGGGATCCACGCCAACACCCGCCCCCGCGCCCCCCACCGCGTCACGCGCGCCACCGGCGCCACGTTCAGCGCGAAGAGCGTCGCGGCCAGCGGGACCGTCCACCACGTGAGCGGCCGGAGGATCGCCACCGCCACGATCAGCGTACCCGCGGCGCCCACGGCCCAGCGCCGCCGCTCCAGCCCCACCAGCACGGCGCCGCCGCCCATCAGGAGCGCCACGAGCGCGAGCAGGCGCGCCTCGCGCACGAGCATCGACTGCCACGCCACGAGCAGGGACTTCACGAAGCCGTGCGCGTAGTCGAGCCCCGTCAGCCAGCCCCCGACGATCCCGCCCACCATCGCGGGCGCCACGACCACGACGATCAGCAGCACCAGGAGCGGCACCAGGAGCCGCACGAGCACCCACACGCGCAGCAGCTTCATCGCGAGGCCGTCATCACGACGCCGTCATCGTGACGCCACGAACAACGAGTGCGGCAGGAGGCGGCCGTACCCGGGCGATGCGAGCGCCGTCGCGAGGGTGACGCGGAACCCCGCCGCCTCGATCACCCGCACCCATGCATCGCGGCTCCGGAACCGCCACGGGTCACTCCGCGTCAGGCCGGACCCAACCGCCACGGCCTCCACCAGCTCGGAGATCCCGCGCTTCCACAGCGGCGCCACGTCGTTCTCCTTGACCACGAGCGTGCCCCCGGGCTCCACGCGATCGTACGCGGCGGCGAGCACCCGCTCCACCACGGGGTCGCGGAGGTGGTGCAACACGTCGTAGAGCACGACCGCTCGGCACGGCGGGAGCGCGGCATCCGCGAGGTCTCCCTCCACGAACGTGCCGAACGTGCCGAACAACTCCCGCGCCCGCGCGATCTTAGCGCCGTCCAGATCGAGGCCCACCACGCGGCGCTCCGGCGCCCCGATCGCGAGCACCGCCGCGAACATCCCGAAGCCACACCCCGCGTCCACGATCGTGCCCGCGCGCGGCACGTGGGCCTCCACCGCGGCGAACGGCGTGCCGTGCCAACGCTGGAGCATCCGGACGTGGTCCCGCGGGCCCCGCGAGGCGAGGCGGGCGCGGATCTCCTTCGGCAAGGGCGGCATCCGCGCCTCGGTAACGCAGGCGGGTGCTATCGTGCGGCATGTCGCTCGTGGCCGAGGTCCGCTCCCAGGCGCGCACCGCGTGGGTGGTGCGCGGCTTGTGGAGCCTGCCGCAGCTCGCGCGCGGCGTACAGCTCCCCGTGTCCTGGTACGTGCGGCGGGACGGCACCGCGCCGCTGCCGATGGCCGCGTGCCACTACGTCACCTACGAGTGTCCGGAGGCGTGTACGTTCTGCAACGTCACGCAGGTGGTCGAGGACTGGACGCAGGCGCTCTCGCCCGCCGACCAGATCAAGCTCATCGACAAGCTCGTGCCCGCCATCCCCACGCTCGCCATCGGCGGCGGCGAGCCGCTCGCGCACCCCGGCATTCTCGACTACTACGCGCGCGTCAAGGCGCGCGGCGGGCGCATCTTCACCGTCACCAGCGGCACCACGCTCGGCCCCGGCAAGGCGAAGAAGCTCGCTGCCATCGCGCCGGACGTCGTCATGTTCAGCCTGCTCGGTGACGAGGCGGGTCACGACGCCGCCATGGGCCGCGTCGGCGCCTTCCAACGCACGGTCGGCGGGCTCTCCAACTTCCTCACCGAGCGCGATCCGCGCAAGACGCGGGTCATCGTCAACTGCGCGGTCTCCCTGGAGAACGCCCGCTCCCTCCGCCCCGTGGTCGACCTCTCGAAGAAGCTCGGCGTCGACGCCGTCCGCTTCACCTGGCTCTCCTTCCTCACCGAGTCCGAGCGCGCGAACGAGCCCCACGACGTGACCTACCTCGTGCTCCCCGACGAGCGCCTCACCGCCTTCGATCCCGGCCCCACGCTCGCCGAGGCCCGCGCGCTCCAGATCGACCACCGCGGCTACGTCACGTTCCATCCGCGCCTCGACGAGGCCGAGCGCCGCGCCTGGTACACGGCCGGGGGTGGCGTCGAGCGGCGCTGCCACACGTTGTGGCACACCATGTTCCTGCGTCCCGACGCGAGCGTGGTGCCGTGCGGCCATCTCTTCTCCGAGCCCGTCGGCAACCTCCTCACCGACGACCTCGACACCGTGTGGAACCACCCACGCCTGAAGCAGGAGCGGCTCGCGCAGTGGAAGACGCCCTTCGAGGTCTGTAAACGCTGTTGCAAGGTGTGACCCCCATGCGTCCTCTCGTCCTTCTCCTCCTCGCCATGCTCCCGCTCGCCGCCCGCGCGGAGGAGCCCCGTGTCGCGGACCAGCCCGCCGAGGTGCGCGTGCGCCCGCGGGTCATGCCTTCCGACGGCCCCCTGCCCGCGGAGGCCTTCGCGGGCAACGCGTACGCAGTGTGCGTCGTGCGTGTGTCCATCGACACGCGAGGCGTCCCCTACGAGGTCACCGCCGTGACCTGCGACGAGCCGATGTTCGCGCTCGGCCAGGACATCGCCATGCGGACCCGCTTCTACCCGGCGAAGGACGGGGGCAAGCGGGTAAAGGCACGGTTCGACTACACGATCAAGTTCAAGAACCCGCACCCCGTGAACGAGCCCGCGGAGCAGGGAACCCTGCCGCCGTAGACCTCGGCGCGGCGTCGGATCCCGGTGCTCTTGGGGCGGGGGTCCCCCCCGCAACGCCCCGAAGGCACGTAGCGACGAGCCTCACGTTTTCCCGCGCGCTCCCGTGTCCACTACACGAGGACTCGACGCGAGGAACAGATGCGACTCATCACCATGACGTTGGCGCTGCTGACCGTGGGCGCTTGTGGCAAGAGCGAGGAGGCCGTCACGCCGATGGCGGAGGAGGCCGCCAAGGAGGCCCGGACGGAGCGGCGCTTCGCCGTGGACGCGCTCCGGGACGAGGCGCGTGACTTGAGCGCCCGCCCCGACGAGGCGAACCGCACCCTCGTCAAGGCGCTCAACCACACCGCCGAAGCGCTCCGCACGCTGGTCGGCACCAACGAGATCGCGCGCGCGCGCATCGACAACATCGAGACCTACGCGTCCCAGATCGAGCGGGAGCAGGTGGCCTCGAAGGAGATCTCCGGGTGGGCGAGGTCGGCGCTGATCGAGAGCGCGCTGACGCTCTCCGCCCTCGCCGAGGAGAGGGGCCGCGACGACCTGACGCCCTGGGTGCGCGCGGTCCAGGCCCGCGCCGAGGCCATCGACCCGACGCAGAAGCTCGACGTGCAGCGGGACACGCTCGCCTCGGCCTTCGAGGACATCGCCGACTCCATCACCTTCCTGGCGAAGGAGCGCCCGCGCGACGGCGAACAGACCAGCCGGCGGTGAGCCGCGCCGGTCGATCGACCCGTACTCGATCGGGACCGCCGCGGGGGTAGACTCCTCGGATGAGCTCGCCCCCGCGCTTCTCGGCCATCGTGCCCGTGTTCGCCCCCACGGCCGACGCCCGCGCCGATCTCGACCGTTGCCTCGCGGCGCTGCTCGCCTGCGATCCGCCCCCGGCCGAGATCGTGGTCGTCGACGACGGCTCGCCGGTGCCGGTGGTGGCCCCCGATCCCCGGGTCCGCGTCGTGCGCCAGGCGAACGCCGGCCCCGCCGACGCGCGCAACGCCGGCGCGGCCGCCACCACCGGCGACATCCTCGTGTTCGTCGACGCCGACATCGTCGCCCCGCCCGACACCTTCGCGCGCCTCGCGGCCGGCTTCGCCGCCGACCCCGACGCCGCCGCCATCTGGGGCACCGTCACCGCCGCGCATCCCCACCGCGGCGTCGTGAGCCGCTACAAGAACCTCACCCACCGGCACTTCACGCTCGCGCAGGCCCGGGAGACACGGCACCTCACCACGATGCTCGCCGCCGTCCGTCGGGACGCGTTCATGGCGGCCGGCGGCTTCGACACCCGGCTCCGCACCGTCTCCGTCGAGGACGTCGAGCTCGGCCGAACGCTCTACGACCGCGGCGAACGCGTGCTCCTCGACAAGTCGCTCGCCGCCGAACATCGCCACCGGTTCTCGCTCGTGGGCGCGCTCCGCAACGATTTCCACAAGGCCCGCCACCACGCCAAGACCACGCTCCAGCGGCGCCTCCGCGGCGACGCGTCGGTGGCGGTCGACGGCCCTGGCGAGCGCCGCCAGCTCCGCTACCTCGTGGGCGTGCCCCTCGGTGTCGGCGCCCTCGGCGCGGCCCTCACGGGGCGCTGGGCGCTCTCGGCGGGCCTCACCGCCGCGTTGATCGGCTGGGAGTCCGACCTGTGGGGCTACCTGCGCGAGGAGGAGGGCCTGCCCTTCGCGATCGCGTGCGTGCCGCTCATGGCGATCGAGCGGACCACGGTGGCGATGGCGATCGTGGCGGGGACGGTGGATTTGGTGCGGGGGCGGTAGGGAGCCGGCGACGATGGCGACGCCACCGCCGTCACCGCAGCGGCCGCGTCCGCGCGGACCGGCTGCCCCCGTCTCGGTCTCGGACCTCGATCACGGCGGCCGAGTGGTACCCTCGCGCCATGCAGGCCTTCCTCTCGCTCCTCCTCCTCGTGGCGCCCGCGCTCGCCGAGGACGCGCCCGCCGCCGCGCCGCCGGAACCCCGCTTGATCGATTGGCAGGACGTGGACGTGCGCGTCGACGCGCGGGGCAAGTCGGAGGACTATCCGGTGGAGGCGCGGGAACAGAAGCTCCCCGACGCCCGGTGCACCGTGCGAGTCTCGATCGACCCGAAGGGCGTCCCCTACGACGCCGTCGTCTCCGAGTGTCCGCTCGTGTTCCACGAGGCCGCGCGGGAGATCACGTTGCGCTACCGCTTCTACCCGTACCGCATCGACGGGGTGAAGTCCCACGTGGCGTTCGACCTGAAGGTGAACTTCAAGGCGCCCTGACCGCGGGCGGCCGCGCGCTCAGTCACACCACGCGCCGTCCTCGGCGAACGCGTTGTTGGTCTCCACACACTCGGCCACGGCGCCGGTGCCCGTGCCGTCGTCATCGACGCGAAGCTCGAGGCTGGTGACGCCGTCGAGAAGCGCCGTGTCGACCACGAACTCGACGCTCTCCGTGCTCATGAGCGCGGGGGTGACCGCCGCGGTCTCGGCGGTGCCGAGGAGCACGTTGCCGGGGGTGCCGTAGAGCGCGATCTTCAGGCCCGCGGCGAGGTCGCCGTTGCCCGTGTTGCGGCCGCGGCCCCAGACGCGGAGGGTGCCGGCGTCGCAGTCGTCGGGGCAGATGTCGAGGATCTCGGCCTCGAGCTCGTTGCCGAGGGCCTCGCCGCCGACCGTCGGGAGCGCCGAGTGGTAGCTGTTGTACACGGTGAAGTTGGGAACGGCGGTCACCGGCACCGACAGGTCGTCGTTGATGTTGGTGATCGTGTAGGCGTGCTGGTTCCAGACCGCGCGCGAGGGGGCCCAGGAGTTGGTGGCGTCCTCGTAGATCGTGATGCCGTCCTCGCCCTGGTTGGCGACGACGATCTCGGTGTGGCCGTCGCCGTCGAGGTCGGCGATCACGGGGTAGTCGTACATCGTGACCGAAACGTGGTTGTTGCTCTGGAACTTCTCGACGCCGTCGGCCCCGTTGTAGGCCACCATCTGGACCTCGTCGATGTACACGACCTCGGGCACGCCGTCGCCGTCGAAGTCGAAGATCGAGGCGCCGGTCGCGCCGGACTCGTCGGTCACACGGTTGTCCCACAGCGGCGAACCGTCGTGGTTCAGGGCCCAGATCTCGTTGCCGCCGGCCACGATGATCTCGGGCATCCCGTCGCTGTCGATGTCGCCGATCGCCGCGACGGGGAAGATGTTCGCCGTCGGGTTGGTGATGGGGCCCCAGAGCAGCGTGCCGTCGGTGTCGTGCGCGCGCACGGTGTTGCCAACGGTGACGACGAACTCGCCCTCGGGATCGCTGTCGAGGTTCGCCACGGAGACCGCGCCGTCGTTCTCACCGGTGCGCACGATGGCGTTGCCGTCGATGTCGTAGATGTGGCTGCCGGTGATGACCTCCTCCTCGCCGTCGAGATCGAGATCGACCACCGCGGGGTGGGCGCCTTCGAGGAGGGAGCCGAACCCCGCGCTCGCGCCGATGCCGGAGCCCCGCCCCTCGGCGCGCTCCGTGCCGTCCGCGTTGAGGATGACGCGACCCGCCACGATCTCGGGGCTGCCGTCGTGATCCATGTCGGACACGGCGAGGCCGGTGGCGTAGTTGAATTCGCTGTCCGTGTAGGCCTCGGACTCCCAGAGCAGCTCTCCGGTGGTGCCCTCGAGCGCCCCAACGGCCATGCCCTGGCCGAAGCCCTTGTCGAGGACCACCACGACCTCGGCCCACCCGTCGTCGTCGAGGTCCGCGATGGCGGAGCCCGACCCGTAGCCGACGGACACGTTGTTGGTCCAGAGCCGACCCGAGCCGTCGCCGTGCCACGCCTCGATCCCGGAGCTGCTCAGGATCGTCGACCAGATGGCGACGATCTCGGGCAGCCCGTCGCCGTCGAGATCCCCGACCACCGGGAGCGCGGTGGACCACTTGCCCGGCACCGACCACTCGATGACCGGCTCGAAGCCGCCGATCTCGAAGTCACAGTCGTCGTTGGCGTTCACGGCTTCGGGCGGGAAGTCGCGGAGCGCGCAGGCGCCGTCACTGGCGCTGTCGGGCGTGTCGGTGCCGCCCGAGTCCATCCCGTCGCCCCCGTTCTCGTCCTTGCCGGTGAGGTCGTAGTCGCTGCACGCGCCGAGGATGGCGAGAAGGAAGAGGGGTCGCATCCGCCGAGGTTACCCCAACGGGCGGCCGCTCGCTCGTGTGCCCCCGCGCGAGGCCGCCGCCCAGCGGTAGATCCGGGTGAACGCCGCCCACTCGGGGGGGTGGGTCAGCCTCGCGCCGGGCACGCCACGCACCAGCGGGGCCACGGCCACCGGCCCCTCCGCGAGCACGATGCCGTCGGCACCGTAGATGCATGCGCCCCCCGAGAACCCCTCCTCGGCGCCCTCGCGCACGGGCCCGGTCGCGTTGGCGAACACCACCGGCGCCCCGACGGCGCGCGCGGCGCGGGCGAGCAGCTCCCGCCGGTACGGATTCGACGCGCCGAACAACCACCCCAGGCCGGGCCGCGCCACGCGGGACACCGTCGCGAGGCGCCCCCGGTAGTCGGGCCACGCGGCGGCGATCACCACCGCGTCGACCGCGCCCACGAACGGCGCCCAGGCATCGAGCTGCAGCACGTCGGCGCACACCAGCAGCCCAAGGCGGCCGACGGGCGTGTCGGCGATCACCGAGGCGCTCCCCGGGCGCCAGACGCGCGCCTCGGCGGGCGACAGGAAGCGCTTGGTGTAGCGGGTGTGGACGCCGGCGGGGGTGGTCACGCCGAGGACACAGGCGTCGTCGTCCACGTAGCCGGCGGCGATGGTCATCGCGTAGCGACGCGCAGCGTCGGCGAGCCATGCCCGCGCCGTGGGGCCGACGTCGGAACGCGCGTGTGTATAGCCGGGGAGGTACGCCTCGGGGAGGACGGCGAGGACCGCTCCCTGGGCGTGGGCGTCTCGCAGGGAGATCTCCGCGAGTGCGATGCGCTCAGCCACGGTGCCGCCGTGGCCGGGGAGGGCGAGGGCGGCGGCGAGGGGGGCCGGGGGCATGGGGGTACGGTAGCGCGTTAGCCGGGGGAGCATGGGATTCATCGAGGACGTGCAGGCGTGGCTCAAGGCGCAGGCGTCGCCGCCCGCGCCGTTGCCTCCGTTGCCGCCGGGTTTTGACTTGGAGAAGCGGCGGGGGGTGATGTGGGGGGCGTTGGGGGAGATTGGGTTCCAGCCATCCCAACGGCGTGCCCACGAGCGGTGGACCACGCCCGGCTACCTCACGGCGTTTCTCACCACGTTGGTGCATGAAGTGCGGGAGAGCGTCGGGAAGCGATGGGGCAGGGCGAAGCTCGCGCGAGCCGCAGATCTGACGCTCGTGGCAGAGATTCACGGCCGTGAGGTGGACGCGGACGAGGCCGAGAGCCCGATCCTCGCGTTGGAGCTCTCGCGTATCGGGACACTTGCGAAGTCGGCCGCGGACTCGCTCGTCGGAGAGGGTGTGCCCGTCTGGTGCCGGGCCGTCCGGGCCGTAGACGACGGTGATCGGCCCACTCCGATCGGGCGGACGTTGGTTGGCCTGCCGGGGCGGGAAGCCGTCCGGTTTGCGTTGGAGCTGGAGATTGCGCTCTCGACCGGTGTTGCGGACGACCAGCGGGTCACCAGGCAGACGCTGGCGGAAGTCGCGGCCAAACGGATCGGGTGGCAGACGGACGACGAAAAACCTGCAGGCTTTCATTCTTTCGAGCGTCTGGAGTTCCTTGGCGTCGTGACGTCGGCATACCAGGAAGAGACTGGCTACGTCTGGGTGAAGATGGCGCCCGACGCCGAAGACCTCCTCCGCTCCCTCCTCGACCCCGCCCCCAACCCCTACCGCGCCCTCGTCCAAGCCCTCCTCGACGCCGAGCGCGGCAACGTCACGACGGCCATCACCGGCGGCCAGGCCACCGGGGGCTCCGATCTCGCCTACGTCCGCATGGTCGTCCACGAGCTGCGCAACATCTCGTTCCCCCTCGCGACCGCGCTGCGCAGCTTGTGGGAGGAACTGGAGCGGCCGACCATCGACCCCGCGCGCATCTCCGAGCTTAGGGAGCGGCTCGACCGCTCCGTCGCGGGCATCACGGAGTTCTCCAACGTCTCGGCGCGGCTTGCGCTCGCCGTGACGGAGGAGACGTTCTCGTTGCGGGACGCGGTCGACGCGGCGATCGACAGCACGATCCCCGAGCGGAACGGCCGCATCCGCGTCGACACCTCCGGGCTGGTCGACGCGAGCATCGACGGCGCGCGCATGCGATGGACCCTGCTCTTCGTGAACCTGCTCCGGAACGCGGCTCAGAGCCGCGCAGGATCGGGGACCGTGTGGATCCACAGCCGGTGGAACGCCGCGGGCACCCTCCATCTCTACGTCGACGATGACGGTCCCGGCGTTCCCGCAGAGCTTCGCGAGCAGATCCTGGAGATGGGGGTGAGCCTGCGCGGGGGCTCGGGATGGGGGCTCCACGAGGCCCGCACGACCGTACTCTTGTGTGGCGGATCGATGCGGTGTGAAGCCTCTCCGCAAGGGGGGGCACGCTTCTTCATCCGCGTACCGGCCCGGAGCCACGCATGAACCCGAAGATCCTGATGGTCGACGACAAGCCCGATGTCCTGGCGAGCTACGCCGACATCCTCGGGAGCCACGGGTTCGACGTGCACCGCGCCCTCTCCCGCGAGGAAGCGCTCGTCGCCCTCCAAAGCCAGGGCCCGTGGGACGTGGTCCTGCTCGACGAGCGCCTCCGTGGCGACGGTGGCCCCGCGCTCGCCACTTCGCTGCTCGCGGAGATCGCGGCCCTCTCGCCCGAGGCCCGCACCATCGTCATCACCGGCTTCGCCACCCCTCAACTCGTCCGCTCGGCCATCGCCGCGGGCGCGTGGGACTACCTGGAGAAGGACGCCAACTACCTCCACCTCCTCCTTCCCCTCCGTGTCCGCCACGCGGTGGAAGCGGCGCGGGAACGTCGTTTGCGCAAAATCGCTCCGACGGACCTGGAGCGAGAGCTCCGCGCCACCTGGGCCGCGGCCACCGCGCCCGGGCTCGACGCCCACAAGAAGGGCCGGCTCCTCGAAGAGACGCTCTCCCTGCTCTTCCGCGCCATCCCCGGCCTGAACGAGGTCACGGTGAACCGCCGCGGGTCCGCCGAGGAGTTCGATGTCGTCGTGACGAACGACTCCGCCGACCGGGTGCTCGCGAAGGAGGGGAGCTTCATCCTCGTCGAGTGCAAGAACTGGTCGAGCCCCGTCGACCCGGACGTTGTCACCGTGTTCCGCAACAAGCTCCGCGACCGCTTCGGACGGGTCCAGCTGGGCATCCTCGTCGGCGTGTCGGGCTTCACCAAAGGCGTGGACATCCGCTCGGCCCGGCAGAGCAACGACTCGGCGCTGGTCCTTTTTCTCGACGCCCCCGACCTCACCGCCTGGATCGACGCCCCCGATCGCATCGCCTGGCTCCGGAACCGCGTTCAAAGCGCCGCCCTCCGCACCCAACCCTAGGCCCGCCCCCAAAACGTGGCATCCTTGCCGGAATGGTCGTCCTCGGCATCTACGACGGCACCCACGACGCGGGCGCAGCCGTGGTTCGCGACGGCGTGGTCGTCGCCGCGTCGAGCGAGGAGCGGTACACGCGGAACAAGGGGCAGGGCGGGTGGCCGGAACACGCGATCCACGACTGCCTCGCGCGCGTCGGGGAGGTCGATGCCGTCGCGTTCTCGGGGTTCGTGAACCCCAACCCGGTGCTGCGCGGGTTCCGGCCGGCGCAGAAGCGCTTCAAGCTCGACGACGGGTGGTTCTACCAGGAGGATCCGGGGCCCGGCGGCCGGGTGTCCGAGTGGATGCAGTTCGAGAGCCCGTTCCCGCACCTCACGGCTGACTCGCCCCCGGTGCGCCTGATGGCGCCCACGTTGCGGCGCCTGCTCGCACGGCACGTCCGCTACGCCGTCGCGACCGCGCCGATCGAGATCCACGACCACCATCGCTGCCATGCCGCGGCGGCCTGGTACACGGCGGCCGACGTCGACACGCTGGTCGTCATCGCCGACGGCATCGGCGATGGCCTCGCGCTCACGGTGTACCGGGGCTCGGAGCGCGGCCTGGAGCGGCTCGCTGCCATGCCCTACCCGCACTCCTACGGCCTCCTGTACGCGACGCTCACGGGCTTTCTCGGCTTCCGGCCGTTTCGCCACGAAGGGAAGCTCACGGGGCTCGCCGCGCTCGGAGACCCCGCGGCGGTGCGCGTGCCCTTCCCGTTCACCGGCCCGCCCGACGCGCGCACGTTCACCGAACACTTCGGCGCCCGGCTTCGCCCGTGGTTGGAGCGCCTGCGCCCCTACCGTCGTGAAGACGTGTGCGCGTGGCTCCAGAAGGGCCTGGAGGACGAGCTCGGCGCGCTGGTGACCACCTGGATGGCCCGCACCGGGCTCGAGCACGTGGCGCTCGCGGGCGGCGTGTTCGCCAACGTTCGGCTCAACCAGCGGATCGGGGCGCTGCCCGGCGTCCGGAGCGTGAGCGTGTTTCCGCACATGGGCGACGGCGGGCTCGCGGTGGGCGCCGCCCTCCTCGCGTGGGCCGAACGGACGCCGGGCGCGCGGCCCGTGCCGCTGAAGGACGCGTTCCTCGGCCCCTCGTGGGACGCCGACGCCATCGCCGCGGCCCTGGTCCGCGCCGGCCTCCCCGCGCGCCGGGTGCAGGACCTCGAAGAGCAGGTCGCCGCGCGGCTCGCACGGGGGCAGATCGTCGCGCGGTTCGACGGCGCCATGGAGTTCGGGCCGCGATCGCTCGGCAACCGCTCGATCCTCGCCGCGGCCACCGATCGCACGATGACCGACCGCCTCAACGTGGCACTCTCCCGCTCCGACTTCATGCCGTTCGCGCCGGTGCTCCTCGCGGACGACGCGGACGACTGGATGGACGGCCTCGGCCCCGTCCGCGACGCCGCGCGGTACATGACCGTGACGACCCAGGCCCGCCCCGCCCTCGCCGCCGCATGCCCCGCCGCCGTGCACGTGGACGGCTCGCTCCGCCCCCAGCTCGCCGACCCGGTCACCACGCCGAGCCTCGCGCGCACCGTCTCCGCCTACCGCCGCCTCACCGGCGTGCCCGCCATCATCAACACGAGCTTCAACCTGCACGAAGAGCCCATCGTCCGCACCCCCGAGGAGGCCGTCGCCACGTGGCGGGCCGCGCGGATCGACGCGTTGGCGATCGGGCCGTTCCTGCTGACGCAACCGGTCGCGGCATGAAGGCCCCGCCCGTGAAGACCAAGATCGCCCTCCTCTTCCCCCGCTTCCGCTACCCCTCCGGCGACTATCCGCTCGGCCTCGCCACGCTCGCCGCGTACCTGCGCGAGAAGCTCCCGGTCGACGTGGTGATCTGCGACGCGACGTTCGACCCGCGCCTGGAGCTCATCGAGGCCTTCCTCGACCGCGAGAAGCCCGACTACGTCGGCATCGGGATGTCCACGCTCATGCTCGGCGAGGGGCTCGAGGCCGCGCGGATGGCGAAAGCGCGCGGCTTGCGGGTGTTCGTGGGCGGGCCGCACCCCACGACGGACCCGGCGGCCCTCATGGCGCTCGACACCGTGGACGCGGTGGTGCTCGGCGAGGGGGAGGAGTCGACCGTCGCGTTGCTGGAGCAGTGGCTCGCGGGCGGGAGCGGCCCGGTCGAGGGCTGCTGGACGAAGGAGGGCGCCACGATCCACGAGCGCAAGCGCCGCGCGGGCATCAAGGACCTCGACACCCTGCCGCTCCCCGCGTGGGAGCTGCTGGACATGGAGGCCTACCTCGCGGCGTGGGGGCAGCTCGACAGCTTCCGGCCCGGCCTGCGCGGGGTGAACCTGATGGCGAGCCGCGGCTGCCCCTACGAGTGCAGCTTCTGCCAGCCCGTGCTCGACGCGATGTTCGGCAAGAAGTTGCGCGCGCGCTCCCCCGGGCACGTGGTGGGCGAGATCGTGGAGCTGCACCGCCGCTACGGCATCGAGGGTTTCTGGTTCACCGACGACACGTTCACCACGAACCGGAAGTGGGTGACGGAGTTCTGCCGCCTGCTGAAGGAGACCGGCCTGACGCTGTTCTGGGGCTGCACCACGCGCGCGAACCTGATCGCGCCGGAGCTGATGCGGACGATGGCGGACGTGGGGCTGCGCAAGGTCGGCATCGGCATGGAGAGCGCCACCGAGCACATCCGCGAGGGGATCTACAAGAAGGGGGTCACCGCCGAGGCGATCGACCACACCGTGCGCGTGGCGAAGGAGCACGGGGTCTCGACGCTCCTGTTCCTCATGCTCGGCGCGCCCGGCGAGACCCGCGCGGAGATGCTCGCGACCATCGAGATGGCTACGAGGCTCCCCGCCGACGAGGCGAGCTTCTCGCTCTTCGTCCCCATCCCGGGCACCGACCTCTGGCGCAAGATGATCGACGAGGGCTACGAGATGTCCTCGGACTACACCGACTACGACTACTACGCGCGGCAGCCCTTCGAGGGTGAGATCTCGCGCTTCGAGCTCCGCATGATCCAACGATTCGCCTACCTCCGCTTCTACGGCCACCCCCTGCGGTGGCGCTCGGTGATGCGCGCCGCGAGCAACGCCCAGGGCGCCCGCTCGCTCGGCCGGAAGCTCCTCCGCATCGTGCCGCACGGGCTCGCCCCGCGTGACCCCGGCGCCGACCGCCGCACCGCCGAGGCCGCGCGCATCGTCCGCGCCCGCACGGTGGCGTCGTGATCTGGCTCGCGCTCCTGTGGCAGACCGCGTCCGCCGCGACCGTCGCCGTGCTCGACTTCGACGGCTACGGCCTCTCCTTCTCCGACGCGCAGACCGCCGCCCAGGGCGTTCGTGACGCGTTCCTGGAGGAGGGCGCGCTCGACCCGCTCTCCGGCTCCGACATCGCGGACGGTGTGTCCAAGGGCCAGGACGACGCGCTTCGGACCGCGCGCGAGCTGGTGTCCGAGGGGCGTCGGCTCTACACGGCGGGGGACGCCGCGGGCGCGCTCTCGCCGCTGCTCGAGGCCATCCGGCTGCACAACAGCGCCTACTCCGACGTGGGGCGCCGCTCCGAGCTCGCGGACGCCACGTTCCTGCTCGGCCTGTGCCTGCTCAAGACCGGCCAGGCGGGCGAGGCGCGCACCCGCTTCGCCGAGGCCGCGGGGCTCGTGCCCGCGTACGCCAAGGAGCGCGGCACCCGCATGTCGTCGGACGCCGCGGCGCTGCTCGCGTCCGCCGAGGACAGCTTCGCCAAGGGCCCCCGCGGCACCCGGCCGGATGACGAGGTCGGCCGCATCGCCGAGCAGCTCGGCGTCGACTACGTCGTGACCGGGTGGGTGGCCGCCGACGGCGCGGTGTCCGCGCGGATGTACGCCGGCGACCGCCTCGTGTCCGAGGTCAAGGCGAACCTCGAGGAGAGCCCGCCGCTCCCGGTCGACGCCGCCTACAACGAGATCGCGCGCAGCCTCGCCGCGGACGGCACCGCCGCGCCCGCCGTCGTGGTCGCGCCGCTACCCGAGCCCGAGCCGGACCCCGAGCTCGACCTCGGCCCGCCGCCGGAGTTCGACGAGGAGGAGGACACCGTCGCGGCGCGCCCCGCTCGCACCCCTCGAACCAGCGCGCCCCGCACCACCGTGACCCGCGCGAGCAAGCCGAGCGGCAAGTCGGAGGCCGGCGGGATGCGCTACGCGGAGGGCCCGATCACCCAGCGCTGGTGGTTCTGGACCGGCGCCGTGGCCGTCGCGGGCGGGGGGGCGTTCGGCATCTGGTACGCGCTCCTCGATCCGCCGGTCGAGTACGTGGAGGAGCCCGACGGGTGGACCGTCACCGTCACCGTGCCCGCCGCCGAATGATCGCGCTCCTCCTCGGCGTGTTGCTGGGATGCTCCGCCCCGTCGCCGCTGCCCCCCCTCGTGGTGTCGGATGACGGCGCCACGGCGGCCCCGTTCGACCACACCCACGCCGCCTTCGACGCGCTCCTCGCACGCCACGTGACCGCCGGGAAGGTGGACTATGACGGCCTCGCCGCCGCGCGCCCCGCGCTCGACGCGTACATCGCGTCCCTCGCGACGCCCACCCGCGAGCAGGAGGCCGCCTGGACGCGCGAGCAGCGCATCGCGTTCTGGATCAACGCCTACAACGCGCTGGCCCTGCGCGTGGTGCTCGATCACCGGCCGATCGACAGCATCCGCTCCATCGGCCTGCTCCCGTACGCGGCGTTCCGCGAGCCCGTGGCGACGCTCCGCGCCCGGCCCGCCCCGCTCTCCCTCGACGACATCGAGAAGGGAATCCTCCTCGGCGAGATCGGCGAGGTGCGGGTCCACTTCGCGGTCAACTGCGCCTCGACGAGCTGCCCGGCGCTCCTGTCCCGGGCGTGGCGGGCGGACGATCTGGACGCCACGCTCGACGCCGCCACGCGCGCCTTCCTCGCGGACCCCACCAAGAACCGCTGGGACCCGGCCACCCGGACCCTCGCCCTCTCCCGCATCTTCGAGTGGTACGCCGCGGACTTCCAGAAGGCCGCCGGAGATGTCCCGACGTTCGTGGCCCGGTACGCGCCGCCCGAGATGGCGGCGGGTATCGCGGCCACGAACGTCGGTGCCGCGCCGATCGAGGTGACGTACCTCGACTACGATTGGTCCCTGAATGACGTCTCGCGAAACCCGCGCTGATCCCGCGGCCCGGGCGCCTACGTTCGGTAGACGTGGAGGGCGACATGCCGGCGATGGGGCTCGAGGTCTTCGATCGGACGATCCACCTGACGAACGAGTGGCTGCTGGAGATCATGACCGATCTCGGCACCAACGAACGCGTGCATGCCTGGCATGCCCTGCACGCCGTGACCAGCACCTTGCGGGACCGCATGCCGATCACCGAGGTCGCGCACCTCGCGGCGCAACTCCCGCTGCTCGTGCGGGGGCTCTTCTACGAGGGGTGGCGGCCCGGGGCGCCCGCGACGTACCGCACCCGAAAAGACTTCCTGAACCGGGTGCAGGACCAGCTGGACGGGCGCGCGCCGGTGGACGCGGAGCGCGCGTGTAGAGCGGTTTTTTCCGCGCTCCTACGCCACGTCACTCCGGGTGAGCTCGAAGACGTGCGCGCGGTGCTGCCGGCCGAGTTGAAGGCCCTGCTGGAGCCCGTGTCCGCGTAGGACGTGCCGGCCATGCCGACCCTCGTCTGGGCGGAACATTGACATCGGGGCCGGGACTTCCTACCAATAGCGATTCTCGCCCGGCCGAGCCCCGCTCCGGGGCCCGCCGGCGACACCCGGACCGGCCATGCGCGTAGTTTGCGACAATTGCGGGGCTTCGTACAAAATCCCCGATTCAAAGCTCACCAAGGAGGTCAACAAGGCCACCTGTCGCAAGTGCGGGCACGCGATCTTCATCAAGCGCGCCGGTGAGGAAGAAGCCCGGCCCGCGGCCCCGCCCCCTTCGCCCCACGGCGAGGAGCGCACGTTGATCACGAGCGCCGCCGATCTCGAACGCGCGGTGCGTTCACGCGCCGGAAGCGGCTACGACGAGCCCGCGGACCAGCGCCCCACCACGGTGTCTCTCGACAACCACGGCGAGGCCACCGTGCCGCGCGAGCCGCTCGCCCCCGCGGCGTTCCCGCCGCCCAACGCGTTCGTGCCTGCCTCGCCGGCGTTCCCGCCCCCGCCGGCCCTCGCGCGCCCCGCGCACGTGGACGCGCCGCCGCCCCCCCCGCCTCGGCCCGCGCCGCACGTCCCGGGCCCGGCCATCTCGCCCTCGGCGCAGCTCGCCGCCTTCCCGCCGCCGGCCCCGGTGCGCCCGGCGTTCCCGCCCCCGGCCGCCGCGCTCCCCCCGGTCGACGGCACGCCGTCGGCCCCCGCGCTCGGCGCGTTCGATCCCCGCACGGATCTGTCGATGGCGCTCGTCGCGCTGCTCGTGACCGTGCTCGGCGTCCTGGTGCTGGCGCTCTCCTCGTGGTTCCAGAGCGCCGTGGTGACGGGCCTCGGCGCGTTCCTCGCGCTCTTCGGCACCTTCGTCGTGGCGCTCATCCTGGTGACCGGCGGGCGGGGCACCCGCGCCGCCAGCCTCGCGATCTCGTTCCTCGGCGGCCTCGTGCTCTCGGGCGGGTTCGGCGCGGTCGTGGGCCTCGGGCTCTTCTTCCTCACCCCCGCGCCCGCCGTGGTGCCGATGGCTGCGGTCACGCCGCCCGTGGTCGTCCCGGTCGTCCCCGAGCCCGTCGCGGTCGTGACGCCCGTCGAGCCGCCTCCCGCCGAGCTCGTGGCGGTCGTGGCGCCCGTCGAGCCGCCTCCCGCCGAGCCCGTGGCGGTGGTGGCCCCCGTCGAGCCTCCCCCCGCCGCGCCCGTGCCCGCCGCCCCCGTCAAGGCCACGGCCCCGGCCGCCACCTCGACCTCCAAGCCCACCTCGACCTCGACCGCGTCGAATTCGAAGACGACATCGTCGAAGCCCGCGAGCACGAGCACCGCCTCGGAGACGCCCGAGCGGATCACCCCGAAGGCGACCAGCTCGACCAGCTCGACCTCCTCCAGCAAGACCAGCTCGGCCTCCACGAGCGGGAGCACCTCGGGCTCGTCGACGAAGAGCAGCTCGTCGGGCAGCACGGCCTCGACCGCCTCGGCGGCCCCGTCCGGTGTCTCGCCGATGGTCATCGACACGATGATCAAGAGCAACAAGGGCGTGAAGTCCTGCTTCGTGCAGCAGCGCAACGAGACGGGCGAGCTCCCCCGGGGCGTGAAGGTCAAGCTGACGATCCAGCCCTCGGGCAAGGTGTCGAGCGCCAGCCTGCCGAGCGGGGACCTCCAGGGTTCGACCTTCGACTCCTGTCTTTCCGGCGCGGTCAAGTCCATCCAGTTCCCGTCGTTCGACGGAGATCCGGTCACGGTCACCTACCCGTTCAGCATTTGAACAAGTAGAGCCGTCGCTTGACCCGGGGCGCTGGGCGGGGCAATAGGGCGGCCCGCTTCGGAGCGCTCAGTGTCCACGAACATCCGCAACATCGCCATCATCGCCCACGTCGACCACGGCAAGACGACCCTCGTGGACGGGCTCCTCAAGCAGGCCGGCACCTGGCGCGCCAACGAGCACGTCATCGACCGGGTGATGGACTCGATGGACCTCGAACGTGAGCGTGGCATCACGATCATGGCGAAGGTCGCGTCCGTCCAGTACGGCGAGACCAAGATCAACATCATGGATACGCCCGGCCACGCCGACTTCGGCGGTGAAGTCGAGCGCATGCTCAAGATGGTCGACGGAGCGATGCTCCTGGTCGACGCGTCCGAGGGCCCCCTCCCCCAGACCCGCTTCGTGCTCCGCAAGGCGCTGGAAGGCGGCCTGGCGGTCATGGTGTGCATCAACAAGATCGACCGCCCGGACGCCCGCGTCCAGGAAGTCCTGAACGAGGTCTACGACCTGTTCATCGACCTCGGCGCGGACGACAAGCAGATCGACTACCCGGTGGTGTACGCCGTCGCGCGCGACGGCTGGTGCACGAAGACCTACGGCGAGAAGGGCGAGAACCTCAAGCCGATGTTCGACACCATCGTCAAGCACATCCCGCCCCCGGCCGGCGATCCCGAGGCGCCCCTCCAGCTCCTCATCACGGCGCTCGACTACGATCCGTACGTGGGCCGCCTCGCCGTGGGCCGCGTGTTCAACGGCGTGCTCAAGGAGAAGTCGGAGTGCGCGCTGATCGGCGCGGACGGCGTCCCCAAGAAGGTCCGCGTCAACCAGCTCTACACGTACGACGGCATGAAGCGCATCCCCGGTACGGACATCACCTCGGGTGACATCTGCGCCGTGGCCGGCCTGCCGAACATCAACATCGGCGACACGCTCACCCTCGTCGACGATCCGCGCCCCCTGCCGCGCCTGAAGATCGACGAGCCGACCATCGGCATGACCTTCTCGTCGAACAACAGCCCGCTCTCGGGCCGTGACGGCAAGTACGTCACCGCGCGCCACATCCGCGAGCGCCTCGAGAAGGAGATGCTCACGAACGTGGCCCTCCGGATGGAGGACACGGGCAGCAGCGAGACGATGAAGGTGTTCGGCCGCGGCGAGCTCCAGCTCGGCATCCTCATCGAGCAGATGCGCCGTGAAGGCTTCGAGATGAGCGTCTCCAAGCCCGAGGTCGTGATCCGCGAGGTCGACGGCAAGAAGCACGAGCCCTACGAGATCGTGCAGCTCGACTTCCCCGAGATCTTCATGGGCGTCGTGACCCAGAAGATGGCGCTCCGCAAGGGCCGCATGACCGAGATGCGCACCGACGGCTCCAGCCGCGTCCGCGTCTTCTACCGCCTCCCCTCGCGCGGCCTCATCGGCTTCCGTGGCGAGTACCTCAACGACACGCGCGGCCAGGGCCTCCTCAACACCCTGTTCGACGCGTACGACGAGCACGCCGGCTTCATCCAGAGCCGCGTGAACGGTAGCCTCGTGTCCGACCGCACCGGCGAGACCACCACCTACGCGCTCTACCACCTCCAGCCCCGCGGCCGGATGTTCATCGGCGTGCAGGTCGAGGTCTACGAGGGCATGATCATCGGCGAGAACGCCCGCGAGAACGACATCAACGTGAACGTGTGCCGTGAGAAGCACCTCTCGAACGTGCGCAACTCCGGCGCGGAAGAGAAGCTCATCCTCGTGCCGCCCATCCAGATGACGCTCGAGAAGGCCATCGAGTACATCTCGGAGGACGAGCTGGTCGAGGTGACCCCGAAGAGCGTGCGCATCCGCAAGCGCGTCCTCGCGGGCAACCAGCGCACGATCGTCCGCACCGAGCGCGACGACAGCTGATTCACGCCCGAGGCGCCAACGGGCAAGCCCGAGGCGCGAGCTGGTAAGGAGTTGCAAGGGCCGACGATCGGCCCTCGCGCTCCCCCCGATCTGCCGGTAGAACGGGAGCCATGCCGCCCAAGCTCCGCGTCCTGCTCGCCGTGCTCCTGTCCTCGTTGTTCGTCGACCAGGCCTCCAAGGTGTGGACCGTCGCGAACCTCGCCTACCGGGGTCCCCGGCTCGACGCGCGCGCCACGGCGGGCCTGGACTCGCTGGGCCACTCGGCGTCCCACCCGACCGAGCTGGTCGTGGTGCCGCGGCTGCTCGAATTCGTGCATGCGCAGAACCCCGCCGCGGCGATGGGGATGATGCTCGGCTTCGAGTACCGGATGCTCGTCTTCGGCCTGTTCACGGTGGTCGCCGTGTCCGTGCTCGTCTGGATGTACCGGGCGTTGCCCGACACCGACCGGCTCCAGGCCGCCGTCATCGGTCTCATCCTCTCTGGCGCGCTCGGCAACGCCATCGATCGCGCACACAAGGGCACGGTCACCGACATGATCAAGGTCATCGTCGACCCCGAGCCGCTCCGCACCTGGATGATCAGCGCCATCGGCACGAACGAGTGGTACACGTTCAACTGGGCCGACGCCGCCATCTTCGTGGGGGTGGGCCTGTACCTGCTGGGCTCGTGGTTCCAGAAGGACGGCGAGACCGAAGACGCCGGGCCCTCGCCGTTGGAGCACGCGGACGCGTAGGGGACGGCGGGGCGCGCCTACAGCGGCGTGTAGTCCACGGTGACCGTGACGCCCTCGCCAGGGCGCGCGGTGCCGTGCAGCACGACCATCCACAATGCCGCGTCGTAGGTCCAGCCGTTCGTGGCGTCCTCGCTGACGGAGAGCCCGTCCACGACGACGTCGAGGGAGGCCGGGTCGGCCGCCTCCGTGAGGCGGAACCGGTCGGAGACGGCGACGGCGCTCGTCGCGATGTCGGCGAGCGACGCCTCCACGTCCGTCGCGAGGCCGCAGATGTCCCGCGCCGACCCGCCGGTGCGGACGACGGCCTCGAGGTAGCGCACGCTCGGAACGGCGAAGTCGCAGCTATAGGGCGAGGTGCCGAAGATGCCGGACACCTGCAGCTCCCCCGCGGGATCGAGCGCGTGGAAGGCCAGGAGCACGTCGTCTATCGGGGTGAGCAGCGGGCTCGGCGCGAGCGTCGCCATGTCGTAGCAGCTCTCGCCCGTGGCCCCGGTGCCGCCGGTGCAGTCCTCCTCGTCGCTCACGACGGCGAGGACGTGCCGCGCGCCTTCCCGGGCAAAGCCCGCGTTGGTCGTGTCGACCAGCGGCGAGGACCAGGCGGCCAGGCCCGCGCCGAGCCCGCGCTCCTGGTCGTCTCCGGCGTTGCCCACCTGCAGGGTGGCCTGCCACATCCCCAGGCACTCCTCGTCCGCGAGGCAATCGCCATCCGTCCAGGTGACGACGCCGGCGCTCTCGTCGTCGAGATCGGTCGTCGTCAAGCCCACGTGCACGTCCGCCGCGCCGTACCCCTCGAAGAAGCCTTCGACCGCGCTCGCCAACGTGTCCTGCACGCGGATCATCGAGACCGAGTCGTCGATGACCCAGAGCACGTCCACCTCGGTGGGCGAGGCGGCGACAAACGCGTCGACGACGTGATCCTTCGGGGTGGGGAGCGCGCTGGCCCCTTCGGAGAGGCAACCGACGAGGTGCGGAAGAGCGAGGAAGAGTGCACGCATTCCGGGACCATACGCCACGCACGACCGGATGTCTCCTCCCTTTCCCGGCTACGTTCGCGCCATGCGCCTCCCCGTCCCCACCACCGCCGCCACGATCGCCGCCCTGGTCGGGGGCGTGCTCGATGGGCCCGATCGCCCCGTCATCCGCGTGTCCCCGCTCGACACCGCGGGCCCCGACGCCCTCGCCTACCTCGACCGCGGCACGCGCGGGCTGGCGGGCGTGCACCTCGCGCGCGCCCCTCTCGCAGGCGCCACCACCATCGTCGTCGCGGATCCGCTCGCCGCCCTCGTTCGTGTGCTCGCTGCCTCGTTCCCCGAGGAGGCCACGCCTGCGGTGGCGCCGCCCTCGCCCACGCACCCCGGGGCGTTCGTGCATCCCACCGCGCACGTCGGCGCCGCGACGCTCCACCCCGGCGTCGTCGTGGGCGCGGACTGCGTCGTGGGCGACGGCACCGTGCTGTTTCCGAACGTGGTCCTCTACCCGCGCACACGCATCGGGCAGGGCTGTCGCGTCCACGCCGGCGCGGTGCTCGGCGCCGACGGCTTCCGCTACCACCCCAGCGCCGGTCCCGACGGGCGCGTCGCCCTGCTCCGGGTGCCCCACGTGGCCGGCGTGACCGTCGGCGACCACGTGGAGATCGGCCCCGGCTGCACGATCGACCGAGGCTTTCTCGTCGACACCACCCTCGGCGACGGCTGCCGACTCGACGCGCTCGTGCACGTCGGCCACAACGTCACCCTCGGACGCGCCGTGATCGTCGCCGCGCAGACCGGCCTGTCGGGCTCGGTGACCGTCGGCGACGGCGCGGTGTTGGGCGGGCAGGTGGGCGTGGCGGACCACGCGGAGATCGGGCCCGGCGCCCGCATCGGTGCCCAGAGCGGCGTGCACGGACGCATCCCGGCGGGCGAGGCGTGGCTGGGCACGCCGGCGCTCCCGCTCGCGATCACCCGGCGCGTGTACGCCACCCTGCGGTATCTTCCCGACATCTGGCGGCGCGTGGGCCGCTGAACGAGGCCCCGATGATGACGCGGATGAGCTCGCTGTTGGTGCTGTCGCTGTTCGCGTGTGACGGCGGCAAGGACGACAGCGGGGACACGGCCCCGGACACCGACCCGCCGCTCGTGGATGCCGACGGGGACGGCGTTCCCGAGGGTGCCGACTGCGACGACGCCGACCCGGACACCTACCCGGGCGCGCGCGAGGCCGCGTACGACGGCGTGGACCAGGATTGCGACGGCGTGGACGTGAACGACGTCGACGGCGACGGGTTCGTGGGGGAAGCCGGCGGCGGAGACGACTGCAACGACTCCAACCCCGAGGTGCACCCGGGCGCGGCCGTCGTCTGCTACAACCTGCTCGACGAGACGTGCGTCGGCGTGAACTGGAGCCAGTACGACTGCGACGCCGACGGCTTCGAGCTCTCCGCGGACTGCGCCGACGAGGACCCGACGATCAACCCCGGCGCCGCGGACGCCTGGTACGACGGCGTCGACAGCGACTGTGACGGCGAGGACGACTTCGACCAGGACGCGGACGGCGAGCCCACCGTCGCGAGCGGCGGGACCGACTGCGACGACCTCGATCCCACGATCAACGCGGCGGCCGTGGAGCGATGGGACGGCCTCGACAACGACTGCGTCGACGGCATCGACGCGCTCACGACCTTCCACACCAGCGGCCGGTGGTTCGGCGACGACACGGCTGGGGACGCCGCCTTCGGCGCCGCGTTCGCCCCGCTGGGCGACCTGGACGGAGACGGCCGCCTCGACATGCTCGTGGGCGTGCCCGGCTACGACGACGACAGGGGCCGGGCCTACGTGCTCCCCTACGCCGCCGGGCTCGAGGATCCCGCCGCCACCGCGCTCGCCTCGATCACCGGCGACACGGGCGCCTACCTGGGCGCCGCGGTCTCCGCCGTCGAAGGGCCCGGCGGGCGTCTCGTGGTCATCGGGGGGCCCGGCTCCCGCTCGGTGTTCCTGTTCGACGTGGCGGACCTGACCGGCGGCGCGGCGCTCGCTACCACGGATGCGGTCGCGACGATCACCGCGGACCTCTACTTCCTCGGCGGCGATCTCGCGCCGT
Organism: Myxococcota bacterium; assembly: GCA_040386535.1. Lineage (GTDB taxonomy): Bacteria > Myxococcota_A > UBA796 > UBA796 > SXON01 > CAJBVW01. Next base: position 69,224 of record JAZKFH010000038.1, on the reverse strand, counting down.
GGGCGGACGCGGCGGGCACCCCGTCGCTCCTGGTGTCGAGCTTCGAGGTGACGGACGGCGGCGGCTACCTCGGCCTCTTCCCAGGGGCCGCGCTCACCGGGAGCCTGACCACGGACGCCGCCGCCTGGTCGGTGGACACCACCGGCGATCTGTACGACACCACCGTGCTCGGTGACCTCGACGGCGACGGCATCCACGAGATCGGCGTCGCGACGAGCGGGTTCGAGGCCAACCCCCGCACCTACCTGTACCCGGGCGCCGACGTCGCGATGGGCGACACCACGGGGCCGAGCCTCTCCGGCTTCACCGGCCACCTGCTGCTGGCGGGCGCGCCCGACCTCGACGGCGACGGCTACGACGAGCTGCTCGTCTCCGACTGGGAGGCCGACGGGGGCGGCGCCGCGGCGGGCAAGGTGTGGGTGGTCGGCGGCCCCGCCGCGCTGGTCGGCGGGGAGGTGGCCGCGCAGGCGTTCGCCACGGTCTCCGGCGTCACGGACCTCGGCGCCCTGCGCGCCGCGTCGAGCCACGCCGACCTCGACGGCGACAGCGTCGTCGACCTGCTGGTGTGCGCCCCCGGCGACGGCCTCTCCGCGATCGTGGGGGCGTGCGGCTGGGTCGCGGGCCCCGATCTCGTCGCGGGCGGCGATCACGCGCCCGGCGCCGGCCGCCCCACGTTCACGAGCGAGGGGGCCGACGATCTGTTCGGCCAGGACGCCCGGTTCGACGACGCCGACGGCGACGGGGACGCCGACCTCTGGATCAGCGCGCCGACCGTGCCGGGCGGGCTGATGGTGTACCTGCGGGAGTGACCCTGCCTTACGCTGCCCGCTTCACCACGATCTTCCCGGTCCCGACCCGCCACCATCGCAACGCGGACTCGCCCAGCACCACGAACACGCAGCCCATCATCACGAAGATGAGCCCGGCGTTGAGGTAGCCCTTCACGCCGCCCATCGGCAGGAACTTGTCGACCGCCGACATCCAGCCCGCGGTGAGCGTAGTGGTCGCGACGAACGCGAGCGGCAGGATCGTCACCCAGGCGTACCGGCCGCGCCCCTCGTTCACGAGGACGGTCGTGCCGACGCAGAGCGCGACCGCCGCGAGGAGCTGGTTGGCGATGCCGAACATCGGCCAGATGGTGTCGATGCTGCCGGTGAGGATGAAGTAGCTCCACCCGAACACGACGAGGCCCGTCGCGAGCACCGTGCCCGGGATCCAGTCGGTGCGGCCGAGCTTGGGAGAGGCGCGCCCGAGGAAGTCCTGCACGATGAACCGGGCGACCCGCGTGCCGGTGTCGATCGTGGTGAGGATGAACAGCGCCTCGAACATGATGGCGAAGTGGTACCAGTACCCGAGCAGCCCCTTCATGCCGGGGAACGCCGCGAAGATCTGCGCCATGCCGACGGCGAGCGACACCGCGCCCCCCGGCCGCCCCGCCAGCGCCTCGCCGATCTCGTGCTCGAAGGTGTCGAGGTTCACCATCGAGAGCCCCATGGCGGTGAACTTCTCGGTCGCGACGTTGATCGCGTAGTAGTCGCCCGGGTGCAGGCAGGCCGCGGCGATGAGCGCGGTGATGCCGACGAGCCCCTCGAGCAGCATCGCGCCGTAGCCGATGGCCCGCGCGTCGCGTTCGTTCATCAACATCTTGGGCGTCGTGCCGCTGGCGATGAGGCTGTGGAAGCCGGAGATGGCGCCGCACGCGATGGTGATGAACACGAACGGGAAGAGCGTGCCCGGCACGATGGGCCCGCCGCCGTCGACGAACTGCGAGAGGGCCGGCGCGTGGAGCTCGGGGTTCACGAAGAGCACGCCGAGGATGAGCGCGGCGATGGTGCCGAGCTTCATGAACGACGAGAGGTAGTCGCGGGGGCAGAGCAGGAGCCACACGGGGAGCACCGACGCCACGAAGCCGTAGGTCGCGATCGCGTAGGTGATGCCGTCCTTCGAGAGGGTGAACCAGGGCGCGAACGCCGAGCGTGCGAGCGGCTCGCCGAGCACCACGGCCGCGAGCATGCCGACGACGCCGAAGGCGGTCGCCTCGCCCACCTTGCCGGGGCGGATCTTGTAGAGGTACACGCCCATCGCGAGCGCGAGCGGGATCGACATCGCGATGGTGAAGGTGCCCCAAGCCGAGTCGTAGAGCGCGTTGACGACGGCGAGGCCGAGCCCGGCGAGGGCGATGACGACGATGAAGAGGATGGCGATGGAGGCGACGAGGCCCGAGAGGGGCGAGATCTCGGCGCGGGCGATCTCGGCGAGGGAGCGCCCGTCGCGACGCACGGACGCCGAGAGGATCACGAAGTCGTGCACCGCCCCGCCGAGGCACACGCCGAACAGGATCCACAGGTACCCGGGGAGGTAGCCGAACTGCATCGCCAGGACGGGCCCGATCAGCGGCCCGGCGCCCGTGATGGCGGCGAAGTGGTGCCCGAACAACACCCACCGGTTCGTGGGGTGGTAGTCCTGCCCGTCGTTGCGCCGGATGGCCGGGGTCACCCGCGACTCGTCCAGCGCGAGCACCTTGGCGGCGAGAAAAGCGCTGTAGTAGCGGTACGCAATCGCCAGCGTGCAGAGCGCCGCGAGCATCAGGGGGAGGGCGTGCATCGGGCGAGGATACGACAGGAAGGTCACTTTCTGTCGAGAACGCCCATAGCCGAACGGAGGGTCGGCGCTTACCCCTTTGCCCGTTGGAGGGAGCATGCCTCTCTGGCTGGTTCCACTCTCGTTGTCCTCGTTGTCGTTCGCCGCCGAGCCCGTGCTGGTCGGGGGGCCGGATCCCGTGGCGCCCGCGCCGATCACGCTCGACGTGGTGTTGTCGTGGACGGAGGTCGGGCTGCGCCCGGCCGCGGCGGAGTCGCCCGCCATCGGCCCCGACCTGCTCGCGCTCGGCCCGGACGAGGCCGCGGCGGTCTACGATCCCGTGCGGCGGCAGGTAGTCGTGGTGGGCGGCCCCCGGTTCGCCGTGCCCGGTGCGGACGGCCTCGCCTTCACCACCGCGGGCGTCCTACTGGTGATGGACGGCTCGGCGCGCACCCTGCGCACCTATGACACGCGCGGCACCCTCCTCGACGAGCAGGCCTTCCCCGGCATCGTGCCGGGGGGCGGCAGCCTCGCCCTGGACGAGCCGTTGGTGCTCGCCATCGATCCCTTCGGGAATGGGCACCCCCTGGCCCTCGTCACCATGTCGGGCGCGCTCTCGCCGCCGCAGGGCGCCTCGCTGGTGCCTCCGGCCCGGCGCGTCGTGCGCTCGGGCAGCTCCCTGCTGGTGGACGGCGAGACCATCGCCACGTTCACGGGGCGGGGCGGCGGCCGGCTCCTCGGTGACTGGCTGGTCGTCGAGGCGATGAACGACGGCGCCGTGTCGCGCATGGCCATCTCGCTCGAGGGCCGGGTCACCGTGTCCCTGCCCGTTCGCGGCCGGTTGTACACGCCGGCGCAGGACGTGGCGGTCGCGCCCGACGGCGGCATCGGCTGGCTCGACCCGCGGACCGACGGGCTGCACCTCGTCCGCGTGTCGCGATGATCGCGCTGCTGGCCCTGCTCGTGCCTTGGCTCGGCCAGGTGGTGGTCCCCGCGGCCCACGCCATCCCGCGGGAGGCCGTGCTCGACAACGCCGCCCGCTACGCCTCGCACGTGTGGGCGGCGTCGAACGCCAACCAGTACGCCGACTGCACCGACGGCGACTACGAGAGCGACTACCCGCCCGGCACCTACACGGGCCTGCCCTACGACTGGGGCGGCTACGTCACGCTCGACGAGTTCGACGACGAGATCGCCGACGGCGCGGGCGCCGGCAGCCACTCCTGGCACGGCATCCTCTCCTGCACGACCGGCGTCGACTGCTCCGGCTTCGTCTCGATGGTCTGGGAGACCGACCACTACTCCACCTCCTCCTTCGGCGGCGGGCCCACGTCCGAGATCGAGTGGGCGGACGTGGAGCGCGGCGACGCGGTGAACGACCCCGGCAGCCACGTCGTGCTGTTCACCCACGAGACCGACGCTGGCTGGCCGGTGTTCTACGAGGCCTCTGGCTCGGGCGAGAAGGTGCGGCTCAACGCCACCGGCGGCTGGTCCTACGTGGACGGCTACCAGCCCATCCGCTTCGACGACATCACCGACGGCGCGAGCACCGGCACCCGCGGCGCTCCGCGCGACATCACGTCGTTCCCCTTCAGCGACTTCCGGTGGACCGCCGGAGCCGCCTCCGACCGCATCGACAGCTACGCCTGCGCGCCCGACACCGACGAGTCCGGCCCCGAGGTGCTCTACCGCTTCGAGGCCGCCACGGCGGGCACCCTCGAGGTGCTCGTGAGCGACGACGTGGGCGTAGACGTTGACGTGCACGTGCTCACCGCGGCGGACGGCGCGGCGTGTGTCGCCCGTGACGACACGACCCTGTCGGTCGAGGTCGAGCCCGGCGAGGTCTGGATCGCGGTCGACACGTGGGTGGGCTCCCAGGAGTTCCCCGGAGCGTTCATCCTCACCGCCACGTTCGACGGGCGTGTCGGCGAGCTCGACAGCACCGACCCGGTTGACGACACCGGCGAGGACGGCGAGCCCGCCGACACCGACGAGGTCGACACCGACGAGGCCCCCGTGGAGGAGCCGGATCCCGCCGATCAGGGCCGTGAGCGCGACCCGCCGCGGGCCACGCGGGCCGGCCCCGAAGAGGAGCCGGGCGGCTGTGGGTGCGCGGCAGGCGCCGCTCCGGTGGCCCCAGTCGGCCTCTTCGGCCTCGCGGCCATGCTCCTTGCGGCACGGCGGCGGCGCTTCCCCTGAACCGCCTCGGCTCTCGCCCGTCTTGCGCCCTGGGCGCGGGCGGTCGAGGCACGGGCTATGCTTCGCCGTTGTCGAGGTTCCCATGCTCCTGGCCGTCCTGACCTCCGCCTTCGCCCAGGAGGCGCCCCCGATCGTCAACGGCTCGACGACACGAGACTACGGCCAGGTCGTCACGCTCTACGCCGCCGACAACGACGGGTACGGCTACAACTTCTGCTCCGGCACGCTCATCGCGAGCGACTGGGTGCTCACCGCCGCCCATTGTGTCGTCGCGATGGATGACAACGAGCGCACCGGCTACCCGAACCTCATCCTCATCGTCGGGTACGATCTGAACAGCGACGCCGGCGTGACCGACTACGCCTACGCGAAGCGCTGGATCTCGCACCCGAGCTACAACGACTCCACGCTCAGCAACGACATCGGCATCATCGAGCTCGAGACCAACATCACGAGCGTAGACATCATGCCGGTCCACAAGGATGGCATCCGCAGCTCCGACGTGGGGGACGACTTCCGCTACGTCGGCTGGGGCATCACGTCCGACAACGCTACGGACTCGTCGAAGAAGCGCACCGCGGACATCCCGCTGTACGACTACGACTCGATGTTCATCTACGGGTACGACCCCGTGGACGACCAGAACGTCTGCTCGGGCGACTCCGGCGGCGCCGCCCTCAAGATCCTCGGCACCAACGCCTACGAGCTGGCTGGCGTCAACTCGTTCGTCTCAGACGACGACAGTACGTATTGCGACGGCGGCTACACCGGTGGCACCCGGGTGGACTCGTTCATCACCTGGATCGAGGGCTACACGCCGGTGTACAGCTACGCGGAGCTCGAAGGCGACGCAGACACCGACACGGACACCGACACCGACACCGATGCGGACACCGACTCCGACACGGACGCGGACACCGATGCCGACACGGACGCCGACACGGACGCAGATTCCGACACGGACACCGACGCGGACACCGACGCCGGCCCCGTGAGCGACATCGACGAGGACCCCGTTCGTCCGGACGCCGTGGGCGAGGACTACTCCTCCGAGAGCATGTTCTGCGCGACCGCCTCGCCGGTCGGCGGCGCGTGGCTGCTCGCGTTGGCGGGCGTGGCGGCGGTGCGGCGGCGCCGGAGCTGACTCGCGCCCCGGGCGACCGGGGGAAACCTACCGGCGCTCCAGCCCGCGCACCGCTTCGGCGTCGAGGCCGCGCACGAGCTCGCCCGGCGGCGGCAGCGGCGCGCCGTTCGCGCGGGCCAACAAGCGCTCGGCCTCCCAGGCCAGGAGCCCGAACCCGCGCGCGGTGGCCTCGACGACGACTCGGCGGGCGCGGGTGGTGACCTCCGGCAGGTCCCCGACGGAGAGGGCGGCGCGGGCCAGGAGCACGTCGGCGCGGAGGCGGAGCGACAGGCGGCCGCGGGCAGCGGCGGGATCGGCCTCAGCGAGGGCGCGGCGGTACATGCGCACGTCGCCGAGGTTGCCCGCGGCGTTGGCCCACACGCAGCGCGCGAGCAGCCGGAAGCCCTCGGGGTCGCGGTCGTCGGGCCGCGCCGGGGCCGGCGGTCCGCCGACGGGCGGGGTGACGGTCCGGAGCTGCGGGAGCACACGATCGAGCGCGGAGGCCGCGGCGGTGCGGCTCTCCGGGCGCTCTTCGAGCGTGGCGCGGGCGCGCAGCACCTGGGCGGCGATGCGCTCCTCGGCGAGATCGGCCGCGCGGGCAAGGGCCGAGGCGTCCGCGAGGTGCCGGCCCGCTTCCGCGGCTAGCCCGGCGTCGAGCAGGACCTGCCCGAGGTGCCGGATGGCGGCGCACTCGAGCGCGCGATCGCGCAGGCCCTCGGCGAGCGCAAGGGCGCGACGGGCGGCGCGGAGGGCGTCCGCGAGGCCGCCCGCCAACGCGCGGGCCTCGGCGAGGTGCATGAGCGCGAGCGCGGCGGTGTGGGCGTCCCCCGCGAGGTCGGCGTCGGTGGCGGCCTCGGTGAAGCGGTCGAGCGCCAGGTCGAGGTCACCGGTCTGGAGCGCGGCGATGCCGAGCGCCACGGTGGCGCGGCGCCGGGCAGCGGGATCGATCAGCGTGGTCAGGGACTCCTCGAAGATGGCCCGCGCGCCGGTCGCCTCGCCGGCGGCCCACAGGAGCTGCCCGAGCGCCACGAGCCGCGCCCCGCGCACGTCGCCGACCTCGGGCCCCGCGAGGGCCGACACGAGGCGCGCCTCGGCCTCCGCCGCACGCCCCGCCGCGCACAACCCCGCCACGTCCCCGAGCAGCGGGTCGACCGCCGCGGCGGTCGCCGGGGCCACCAGGGCCGCCACCCGCGCCTCGACCTGCTCCGGGTCGGGCATCCGCGCGCGCAGGGGGCCCCGGAGGGCCTCGGCGGCGAGCATCCACCTGTCACCCGTGCGGCCAGCCACGCCGCGCGCCTCCAACGCGTCCAGCGCGGCCTCGGGGGGCACCTGGGCCACCGCCTCGATCAGCGACACGGGCGCGGGCTCCTCGAGGACCGCGAGCGCGCCGGCGACCGCTTCCTGGTCCAGATCGAGGTTGTCGACGAACCGCCGCGCGTCGACGGTGAGCGGGCCGTCGGGCAGCACGATGCGCCCCTTCTCGACGTGGCGCTCGAACAGCTCAAGCGCCATCGCGGCGTTGCCTCCGGTCTCGCGGTGCAGGCGCTCCGACACCCGCGCGAGATCGGGCGTGGCGGGCGCGAACGCGTAGGCGGAGCGGCGCAGGTCGGCCAGGGTGAGCGGGGCGAGGAGGAGCTCGGTCGCGCCGACCGACGGGAGCGTCGTGACCACGAGCAGCGCGGTTCCGGCGGCGACCCGCGCGGCGGCGGCCTCGAACGCGGTCGCGTCGTCCGTGGCGACACACACCAGCCCGCGCCGATCGGCAGCCTCCCGCGCGAGCGACTGGATCCACGACCTTCCCGACCCGCGCTGCCCCACGAGCCGCACCACGACGCCTTCCCCGGCGGCAACCCGGTCGAGCGCGGCGGCGAGCGCGTCGATCGTCGCCTGCCGCCCGGCGAGCGGCAGGCCGGCCGGCGCCGAAGTGGAGATGGCGGCCTCCGCGTCGGCCATGTCGGCAAACCGCGCGCCGGGGTCCTTCGCCATCAGGCGGAGCACGAACGCCTCGAGATCGGGTGCCACCGTGGGATCACGCTCCGACGGCGGGCGCGGCGTCTTTTCGAGGTGGGCGTGCAGGAGCGCGGCTGTGTCGGTCTCCTCGAAGGGACGGCGCCCCGTGAGGAGGTAGTACAACGTGCAGCCGAGGCCGTACTGGTCGGCGCGCCCGTCCACCCGGCGCCCGGCGATCTGCTCGGGCGCGGCGTAGGCGGCGGTGCCGATCAGCGCGCCCCCGCTCGGCGGGTCCTCGTCGGCAGCACAGGCCACGCCGAAGTCGGTCAAGAGCAGCCGCCCCCGCGACTCCAGCAGGATGTTGCTCGGCTTCACGTCGCGATGCACCAGCCCTTGGGAGTGCACGTACCCGAGCGCCCGGCACAACGCGCCGGCGATCTCGCGCGTGCGAACCTGGCGTTCCGTCGGGGGCCGCAGCCGGAGCTTCTCCGTGTAGACCCGCAGGTCCTGCCCCTCGACGTACTCCATCGCCACCCACGGCAAGCCGCGCTCCACGCCGTTGCCGCGGTACCCCACGACCCCCGGGTGGTCGAGCCGCTGCAGGAAGCGCACCTCGTCCGCGAAGCGCTCGAGGATGCCCGGCGTGGCCCGGTACAGCCACTTGAGCGCGACCGTGGCGCCATCGTCCCCCACCGCGCGGTACACGCGGGCCATGCCGCCCTGGCCGAGCAGCCGGTCGAGCTTCCACGGCCCCACGCGCTCAGCAGGCTTCGGTTCGTCGGCCCGAGGGGTATCGGCGGGAGGGGGATCGGTGGGGGGCGGGGGCACGGGTTTGGGCCTGATATCGTGGCGGGCCACGACCGGTCGGGCGACCGACGAGGGGCGCGGTGCCCCGGCGCCACCCTCCCAGAGCGGAGGGCGGCGCCGCCCGCGCCCCGACAACGTCCGCGTGCGGCGGGTTAGATCGCCGCATGGACCGCCCCACTCCCCTCGAGCTGCTCGAGGCGCACCACACCTTCCCGTCAGACCACGCGTTCCGCGCGATCGTGCGCTCGGACCCCGCGGACGTTGACCTCGTGCTCGCGTCGGTCGCCACCTTCTGCGACGTCGCCGACCTGCCCGACCGCGTGGAGCGCGTGCCGTCGAGCGGCGGCAAATACCTGTCGCTGCGCATGTCGCTCCCCTGCGCGTCGGCCGCCCGGGTGCTTGAGATCTACGCGCACCTCCAGTCGCTCCCGCAGGTGGTGCGCTGCTTGTAGGGGCTCGCCCCTCGGCGCCGCAGATGGTGCGCCGCTCGTAGGCGCCCGCCTCTCGGCGCCGGCGCCCGTGTGCCAGTCGGCGCCGGCCCGCTACCCCGGCGGCGCCGCGCGCAGCTGGCCCAACGCGTGGGCCACAGCGTCCCGGCCCGCCCCGTCCATCCGGGCCAGCGCCAGCCCGTGAATGGTGAACGAGTAGAGCTCGGCGCGCGCCTCATCGCCGGCGGGGAGCCCGATCCGCCGGGTGCGACGCGCGAACGCGGTCTGCAGCACCCGGCGGGGTGAGGGCACCGCCAGCCCCCCCGCGTCGAGCCCGGTAGGCACCCGGGGCTGGCCACGCCACCCTTCTCCCGAGGCGAGCCGGTAGAGGAATGGGTTCTCCTCGGCGTAGGCGACCCAGGCGGACCCGACCACCTCCGGTGAGGTGCGCGCCGCGCTCTTGGCGTCGCCAAAGGCAGCCTTCTCGAGGTCCGTGAGCACCGCGGCCGCGACCGCCGAGCGCAGCCCCGCCCGGGAACCGAAGTGGTAGACCAGCGCGGTCGCTGTCACGCCGAGCTCGCGCGCCAGGCCACGGAGGGTGAGCGCGTCGGGCCCGAACAGCGCGACGATCTCGCGGCCGCGCCGCAGCGCCGCCTCGTGGAGCTTGCCGTGGTGGTAGCGCGGCTTGGGGGCGCGGCGAGGGGTCAGGGGGTCGTTCACCGGGCCATCTTAGCATTGCTAAGATGGCCCGGCAAGGTGCGTATGCCCGCCGCGCGGAAGCCCCGCTGCGCGGAAGCCCCGCTGCGCGGAAGCCCCGCTGCGCGGAAGCCCCGCCGCGCGGAATCCCCGCCGCGCGGAATCCCCGCGGCGTGGAATCCCCGCTGCGCAGAATCCCCGCTGCGCGGAAGCCCCGCTGCGCGGAAGCCCCGCTGCGCGGAAGCCCCGCT
>JAZKFH010000038.1:0-59090 GCA_040386535.1 Myxococcota bacterium | reverse complement strand
CCCCGCTGCGCGGAAGCCCCGCTGCGCGGAAGCCCCGCTGCGCGGAAGCCCCGCTGCGCGGAAGCCCGCAGCGCGCGGAAGCCCCGCTGCGCGGAAGCCCGCAGCGCGCGGACGCCCGCAGCGCGGAAGCCCGCAGCGCGGAGTTCGGGTTGACGCGGATCTCCCGTTTACGGGGAGCTCCCCGATCTCCCCCTCCGAGGCACGGTCCGGAGCACTTGGCTGCCATCCTTTCCCGAGGGCCTCGGCCGGGGTCGGGCGAGCGCGGTCGCTACGGCGTCGGCCAGCTCCCTTCGCCGGCGTAGCGGCCATAGTGCAGCTTCCACGCCGCGAGCATCGCGTCGAGCGGGATGTCGACGTGGCTCCCGTGGTCCTCGACGTACTCCATGAAGCGCCCGGCGACCCGGTCGTGTGCCTGGAAGATCGCGTCGTGCACGCCGTCGAACTCCAGGGGTTCGACCCCGAGCTTCACGCACAGGTCCCGGTTGAACGCCGGCGTGGCTGCCACCCATCGCCCGTCCAGCCACAGCTCGGTGTAGCCGTGGTAGACGAGCAGGTCGGTGCCCAGCTTCTCCTCGAGCTTCGCCGTGCCGATGTGGTTGCGGACCGTCGCGAAGTGCAGGCGACTCGGGATGCCCACGGCGCGCGCCGCGGCCGCGAGGAGCAAGGCCTTGTCGATGCAGTGGCCACCTTCCGACGGATCACGCGAGACGACGCTGCTCGCCGTGTAGTCGACCACGTCGTAGCGCACCCGCCAGGGGTTGTACCGCAGTCGCTCCCGCACCACGTAGAACAGCGCCACGGCGGCCTCACGCGGCGGCAGCCCCCCCGCGTGCGCCTGCGCGAACGCGATCACGTCGGGGTGGTCGGAGTCGACGAATCGATTGGCGCGCAGCGTGGCGGGGTCGGGGACGGCGGGGTCGGCGGGGTCGGGATCGGCGGGGCCGGGATCGCGGGCGGGAGGGTCGAAGACCATGGCGCCCTCTATCGCCCGGCAAGCGGCGGGTCAGCGGTCGGGCGTCAGTGCCCCAACCCCAGCCGACGCAGGAACGTGCCCTGCCACGCGAACGGCATGGTGTTCGCCAGCTCATGGGCGAGGTGCCCGAGGTCGGCGCGGACGCGGTCGCGCTCGAAGGGATCGTCGATCAGCCGCTCGAGCAGCAGGAGCGCGTCGAGGTGGTAGAGGCGGAAGCCACGGACAGCGCAGAGCTGGGCGGCGTCGCGGGCGCGGGTGAGCGCGAGGCCCGGCTCGAAGAGGAGGCGCCAGCACTCGGCGAGGTCGAGCAGGACCTGTGCGCGGCGCAACATCGGGAGCTGGCCGAGGCGGGCCTCCGTGCGCACGAGGAGCGCGCGGGCGGCCTCGGCGGCGTCGGTGCAGGCGTGCACCTGGGCGCGCAGGACCTCGATGGCGGGGCCGTAATGTTCGGGATCGCCGAGGCGGGCGGCGGCGGCGGCGGTGTCGAGGTTGACGAGGGCGCTGTCGAGATCGCCCTCCTCGATGTCGAGGCGCGCGAGCTGCCACGCGGGCACGGCGAGCTCGGACATGACGCCGAGCGCGCGCGCGGCGGCCATGGCGGCCTCGAACTCGGCGCGGGCCTCCTCGAAGACGCCGACCCGCATCGCCGCGAGCCCGCGGACGCCGTGCGCGGCGCTCTCGCCGAGCCGGTGGCCGACCTCCTCGGCCTCCTGGAGCGCGTCGGAGCTGTACTCCCACGCGGACGCGGGATCGCCCTGGCCCAACACCACCTCGGCGAGGTTGGACAGGGCGAGCGAGCGCGCGGGGCGCATGCCCAGGTCGCGGAGCAGGTTCTGGGCGTCCTGAAGTCCGGCCGCGGCGCTGGCGAGCTGGCCGCGGCTGGCCTGGACCGCCGTGAGCGCGAGCAGCAGGTGGGCGCGGGCGCCGGTCATGCTCGGGCCGGTCGCGAGGACCAGGCCCTCCTGGGCGTACCCCTCGCACGCGTCGAGCTCGCCGCGGCCCCAGGCGATGCCGGCGAGCACGAGCAGGCCCTCGGCGACCGCGTCCCGGTCGTGTTGCTCGCGGGCGCGGCCGAGGCAGCCGCGCACCTCCGCCTCCGCACGGTCGAGCTCCCCCATCACGCGCAACACGCGGCCGTAGTGGATGCGGGTGCGGAGCTCGGCGGCCTCGTCGGGGCCCGTGCCGAACAGCTCCCGGGCGTGCTCGAGCACGTCGCGCGCCAACGCCCACTCGCTGCGGTGGAACAACACGTCGGCGCGCACCTGCAGCAGCATGTGCTTGACGCCGGCGTACTCGCGCGGCGGAAGGTCGACCCGCGCCGCGTCGTCCACGCCCTGCGCGCGCGCGGCGAGGTCCCAGGCCTCGGCGTGCTGGCTGCGGTCCCGCGCTCGCCGGGCGGCGGCCGTGAGGTAGTGGAACGCCTTGCCGGCCTCTCCCGCGCGCCGGTAGTGCTCGCCGACCACCTCGGCCGCGGCGGGCGCGTGCTGGTAGCGGAGCTCCAGCGCGGCCGCGATGCGACGGTGCGCGTCGGCGCGCCGCTCGGGGTCGAGCTCGCGGTACACAACGTCGCCGTACTTGGTGTGCGCGAAGTCGACGAACACCTGCTGGCCCACTCGCCGCTGGCGCACGACGCCGTGGGCTTCGAGGGCGTCCACGCGGTCGGAGCCGCCCTCGTCGTCCAGGTCGAGCACGTCGAGCAGCACGTCGACCTCGATCTCGCGGCCGTTCACCGCGAGGGTCTCCAGCAGCGAGCGCTCGCGCTCGTCCACCCCGTCGAGCCGCGCCCGCACCACCTGCCGGACGGCCGGGGGGATCTCGATGTGGCCGGTGGCGATCTCGTCGACGTCCGCGGTGATGCGCCAGCCGCCGGTTGACCGCACGATCACGCCGTGCGCCATGAGGTTCTGGACGTAGCCGACGAGGAACAGGGGGTTGCCCTCGGACTCGCGGTAGAGGCGGTCACCCACCACCTGGGCGACGCGGCCGGGGCCGAAGAGCGCGTTCACCAGGTCGTCCACCGCGGAGCGCGGCAGGGCGCCCAGGCGCATGATGTCGGGCGGGGCGCTGCCGTTGCTGCCGTCGCGCAGCTTGGCGAGGCGCGCGCCCACCCGATCGGGGCGGTAGGAGCCGACGAACAGGAGCGCGTGGCCCTCGGCGAAGCGGCGCACCATCCACGCCAGCGCGTCGAGCGTGGGGAGCTGGGCGTTGTGCAGGTCGTCGACGAGGACGACCTGGGGCCCCTCCTCGAGCACGCCCGCGATTGCGTCCGCCAGGGCCTCGTAGAGGCGCTCGCGCGCCTGGCCGCGGCCGTCGCCCTCTTCCGCGTAGGCGGTCACGGCCTCCTGGAGCCGCGTCGCGGCCTTGCTGGCCAGCTGGGCGCCGACCGAGGCCGCGAGGCGCAACACGACGCTGAACGGGCCGTCCCGCTCGCCCGCGCGCACCCGGTGGACGGGGATGCCCATCAGGTCGGCCTGGTTCGCCACGACGTCGAGCAGGCGCGACTTGCCGGTGCCCTCGGCCCCCTCCAGCAGGATCGCGCCGCCCTGTCCGCGGGTCAGCGCGGCGGCGCGGCCCCGGAGGGTCTCCTCCTCGGTGGCGCGGCCGACCAGCGCGGGCTCCCACGGGGCGAGCTCCAGCAGGCTGTCGTCGGCGTCGAGTTGCTCCAGCCGGTAGAGGATCTCCTGCGCGCTGCGGAAGCGGTCCCGCGGCTGCTTGCGCAGGAGCTTGCGGCAGATCTCGTCGAGGTGCACCGGCACCGTGGGATCGACCTCGCGCGGCCCGGGCGCGACGTGTGTGCGGTGCAGCTCGAGGTACCCCGCGAGATCCCGCGCCACGAAGGGGCGGCGCCCGGTCAACATCGCGAACAGGATGACGCCGAGGCTGTACAGGTCGGACCGGTGGTCGATCGGCTGACCCTGGATCTGCTCGGGGCTCGAGTACGCCCAGGTGCCGACGAGCGTGGTCGAGATCGCCGAGTCGGCGTCGGGATCGAGGTCCTTGACGATGCCGAAGTCGGTGAGCTTGCAGTGCCGGTCGTGGTCGAGGAGCACGTTCGACGGCTTCAGGTCCCGGTGGATGAGGCCGCGGCGGTGGATGTAGGCGAGCGCGCGACACAGGTCGACCAGGACCTCCTCGCAGCGGCGCCAGCGCTCCTCCGCCCCGAGCGTGCGGAAGGTGTGGATGGCGTGGTGGAGATCGTGGCCCTCGACGTACTCCATCGCGATGTACGGGTGCCCGTGCAGGCTCCCGAGCGCGTCCACCCGGATGACGTTGGGGTGGCGCAGCCGCGAGAGCGCCTTGAACTCGCGCAGGAAGCGCTGGTAGCCGGTGCCGACGCGGGTGGACTTGAGCACCTTGAGCGCGACGGGGCGGCCGTCCGGGTCGCTCGCGAGCAGCACGTGGGCCATGCCGCCCTTGCCGACGAGGCGACGGTAGACGAAGTTCCCGATCCGATCGCCGGGTGACACGCGCAGCCCGCCAATCTCGAGGGTGGAGTCGTCTTCGCTGTCGATACCCGAGGACACGTGGCGTTCCGGTGGCGGCGCGGGGGCTCGGCCGGCGGGCGCCCTAACACGGGGCGAGACCCGGCGCGGCAACGGGTCATTACAGCGGCGGGCGCGGCCGGCGCCAGCCAAGGGAGCGGGCGCCAAGGCCAGCGGGCGCCAGCCCAGGCCAGCGGGCGCCAGCCCAGGCCAGCGGGCGCCTACCGCGTGCCGAGCCTGCCCAACCGCGCCCGTGTCGACGGATCCGGCGCGACCTCCTCCAACAGGCGGCACGCCTCGCTCACGAGCGCGCGGTGGAGCCGATCGTCGAGGCGGAGCAGCGCGCGGGACAGGGCCTTGGCCGCGCCTTCGCGCTCGCCGATGCGGGAGAGGGCGATGCCGGCGTCGATCTCGACGCGCGCGGTCGCGGAGGCAACGGTACCGACGGGGCGGGCAAGGGCGGCGCGCGCCGCGTCTTTCGCGACGGTGGGGCGGCGCGCTGCCGCGGCCAGGGCGAGCAAGGCCTGGCGGAGCGCCTCGACGTCGAAGGGAGGATCGGGGGCCCAGCCCGGCTCGGAGAGGGCGGCCACGGCATCGTCGGCCTCGCCCGCGCGGGCCAGGATCCGCACGGCGGGGGCCCACGTGGAGAGCTCGTTGACCTGGTGGAGGCGGCAGAGCGCCAAGGCGTCGCGCGCGGCGCGGAGGGCGGAGGTGGTCTCGCCCATGCCGTCGAGCCCGGCGGCCCGCAGCGCCGCCGCGAGCGCGCCCGCGCCGGGGATGCCGTGGGTGTCCCCGAGGGCGTCGATGTCGTCGCCCAGGCGGGCCACGCCGCCCCAGTCGCCCTCTTCGAGCGCGATCTGCGCGCGCTGGTGGAGGATGCGCACCAGCGCGTCGGCGCAGCGCGCGTCCCGCCCGCGGCGCAGCGCCGTGTCGATGAGATCCTGGGCCCGGCCACGCGCGAGCGACACCCGCGCCAACAGGACGAGCCCCCAGAGGCCGACCAGCTCCGCGTGCGGGTTTCGGCTGGCCTCGCCGAGCTCGGCGGCCTCGCGCCAGAGCAGCTCGGCGCCTTCACGATTGCCGCCGTCGAAACGCAGCACCGCGAGCGCGTTGGCGGCCTCGGGCCAGGTCGCGTCGCCCCGCTCCAGCGACGCGAGCCCCTCTTCGAGGGCGCCCATGGCCTCGGCGGCGCGGCCCCGCGCGTAGGCGACCAGCCCGGAGCTCGCCAGGGCCTTGCCGATCGCGAGGCGGTCACCCTCGGTGCGGGCGGCGAGCAGGGCCTGGGCGTAGGCGTCCCCGGCCTGCTCGACGCGGCCGGCGGTGCGGAGCGCGTCTCCCAGGGTCTGGTAGAGGGGGCGGCGGCCACGCGCCGCGTCCATCGGGGTCATCGTCGCTTCGGCGGCGCCGCGCGCTTCGAGGGCGCGCTGGCAGTAGGCCCGCGCCGCCGCGTGGTCGCCGCGCCGCTGCGCGCGCTGCGCGCCCTGGATGAGCAGCGGATAGGCGCCCGCCGGATCCCCGCCGTGCAGCAGGTGGTGGGCCGCGACCTCGGCGATGGCGTGCAGGCGCCGGTGGTGCAGGCGCTGCAAGGTGGCGGCGGCGGCGCGGTGCATGGCGGCGCGCCGCGCGGCGTCGATGTTCTCGTAGATGACCTGGGCCCGGCGCTTCGTGGCGACCTGGTACAGCTCCTGGAGGCCGTCCTCCGTGGCGAGCACGTGCCCGTCCCGCGCGAGAGACGCCAGCGGGCCGGCGAGGTCGGCCTCGCGCACCGCGATCTGGGCGAGCGGGGGCTGCATCAACGGCGCGATGAGGGACACGCTGCTCGGGGCCGCGAGGACCGCCAGCGCCTCGAGGCAATGCCGCTCGATCACGGGCAGCCCGTCGAGGAAGGAGGCCTCCGCGAGCCGCACGCGGTCGGGCAGCGGGAGGGGCTCGGTGCGCAGCGACTCGACCGGGCGGGTGCAGCGGATGGCGCCGTCGGGCCCACGAGCCAGCCACCCGGCTCGCACGAGCGCCTCGACCTGCTCGAGGATGGGGCCGGGTTGTCCGCCGAGCTCCTCCTGGAGGCGACGCCCGAGCGCCGCGCCGAGCGCGCCGTGCATGCCGCGGTCGCGCAACATCCCCCGCACCGCGTCGCGGTCGAGCCCACCGAGGACGATCTCCTCGGTGCCGAGACCGGTCGTGGTGCCCGTCACCAGCCCGTCGTCCGTGTCGGGCTCCGCAGAGACGAGCACGAGCAGGTGTCCGCCCTCGATGGCGACGACCTCCCGCACCAGCTCCGCGAGCGCGCGGGCGTCGGCCGGAGTCGCGTGATCCAGGTCGTCCACCACCAGCAGCCACGCGCCCTCGCCCAGGCGATCGCGCAGCGTGGCGCCCGGCGGCCCCGGCGGGAGCGACGCCGCGAGGGTCGCCATCGTATCCGTGGCCCGCGCGAACGCGGTGCTCACCCCCGCGGACCGCGCCCGCTCGGCGGCCTCCTGCAACAGGCGCGTGCGCCCGCTGCCCGGGGCCCCGAGCACCGCCACGACGCCGCCCACACCGCGCTTCGCGAGCCCGTTGACCCGGCCGGCGATCGCGTCGAACGTCGGCTCGCGGCCGTGCACGGGGAGCGCGTCGAGCGGCGGGGCCTCGCCGAGCGCGGTGATGACCTGGCGCGCGGAGGCGAACCGGCGCGACGGATCCTTCTGGAGCAGGCGCAGGCACACCTGTTCGAGGCGCTGGGGCACGCGCGGATCGACGTCGGAGGGGGCCCGGGGGGTCTCCGTGAGGTGGCGCGCGAGGTAGCCGGCGATGGAGTCCGCCTGGATGGGGCGGCGGAACGTCAACATCACGTAGAGCAGCGCGCCGAGGCTGTACAGATCGGCGCGCGTGTCGGGCGACTCGCCGGTGATCTGCTCGGGCGCCATGAACGCCACCGTGCCGACGAGCCGCCCGGCCAGCGTGAGCCCGGTGGGGAAGGCGTCGGGGTCCTTCACGACGCCGAAGTCGGTCAGGCGCGCGTGGCCGTCGGTCCCCACGAGCACGTTGCCAGGCTTCAGATCGCGGTGGACGATGCCCTGCTCGTGCACGTACGCCAGCGCGTCGCAGAGCTCGATGAACAGCGCCTCGACCCGCGCGAAGCGATCCTTCGGCGGGTCGCCCTGCCAGCGCTCCAGCAGCGTGCCGAGGTCGGTCCCGTCCACCAGCTCCATCGCGATCCACGGGAACCCGCCCTGCTCCCCCGTGTCCACCACGCGTACCACGTTGGGGTGCCGCAGGCGTTCGAGCGTGACGTACTCGCGACGGAAACGCTTCACCTCGTCCGCGTTGATGCGGTTCTGGTGCAGGATCTTGATCGCCACGGGGCCGGTCGGGCCGTCGGCCCGGTACACCATCGCCATGCCGCCCACGCCGAGCGTCTCGACGAGGCGGTAGGGCCCGATGGAGTCCCCGGGCAGCGGGGGCGTCACGCCGTCCATCATGCGGTCGCTCTCATGTGGCACTCTTGCATGTGGCCGTCATGCGCGGGGCCCCTCACGCGGTGGCCGGCGGCGGCTGATCGAGGAACCGCTCCGCGTCCTCGCGGGACAGGTTGGCGGCGAGCGAGCGCGCCAGCGCGTCGGCGACGCGACGGTGCCGCGCCACGGCGGCCTCGTCGGTGCTGTGCTGGGCGGCGATCCCGTGGCCCTTGAGCGCGTACAGCCGGAAGCCGCAGGCGTCCGCACGCCGGATGGCCGACTCGGCGCGCCGCGTGGCCTCGCCGATGTTCCCCATGGCGACGTAGGTGCGGGCGAGCACGAGATCGAGGCGGCACTCCTGGTAGGGCCACCGGGCGCAGGTCGCGCCGAGCGCGCGCTCCAGCTCGTCCTGGGCGCCCGTCGCGTCCCCTTGCGACGCGGCGAGGCGCGCGCGCCATGCGTACACGATGGGGGCGAACCCCTCCGGGTCGTATGGGAGCAGCTCCACCGCCTCGTCCAGCCCCCGTCTGAGCTCCTCGTAATCGTGGAGGGCCCACGCCGCCCGCAGGAGCCCGACGAGCGTGGCGACTTCGTCGTCCTTCTGGTCGAGCTGCCGCACCACGTGGAGGGCCTCGCGGGCCTCCTCCATCGCCTGCCCGTAGCGACCGAGATCCACCAGCACGAGCGCCTTGTGGTGCCGCCCGCGCGAGAGGCCGAGGGGGTGGTCCGTTTCCCGCGCGGTCGCGATGGTCTTCTCCGCGAGCTCGAGGCCGCGGCGCAGGTTGCCGGTGAAGTGGTGGATCTCGACGAGGTTCACCCGCGCGACCGCGAGCGGCCCGAGCAGGCCCATGCGCTCGAAGATCTCGGCGCTCTGCTCGAAGAACCGCCGCGCCTCGACCGACTGGCCCTTGCAGAGCGCCACGAGGCCGAGCCCGTTGTAGCCGTAGCCGAGGCTCCGCTCGTCACGCGTGGCCTCGCCCACGGCGAGCTCCTCGACCCACCACCGGCGCGCGCTCTCCAGGTCACCCCGGGCCCACGCGAGCGCCGCGAGGCCGTTGAGCGGCATGACGCGGAGCGACGCATCGCCCGCACGTTCGGCGAGCCGCAGTGCGTCTCCGAGGCGGGCCTCGGCCAGCGCGTGGTCGTGCCCGTGCCGGGCCATCGCCCCGAGCGCGGCGGCGGCGCGGCTCTGGAGCCGATCGTCGCCAAGCTCGGCGGCGAGCCGGTCGGCCGTGGCGAGCCCCTCCGGCACCTCCGCCCAGCGGCCGAGATGCGCCAGGGCGTCGGCGCGGCGCAGCAACAGATCCGCGAGCTGACGATCCGCCTCGTCGAGCACGATTGTCGCGCGCGCCGCAGGCTCCAGCACGATGGCGCGCGAGAAGAAGCCCTCCGCCTCCGCGACGAACGAGCGGTCGAGCAGGCGCTGCCCGGCGCGCACGAGGTAGGCGTAGGCCTTGCCCGGCACGCCGCCGAGCTCGAAGTGGGCGGCGAGCGGCTCCACGACGAGGTTCAGGCGCCGCCGGAAGGTGCGTTCGAGCGCCTCGCCGAGGCGACGGTGCAGTCGGGTCTTCTCGTCGGCGGGGATGACCGCGCCGAGCAGCTCGCGCAGGCGCGGCTGGGTGAAGTCGACGTGCTCCTCCATCTCCACGTGCCGCTCGCGCACGAGCCCGGCCTCGATCAGCGCGTCGACCCCCGCGAGCACGTCCGCCTCGGGCAGCTCCGCCATCTCGCACAACAGCGCCGTGGTCAGCTCCTGCCGCGCCACTGCAAGCATGTCCGCGACCCGACGAGCGATGGCGGGCAGCCCCTCCATCCGACGGAGCACGGCCTCGCGCACGGAGCGCGGGAGCGGCAGGGTGGCGCGCGCCACGCCGGCGTCGTCCAGGGTGAGCACGCGCTCCCCGTCCTTCGTGGCGATCACGCCCTCTTCGAGCAGGCCTCGCAACATCTCGGCGATGAACGCGGGGTTGCCCTCCCCCTCCTTCTGCAGGCGGCGGGCCAGCGCGCGCGCGCCGGGCGTGTCGACGACGAGCGAGAGGACCAGCTCCTCCACGGCGGAGGCGTCGAGCGGGTCGAGCGGGATGCGGGTCGGCGCGACCTCGGTGCGGCTGCCGAGCGCGAGCCCGTCGATCGCCGCGTCCGCCACGCCCGGCGTGCGCGTGAGGAGCCACAGGATGGGCTCCTTGCCGAGGTTCAGCGTGTTGCGGACGAGGTATTCGAGCAGCTCGATCGAGCCGGCGTCGGCGAAATGCAGGTCGTCCACGCAGAACAGGCGCGGCCGGGTGCCCGCGACCATCTCGCGGAAGGCGGCGAACAACGCGTACCGCTCGACCTGCACGGCGCCCTCGGCGCTCGGGCCCAGGCCGCGCTCCAGGGCGGGCCGGGCGGCGATGCCCTCGGCGCGCAGCGCCTGGTACACGGCCACGTACGCCGCGAGCGGGTTGGCGGAGGGCCGCGCCCGGATGCGGTTGGCGGGCATGCCGGCGCGCCGGGCCTGCTCCATGGCGAGCTCGCAGAGGCGCGACTTGCCGGAGCCGGCGGCGCCGTCGAGCAGGATGACGGCCCCCTGCCCGTCCCGCGCGGCCGCGAGCCCGTTCGTGATGGCGGCGATCGCGTCGGCGCGGGCCACGATGGCGGGCGGCCACGCGGTGTTCGCCACGAACGGGCGGTGGTCGGCCCCTTCGAGCACGTGGAGCAGGTGGCTGGCGGAGGCGAAGCGGTCCGCGGGGTCCTTCTGGAGCAGGCGCAGGCACACGTCTTCGAGCGCGCGCGGCACGGCGGCCACGAGCTCGCGGGGCGGGCGCGGCGGGCGGTGCAGGTGTTTGTCGAGGTAGCCGGCGAGCGTGCGCGCGTTGAACGGCCGGCGGCCGGTCAGGAGCAGGTAGAGCACGGCGCCGAGCGAGTACAGATCGGTGCGCGCGTCGATCCGCTCGCCGTTGATCTGCTCGGGGGCGATGTACGCGACGGTCCCGAGGAGCTCGCCGTGCGCGGTCAGATCGGTGACGCCCGACTCCTTGACCACGCCGAAGTCCATCAACTTGACGGTCCCGTCGGGCAGGACCATCACGTTCGAGGGCGTCACGTCGCGGTGGACCAGCCCGCGAAGGTGCACGTACTCCAAGGCGCGCGCCACCTGGATGACGACGCTGCGCGCCACCTCGAACCGTTCCGGGTCGGGCTCCACCATCCAGTTTTCGACGAGCGCGCGAAGATCCTGCCCCTCGACCAGCTCCATCACGAAGTACGGGCGCCCGTGGTGGGTCCCCCAGTCGTAAACCTGCGTGATGTTTGGATGTTGCAGGCGCGAGAGCGTCCGGAACTCCCGCCGGAAGCGCCGCTCCACCTCGTCCGCGCTCCCGCCCGGATTCATCACCTTGACCGCCCGCAGTTCCTGGCTCTCCGCGTCGCGTGCCACGTAGACGGTCGCCATGCCGCCGCGACCGCGTGGATACAGCACCTCCCAGCGCCCGAGCAGGGTTCCAGGGGGGATCTCGGTGGAAGAGGGCGATGGGTTCAAGGGCCGCTCGGAGACGAGCTGTTTCCAGCCGCAGTTGCGCGGAGAGGTTTTGCAGGAGGAGGGAGGGACTCTATACTCTCGCTCGCATGCCCGGACGTTGCAAGGCGGGGAGCAGCTCCAGCGGGCTGCCGCGAGGAGATTGCCGATGAGACTGGAGGCCTTCGCCTGGACCGACCCCGGTCCGGTGCGTGAGAACAACGAAGACACTTTTCTCGTCGATCAGGACGCGGGTCTGTTCGTCGTGGCCGACGGCATGGGCGGGCACGCCGCGGGCGAGGTCGCCTCGCGCCTCGCCACGGACACCATCCGTGACCTGCTCCAGGAGGGGGACGATCCGGACGAGACGCGGCTCGACCGCAACGTCCAGGACCCCGGCGACGTGCTGCGCGAGCGCCTGCGCTACGCGATGAACCAGGCCAGCGCCCGCATCCGGCGCGAGGCGCAGCTCAAGCCCGCCTACGCCGGCATGGGCACGACCGTGTGCGTCCTGCTCGTCGAGGGGGACCAGGCGCATGTCGCCCACGTCGGCGACTCGCGCATCTACCTGTACCGCGACGGCCAGCTCTCCCGCCTCACCCGCGATCACACCGTCGTGCAGCAGGAGATCGACGCCGGCCGGCTGACCCCCGAGCTCGCGCGGCAGGTGGCGCACCGCAACTACCTGACCCAGTCCGTGGGCTACCACGGCCCCGTCGAGCCCGACACCGCCACGCGCGCGCTGCAGCCGGGCGACCTGTTCCTGCTCTGCTCCGACGGCGTGACCGACCCGCTCGAGGACCGCCGCATCGCCGAGATCTGCGCGTCCGCCTACCCCACCGATCTGGCGGAGACCCTCGTGCGCGAGGCGCTGCAGGCCGGCGGCGAGGACAATATCACCGTCGTGACCGTGCGGGTGATGGAGGACTGACGCTTCCGTCGAGGGGGCCTTGGGCGACCGGCGCCCGCGGCGGTGCCTCGGCGCCGGCGACGCTGGCGGGATGATCGGCTCCCCCGCGGCGCCGACCGCCGCGCCTCAGCGTTCGCTTGGGGAACGACCCCAGCGGCTCTACCGCATCAGAGGCACGACGGTCCACACCACCTGGACGAGCATCGACAGGCTGACAAGCGTGCCCACCACGAACGACGCGGTGCGAAAGGGCTGCTTCGCCGTCAGGTAGAAGACGGCGTGGAACAGGCGGACGGCGACGAACACCGCGAACAGGGCGCGTGCCACGCGGATGTCCGGCGTCGTGAGCGTGTAGAGGAAGCCCACGCAGAAGAAGGGCACGGCGCTCTCGAGCAGGTTGGTGTGGGCGCGCTTGATGCGCTGCACGTCAGGGTGGTCGGTGTCCGCCAGCGCGGCGCCACCGTTGATGCCCATGTCTTCGACGTTCACGACGACCTTGCGATCGGCGCGGGTCTTCGCCGTGAGGAAGCCCAGGGAGTAGAGCGCGAACGCGAGGATCGCGACGCTGATGGCATAGGCCTGGAAGGCGGGTTGGGTGAGGAGGGCGTCCATGGCATTTCCTTCGGGTGTCGGGAGCCGGAGCTGGCCCCCGACCGGTCATCGAACGGGGACCGTCGGGATCGACAGCGCTTCGAAGGTTTTCCAACGCCAACGTGGGGTGACACGGCGCGACGCCGGATCAGCGCTCCACGGCCCCGATGTCCGCCGCGCGCCCGTTCCCTGCCCCGTGCTCCCCCCAGCCCTCCCGGATTACGACGCCCCATGCTCCTCGCCTGGCTGGTCGTCGCCTGCACTCCCGACGCGCCCCCTGCCCCGTCCGGCGGCCAGAGCCACGCGAACGGCACGCCCGCGAACGGCGCCGCCGCACAGGCCGCGCGTGCGGCCCCGATGCACGCGGCGCCGTGGGAAGGGGCGTGGACGGTCACGGTCCACGCGGGCCGTCCCGGGGCCGCGTCGGCCGGCGACGCCGCGCTCGCCGCGGCCCTCGGCGTCCGGGTCACCGAAGGCACCGGCGGGCGCCCGCGCACCCGCGCCGGCGAGGTCGCGGTCGTCTGGATCGCCGCGGGCGCGGACCTCGCCGCGACCGTCCGCGCGCTCCAGGCCACGCCCGGCTCGCAGGGCGAGCTCGTGGCCGTCCTCGCCCCCGGCGATCCCGCGTGGGCGGCGGAAGCGGCAACCCAACTCCCGTGGGCCGGCGTCGCGATCGTCGACCCGGCGCTCTCCGCACGCCCGTGGACCGACGCGCCCCTCGATCCCGCGCTCGCGGCGCAGCTCGCCGCCAATGTGATCGCCGACCACTATGACCTCCCCTACGTCGCGACGGCCGGGACGTATCCGCCGGGGCTCGACGCCATGCTGGGCCCCTACGATCCCGCCCTGATCGCGGCCGCGGATCCGCGCACCCGCGCCGAGGCCGTGCGCGCGTGGGCCCGGGGGTCCAGGGGGGGCGGCGCCCCTCCTGGTGGGGCGTTGCGGGGCGACGCCCCGCCCCAAGAATTCCCGCCCCAAGAATCCCCGCCCCAAGCAGCCCCGCCCCAAGCAGACCCCGTCGTCGCCGTCCGCCTCGCCGTGGCCGAGACCACCCCCGACCCCGCCGTGCGCGCCCGCCTCGCCGCCGATCCCGACCCGCTCGTGCGCGCCCGCGCTGCCGACGGCCTCGACGATGTCGCGCGGCTCGACGCCCTTGCGTCCGACCCGTCGAGCGTGGTGCGGCTCGTCGCGACCGCGCGGCTCGGGCACCTCGCGGCCACGCGCCCCGCCGAGGTCGAAGCGCCCTTGCGTCGCGCCGTGGCGTCGCCGGACGCGTACCAGCGGTGGAAGGCCGCGTGGGGCCTCGGGCACGTGCCGGGCACCGCGGACGCGCTCGTGCCGCTCCTCCGCGACCGCGACATCGACGTGCGCCGCGAGGCCGCGCGGAGCCTCGGCCGGCTGCGCGATCCCGGCGCCGTGGATGCCCTGCTCGCCGCCTTGCGCGACGACAACAGCTTCGTGCGCCGCTGGGCCGCCACCGCGCTGGGCGAGATCGGGGACCCGCGCGCCCGGGAGGCCCTACGCCTGGCCGCGAAGGATCCCACGACCCTCGCCGCCCAGGCCGCCGCGCGCGCGCTGACCGCGATGGGCGAGCCCACACCCGCGCCGCCGTTCACGCCGCCCCAGAAGCCGCACGACGACGCGCAGATCGAGGCGTGGGTGCAGAGCGCGGACGCGACGGTGCGCAAGGACGCGTGCAAGTTCCTGGCGGGGCGGGCGAACGCGGCGACATGGCTGCCGCGCCTCGCCGCCGACCGCGACAGCGAGGTGCGCAAGAGCGCCGCCGAGGCGATGGGGTGGAGCGCCGCGACCGCCGTGGGCGCGATCCCGCTGCTCGCGGACCCCGATCCCGACGTGCAGGTCACGGCGCTCGAAGCGCTGCGACGCGCGGGCGTCGGCACCGTGGCGGTCCTCGCGCCGTTGCTCGCCGATCCCGACGCCGAGGTGCGCCTGCGCGCCACCGAGGCGCTCGCGACGCTCGGCCCCTCGGACGCCCTCGCCACGCGGGTGACCGACCCCGACGAACGTACCCGCGCTGCCGCCATCTCCGTGTACCCGGCGCGCCTGGACCCCGCGGAGCCCTCGGCGCTCGTGCGCCGCGCCGCGGGTGGGGACGATCCCGATCCTACCGCCGCCAAGCCGGGTTCTTCGTGGGCGGCCTGGGCCGACGGCGTGTTCGCGCGCGAGGATGACCTGGTGCACGTCCGCTTCTCCTGGAACGAGCCCGCCGACCGGCCCTCGGCCTACCGCGCGTTGCGACCGCCCGTGGTGCGCCCCTACGGCCACCCCCATCGCGGCTGAGCACGATATGCACCCGCCGATGGACCTCACGCCGATCGACCACCCGTCGATGGCCCCCCCGTCGATGACCCCTCTGGCGGGCGCACCCGCGCTCGTCCGCCGCCCGAGCTTCGCGGCGTGCCTGAACGCGATCCGCGCGCCCGAGCTGTACCGCAACTTCGCGATCCACCTGTTCGTGATGTTCCCCGCCGCGATGGTGATGTGTTTTCTCGGCACCCGCGTGGACGGCGAGCTCGGCCTCGCCCCCCTCGGCCCGTGGCCCGCCGTCGGGGCCCTGGGCGCCGCGCTCATCGGCCTGGGCGGCTTCTGGGTCTGGTACGTGTACGGCTACCTGTTCCTGGCGGGCGGCGGCTCGCCCGGCACCCACGTCGACGGCGGGCCCACCGCCATGGTCGACACCGGGCCCTACACGCTCGTGCGCCACCCCTCCGTGCTCGGCAAGCTCCTCGGCGTCATCGGGCTCGGCCTCTTGTGGCGGTCGACCGTGTTCCTCGTCGGCTTCGTGCCGGTGCTCGTGGTGTACTCGGTGGTGACCAACCGCTACCTCCAGGAGCGCTTCTGCGACGCCCGGTTCGGCGCCCGCTACGCCGCCTACCGTACGCGCGTGCCGATGCTGATCCCCCGCCCCGACGGGCTCCGGCGCTGGTGGTCGGACGAGGCGGCCGTCCCCGGCGCGTTCACCCCCGAGCGCAACCCGCAGCCCGAGGGCATCTGGCTCGAATTCCGCGGCTACCTCGTCGGCCTGCTGCTGCTGATCGGCCTGTTCGCGGGCGTCTGGGGCGGGCTGCACGTGCTCGGGTAGATCGGGCTCGGGTAGGTCGGGCGCAGCCCGCGCGGACGCGGGCCGGGTCTCTTCCGGGGTCGGCCCATGGGGCCTCCGTCCGCCGGCCGTGTGCCGGCCGACTGGCGCGGGCCTCGACCCTCACGTGATCGTAGGGCTCGGGGATGCCCGCGCCACCCTCCAGCCCCCCTTGCGCGGGGGGGCCACGCGGCCTTCCCCGTGAGGGCGTCGTGATGTACCCTCCGCCGGATGCTGCTCCCGCTTCTCCTCTCGCTTGCTTGCGCGCCCAAGATCACCGGCATCACCACGCTCTACGGCGACGCGTCGGACGGCCACTACCTCGTCGTGTCCGATGAGGGCGAGGTCTTCGACTGCCTCTCCCGCCCCGACGGCACGCGGTGGGATCCCGAGTGCATCCTCGTGGAATTCCACAACAGCTACAAGCCGCCCGCCGCGGCGACGGACGACGCCAAGAAGGACGACTGACCCAAGCGCAGCCCCGTACGCCGCGCGGGGGACGTGCCCGAGAGACGCGCCCCGAAGGCACGCGGCGCCGAACCATCTCCTGACCACGTCCGGAGCGCGTCTCGGGTAGAGAAGCCCACCCGGGAGTTTCCATGTGGTGGATCGCGGTCGCTTCGGCGGCGGACATGAGCTTCCAGTGCACCGACACGGCCACGCTGCCCGAGCATGTGGTGGCGTGGGACAAGGCCACCGCGTCGGGCCCGGTCGACGACGCGTGGGACGCCGCGTACGCCTGGTACGACGCGGCGTGTGTCACCTGCACGAGCGACACCGCCTACGAGCTCTGCGAGGCCACGGCGTGCGTCACCGCGGCGGGGGCGGTGCTCGACTACCACGCCGAGTACGCGGTGGACTACCGCGATACGAACGACTACACGGAGACGACGATCGACACGATCTCCGTGGTCCCGCCGATCTCCGCGGGCCTGGGCTGGAGCGCGCTCACCGTCACGATCGAGGAGCGCGGCGGCAGCAGTACCAGCTCGTCGGGCGGGGGAAACAGCACGGGCACCACGAGCTGGGTCGGGGAGCTACGCCCCGACTGGCCGGTCGACGGGGGCTTCACCACGACCGCGCGGTCCAGCTCCGACAGCTCCTACTACTCCTTCGAGGACGGCTCCTCGTGGGACGACGGGACCTGCGCCTGGACCATCCTGTCGGAGGTGAACACCTTCGCCCGCACCCACACGGTCCGCATGCGCGATCACACGTACAAGGTCGTGTTCGTGACCGGGCGCTACGGCGAGTGCGGGAGCGATCAGGCGGCCGCGTACATCGACGACCTGTTCGTCGGTGTACCCGACGAGACCACCTGGTCCCTCCTCGGCACCGACGCCGACGGGGACCGCTGGCCCGCCGAACATGGCGACTGCAACGACGCCGATCCCGCGATCAACCCCTGCGCCGAGGACCCCTACGACGGCGTCGACAGCAACTGCGACGGCGTGACCGAGTACGACTTCGATGGCGACGGCGCCGACGCAATCGTGTACGGCGGCGACGACTGCGACGACGCCGACGCGAGCCGGTACCCCGGCGCCGAGGACGTGGTGTGCGACGGGATCGACCAGGACTGCGACGGCGCCGACGACCGCGACGCGGACGACGACGGAGACGACTGCGACGTGGACTGTGACGACGCCGACCCGGCGCGCTCGTCCACCGCGGTCGAGATCCCATGTGACCGCGTGGACCAGGACTGCGACGGGCTGGACGCCTGCTTTGCCCCCGAGCCCGAGGCGGCGGAGGCCGCTCCGGCCGAGGACACCGGCTGCGGCGGGGGGGCGGCCTCCGCGCTGCTGCTCCTGCCCCTTGGCCTCGTGCGGCGGCGAGCCCGGCGCATCGGCGCCCGGTAGCTCCACGCGGGGTCCGGGGGCACAACGAGCCTCCGCCCGGGGTTCTCTCCAGGGAGGCCGCCCCTGGACGCCGCGCTCGTCGTGTTCCGCATCCTCGCACCCCTCGCGGTGCTGGCCACGGTCCTGCCCGTGGTGCGCGCCACCGCGTGGTGGGTGCGCATGTTCGACTACCCCCGGCTCCAGGTCACGGCCCTCGCGCTCGTGGCCCTCGGCGCCGGCGTGATCGCGGCGCCGTCGGGGTGGATCGACCGTGCGCTCCTGCTCGCCACCGCGGCCGCGATCGGCGGCCAGCTCTTCCGGGTCGTGCCGTACACGCCGCTCTGGCCCTGCCAGATGGTGCGCGCCCGCCGCCCGCCCGAGGGCGCCACGGTGCGCCTCCTCGTGGCGAACGTGCTCGACACGAACCGTGACTACGCCTCGTTCCTCGCCCTGGTGGCCCGCGAGAACCCCGACCTGGTGCTCGCCGTCGAGACCAACCGCGCCTGGATGGCCGCCCTCGCCCCGCTCGCCGACGCCTTTCCGCACCACGTGCTCGAGCCGCGCGAGAACGGCTACGGCATGGGCTTCTGGTCGCGCCTGCCGCTCGAAGACGCCCATGTCGAGCACCTGATCGACCCCACCGTGCCCTCGGTGCACGCGACGATCCTGCTCCCGTCGGGCCAACGTGTGGCCTTCCACGGGCTCCACCCGCGCCCGCCCGTGCCCGCCGAGTCCACCGACACCGCCCGTCGCGACGCCGAGCTCGTGGTGGTCGGTCGCGCCGCGCGGCTCGAGTGTTTTCCCACCATCGTCGCCGGCGATCTGAACGACGTGGCGTGGTCACACACCACCCGCCTCTTCCTGCGCCTCTCGGGCCTCCTCGACCCGCGCCGCGGCCGCGGCTTCTTCCACACCTTCGACGCCCGGCGGCCGCTCGTCCGCTTCCCGCTCGACCACGTCTTCGCGTCGGCCCGCTTCACGCTCGTGACGCTCACGCGCCTGCCGGCCGGTGGATCGGACCACTTCCCCGTGCTCGTGGAGCTCGCGCTCGAGCCGGACGCCCCAGGAAGGCAGGAGCGCCCCGCGCCCGCGCATGGCGACGAGGCGGAGGCCGAGGCGAAGGTGGAGGCGGTCGAGAAGGAGCTCGAACCGCTGGGCTGAATCCCCTACGGCGTCCACCGGTCCAGCTCGGCCCACTCCGACTCGACCGTGCCGACGTCGTGCGCGATCCAATACTCGCTCGACACCCCCGACGTGGTCTGGGAGATCCGCAAGGTGTCGAAGGTGCCCGCCGAGACGCGGCGAGACTCGGCGTCGAGCACCTCGTAGTCGTACTCGTAGTCGTAGGAGCCGGGCCCCGACGGGCCGTCGTAGGTGGCGGTCCCGCGCGCGCGCCAGGTGTCCCCCACCCGCGGATCGGCCGGCACGACGAGCCACGCGTCGTACACCACGTCCGTCCAGCCCGTGCCGACGTACCCGTCCGACGTCTCGTAGTCCCACTCGAGGAAGTAGGACTCCAGCCACAAGCCGTCGGCATCGCAGCGGTACACGCCCGTCGTCGCGCTGGTGTAGGAGCGGTAGCTCGCCCCCGCCAAGGTGGTCTCCGAGGACATCACGACCTCGCCGGTACGCGCGTCGTAGGCGTCCGTGACGTTGGTGTAGGTGCCGGCGTAGCCGAGCTCCTCCTCCGCCGCGTCGTTGTAGCGGTAGATCGCCTCCGACCCCACCAGGGACGCCGAGGTGTAGGCGCCGCACGGGGCCACGTCGGCGTCGGTGTCGGCGTCTGTGTCAGCATCGGAGTCCGCGTCACTGTCGGCGTCGGAGTCCGCGTCACTGTCGGCGTCGGAGTCCGCGTCACTGTCGGCGTCCGTGTCCGCGTCCGCTTCGGGGCGTTCGGTGTCGTCGGGATCGGCCTTGTCCGCGGCGGGGCCGGCGCACGCGAGGGAGAAGGCGAGGAGCGAGGCGAGGACGACGAGGAGGCGCATGGGCCTGTGTAGCTGGGGCGGGGGCGGGTCCGCTACGGGGCGCGGAGGTAGAAGGCGTGCATGCGCTCTCTCGCCTGGATCCTGCCCGCCGCCGTGCTCGCCGGGAGCCTTTCGCCGGCGCTCGCCGCGCCCCTCGCCCTCCCCGAGGCCGAGAACGCCGTTGATGTCACCGAGCCGTACACCCGCGTCACGGTCACCGCCGACAACGCGATTGAACACGCCGGCAAGACGATGTCCGTCGGCAGTGGCCTCGTCATCCCGGCCCTGCTGGCGCCACTGCAGGCGTACCGCGCCGCCGAGCCCACGGGGCTGGTGCTGGTGGCGGGTGATCGTGGCGCCGACTTCCGGGCGGTACGCATCGTGCTCGACAACGTGCGCAAGTCCGGGCTCAACGACGTCGGGTTCCTCGTCTCCCCCGACGGCGCCGCCCCCCGCGCGCTCCGCGTGACTCAGACCTTTGCGTTCGGCGATCCGCTCGTGGAGCCCGACCGCGCGCCTCCCCTCCCACAGCTCATCATCCACCTCGTCGCGGATCAACTCGTCTTCCTCCGCGGGGAGGAGGGCCTCGTGATCGTGCCCCGCGAGGACGGACGTTTGGATCTGGCGGCGCTCTCCGCCCTGCTCGACGAGGATCGCCGCCTCCATCCGTCCGCCCGCTTCGTCATCATCAACACGGACGACGGGGTGGCCTACGCGGACATGATCGCCACCCTCGATCGCACGCGGGGCAAGGGCTACACCCGCACCCTGCTCTCCGGCGGCCCCGCGATGCCGACGCGTCCGGACGCAAAATCCATCCCCACCCCACCGGAGGGCCCGGTGGAGCAATTCGCCTCCGTTCGCTTCCATCCCAACGGTGACACGGACCTCCGTGCCGCGGATGGCTCCGTGGATCTCGTGCGTCGCGCCGTGGTGGCCGGCTACGACGCCCACTGCGACGCGTCCGTCTGCGATCTCGTGCTGCGCACGGGCACCCGCCGGCTGCACCTCGGCGCCCGCCCCCGCAACGCGCCGTTCGCCGACAGGTTGTTCGGGCGCCCCGTCCAGACCTGGGACGGGCGTCTGAATCTGCCCGAGCCCGTGCGCGAAGGCGTCCTCTCGCCCCTGTTCGCCCGCGTCGGGGAGGACTCCCCCGAAGGCGGCGAGCCCCTGGTGCTGGGCTCGCTCGACAAGGCGCTGATCGACGGCGTCATGAAGGAGAACATGGACCAGGTGAGCGCCTGCTACTCGGAGCTCCTGGAGCGTTTCCCCGAGCGCCGCGCCAGGGCCACGATGAAGTTCGCGATCGGCCGCGACGGCACCGTGTCGCGCGCGATCGTGAAGGAGAGCGACATCGACGATGCCCCGTTCCACACGTGCCTGACGGACGCGTTGCGTACGTTCGAGTTCGCCGAGCCGAAGGGCGGCGGCATCGTCTACGTGACCTACCCCTTCGTGTTCAGCCCGGGGTGAGCGCCGCCCCCGGCGGCCGCGCGCGTGGGCTATGAACGGCCCACCCGGAGCCCGCATGTCGCTCGCCCCCCTCCCGGACGCCGCCGCGCTCGATCTCGTCGAGACCGTCGAGGGCTGGCTCGCGCGCGAGGAGGCTGCGTTGTTGATGGCGCTCGCGGCCGAGGTGCCCGCGGGAGCCGTGACCGTCGAGATCGGCAACTACCGCGGCCGGTCGACCGTGGCGCTCGCGTTGGGCGCGGCGCGCGGGGCCGGCGGGCAGGTCGTGAGCGTCGACCCGCACCTGCCGTTCGTGGGGCCGCGCGGTGGGCGGTTCGGCCACGAGGACCAGGCGCACCTGTACTCGAACCTGACACGCGCGGGCGTCGGCGCGCAGGTGTCCGTGGTGTGCCTCGGCTCCCAAGCCGTGGCGGCGGGGTGGCAGGGCCCGCCCGTCGGGCTCCTGTTCATCGACGGCGACCATCGCTACGATGCCGTCCGGAACGATTTCCTCGCATGGGCGCCCCACCTCGCGCCCGGCGCCCGCGTGGCGTTCGACGACTGTGACTTTTCCGACGTGGCACGTTTCGTGGCAGAGATCGTGGCAACCGGGGCGTTGCGCATGGTGGGGCGGGCGGGGAAGGTCTGTTGGTTGGAGGGCGTGGCGGGCTGATAGCGCTGTCCGAGTTCCGGGCGTGCCCCCCGCCGCCGCCGGAGCGTCGGCGGGGGTCGGGCCCCTCGCGGGGTCGGCCGAAGGCCTCCGTTGGCACGGCGCCAGCGCTCCCGCGCCGTCGGGTGCCGAACCGGCCGCGCCCGCGCGGCCGCCCGCCGGGCCCCTCACGCGGCGCCCACGGCTGGCGCCGGGGCCGCTCCGCACGGACCTCACGGGGCGCCCGTGACTGGCGCCGGGACCGCGCCGCGCGGAGTTCACGCGGGCGCCCGCGACTGGCGCCCGGACCGCGCCGCGGGGAGCTCACGCGGGCGCCCGCGACTGGCGCCGGGGCCCCACCGCGCGGACCGGCCAAGAGTGCCACCCCCTGCCGACAAGGCCCCCTACTCTTGGCCGGTCTGGGCCCCGCCGAGGCGCCCGGCCCCACACCGCCAACGGAGCAACGCCGATAGTTTCCGCGCCTGCGTCGGCGGGGCGCCGAGAAGCCCCTCGAAACCGGCCAAGAATGCCACCCCCTGGCGGCAGGGCCCCCTACTCTTGGCCGGTCTGGGCGCCGCCGAGGCGCCCGAGCGCACACCACAAATGGAGCAACGC
This sequence comes from Myxococcota bacterium, assembly GCA_040386535.1. Classification (GTDB taxonomy): domain Bacteria; phylum Myxococcota_A; class UBA796; order UBA796; family SXON01; genus CAJBVW01. The sequence continues at coordinate 36,589 of JAZKFH010000038.1, read as the reverse complement.
CGATAGTTTCCGCGCCTGCGTCGGCGGGGCGCCGAGAAACCCCTCGAAACCGGCCAGGAATGCCACCTCCTCACGCCCTCGCGGCCACCGAGGCCACCCCTGACGAGCAGGTACCCCCTCCGTGGCGGCCACCGAGGCCACCCCTGACGAGCAGGTACTCCCTCCGTGGCCGCCTCCCGGCCGCCGAAGCCACCCCTGACGAGCAGGTACCCCCTCCGTGGCCGCCTCCCGGCCGCCGAAGCCACCCCTGGGGGCTGGCGAAATCATGAGCCCCCTGTCTCCCTTGGCGACTTGGCGCCTTGGCGGTTTCTCCCTCCGCCGGACGGTGGCGTCCGCACTCCGCGCGTAGTGCTCCGGGCGCCGCGGTGCGGCGGGCGGGCCGGACGCGGTGGCCGTTTGGCAGGGCCAGGGCCTTGAGTCGCCGCGAATCAACGTCAGGGCCTTGAGTCGTCTCCCAGGGTTGCCACGAGCGCCACCGCGCCGACGACGAGCGCGAGGAGTGTCGAGGCCCAGCGCTCCCCGACGAGCTGACGCGCAACCAGCCCGGCACCGAGGCGCCGCGAACCGACGATGTCCGCCACGACCAGCCGGTGTCCCGCTGCAGGATCGTCCACGACAGGCTCCACACCTTGACTCGCGGCGTATCGCTGCCTACACCGTCGGCGGCGTCCCATCCGCCGGAACGGGGGGATCGTCGGGAGGGACGGGGTCCTCCGACAGCACCGACACCGTGTGCCCCTCCGGCTCGTACGTCGCAAGCGGCGGCGGCGGCCCGAACTCCCACGACCGCTGGCCCGCCAACGACTCGCCGAACTGGACCGAGACCGAATTGTGGATCGCCCGGCCGAGGGTGGCGCCCTTCTCCTTGTCCCCCGTGCTGAGCGGCTTCCGATACAGCCCGTGGTAAACGGCTGCGCCGATGGAGGCGGAGATCAACAAGAGCCAGAACATCGTCGGTACCTGCCGGATCGAAAGAGTACGTCGATGGTAGCACATCCGAGCTTCCGCCCGATCCCTACAAGCGCTCCGCGACGAACGGCACCGTGAGCGCCGCCGCCGCCGCGTGCCCGCGCGGGGTCCAGTGCCCGTCCCTGGGGAGGTAGAGCGCGCCACCGTCCGCGCGCAGGCCCGGCGACAGGTCGAGCACCGGTGCGTGCTGACCGGCGACAGTGGCGGCGCGGCGTTGGGCGGCGTCGAAGTCCCAGGCGCGGGCGGCGGACCACTCGGTGCGCCGCTCGACCTGGGTGCGATCGGGGAACAGCACCACCACGAACGGGATGTCCCCACACGCGCGCGCCATCTCCGCGAGCAGCGCGTCGGTGACCGCCCACGCCTCGTCCCAGGTGCCACAGTTGGGTGCCGTGCCACCCCCGTTGACACAGGCGGGGTCATGCACGCGCAGATCGAGCGGCGCGCCCTGGCCGAGGGTGAGCTTGCGGTCGGCCACCGCGCGGGCCGCCTCCTGGCGCGCGAACCACCGCCACGCCGCGCTCCAGCGCCACAAGGGAGACGGGACCACCAGATCCATCGCCACGACCGGCTGCAGGACGCCGTTCCGGAGGGTGTAGAAGGGCTTGTCGTCCTTGCCCTCGAGCAGGGGGTGGTTGTTGAGTACGTCGTTGCTCACGAGAAAGCCGAGCACGACGAGGGCGGGCTTCCGGGGCAACGCGTATTCGCGCAACACGCCGAGCGCGGTGGCGGTACCGGCGCCGGGGACCCCCATGGAGAGCACGTCGACGTCGACGTTCTGGGCGCGCAGACCCGCTTCCAGCCGCGCGCCGAAGCCCTCGCCCGGCGCGACCTGGGCGGCCTGAACGAACGAATCACCGATGACGACGACCTCTCGCCCCGCGCCGGGCGCCGGCCACTCCCGATCGACGAAGCCGGCGGCGTTCACGTGCACGGTGACGGCGTACTCGGCGCCACGCACGGGGTGGTCGCCGGGGGTGGTCAGCGGGCCACGGAGCAGGCCGCCGTCGAAGGCGCCGACGCCCTGGGGGGCGATCACGCGCACCCCCACCTCGACCACGGCGAGCGCGGCGAGGAGGCCCAACGTGGCGGCGAGGACGCGGCGGGGCGCGCGTGTCATTGCCACGCTTGCTTCGGGGGTCCAGCGGGCCCGGCCCCCTGGCGGGGGCGTTGAGCCTGTGAAGTAATCCCCCCGTCCCGCCGGGCACGGCTCCCGGCGCAGAGAACCGCGCCCCGGGCCCCGTCCCGGTCCCCCCCAAGGGGGCCCCACCGGGCCACCCGGGCCGCACTGCGCCGGAAGCCGCCCCCGTCGGGCTCTCCGGTTTCTCCCCAGACTCCCCAAGGGGGGATTGCTTCACAGGCTCGTTGCGGGGCGCGGGCCCCGCCCCAAGAACCCGAGCTCCTACTTCCGCAACCGCTTGAGCATCGCCTTGGCCGCCACCGACTTCGGGTCCACCTCGAGCGCCGCTTGGGCCTCGCGCACCGCGAGGGCGGTCATCTTGAGGGACTCGTACAGGTCGGCGAGGGCGAGCCGGTAGGGGATGTTGCGCGGCTCCTTGGCGACCGCCTTGCGCAGGTTCGCGACCGCGCCGCGGGAGTCCTGCTCCTGCGTCCGCAACATGTGCGCGAGGCGGAAGTACGCGAGGCCCTCGGGCGGGTCACACTCGACCGCCTTCTGGTACCAGCCGATGGCCTCCTTCGTGCGGCCGTAGGACTCCTCCTGCTCGGCCTGCGCGATGAAGCCCTTGGCGCGCCCCTCCCGGGCCCGCCCCGCCGCCTGCTCGTAGAGGGGGGCGTAGGTGGGGTTCTGGGGGTCGAACTTCATCGCGAGGTAAAAGGCGCTCTCGGCCTTGGCGAAGCGCCCGGCGTCGAAGTCGGCCTTGCCCGCGTCGTAGTAGGAGCGCGCCCGGACCTGCTGCTCGCCGATGTGTTGCCGGATCTTGTCGACCGCGGTCGGCGGCTTCGGTTTCGGCGGGGGCGGCGGGACGAGCGGCGCGCGCCCGATGCCGGTCTCGTAGACGCGGGTGCCGCCGGGAGACGTGTCGCCCGCGCTCACGCCGCCGCTGCCGAGCGGGGCGAGCTGGGTACGGCGGGGCGGGGGCGGGGGAGGGGCCTCGCGGGGCGGCGCGACCGGGGCGGCCTTCGGGTCGATGCCCGCCTCGCGATGATAGCCCTGGCGCTTGATCGGGTCCCGGAGGATGCGGTAGGCCCGCGTCGCGGCGACGAAGTTCTCCTCGATTACGGGGCCGCGGTCGCCGCTGTCGCGGCTGTAGAACCGGTCCGGGTGCCACTGGCGGGCCAGGTCGTGGTACGCGTCCTCGATCTCGATGGCGGTCGCGGCGGGCTGGAGCCCGAGCGTGTCGTACAACGTGCCCTCGCGCGCCGACGCCATCGCATCGATGCGGCCGGTCTCCTCCTCGGTCAACGGCCGCCGCTGAGCCACGCGATTCCCTCCGAGGTGCCTCTAACCGACCACGTTCCGGATCCGCCACGTTCCGGTGGCCGCGGTCGGCGCGACGGCCCCCGGGCGAGGGCGCTTCTCCGCGATACGACGATGTGCCCGACGCTGGCCCCGAGGCGCGCAACAGAGGGGCCAGATCCCCACCGCCCGAGGGGGCGCCCCCGGCGCGGACGCCGGGTCGGGTCGCTTGCGGGGTCGGGCGGAGCCCTCCGTCGGTCCGCCGCGGGCGGCCCGACGGGCGCGGGCCGCACACACCGGCGCGCCTTCGGCCAGGGCTTCCACGCCGCCCGCGCCCCCCTCCAGCCCCCCTGCGCCGCGCGCCTTCGGCCAGGGCTCCCACGCCGCCCGCGCCCCCCTCCAGCCCCCCTGCGCCGCGTGCCCGATCACCCCGCCTCCTCCGCCGCCCCCCGCGCCCGCCGCGCCCGCGGATGCGCCTTGCGATGCGCCACACGGAGCGCGTCGAGCTCCACCTGCGTGTACCGCTGCGTGGTCGAGAGCGAGGCGTGCCCGAGCATCTCCTGGATGGAGCGGATGTCGGCGCCGCCGGCGAGCAGGTGCGTCGCCATCGAGTGGCGCATGGCGTGCGGGTGCATCCCCGCCAGGTCGTTCTTCACGCCCGAGGCGCGCACGACGTCGTAGATGCCACGCGTCGTGAGGCGGCCGCCCTGGACGTTGCGGAACAGGGGCCCGTCGACCATGCGGCCCTCCGCGAGCCAGGCGCGCACGGCGTCGATGGCGGGGGGGCCGATGGGGACCACGCGGGCCTTGCGCCCCTTGCCGGCGTTCACGCGCACCAGCCCGCGATCCAGCGCGACATCGGCCACGTCGAGCGCGGCGACCTCGGAGACGCGCAGGCCCGCGCCGTAGGCCACTTCGAGCAGCGCGACGTTGCGGACGCGGCGCCAGCCTTCGCCGCTGGGCTCCTCGACGAGCGCCGTGGCCTCGTCCACCTCGAGGACGCGGGGGAGCGGCCGCTTGACCTTCGGCGAGGTCAGCCGGTCGGCCGGGCTCTCGACGAGCACGCCTTCTCGCACCAGCCACCGATAGAAGGTGCGGATTGCGCCGATCCGTTGTTGAAGGCTCGCCGGGGCCGACGCGCCCTGGGCGAGATGGGCGCGAAGATCAGCCAGCAAGGCCGACTCTAAGGGGCGAGGCGCGAGCCGATCCGCGAGCGTCGTGACCTCGCGTCCGTACGCGCGCAAGGTGTGCGCCGACGCGCCGCGTTCAGCACGAAGAAAGGCGAGAAAAGGTCCGACATGGTCCATCGTGCGATCTTGTAGCCTTCGCTGTGATCCGGCGCCGCACCGCTTGCGAGACCGCGGGTACCCGGTGTAGTCAGGCCGACCCGGGAAGGTCGAAGGTACATGCCGAAGCCGCTCGTCATCGTCGAGTCCCCCGCCAAGGCGCGGACCATCTCCAAGTTCCTCGGCTCCGCCTACACGGTCGAGGCGAGCAAGGGACACGTGCGTGACCTGCCCGAGAAGGCCACGGACGTCTCTCCGGAGCACAAGAAGGACGGCTGGACGAAGCTCGGCGTGAAGGTCAACGAGGACTTCAAGCCGCTCTACGTCATCTCGGCCGACCGCAAGGAGCAGGTGGCCTCGCTCAAGGCGCTCGTGAAGGACGCCTCGATCGTGTACCTCGCGACAGACGAGGATCGCGAGGGCGAGAGCATCTCCTGGCACCTGCGCGAGGTGCTCAAGCCGCGCGTGCCGGTCAAGCGCCTCGTGTTCCACGAGATCACGCTCGACGCGATCAACAAGGCGATCGCCTCGCCCCGCGACATCGACGAGGATCTCGTGCACGCCCAGGAGGCGCGTCGCATCGTCGACCGTCTGTACGGCTACGAGGTCAGCCCGCTGCTCTGGCACAAGGTCCGTGGCGGCCTCTCCGCCGGCCGCGTGCAGTCCGTCGCCGTGCGCCTCCTCGTCGACCGCGAGCGCGCCCGCGTCGCGTTCCGCTCGGCCACGTGGTGGGACATCGAGGGGAGCTTCGCCGCCAAGGAAGCGAACGTGGGGGCCCGCCTCATCGAGGTCGGCGGCAAGCGCCTCGCCACGGGCCGTGACTTCGACGAGTCCACCGGCAAGCTGGCCAAGCCGGACGTCCTGCTCCTCGACGAGCCCGCCGCCCGTGCCCTGGTCGCGCGGCTCGAGGGCCGCGTCGGCAAGGTCGACAAGGTCGACGCGAAGCCGTGGAAGGAGAAGCCCTACCCGCCCTTCACCACCAGCACGATGCAGCAGGAGGCGATCCGCAAGTTCCGGTGGAGCGCCAAGCAGACGATGGACGTGGCCCAGCGCCTCTACGAGAGCGGCTGGATCACCTACATGCGTACGGACTCGTTCACGCTCTCCGAGCAGGCCGTCACCGCCGCCCGGGGCCTCATCCTGCAGCGCTTCGGCAAGGACTACCTGCCCGACGAGAAGCGCGTCTACAAGACCAAGGTCAAGAACGCGCAGGAGGCGCACGAGGCCATCCGCCCCGCCGGCGAGAGCTTCCGCGACGTCGAGGAAGCGCAGAAGGAGCTCGGCGAGCGCGAGGCGCGCCTGTACGAGCTCATCTGGAAGCGCACCGTGGCCTGCCAGATGGCGGACGCCCACGGCAGCCTCACCAGCGTGATCCTCGCCGTGGATGACGCCCGCTTCGTCGCCAACGGCAAGGTCATCAAGTTCCCCGGCTTCCGCCGCGCCTACGTCGAGGGCAGCGACGACCCCGAGGCCGAGCTCGCCGACCAGGAGCGGCCGCTCCCCGCGCTGGTCGAGGGCGAGCGGGTCGACACGAAGAAGCTCGACGCGAAGGGCCACACCACCCAGCCCCCGGCCCGCCTCACGGAGGCCACGCTCGTGAAGGAGCTCGAGGCCCGCGGCATCGGCCGGCCGAGCACCTACGCCTCGATCATCGACAAGATCCTCGAGAAGTACGCGTTCAAGCGCGGCGGCGCGCTGGTCCCCACGTTCGTGGCCTTCGCGGTCACCGAGCTGATGGAGCAGCACCTCTCCGAGCTGGTGGACTACACGTTCACCGCCCGCATCGAGGACGATCTCGATCGCGTGGCCCTCGGCAACAAGAACTGGGTCGAGACGCTGCGCGAGTTCTACCTGGGTGACCTCGGGCTGCAGACCCGCCTCGGCCAGGCCGAGCAGGCGGCGGATCCGCGCAAGGTCTGCACCATCGTCATCGGCAAGAATGACGCCGGGGTCGACGTAGCCGTGCGCGTCGGCAAGTTCGGGCCCTTCCTCTCCGCCGGAGAGGCAACCGCCGATCTGCCCGAGGATGTCGCCCCGGACGAGGTCACCCTCGCCTACGCGCTCGAGCGCCTCCAGCGCAAGGCGGCCGGCCCCACCGTGCTCGGCAAGGACCCCTCGGGCCTCGCCATCCTGCTCATGAACGGCCGCTTCGGGCCCTTCGTGCAGCGCGGCGAGATGGTCAAGCCGGTCGTGGCGCTCACGGCCGCCGGCAAGCCGAAGAAGAGCAAGAAGCCGGTGGTCGAGGAGAAGCCCGACCGGGCCTCGCTCCTGCCCGGCATGGAGGCCTCCACCCTCACGCTCGACGTGGCGCTCCAGCTCCTCTCGCTGCCCCGCGTCGTCGGCACCGATGTCGGCACCGGCGAGGAGATCACCGCGGCGAACGGACGCTACGGCCCCTACGTGCGCCGCGGCAAGGAGAGCCGCTCGGTGCCCCCCGGCACCTCCGTGTTGGCCATCAGCCTCGCGGAAGCCTCCAAGCTCTTCGACCAGCCCGCGCGCCGCGCTGGCGCCCGCGCCGCCATCGAGCCCCTCCGCGTGCTCGGCCCCGACCCGGTCTCCGGCGGCGTCATCAACATGATGAAGGGCCGCTTCGGCCCCTACGTGACCGATGGCACCACCAACGCGTCGCTCCCCCGCGGCGTGGATCCGGACTCCCTCACCCCCGGCGAGGCGGCCGAGCTGCTCGTGAAGCGCCGCGAGGCGGGCCCGAGCAAGCCCAAGCGCGGCGCCAAGCCCGCGCGCGGCGCCAGGGCGCCCGTAGCCAAGGCCGCGAGCGAGGACGGCGAGACCACGACGGCGAAGGGGCCCGCGAAGGCGAAGGCCCCGACCACGTCCGCGACGACGGCGAAGGCCGCGACGACGGCGAAGGTCGCGACCGCGTCCCCGACGACGGCGAAGGCCGCGACGACCGCGAAGGCCTCGACGACGGCGAAGGCCCCGACGACCGCGAAGGCCGGCACCAAGGCCAAGGCCGGCGCGAAGGCGAAGACCCCGCCCGCCCCCATCGGGCGCGGCGCCGCCGGGGTCAAGGGCACCACGGTCGGCATCACCAAGGCGCAGGTCACGTCCTCTCCCGCCGCGGCGCCCGCGGCCGCCCCCCAGAAGCCCGCCGTCACCTCCCAGAAGGGCGGCGTGGTCAAGGTCATCCGGGCGGTCGAAGAGTCGACCTGAATCCTGCGCCCGCCGAGGGGGCCCCGGGCCCCGGGCCGCAGGGCGCCGCGCCCTCCCCCGTGCCGTACCGCGTGCCGCCCCCCGTGCCGTCGGGTGGGGGAGGGGCCGCGCGGGCGATCGTCTGGATGCTCGTCGGCTCCGCGCTGTTCGCGGTGATGGCGACGTGCGTGGGGTTCGCGCACCGGCAGGACCCCGGCCTCTCCACGTTCACGAGCAGCGCCGCCCGCTCCGTCGTGAACCTGCTCGCGTTGGTGGTGATCTCCTGGCGGGCGCCCTTGCGGCTCGTGGGCGACGCCCGCCCCGCGCTTTGGGCCCGCGGCCTGTTCGGCGGGTTCGCGATGCTGACGTACTTCGCGTCCATCCGGTACCTCTCCGTCGGCGAGGCCGCGTTCCTCAACCAGACCAGCGCCGTATGGGTCGCGCTGCTCGCGCCGTGGCTGCTCGGCCAGGCAACGAGCGCCGCGGCGTGGGTCGCCATCGTCGGCTCGCTCGCGGGCGTGGGCCTGCTCGCACACCCCCGGCCCGGCGCCGACGACACCCTCGGCCGCGCCCTCGGCCTCGTGAGCGGCGTGGCGGCGGCGGGCGCCTACGTGTCGGTCAACAAGGCGGCGGCCACCAACTCACCCGCCACCATCGTGTTCTGGTTCACGCTCATGTCGTCGCTCGCGTCGATCGTGCTGATGCTCGCCACCGGCGCGCGCCTCCCAGTCGACCTCGCCACCGCCGGCTACCTCGTGGGCGCGGGCCTCGCCGCGACCGCTGCCCAGCTCCTCATGACCGCCGCCTACCGCGACGGGCACGTCGCCTCCGTGGCCGCCGCCGGCGCCGCGAGCCCGCTCCTCACGACGCTTCTCGGCTGGGGCCTGCTCGACCAGGTGCCCGACGCCCGCGCCCGCTTCGGCATGGCCGTGCTGGTGGTGTGCTCCGCGGTGCTGCCGTTCTGGGGCGCGCGGAAGCGCCGGGCGGGTCCTTAGGGCTCGACAGGAACCGCGCCGGCGGCCGCGCCCACGGTCGGGTTCGGGGCGCCGGCGGAGGCGACATCGGGCCGCGTGGAGGGCGCGCACAGCTCGACGAGGCCCAGCTGGTCGACACGTTTGGGCGCATCCACCGTGTATTCGTTCACGGTCTCGTGGATCACGCGGTCACGACGGGCCTCGTAGTCCGCCCCCCACGTGTCGAACCCCTCGCAGATCGCGGCCTTGTCCGCCTGGAGGCGCTTGCGCACGGACTCCTCGACCACCTCGGGCAGGTAGGAGGGGTTCAGCACCTCGTCCATCCCGTCGTCGACCCAGTCCTTCCAGTCGAATTTTCCGACCACCGCCGCGCACCCGTCCTCGCCGCGTTGCACCACGCTCTCCCGGCCGAGCAGGCCCTGGTAGAACTGGAAGCCCCGCCAGTTCGCGTGCAGGTCGGCGAAGCTGAAGACGGTCGAGGTGAGGAGCCCGTAGTGCCCGAACTCGGTCTTCGTGCCCCAGTCCACCGCCTTCTCGGGCTTCTTCCCCCACTTGCTCTTGCGCTCGTACTGGTAGCCCTGGGCCCAGAAGTGGTCGGTCTTGTCGGTGCCCAAGCGCACCCCGGCCAGCTCGATGGTGCTGCACACGCCGACCGCGCTCACGATCATCGACTCGGCGGGCCGCAACGCGCCGTAGATGTCCGAGCGGTCCAGGAACGTCAGGCGATCGACCTCGGACATCTCCAACCACGCGGTGTACGCGCCGAACCCGAGGCCGTCCTCCCACTGGCCGCGGTTCGACACGTAGGTCGACGGGGAGAACAGCTTGTCGATCTCGGTGGCGAGCACGCGGCGGGTGCGCTCGTCCGAGCCCTTGCAGCTCGTCTTCTTGTTGGTGCGCTCCACGGCGGTGCGGAGCAGCTCGTCGACGCGGGCGTTCGCGATGGCGAGGCCCGAATCGATCGGCTTGTGGCGGCCGACGAGCTGGTCGGTCTCGTAGGCGACGGCGGGGAGGCTCAACAGCAGCAGCGGCAGCAGGCGGAGGGTACGCATGAGCCCCCGGTATCCCTGCCGCGCCCGCGCTTCGCGGAGCTCCAGCGCTGCGATTTGTTACTTCTCCACCAACCCCGCCTTCGGCCGCACCACCGCGTAGAGCAGCGCCAGCGCGGCGAGGATGCCCGCGGTGACCAGCGGGGCGCGCGGATCGGCGGACGGATCGAACACGCGGGCCACAATCAGCGCCGCGCAGATGAGCGCGCCGAGCACCGGCACCACCATCGGCACCTCGAAGCGGCCGCGCGCCTCCTCCGGCTTCAGCTTGAGCACGATGAGCGCGGTGTTCACCACCACGAACGCGGTGAGCAGCAGCAGCGACGTAGCCGACGCCAGCGCGTCGATGTCGGCGGTGAGCATCAGTACGCTCACGATGCCGAGCAGGAGCAGGATCGCGTGGTGCGGCGTGTGGCGCGTGGGGTGCACCGCCCCGAGCGTGCGCGGCAGGAGGCCCTGGCGGCTCATGCCGTAGAGCAGGCGCGAGCCCATCACGAAGTTGAGCAGCGCCGTGTTGGCGACGGCAAAGATGCCGATGCCGACGAACGCCATGGGCGGGAACCAGGGGGCCGCGCGCCCCACCACGTCGACCAGCGCCGCCTTGGACGCGCCGAGCTCCTCCGGGCTGAGCACGGAGAGCGCCGTGACGCACACCGCGAGGTAGATGACCGTCGCGATGACGAGCGCGATGACGAGCGCGATCGGCAGGTTGCGCTCGGGGTCCTTGGCCTCCTCGGCCACGTTCAGCAGGTCCTCGAAGCCGATGAACGAGAAGAACGTCAGCACCGCGCCCTGCACGAGGATGCGCGCGATGGCGGTCGTGTCCTCGGCGCCCGCGGGCGGTGTCGTCAGGTCTACGCCGCCCCAGTAGGGGATCCCGACCGCGATGACGAACAGGAGCCCGGCCACCTCGACGCTCGTGCACACGATGTTGAACCACGTGCTCTCGCGCATGCCGCGGAACACCACCGCCGCCACGAGCACGAGCGCGGTGATCGCGAGCAGCGGCGTGGGGAGGTCGATCCCGAGGCGCTGCACGTAGCCGGCGATGACGCGCGACCCGGTCGCCATCGAAGTCAGCCCCGAGGCAGCCACCCCGAGGCCCACGAGCCAGGTGAGCCAGGGCCGCCCGTAGGCGCGCTCGGTCACGTAGGCGGCGCCCGCGGCCCGCGGGTAGCGCGAGCCGATGCACGCGTAGGAGAGCCCCGTGAACAGCGCCGCGAGCATGGCCCCGCAGAAGCCGAGCCACATCAGATGGCCCATCAGCCCCGCGGCCTTGCCGACCAGCCCGTAGATGCCGGCGCCGAGCATGTCGCCGACGCCGTAGATCACCAGGGCGCCGAGGCCCATCGTCCGCTTGAGCTGTCCGGTCATGGCGCCTCGTAGGCGACGTAGGGCACGTAGGCCACGTCGACCGCGAATTGGAACGCGGCGTGCGAGCAGTCGAGCGCCGCGTCGTTGTCCCCCACGGTGACGAACGTGAACGCGTACCGCTGCTCGCGGAAGGCGTAGTCCGCGACCTGCTCGATGATCTCGGCGTCGTACTCGAGCGCGATCACCCCCTCCGTCTCCGGCGGCGGCACGGTGCACGTCGAGAGGCCCTCCGCCGCGCCGAGGCAGTACACCTCGGACTCCTCCAGCGTGAACGGGGTCCCCGCGAGCCGCTCCCAGTCGTACAGGCGCAGGTGCCCGTCCTGCGCGAACGAGTCCACCGCGGGCCCGTAGCTGGCGACGAGGACCACCTCGTCGAGGGTGAGCAGGAAGCTGTCGTCGTACCGAAGGATCTGCTCGGCGTCGGGATCCGGCCCTTGGAAGTCGAACGACACGTCGCAGAGCGCCACGCCCGACGGCATGTCGAGCGCCACGAGATCCTCCGTGCGCGCGGTGATGACCCCCTGCGCGGGCTCCAGGTTGCCGTCCTCGCCCCAGTCGCAGCCCGGGCCGCGCTTGGGGAAGCTCACCTCGAGCGTGACGCGCGTGGGCTCCCGGGCGTCGCACGCCTCCACGATGCTGCGCACGGGCAGCGCCTCGTCGAGCTGGATGACCTGCGCGCAGCCCGCCAGCGCGAGCACGAGCACCGTTCGCATGCGGAGCCTCCGCGCGCAGTATGCCCCGGCGCGGCCGACGCGAGCCCTGCTGGTGACGCGTGACCCTCCGCACCATCGCCACTTCCCGTACCGGGAGAGCGCCGCGGAGCGGTTAGACGTCGCCCTCCTCCAGACCGGGCACACTTGATGGGCGGCAACCTCAAATATTTCGGCGGCTCGATCGCGACCGCGCTGCTCGGCATCGTGCTCGGCGGTGGCATCGGGTACTACTACTCGGGCACGGTATCCGGTGGACTCCAGTCGGCCTTCATCGTCTTCGTGTTGTCGATCCTCGAGATCTCGCTCTCGTTCGACAACGCCGTGGTCAACGCCACGGTGCTCAAGGACATGGACGAGTTGTGGCGCCGCCGCTTCATCACGTGGGGCATCGCCATCGCCGTGTTCGGCATGCGCATCGTGTTCCCGCTCGCGATCGTGTCGATCATCGCCCACATCGGCCCGATCGACGCCATCGTGCTCGCCGCCACCGACCCCGACGAGTACTCGAAGATCATCTCGAGCGCCCACATCTCGGTCTCGGCGTTCGGCGGCGCGTTCCTCGCGATGGTCGGGCTCAAGCACTTCATCGACTTCGAGAAGGAGATCTTCTGGATCGGCTGGATCGAGCGCCCGCTCGCCCAGCTCGGCCGCATCGAGGCCGTGCAGATCGGCGTCTGCCTGCTCCTGCTCTGGGGCGTGTCCACCCAGCTCCACGATCACGAGCAGCTCACCTTCCTCACGATGGGCATCGCGGGCCTCCTCACCTACATCGCGGTCGACGGCGTCAGCGCCGTGCTCGACGCCGCCTCCGAAGCGCAGGGGCTCGCGGTCCGCTCGGGTCTCGCGTCGTTCCTCTACCTCGAGGTGCTCGACGCCAGCTTCAGCTTCGACGGCGTGATCGGCGCCTTCGCCCTGTCGAACAACCTGTTCGTCATCGCCATCGGCCTCGGCACCGGCGCCATGTTCGTCCGCAGCCTGACCATCATGCTGGTGGAGAAGGGCACCCTCGCCGAGTACCGCTACCTCGAACATGGCGCGTTCTACGCGATCATCGCGCTCGCCGTCATCATGTTCCTCAAGACGTTCGTGCACGTGCCCGAGGTCGTCACCGGCCTCATCGGCGCGGGCTTCATCGCGCTGGCCTTGTGGAGCTCGCTGCGCCACAACGCCCGCGAGGCCAAGGAGATCGGCGGGAACGGCGGAGACGGATCGGCCACGCTCGGGGGGTAGCCGGTTAGACGCCGCACCATGCTCGATCCGAACCTGTTCGCCACCAACCCCGACCTGGTCCGCGCGAGCCTCGCGCGTCGTCACGCCGGCCCGGACACGCTCGCCCTGGTGGATCGCCTCGTCGCGCTCGTGGCCCGCCGCCGCGCCCTCTCCACCGAGGGCGATCGCTGCCGCGCCACGCGCAACGAGCTCTCCCCGAAAATCGGCGCCGCGATGAAGGCCGGCCAGAAGGACGAGGCCGACGCGATGAAGGCGGAGGTGCGCGCCGCCACCGAGCGCGCCGCCCAGCTCGACGCCGAGCTCGTCGGCATCGAGGCGGAGGAGCTCGATCTGCTCCTCGGGCTGCCCAACCTGGTCGATCCGGCCACACCGAACGGCGCGGGCGACGCGCAGAACCCGGTGTTGCGCAAGTGGGGCACGCCGCGCGCCGAGGGCCGCCTGCACGACGATCTCGCCGTGGCGCTGGGCATGTACGACCCCGAACGCGCCGCGAAGATCGCGGGCTCGCGCTTCTACGTGCTCTCCGGGGCCCTCGCCCAGCTCGAGCGCGCGCTGGTGCAGTTCTTCCTCGACATGCACGTGAGCGAGCACGGCTACCGCGAGGTCATGGTGCCGTACCTCGTGCGGCGCAGCGCGCTGGTCGGCACCACCCAGCTGCCGAAGTTCGAGGCGGATCTCTTCAAGCTCACGACGCAGCTCGCGGGAGAGGACGCGTTCCTCATCCCCACCGCCGAGGTGCCCGTCACGAACCTGCACCAGGACGAGATCCTGGAGGATGCGGCGCTCCCCATCCGCTACTGCGCGTTCACGCCGTGTTTCCGCTCCGAGGCGGGCGCCGCGGGCCGCGACACGCGCGGGCTCATCCGCGTGCACCAGTTCCACAAGGTCGAGGTGGTGCACATCGTGCGCCCCGAGGAGAGCGCGGCCGCGCTGGAGACCATCACCGCGCACGCGGAGGCCTGCCTCCAGCGCCTCGGCCTGCCGTACCAGGTGGTCGCGCGTTGCGCCGGCGACGTCGGCTTCGGCGGCGCCCGCGGCTACGACCTCGAGGTGTGGCTCCCCGGGCAGCAGGCCTACCGCGAGATCAGCTCGTGCACGAACTTCAACGACTTCCAGGCGCGCCGCCTCAAGCTCCGCTTCAAGCGCGAGGGCGAGAAGAAGACGACGTTCCTCCACACGCTCAACGGCTCGGCCCTGGCCGTGGGGCGCACGCTGGTGGCCATCCTGGAGAACTACCAGGAGCCGGACGGCAGCGTAATCGTGCCCGAAGCGCTGCGACCGTACATGAGAGGCCTTGACCGAATCCACGCGGGGCTATAAATGCAGTGGGCCTCACCCCGGAGGTGTGGCCGAGCGGTTTAAGGCAGCGGTCTTGAAAACCGCAGCCCTCACAAGGGGCCGTGGGTTCGAACCCCACCACCTCCTCCACTGTCTGTAAGATCAGCTGGGGATTGGCTGCGGCAGCGCAGCGAGATACATGGAGACGTGACCGAGTGGCCGAAGGTGCTCGCTTGCTAAGCGAGTGTATGCCAAAAGCGTACCGAGGGTTCAAATCCCTCCGTCTCCGCCATCTACGTGTAGACATTGAGAATATGCATCCTTAGCTCAATTGGATAGAGCATCTGACTACGGATCAGAAGGTTGGGAGTTCGAGCCTCTCAGGATGCACCATTGTCGGGGGCACATTCGCACACCGCGAATGTGCCCCCGCTTCGCTTTTCCGCCCGGCGCCCTCCGACCGCCGGGCTCCCCGAACCACCGGTGGTGCCGATGTCTCTCTGGCCTGACGTCGTCGACAGCGAGCGGTTGACCGGCGCGCTCCTGCGCGTCGATCTGTACGAGGGCCGCTACCTCGCGGTCGTCGAGTACCACAACGTGGTCAACCACCTGCTGCGCTCGGCGTCGGCGGCGTGCCTGCTCAACCGCGAGGCGGACGCACTGGCCCTGGTCGACCGCGCCGGCCGCCGCATGGTCGAATGGATCGACGCCGTGAGCGAGGGGCGGGTCAAGCCCGGCTCCTACGCCGACTTCGCCGCCACGCGCGGCCTGCTCGCCCTCGCGCTCGCCCCCCACGAGCGCCGCGCCGCCTCGCTCGAGGCCGCGCGCACCTTCCTCCGCCAGACGGCGGACGCGCCGCCCGGCTCCGTTCACAACGCCCGTCTCGCCGCGGCCGCGCTCCTGGAGGACGCGCCCACGCTCCAGGCCGCCGCCCGCGCCTGCGAGCTGTCCGACGCCGGCCTGGGCCTGCCCTGGCGCCGCTTCGCCACCGCGCTCGACACGAACGACGCGACCGGCGCCGCCAAGAGCGCGCACACCTGGCTCCGCGAGAAGATGGAGGCCACCCACACCAACGAGTGGGGCGCCTACAACGAGATCCCCATCGAGGTGAGCGCCGCGCTCGCGCTCGCCGGCGCACGCGGGCTGTTCGTGAAGCTCGCGAGCAACCGGGTGATGACGGGGTTGCGGGCGTAGGGCTCGGAGCGCGAGGGGGCCGCGGGCGCGCCCCTCTGGAAACCGACCCCGCTACGATCGCGCCGCCGCCGACGCCTTCTTGATGCGCGTCACCGCCTGCGCGTCCGTGAGCACCTTGCCCTTCTCCTCGAACGGCAGCACGAACCGGCACCCCTCGCGCCACCGCCCGCAGCCCCACGCGGACTTGCCGCGCACGGTGCGCCCCTCGGTGCAGGAGGGGCACGGGAGCCCTACGGGGGAGATGGGCGCGCTCTTCTGGGACGGCGGGCGGCCGGGCGGGTCGGCGGGGGCGGGCGCGGCGGCCTTGCGGGCGGGGGGCGCGGCGTCGTGACCCGGGGGCCCACCGGGCGCCGCCATCTCCCGCGGCGGAAAGGCGAACTGGACCTTGCCCTCCCGCCACTCCAGCGCCGCGTCGAACGGCTTGCCGGCCTTGCTCTTGAAGCCCTTGACCAGCTCGGAGCGGCCGTCCTTCAGGAGCTGCTTGACCATGCGGGCGCTGATCTTGCGGGTCGACATCGTCTTGTAAACCACGAACGTGCAGCTGCGACCGGTGTCGCAGGCGAACACCATCGGCGTTTCGCGCACGGGCGTGCCGCACGCGGGGCAGGGGCCGAGCGGCGTCGTGGGGGCCTTGTCGGAGACCTCGGCGGGCGGCGGCGCGGCGCCCGCGATGGCGGCGACCACCTCGCGCACGTGATCGGCCACGTCGCGCATGAAGTCCTCGCGCGCGTCCTTGCCCTCCGCGATCGCGGCGAGGCGGGCCTCCCAGCGCCCGGTGAGCTCGGCCGACTTGAGCTCGTCGAGCGGGACGGCGTCGATCAACGCGGCGCCGCGGTCGGTGGCGCGCAGGTCGCGCGCCTGGCGCTCGACGTATTGGCGGCCCAGGAGCGTCTCGAGGATGGCGGCGCGCGTGGCGGGCGTGCCGAGGCCGGCGTGGCGCATGGCGCGCTTCAGGGCGTCGTCGTCCAGCGTCTTGCCGGCGGTCTCCATCGCGCCGAGCAGCGTGCTGTCGTTGAAGGGGCGCGGCGGGCGCGTCTTCTCCTCGACCACGCGCACGTCGGCGGCCGCGGCGGAATCGCCGGGGTTCACGTTGGGGAGGTCGAGCTCGCGGCTCTTTCCGGGCGGGTCGACCGCGCGCCAACCGAGGTCGCGGCAGACCCGACCGCGCGCGCGGTACAGCAGCGGCGGAAGCGCGGGATCGACGGGCGCGGGCGGGGTGACGCGCACGATCAGCGTGGTGGCGTCGAACAGGGCGTCGGGCGAGAGCGCCGCCATGAGGCGCCGGGCAACCAGATCGAACACGCGCCGCTCGTCGGGATCGAGGCGCGACGGGTCGGGCGTGCGCCCCGTCGGCAGGATGGCGTGGTGGTCGCCGACCTCGGCGGCGTCGACCACGCGGCGGCCGGGGTTGATCGGGTTGGCGAGCAGCGCGTCAGCGAACGGTTTGTACGCGGGCAGCCCGGCGAGGCCCTCCAGCACGCGCGGCAGCTCGCCCACCTGGTCGGGCGTGAGGTAGCGCGCGTCGGTACGCGGATACGTGATGAGCTTGTGCTTCTCGTAGAGGGCCTGCGCGATCTGGAGCGTCTTCGGCGCCGAGATCCCGTAGCGCTCGTTGGCGCGGCGTTGGAGCGCGGTCAGGTCGTAGAGCAGGGGCGGCTGCTCGCGGATCCGCTTGCGATCGGCCTCGGCGACGGTACCCGGCCGCCCGAGCGTGGCGGCGGCGATGGCCTCCGCGGTCGCCTTGTCGAGGATGCGTTCGGCCACGGGCGCTTCGGGCTCGGCGCCGTCGGGGCGCTCTCCGGAGGGGCGCTCGCCGGTGGGGCCGGACGGGCGGTCCTGCGCGCGCTGGAAGAAGGTCGCTTCCCAGGTTCCCTTCTCGCCGCCCGCTGCCTCCACCGCCTCGAACCGCGCCTTCACCATCCAGTACGGCTCGGGCACGAACGCGGCGATGGCGCGGTCCCTTGCGACGATCATCGCGAGCGTGGGCGTCTGCACGCGCCCCACCGAGAGCAGCTGTTCGCCGCCGCCCTGGCGCGCGAGGCAGGTCAGCGCGCGCGTGGCGTTGAGCCCCACGAGCCAGTCGGCCTCGGAGCGGCAGCGGGCGGCGTCGGCGAGCGCGTCGAAGTCGTCGCCGGGCCGCAGGCCACCCCAGGCGCGGCGGATGGCCTCGTCGGTGAGCGAGCTGGTCCACAGGCGGCGCACGGGGCGCGTGCACCCGACGAGCTCGTAGACGTACCGGAAGATGAGCTCGCCCTCACGCCCGGCGTCGCACGCGTTGATGACCTCGGTGATCTCGCGGTCGCGCAACATCCGCTTGAGCGCGGCGAAGTGGGCCTGGATGTCGCCGGTGCGCACACGCAACGCGAACTTCTCGGGGATCATCGGCAGCGTGTCGAACGACCACCGCTTCCATGCCGCCTGGTAGTGCGCGGGGTCTTCGAGCTCGGCGAGGTGGCCGATGCACCACGTCACGCGCACGCCGGCGCCCTCGATGCACCCTTCGCCCTTGTGGGTCGCGCCGATCACGCGGGCGAGGTCTCTCGCCACGGACGGCTTCTCGGCGACCACCAACTTCATCGGCTCCCCTGGGTGGCGGCCCCACCGAACCGCGGGCGGCCCCTAACCTCGTGTTCGGGGGCGGGCGTACCGGAGTCGGGGGGGCATCCTCCCGGAGGCTCCCGGAGGGGGTCTGACCTTACGACTTACCACCTGCCACAGGCGAACGCCGGCTTTCCAATGGTGGGGTCTGACCTTACGACTTACCACCTGTGGCGATACGGACGAACGCCGAGAATCCAGCCTCAAATGATAAGTGATGAGGTCAGACCCCCTCCGCGCGGCGAGACGGATGAACGCCGGGAATCCGACCTCAAATGATAAGTGATGAGGTCAGACCCCCTCCTCTACCGCGCCATCGCCAACTCCACCCCCGCCGCCCCCACCGCCACGCGCGTGACCACCTGGGCCTCCGCGGCCCCCGCCGCCACGAGCGCCTCCGCGAGCGCCGCCGCGCGCCCCGCCGCGATCGTCGCATCCGGCGCCGTGACCGTCAGCTCCACCCGCGCCTCCGGGAAGCTGGCAAGCACCGCCCCGAGCAGGCCCACGGTCTCGCCCGTCGCGGTGCGGCCGGCGGCGTGCTCCGTGAAGGTGACCGGCATCGCCCCGAGCAGCCGCGCGAGCACCGGCGGCACCACATCCGGTTTGCCGTCGTGGTCGAGCCAGCCGTTGTAGACTTCGGCCGCCAGGGGGTCCGCGTCCCAGCGGTCGGCCACGCCATCGGCGTCGTTGTCGGGCTCGGGGCACCCGTCGTCGTCCTCGTAGTTGTCGGTGTCCTCGGCCACGTCGTCACAGAGATCGTACTCGTCGCGCACCAGGTCGCGGTCGTTGTCAGGGTCGGGGCAGCCGTCGTCGTCCTCGAAGCCGTCGAGGTCCTCCACCGTGGCGCGGCAGCGGTCGAGCGCGTCGAACACGCCGTCCTCGTCGTCGTCGGGGTCGGGGCAGCCGTCCTTGTCGTAGTTCCCGTCGGGGTCTTCGGGCACGTCGGCACACGTGTCGAGCAGGTCCTCGACCCCGTCGGCGTCGTTGTCGGGGTCCGGGCAGCCGTCGACGTCGGCGTGCCCGTCGCGGTCCTCCGGCTGGCGCGGGCAGGCGTCCGCCCGGTCGGGAACCCCGTCCGCATCGGCATCGTAGCGGCGCCGCGTGTGCACCATCGGCGCCACGTCGAACAGCAGCGCGGTCCGCCCGTCCATCGTCACGTCGAAGCGCCCCTCCGCGCGCAGGTCGAGCCACCGCGTGAGCACCACGTCGAAGCCGCCCCCGAACGTCAGCAGCCCCGCCCCGTCGCCCTGCAGCCCCGCGCCGACCGCCACGTGCCCGAGCAGGTCCGCGCTCGGATCGCCGAGGAACCGCACCAGCGCGAGCGATCCGGTGGGCCCGGCGGGCGTGGCGCCGCCCATCGCCTCGACCGCCCAGCTCTCCGTCCACCGCATCCGCGCGCGCCCGCCCCACGCGAACCCCGTGTCCACGCTGCCCTCGCCCTGCGGCGCATGCTGGCCCACCCACGGCCCCACCGCGAGCTCGACCGCCCCCCGCCCCGGGATGCGCGGCGGCACCGGCGGGTCCGTTGGCACGAGCGGCGCGGCGAGGGCGAGGGCCGACCAGAACAGGAGCACGCCTGCGTGTATTGCGGAGGGACGGGCGGCGCCGCGATCGCGTCGGGGTGGGCGTGATGGGATGCTCGTGGCGCGGGAGTCGCGGACCCGCGGGCCCCCCGGCGGCCCGGACGCCGCCGTCGCCCCCCCTCCAGGGTTCGCCGGGCGGACGGACACGACGTGGAATGGATTGCGGAGCTGGCCCCGTCCATTGCCAATGTGGACGTGCTCGGACGAGCGGTCGCTGGCATGCGGGTGCTGCTCATCCCCCGCCGAAACCCCAACTACCCGACCGCCCCCGCCCCCACCTCCGGCGCGTACCCCTCCGGCAACAAGCCCCCCATCCGCGCGTGCGCCTCCGCGAGCGCGCCCTGTTTGCCGGGGAACTCCTCCGCGACGAACGGATCGCCGAACGCGATGCGCACGTGGCTCGGGTGCATGGTGTGCTCGTGGATGGGGAACACCTTCTCGGAGCCGGTCTGCGCCATCGGCATCACCGAGAGGCCGGGGATCTGCAGGTAGCGGCCGGCCGCGCGGAGGAAGGGCTGGAGGCGGCCGGTGCGCGAGCGCGTGCCTTCGGGGTAGAGCAGGACGATGTAGCCCTCGTCCATCAGGCACTCGCAGTCGTGGAGGGTCTCGATCGCGATGGTGGCGAGCTGGCGGGGGGAGAGCGAGCCCTGCTCGGTCGCGACGGCGCTCGACTGCACGGTCTTGCGGGTGTTGAGCGAGATGGCGGCGAGGCGTCGCCACGCGTCGGTGTATACCTTGGGGCCGGCGATCGCCACGAGGCGATCCGCGAACGCCGCGCGGCCCTCGAGCGCGAGCAGCGAGTCGGTGAGCTGGGTGTCCGTGTACGAGAGGTGGTTGGCGACGACCATGCGCCGCGCGGGCCCTGAGGTGAGCCAGGCATCGAGCTTGTCGAGCCCCTCGACGCGCCACGTGGGCGTCATGGCCGCCATGTAGAGGCGGGTCATCTCGCGCGCGAAGGGGTCGGCCGGGTACAGGCGGTACTCGCTGCCCGCGGACCCGAAGGCGGCGAGCATCGTGGCGAGCGCGGGGTCGCTCGTGCGGGCGAGGCGGGCCTCCAACGCGGACTGGAGGGCGGCGATGGCGGCGGGCGGCGCATCCACGTGGGAGACCACCCACGACGCGATGCCCTGCCGCAACAGGGGCACGGGGAGGCCCGCAATCTGCTCGATCGTGAGGCTCATGGGGGGCCGCGCATAAGCCGGTGCTACCGTATCGGCATGCTCGAGCCGCTCCCTGCCGAGATCGTGCACGCGGACGCCCGCCTGCACGACCTGCACGCCGCCATCCGGTTCTCGGCACACCTGAACCCCGAGAACATCGCCGAGGCCCGCGCGGCCTTCTTCGCCGGCGCCGAGGCGCCCCCGTTCGTGTACGCGCCGGCGGGGTGGGCCGAGGAGGCGCGCGAGCTGCTCGACGGGCTCGTGGTGCCTATTTTCCACCCCCTCGGCGTGGAGCTGGCCGCCGCCATCGCGGAGACCCGCGCGCTCGTCGTCGCGCTCGAGCATCGCGACCCGCTCTCGTTCGAGCGCCTCGCCGCCCTGGCCGACTGGCTCCCCGACGACACCGATCCCGACGACGTCCCCGCCGCCCCGCCCGCCGGCCCCCTGGTGGGCGACATCGCCGCCGACCGCATGCTCGCCACCTTCCGCGACGCCCTGCGCCGCCGCGGCCTCGACGACTGGCAGGTGGGGTGGGACACGGTCCTCTCCTCGCGTGTGCTGGTCGACTCCGCGCGCCGCTCCGTGCGCGTCAACCCGGCCGCGCGCTTCCGCGACACCGACCGCGCGGGCCTGGTCGCCCATGAGATCGACGTGCATGCCACCCGCGGCAACAACGGCGAGGCCCAGCCGCTGCACATCTTCGCCACCGGCCTCGCGCGCAGCCTGCTGACCGAGGAGGGCCTCGCCATCGTCGCCGAGGAGCGCGTGCGGGCGCTGTCGCCGGGGTTCGTGGCCCGCCAGTCGCTGCTGATCCGCGCCGTGCGCCTCGCGCGGACGATGGGGTTCCGCGACCTGTACGAGGCGCTGCTGCCCCACACCGGGCGCGGCGGCGCCTGGCAGATCGCGCTGCGGGTCAAGCGGGGGCTCGCCGATCCGGGCGCCCCCGGCGTGTACGCCAAGGACACCGTGTACCTGCGCGGCTACCGACGCGTGCGCGCTTGGCTCGACGCGGGCGGCGATCTGCGCCTGCTCTACGTCGGCAAGGTGGGCGTACACCACCCGGTCGGCGCGTGGATCCGCGCCGGGTGGGTGTCCCCGGGGTTCGTGCCGGACATGTGGGAGCGGGCGGCGTGAGCGCGGGGAGGCTCGTCGAGTCCCCCCGCTCGGTCACCCGACCCGCATCAATCGACCTGGATCAGCTGGCCCATGCTGGGGAATTCTTCCTTCAGCAGCGCCTCGACGCCCAGCTTCATCGTCATGATGGAGGAGGGGCAGGTGGAGCACGAGCCGACGAGCTTCACGTACACGTCGTTGTCCTCGACCTTGATGAGCGTGATGTCGCCGCCGTCACCCTGGAGGGCGGGGCGCACCATCTCGTCCATGATCTCCTGGAGCGCCTCCATCGTGAGGGCGGGGCCGATCACGTCGGCCTGCACGGGCGACGCGGGGTTCGCGGCGGCGGCGGACGTGGCGGCGGCGCTCTCGGCCACCGGGTCGGCGACGACGGGGGCCGGCGCCACGGCGGCGGCGGCGGCCACGGCGGCCGCGGGCGTGGCGGCCAGGGGCGCGGCTTCGGCGGGCGAAGCGGGCGCGGCGACGACCGCGGCCTTCGGGGCGGCGGCCTGCTTGGGGTAGGGGATGGCGCTGGTCTCGGCGTCGGCGCGCCACGCGGGGGCGGCGGGGGGCGGCGCGGCCTCGGGCTTCCCGAACCCGAGCACCTTCTTCAGACCGGACTTCAGGGAGGAGCGGATCATGGGTACCTCTGCTACCCGGGCAGGATACCCGCGTGGCGCTCCGGCCGCCCGTAGCCCAGCCCCGCCTTTCGGTGGATGGCGCCCCGAACGTTGGAGCGCGCCGGCCCGCCATTGCCCGGCACCCCGCCCGTGCTATCCTCCCCGGCTCTTCGAGGGAGCCCGGCCGTGCCCCACATCCGCGTCGTAGCCGCCGAGATCGAGCGCGATGGCGCCTATCTCATCACCCAGCGCCGCCCCGAGGCCGCGCTGCCCCTGCTCTGGGAGTTTCCCGGCGGTCGCGTGCTCGACGGCGAGAGCGACGGGGACGCGTTGCGACGCACCCTCTCCGATCGCCTCGACGTGGGCGTGCAGATCGGCCATCGCGTGCTCCACGTCACGCACGCCTACGAGGGCTACACGCTCGACATGGTGGTGTACCGCTGCGGCATCCTCGGCGAGCCCACGGGCGCCCGCGTGCACGACATGGTGTGGGCGCGCCCCGAAGACTTCGGCCGCTACAAGTTCCCCGGCGCCGATCAGCAGACGGTCGACGCGTTGTTGCGCGAGTAGCGCGGCCGTTTCTTCGCGAGCGTTTTCGGCGCAGCGTCCTCGAAAGCACCCGGGCGCCCCCCTGCGGGGCGGTCCCGTGCGGGGCCCGGCCTTCGGCCTCGGCTGGCGCGTCCCGGGCGCGCCCGGCGGCGCCGATCCGGCCGCGCCCGCGCGGCCGCCCCTCCCGGCACCTGGCGCGCGTGGCGTCGGGACCGGCGGCCGGGTTGACGCGGCCGGCTCGCACCCTCACCGCACGCGCGCGCCCCGCTCCGGCGTGACCTCGAGCGCGCGGGAGATGGCCTCCATGGCCTCCGCCACCCGCTCGGCGGCGGCGTGATCGCCGTCGGCCACCGCCTGCTTCCAGGCCTCCAGCAGCACGTTCAGGCGCTCGATCAACGACGGGGGCTGGTCCATCGGCGGATTACTCCGCAGCACCGTTAGCGGCCGGAGACCCGCTCCGGATTTCATCGCGCTTTCACGCGCCGGCCTACGTCCCGTACCCGCACACGCCCATCCGCGGCGAGTCCACCACGCGCGAGGACTCGTATTCCCACGAGTCCACGCACGTGCACGGGCGGCCACACGCGTTGCAGGCCATCGCGTGGCAATACCGGCAGATCCGCTCGCCGGGCGCCCCGCACGCGTCGCACGGCCACACGACGGGCTCGTTCCGGGCGAGGACGGTGATCTTGGCGGCGCCCGCGGCCCCGGCGCCCGCGGCCACGAGGCCGAGGGAGCGCCCCCGGAGCACGGTGGTCGAGCCGTAGTCGTACTCGTGCGTGAAGGTGGTCCCAGGGGGCACCGCCGCGGCGGCCTTGGTGTTCATGGAGCGCGGCTTGGGGGCCCAGCCGAAGCCGCCCTCGATTGCCTCCTCGTAGCGGGTGCCACCCACCTGGAAGCCGCTCAAGTGGCCGCAACAGTCGAGCCACGTCTGCCGCAGGAGCCAGTCGAGGTCCCCCATCGTGACGCTCGGCGCCAGGGCGAGGTGCAACCACCCGGAGGGCGCGCCGACCGGCGGGAGGCGCGGTTCGGCGCGCCCGGGCGGCAGCCCGGGGAGCGCCAACCGAGGCGCGCGCGCCGAGCCCGGAAGGGGCCCGACCCGCCCGTCCGCGGGCGGGGGGCGCCCGGCGATCGCCACGAAGGAGCGCTACAACCCCGTCCGCCGCCGCAGCTCCACCCGCCGCACGTGCAGGTACGCGTCGTAGGGCGCCAGCCGCAGCGCCTGGTCGAGCGCGGACGCGGCCTCTGCCGGCGCGCCCATGGCCTCGCGCAGGACGGCGAACACGTCGAGCCAATCCGCCCGCGCCGCCGCCGCCGCCGGGGTTTGCCGCCCGCCGCGCGGCTCGAACGCCGGGAGCGCCGCCAGCGCCCGCGCCGTCTGCCCGCACGCCACCACGAGCCGCACGCCGTCGAGATCGTGGGGCTCCGGCAACGTGGCGCAGGCCAACGCCGCCGTGCCCGGCGCGCCCGCCTCGGCCGCGAGCGTCTGGAGCAGCGCGCCCCACGGCCCGCGCCCCACGTCGGCCACGGTCGCGCCCTGGCGGATGGCCCAGAGCTGGTCGCGCACCGACTCGAGGTCTGCCCACCGCCGCGCCACGATCGCGGCGCCGTCGAACAGATCAGGGTCGCCGCCGCCCTCGACCGCGCCCACGAGCCGCGCCTCGAAGCGCCCCGCCACGCCGGGATCGCCGCCGAGCACGCGCGCCTCCTCCCACGCGCCCAGGCGCAGGAGCGCGCCGAGGCGCCCGCCCAGGTCCCCGAGCGCCGCGTACAGGTCGAGCGCCCGCGCCGGATCGCCGTGCGCGAGCTCCCACGCCGCGAGCCGCCGCCGTCCGTCCGCGCTCGGATCGGCCTCGAGCAGCGCGCGGCGGGCCTCGTCGCCCACGAGGAGCGGCGGCGGGGCGCCCTCGACCCACGCGAGGCGGCGACCGGGCGCGTCGACCACCACGCGGGTGAACTGGAGCGCGTCCATGCCGAGGAGCCCCGGACGCCCCCTGCGATACAGGTAGCGCCGCAGCGGGAGGGCCCGCCCGCCGATCGTGGCGGTGCCGACGCCGCGGATCACCACCTCGGTCAGCCGCGCCCCGCCCGGCCCTGTGCCCTGGCGCTCGGCGGTGTAGCGCGCCTCGACGGTCCCCGTCGTGAGCGGCAGGTACGTGCGGTCGGCGCCGGTGTCGACGATGACGTCGAGGGCCACGCCGTCGACCTCGAGCGCCGCGACCAGCCGCGGCCCGACGCCGCGCTCGCGCCGGAGCGCCACGCCCTCCCGCAGCAGCCCAGCGACATCCCCCGTTTCGGCCGCGTGCAGCCGCAACGCCCGCTCCCCCGCGTCGAGGTCGACCACGAAGTGCCGGAACAGGTTCGCCCCGAGCACGCCGGCGACGGGATCCGCGGGATCGACCGGGATGGAGCTGGTGCTGGCGAGGTCGCGCACCGCGCAGGGCAGGCGGCGGAAGGTCCAGCCGCCGATGGTCACGTCGCGGAGCACCACGCGGCGGAGCGGCACGCTGCCGACCTCGCCCCAGGAGCGCCGCAGCGTGGGGCGCGCGGTGAGGCCGAGGGCGGCGACCAGGCCATCGTCGCACGTGGTGCGGGAGGCGCCGGTGTCGACGAACCACAGGCGATCGTCCACGATCGTGTAGGGACGGGCGCGATCGGCGGACTGGGCCAGGAGGGGGAGCGGCGCCATCTCGCCCGCCGCCGGCGGCGGAACGTGGAATGCGCAGCCGAGGAGCCAGAGAAACACGCGGCACGCTACATAGCCCCCCATGTGGTTGCTCGTCGGCTGCGCGGCTCCCCTGCTCCAACCCGCGTCGCTCGGTCCCCCCGAGGACACCGGCCCCGACGTCGCCCGCGGCGCCCTGTCGTTCCGCTTCCCCCTGGCGGATCCCTCGCTGTTCGAGCAGACCGTCGGGGTCGACCACGATCCGCAGGTGTTCGGTGAGGGCGCGCAAGGCGTGCAGTGCACAAGTTACGACGGGCGCAGCTTTCCGTGGTGCTACGACCAGCACGACGGCAGCGACTACCTGCTCACGGGCGGGTTCGACACGATGGACAACGGCAGCGCCGTCATCGTGGCCGCGGCGGACGGCGTGGTGGTCGCGACGGAGGCGAGCAACTACGACCGGTGCCATGCGACGTTCGAGGGCATCGACTGTGACGGGTACGAGATGGAGGGCAACCACGTCATTCTCGAGCACACCGACGGCCTGCGTACGTTGTACTGGCACATGAAGACCGACAGCGTCGTGGTCGCCGTGGGGGACTCCGTCCGCTGTGGCGATGCGCTCGGCCTCGTGGGGTCCAGCGGCTACTCGTCGATGCCGCACCTGCACTTCGAGCTGCAGGACGCCGAGGGGCTCACCACCGACCCGTACGCGGGCGAGCACTCCCAGCCGGAGACCTGGTGGCGCGACCAGGGCGACGCGGAGGGGCTGCCGGGGGGCGACTGCGGGTAGCGCGCGGATCGGCACGCAATCAGGCGCGAACCTGACGCGTCAGTCCTTGAAGATCCGCGGCATCCGGCGGTTGCTGGTGGTGCCGGTGGGATCGTCACGGTCGCCGGGGAGCCGGTCCGCGAGGCCGCTCGCGCGCGCCCGTGCGATGTCGAGGAGGGTGACGACCACCACCTCGGAGTTGGGGACGGGCTGGAGCTGGAGGACCACCGACTCACCGCGCCAGTAGTAGGCGCCGAACCGAACGTCCCACTTGGACGGCCCGTAGCGCGCGGCGAGCGCCTCGCGCAGCTTCCACGCCGTGGTCGACCCGGAGGAGGCGATGCGCACCGCGTACAGCCCGTCGGGGCCGAAGCCGTAGCTCACGAGCGACGTGGTCGCGCCCATCCAGCGCGCGGCGGTGTCGGCCTGCCGCGTGTAGAGCGTGGTGCCCAACTGGGTGCTGGAGGCGTACATGCCCTCGTGGTCGGCGGCGCGGCCACCCCACGGGATCGGGCCGAAGCCGAGCTCGACGTCGACGGCGGGGGCGAAGGCGTCGCGCTTGGGGTCCTCGGGCGGGGTCGGGGGCGCTACCGGAGCGCCCGGATCGACCTCGGCGACGGGGGCGGCGGGCGGCACGAACGGCGGCGGCACGACGACCGGGGCTGGATCCCACGTGGCCGTGTAGGTGAGGCGCACACCCGTGTAGAGCGGCACGGGGAGCTGCTGGTCGCCGAGGGCCGTGGCGATGCAGCCCGCCAGGCCGGCGTCGGCGCCGGGGCCCGCCTTTACGGTGGACCGCCCGTCTTCCAACAGCGCCACGTCGACCTGGGCGGTCACCGGCGTGGTGGCCCCGGCTGCGCGCACACAGGCGTCGATGGGCGCCTCGCGCCAGCGCACGGCGGCGTCGATCGCGGCGTACACGCCCCGCCGCTGCGCCTTGAGCCGCCACTCCTTCGTCTCGCTCTTCACCGTGGTGACGGGCGCGGGCTCGAGCGAGTCCTTCTCGTCCTCGTGGGGCGTGCGCGTGAACGTCACGGCCGCGGAGGCGGGCGCGAGGAGGGCCGCGAGGAGGAGGGTGATCACGCGGGCAGATCCGATCAGTACGTGCGGAAGACGTGATCCCAGAGCGTCGTGCTCACGCCGAACTTCCGCCCGTCCTTGTTGTGGTGGTGGTTCATGTGGTGGGCGCGCAGGCGCTTCATGACCGTGCTCTTCGGCTTGAAGTGGTGCACGTAATAGTGCGCCATGTCGTAGCCGAGGTAGCCCAACACGTGCCCGGCGAAGAACGGGTACACCCACACGGGCCCGAGCAGCACGTAGAACAGGGCGAAGAACACCACGCCGAGGCCGAGGCTGGCGGCGGGCGGCATGACGAGCCGGTACTTGTCGTTCACCCAGTCGTGGTGCACGCCGTGGAGGATGAAGTGCATCTTCGGCCCCCACGAGGTGTTCGGCACCCAGTGGAACAACGTGCGGTGCAGCCAATACTCCGCGAACGTCCACACCACGAAGCCCGCCACCGCCGCGCCAAGCGCGGGCAACACGCCGAGGCCCGCGCCGGTCACGCCCCACGCGAACAACGCCACGATGATCGGGACGAAGATCACGGGCACCACCAGGGCGGGCACACGCGAGAAGAAGTCGATGAAGTCGCTCTGGAACATGCGAGGCGACTCGGGACTTGCGCGCAGCATGGGGATGCCTCCGCCCGCCTGTTAGCAGAAGCGCGACCGCTTGCCAAGTGTCAACCAGCCGCCTTCAAACTGGCTTGGAAGTCAGTTCTGGCGCCACTCTCCGACCCGCGCGCCCACGCGCACCGGATCCCCCGCGGTGATCGTCCACTCCACCGTATTGGGCGGAAACACGAGGATGACGGTCGAGCCCATCTCGAACCGCCCGATCTCGGCCGCGCGTTCGAACGTGGCCGGCGGCGTCAAGGGTACCTCGGCCCGCGCCTTGCCCTCGTTGGTCACGACCGGGTCGAACACCACGCGCATGCGCCCCACGCCGAAGGCACCGACCATCACCAGCGCGTATTCGCCCAGGTCCGACCGGATCCAACTCGTGAGCCGCTCGTTGCGGGCAAACAGGGCCTCGATGCGACGGGTGGCCGCGGGGAACACCGGCCAGAGCGCGCCCGGCAGGTACGAGTAGCGGGTGACGGTGCCCTCGCGGGGCACGTGTACGCGGTGGTAATCGCGTGGGGAGAGGTACAGGACCGCGAAGTCGCCGCCCTCGTAGCGGTCGTGGCCCTCGGAGCCCTCGCCCCCGAGCAGCTCCTTCACGTCGTAGCTCTTGCCCTCCGACTGCGGAATGCGCCCGCCCTCGATGCGGCCCACGGCGTAGGCCATCCCGTCACACGGGGACACGATCGCGCGCGGCGCCGGGTCGACCGGGCGCACGCCGGGCTTGAGCGCACGCGTGAAGAAGTCGGTGAGGCTCCCGTAGTCGTCCAGGCCGCCCTCACACTCCTCCAGGTCTACCCTGTACTTTCCGACGTACCAGCGCAACAGCGCCCGCTGCGCCGCCGCGGGGAGGCGGGTGCGTGCGAATACGCCCATGAGGCGGGCTGCGTGGTTTTTTGGGACGACCGAGAGGGCGGAGATGATGAGGGCGTCTTTCATCGGGGCGCATTATCCGCCGGTGTGCCGACATGAGCCGGTGTGCCGACATCAGCCCGCCGGACCGGGCTGACGTCGGCAACCGTGGTGCAACCCGCCATGCGAGGCGGACCTCGCACGGCGTTGATGCTCCCGACGTGCCGCCATCGCGCTCCGCGCACGGCGGCAGTCGCACCCTGAGGCAACCCGCCATCGCGCTCCGCGCACGGCGGCAGTCGCACCGGGAGGCAACCCGCCATCGCGCTCCGCGCACGGCGGCCGTCGCACCCTGAGGCAACCCGCCATCGCGCTCCGCGCACGGCCGCAGTCGCAGCGGGAGGGGGGGCGATGTCGGCCGGGATACCCTCCCGACATGTGGGCGCTCCCCCTCTTCCTGTTCGCCGTCGGCGCGGGCTGCGTCGCGCCGGCCGGCGACGGGGCGCCCGGGCTCGTTGAGTCGGGGCTCGCCGACACCGCCCCCGACACGGACGCGATCGAGTCCATCGGCGACGCCGCGCCGGTCGACGAGAGCGACTTCGTGTTCGATCCGTCGGTCGTGCACCGCATCGATCTGACGATGGACGCCGCCGCGTGGACCGACATCGCGTCCAACTACACCGCCGAGAACTGGCAGATCGCGCATTTTGAGATGGACGGCGAGGTCGTGGCCGACATCGGCGTGCGCGCCTTCGGCGCCGGCAGCCAGTCCTACGGCAAGACCCCCATCAAGCTCTCGTTCGACCGCAACGTCGGCGGCCAGGAGTACCGCGGCCTGGAGCAGCTCAAGCTCGACAGCTCCACGCAGGACGCCGGCTACCTCAACGATCCGCTCGCCGCCTGGGTCCTACGGGAGATGGGGCTCCCCGCCGCCCGCACCGGCTGGGCCGAGCTGTACGTCAACGGCGCGTCCTACGGCTTCTTCGTCGTGCTCGAGCCCATCGACGACGTGTTCCTCCGCCGCTGGTTCCCCGACGACGAGGGCGCGTTGTACGGCACCTGGGACTGGCGCTACGGCCAGGGCCTGAACCCCATCACCTGGGGCGGCCCGCTCGACTGGTACGTCCCGCAGACCGCCGTTGAGACCGACGGCGCCGAGCTCCTCGCCGCCATCGCGGCCGTGAACGGCGGCACCGACGCGGAATTCGCCGCCCACGTCGACGTCGACCGGCTGATGGGCGTCTCCGTGACCCGCGCGATGATGGGCGCCATCGACGCCTACTCCGCCGACGGCAACAACTTCTACCTCTACGACGACCACGGCCGCATCACGATGATCCCCTGGGACATGGACGCCGACCTCGGCTACCCCGGGTACTTCACCAACGCGCTGGAGATGGGCCTGGAGGAGCCGTGGCTCTGGTCCCACGCGCGCCTGAACCCGATCACCGGCGCCACCTACAGCGATCCGGTCTACGCCCGCGCCCGCGCCGCCGGCTGGGACGTCGACGGGTGGGCCGCCCGGGTCGTGGCGGGGCCGCTCGATTGGGAGACGGTCGACGCCAAGGTCGTCGAGTGGGCCGCCGTCATCGACGAGGCCGCGTGCCGCGACTGGTTCCATCCCTGCGCCGCGCACGAGGCCCGCGTGGCCGATCTGCGCTTCTTCCTGCACGCGCGGCTCTCCCGGCTCGCGGGCGCCGAGGTCGCGCGGTGCTCCGGGCCGTCGACGCTGGCCTACACCAGCGGTGCCGCGCCCGTCGCCGCCGACGTGACCACGTGGGGCCCCGGCTTCGTCGTGAACGGCGAGCACTTCTGCACCGGCGTCTACGCAGGCGCGGCCACGCTCGACACCACCGTCACCGCCGGCACCCTCCGCGGCCGCGTCGGCCTCCACGACTGGAACGGCGCGTGCGCGGGCGGTGTCACCTTCACCCTCTCGCAGGGCGGCGCGCCCCTCTACGACAGCGGCGTGGTCGCGCCCTACACCGACGCCGCCGCCTTCTCCGTCCCCGTGTCCGCGGGCGCGCTCACCCTCACCACCACCCCGTCCGGCGGCTGCGGCCCGGCGGTGTGGGTCGACCTGGCCCAATGACCGACACGCCCCTCTGGTCCATCGCCCTCCCGCGCCCGCCCGTGCCGAGCCCCAAGCTGCTGCGTGCGCTTGCGCCCCTGCTCGCCGCCATGCACGCCCGCCCCTCCCACGCCGGCCCCATCGTGGCGCAAGGCCTCCGCGAGATCCGCGCGTTCGGCTCCAAGGAGCGCCCCGTCGCGGGCGATCTGCTGCTCGGCCTCATCCGCCACGAGCGCGCCCTCGCCCGCATCGATCCCGACCCGCTCACCGCGTGGCTCCGCCTCGCCGCCGAGGGCCCGCCCGATCTGCCCGACCCCGAGCCCGACCCCGCGAAGGCCTACGCCGTCGCCCTCTCCGTCCCCGACGCGCTCGCGGCCGAGTGGTGGGAGCGCTTGGGACCCCAAGCGGCGATCGACCTCGCGCGCAGGCTCGCTGGACGCGCCCCCGTCACCCTCCGCGTCCTGCGCGAGCCGGTCGACCTCCCCGTTCCCCACCGCCGCGTCGGCGCCCACGGCCTCGTGCTCGACGGACGCGCCAACGTGCAGCTGCTCGACGCGTGGCGCGAGGGCCGGGTGGAGGTGATGGACCTCGGCAGCCAGGCCATCGTCGACTTCGTGGCGCCCACGCCGGGGCTGCGCGTCCTCGATCTGTGCGCGGGCGCCGGCGGCAAGAGCCTCGCCCTGGCGGCCCTCGGCGCTGACGTGCAGGCCTGGGACGTGCGTCCCGCCGCGCTCGTGGAGCTGCGCAAGCGCGCGGCGCGTGCGAACCTCGCCATCCGTGTAGGGCCCCCCCCGTCCCCCGGAAAGGGCCGCTACGATCTCGTGCTCGTCGACGCCCCCTGCTCCGGCACCGGCGTGTTGCGCCGCCACCCCGAGAACCGCTGGAAGTTGCGCTACCCCACCGACATCCAGGCCCAGCTGCTCGCGGACGCGCGCCGCCTCGCCGACCGCGTCGTGTACGCCACGTGCGCGCTCACCCGCGCGGAGAACGAGGCGCTCGTGCGCAGCGTGCTCGGCGGGGAGCCCCTTCGCGAGGCGACGGTCTGGCCGGACGAGGACCGGGAGGGGTTCTACATGGCGGAGGTGGGCGGCACTTGATCGGGCGGCCCGGCGCCGAGGACGGCGCCGTCGGCCCCCTGCGGGCGCGCGCTGACGCGCTTGGTCCGCCCGAAGCGGGCGGGACCGGCCGCCCCTGCCGAGCCAGGGCCGGCCGCCCTCCGGAGGCCTGCCGCGGGGAGACCGGGGGCACCCCGCACCTGGCCACCCCACCTTCAATCCGAGTAGACGCTGACCTCGGCGGAGGACACTTCCGGCGACAGGTCGGTGTGGTCGTTCTCCACCAGGCGCACCCCGACGGTGTGTGCGCCGCTCCCGCCAAACAACGAAACCGAGCAGGTGCGCGTGGCGCAATAGGTATTGTAGGACCCGTCCACGTACACGTGGTAGTGACCGCGGTCGGGCACGTTGGCGCCGCCGACCGCCGCCGGATCGAGGGTGAAGTTCTCGAGCGACACCTCGACGTTGAAGCTGGAGCCCACGAAATCGCCCTCGATGGGGCTGGTGAGCAGGATGTTGGGCCGATCCGTCGTGATCGTGACCGGCACGGTGTGGGCCACCTCCAACTCGGTGTGGTCGTTCTCCGCCAGCCGGACCTCGATCGCGTGCTCCCCTGCCGCCATGTCGTACAGGACGTACTCGGACGTGGCGCCGTAGTCGATGTAGACCCCGTCGACGTACACGTGGTAGTGGCCCTGCCCCGTGACAGGGGTCGTGCCAACCCGCGTCGGAGAGAGCGTGAAGTTGGACGTGGTGATCGCGAGCGGCACCGTCGCGGAGTCCCAACTGGCGCCCGAGCCGCCCGTGGAGACCGTGACACACATGGACGCGCCCGGCACGCTCACCGTGATCTCGTCGGATTCGATACCGGTGGCGCTGTGGTCGGCGTAGACCAGCTCGACCTGGAGCGTGTGGGAGGTGCCCGACGAGAGCCCGCCGACGACGAAGCGCGACACATCGGTGCCGTAGTCGTAGTACGCACCGTCCACGATCACATGGTAATGCCCCTCCCCGGCGACAGCGGCGCCGCCGACCTCCGGGTTCATCACGAAGTTGGTGACACTCATCTCCAGGGCGGCGCTGCAGGCGTCCAACACCTCGCCGTCCCGGGGGGAGTCGATCGTCACGGAGGGACGCAGGACCTGCACCGCGACCTCGTCGTCAGCGCCGGAGATCTCGGTGTGGTCGTTGTCGGCGAGCCGCACCTCGATCCTGTGGGCGCCCGAGGCCAGGCCCGCCACCGCGCCCGACCTGTCGCCGTCCTCGGCGACCAACGTACCGTCCGCGTACAGGTGCACGTGGCCCACGCCCTCCTCGTTGGCGCCGCCGATGGCGCCCGCGTTCAACGTGAAGTCCGTGACCGACCAGGCCAGCGCAAAGCTGCCATCGTCACTGACTGCCCCGTCCGCCGGGGAGGACAACGTGATCGTCGGCGTGGAGGTGGGGTCGGTGTCCGTGTCCGCGTCGGTGTCCGCATCCGTATCGGCATCCGTATCGGCGTCCGTGTCGGCGTCCGTGTCGGCATCCGTGTCGGCGTCCGTGTCCGCGTCCGCCTCTTCGGCGACACACTCCTTGTCGGCCGACACCGTGCCCTCGCCACATTGCTGGCCGCCGGCGCAGGCCAGGATCGAGGCGAGGGAGAGCGAGAGGAGCGAGAACCAACGCAGCTTGCAGGACATTCGCGCCCGATAGCCGCGAGCGGAGGCCCCCGCAAGCCGCGGGCCCCCTTTGCGTGAACCAATCTACGGCGTGTGCGCGGTCAACCGCGTGTCCCAGTCATTGACGATACCAATCCCCTCCTCCCAACGGTACTCCTCGGTCACCGTCGGCTCGGTCTCGGGGTAGGTCGGCGGGCTCCCGCATTGGTAGTGGTCGGGCACGAACGGGGTGTACCCGCCCTGGTCCATCGCCGCGATCCAACACATGACGGAGGTATCGAAGGCGGTAGAGGCCCCGGTGCTGTCCACCCGGGTGCCGACGGTCCGCTTGGTCCACATCGTCGGCGTTGGCGGCTCGAGCGTGACGTTGGCCTGCACGCGCTCCGGCTCGGTGTAGGTGTAGGTGTTCGCGACGACCGTGGGGCTGCCGAAGCCCACATCGAGCGTGCTGTTCAGGGTCTGGGACACCACGTAGAGGTAGTCGGCGTCGCAGACATAGTCGACCACGCGGGTCTCCGAGAACGTGGCCGCGCCGTCGATCCAGGTGCTCCCGATGGTGCGGGTGGCGGTGTTCCTGGCGTTGTCGTACGCGTTGACCGTCACGTTGCGGGCGCCGGTGCGGCTCGAGTTCTTCCACTCGTAGCTCCACCGTGACGTGAGGCCGAAGATGCCATGATTGTCGAGGCAATCGTGCGGCGTCACGGGCTCCTCGTCGGTGTCCGTGTCATCGGTGTCGGTGTCGTCCGTGTCCTCCGTGGTGTCGTCGGTGTCGTCCGTGTCCTCAGTGGTGTCGTCGGTGTCGGTGTCGGCCGCGGTGTCGTCGGCGTCCGTGGAGGTGTCGTCGGGAGCGGGCGCGCCGGAGCAGGCGCCGAGGAACAGCAAGAGAGCGATACGCATGGAACGATCCGGGGGAGCGCTTCACCATAGTGGACCGGGGTGACGTTGCATCCTCTCAGGGATCTCACATCGCCGCGTGCGCGCCCCCCACCAGGCGCCCCGCCCATCCGCCTCCGCGGCGGCGGGCGTCCGCGCCCGTCCGTCCGCCCTGATCGGGCGCGCATCTTCCCGGCGGTCGTTCGAAATCTGTGCTTCACTCCCAACATGCTCGCCCTCCTCCTCGCGTGCGCACCACCTTCGCCCTCGGAGGTGGCGGTCGCGCGCCCTCCCGCCGCCCCGCCCGAGGCCCCGGCCGTGCCTGCGCGGGTCGCGCCCCCCGTCGAGCCCGCGGCTCCCGAGCCGATCCCCGCCCCACCGCCCCGCCGTCCGCTCGCCGCGGCCGACCTCCCAACGGTGGCCGACCTCCCCGAACCAACCCACGCCAACTACCCCGCGCTCGTCGCCGCCATCGAGGCCGCGCGTGGCACGTTCGCGACCGGAGGCACCCACGATCAGGCCCGCGCCTATCTCCGCGGCGCGATCACCGAGCGCATCATCCCCGCGTGGTCCGGCACCCGTTGGACCTTCTACGGCGCCGATTTGGTGCCGAGCGACGGGGGCCAGGTCGCGTGTGGCTATTGGGTGGCGAGCGTGCTGCGAGACGCCGGCCTCCGCATCAATCGGAACCAGGTGGGTCAACAGGCCTCCGAGCGCATCCTCCTCACCGTGGCCGTGCCAGGCGCCCTCCGCCACTTCGGCGCCCGGTTTGCGGACGTGGTCACCTACGCCGAGAAGGCGGGCGTGGGCTTGTGGGGCGTCGGCCTCGCCAACCACGCCGGATTGTTGTGGAACGACGGCGCGGAGGTGAAGTTCTGCCACTCCGACTACCACGGGTACCAGGGCCCGCGGTGTGAGCCGGCGTCCTCGTCCGCGGCGTTCCGCACCAACTATACCGTCATCGCGCCGCTCCTCGACGATGCCACGCTCGACGCGTGGTTCGCGGGGCGGACGTTGGTGACAGGAGTATTCGCGGACTGACCGGTACGTGAGCGCGGGGCGGCCCGGCGCCAAAGACGGCGCCGTCGGCCTCTTGCGGGCGCGCGCTGAAGCGCTTGGTCCGCCCGAGGCGGGCGGGACCGGCCGCCCCTGCCGAGCCAGGGCCGGCCGCCCTCCAGAGTCCTGCCGCGGGCAGCGGCCGGCCCGGCGCCGAACGCGAGGGGTTGCGTCTCATCCGGTGCGCGAAGACCGGCTTTTCCGGAAATGTTCCGCCGCCCCACGGACGAGACCCACCCACCTGTTCGACAGGTCCCCCGGCTTCGTCCGCCCCACGGACGGAACCCGCCCACCTGTTCGACAGGGATCCCGACTTCGTCCGCCCCACGGACGAGACCCACCCACCTGTTCGACAGGGGGTGCCTCCGCGCACGGAGGGCGGCGGGAGAGCGGGGAGACCGCCTTGGACGGTGCCAAACGCGAGGGGTGGCGCCTCACCCCGGCCGTTCGTCACCCGCAGGGTGCCAAACCCGACGGCTGGTGCCTCACCCCGGCCGTTCGTCACTCGCAGGGTGCCAAACGCGAGGGGTGGCGCCTCACCCCGGCCGTTCCTCACCCGCAGGGTGCCAAACGCGAGGGGTGGCGCCGCACCCCGGCCGTTCGTCACCCGCAGGGTGCCAAACGCGAGGGGTGGCGCCTCACC
>JAZKFH010000037.1:10429-155728 GCA_040386535.1 Myxococcota bacterium | reverse complement strand
CGGGAGCAGTGACCTGTCAAGATGTGACTAGTGATGAGGCCGGCAGGGGGTGGCATTCTTGGCCGGTTTCGAGGGCCTCCTTGGCGCTCCGCCGGCATGCAGCCTCAAGCTATCGGCGTTCTTCCGTTCGAACCACGGACCGGGGCGCCTGGAACGGCGCCAGACCGGCCAAGAGTAGGGGGCCTTGCCGGCAGGGGGTGGCATTCCTGGCCGGTTTGGACCCAGCTCCGGAACAAGCCACGCCACGGCTCGTCTCCGTCCCAGGTGGACACACGGGCCGAACCCCCGCTCCCACATCGAGGGCCCCGCGAGGGACCCGGCGGGCGGCCGCGCGGGCGCGGCCGGTTCGGCACCCGGCGGCGCGCGAGCGCCGGCGACGTGCCAACGGAGGCCTGCGAAGCGGCCGACCCCGCGAGGGGCCCGGCCGCACGTCCGCGCCGGGAGGCGCGGGCGTGCGGACGCGGCGAGGCCACGACGTTACCCCCGCGCCCATGCCGCCCACCCCGCGCACGCAAGCCGTGATCTTCGACATGGACGGCGTGCTCGTCGACTCGGAGCCGCTCTGGCACCTCGCCGAGATCGAGGCGTTCGGGGCCGTGGGCGTGGCGCTGGTGACCGCCGACTGCCTGGAGACGACGGGCCTGCGGATCGACGCCGTGGTGGACTACTGGTACGCCCGGCATCCGTGGCCCGATCGGCCCCGCGAGGGCGTCGCTGCCGACATCGTGGGGCGGATGGTGCGCCTGTTGGGTGAACGCGCGGTCGCGATGCCCGGCGCCGTGGAGGCCGTGCGGTTCCTGCGCGGGCAGGGCCTGCCGTTGGCGGTGGCGTCGTCGTCGCCACGCGTGCTCATCGACGCGGTGGTCGCGCGGCTCGGGCTGGCCGACGCGTTCACGGTGCTGCGATCCGCGGAGCACGAGGCGCACGGGAAGCCGCACCCCGCCGTGTACCTCGCCACCGCCGCCGCGCTCGGGGTCGACCCGCGCGCGTGTGTGGCGATCGAGGACTCCGGCAACGGGATCCGATCGGCCGTGGCCGCCGGCATGTTCACGATCGCGGTGCCGGACCAGCCCGTCGCGCCCGAGGCCCTGGCGGCGGCGAGCGTGGTGCTGGGCTCGCTACTGGAGCTCCCCGAGCGCTGGGGCGCGCTCGTGGGCTGACCCCAGGCCCTCGACGAAGCGCAGGATCTCCCGGGCGGCCTCCTCCGGGTTGGCCTGCAAGACGAGGTGCGGCCCGGCGACCTCGCCGACCTGCATGCCGGGGATCAGCGCCCCGAGATGGGCCGCGCACCGGCCCGGCACGAGGCGATCGTGGGTGGCCCGCAAGTACAGGACGGGCACCGTGCACGCGCGCGCCGCGCTCTCCGCGTCCACGGCGAGCACGGCGCGGACACGATGGGCGAGCACCCCCGGAGGCACGCTCCGGACCGTGGCGGCGACGCGCCCGACCAGCGACGCCGGCGCCCGGAAGCCCACGAGGAGACACCGCAAGAGGACGGGCGGCAGCGCGAGTCGGAACAGGAGCGCCCCCACGAAGGGGAGCAGGAACGGGCTCCCGAGCAGCGGCGGCCGCGCGAAGGTGGCGACGAGGACCACGGCGCGCAGGGACGGCGGGCGGCGCGCCGCGAGGGCGAGGGCG
This sequence comes from Myxococcota bacterium, assembly GCA_040386535.1. Classification (GTDB taxonomy): domain Bacteria; phylum Myxococcota_A; class UBA796; order UBA796; family SXON01; genus CAJBVW01. The sequence goes on along the minus strand of JAZKFH010000037.1, from coordinate 154,090 downwards.
ACGGGCCCCGAGAACGACTCCCCGACGAGCACGAAGGGAACGTCGGGCAGGACCACCCGCTCCACGAGCGAGGCGTAGTCGAGCGCTTCGTCCCGCGGGTACGCGATCACGGTCGCGACGTGGCCCGCGCCCGCGAGCGCCTCCCGGATCGGCTCGAACAGCTCGCCGGTGCCGTCGAGGCCGGGCAGCAGGACGAAGTGCATCCCCACGCCGGTAGCCCGCTGCCGCCGGCCACGAAAGGAGGCCCGCCGCGCGTGGCGCCCGGCGACGACGCGCCCTCAGTCCCGATCCGACTCCCGCCGCGCTCTCCGCGCGGACTCGTGGATGCGCTTCCATCGGTCCCGCTCGGCCGCCCGGGCGCGCGGATCCTCGCGCCGCGCCTCCCACGCCACCTCCCGTCGGAGCTTGCGCCACGACGCGAGGCGCGCCGGGTCCAGCCCGCAGGACGCGACCGCCGCGAGGACCGCGCAGCCGGGCTCGTCCACGTGGCCGCAGTCGCGGAACCGGCACGCCGACGCGAGCGCGTCGAGGTCGGGAAACGCGGCGTCGACGGCGCCCGCGTCGAGCGGCCCGACCTGGCGGGTGCCCGGGTTGTCGATGACCCAGGCGCCGTTCGGGAGGGCGAGGAGGTGCCGCGCGGTCGTCGTGTGACGCCCGCGCTCGTCGGCCCGGATCGCGCCGGTGGCCTGGGCCTCGGCGCCGACGAGCCAGTTCAGCAGCGTCGACTTCCCGACGCCCGAGGAGCCGAGCAGCGCGGCCGTCCGCCCGGCTGGAAGGGCCGCGAGCAGGGCCTCCCGCCCGCGGTCCGTCACCGCGCTCACCGGCACGACCTCCGCCTGGGTGACGCTCCGCACGAGGGCCACGGCCGCCGCGGCGTCGGACTCCCCGTCGACCTTGGTGACGACGACGACCGGATCGGCGCCCGCGTCCTCCGCCACCGCGATCCAGCGCTCGAGGCGCCGGGGGTTCAGGTCCCGGCCGAGGGCCGTGCAGACGAGCGCGATGTCGACGTTCGCGGCGACGACCTGCGCGCCGCCGTCGGGATCACGCCGCCGGAGCACGCCGGTGCGCTCCAGGCGCGCCTCCACGATGGGCGGATCACCGGGGCGGAAGCGCACCCAGTCGCCCACGACCACGGGATCGTCGGGGTCGCGGAGGGGGCCTTCGAGCAGGGCGGGGTGCTCGCCGCTCCGGGTGAGCAGGCGGACGCGCCCGTGCGCGGCGAAGCGGACGCGGCCGATCGGAGGATCGTCCAGCTCGTCGGCGGAGAGTTGACGGAGGAAATGCGGGCCGAAGCCCATCGGGAGGAGGTGGTGCACGTGGAGGATCCGGGGGACCAGGGGGCGTCCCAGGCAGGGAGGCCCGCGCCCGATTCAGCGGGTGCGGGCGGGCACACGTCCAGCGGTCCGCTGGGGTGCGGCTATCCACGGGGGCGTGAACCCCCGGTCCGGACTCGAGCCCCGCGGTCGGCTAGACCGAGGCGCCGGAGACGGACCCGCGCGTGACAACGACCGGCATCGACCCTCCGAACGCCCGGTAATTCGGGCCCGGGTCGGCGGCGAGGCGGGGATTCCGGGCTGGATCGTGCGCGCGGGCCCCTGCCGTCAGGCCGAGCGCCGCCGGAGGTTCTTCTGCACCACGGCCACGATGATCAGGAGGTAGGCCGCCAGGCGCGGGAGGTACAGCGCCGGGAGCTCCTCGTGCTGGCCATAGGGCGCGGCGAGCAGCAGCCGCTGAAGCGCGAGGAGGAGGAACGACGCGGCGAACAACAGGTGGAAGACGTCGCGCGACTGCAGCCAGAAACGAATGAAGAAGAGCGCGATCGTGAGCGAGCCCATCGCGGTGGCGCCGAGGAGGAGGTCGTTCATGTCGAGGGCTCCTTGTTGTGGAAGATGAGCCCCACGAGCATGAGCAGCACAGCGAGAAAGCCGACGACCCTGCGCGCCATGAGGAGGTCGACGTCGGGGACCACGTAGAGGTCGAGCAACACGAGCGCATCGTTCACGGCGAGGCCCGCGAAGCACATGCTCGACCACCAGAGCAGGGGCGTTTCGCGGCGGCGGGACGCGGCGAACAACACCACCGAGCAGGCCGTCGCCGTCACCAGGCACAAGACATAGACAAGCAAGGCCATCGTCACTCCTTCCGGAAGCGGAACGCATCCGCGAGCTGTGAGCCGGGATCCGCACCGGCCCGGATCAACTCGGTCATGCGGAGCAACCGCTGCCGGTACAAACGCACGGTGCGCGTGGCGAGCCCGGCGAGCGTTTCGTCCGCCGGCGCGAACCGCCACTGCTCCGGCGTCCCGGTGCGCTCGAGCAGGCCGGTGGCGGAGAGGTGCCGGATCAGGGTCTCGGCCTGCGCCTCGGGCACGTACAGGCGCCGGGCCACGTGCTCGACCGTCCAGCTCTGTGTCGCGTTCTCCACCGTGAGCGCGAGGGCCTCCATGTGGCCGATCGACGGGATGTGCGCGCGGAGGAAGGCGCGCACGTCGCTTGGGATCTCCTCGTCAAGATTCAAACCGTTCCTCCCATGAAGCTCGTAACCGTGGTGCGAGAAACCCGGAACCCCTCCCCCACGGCGTTGTCCGACCCCCCATGCTGGCCCTCCTCCTCGCGCTGGCCTGTTCCTCCCCCGGTTCCGTCCGAATCGAGGGGGTGCCCCACGTGATGCAACGGCCCGATTTCTGCGGCGAGGCGTGCGTCGAGATGGCGCTCGCGCACCTGGGCTACACGGTCGACCAGGACGCCGTCTTCGACGCGGCAGCGGACGCGGTGGGCGTCGATCCGGCGCTGGGTCGCGGGGTCGTGACCCGTGAGCTCCGCGCCACGCTGTTGGCGATGGGGTTCGACGTCGGGGACACGTGGTACGCGCCGCCCGTCGAGGCCCAGTGGGAGGTGATGCTGGCCGACCTGCGCGCCGGCGTGCCGTCGATCGTGTGCATGTACTACGACGCCGGCGGGAGTGAACACTTCCGCCTCGTGCTCGGCTACGACGCCGATGCCGACGTGGTCATCTACCATGAGCCCGCGCAGCCCGACGGGGCGTATGCGCGGATGCCTCGCGACGAGTTCCTCGCGCTCTGGCCGCTCGACGGAGGCCAGGGCAAGTCGGTCATCCGGATGCGCCTCGCCCGGACCGGGCCGCTCACGCTCCCCACGGCCCAGGCGGCGCCGACCCCGGCAGAGCTCGTCCAGGCCGTCCGGCGCGTGCGGGCGGTGGCGGGCGCGGGCTTCACCGTGGTGCTCGAGCCGCCCTACGTCGTGGTCGGGAACGAGCCGGAAGCGACCGTGGTGGCCCGCGCTGAGAGCACCGTGCGCCGCACCGACGCGCTGCTCCGCCAGGACTACTTCACCACCGAGCTCGACCACACCTGGGAGATCTGGATGTTCCGGGACGACGACACGTACGTCCGCCACACCCAGTCCCTCTTCGGCGAGACCCCCACGACCCCCTACGGCTTCGCCAACGGCTACCACCACGCGCTCGTGATGAACATCGGCCTCGGCGGCGGCACGTTGGTGCACGAGATGGTGCACCCCTACCTCGCGGTCGACTTTCCCGGCGTGCCCTCGTGGTTCAACGAGGGCCTCGCCTCGCTCTACGAGCACGCCGGCGAGGTGGACGGGCACCTCGTCGGCTACCCGAATTGGCGGCTCCCCGCGCTCCAGGCAGCCATCCGCCGAGGCGACGTGCAGCCGTTCGAGGCGTTCACGGCGCTCTCCACCGCCGCGTTCTACGGAGACCGCGGCGGCCTGAACTACGCCCAGGCCCGCTACCTCTGCTACTACCTGCAGGAGCGCGGCCTGCTGCGCGGATACTACAAGGCGTTCCGCGTCGCGACGGACACCACCGGCTACACCACGCTGCGCGAGACCCTCGGGGACCCCGACATGGCGGTCTTCCAGCGCGAGTGGGAGCAGTTCGTGCTCGGCCTCACCGTGGGCCCCTGACGCGGACTACAACGTCTTGAGGAACTGGATGAGCTGCCCGCGCTCCTCCGCGCCGATCGCCCAGTCGTGCCCGATGTTGCGGAGCCCCGGCACGGTGGTGTCGAAGCGCGCCTCCTCGTCGTCGCGCCAGGCCGCGGGGATCGCCTCGCCCACCGGGTAGCCGACGCAGTCGGCGTCGAAATCGGTCGCCGGGTCGTCGGCGGGGCCCTGGTAGAACTCGACGGGGCGCTCGTCCGGCGGGGAGAGGAGCGCGCAGAGCGTCGGCACCGAGTTGTTGTGCAGGTAGGGGTAGCGGGCCCAGATGCCGTCGAGCGGCGGGGGGACGTAGCCGGCCTGCCCGCGGAACACGTTGCCGGCGTCGACGCTGATCTGGAGCCGGTTGAGCCGGTCCACGTAGCCGTGGCCCTCGGCGCGCTGGGCGTCCGTCCCCACGTCCGTCACGGGGGTCTGGGCGTGGTAGACCACGCGGGTCGTCGCGAGGCGATCGACATCGGAGCGCGCCTCGGCGTCAGCGGCGTCCCAGCCCTTCTCGTAGGACCCGTGGCAGCTCGCGCAGCGCGCCTCGAACGCCACCTGCCCGGCGCGCGCTTCGGTCTCGTCGATGCCGTCGGCGCCGAAGAAGTCGGTCCACCGCGGCGGCTCCGAGGCGAACACGGCCACGGTCAGCTCGTCGAGGGTGGTGCGCTCCGTCGCGATCCACTCCGACAGCTCGCGCAGATCCGTGCCGCGGCCGAGCTCGTTGGCGAGCAGGTTGTAGACGATGGGGTTGCCGGAGACGAGTGAACCGTCCGACAACCAGCGGGTCTTGTACTTGAGCGTCCACCACACCGCGGGCTTGCTGTCGGCCACGAAGGTCTCGAGCTCGGTGAAGTCGGGGCTGGTCTCGGCATCGGCCGAGTAGCTGGCCCAGGGATCGTCCGCGCGGCGGCCGAGGGAGAGGCCGATCTGGGCCACCGCGGTGTCGAGCCCGAGCACCTCGGGCTCCTTCGCGCCCACGGCGCCGTAGTTGTCGAGGGTGCGCTCGTACAGCGCGCGCTCCTCGGCGGTGGCGTCGGTGAGCGCCTGGAACGCGTCCGGCGGCATGTTGTGGACCAGCTCGCCGGCGAGCAGGAACACCGCGTTCGCGCGCGCCCGGCGGTTCGAGAGGCCGAACACCGTGCGGCCGAACAGCGGGCTCGCGTGGCAGGTGGCGCAGGAGAACGTGAGGCCCTCGCCCCACTCCGTGTCGAGGAGGGCCGCGCCCACGGCGTCTCCGGGGGCCAGCCCGTCGGGGATGGGGAGCTCGTAGATGCCCCCCAGGCCCGGCTCCGGGTACCGCGCGAGGCCGAGCCAGGTGTAGAACTCCTCGAAGGTGCCGAAGCCGAGCTGATCGCGGAGGATGTCGAGCGCGCCGGCGTTGTCCGGGTCGTCCATGAACGCCTGGAACGGGCGGTACGGGATGAGCAGGCCGGTGATGTCGACCGGCCACACGAAGGCGTGCTCCATCCCGCGGGTGCGCACCTCCGCGAGGTCGGCGGCGTCGAGCTCGTAGACGTTCGCGCGGCTCGTGCCGGGCTCGAGCGCGGCGTCCTCGGACCAATCCGCGCGGTCCCCGTCACACACGCCGTCCGCGTCGAGATCGAGCCCGGCGGCGCAGGTGGGTTCGGAGTCGGGGGCCGCGCAGGCGGCGAACGAGAGGGCGAGCAGGAGCGAGCGACGCATGGGCCTCGAGCGGCGGAGCTCGCAGTCTACGTCAGAACGACACGTCGACCTCGCACCAGCTCGCGCGGAAGGTGGCGTCGATGGTGGCGGTGGCGTCGCTGGCGATGTCTTCGAGGTCGCCGTGGAGGCGGCCCGCGGCGAACGCCTCGTCCTCCACGTTCCGCAGATCGAGCGTGCCCTGCGACAGGCTCGCGACGACCGCCAGCCCCGTCAGGGAGGCCTCGTCGATGCCGCAGGAGCCCGGGGTGCCCTCCTCGTCCCAATCTTCGAGGAACGTGCGGTAGGGATTCGACTGGACGTAGGTGACCAGGCCGGAGAGCAGGTGCGTGGAGTCGTCCACGCCGAAGGTGGCCTCGATGGGCGCGGTCTCGGAGCCGTGGAACAACGAGAGATCGATGAAGTGCGCGCCGTCGTGCAGGACCGCGTCCCCCGCCGCGGCCCACGCCTGGTAGGGCGCCCGCGCGGACGCGCACCAGCCCTCCTCCGGCAGCGCCGCAGTCGCCCGCACCGCGCTCGCGCGCGCCGCGTAGAACGCAGTCACCCGCTCGCAGCTGTCGGGCTCGTTCGTGAGCTGGAGCTGGTCGTACGCGAAGCCGCCGTCGTCGAAGCGGAACCACGAGGCCGACCACACGACGCCGAAGGGATCGAGGCCCTCGATCGTCGCGGTGCCGGAGCACCCGGCGAGGAACGCCAGGGCGGCGGCGCGGAGAGTGCAGAGGGCGGAACGAGGCAGCAGGGCGCTCGGGGGCCTCCAGCCGTACCACGGGGATCGCACGATCGCGACCGTTCCCTACCGCGCCCCCGGAACGCCGACGTATCCTGGGCCCCATGGATCTCGAGTCCCTCCGCTGCTTCGTCGCCGTGGCCGACGCCCTCCACTTCCGCGCCGCCGCCGAGCGCGTGGCGCTCTCGCCCGCCGCCCTGTCCGACCGCGTGCGGCGGCTGGAGGAGGAGATCGGCGCCCCGCTGTTCGAGCGCACCACACGAAAGGTGCACCTGACCGACGCCGGGCGCCGCCTCCTCCCCCACGCCCGGGGGCTCCTGGACGACGCCACCCGCTGCACCGCCGTCGCCCGCGGCGATCTGCGTCCCCTCCCCTTCTCCCTCACCATCGGCACCCGCTACGAGCTCGGCCTGTCCTGGCTCTGCCCCGCGTTGGCCGAGCTCGAGGAGGCGCGGCCCGAGCGCACCCTCCACCTCTACATGGGCGACACGATCGCGCTCCTCGACCGGCTCGAGCGCGGCGTGATCGACGCGGCCGTGTTGTCCGCGCGCATCACGCGCTCCAACGTCGAGTCGGTGCCGCTCCACGAGGAGGGCTACACGTTCGTCGCGGCCGCCCCCGTCGCCGCCGAGGCGTTCGGGGATCACGTGTTGATCGACGCCACGCCCGACCTGCCCTTGTTCCGCTACCTGCTGGACGCGCTGCCCGAGGGCGCGCCCTGGCGGTTCCGCGGCCACCGGTACGTCGGCGGGATCGCCGCGATCCGGCAGCAGGTGCTCCTCGGGCGAGGCCTGGGGGTGCTGCCCGCCTACTTCATCGCGGACGACCTCGCCGCCGGCCGCCTCGTGGCGCTCCTCCCGCACCTCGAGCTCAAGCGTGACTGGTTTCGCCTGCTCTGGCGCGGCGGCCACCCCCGGGAGGCCGAGCTGGTCGCGCTCGCCGAGGTGCTCCGCGCCATGCCGCTGCGATAGCATCACGATGATTCCCCTCGCCCCGCCGGCGAATCGTCACGACCTGTCGCGCCCCTGACGAACCCGGCAGCGTCGGGCGTACCGGATCCACGCCACCGCCGCGTTCGACCCGCCCTTCTCGCTCTCGGAGTATCCATGTTCCCCCTGCTGCTCGCCACCTTCGCGAACGCCGCCGAGATCCAGGTGATCTCGAACGACCCGGTCACCGTCGAGGTCGATGGGCGCGTGGTCGCCAATCGCCCCGGCGAGCGCGGCGCCACGGCCCTGAACCTCGCGGGCGGGAACCACCGGGTGCAGATCTTCGACGCGCAGGACCGCCTCGTCACCGCCTCGACCGTGCTGGTCACCGTGGACGAGCAGGTCCGCCTCGAGCTCCGTCGCGGCCAGCTCGCCGAGCTCGGCCGCGGTCCCCTCGCCGGCAGCAGCGCGCCCGCCGTGTGCCCGCCCGCAGCGCCGGCCCCGGAGCCGGGCAGTTTCCAGCTGACCGGGGTGTACGCGGACGACATGGCGGTGTGGGTCGACGGGAAGCCCGTGCGGTACGCGTCGGGGAGCTTCGTCGCGACCGGCCTTGCAGCGGGCGAGCACGACGTGCGTGTGGCGCGCGGAAACGGGACCCTCTACAGCGGGCCGATGCGCGTCTACCCCGGGCTGGTCCGCCGGTGCGTGCCCGAGTCGCGCGCGCTCGACTGCGTGTTCGTCGAGACCGTCGTGAGCCTGCCTCCGCCCGCCCCGCCCCCGCCCGCGGTGGTCGTGGTCCGCCCCCCCGAGCCCGTTCGCCCCTCGGTGATGAACGACCGGGACTTCACCGGCTTCGTCGCCGCCGTGAAGGGCGAGGCCTTCTCCTCCGATCAGCTCGGCGTCATCCAGGGCGTGGCGCGCACGAACTCCTTCACCATCGCGCAGGTCGGCGTCGTGATCGACCAGCTGCCCCACGCGAGCGACAAGGTGGCCGCCATCAAGGTCATGGCGCCGAAGGTGGTCGACCGCGAGAACGCCTGGAAGCTCAACGAGCACCTGACGTTCTCGAGCGACAAGGACACGGTGCGGAAGTTGTTCGAGTAGCGGCCCCCGAAAACGAGAGAGGCCCGCGGAAGTCGAGACTCCCGCGGGCCTGGGTCCACGCGCCCTGGAGGGCTAGTAGATGCCGAGGGTGTAGAGGCCCGAGTAGCTGCTGTAGCCGTCGACCGCGATGATCATGACATCGCCCGCGTTGACGTAGCGGGTGATGAGCGAGGTGGTGCCGTCGCCGTCGTCGTCGTCACACTCGATCGCGACGGCCGCCTCGGACCACACGGTGAGGACCGTGTCGTAGGACGAGCCGCCGAGGTCGAAGTTCCAGAAGCCGCTGGTCGGCGCCATCCAGGAGTAGCTCACGTCCGGCGCGGTGCTGGAGGTGCAGCTCACGCCCCACTCGTTCCCCATCGCGATGGTCGTGCCGGTCGCGACGACAACGCCGGTCAGCGAGCCGAGGTCGAAGTCCGCGAGGGACGTGTCGCAGGCCGCGTCGTCCGCGCAGTCGCTGTCGAGGCAATCCTGGTTGCCGTCGATGTCGTCGTCCGTCGCGTCCGCACACACGGCCTCGGGGACGCACGCGGACGAGCCGGTGCAGTCCACGTCGGCGCAGTCGATGGCACCGTCGAGATCGTCGTCGCCGCCGTCGGTGCAATCCACCTCGGCGTCGGCCCAGACGTTCAGGACGTACTCGCCGGAGCCGTCGTACCCGTCGATCTGCACGGCCACCTCTTCGCCCGCGAGGAGCGCGACGCTGACCTCGGAAGCCGTGCCGGTGGTGTCGTTGTCACAGCCGAGCTCGCTGTCGCTACAGTCGCCCTGCTCGATCGCGAGGACCGTGTCGTAGACGGAGCCGACGGTATCGAACGTGTAGACGGCGTCCGCCGGGGCGGTCCACAGCCAGGCCACGTCCTCGGTGGCGTAGGTGGCGCACTCGGACGTGTAGTCGTCGCCTTGGCCCACGGTCGTGCCGGTCACGATCGCCGCGCCCATCGGGCTCCCGAGCTCGTCATCCACGCAGGGGTTCGTGCAGACGAGGAGGTCGGCACAGTCGGTGTCGTCGCAGTCGATCGCGCCGTCGAGATCGTCGTCCCCGCCGTCGTCGCAGACCGGCTCGGGGATGCAGGTCGCATCCCCGGCGCACTCGGCGTCGGCGCAGTCGATGGCGCCGTCGATGTCGTCGTCCAGGCCGTCGCGGCAGGCGGACTCGTAGGAGGGGTAGACGCTGAGGACGTAGTCCCCGGAGGTGGAGTAGCCGTCGACCACGAACACGAACATCTCGCCGGCCACGGCGTCGAAGGTCTCCGTGGAGGTCGCGAAGCCGCCGCCGTCGTCGTCACAGGCGAGCTCGCTGGAGCAGTCGGACGTGAGCACGGTGAGGATCGTGTCGAACGACGAACCGACGGTGTTCACGGTGAAGGTGCCGTCCTCGGGCGCCATCCACATGTAGGACAGGTCCTCCATCCCGGCGCTCGCTGAACCGCAGCCCGGGATGAACTCGTCCCCCCCGCCCGTGGTGGTGCCGGAGGCGAGGGCGTACCCGAGCGCGGAGCCGAGATCGCCGTCGGAGCCGCACGAAGCGGCCTCTTCGCAGTCGGGGCTCGCGTCGCAGTCGCTGTCGTCACAATCGAGGGCACCGTCGAGATCATCGTCCAGGCCGTCGGCGCAGATGGTCTCGGTCGAGGGCACCAGGCAGTCGGGGCTGGCCATACAATCGGAGTCGTCGCAGTCGGTCAGGCCGTCGGTGTCGTTGTCGACGCCGTCCACACAGGCCACCTCGACCTCGACCGCAGTGCAGTCGGGGTCCGCGTAGCAGTCGGGGTCGGCGCAGTCGACGAGCCCGTCGAGGTCGTTGTCGGCTTCGTCGACGCAGGCGACCTCGACGCCGGGCGACTCGCAGCTCGGGTCGGCCACGCAGTCGGTGTCGGCGCAGTCCACCAGCCCGTCGGCGTCGTTGTCGACGCCGTCCACACACGCGACCTCCACGTCGGGGGACACGCACGCCGGATCGCCGTCGCAGTCCGAGTCCGCGCAGTCGATCGCGCCGTCCGCGTCGTCATCCGTCGCGTTGTCGCAGTCGAGCTCGGTGCTGGGCGCGGCGCACGCGGGGTCGGCCGCGCAATCGGTGTCGTCACAGTCGATGTCAGCGTCGCCGTCGTTGTCGACGGCGTCGTCACAATCCTCGTCCTCGGCGACCTGACAGGCCGCGTCGTCCGTACAATCGGAGTCGTCACAATCCACGTCGCCGTCGTCATCGTCGTCCGCCGAGTTGTCGCACACCTCGACACCGGGAAGGTCGGTCTCTTCCTGCCCGGTTTCTTCCCCATCGCCCTTGTCGGTGCACGCGAGGAGGGTGGTGGTCATCGCGAGCGCGAAGATCGTCGAGAGAGAACGCAACGTCATGAGAGACTCCATGTGACGGGCACCGTAGCGAAATTGTCACGCAACGTCTATAGCGGGCCCTTTCCATCCGCCGAGAGGTGGCTACACTTCGCGCCCCGGGGGTCGGGACCCCTCGTTCACTCGGAGTCCATCTTGCGTATGTTCATCCTCACGCTCGCCCTGCTCACCGCGTGCAGCGGGCCGGAACCCACACCAAACACTCCCGACCAGGACGGAGATGGGGACGGCTGGCCCGGCTCCACCGACTGCGACGACGGAGATCCGCTGATCAACCCCAGCGCATCAGAACTTTGTGATCCCGCCGCGGTCGACGAGGATTGTGACGACGCCGCGAACGATCTCGACCCCGAGGGCCCCACCGATCCCTCCGATTGGTACCCGGATGGCGACGGGGACGGCTTCGCGGCCGAGGGAGGAGCTCCGCTATCCGCGTGTGAGGCCCCCGCCGGGCATACCGCGACCGCCGGGGACTGTGACGATACGGACGGAAACGTGCATCCCGGCGCGGAGGAAATCTGCGACGCGCTCGATGTCGACGAGGATTGCAATGGCCTCGCCGAGGATCTCGATCCCGCCACGCGCGCGGGCTCCTTCCTCACCTGGTACGCGGACGCGGACGCCGACGGGTGGGGGGATCTCGAGGTGACCTCGCCGGCCTGCGAGGCCCCCCCCGGGCACGTCGCCGAGAGCGGCGATTGTGACGACGGGAACGGCGCTATCTCGCCCGACGCGAGCGAGGTGTGTGACGACGCGGATGCCGACGAGGATTGTGACGGCGGTGGCGACGACGCCGACGTGACCGGGGCCGCACCGATCGGGCGCACCTCCTTCTACGTGGATGAGGATGGGGACGGCTACGGCGGGGAGATCATCGCCGAAGCCTGCGATCTTCCCGCTGGCCATACGCGCACGGCGACCGATTGCAATGACTCCGACATTACAATTTCCCCGAGCGCAATCGAAGTCTGTGACACCTACGCTACGGACGAGGACTGTAACGGCCCCGCGGACGACGCCGATCCGGGCGCTACCGGACGTGTAGCGTGGTACGCCGATCACGACGGAGACGGGTTCGGCGGCACGGATGTCACCGAGGCGTGCGTGGCGCCGCCATCGCACTATGCCGACGCGTTGGATTGCGACGATGACAACGCGACGATCTACCCGGGCGGGCAGGAGACATGTGACACGAGCGACGCCGACGAGGACTGTGACGGCCTCGCGGATGACCTCGATCCCACCGCGATCGGGCAGACTCCCTGGTACGAGGACGCGGACGGAGACGGGTGGGGCACCATCGACAGCACGGTGAGCACTTGCGACGTCCCCGCGGGCTTCGTGGCCTCGTCCGACGATTGTGACGACACGACCGACGCGGTCTCACCGGGCGAGGCCGAGGTGTGCTCCGACGGGGTGGACCAGGATTGCGACGGCGAGGACTCCGACTGCCGCTACGCCGGCGAGTACGACATCGAGACCGGGTACGACACGAAGATCTACGGGACCTCGGGCGACGCCGAATTCGGGATGCGTCTCGCCGCGGGCGACTTCGACGGGGACGGCGTGGGCGACGTGATGGTGGGCTCGCCGAGCGGCAGCTACTATCCGGCCGGCTACGGCGTGGTCTGGGCGTACTCCGGCCCCTTCACCACGGCGTCCCGCAGCGCCGCGTCGGACGACACCGGGCTCATCTACAACACCGACGAGGACCACGCGGGCGCCTTCGGCGAGCTGCTCGTGAACGTGGGCGACATCGACGCCGACGGCGCGGACGACATCGTCATCGGCGGCGCCGACCAGGCGGCGTGGCTGTACCTCGGGGGTGGCACCGGGGCGGCCACCTCGGACACGTTCGAGGACAGCTTCACCTGCACGAGCGGGACCGCGGCGGGTGCCCATGTGTCGGGCACCGTGGGCTGGGCCTGTGGATACGGCCCCGACGACACCTACGGGGCCAACCGGGGCTCCGCCATCGTGTACGAGGGCATCGGCACGACGCACACGACGTACATCGGGGAGTCGGAGGGCGACTACGCCGGCACCAGCGTCGCCGCGGGCGATGTGAACGGGGACGGCATCACGGACCTCTGGGTCGGCGCGTACGGGGACGACGACGCGGCCGCCTCCGCGGGCGCCGCCTACCTCCTCTACGGCCCGGCGCCGGGGGGCGTCGCGAACCTGTCCACCGCCGACGCGAAGGTGATCGGCCTCCCCTACAGCAACGCGTTCGGCACCCGGGTCGTGATGCCCGGAGACATCGACGCGGACGGCTACGACGATCTCATGGCCGCGGCGCCGTTCGCGAGCATCACCGCCACGTGGGAGGGCCGGGTGTACCTGTTCACCACGGTGCCCGCGGGGAGCTCCTCCGCGAGCGCCGCCACCGCCACCTTCGTCGGGGAGAACAGCAGCAGCTTCCTCGGCTCGAACAACTTCGTGGGTGGCGACGTGAACGGAGACGAGGATCTCGACCTGCTCTTCGGCACCACACTCGACGCCGACGGCGGCGCGAGCGCTGGCGCCGTGTGGCTCCTCTACGGGCCGCACGTCGGCACGGTCCCGCTCACGGGCACCGACGCCGTGTGGCGCGGCGACGACGCCTACGATCAGCTCGGCAGCGACGTTGCGCTGATCCCCGACATCGACGGCGACGGCGACAGCGAGATCGCCATGGGCGCCCTGGACGGCGACAACGGCGGCATCCTCGACCGCGGCGTCATGTGGATCATCGACGGGCGCTGACGGATCCCCCGCCCCTCGAGCCCCCGCGGCCGCCCGCGGGGTCACTGGAGGCTGATCCACACCTCGTCGGGGCGCTCGAGGATCATCTCGAGGACGCTGCTGTCGCTGCACAGGAGCTCCTTCCGGGGGTCCCGCTCGCACGCCTGCGTCACAACAACAGAGGTGGCGGTCGCGTGCCCGTACAGGTCCCACGCCTCCCACATCGTCGCCACGTAGCGGATCGCCAGATCGAGCCGCTCCTGGCACTCCGGCACCTCGGCGCACCGCTCCGCGAGGTGCCCGGAGTAGCCGCTGTGGACGTCCAGCCCGTCTCGTAGGGCCTGGTCCTGGCCCCACGGGATCATCCACCACCGGTCGGACTCGAGCCCGTGGTAGACGAGGAAGTTGTTCTTCCGCTTGACGTACCCGTCGCGGTGGCCAGAGACGAGGTCCAACGCCCACATCCGGAACAGCGCCGGGGCGTCGAAGCGGCGCTCCAGCCACGCGAGGTACGCCTCGGGCGGGGTCGCCTCGAGCTCCTCGGTCAGCGCCGTCAGATCGCTCCACGGCTCGACCAGGTCACCCTGGCGCTGCATGTCGAACCGCAGGGCGTCTCCGTGCTCCACGTCGGTCCCGTAGCCCCCCTCGTACAGCGGCCCCTCGCTGTCCCCCGGGAACACGCGCTCGGCCCAGGTGCCGTCGAGCGTCTCGAGGAGGCCGTAGAGGCCGTAGGGTTCGCCGTCGACCCACACCTCCGCGTAGCCGTGGCGGGGCGCGGGGACACCGAGCCGCGCGTACATCCAGTAGACCTCGTGCTCGCGGAGCATGCTCGCGTCCTGCACCATCGCGTTGAGCGTGATGCGGCGCAGCCCGAAGAAGCGCTGGTCGGGCACGATCTCCTGAAAATCGATCTTGAACGAGGCCTTCTCCGTCAACGATCGGAACGAGTAGCTGCCCTTGAGCTGCAGCCCGACGGTCCAGCTCTGGTCGCCGTAGCGGACGGTGGCGGGCACGTCGAGGCCAGGGTCCTTGCGGAGCGAGCTGCGAGCGGCCTCGTCGAGGGACAGGTCGATGCGGTGCACGCTCCCCTCGGCGAACAGGGGATCCGCGCCCGTGGGCGGCCCGTCCGGCTGCGTGCCCCACCCCTCGAGGATCGAGGCGCCATCGGGGGCATGGCCGAAGGCCGGGTGGGTCGGCTCCTCGGCTTCTACATCTGTGTCGTCCGGGCGCGGCGCGTCCTCACACCCGGCCATGGCGAGGATCGCCACCGCGCCCCAGCACCGCGCGCCCCGGCGCCCTCCGCCCTGTCGCCCCGACTTCCGCATGGCGCCTCCCCCCCAAACCTGGGCCTCTGCGCCACGAACGGCGAGGGCCGCTGGGTCAAAGGTCGTCCGGGTCGGGGCGCGGGCGGTCAGCCACGGGCCGTCAGAAGACGAAGCCGCCGCGCAAGGAGCCGGACACGGTGGGGGTCACGCCCGCGGTCAGCGCGGTCTCCATGAACCAGTGCTCGCCCACGTGCTGGTAGGCGAACGAGACCCCGCCGCTGCTGATGCTGCCGCGGAGGCGGTTTGCGTGGGAGCCGCCCATGCGGACCGTCATGCCGACGTTCCAGTAGTCGAACCCGGGGAGGCGATCGGCGAGGACGAGCGGCCCCTCCCCGCCGGTGGCGACCACGAGGGGCACGAACGTGTCGAAGCGCACCCGCGTGAACCCGCTCTCGACCGCGAGCCCGAGGCCCCCGCCGACCGCCCGGCTCGCCTCGTTCTCGGTGTGGTCCCACGCGGCGCCGAACGCGACGGGGCCGGCGCGGAACCACTTGGACTCGATGATGTTGAAGCGCACGCCGCCCGCCACCACGGTGGACCCCACGGCCACGAGGCCGGTACCGCTGACCGAGAGGCGCTTCGTCGGCGCCCAGGCCGCCGTGGCGCCGATCCAGGTGCCCGCGTAGCCGGGGCCCGCCGCCGCCATGACTGCGGTGCCCGCGTAGGAGAAGCCCTTCTCCATGCCGCCCGCGCCCGGGTGCCACAAGCTGCTCGTGAGGTCGGACGCGAGCGCGCTCGGAGTGGCGAGTGTGGCGAGCGTGGTCAGGGCGAGCGTGGTCAGCATGGGGGCTCCGGGGGCGCCAGCGTGGAAAGCAAGTCCGGTGCCACGCGTCAAAGCGCGCGGCCGGCGTCATCCTTTCACACCTCGGGCCCGACCGGCCACGACATTTACGCACCGATCGTGACGATCAGAACCATGCTTCGGCCTCGAGCGAGACCAGGTGGTGCCAGCGCGCGTCCCCGCCCTCCGCCGGGGCGCCCGGCCATGCGTTCGGGAGCGAACAGTGTTGCGCCCCGTACAGCGCGCGCAACGCAGGGCGGTCGCCGAGGCCGGGGCCCGCGGGAGAGAGCACCAGGCCCGCCTTGCCCTGCCACGTGTCCTTGCGCGGCGAGGCGTCCCCGGCGGCGCCACGCATGACCTCGCGCGCGAGGCTGGTCTCGCCGAGCAGGGAGAACAGGGGCGTGAGCGCCACCTGCGCCCGGAGCACCCCGGAGATCGACGTGCGGTTGGTCGGGCTCTCGGGGCGGTCCCCGTCGGGATCGAAGCGGTGCTCGAACAGCACGGCGGCGGCGATCTCCAGGTGGTCGGGCACCACGTCCAGCTCTACCTCGTCGCCCACCAGCAGCTCGTGGCGCTGGTCGGTCTCGCGGGCCACGCCGATGCGCACCTCCTCGCCGTCCACCACCTCCACCCGCGGCTCGTCGGGGAGCCGGCGGAGCAGGATGACCTGGAAGCGGTTCCATCGGACCGGGCCGAGATCGCCGAAGCCCACCGTCCCCGCGACCTTCCAGGCGTGGGCCTCTTCCTGCGCGCCGTCGGCGGCCCCGTCCGCGGGCTCGAACCACGCCTGTCCGCCGATGCCGATCTCGCCGTGATCGCCGCGGTGCCGGATCGATCCGCCCGCGCTCCCGACCACGTGGTAGCGCGCGCCGTGGAGCGACCAGCCCGCGTCGCCGAGGCCCACCATCACCTCGGAGCCGCCGCGGGCCCACGTCGCGGAGGCGCCGAGCACGTCGACGAGCATTTGCGTGGGGCGCGCGTCGAACAGCCAGAGATCACCGAACGTCGTCTCGAGGGTGCCGACCCGGAACGTCACGTCGGGCACCCCCACGTTCCCGGCGGTCATGTACAGCTGCGTGATGCGGAAGCCGAGCAGGCTGCCATTCGTCGGGTCGCCGGCGCCCACGGACCCGCCCTCGACACGCAGGCTGAGCGCGCCCCAGGGCTCTCCGGCGGCGCCCTCCACGAGCGATTGCCGCAGATCGAGCAGGGCCCACGGCCCCTCGTTGAGCAGGCGCCCGTACATCGGGGACGTGCCCAGGCGCCCGGCGCCCCCCACGAGATCGGGGCGCGCCGCGAGGCGGAAGTAACCGCCGACCTCGGCGGCGTGGGCGTGGGCGAGGAGCAGGAGGGTGAGCACGCGCACCGAACGCCTGGACAGGGCCCTGGTATTCCCCTACGACGTCGTCTTGGTGGGGATCGTAGCGGGGGTCCCCGCGGTCGCCTGCTCGGACACCTCCCGCACGGGCAGGGAGAAATGGAAGGAGGCGCCGCTGTCCGGTTTGCCCTCGGCCCAGACCCGTCCGCCATGCCGATGCACGATCCGGCGCACGATGGCGAGGCCGATCCCGGTGCCCTCGAACTCCTCGGCGCTGTGCAGGCGCTGGAACGGCTGGAACAGGCGCCGCGCGTAGGTCATGTCGAAGCCGGCGCCGTTGTCCGCGACGGTGACCACGACCTCGTCCGGGCGCGTGACGCCCGACACCACGATCCGCGCGGCGGGCTGGTTCCGCGTGAACTTCCAGGCATTGCCGAGCAGGTTCTCCATCACGATGCGCAGCATGCGCGGGTCACCGTGGACGTGCAGGTTCTCCGGGATCTCCACCTGCACGGCCCGCTCCGGGTCCCGCGCCCGCAGCTCCGCCGCGACGTCGGCGGCGATCCGCGCCAGGTCGATCGGCGCCGGCTCGAGCGCGATGCGCGTGCTGCGGGACAGCTGGAGCATGTCGTCGATGAGCTGGCGCATGCGGCTCACGCCGACACGCACGCGACGGAGGTGGCTCGCCCCGGTCTCGTCGAGCACATCGGCGTAGTCCGACAGCAGGGCCTGGCTGAAGCCGTCGATCGCGCGGAGCGGCGCACGCAGATCGTGCGAGACGCTGTAGGAGAAGGCCTCGAGCTCCTCGTTCGCCGCGGCGAGCTCCCGCGTGCGGGCCTCGAGCAGCGAATTCATGTTCTGCACCGCTTCGGTCTCCCGGCTCGCCGTCAGATCCCGCGTGATGACCGCGAAGCCGAGCAGGCGCGACCCGTTCGAGCGGATGGCGCTCACCACGGTGTTGGCCCAGAACCGGCTCGTGTCGCTGCGCGCCCCCCAGCCCTCGATCTCCGCGCGCCCGGCGGTCTTCGCGGCGTCGAGCACCTCGTCCACCGAGGTCGCGGTCCGCGTCTTGGGGAGCAGGAACGTGACGTGCCGGTGGAGCACGTCCGCCTCCGCCCACCCGTAGATGCGCTGCGCGCCGGCGTTCCAGGAGGCGATCCGCCCCTCCTGATCGAGGAGGAAGATCGCGTAGTCCACCACCGATTGTACGAGCAGGTGGAGCCGCTCGTCGCTCTCCCGCCGCTGCTCCTCCGCGCGCAGGCGCTCGGCGAGCTCGGCCCGGAGGGCGTCCTCGGCGTCCTCGGCGCGGGTGCGGGCGTTCCGCTCCGCGGTGTAGAGGCGGGCGTTGTCGATCGCGAGCGCGGCGCGCTCGGCGAGGTCCCGCAGGAGCGCCACGTCTTCGTCGGCGTGAGGCTCGGGGCGCGCGCAGCGGACGACCAGCACCCCGCCGATCACGCGCCCCCGCGCGACGAGGGGCACCCCGAGAAAGTGGGTGACCGGCGTGTGCTCGAACAACGCGCGTTGCTCGGGTGTCAGCCCAGGTGGCAGGCGGTCGGGCGCCACCACCAGCCGTACCAGGCGACGTTCGGTGAGCAGGGTGTGCCACACGCCCAGGCAGGGGTTGGGTTGGGTCGCCTGGGACACCATCCGCACACGTTGGAGCAGCTTGGGGTCGGCGTGGTGCTGGGCCACGGAGCGGAAGACCCCGTTCTCGTCGAGCAGGCGGATCACACAGGCATCACCTGTCAGGGCGCACACCCGCTCGACGACCAACTGGAGCAGCTTCTGCTCGTCGGTCACCGCCTCCGCAAAGGCCGTGGCGAGGTCGGCCAGCACCTCCCCTCTCGCGGTCGTCTCGGGCATGGAGCGCACGGCCATCTCTGGATTCTGTACACGCGAACGGGTGGCGACATCCGCCATCCGCCCGCTAGAAGCGACGCTCCAGGTTCTCCGTAGACAAGTCGTGGAAACGACGGGCGAGCCCGCGCACCAGGGCGCCCATCCAGCGATCCCGACCGAGCTCGGCCTCCAGGGCCTCCCGCGTGATGACCCGGGTCACCACCTCGGTCAGCGCGACGACGGACGCGACGCGGGGCCCGCCCACGAGCAGCCCGGCCTCGCCGAACACCTCGCCCGGGCCGAGCTCGGCGATCGGCCCTCCGTTCTGGCACACCTCGCAGCGGCCCTGCACGAGGATGTAGGCGGTGTCGGCCTCATCCCCCTCGCGGACGATCTCGCTCCCCGCCGCGAAGACCCGCAGCTCGAACCACCAGCCGCCGCCGTGCACGGCGCGCAGGTCCGCCATCATCGCCGTGATGTCGGGGTACCGGTCCGCGGGGGTCGGCTGGAGGGCCTTCATCGCGATGCGAACCAGCTCGTAGGGCAAGTTGCGCGACGGCGCCATGATCGTGGGGGCCAGCGGTTGGCGGCCCGCGCGCGCGTTGGCGACGCGCTCCTCGGGGGTCGGCCCCTGGTTTGGCCGCGCGCCGCACAAGGCGTAGTAGAGCAGCCCACCCACGCCCCACACATCGGTACGCCCGTCACACGTCTCGCCGCGCGCCTGCTCGGGCGCCACCCAGGCGGTCGTGCCCGCGTAGGGCGCATCCGACACACCATCCACCTGGGCGATGCCCCAATCCATCAGGTACACCTGCCCGAACCGCCCGACCATCACGTTCTCGGGCTTCAGATCGCGGTGCACCACGCGGCGATCGTGGGCGAAGGCCAGCGCGTCGCAGACCTTGAGCAGGATGTCGAGCACCTTGCCGAGCATCACGACGCCATAGGGCTCCCCGCGCACGAGCGCCGAGAGCGTGGCGCCCTCGACCCGCTTCATCGTGAACCACGTGTCGCCCAGGTCGTGCACGGGCACGATGTTGGGGTGCTCGAGCTGCGCCGTGATGCACGCCTCCCGCCGAAAGCGCGCGAGCTGCACGGGGTCGACCGACTTGGCGATCTTCGTCGCGACCGGCCGGCCGAGCACGCGGTCTACGGTGAGGTGCACCGCGGCGGTGCCACCCTGGGCAAACGCCCCGCGATCCTCGTACCGGTCAGCGGGGAGCTTGGGCTCGGGAGGACCTTCGTCGGACATACGGCAGCATAACGAGGGACGCCGATCCTGCGCCCCGTCCCCCGTCCTCGTGTCAGACCGGCGCCTGTTGGGCGACGCGGGCCTCGATCCAGGCGAGATGGCGCCGCTCGTCCTCGCGGTTGCTCGCGATCAGGTTCCGGACCTCGTCGGGGAGCCCCGGCGTCTCGAGCGCCTTGACATAGCGGCGGTTGGTGAACCGCTCGTTGTCCCGCATGGCGCGCAGGGCCGGCCCCTCGCCCATGGCGGAGCGGATCGCCGTCATCCCTTCGAGCAGCACCCCCTTCAGATCGGGGCGATGCGCGGGCTCGCCGCCGTAGTTCCGCACCAACGCCGACAGTTCGGTCACGTGCCGCTCGTGGTCCGCCCGAAAACCCGTGAGCGTCTGCCGGACCGCGGTGTCCCGGATGTTGTCGATGGCCTGCCCGTAGGCGCGCACCGCGTCGATGTCGAGGTGGATGAGCTCGTTGAGCAGGGCGACGACTTCGTTCCGTTCCATGCGGGTTCTCCTCTCCCCCAAGGGTAGGCACCCCGCTGGTCGCTTCTCTCGCCCGTCAGCGCAGCGCCGCCCGGATGGCCGCGTGGGTCTCCACGCCCTCCTCCCCGCCTTCCCACCCGCGCGACTTGATCGTCTCGCGCACGTTGTCGATGCGCGAGGTCGTGGTCGGGTGGGACGAGAGCCAGACCAGCGCCTTCGGCGTGTCCCCCGACGCCTCCCGGATCCGCTTGAAGAACCGCACCATGCCGCGCGGATCGAAGCCGGCGCGATGCAGGTACCCGAGGCCGAGCTCGTCGGCCTCGTTCTCCTCGCCGCGCCCGTGGGCCGCGAGCACGCCGCCCCCGAGCAGCGAGGCCGCGAGCTCCTGGAGCTGCCCGGGATCCTGGCCGAGGGCGAGGCTGGCGAGCGTCTCGAACCCCATCGCGAGGGCGATGCGCTTGGATGGATGGCTGGCCACGATGTGACCGATCTCGTGGCCGAGAACGCCGGCAACCTCCGCCTCGTCCTCGGCGGTGAGCAGCAGCCCCGTGAAGACGTACAGGCGCCCGCCCGGCGTGGCGAACGCGTTCACCGTCTTCGGATCGTCGATGACGAAGACCTTGAGATCGTCCGCGGCGCCCTCGCGCTTCACCTCTTTGGCGAGCCGCGTCACGATGCCCTCGACGTACCGGGTCACGACCGGATCCTGCACGTAGCGGACCCCCTGCTTCTCCAGCTCCTGGTGCACCTGCCGGCCGAGCTCGCGCTCCGTCTCGTCGGACACCACGGCGTTCGCGATCTGGCCCTCGATCTTGGAGCGTTGGCGCTGGCTACACGCGGGACCCAAGGCCACCGAGCCCGCAACGCCCACGGTCAGCGCGAGCGCTGCTACGATTGTCCTGCGCATGCGTACACCTCGCCGGAGAACGTAGCCACGCGCTCGCGCAGGCGTCCGGGCGGCACGACACGTCCCGCCCGAACGTTTCCAACCGCTACGCTCGGTTACTCACCGCGGCCGTAGAAGAGCCAGGAGCCGCCGGCGTTGAGGAAGCCGAACGAGTCCCAGCTCGGGGCGCTGGTGAGGAAGTCGGCGTAGCCGTCTCCGTCCACGTCGCCGCCGCCGCTGACCGCGTAGCCCACGGCATCGGCGGTGTTCGCGCCGAGGAAGCGCGCGTCATAGGCCGTGGCGGAGGAGCTGCCTGCGGCCACCGGCCCATACATCACGTACATCGCGCCCGCGCCCGACAGGGAGCCCACGTCGTACCCGGTGGCGCCCACGGAGAGGTCGGCGTAGCCGTCCCCGTTCGTGTCACCCAGGCCGGCCACCGAGCGACCGAAGAAGTCTCCCGCGATCTCGCCCGTGAGGGTGGAGGAGGCGGCGGACGTGGCGCTCGTCGCCCCGGTCGGGGCGCTGGTGTAGAGGTACACCGCGCCCGCGTCGGCGCCGGCGGTGTCCTCCTTGTCGGCGGACACGGCGAAGTCGGCGTTGCCGTCCCCGTCGGTGTCGCCCAGGCTCGCGACGGACAGGCCGAACCTGTCGCCGGCCACGGCGCCGGTGAGGATCGCGTCCGCCGTGGAGGCGCTCACCACGCCCGACATCGTGTCGACCCCGTAGAACACGAACGCCTTGCCCGGCGTCGTGACCGCGCCCGCGGCGGGGGCGCCGAGGATGAGGTCGGCGAGGCCGTCACCGTCGAGGTCGGGAGACATCGCGCCGGAGTAGCCGAGGTAGTCCCCGGCGGTCGCGCCGGTGATGAACACCGTCGCGTCGGTGGCGATGATCTCCAGCCCGCCGCCGATGGCGGAGGCGTTCCACACCGCCACCGCGCCCGCCGAGCTGGCGCGGCCGTACGCCGTCACCATCACGTCGGCGAGGCCGTCACCGTCGATGTCGCCGCCGTCCACCGCGGTGCCGGCGAAGTTGTTCGTGCCGGTCGACCCGAAGGAGGCGAAGGCGTCGGACGCGCTGGTGGGCGAGGTGCCGCCGAGGAACAGGTAGGCGCGGCCGCGGTTGGTGGACTCGGCGAGCCAGGCGGAGGAGAGAAGGTCGTCCCGGCCGTCCCCGTCCACGTCGCCGGCGAAGCGGGTGGCCCAGCCGAACTGGTCGGACGCGATGGTGTTGTCGCCGCGCACCGCGAGGTCGGCGGTGTCGATGGTGTCGGCCGTGTCGACCGCACCGCCGTACCACATGTAGAAGCGGCCCACGTCGACCGTCGCGCCGTCGTCGTGGTAGGCCTGCCCCACCACCACGTCGTCCAGGCCGTCCCCGTTGAAGTCGCCGTTGTTCGCGACGGAGTGCCCGACCGCGTAGCTCGCCGCCGTGCCGTACCCGCGGAAGTCGTACTCGTCCTTCACGCCGCGGCTGCCGGACCACTCGCAGCTGGTCGGGTCGGGATCGCAGTCGTTGTCGGCGCCGTCGTCACAAACCTCGGCCGCGCCGGGGTTGGTGGTGGCGCTCGCGTCGTCACAGTCGGTCGCGTCGGCGACGTAGCCGGGGGGCGCCACGCACGAGAGGGAGGCGCTCGCCGGGTCACCGTACATGTCCCCGTCGGCGTCCGCGTAGAACGTGTCGGAGCCGGGCGCGCCGTTGTCGGCGGTGCCGTCACAATCTTCGTCCACGCCGTCACACGCCTCGGTGGCGCCGGGGTTGATGGCGGCGTCGGCGTCGTCACAGTCACCGCCCTCGGCGAGGTAGCCGTCGGGCTGGTCACACGTCACGGACGTGTCGGCGTCGGCGCCGTAGGCGTCGGCGTCGAGGTCCGCGTACCAGGTCGGGGCGTCGACCGCGGACTCGTCGACCGAGGCGTCACAGTCGTCGTCCAGGTCGTTGCAGAGCTCGTCGGCGCCGGGGTTGGTCGCGGCGCTCGTGTCGTCGCAGTCCGAGTCGTCCGCGACGTAGGCGGTGGGCTGGTCGCAGGCGAGGTCGACCACGAGGGGGTCGCCGAACTCGTCGCCGTCGGCGTCCGCGTACCAGAGCGGCTCGTCCACCGCGTCCTCGTCGACCGTGCCGTCACAGTCGTCGTCGAGGTCGTTGCAGGTCTCCGGGGCGCCCGGGTACACCGACGCATCGGTCTCGTCGCAGTCGGTGGCGCCGGTGACGCCGTCGCCGTCGAGATCGGGGTCATTCAGGCAGTCGTAGTTGGCCGAGCCGGGGGTGCCGTGCTCGTCGTTCGCGGTGGTGAGGTTGTCGTACCAACGCCACGCCGTGTTGTTCGCCACCGACCCGGTCGCGCTCGACGCGGTGTTGCACCACGCGGTGCTCACGTCGTTCAGCGTGGCGTCGACATAGGCGTGGTCGAGGCTCATGGAGAAGCCCGCGACGCGGGGCCAGTAGCCGCCGGTCGCGTCGTACGCGTAGGCCACGGAGTCGACCTTCGTGCCGGTCGTGCGGTTGCCCGCCACGTAGAGCCCGACCGTGTCAGCGTCGCGACGCAAGAAGAACACGTTGTTGTGGTACGTGCCCTGGTAGGTGCTCGGCTGGGCCTCGTCCCCCCAGACGTAGTCGCACGCCATCGGCCAGGCGGCGGTCGCCGAGGCCTGGTAGTTGTCGGTGTCGCAGAACACCGCGTATTCGCCGGGGGCGAGCACGGGGGCGGCCGCGGGGTCGAGCGCGATTTGCTGGCCGGAGGTCGAGGTGCCGCGCGCGAGGGTCCAGTTCGAGAGGTCGACAGTGCGGGACGAGGTGTTGTAGACCTCGAGGTACGAGCCGTCATTGTTGATGACCGCGGCGCCGAAGCGGGACTGGCGGCTGATCTCGGTGAAGACGAGGTCACCCACGGCGACGAAGTCCTCGTCGACCCAGTCGTCACAGTCGTTGTCGGCCAGATCGTCGGCCTCGATCCCGTCGGGCGAGACGGTCGCGTCCGCGTCGTCACAATCCGCGTCGTCGCTCGAGTAGCCGTCCGGCGCGAGGCAGCTGGTGGTGGTGCTGTCGGGGTCCCCGTAGGAGTCACCGTCGGCATCGGCGTAGAACACGTTGCTGCCGGCAAGATCGCCGTCGTCCACGGAGCCGTTGCAGTCGTTGTCCTGGTCGTCACAGACCTCGACCCCGTCGGGCGAGATGGTGGCGTCCGTGTCGTCGCAGTCGCTGCTGTCGAGCACGTACCCGGCGGGGGTCGCGCAGGTGCTCACGAGGCCGTCGGGATCGCCGTACGTGTCACCGTCGAGATCGGCGTACCAGTCGGAGCTGCCGGGCGCGCCGTCGTCCACGAAGCCGTCGCAGTCCTGATCGACGCCGTCGCAGTCCTCGGCGGCCAGCGGGTTGATGCTCGCGTCGGAGTCGTCGCAGTCGTCGACGCCGGTGTAGCCGTCCCCGTCGCGGTCGGGCAGGTTCTGGCAGGTGTAGTTGGCGGCGCCCGGGGTGCCGTGCTCGTCACGCGTGCTCGACAGGTTGTCGTACCAGCGCCAGCTCGTGCTCGCGGAGACGACGCCGGCGGCGTTGCTCGAGGTCGAGCACCACACGTCCTTGCTGTCGTTCTCCGCGCTGTCGAAGTAGCCGTTGTCGAGGCTCAGCGAGTAGCTCGCGTCGCGCGGCCAGTAGCCGTTCACCGCGTCGTAGGTCCAACGGACGGAGTCCACCAACGTGCCGGTCGTGCGGCTGCCGCCGACGTAGAGGGCCACGGTGTCGGCGTCCCGGCGGAGGAGGAACGTGTTGTCGTGGTTGGTGCCGACGTAGGTCGCGGCCTTGGTCTCGTCGCCCCACACGTAGTCGCAGGTGAGCGGGAACGCGGCCACCGAGCCCTGGTAGTTGTCGGTGTCACAGAACACCGCGTAGTCGCCCGGGGCGAGCAGCGGGGCCGACGCGGCGTCGAGCGTGACCTGGTTGTACGGGGCGCTGCCACCGCGGGAGAACACCCAATTCGCGAGGTCGACCGTGCGGTCGGACGTGTTGTACACCTCGACCCACGAGCCGTCGTTCACGATGACCGCGCCGCCGAAGCGGGCCTGGCGGTTCACCTCGGACACGATCACGTCGCCCGCGGCGACGAAGTCCTCGTCGACCCAGCCGTCACAATCGTCATCCGCGAGGTCATCCGCTTCGACGGCGCCGGGGAACGCGGTGGCATCGGCATCGTCACAGTCGAGGCTGGTCGCGTAGCCGTCGGCATCCGCGTCGGCCCCGGTGCCGAGCACCACCGCATGCCGCGTGTCCGACGCCCCGATGACGAGGCCCGAGTCGGCGGAATCGGCAGAGTCGGCGGCGATCAGCGCCGAGTCCGGAGCGGCCGAGTCCGGAGCGGCCGAGTCGATCTCGGGAGCCGAGACGGCCCCGCACGCCGCGAGGGCCAGGAGCGTGGACGGGCCGAAGACCGCGAGGAGGGAGCTCGAACGGGACATGAAAACCTCGGTGGGCGGTCGAGCTCGCCGAGAGACGAGGCGGGCGACCGGTGCCGTCCGGAGCGTATGCGGGCGGCCCCACGACGGTCAATGACGATCCGTGACCGGTCGCGAACAAAGCGCTTCGCCGCCCGCCGACGTGACTCAAACTGCACAGGATCTTCGCCGTCTCGTGATGTTGCTGTAGCGGTCCGCCGGCCGGCCCCGGGCTAGGTGGTCGGCCTCTCGGGAGCCCCGTGGCGAACGACCCGCCCCTCTACACCGAGCGGCGCTCCGCCCCACGGCGGGGGCCCGCCCACACCGCCGTCATCAGCGATCTGCACCTCTCCGACATCGAGGCCCCCGATCCCCGGCGGCCGGCCTGGCGCCGCTACAAACACCCCGACGTGGTCGACGACGGCCCGCTCCTCCGCCTGCTCCTGCACCTGCGCGAGCTCTCGGCCGGCCAGCCCGTCGAGCTCGTACTCGCCGGTGACATCTTCGACTTCGACACCGTCGTCGGCGCGCCGGAGCCGGCGCCGTACCGGGTCTCCTGGCTGGAGCGCTGCCGGGGCATGGTCGCCGAACAGGAGCGCTCCGCGTGGAAGATGCGGCGCATCCTCGCCGACCACCCCGTCCTGGTCGCCGCGCTCTCCCAGTGGATGGCGGACGGGCACCTGCTCGTCTTCATCATCGGCAACCACGACCTCGAGCTCCATTGGCCGGCCGTCCAGGCGGAGCTGCGCGCCGCGTTGGCACCCCCCCGACCCGACGCGTTGACCGTTTGTGAGTTCTTTCGCATCTCGGGGGGTGACACCCTCGTCATGCACGGCAACCAACTCGACGCGTATTGTGTGTGTCACGACCCGTTGCACCCCTTCATCGAGGTCAAAGGCAAGCTCCGCGTGCGCATGCCGTTCGGCAACATCGCCGGGAAGATGATGCTCAACGGAATGGGGTTGTTCAATCCCCACGTGGAGGACAGCTTCATCCGGCCGTTCGCAGACTACGTGCGGTTCTTCTTCCGCTACGTGGCCCGCCAGGATCCGCTGCTGGCGTTCACCTGGTTGTGGACCGCGCCGCTCACCCTCTGGGTGTCGGTGGACGAGGGGCTGCGCCCGGCCGAGCGGGATCCGGCGCGGCTCGAGGAGCGCGTGCGGGACGCGGCGCGGCGGGCCCGGGGCACCCCCGCCATGGTGCGGGCGCTGCGGGACGTGGCGGTGCACCCCGCGGTGTACTCCCCCCTCAAGGTGGCGCGCGAGTTGTGGCTCGACCGGGTGGGGCTGCTCGTCCTGCTCGTGTTCGTGGTGTTCCAGCTCACCACCGCGCTGCACATGATGTCCAACCTCGGCTACGTGTGGGCGGTCGCGTTGTTCCTCGGGCTGCTCCCCTTCTACGTGGCGTACGCACGCAGCTGCCGCTCGGACGTTGGGAACACCCAGGCGAACATCCGCAAGCGTGTCGGCGAGCTCGGGCGGATCGCGCGAGTGACACGTGTCGTCATGGGGCACACCCACCGGGCGGCCGTGCGCCGGCACGACGGCGTCGAATTCCTCAACACCGGTCACTGGTCACCCGCTTACGACGATGTCGAGTGCACCAAGAAGGTGGGCACCAACGCGTTTGCGTGGGTGCGGCCCGGCGGCGAGGCGCGGGTGGCCGAGCTGCGCGTGTTCGACGGCGAGTCCTCCACCCAACTCCTCCCCGCGAAGCCGGGCGAGCGGGCCCCGGGCGTGGCGGTGACCGCGGCGTAGGGTCCGACGCTCCGGACGCAACCCGACGTCAGCGGGCCGCCAACCGGTTCGTGCTTGGATCCCGACGTCGGGCCCCTACTCTCTCGGGAGGAAATGAGGGAGGCATCATGCTCGCGACCGCGCTCTACCTGTTCGCCACGGCGTCCGCCGCCGAGGTCGAGGCCCGCAACAGCCTGAACGTCACCGGCGTCGGCGAGATCTTCGTGTCACCCGACGAGGCCGTCCTGACCCTGGGCGTCCGCTCCCAGGCGGACACGGCGGCTGATGCGTTCAAGGCCGCCGCGGACAAGATGACCGCCATCACCCAGGCGCTCGGCGAGCAGGTGGCGCCCGAGCGGATCCGCACCTCCCAACTGTCGCTGCAGCCGCGCTACGAGTACAACGAGAAGACCGGGCCGAAGCTCGTGGGGTACGAGGCGAGCGCGATCCTCGACATCCGCGTGGACGAGCCGATGGACACCGGAGGGGTGCTCGACGCCGCCGTGGCCGCCGGCGCGAACGAGGTGCTCGGCGTGGCGTGGAAGGTGGAGGACGAGGAGGCCGCGCAGCAGCAGGCCCTCGACGCCGCGGTGGAGGACGCGCGCACCAACGCGGAGCTGGTCGCCACCCAGCTGGGCGCCACCCTCGGCGAGCCGATGCGGGTGTCCATCCGCACGCAGGAGACGACGCCGCCCAGCCCCGTCTACATGGAGCGCGCGGGCGCGGCGGACACCGACATGGCGTCGATGCCGGTGCTCGCGGGGGAGCAGACCTACCGGGCGGAGGTGGACGTGAGCTTCGCCATCGGCGGGGAGACGGGGCCGATCGAGACGCCGGAGGAGCCGCCGTCCGAGGAGGAGCCGCCCGCGGAGGAGCCGGCGACGTAGCATCGGGACGTACGATCGGGGGTCGCTCGGGCACGGGGGCCGGTGCTACAACGCGCCTGCCATGAACGCGGTCGCCATGCTCGAGCCCCTGTCCGTCCTGTTCAACACCGTCTCCGTGGTCGCGGCCAACCGCAACTCGGCCCACACGTGGTGGACCGGCGTGGTCGGCTCCGTGCTGCTCGGCTTCGTCTTCGCCGCGGTGCGGCTGTACGCCGACGTGACGCTGATGGTGTTCTTCGTCGTCACCAGCCTCGTGGGGTGGTGGCGCTGGCGCTTCGGCGGCGCCGCAGGCTCCGAGCTCCCCGTGACCCACGCGGACCGCGGGGATCTCGTCGCGACCGTGATCTTCGTGGGGGTCACCGTGGGGGGCTACGGCGGCCTGCTCCACCTCTTCACCTCGGCGGCGGCGCCCTTCGTGGACTCGGCGATCCTGGCGTTGAGCGTGGCGGCCACGTGGCTCCTGATGCAACGCAAGGTGGAGAGCTGGTGGTTGTGGATCGTCGCGGACGTGGTGTCGGTGCCGCTGTACCTGTCGAAGGGCATCCCCCTGACGGCCCTGCTCTACACCGGCTACCTGCTCAACGCGGCGTGGGGTTTGTGGCACTGGCGAGCGCTGGCACAGCGTGACGCAGCTGTGCTCGCCCCCGCTCCCCCCGCCTCCGCTCCCTTTACCGAGCCGGTGGCGCGTTGAAGCGCGGGCGCGCGCTGGTCGTGGGAAAGTTCTCCCCCCTGCACCGCGGCCACCAGCTCGTCCTCGACACCGCGCTCGCCGAGTGTGCGGAGGTGCGGGTCCTCTCCTGGTCCCTCCCCGAGTTCGTGGGGTGTGAGGCGCCCCGGCGGCGGGGATGGCTCGACACGCTCTACGGCGGCCGGCTCGCGGCCACCCTCGTGCTCGATCCGGCCGTCCACCCCACTCTCCCCGCGAACGACGCCCCCGAGGAGGTGCCCCGCGCCTTCGTCGCCGCGGTCGTGCGCGAGCACGGCTGGCCGGTCGACGTCGTCTACACGAGCGAGGGCTACGGCGACGGCTTCGCCGCTTCCATGACCGCGGCGCTCGGGCACCCCGTGGCCCACCGCCGCGTCGATCTCGACCGGGCCGCCGTCCCGATCTCGGGCACCACGTTGCGGGCCGATCCCCACGGGCTGCGCGGCTGGCTCGATCCGGCAGTCTACGCCGACTTCGTCGCCACCGTGGCGTTCGTCGGCGCCGAGTCGACCGGCAAGACGACGCTCGCGGAGCGGCTCGCGGCCGAGCTCGGCACCACGTTCGTGCCCGAGTACGGGCGCACGTTGTGGGAGGCACAGGGCGGGCTGGCCGAGGCGGACTTCGTCGGCATCGGGCGCACGCACGTGGCGAACACGGAGCTCCGTCGGCGCGAGGCCCGGCGCTGGTTGTTCGTCGACACCACCCCGCTCACGACGGCCGTGTTCGCGGCGATGTGGTACGGGCGCGTCGATCCCGCGCTCGCGGCGCTTGCCCGCGACACCCGCTACGACCACGTGTTCCTGTGTGAGGACGACTTCGGGTTCGTGCAGGACGCGACCCGCAGCGACCCCGACTTCCAACGGCGCATGCAGGCCCACTACCGCGTGGTGCTCGGGATCCTCGGGGTGCCGTACACCCCGCTCTCCGGCTCGTTGGAGGAGCGGGTGCGGCACGTGCGCGCGGTCATCGGGGCGTAGACGACGTAGATGAAGGCCGGGGCGGCCCCTCCGGCGGCTTCATGGGCACCGCAGCGGCGTACACCTCCTCCCAACCCCTGGGGCCGGGGCCGTACCAGGTGGGGATCAGGGGGAGCCCCGCCGCGTTGTCACGCCAGAGCGCGGTCTGGCATTGGTAGGCGCCGGCGCGGTGCTGGCCCGCCGCGGTCTCCGCGAGCAGCGCCCACGGCTCGGAGCTGGAGAGTCCCCACGTCCGCCACGGCTGGAGGGGGCCGAGCCAGGTCGGCACGGCGCCGCCCACCATCACGACGAGGCCGAGGAGCGCGAAGCCCGGCCGGGCGGAGACCCGGAGGAGCACGAGGAGGCGCTCGCGGACGGGCGCGGGAGGCGCATCCTCGGGCGGCGGGCACGCGGCGGGGAGCCCTCCCCGCACGAGCACGGCGAAGCCGACCCCGGCGATCACCGCCACGGCGGGGAGCCCCGTGGCGAGCATGCGGGGCAGCGGGAAGGTGGTCAGCGCCTGGTAGAACACCGCGAGAAACGGCGCGAGCGTGCCGACGGCCGCGAGCACGAGGACGGGGCGGCGCCCCACGCCCAGGACGAGCGCGAGCGCGGCGCACGCGAGCACCGTGGGCCACGCGCCGAGGCGGGCCCGCACGGCGGCGGCCTCGGCCGAGCCGTGGGTGTGCTCGGCGAGCACGGCGGAGACCCGCGAGAGGAACCGCACCCCGGGGATCGCGTTCGCGAGCGGATCCACGCCCCACCGGAAGCGCTCGGCGGGCTTCGGGCGCGGGACCAGTTCCGGATCGACCCCGACGGCGCGCAAAGCGTCTCCGGCGTAGGCGACGGTCTGGTCCTGGAGCCCCCACGTGTCGGCGTTGATGCGCGCGCCGATGGCCCAGGAGAGCGCGAGGGGGGCCAGCACGAGCGCCAGGAACAGGGCGGCGCGCGGGGCCGGCCGCGGTCGGAGGAGCACCGATCCGATCGCGACGATCGCGGCGGGGACGGCAAACATCATCGCCCGCACGTCGGCGAGCATGGCGAACCCCGTGCTCACGCCCGCGAGCAGCGCGAACGTCGGGGTGCGGAAACGCACGAACGCCAGCGCCGACGCCGCCGCGAGCGCGATGCTGGCGACCGTCTCGGGGTAGAACGACACGGTGCGCGGCATCACCGCGAGCGGGGGCATCGCCGTGGCGAGGATGACCGCCGCGAGCCCCGCGGTGCGTGAGTGGAGCGCGCGGCCGGCGACGAAGAGGGCGCCGCACAGGAGCGCGGTGGACACGAACGCGGCGCCCGCGAGGGCGCCCACCACGCCGAGGCTCGGCCGGAGGAGCGCGGGGAGGAGCCCCGCGGCGACCGAGCGCGCGCCCGACGCGAGCTCCAGCTGGCCCGACAGGATGGGCTCCAGCGAGCCACAGTAGTCGGCGAAGTCGGAGGCCGCGAACGGGAACTGCGTCAGGGACCACGGGGCGGTGATCCACGCCATCGCCGCCGCGCCGACGAGCCCCGCGCCGAGGCACAGGGCGGTGTCGACGCGGGGATCCCACCGATCACGCGAGGCGATGGACGGGCGCCGCCCGCGCCAGAGGAGGGCGAACAACGCGGGGAGCAACGGGGACGTGCTCGCGGCGGTGAAGAGGCCCATCGTGGCGGTGTACCACCCCGTGACGCCGTGGTGGGGCGCCGCGCTCCGAGGAGGATCACCCCGGCGGCGGCGACGCCCGCTTCATCTCCATCAGCACCCGATCGAATTGGTTCGCGAAGCGGGTGCGGTCCTGCGCGTTGAGGGGAGCCGGGCCGCCGGTGAACTGGAAGCCGCCCCGGAGCATCTCGTTCATCTCGCGCGCGGCCAGCTTGCCCTCGATCGTGCCGGCGTCGAATTGGCCGCCGCGAAAATCGATGCACCGGGCGCCGGCGGCGAGGGCGTCAGCGGCGCACGGGATGTCGGCCGTGAGCACCAGGTCCCCGGGGGCGGCCCGCCGCGCGATGATGAGATCGGCCTCGTCGGGGCCCGCCGGGGCGAGGATCACGAACACGCCCTTCTTCGGCTTGATGCCGACGCTGCGGTTCGACACGAAGAAGACCGGGAACCCCATGCGGAGCGCGCCGCGCTCGATGAGGTCCTTGACCGGGCAGGCGTCGGCGTCGACGTAGATGGAGGGCATCGCGCTGGTTAACGCGCGCGCTCCAGGCAAACGGCGGGAGGGGGCCGGCCTACACGCAGACGGCGTCGCCCTCGTAGCAGTCCTGATCGATCCCGTCGCCACACACGTCCTCGGACGCCCAGGGGTAGATCGCGGGATCGGCGTCGTCGCAGTCACCGCCGATGGTGGAGTAGCCCTCGGGCACGGCGCACTCGACCTTCGGCTCGTCGGAGTTCCCGTACCCGTCGCCGTCCAGGTCCTCGAACGACAGGATGATGTCGGTGGCGCCCTCATCGGCGCGGCCGTCGCAGTCGTTGTCGATCTCGTCGCAGACCTCCTGGTTCTCCGGGAACGACGCGGCCTCCGTGTCGTCACAGTCCGTCGAGTCGGCCACCGTGCCCGCGGGCTGCTCACACGCCAGGACGCCGGAGTTCAGGTCCCCGTAGGTGTCGCCGTCGAGGTCCGCGTACCAGGCGCCCACGCCCTCCCCGGCGTCATCCGTGGCGCCGTCACAGTTGTTGTCGATGCCGTCACACACCTCGTCGACGTTTGGATTGACACTTGCGTCGTTGTCGTCGCAATCGTCCGGCGGCGCGAAGCCGTCCTCGTCACGATCCAGGCCCACCACGGGCTCGGGCTCGGGTTCGGTGCCACAAGCGGGGAGCAGGAGGGCGAGGATCAGCACGAGCACGAGGTCTCCGGAGCAGGTGCCCCCACGATGCCACGGGCGCGTCCGATCAGCCAGCTTGGAGTCCAACGTGCGATTGTAAAATTTTCGCGCTATCGTCCAGACCCCCCGGAGCTGCCGATGTCGCCCCTTCGTTCGTGTGCCTTGCTCGCCCTCTTGACGGCCTGTGGCCCTGGCCAGATCACCCTCGGCGACAAGGACAGCGAGCTCGACACCGGGCCGGTCGTGGGAGACGCGGACGGAGACGGCTTCGCGGGGCTGGAGAGCGGCGGCGTGGATTGTGACGACGCCGACAGCGCGGTCAACCCCGACGCCGCCGAGAGTTGGTACGACAACATCGACCAGGACTGCGACGGGTGGTCCGACTTCGACCAGGATCGCGACGGCGAGGACCTCATCGGGTTCGGCCCCGACTGCGACGACACCGATCCGGCGATCCGCACCACCGCCACGGAGACGCGCGATCTGGCCGACCAGGACTGCGACGGCCTCGTGGACGAGGACTTCATCGTAGCCGGCGCAATCGTCGTCTCCGAGGTGATGCAACACCCCCTCGCCGCCAGTGACAGCGACGGCGAGTGGCTGGAGCTCCAGAACACCGACAGTGCCACGATCGATCTGAAGGGATGGTCGATCACCAGTGACGACGGGGACACCCTGACCGTGTCCGGCTCCCTGGTCGTCCCCTCCGGCGGGACCGTCGTGCTCGGCGCGAACGGCAACGCGGCGCTCAACGGCGGCATCGACGTGGACTACGTCTACGACCGCGCCACCTTCTCGCTCTCCTCGGTCGACACGCTGTTCGTCAAGCTCGCGGACGTCACGATCTTCGACGTGGAGTGGACCGCCGCCTGGGGCACCGCGGACGGCGCCAGCTGGACGCTCGATCCGGACCACACCGGGGTCGCGGACGCGCGCCAGTTCGACTTCTGGTGCCTGGCCACCACCGAGCTGCCCTCGGGTGACTTCGGCACGCCCGGCGCCCGGAACGACCACTGCGGCAAGATCGACGAGGACGGCGACGGTTGGTCGGCCGACGAGGGTGACTGCGACGACGACAACGCGAACGTGAGCCCCAACGCGGACGACGTTTGGGACGGCCTCGACAACGACTGCTCCGGCGGCGTGGACGACGGCATCATCGACGACGTGTCCACCGGCTACGTCGACGGCGTCTCCAACAACGGGTTCCTCTCGACCCACAGCGGCCTCGGCCTGGGTGACGTGACGGGCAGCGGCTCGCCCGATCTGCTCGTCGGCGGCGCGTTCCAGAACAACTACACGGGCGCGGTCTACATCATCCCCGGCGAGGACCACGGCGACCTCGGCGGCACCGTGTCCTCCTTCGACACGGCGTCGTTCACCGGCGCGAACGCCG
Organism: Myxococcota bacterium; assembly: GCA_040386535.1. Classification (GTDB taxonomy): domain Bacteria; phylum Myxococcota_A; class UBA796; order UBA796; family SXON01; genus CAJBVW01. The sequence continues at coordinate 119,805 of JAZKFH010000037.1, read as the reverse complement.
GCTACTTCGGCTCCACCAGCCCGATCGCCGGCGACAACACGGGCGACGGGGAGCAGGACTTCGTCGCGGCGGGCCAGGGGTACGGCTCCGCCGGCACCGCGGTGGTGGTGTTCGAGGGCGGGCGCGGCGTGGCCGGGACGCTCGACCCCGAGGACGCCGAGCTGCACATCACGAGCTCCGCGCAACAGTCGGCGAGCAACAGCAACCGCGTCATCAACAACATCGACATGGACGGGGACGGCGTGGACGAGGTCGTCTACAGCCAGCCCGACCTGACGACCGGCACCCGCTACTACGTCGGCCGCGTGTCGGTCTACGACGCCGGCAGCGTGCGCGGCGAGGTCGACATCGAGGACGCCGTGCTCATGATCGACGGCGAGTCGACCCAGGACTACTTCGGCTTCGGCCTCGGCGGCGGCGACATCGACGACGACGGCTACGACGACCTGCTCGTGGGCGCGCCGGGCGCGGACGACAACGTGACCGACGGCGGCGCGTGGTACCAGGTCGACGGCGGCAGCACCTGGGACGGCTCGCTCGGCATCGGCACCGCCGAGTCCCGCACCATCGCAGGCGACGTGACCTCGGGCGGCGTCGGCTTCGGCACCGCCGCCCTTGCGGACTTCGACACGGACGGCCAGCTGGACCTCGCGTTCGGCGGCCTCGCGACCGACACGGTCTCGGTCTTCTACGCGCTCGACCGCCTCTCGGGCTCGCTCGACGCGGACGACGCCGACCTGCAGATCGAGGGCGACGGCCCCGGCCGCTTCGGGCTCGCGGTCACCACGGGCGATCTCGACGGCGACGGGGTGACCGATCTCGTGGTCGGCGCGCCGGCGGTGAACTCGGTCTACACCCAGCCCACGTACTGGTACTACACGCCCGGCAACGACGTGGGCCGCCTGTACCTGTTCCCCGGCACGTCGTTGGGAGAGGGCTCCGAGGATGCCTCCTCCCTCGCCAGCGCCACGGTCGACGGGGAGACCCGCGGCGACCTGTTCGGCTCCGTGCTCTCGGGCGCGGCCGACATCAACCGCGACGGCAGCGACGACCTGCTCGTGGGCGCGCCGCGCGGCGGCACCAACCTCGCAGGCCGCGTGTACGTGGTCCTCGGCGAGTAGCTCCGACGCGGGCGGGCCTCTTCAGGAGGCGCCGTCCCGGTCTGCCAGGAGCCGCGCGGCCGCGTGTTTGCCGCTCATGAGCGCCCCGCCGATGCCGTGCCCCGCGCGCGTGCTGGCGCCGGCGAAGTAGAGCCCCGGGATGGGCCCGCGGTAGCCCGGGCGCCCCGCCATGAACTGGGCGGGCGTCGCCGCGAGGCCGTAGCCCGTGCCGTCCGTGGCGCGCGTGTAGCGGGTGTGCGTGATGGGCGTGGCGCTCTCGCGGAACACGATGTGCTCCTTGGTGCCGGGGAACTGCGCCTCGAGGTGGTCGATCAGCCGGTCCTCCACCGCGCGCTTCTTCGCCTCGTAGGCCTCCCGCTTGCGGTACACCCCGCTCTCCACCTCGCCGGGCTCGACCCCCCAGGCCTCGGGGCGGCCCGGCGCGATGGTCATCACCTCGACGCCCATCACGCCGGGGGGCGTGTGGCCGTGGGTGTCGGGGTCCTTGAGCGAGGCGCTGGTGATGTACGCGCACCGCGCGGTGGTCTCGCCGCGGTCGGCCTCGGCGTAGATCTCCTCCGCGTCCGTCGTGTCGAACCGCCACACGTTCTTGGCGGCCATCCCCAACGCACGCAGGTCGGCCTTGATCCCGAGGCACGTGATGAAGATGGCGGCGCCCATCTCCAACTTCTCGCGGCGCACCCGCCACTCGGGGGGCACCGACGCCTCCGGCAGCAGCTCGGTGTACGTGCGCTTCAGATCGGCGTTGCTGATGACACAGCCCGCGCGCACCTCCCGCGCCGGCTCGCGCCCCTCGGCGATGCGCACGCCCACGGCGCGCCCGTCCTCGACGAGGATCTTCTCCACCGTGCGGCGAAGGCAGATGGCGCCGCCGCTCGCCTCCACCACCGCGGCCAGCTCGTCCGCGATCTTCTGCCCGCCGCCCTTGGGGTAGTAGGCGCCGTTCATGTAGTGGGCTTGGAGGCCGAGGTGCAGCATCGCGCTCGCCTTGCTCGGCGCCACGCCGTAGTCCCCGCTCTGGCCGAGGAGCACCGCGCGCAACGTGTCATCCGACGTGCAGTCGTCCAGCAGGTCCTTGATGGTGGCGTTCTGGTAGCGGGGTACCAAGCGGGCTTGGGTCGCGACCTGCCACAACGTCGCCATCTTGCCGACCGCGCCCGTGCTGCGGTTCTCCTCCACCCACTTGCCCATGTGGGCAACCTCCCCGAGGACGCGGATGTAGCGGTCGATGCCACGCTTCTCGCGGGGGAAGTGCTCCACGAGGCGATCGCGGAAGCGCCCGATCTCGGTGGGGATCGGGAACGTGAGGCCCGGCACGACGATCGTGTCGAACCCATCGTCGTCCATGCGCACGAACTCCATCTCGATGCCGACGTCGCGCAGGAGGGTCGGGATCTTGCCCTCGCGCTCGCAGTTGCCGATGTAGTGCAGGCCGATGTCGAACTGGTAGCTCCCGTCGCGGGTGGCACGGTGGAACATGGTGGCACAGCCGCCCGCCACGTAGTGCCCGTCGAACACGGCGACAGAGAGCCCCTTCCGCGCCAGCCGGGCGGCGCTCATCAGGCCCCCGAGCCCCGCCCCCACGATCGCGACGTCGACCCGGTCCGGGACGGGCGTCTTGACGCGATCCTTGGTGTGCGCGGTGGGAAGCATGAGGTCCGGCATGAGCTCTCCTGCCGAGAGAGTAGTCCACTCTCGGCGGTGGCGGGGGTGGTGGGCGGCGGGCGCGTGTTGTAGGGTGGCCGGCGATGGACCTCCTCCCCCTCGCGCCCCCGTTCGTCGCGATCCTGGCGGCGGTGGTGTACGGCGTGATCAGCTGGTGTGTCGGGGATCGCTTCCCGTTCTCGCGCTACGCGATGTACGCCGACCTCGAGGGCCGGCGCGAGGGCGCCGTGCTCGTGGTCCATGCCGACGGGCGCGAGGTCGAGTTCCAGGACGTGGCCGCGTGGCACGGCATCGCGCCCGAGGTCATCGAGCCCTTCACGGTCCCCTGTTCATTGCACTGGGTGGTGTTCGAGGCCCAGAAGTGGATCCGGGATCGGACGGCGGCAAGCCCCGAGGGCCTCGGCGTGCGCATCGACGTCGGCTACCGGATCTTCCGGGTCACCCCCGAGGGCGACGTGGTGGAGCGCATCGTACCGCGCGGCTCGGGCGTCGGGCGCCTCCGCGCATGACCGGCGAGCTGCTGTTCTGCGTCGCCCTGTGCCTGTCCTGGGGAAACTCCGCGGGGCACGTGCTCCTGGCGGACGGGCCCATCTACTCGGGCACCGCGCACGGGGCGGTGCGCCGCGTGGCGGTCGGGCGCCTGGCGCTCTTCCTGCTGGCGTCCGCGGGGTTCGCGGGCACGGTGTGGGCGTGGATGGCGTCGGGGTGGCCGCGGCTCGGGGCGGGGATGGTGCTGCTCGCGCTCCTCGCGGTGCGCCAGGTGGAGACACGCCAGTGGGCCGGCAACATCGTGGTCCGCCTCGGGAAGTACGTGCCGGCCGCCGCGTGCCTGCTCGGGTGGCTGACGGCCGCCACCCTCCTCGGCGCGCTCGGGTACACGGAGCAGGCGTGGCGCGGCGCGGGCTGGGAGGCCGCCGCCGGCGTGATGGCGGCGCTGTATCCGTTGGCCGCCCTCTCCAAGATCCAACTGACCGGGTGGCGGTGGATGAAGCCCCACCACCAGGCGCTCCTCATCGCGGAGCGCGCCTACTCGGGCCCCCGCTGGGTGCGCGCGGCGCGGCGAGCGGCCGGCCGGTCCGTACGCATCACGTCGTTCGTCGGGGTGTTCGGGCTCCTCTCGGAGTTCGCGTGCGTGTTCTATGTGTTCCCCGACCTGCGCGTATTGCTCACCGCGACGGTGATCGCCCTGCACGCGGGGATCCTGCTGCTGCTCGGCTACGTCGAGCCCGAGTGGCTCGTGGTGATGGTGGCCATCACGTGGATCACGTACGGGGCGTAGGCTCTCAGCGGTAGTGGTTCGGTCGGATGAGGCGCCCGGCGCGCCAGAGCCGGTAGAAGCCCACGCACGCGAGCGCGGCCCCCGCGAGGCTCACGCCGCTGCCCACCATGAACCAGAACAACGCGCCGCCCTCGGTCACGGTGCCCGGCGCCGCCGTCCACGCCGCGCTCCGCCCCGCGGCCACCGCGGCCTGCTGCGCTCCGGCAACGCTCGCGGTCATGCCGATCGGGAGCCCGGCGAGCGCGAGCATGACGCCGAGGGCGATGAGGAGGCGCGTTGCGCGGTCGGGGGCAGGCATGCCCGGCGGATTAGCGTAGGCGACCGGTCGGGGCAAACGGCGCGCGGGCGGCCCGTAGGGTCGGGTACGTCACTTGTCGTCCAACCGCCACCGGAACCGCATCCCGAGGCCCTCGAACGCGGCCTCCCCCGACGGGTCCTTCCCCGCGAACGCGAGCGACATGCGGTCGACGAGGCGCTCGTTCGCGTCGACGATGTTGTCGACCGCCTCGTGCGATGCGGTGGCACCGGAGATCCACAGGTTGTTCCGGCCCTGCTGCCGCTCGAAGCGCGAGAGGGCGCCGCCGCGGATCGCGTCGGCCGTGTATTGGGGCGAGTACCGCCATCGGCACTGGCGCAGCACGGATTGGACGGTGGCCCCCTCCGCCGCGAGATCGGTGTGCAGGGTGGCGAGCAGCTCCTCGTCGGTGCGGGTGGGATCGCCGTATTGGTAGGTGACGTACACGTCGGGACGCGTACGCGCACGCGCGCGGGCCACGACGGTCTTGTCACCGGTGCGCCGCGCCCCGAGCACCTGGCCGCGGGCCACGCTCGGCCCATCCTTGGCGCGGGCCTCCCAACACCGGGTGTCCGAGTCGCGGAACCACCCCTGGGCGTCGACCAACGTGCTCACCATCTCGCCCCACCGCAGGGTGGCGCCTCCGATCGGATACGCGGTGCGTTCGGCCTTGTCGAACGGAAACCACGCGGCGGCCTCGTCCAGGGGCGTCGTGAGGACGAGGTGCTCGAACGAGAACGGCCCACGATCCGTCTGCACCTCGAAGCCGCCGGCGCGGCGCTCGACGCTGGTGATGGTGTGCTCCAGCCGCACGTCCAGCTCGTACGCGAGGTGGGTCCACAGCGCGGACCAGCCCGGCGCGGGCTCGGCGATCTGGGTGGTGACGGCGGCCCAGAGCAGCGAGGGCATGTTCCACCGCAGCCCGTACAAGGCGGGGGTGGTGTCGAGGGCGCCGTAGCCCATCACTGTCATCGAGCGCAGGGCGAACCGTGCCACCACGTCGAGGTCACGGGCCCGCAACCAAGCGAGGAAGGGCTCCGCGACCTCCTCCCGCATCAGCCGCCCGTTGGTGCCGGGCCCGTCGTCCGGGGCGCCGCGCACGTCCCAGTCGTGGAAGGCGATCCAGTCGCGCACGTAGCGACTGATCTGCGCGGCGGCGCCGATGCGGCCGGCCGAGCCGAGCACGTAGGCCTCGAACGTGGTGCGCTCGCCGTTCTCCAGCTCGATGATCTGCTTGGGGAGCGCATGTTCACGGATGCCGGCCTGCTCCATCCACTTGCGCACCGTCGTGTAGCCGGTGCCGAGGTAGCAGGTGCCGAGCTCGTGGCCGAGGCCCTCGTGGGTGACCGTGAGCGACTTGCCGCCGACCCGCGGCGCCCGCTCCAGCAGCGTGATGTCGGCGTAGCCACGATCCGAGAGGAGCCGGGCGAGGGAGAGGCCCCCGGGGCCGGCGCCGACGATACCGATGCGAGGGGACATGCCTGCTCCGTGAGGTGAAAGACATGTTTGTTCTACCTCAGTTCGTCATCTCCGTGGGGGCGGAAATCATCATCGCCCCACGACGACGTACGCCGCTCCGCCGCCGGTGATCGCGGTGTCGACGCCGGGGGCGCCCAGCAGCAGATCGCCGCGGCCGTCGCCGTTCAAATCGCCGCCGCTCGCGATTCCCGAGCCGAGCGCGTCACTCGAGGCGGCGCCGTAGAGCGACACGTCCGCGTCGGCGCTCGTCATCCCCGTGGTCCACGCGCCGCCGCCGTAGAACAGGAACACCGCGCCCGCGTTGGCGAAGCGGGTGTCGTCGCCGCGGGACCCGATGGCGAGGTCGGCCGCGCCGTCGCCGTCGAGGTCGGAGCCGCTCGTGAGCGCGGACGCGAAGGACGACGGGGTGTCGGCCCAGGCCGCGTCCGCGTCGGCCAGCACGACGGCGCCGGAGAGGCCCACCGGATCGAGGAACACCCACACCTCGCCGGACACCGAGGAGGCCACCGCGAGGCTCGCGCGGCCGCCGCCCGCGAGGTCACCCGGCGCGGGGATGGGGTCGTTGCCGAGCGCGAGCGACGCGGCGCTCCCGACGAGCCAGGCCGTGGCCGCGCCCTCCGCGCGATCGTCGGCCCAGGACGCGCCGGCGTTCCCCGCGAACACGTAGATCGCGCCCGCGTTCGTGCCGCCCCCGTCCTCGCCGGGCGCGCCCGCCACGATGTCGGCGTAGCCGTCTCCCGTCACGTCGCCCACGGCGAGGCTCTGGCCCAGGTAGTCCGAGGCGGCGCTCCCGTGGATCTCGGCGTGCGCGTCCAAGAGGTCGTAGCCGCCCGCCCACGCGCCGTCCGTGAACACCGCGACGTTCCCCGTGTACACGTCCGTGGTGATCGACCCCACGAACGAGTCGTACACGGCGCCGGTCACGACGTCCGCCACGCCGTCCCCGTCCACGTCCCCCGCGACCGCCCACTTGAGGAGATCGTTCGCGGAGTCGCCGTCCCATCGGGCCGCCGCGTCGGTCTCCAGGCGCACCGCGCCGGCCGCGCGGGTCCCGTCCAGGAGCCACGCGCGGCCGTAGGACCCGTACGATCCGCCCAGGAGCACGTCCGCGACGCTGTCCCCGGTCAGGTCGACCATGGGGCCGGCGACGTGTCCGAGCACGTACGAGGTCTGCCCCACGATCGAGGCCGTCGCGAGCACGCTCACGTCATCCGCCGCGCCGAGCGCCGCCGCGCCGCCGACCACCCACCCCGAGCCGGTGGAGCCGGTCTCCGAGAGCAGGACGAGGTCGTCGAGGCCGTCCGCGTCGAGGTCGCCGCCGAGGGCGAGGGTGTGGCTCGCGCCGAGCCCCAGCGCGGAGGTGGCGCCGTAGAGCACGCCGCCGGCGAACGTGCTGATGTCGAGATCGTCGGAGGCGCCGTCGCAGTCGTCGTCGCGGCGGTCCCACTCCTCCGCGCGCGGCACGGTCGGGTCCGCGTCGTCACAGTCGTCCGCCACCGCCGCGGCGCTCTCGCCCGGCCCGTCACACGCGAGATCGGCCGAGGCCACGGTGGCGCCGTCCGCGCTCCGGTACGTGTCCCCGTCCGCGTCGACGTAGCAGGTCTCGTAGCCGTCACAATCCTGGTCCACGCCGTCGGCCGCGCCCTCGGACGCGCCCGGGAACACATTGGGACTCGCGTCGTCGCAGTCCGCGTCCGAGGTCGTCCAGGGCGGTGCCAGCACCGCGCAGCTCGGCGTGCCCGGGTCGGACGCGTCCCCGAAGCCGTCCGCGTCGGCGTCCGGAAAGTAGAGCGTGCGCCCCTCGGCCTCGGCGCCCGCGTCGTCGTCGGAGAGGCCGTCACAGTCCTCGTCCAGCGCGTCGGGGTCACACCGTTCGGCCTCGCCGGGGTTCACGTCGGCGTTCGTGTCGTCACAGTCGTCGCCCACCACGGCGTCCACGTCGGTGGCCTCCTGGGCCCGGCACCAACACTCGCCGCTCCCGATGCCAAAGCCGTCCGCGTCCCCATCGTAGTGCCACGCGACACACCCTTCGGCCCCCTCCGCGTCGGTGGCGCCGTCACAATCGTCGTCGGCCGGGGTGTCACACGCCTCGACCGCGCCCGGGTTCACCGCGGCCTCGGTGTCGTCACAGTCGTCCCCGCCCGCGGCGAGGCTCACGAAGCCGTCCCCGTCGGCGTCCCCGCCCTTGTCGTCCAGGCGCCCCGCCAGCTCGTCCGACGAGATCCACGTGCACGCCACGCCGAGGACCAGGGGGAGGAGGAGCCGCATGGGCTATCGCTCGCGCGGCGTGCGTCCGACCTCGATCACCGCCGCCGCGAACGCCTCGGCCGCGGCCTGGCACGCCGCCAGGTCACCCGTGAGCCACGCGGCCGCGAAGTTGGTCTCGGTGGGCGGCGGGAAGATCTTCACCGCCCGCACATAGGCCGCCTTCAACGCCGCGTCGAGCCCGATCGTGGCCTCCATGGGCGGGGCCACGAGGTACGCCATGGGCTCGCCGGGCGCGAGGCCCGACTGCGCCGAGAGGTAGCGCCCGAGCGAGGCGATGACGTGCGGGAACACCGTGATCGAGCCCTTGTCGTCGGCCTGGTAGAAGCACGCGTCGTGCTCCAGACAGCGCACCAGCGCGGCGAGCCCCTCGTCCACCTCGTCCGCGTCCGCCCCGGCGATGACCCCGAGGATCTCGCCGGAGAGCCGCCCCGAGGCGTGCCCCGACCCCGCGTAGAACGATCGCGCGAACACGACGTCGACGGGCGAGTGCTTGGTGGCCTCGTCGAGGGCGACGTAGGTAGGATCGTCCTGATCGCAGGTGACGAGGCCGAGCGCGCGGTGGCGGTCGGGATCGGCGCCGTAGGCGCGCAACAGGGCGGGGTCGGCGCCGGGGATGCGGCGCACGGAGAGGATGCGGGGGACGATCGGATCCAGGATCACTTGGCCTCCCCTCCCACCGACACGAGGCGCACCCGGGGATCGGGCGCGCGGTAGCCGGCGCCGATCGCGCCGCCGAGCTGGTCACGCACCGGCCCGAGATCGAGCGGCACACCCGAGGTGCGTTGGGTCAACATGGCGCCCGCCAGCGCCGCGAGCCGCTTGCCCGCCTGCTCGGGGGGCGCGCCGCGCGCGTGGATGTTGGACATCATGTTGCGGTCTCCGTCGGTGCGGCCGACCTTCGGATCGTAGACGAGGTACGCCGATAAGCCGTCTCCCGTGCCCAGCCCCGGGCGCTCGCCGAGCAGGATGGCCGACACCTTGGCGCCGACCACCTCTCCGATCTCGTCCTCGAGCCACACCCGGGCGAACCGCGCGCACATCGGCGTGCCGACGGAGTAGCCGAGCGCCTCGCACGCCTTCACGAAGTGGTCGAGCAGCGCCATCCCGGCGCCCATACACGCCACGGCGGAGAGGCCGTCCGCCAGGATGGGCTGGATGTCGACGTTCTTCCGCGCATGTTCCCGCAGCCGCGCCACGCTCGCCTCGTCGAGGCGCCGCCCGAGATCCGGCCGGAGCAGGAACTCGCGGTGGTCGCGCACGCGCGAGTGGAGCGGCAAGAGGCCGTTCTTTTCGGCCCAGTCGACGGGGAGCGCGGTGGAGACGGCGCCGTGCGCCACGGCGAGCTCGGCCTGGAACTGGAGCACCACGTCCGTGGCGTAGCGCGTGCCGACGTGCCCGATGCCGACCAGCGCGGTGGTGTGCCGCGCGGCGGCGGCGGCGAACGGGCTGCGTCGTTTGGGCGACGGGAAGACCCGGGCCGGCGGGAGCGGGATCTCCGGCACGGGGGGCGGCGGCGGGAGGGGATCGCGGCCGGCGAGGCGGGCGCGCAGATCGTGGACGAGCGTGCGAGTCAGGCTCACTGCAACACCGTCGGGTCGCCGAAACGCTCGCCGGGCACGGAGCCGTCGAGGATCCCCTTCTCGCAGAGCCACGCGTCGAACTCGGGCGTGGGGCGCTTGCCGAGCAGGCCGCGCACGGACGGGATGTCGTGGAAGGAGGTGCTCTGGTAGTTGAGCATGATGTCGTCGCCGACGGGCAGGGACATCAGGTAGGTGCAGCCGGCCGCGCCGAGGAGCACCTTGAGGTTCTCCAGCTCGTCCTGGCTCATGCGCGCGTGGTAGGTGAAACACGCGTCGCAGCCCATCGGCAAGCCGAGGAGCTTCCCCATGAAGTGGTCCTCGAGGCCGGCGCGGGTGATCTGCGGGCCGTCCTCCAGGTACTCGGGGCCGATGAAGCCGACGACCGTGTTGACCAGGAAGGGCTTGTAGCGCCGCGCGAAGCCGTAGCACCGGGCCTCCAACGTCACCTGGTCGGCGCCGTGGTGGGCGTCGGAGGAGAGCGCGCTCCCTTGCCCCGTCTCGAAGTACATGACGTTTGGCCCGCGGTTGCTCGTGAGCCGCCGCATCTTGTCGTAGGCCTCGTCGATGAGGGCCACGGAGATGCCGAACGCGCGGTTGCCACGCTCGCTGCCGGAGAGCGACTGGAACATCAGATCCATCGGACAGCCGAGGTCCAACGCCTTCATCTGCACCGTCACGTGGGACAGGACGCAATGTTGGGTGGGGATCCCGTTCTTGACACGCAATTCGTGGAGGCGCGTGAGGATCTGCGCGGTGGACTCGGGGGTGTCGGTGGCGGGGTTCACGCCGATTACCGCGTCCCCGCAGCCGTAGGAGAGGCCCTCCCGCGCGGAGTAGAGGATGCCGTCGATGTCGTCGGTGGGGTGGTTCGGTTGGAGGCGCGAGGACAGCCGCCCCGGCAGCCCGAGCGTGTTGTTGGCGCGTACGACCACCTCGGCCTTGGCACCCACCACCATGAGATCCATGTTGGACATGAGCTTGCACGTGGCGGCGGCCATCTCGGGCGTGAGGCCGGGCGCCACGGCGCGCATCGTCGGGCCGGTGGTGCGCGTGTCGAGCAGCCACTCCCGGAACTGGCCGACGGAGAGGTGCTTGACCGCGGCGAACGCGGCGTCGTCGAGCGAATCCTCCACCAGACGCGTGATCTCGTCGACCTCGTAGGGCACCACCGGGTGCTGGCGCAGCTCGGCCAGGGTGATCTCGGCGAGGACGGCGCGCGCGGCCACCCGCTCGACCGGCTCGCGCGCGGACACACCGGCGAGATCGTCCCCACTCTTGGGCGGGTTGGCCTTGGCAAGCACCTCCTTCACGGAGGCGAAGCGGTAGGTGGAGCCGCGGATGGTGGCGGAGAGGTTCATGGGGGGCACGACACGCGCGGCAGCTTAGCGCAACGGGGGTGCCGATGATCCACGGGCGCGCCTCGCGTCGCCATAGCGGGTGCACGGCGCCGCGTGTATGGTCCTCGGCGGAGGCCATGATGTTGCTGCTTCTCTCCCTGCTCGCCCACGCCGACTCCGGCCCTACGGACAACCAGGGGGACTTCGCCCTGCCCGAGCGGACCGACGCGCCCACGGACGCCCTGCTGCTGTACGACGCCAACTTCGACGTGAGTGCCAACGTGGTCGAGGGTCCCGGCGCGCCGTTCGCCCTGGCGTCCGAGTCGCTCCTGCCCTATCCGTCGGGCAACGAGACCCTCGTGCAGTTCACGCACGCCTGGGAGGCCGGCGCCACCTACCGGATCGAGGTCCCTGCGCAGGGCTGGGATGAGGCTGCCTTCGGCGAGATCTCCTTCACCGTCGGCACCAGCGCCGCGCCCGCCCCCTCGACCCCGACCGTGCTCGGCGTCACGGTGGGCGACTGGTCGGAGGAAGAGGAGCAGCACGTCTGGGGCTGTTGCGGCTTCACCCGCGAGGTCTCGTTCGAGGTCGAGTCCACGTCGGCCGATCCGTGGGCCTACGTCGAGCTGAAGGGGCTGTTCGAAGGGGAGACCCAGATCACCGAGACGCCTTCCCTCCAACGGCTCGACGTTGGGATCGGCCCGGGGACACACACGCTCCGGTACCGCCAGTGGGAGCAGGACGGCGCGCTCAACCCGCCCGCCTTCGAGATCGCGGCGGTGTCGTCGAGCGGGGTGCGCGGCGAGGCCCAGCGCATCGACATCGCGGACGACACGGAGGCCCCGGGCCCGCCCCTCTGCGGCACCTCGGGCGCCGCCGGCTTCGCCCCGCTGGCGCTCGCGTTGCTCCTGGTGCGGCGCCGCACGAGGTAGCCGCCCGCTCGGAGACGAACACCGAGGCCGGCGCGCGTGACGTTCTCGCGTCGGCGCGCGGCGCGGGCCCGCCCGAGGAGTATCCTCCGCGCGATGAACCCCCAGGCCGCCCCTCCGCTCTCGCCCGCGATGCCCCCGCTCCTGCGCCAGTGGCGGTGGCGGGTGTTCGCCGCGACGTGGCTCTGCTACGCCGGCTACTACTTCTGTCGCAAGCCGTTCTACCTGGCCAAGGCGAGCCTCTCCACCGATCTCGGGTTCGGCGCGACACAGCTCGGCACGATCGGCACGGTCTACCTCGTGGCCTACGCGGTCGGGCAGTTCGTGTCGGGCGCGCTGGGTGACAAGTGGGGGCCGCGCGTGCTGCTCCTGGGCGGCATGGCGGTGTCAATCGGGGTGAACGTCGGCTTCGGGTTCGGAAACTCGTTCGCCACGTTCCTGGGCCTGATGGTGCTCAACGGGCTCGCGCAGGCCACGGGCTGGGCGGGCAACGTCGGCACCATGGCGAATTGGTTCCACCGGCGCGAACGTGGCACCGTGATGGGGTTGTGGGCAACCAACTTCCAGGTGGGCGGGGTGCTCGCCAACACGTTCGCCGCGTGGCTCCTCGGGGCGTACGGGTGGCGCTACAGCTTCGTGGGCGGCGCCCTCGTGCTCGCCGCGGTGTGGGTGTTCGTGCTCCTCAACCAGCGGAACCGGCCCCAGGATCTCGGCCTCCCCGCGGTCGACGATCCGGAGGGCGTGCCCGAGTCCGACACGGACGCGCCGTGGTCGCGCGACGTCATCGTCAACGTCGCCCTGATCGGCGCCTTCTACTTCTTCCTCAAGCTCATCCGCTATGCCCTCTGGTCGTGGGCCCCCTTCTTCCTGGAGAAGAACTTCGGCCTCACCGGGAGCGACGCGGGCTACCTCTCCACGGTGTTCGACGTGGCCGGTGTGGCCGGCGTCGTCATCGCGGGTGTGCTGTCCGACCGCCTCTTCCGCGGCCGCCGTGCCGGCATCAGCTTCGTGTTCCTCGTGGGGCTCGTGGTCGCCACCCTCGCGCTCTACACGGTCGGCGCGTCCTCGGTGACGGCGTTCGCGGTGTGCCTCGGGCTCGCCGGCTTCGCGCTCTACGGCCCCGACGCGCTCATGACGGGCGCTGGGGCCGTGGACGTGGGCTCGCGCCGCCGCGCCGCCCTGGCCGCCGGAATCATCAACGGGTGCGGCTCGCTCGGGCCCATCGTGCAGGAGCTGGTGATCGGGCGCCTCTACGACACGGGCAAGGGCGATCTCGGGCCCATCCTCGCGCTCCTCGTGGGGTCGGCGGCCGTGTCGCTCGGGTTCATGGCGGTGATCCTGCTCCGCAACCGCGCCGGAAAGGCCGACCTGTAGCGGGTCTCGGGGGGTGGAGGGGGCTCGGGTTGAAGGAATGTGACAGGTTCACCCTGTTGAATCGGCGCTTCGGTGGCCAGATTCCCTGGCGAACGGAGGCTGGACATGAAGACCCTGACCCTGCTGATGGCGCTGATGGCCGTGGGCTGTACGCCCAAGGACGACGAAGACACGGGCGGCAGCACCGACACCGACCCCACCGTGGACACCGACAGCGGCACCGACACCGACAGCGGCACCGACACCGACAGCGGCACCGACACCGACACGGCGACCGACACGGACACCGCGACGGATACGGACACGGCGACCGACACGGACACCGCGACCGACACGGCCGTGGAGCCCGCCTGCACGCCCGACGACCTCGAGTTCCGGGCCGAGGTGCGCGACGCCAGCGGCGAGCTCGCCGAGACGTTCACCCCCGAGGACATGCCGATGCTGGCCGGCATCATGCAGAACACCTGCGCCGACGGACCGGTCTCCGTGGAGACGGACACCAGCTGCCTCGTGTCCCTGTGGACCATCCAGGGCCCCGACGGCGAGGCGGTCGAGGTGCGCCCGATGTGTTCGCCCAAGGCGACGCAGTGGACGGTTCAGGCGGAAGACATGGAAGAGGCCACCTACAACATGGAGCCGCTCACGCCGGGCGACTACGAGGTGACCGTGCGGTTCACGGTCGGCAAGCAGACCGCGACCACGAGCTTCAAGGTCGAGGCTCCCGAGGCGCCCGAGGAACCGTAGACCATGACGGGCGTTGGGTCGCCGCGTGGACGCGCGGCGGCCCTCCTGCCGTCCCCCCCGCCCTTCCGGAACCGGGGACGTGCGATGATGCACGCCCATGCTGCTGTTCCTGCTCGCCTGCACCGCCTCCCCGGACGACGCGCCGCCCGGGGACTCTGCCCACGGTGACACTGCCCCCGATGACACCGATGGCGCCTGCGTCCTCGGGGAGATCACCGTCACGGGGGACGCCGTGCCCGGCGGCACGTTGACGCTCGCCGCCACCGCCTCCGCCACCTGGACGGTGACCCACGGGACGGTCACCCCCGACACCGGCGTCGTGGTCCGATGGACGCTCCCCACCGACCTCGCCGTGAACGAGGCCGAGACGGTCACCGCCACCGCCACCACCTGCGACGGGACCGCGACCAGCACCGTGGAGCGCAGCGTCGACTGGCCGCTCGCCGCGCGCGCCGTCGTGCTCTACAACCCCTCCATCGAGGGCTCCGAGGCGGTCGCGGACTACTACGGGGATTTTCGTGGCATCCCCGCCCGGTGCGCGGTGCAGGCGGCCGACGCGACCACGCTCACCGCCGCCGAGACCGACCCGTTCCTGGACGCGGTGCAGGCCTGCATCGACGCGGTCGGCCCCCACGTCTACTACGTGATCCCCGTGTACGGCGTGCCCTACAAGGTCGCGGACCGCGTGCGCGACCTCTACTACACCGACACGCTCGTCACCGTGAGCCTCGACGCCCTGCTGGTGTACGGGGCGGCCGCCAAGGCGTTCACCGAGCCGTTCGAGAACCGGGTGTACCGCCGCGGTGACAGCCTCGCGGGCGAGTACAACCCCTACAAGGCGTTCGGGGCCATCCGGAACAACCTCTCCGACCCGTACTACCTGGTCGCCCGCATCGACGGCGCCGACGCCGACGCCGCCATGGACCTCGTCGACCGCACCGCCGCGGCCGAGGCGCTCGCGGCCGCCGACGCGCTCGCGGGCATCGTGTACGTGGACGGCAACCTCGGCGACACCCCCCCGGCGACCGACACGCGCGGCAGCTACGAGGCGGGCGAGTGGAACATGTGGGGGACGCGCCGGATCTTCGAAGACGACGGAGCGTACGACGTCGTGTGGGACGGCAACTCGGCCGAGTTCGGGACGGATCCCGCGCCGCTCATCTGCCCCGACGCGTTGTACTATGCGGGTTGGTACAGCTTCAACCACTACAACGACGCGTTCACCTGGGCCCCGGGCGCCATCGGCGGGCACCTCGACTCGTGCTCCGCGTGTGACCTGCGCGGCGGATCGTGGTCCGGCGAGGCGCTGAAGCGCGGGATCACCGCCACGTTCGGCGCCGTGAACGAGCCGTACGTGACCGGGATGCCCGAGTACGACCAACTGTTCCTGTACTTACTCCAGGGGGCCACGTTCGGGGAAGCCGCTTACGAGTCTACGATCGTGGGAGCGTGGATGATGGTGTTCGTGGGCGACCCGCTGTACCGGCCGTACCCGCAGTGATCGTGGCGCTGGCGACGCTGGGCGTGTCCGGAGAAGCGGCGGCGGCGGAGCGCGCACCCGTGGCGTGGGCCCTGGCGGTGGAGGGGCGGGTCCTCCGGAACGACGGCACCTCGCTCGATCCCGGCGAGGCCCTCGAGCCCGGCGCATCGTTGTCGCTCCCGATCGGGTCCGTCGTGACCGCGGCGCACAACGGGCGCATCGTGAAGTGGGCGGGCCCCGGGAGCGTCCGGGTCACCCCGGCGGCGATCGGCGGGCACCTCGGCGGCGTCGCCATTCGGTGGCCGCACGTCGAGGCCGGCCCCACCATGCTCGCGGGCGACACGGTGGCCCCCGCCGGCGCCGCGCAGTGGACCAGCGCGCTCGGCATCCCGCTCAACGCGCGCGCGTGGGCCCGGCAGGACGCGATCGACGGCGGCACGCTCCACGCGCTCTACCGGGACGTGCTCGGGGGGCGGCTCGCGGCCGCCGGGGTCGACCGCGCGCTCGTCGAGGACATGGGCATCGTGGACGCGCTGCCCGGCGATCGGAGCGAGCAGGTGGCCCTCGTCGGGGGGTACCTCGACCTCGCGGGGGCGACACCCGGCTCGACCGTCGTGTTCGAGGTGCCGCCGACGTTCACACCCGACCTCGCGACGGGCAGCACCGGCGGCGCGGTGATCCGCGGCATGTTCAAGAAGCCGCGCACCTTCCGCCTGGACGGCGAGCTCGACAAGATGCGCACCTACGGGCTGGTCATCGCCGAGGCGCTCCGTGCGCACGGCAGCAGCGTGTTCGCGCTCGTGGTGCCCTACGCCAACACCGTCGACAACATCGTCGCGCGGGACGCGAAGCCGGCGGACGGCGTGGAGAACCTGCACGATCTGCTCGTGCGTGCCGGCGGGTTCGAGGGCACCGTGCGCACCCTCGCCTTCGGCTACAGCCAGGGCGGCGCGGTCGTTCGTGACTATCTGGCCCGCTACGGGGACTCCGACGGGCTCGACTACGCGGTGCCGATGGCCGTGATGGGCGGGGCGGACGGCGCGGGCGCCGAGGGCGTGTGGTCCGGCCGGGTCGGGCCCCTGCGTGCCGACGGCGTGTCCGTCCTGTCCGTGGTGCACGCCGACGATCCGGCGCGGCGCGTGTTCGGGCCGAACCTCGTGGCGCTCGCGCCGGCGATGCTCCACTTCTCGCGCGAGGGGCGGCCCGAGGGCGGCACCCTCCCCCTCCACATGGGCTACCACGGCTCGGTCACGACGCCGCTGCCCTCCGGTGCCGACGAGGCCGGGGCGCTCCGGGCCGGCATCCACGGGTACCCCCTCCCCTACCTCGCGCCGATGATCGACGATCTCGTGATCGGGCGCCACGAAGGCGAGTGGGCCCGCCGGGGCGAGTGGGCCTTCGACACACGTGTGGAGCTCGCCGGCGCCTCGCGCGGGGACTTCGGCACCTGGAGCCACGACCCGCGCGTCGTCGCCGACGGGTACCTTCCGCCCCGCCCCGTCACCGTTCCCACCGAGTGAGGAGGGGATAAGCGGGCGCATGCTGACGCTCCTGCTCGCCTGCGCCGAACCCGCACCCGACGCCCCCACGCCCGAGCCGCTCACCCTGCCGGCGGATCCCGCGGAGAGCGGCGCGCCGGTCGGCGTCACGACCGTCGTGACCGGCGATGTCACGCTCGAGGTCTGGTACCCCGCCAGCGACAGCACCACCGGGGCCACCGAGTCGCCCGACTTCGACGTGTTCCTGCCCGCCGTGTTCCTCGACGCCGTGGGGGATGTGTCGTTTCCCACCTTCGACAGCGGCGCCGTGCGCGATGCCCCCCTCCGCGTGCCCGAGGCCCCCTACCCCGTGGTCCTCTTCTCCCACGGCTTCGGCGGCATGCGGCTCCAGTCCCTCGACTACACCGTGCACCTCGCCTCCCGCGGCTACGTCGTGGTCGCCGCCGACCACCCCGGCCGCATGATGGGCGACATCCTCCCCTGCCTGTTCTCGCCCCCGCTCGAGGGGTGTGACCTCTCCGCCTTCGGGGGCGCGGATCCCGCCGAGGACGACATCGCCGCCGCCGTCGCGTGGGTCGACGCCGCCGCCACCGAGGGCTTCTTCGCCGGGGCGATCGACCCTGCCCAGCTCGGCCTCTCCGGGCACTCGGCCGGCGCGGGGACGACCGTGGGCGTCGGGGAGGACAACGCCCGCTTCTCCGCGCTCCTCCCCATGGCCGGCTTCGCCGCGCCCGAGCGGAGCGTCCGGACGATGCTGCTCGGCGGGACGTGCGACACCTTCGCGCCCGACGCCGACGCGATCGTAGCGGCGGAGGCCCTCCAGGACGGCGAGCTGGTGCGGGTGGTGGGCGCCGGCCACCTCGCGTTCTCCAACCTGTGCGAGCTCGATCTCGCGGGCAGCGCCGAGACGTGGCTGGCGGGCCGCGACGACCTGAACGACACCGTCTACGGGCTCCTTCTCCAGCTCGCGACCGACGGGTGCCCGGGCTTCACGCCCGCGCCCGAGGCGTGCGACGCGGCGAGCTTCCTGCCCCTGGAGACCTCGGCGCCGATCGTGCGGCACTACAGCACCGTCTTCTTCGACGAGGCGCTCCGTGGGGAGGGGCCCGGCGTGGAAGCGGGGGTCTACGCCGAGGCGGACGTGCGGTAGGCGCGGCCTTCGGGCGTCGGCGGGGCCTCTTCGCACTTCTTCACACGATCGTCCCTTGCTCGCGGTCGCGGTCGCGATAGTTCGACGCTTCGAACTATCCTGCCTATCGGATAGTCCCAGGCTCCATGTCCTCGCCGCACACGCACGAACACGAGATCGCCCGCCTCGGCGGGATGCTGCACCAGCTCATGGGCCTCATCAACAAGGCCGCGGGCGCGGGCACGCTCGAGATGATGAACACGCATCAGCTCACCCTCCCGCAGATGGTGGCGCTGCAGGTTCTCCGCTACGAGGGGCCGTTCTCGACGCTTCGCCTCATGGACGATCTGCGTCTGTCCGCCAGCGCCACGAGCCACCTCGTCGAGCGGCTGGTCGAGAAGGGCTGGGTCACCCGGCGGGAGAACGCGGACGATCGGCGTCAGCGCCAGCTCGAGGTCACTCCCGCCGCGCTCGAGATGCTCGACCAGATGGCGGAGCAACGCGCGCACGAATTGCAGGTGGCGTTCGGCAAGGTCGACCCGGAGACACGGGCACGGCTGGCCGACGCCTTCGAACAAGTGATCACCCAATTGAAGACCGGAGGCTCGTCATGAGCGGGATCGTTCGTATCGTCGACGTCGTGAAGGACTACCCGCTCGGGAAGGTCACCGTGCACGCGTTGCGCAAGGTCAACCTGACGATCGACAAGGGCGAGTTCACCGTCATCGCCGGGCCCTCCGGCAGCGGCAAGACCACGCTCCTGAACCTCATCGGGTGCATCGACGTGGCGACGGCGGGCGAGGTGTGGGTCGACAACAAGTCGACCGGCAGCCTCACCGACAAGCAGCTCACCGCCCTGCGGCTGAACAGCATCGGGTTCATCTTCCAAAGCTTCAACCTGATCAACGTGCTCGACATCAAGCAGAACGTCGAGTTCCCCCTGCTCCTGCAGGGCGGCCTGAGCAAGGCCGAGCGCACCGCCCGCGTGGACGACGTGATCGAGAAGGTCGGCCTGCGCCAGTTCGCCGGCCAGCGGCCGAACGAGCTCTCCGGCGGTCAGCGCCAGCGCGTCGCGATCGCCCGCGCGCTCGTCACCCGGCCCGCGATCGTCCTCGCCGACGAGCCGACGGCCAACCTCGACTCGGTGACCGGCAACCAGATCATCGAGCTGATGCGGGAGATCAACCGCACCGACCACACCACGTTCATCTTCTCCACCCACGACGAGAAGGTGATGAGCCGCGCCGACCGCGTGGTGCGCATCCTCGACGGGATGCTCGACGCCGCGGGGCTCTCCGCGTCGCGCGGCGCGGCGCTGCCCGAGGGGTCGTCGCCGGATGGCGGGGGCGGGGTGCACGCATGAACGGGGCGGCCGCGCTCGGCGTCCTGTTGCGGATGGCGCTCCGCAACCTCGTGGTTCACCGCGTCAAGTCCGGCGTGGTCGGCCTGATCATGTTCTTCGGCACCTTCCTCGTCGTGAGTGGCACGTCGATGCTCGACAGCATCCGTGGCTCGATGGAGAAGAGCATCACGTCCAGCCTGTCGGGGAACATCCAGGTGTACTCCTCCGAGGCGGAGGACCCCCTCGCCCTGTTCGGCAGCATGGGCATGAGCACGCCCGACTACGGGGAGATCGACGAGTTCAAGCCCTTGCGCCAGGCGCTCATGGACATCGACGGCGTCAAGTCGGTGACCCCGATGGGCATCGCCACCGCTACCGTGTTCGGCGGCACGGAGATCGACCGCGTCCTCGGCGATCTGCGCAACGCGACGCGAGACGGCGACGCCGACGGGACGCGCATGCGCACCCAGCAGCTCGTGCAGATCGCCGGGCGCATGCGCAAGGACGTGGCGATGGCCGCCACGACCACCGCGGAGCCGGAGAAGGCGCAGGCCAACCTCGACGCGCTCGACCGCGTGACCGCCCCCGGCTTCGCCGAGGCGCTCGCCGCCGACCCGGTCGGCACGCTCGATTGGTTGGACAACAAGGTGGCGCCCATCGCGGCCGACGGCCGGATGCTCTACCTGCGCACCATCGGCACCAACCTCGACACCTTCCCCCAGAACTTCGACCGCTTCCGCCTCGTGGACGGCCAGCTCGTCCCCCCCGGACAGCGCGGGGTGCTGCTCTCGAAGGCGTTCTACGAGAAGCAGGCCAAGAACTTCGTCGCGCGCGAGCTCGACAAGGTGAAGAAGGCGCTGGACCAGGGCAAGACCATCGCGACCGACGCGGTGGTGTCCGAGTTGGTCGCCCGCACGGCCACCCAGTACCAACGGATCCAATTCCAGCTCTCCCCGAAGGACGCCACGATCGTGGCGGATCTGTTGCGGGCCAAGCTCGGCTCCACCGAGCCCGACCTCGCGGTGCTCCTCCAATCCTTCCTCAAGATGGACGACAGCACCTTCGCCGACCGGTACACCTGGTTCTACCAGGAGATCGCGCCGCGGGTGCGCCTGTACGAGATCCCCATCGGCGAGGAGGTGACCCTCCGGTCGTTCACCAAGAGCGGCTACATCCGCGCCGTGAACGTCAAGGTGTACGGCACCTTCGAGTTCTCCGGCCTGGAGACCAGCGACCTGGCCGGCGCCAACAACCTCGTCGACATGCTCACGTTCCGCTCCCTCTACGGGAAGATGACGGACGACCAACTGAACGAGCTCGCCGACATCAAGGCCTCGTCGGGCGTCAAGAGTGTCACCCGTGACAACGCGGAGGACGCGCTGTTCGGCGGCGGCGGCTCGCTCGAGGCGGAGACCACCACCGCGGGCGCGGGCTTCGACGAGTTCGCCGGCGTGCAGCTCGGCGCCGCGGCCACCGCGGGCACGCTGGACACCACGACCTACACCACCGCCCAGATGGAGGACGGCCTCGCGCTCACCGCCGCCGTCATCCTGGACAACCCGGACGACGTGCCCGCCATGATCGAGAAGATCACGGCGAGCGCCAAGGACAAGGGGCTAGCCGTGCAGGCGGTGGATTGGCAGAGCGCGTCCGGCATCGTCGGTCAGCTGGTGATGGTGCTCCAGGTGGTGCTCTACACCGCCATCTTCATCATCTTCCTGGTCGCCCTGGTCATCATCAACAACACCATGGTGATGGCGACGATGGAGCGCACCACCGAGATCGGCACCATGCGCGCCATCGGGGCACAGCGCGGCTTCGTCATCCTGTTGTTCCTCGTCGAGACCATGCTGCTCGGCGCCATCGCCGGCGGCCTCGGCGCGGGGGCCGGCGCCCTGTTCATCACCTGGCTCAACCATGTCGGCGTGCCCGCCGTGGCGGACGCCCTGGTCCTGCTCTTCGCGGGGCCGCGCCTCTATCCGGTGTTCACCGCGACCAACATCGCCTTCGGGATGGTCAGCATCCTCGCGATCAGCGCGCTCTCCACGTTGTACCCCTCGGTGCTCGCCGCGCGGGTTCCGCCGGTCGTCGCCATGCAGGCCAAGGAGTAACCATGGGCGTCCTCTTCTCGATCGCGCTCCGGAACCTGTTCCAGTCGCGCCGCCGCACGGCGCTCCTCTCGCTCGCCATCGGGCTCGTCACCACGTTCCTCGTGCT
Source organism: Myxococcota bacterium (assembly GCA_040386535.1). Classification (GTDB taxonomy): domain Bacteria; phylum Myxococcota_A; class UBA796; order UBA796; family SXON01; genus CAJBVW01. Next base: position 98,067 of record JAZKFH010000037.1, on the reverse strand, counting down.
GCTGATGTCGCTCTCGCGCGGCATCAACGAGAACCTGATCAACTCGGCCACGACCATGTCAGCCGGGCATGTCAACGTGGCCGGGTTCTGGAAGCCCACCACCGGCACCGCGTTCCCCATCGTCACGGGTGTGGCGAAGGTGCGCGAGGTGGTGGAGAAGAGCACCCCGGGCCTGGACTACATCGTCGAGCGGCACCGCGGCTGGGGCAAGATCGTCAGCGAGACCGGCGCCGTGCAGAGCGGGCTCACCGGGCTCATCGCCGCGGACGAGGGCCGCTTCTTCGAGCGCCTGATGCTCGCGGAGGAGAAGGAGTACAAGGAAGGCGGAAGCGAGCAGATCTTCGGCGACGCGCGCCGCCTCGCGGAGGACGACACGATCGTGCTGTTCGCCGGCCAGGCCAAGCGCCTGGGCGTCGGCGTGGGGGATGTCGTCACCATCAAGACCGAGACGATGAGCGGCGCGTCCAACACGGCGGACGCCACGGTGGTCGCAATCGCGCGGGACCTCGGACTGCTCTCCAGCTTCTCGGTGTTCGTTCCAAAGTCGCTCGTGCTCGATCTGTACCAACTGAACAGCGACACCACCGGCGCCTTGTGGGTGTACCTCGACGACATCGAGAAGTCGGAAGCGACCATGTCGGTCGTGAGCGGCGCCTTGATCGACGCGGGCTTCCAGCTCCGCGACCACGAGTCCAACCCGTTCTTCTTCAAGTTCGAGGCGGTGCAGGGTGAGGATTGGACCGGCCAGAAGTTGGATGTCACCTGGTGGCAGGACGAGGTGTCGTTCCTCACCTGGGTGCTCACCGCGTTCGACACGGTCACCTGGTTCCTCACCCTCATCCTCGTCGTCATCATCGCCGTCGGCATCATGAACGCGATGTGGAACGCCGTGCGGGAGCGCACCCGCGAGGTCGGCACCATGCGCGCCATCGGCATGTCGCAGCGGCAGGTGCTGATCCTGTTCCTGCTCGAGTCGCTGTTCCTCGGGCTCGGCGCCACCGTGGCCGGCGCGGTGTTGGGAGGGGGCATCGCCCTCGGAGTCGACGCCGCCCGCATCCCCGTGCCCTCCGACGCGGTGCGGACCATCCTGCTCTCCAACGAGCTGCACCTCGCCGTGCACCCCCAATCGTTGCTCACCGCCATCCTGTTCCTGACGGTCTTCACCAGCCTCTCGGCGCTCTGGCCGGCCATCCGCGCCTCGAAGCTGCAGCCGGTCAAGGCCCTGGCCCACGCCGAATGATCCCCTCCCCCGAAGAGTGTGAACCATGAAGATGCCCTCCAAGCTCGCTCTCCTCGCCTGGTTCGTGGTCGGCACCGCGGGCACGCTCGCCGCGCTGCCGGTCCTCCCCGAGATCATCCCGGAGGCGCACGCCGCGCCCGCCGCCGCCGAGCTCGTGAAGATGCTCCAGACGGTCGACGATCGGCAGCGCAACAGCGGCGACTACAAGTCGCTCGTGTACATCGAGCAGAAGGAGAAGGACAAGTCGGATCTGGTGTACCAGGCCGTGGTGTACCGCCGCGACGAGACGGACAAGCTCGTCATCATGTTCCTGAAGCCCCAGAGCGAGGCCGGCAAGGGCTACCTGCGGGTGGACAAGAACCTGTTCATGTACGACCCCTCCGTGGGCCGGTGGGAGCGCCGCACCGAGCGGGAGCGCATCGGCGGGACCGACTCCCAACGCGCCGACTTCGACGAGTCGCGGCTGGCCGAGGAGTACACCGCCACGTTCGTCGCGGAGGAGACCCTCGGCAAGTACAAGGTGAACCACCTCAAGCTCACCGCCAACACCGGCTTCGACGTCTCCTATCCGGTGGTCGAGCTGTGGTTGGACCAGGGCACGACCAACATCCTCAAGCGCCAGGACTTCGCGCTCTCGGGCCGGCTCATGCGCACGACCTACTACCCCGAGTGGAACAAGCAGTTCTCGCCCTCGAAGAAGGCGGACGTGTACACCCCGAAGGAGATCCGCATCTTCGACGAGGTGGAGAAGGGCAACACGACGACCATCGTGATGCAGAGCGTGGACTTGAACAGCCTGGACGACAGCATCTTCACCAAGGCCTGGCTCGAGAGCAAGAGCCGATGATCGCGCTCGTACTCGGCTTGTCGAGTTGGGTGTACGCGGAGGACGCGCCGCCGACGGATCCTCCGGCGGAGGCACCGGCGGATCCGCCGCCCGAGGCGCCGCCCGAAGACCGTGACGATGACATTTTTGGTGCCCCCTCGGAGCGACCCGCGCCCTCGCCCGACACGCCCGCTTCCGACGTCGCCCCGACCACCGGCGATCGGGACACCGATCTGATGTCCGGCGGGGACGTGTCGCGTGCGGGCGGCATCTTCGACACGCTCGCGGCGCTCGATCAGCGCGTGACCATCGGCGGGCGGCTCTACCTGCGGCTCAACGCCGCGATCCCCGAGGAGGCCGAGCCCGAGGACGTGACGCTCTCCAGCCCCAACTTCCTCGACCTGTTCGTCGACGCGCGGCCCAACGAGCGGGTGCGCGGCTACGTCCAGGGCCGGCTCTCGCAGAACCTCTCCACCCAGGCGGGTGACACCTCCGCGTTGGGCGAGCCCGTCGAGCCCACCAAGGTCCTGCTCGACCAGATGTGGATCAACTTCGACGTTGGGCGCAAGGTGTTCGTCACCGTGGGCCGCCAGCGCGTGAAGTGGGGCGCCGGGCGCTTCTGGAACCCGACGGATTTTCTTCAGCCCTCCCGCCTCGATCCCCTCGCCTTCTTCGACGAGCGCACGGGCGTCGGCCTCGTGAAGGTGCACATCCCCTTCGAGAAGACCGGCACCAACCTCTACGCCTTCGCCGACATCGAGGGCGCCGACGCCATCGACCAGGTGGGCGGCGCGTGGCGGCTGGAGCAGGTCGTGGGGCTCACCGAAGTGGCGGTGTCGGGCAGCGTCGGCAAGGACCGCCCCACGCGCCTCGGCGCCCAGGTGTCGACCGCGGTTTGGATCTTCGATCTGAAGGCCGAGGCCGCGATCAGCAACGGCCTGGACACCCAATTCTACCGGGGCACCTTCGACTGGGGCCCCCTCGATGCCGACGGCGCCGCCAGCTTCCTCACGATCGAGACCCCCGAGTCCTACACCCGCGAGGACGAGTGGGTTCCCCAGGTGGTCGCGGGCGTCGAGTTCCCGATTCGCTACAACGACGAGGACAGCATCACCATCGGCGCCGAGTACTTCTACAACGACGCCGGCTACGACGACGCCTCGCTCTACCCCTGGCTGGTCTTCAACGACGCCTACACCCCCTTCTACCTGGGCCGCCACTACGCCGGCGCCTACGTGTACATCCCCGGCCCCGGCGAGTGGGACGACCACAGCTTCACGGTGTCGACCATCGGAAACCTGTCAGACCAGAGCTACACGTCGCGCCTCGACTACAGCGTGCGCGCGCTCACGTTCCTCTCGATCAACGCGTACGTGGCGGGCCACTACGGCGAGATCGGGGAGCTCCGCTTCGGCTTGGACGTGCCGCCGATCCTCGGGGTGACGGAGGATGCGATCTCGGTGAAGCCGCCGGTGGTGGATGTTGGGATCGGGGTGATGATCAACTTTTGAGCGGCGGGCGGGGGAGGCCGGCGAGGAGGGTTTCGTCGGGGGGGCGGTTGAGGGCGGTGCAGGCGGTGAGGTAGGCGTTGACGGCGTATGAGACCTGCGACGCGAAGGCCGCTGGTAGCTGTGCGTAAAGTGGGCGGAGGAGGAATAGTGACTCCTCTACCGCGGACCGCGCATCGTCGTGGCGGTTTAGTCTGCTTAGCAGCGCCGCGTAGTTCGCAAGCGTGCGTACGAGGTCGGGCTGGCAGGCGTCCCGTAGCTCTCCTGTTTGCGCGCGCAGCCTTTCGATGGACTCTTCCATGGCGGCGAGGGCCGCCTGAGACCGGCCCAAGCCGGCCAGTAAACCCGCGAAATTATTTAGCGCACCAGCAAGATCGCGCCCGTGAACATCCGGAAATTCATGAGCGAGAGTCCGATAGTACGTTAAGCATTCCTCGACCGACGCGAGGGCTTCGGCGCGAAGTCCCGCTCGACCCAGATGGGTCGACAAGATATTGAGACTGGTCGCCAACTGGTAACGGAACAGATTTGGTTCCTTCGCCGCGACCACCCGAAGCACCTCGATCGACTCCTGAATCGCGCTCAGAGCGCGCTCCGAGTCGTTCAGCTGCGAGAAGCGAATGGAAATGTTGCTCAGGCTCGTCGCGAGGCTCTCCAGGTGGACAGGATCCTTCCGGGCGAGCCCGCGATGACGCTCCAGAGCTTCCACGCTAGCCGCCAATGCTCGCTGATAGTCACCGACTTCAGCGAGAACATTCGACAGGTTGTCTAAGCTCATAGTTAGGTCGGACTCAAAATGCTCTTGGCTGACTATCGCTAAGCCCCGAAAATGCTCACTGACCTCTAAGGCGGCAACGAGTGCCTCCTCACGCCGTCCCAGGCGCGACAGGTCCACAGAAAGATCGCCCAGGGCGCGCGCCAGGGCCGCCCGCATCCAGATATCGCCATCGCCCGCGATTGCGCGACAGAGCTCCGTGCCCTCACGGCCGATCACAATCGCTTCGGCATACCGGCCGACATCCGACAACAAGTTGGCCAGGGTCCGCAGGCTCCGCGCCAACGTGGCCCGCCGCTCCTCGTCTTCCGCCCCTTCCCGCCGACGAGCTACCACTTTCCGCATGAGCCCTTGTGCTTGGTCGACGCGTCCCGAGCGCGCCAAGCGGAGCGCCTCCGCCTCCCACTGATCCGCCTCGTCGTCAACCAGAACGGCAGGCTCCCCAACCAACCGCCCCACCAAGAACCGATACGCCCCTGCCAACTTCCCCTCGCTCGCCGTGTCGACCACAACGTGCTCCCCATAGGCCACGTCCCGATCGTAGGGAATCCGGAACGTGGTCCCGTCCGGCGCGGCGAGCAAGCCGATGTTGGGAGGCAAGCCCTCGAACGCCTTGCGAGCACGCCCGATCCACTCCGTCACGAGGGTGCCGTCAGCCTCCTCGACGCGCGATGGCACCAGGAGGACACGCTCGAGACGCGATTCCTTCTCGCCCATGCGCCCGGCGAGCGCCTTGGCGATGAGCGCGGTGCCGTCGATGCCTTGGCCGTGCAGCGCGAAGAGCGCAACGACCACGTCGGGGAGGTGGAACGTGCAGATGGTGCCGATGTCGGTCATGCCCGTGCGGCTGTCGAGGAGCACGGTGTCCGCGCGGCGAAGCAGCTCCTCGCGCAGGCGCTCCATCACGAGGTCGCCGTCTTCCTCGCTGTAGAAGCGCTCCCACGACAAGGCGGCGATGCGTCGCGCGTAGGTGCCGTCCAGGCGCCCCGGCCCCATCACGCGGATGCTGGCGGCGCCCGCCTTCACGTCGACGAGGTAGTCGTCCACGTTTGGCGGCTGGTCGCCGGTTCGCCATGCGTCGAGGTAGTCGAGGAGGCCGGGGGCGGTGGCGTGCGCCTCGTCGCTGCCGAAGTAGGCGTGGACACCGGGCGACTCCAGATCCATGTCGACGATGATCACGCGCTGACCGCGCTTGCAGAGCTCCGCGGCAGTGTTCGCCACGGCCTGCGTTCGGCCCACGCCGCCCTTGAACGAGTAGAAAGTGACGACGCTCATGCGCGGAGGCGGTATTCGTCGATGAAGAACTTCGACTGGTTGGCGGCTCGCTGCAGTGTCGCCATCGCGCCCGACTTCGCTCGGACAGGCGCCTCCTGCACCGCGCGTACGAGCCCGGCTTCCATGCACGCGCGCACCCCGAGCGCGCTCAACGAGTAGTGCCTCGTGGCCGCGCCGCCCTGGCGCGTACGCGTCGTGAGCAGGACCATCTCCGCGTCCGCCAGCTGCTCCAGGGGATACGAGAGCGTGCCCGCCGAGGACCACCGTTCCTGCTCCGCAAGCAGCCGGAAGAGATCCGCGCGGCTCTGCGGCTCCCCCCGGCGCTCCCACAAAACCTGGAGGATTGGCCGAAGATCGGACGCCAGCCGCCGCTCCGCGGGGCCCACGCGGCCGTCCCGCAGCGACGTACAGGCTACCTCCAGCACCTCGTCGAGCCGGCGCACCTCCTCATGCTCGCGGGCATCCGCGCCGAACCGGGCGATCGCGTTGCGCCAGCGTCCGGCGGCGGCAGAATCGCCGAGGTGAACACCACGCCACACGTCCGCGAGCACGGCACGGACGAAGCGCCGGGGGGACTGCCCCGCGACGACGGCGTCCCGGAGCTGCTCCGCGAGGCGTTCGGGTTCTGCGGAGGGTAGGGGCTGCATTCGCTTTGTCTCCACTTAGCTTGCTGATGTGAGAACAGTATTCACCTTCTCATCGGTTCGACAAGAAGGCGCCAAGGTCGATCCACATCCCCTCCCCTTCCAGGCCCGTTGACGCGCTGCCGGAGAGCGTCACCCAGCCGCCCTTCTTGTGGTCCCAGCGCTCGAGTCCGCGGCCGTTGCGCCAGCAGATCCGCGCGGGCCGGTCGGCTGAATCCTCGACCGCGAGGTGCGCGAACGCCAGGACATCGCGGTCCGGAGGTCCGTCCCCTCCCGCGCGCGTGTCGCACGCCGCATTCACGTAGAGCGTGCTGACGCCTCGCTCTTCCGCAAGGGCCTTTGCGCGGTCGAGGAAGCGGGCGGCGCGATCGGACATGGACACGACAACGAGGAAGTCCGGCTCCAGCTGATCGATCGCGGTGCTCCACGCGCGGTCGTCGAGAAGGTCCGAGCATACGAGCACGACAAGCCGCCCGAGCGTCGTGTCGCAGAAGCGCAGGCACGTGCCTTCGGCGAAGGCCTCGTGGTAGTCAGCCGCCTCGTCGACCTCGATGTCCTGCGGAACGAACATGCGGTTTTCGCCTCGGGCGACAACGATGCTCCGGCCGACGCACCGGAAGCTCCCCCGCTTGTGGTGCGTCCACCACGGCGCACCAGCCTGATCGAGCACCAGCGCCTGGCTGACGCGCGTCCCGTCGGACAGCGTGAGGTGGGCGCTGCCCGCGAACACGCCGAACACCGGCCCGCCCTCCGACCGGACCGCCGCACGGACACCGATACGCGCCCTCTCGTCCACCATCAGCTCTGGAAACACCAGCAGCTGCGGGTCCGCGGAGACCCGGGCCCCGGCGACCGCGTCCGTGAGCGCCTGTTCGAGGGCCGGGACATCGTTGTAGCGGTCGGCGTGCACGTCCACGACCAAGCGCTCGGGCAGGTCGACGAGGTGGAACCAGGGCCAGAGATCCGGCTGGAGGGGATGAAGCACCACGCGGAGGCCACTGTCGAGGTACGGCGAGCCGTCGCGAACGCGCTGCACGGCCACCGCGTAGGGGTCACCCAACGTCGGGTCGCACCCGACCGGATCGCCGAAGCCGCCGTCCCGGCGCCAGTCGAAGCCGATGCGGCGGAGAAGCCGATGCGGCGGCAGGGCGTAGACGTTCCGGCGCGTCCTCCGCTGGTCCTCCGCGAGGACATCGCCCCACAACGACCGCGGGCGGAGCCACCACCGCACCTCACCCCGCAGCCTCGGGATGCCGGCCCAGATCCCGTCTACGGTCAGCACGCCCGCCGCGTCGGGCTCCAGGGCCATGTTGGTGAGGGCACGCTCGAAACCCATGAGCGCGCGGACGATGGTGGTGTACGCGGCGCTGCAATCGTGGCCGTCGATGGCACGAACCGCGTCGACCGCTTGCCGGATCCCGTCCACGGGCTCGTGGCGCCACTTGCCGCCGGTGCCGCACTCGAGCTTGCCCCACGCCTTCAGGTCCACAGCCGCCACACACAGCGCAGCAAGCACGTCCAGGCACGCGGGGTCCTCGGGCCCGTCGACCGTGTCGACCAGCCGGACCAGGCCGTCGACCAGAGCCCGCAGCGGGTACGACATACCCCATTGCTAACGCCTCACGACGCCACCGTTCAGCCCGCCCTACCCCTTCCGCGCCACCAACCCGAACATCAACGGCACCCTGGCCGTCCCCTCCGGCCACACCCACCGGCGCCCGTCGGCAGGCACCAGGGCGTCGATGACCTTGCAGCCGTTGCTGTGGGGGTACTCGCGCACCAGCTCGACGCGCAGGCCGGCGGCGGCGAGCGCGGTGACGAAGTCACCGAGGCCGTGTTGCCAGGACTGGGCGGGCACCGTGTTCGCCACCGTGGTGGCGGGTGTCACCGCGCCCAGGCCGGCACCCGACGCCGCCACGTAGTCGCCCACGGGCTCGACGAAGGGGGTGGCCTGGAAGTAGTCGTCGCGCGACAGGCGCAGGTCGCCGCCGAAGCTCCACACGAGGGGGTGGAACTCGACGTAGACGAAGCGACCTCCGTCGTTGAGGACGCGCGCGATGCCGCTGGCCCAGGCCGCGAGGTCGGGCAGCCACGGAGCGGCGCCATAGCTGCTGAAGGCCACGTCGAAGCGCTCGGGCGTCGTCTGCATCCACGCGACAACGTCCGCCTCCACGAAGGTGGCGGGGATGCCCGAGCCGGCCGAGAGGGCCCGCGCGAAGGCGACGGCCTCGTCGGACAGATCGACGCCCGTGACGAGGGCGCCGCGCCGGGCCAGGCCGAGGGTGTCCTGGCCGGCGTTGCACTGCAGGTGCACGACCGCGACGCCGCCGAGCTCTCCGAGGAGCTCGAGCTCTTCCGGGAAGAGGACATCGCCCCCCTCCCGGAAGAACGCAACCTGGTCACCCTTGTGCGCGTTGTGGTTGCGGGTGGCGACGTTCCAGCTGCGGCGCGTCGCGTCGAGGTCGTGCATGGGAGTCCCGTGGGCTAGATGCCGCCGCCGAACCAGATGTAGGCCGCGCCCACGTTGGTCGTCGCGCCGTTGTCGACGCTGCGGGCGCCGCCGACGATGTCGTCGTAGCCGTCGTTGTCGAGGTCGGGGACGATGTCGAGGGTCTTGGCCGAGGCGTTGCCGGTGGTGACGACGCCGCCGAGCCCGTCGCTCGCCGCGATGCCGTAGAAGGTCGCGTTCTCGCCGCCCGCGGCACCGTAGCTCCCCATCGCCACGGTCCCGGTGACGGGCCCGTAGATGAGGAACATCGCGCCCGCGTTGGAGGCGCCGGTAGCGGCATCCCACCCGCCCGCGCCGAGGAGCAGGTCGGTGTAGCCGTCCTGGTTCACGTCGCCGCCGGCGCCGAGGTTGTGGCCCAACATGTCGGTGGTGGAGGACCCGGTGAAGATGGCGTCCGCGGTCGAGGCGTCGCCCGAGGGGATCCACTCGGCGGAGCCGAGGAACAGGTAGGCGGCGCCCGCGTCGGCCAGCGCACCCACGTCGTACTTGTGGGCGCCGAGGAGCACGTCGTCGTAGCCGTCGTCGTTCACGTCACCCGCGCCGGCGACCGCGTAGCCGAGCTCATCGCCGGCGGTGGAGCCGGTGATCTTCGTGTAGTGCTCGCTCTCCGCCGAGCCGGAGATCGAGATGCCGCCGAAGATGTAGGCCGCACCCGCCAACGACATGCTGGCGGGGTCGGCGCCGTACGCACCCGCGATGAACTCGTTGGTGCCGTCGCCGTCGATGTCGCCCGCCGCGTCCACGCTCCAGCCGAGGTTGTCTCCCGCGGCGCCGCCCTGGATGAGGACGTCCGCCGTCGTGAAGCTCATCGTGCCGGAGACGGGGCCGCTGAACAGGCCCACGGTGCCCGCGGACGAGCCCGCCGTGTCTCGGCCGAACGCGCCGATGACCGCGTCGGGGATGCCGTCCCCGCTCACGTCGCCGGGGCCCGCCACGTCCGTGCCCGTGAAGTCCAACGTGGTGTCACCGCTGATGGTCGCGACCGCGCTGGCGACGAGGATCGTGCCCGTGGAGGCATGGTCGAAGATGAACGCGCCACCGGCGTCGGTGGTCGGGCTGTTCCAGCCGTCCGCGCCCAGGAGCAGCTCGTCGAAACCGTCCGCGTCCGAATCGCCGAGGTTGGCGATCGAGAAGCCCAGGCGGTCGCCGGCGAGGTTGCCCTGGATCGTGGCATCCGCGGTCGCGAGGGTCTCGGTGCCGTCCAGCGGCCCGAGGAAGATCCAGGTGCCGCCTGCGTTGGCGGTGGCACCACGATCGTAGCCGTACGCCGAGATCGCGAGGTCCCCGATCCCGTCGCCGTTCACGTCCGCGCCCGCCATCGAGGTGCCGAACGCGTCGGCCCCCACGAGCCCGGTGAGCGTGATGTCCGCGGTGGACGCGGAGGACTGCCCGTCGAACAGGCACTCCGACCCGTCGGTGGCTGCATCACAATCATTCACCACCCCATCGTCACAAACCTCCTCCGCGCCCGGGTAAACCGCGGCGGAGTCGTCGTCACAATCGGTGGCGTCCGCGCCGTAGCCCCCGGGCTCGTCGCAACGCATGACCGCGCCGTCCGAGACACCGTAGCCGTCGCCGTCCGCGTCCGGGTACCAGCTCGACTGGCCGGTGACGGAGGCGTCCGCGTCGTCCGTGAGGCCGTCGCAGTCCTCGTCGGTGTCGGCGGCGTCGCAGACCTCGGCGGCGCCGGGGTTCACCGCCGCGGCGGCGTCGTCACAGTCCCCGAAGGTGCCCGAGTAGCCCTCGGGCGCCGCGCACGCCACGACGGTGATCTCGGTCATGACGCCGTACCCGTCCCCGTCCATGTCGGCGAACCAGGGCGTGCCGTAGATCCCGTCCTCGTCGATGGCGCCGTCACAGTCGTCGTCCTCGCCGTTGCAGGTATCGGGGGCGCCCGGGTACGTCGTCGCGACCGTGTCGTCACAGTCGGTCGCGTCGGCCGAGAAGCCCGCCTCGAGGGAGCACGCCAGCGCGGGCTCGGCTGCGTCGCCGTAGCTGTCCATGTCGGAGTCGGCGTAGAAGGTCGACCTGTCGACCGCGTCCTCGTCCACCGCGCCGTCGCAGTCGTCGTCGGTCTCGTTGCAGACCTCGGCGGCGCCGGGGTGCACGGCCGCGGCGGCGTCGTCACAGTCGGTGTGGTCCATCACGCCCATGGCGGGCGCGTCGCAGTACAGCGCGCCGGCGTCGGCCGCGTCGCCGTAGCCGTCCGTGTCGGCGTCCGGGTAGTAGCGGCTCTTGAAGGCCGCCGCGGTGTCGGCGTCGTCGGCCGCGCCGTCACAGTCCTCGTCCACGTTCGCGGCGTCGCAGATCTCGGCCGCGCCGGGGTTGATGGCGGCGGCCGCGTCGTCACAGTCGGTGTCATCGGCGACGTAGCCCTCGGGCATCTCGCAGGTGAACTCGCTCATGCCGGCGTCGCCGTAGCCGTCGACGTCCATGTCCGCGTACCAGGTCACGAAATCGGTGGCGTCCTCGTCGACCGTGCCGTCGCAGTCGTCGTCCTCGCCGTTGCAGGACTCGATCGCGTCGGGGTTCACGGCGTCCGTGGTGTCGTCACAGTCGGTGTCGTCCGCGACGAAGCCGTCGGGCTGGGAGCACGCCATCGCGCTCTCGTCCATGTCCCCGAAGCCGTCCCCGTCGGCGTCCGCGTAGAACGTGCCGGCATCGACCGCGGCGTTGTCCACCGAGCCGTCGCAGTTGTCGTCGATCTCGTTGCAGGTCTCGACCGCGGCCGGGTTGACGTCGCTCATCCCGTCGTCACAGTCGGTGTGGTTGGTCGTGAGGCCGGCGACCGCGTCGCAGTAGAGCGTGCCGGCATCGGACGCGGCCCCGTAGGTGTCGGCGTCCGCGTCGTCGTAGTAGCGGGTCTTGAAGGCCGCGGCGGTGTCGGCGTCGTCGGCCGAGCCGTCACAGTCCTCGTCCGTGTTGAGCGCGTCGCAGATCTCGACGGCGCCGGGGTTCACGGTGCTCACCGTGTCGTCGCAGTCGTCGCGGGTCGCGACGAAGCCTTCTGCCGCGTCGCAGTACGAGAACGCGGGGCTGAGGGTCGAGCCGTAGCCGTCGCCGTCCGCGTCCGCGTACCAGGTGCCCTCGCCGGTGGCGGAGGCGTCGGCGTCGTCGGCCGCGCCGTCGCAATCCTCGTCGGTGTTGGCCGCGTCGCACACTTCGGTGGCGCCGGGGTTCACGCTGGACAGGCTGTCGTCACAATCGGTGGCGGTCGTGACCGCGCCGGAGGGCGCGTCGCAGTAGAACATCACGGCGCCGCTGCCGTACGTGTCACCGTCGGCGTCCGCGTAGAACGGGCTCTTGCCGGTGGCGGTGGTGTCGGCGTCGTCGGAGGCGCCGTCGCAGTCCTCGTCGACATCGCCGGCGTCGCACATCTCGGTGGCGGCGGGCGAGATGGCGGCGGAGGCGTCGTCACAGTCGGTGTTGTTCGAGACGTAGCCGGCGGGCAGGTCGCACGCGGCGAGCCCGGCGCCGTCGGCGTCGCCGAAGCCGTCGCCGTCGTTGTCGACGTACCAGAGGGTCTCGCCGCCCGCGCCGGTGTCGGCGTCGTCGGAGGCGCCGTCACAGTCCTCGTCCACGTTCGCGGCGTCGCAAACCTCGGTCGCGCCGGGGTTCACGGCGGCGACGGCGTCGTTGCAGTCGTCGTGGGTCAGGACGGTGTCGGCGGGGGTCTCGCAGGTCAGCGTGCCGGAGTCGGAGCTGGCGCCGTAGCCGTCGCCGTCCACGTCGGCGTAGCGGGTGGCCTGGCCGACCACCGAGCCGTCGGCGTCGTCCGCGAGCGCGTCGCAATCCTCGTCGGTGTTCGTGTCGTCGCAGACCTCGGTGGCGCCGGGGTGGACGAGGCTGGAGGCGTCGTCACAATCCGTGCCGTTGCCGACGTAGCCGGAGGGCGCGTCGCAGCTGCCCGTGGCGGTCGTCAGGTCGCCGTAGCCGTCCGCGTCCATGTCCGCGTACCAGGTGCCCGCGTCGAGGGCGCCGGCTTCGTCCACCGTGCCGTCGCAATCGTTGTCCGCGTCGTCACAGACCTCGTCGGCGTCGACGTTGATGTCCGCGCGCGAGTCGTCGCAGTCGGCGCACGCGGCGAAGCCGTCGCCGTCGCCGTCGGTGTAGGCCACGGAGCCGTCGCAGTTGTAGTCGTTGGCGTCGTCGCAGTCGTCCTCGACCGCGCCGGGGTTGTAGGCCGTGTCGGCGTCGTTGCAGTCGCCGGGGAGGGCGGTGTAGCCCTCGGGCTGGTCGCAAGCGGCCATGGTGCTGTCGGTCTCGCCGTAGGCGTCGCCGTCGACATCCGCGTACCAGGTGGGGGCGTCGGAGACCGAGGCGTCCTCGTCGTCGGAGAGGGCGTCGCAGTCCTCGTCCATGTCGAGCGCGTCGCACACCTCGACGGCGGCCGGGTTCACGGCGGCGCGGGTGTCGTCACAGTCGGTCGCGTCGGCCACGGTGAGGGCCGGCGCGTCGCACGCGGACACCATCACGGCGGGGTCGCCGAAGCCGTCGCCGTCCAGGTCGCTGTACCAGGTGCGCTCGGTGGTGACGCTGTCGTCCGCGTCGTCACAGTCGGTGTGGTCGGCCACGTAGCCGGCGGGCGCGCCGCAGGACTCGACGCCGAGATCGGCGCTGTCGCCGAAGCCGTCGCCGTCCGCGTCGACGTACCAGGTGCCGCCGCCGGTCGAGTCGGGATCGAGGTCGTCGGAGAGGCCGTCGCAGTCCTCGTCCGTGTCGGCGTCGTCGCAGATCTCGGTGGCGTCGGGGTTGATCGAGGCCCGCGTGTCGTCGCAGTCGTCGGAGTCGGCCACGTACCCGGCCGCGCCGTCGCAGCTCTCGGTGGTGACGGCGTTGTCGCCGAAGCCGTCGCCGTCGGTGTCCGCGTACCAGGTGGCCGTGCCGAGCGCGCCCGTGTCGGCGTCGTCGGAGAGCGTGTCGCAGTCCTCGTCGACGTTGGTGACGTCGCAGATCTCGATCGCGCCGGGGTGGACGAGGCTCTCGCCGTCGTCACAGTCGGTGGCGTCCGCCACGTAGCCGGTGGGCGCGGCGCAGCTCATGGTCGCCATCGCGCCGTCGCCGTAGCCGTCCTCGTCGGCGTCCGCGTACCAGGTGGCCGCGTCGAGGGCGCCCTCGTCGATCTCGGCGTCGCAGTCGTTGTCCGCGCTGTCGCACAGTTCGTCGGCGCCGGGGTAGGTCGCGGCGGAGGCGTCGTTGCACTCCTCGCACGCGGCGAAGCCGTCGGCATCGGCGTCGTCGAAGCCGGTCGAGCCGTCGCAGTTGTAGTCGTTGGCGTCCGTGCAGTCGGACTCGTCGGCGCCCGGGTTGTAGGCGGTGTCCGCGTCGTCACAGTCACCGACCAGGGCGACATAGCCGGCGGGCTGGTCGCACGAGGCGACGGTGGTGCCCTCGACGCCGTAGGCGTCGCCGTCGCTGTCGAGGAACCAGGTGGGCGCGTCGGACAGGGAGGCATCGGCGTCGTCGATCGTGCCGTCGCAGTCCTCGTCGGTGTCCGCGGCGTCGCAGATCTCGAGGGCGTCGGGGTTCACGCCCGCGCGCGTGTCGTCACAGTCGTCGCCGTTGGCGACCGCGCCGATCGGCGCCTCGCAGGAGTCGACCGCGGTGGCGAGGTCACCGAAGCCGTCGCCGTCCGCGTCGGTGTACCAGGTGGCCGTGCCGGTCGAGCCGCCGTCGACATCGCCGTCGCAGTTGTCGTCGATGCCGTTGCAAAGCTCTTCGGCGCCGGGGTTCACGTCCGCGGAGGTGTCGTCACACTCCTGGCAGGCGGAAAAGCCGTCTCCGTCGGCGTCCACGAAACCGGTCGAGCCGTCGCAGTTGTAGTCGTTGGGATCCGCGCAGTCCGACTCGTCTGCCGCGGGGTTGAACAGGGCCGAGGTGTCGTCACAGTCGCCGGGCGCCACGACGTAGCCCGCGGGCGCATCACAGCTCAGGAGCGAGCCGGCGTCGTCGCCGTAGCCGTCCAGATCGGAGTCCGCGTAGTACGCGACCTGCCCGGTGACGGACGTGTCGTCGTCGTCGGTGGCGCCGTCACAGTCCTCGTCCAGGTTCGCCGTGTCACACACCTCGGCGGCGTCGGGGTTCACGGCGGCGTTGGTGTCGTCACAGTCGAGGTCGTTGTCCGCGGTGCCCGCGCCGACCTCACACGCCGTGTCGCTCACGCCGGGATCGCCGAACCCGTCCGCGTCGGCATCGGCGTACACCACCGACGGGCCCCCTATGCTCGCGTCTTCGTCGTCACAGTCGGTCTCGACGCCGACACCGTCTCCATCCGCGTCGTCCAGGTTGGTCCCGGTCTCGTCCGTGTCGCCCGTGTCGACCTTGTCGTCGACGCAGCCCGAGAGACCGACCAACCCAGCAAGGAGGAGAATTGTCAAGCGCATCATGGATCCGTGGAAAGGGCGCGGAAGGTAGACCAGGATCCCGCGACCCGCTACCGCCGTCACGGAAACGTCGGGTCGGCGCTTCACGCCTGTCCCCCGGACGTCCGCGCTCCGTCAGGCCCAGCAGACCGCGACCAAACGCGCTCCCGAATACGGCATCCGGCCGTGCGCGACGGCTCGATTGTCGATCGCGGTCACGTCACCCCGCTCCCATCGCGGAAAAACCATGTTCTTCCAGATCGCGTCGCGCACGGCCTCGAGATCGGCCTCCGGGATGGCGCCACCGTCCCCAAAGGTCACGTGCATCGCCGCGTCCTCGGGATCGGCGCCGAGGCGTTGCCACATCCCGAGGACCGTCGCCGCGAGCTGCCACCCCCGCCACGGCCACGCCCCGAGGCGCGTCGCGATGCGCGCATACTCACCGGGCCCCGCGGAGGCGTGGAACACGTGGGCGTGGTTGAACCAGACCGGCTCGCCGGTGACCGGGTGCGGCCGCGCGGCGGGCTGCGTGCTCACGAGCTGGAGGCGGCCGTCGTCCCGCCACGTGGGCGTGAACGCGTGGACCGCGCAGATGCGCTCGATCTCGGCGCGGTCGGTCGTCCCGAACATCTGGTCCCACCGCTTGAGCTGCCGCGGATCCCGCCGGCCCTGGCCCTCCGGCCCGCCGTAGTTGCGCACGATGCGGATCCCACGGGCCTCCCAGCGGGCCCGCACGTCGGGAGCGAGGTCCCGATAGACGGCGCGGAAGTCCGCGAGGGGGGTCTCGCCGCCGGGGCCGTCGTTGGGGCGCAGCCCGCAGAAGAAGAGGCGTCGCGGCGGCTCGGGGAGGAAGGTCATCTCCGCGTGTTGCGGGATCGGGTAGTGCCCGGGGAGCTCGCTCGCGGTGAAGACGTAGGGCGTGATCGCGTCGCGAGGCGAGGTGCCCAGGTAGTCGTTCTGCAGCGCGGGATCGACGGCGCGGCAGATCCGCTCGAACGCGGCGGGGCCATCCACCGCGAACCCGCGGAACAAGAAAGCGCCGTGCCTTGTCAAGAGAGTGTCGGTCGCGGCGGGGTCGGCCGTGAGCCAGGCCACGAGCGCGTCCACGGAGGGGTCGCCGTCGGGCTCGACGAGGAGGGGGACGGCGGAGCGGTCGTCGAAGGGGCGCGTGCGCATTCCGCGATGGTACCGCCTCTCGGCGCGGCCGCGGGCGGGCGACCTACAGAACCGCCGCCTGCTGCCCCAACCACCACACCACCGCGCCCACGACGCTCAGGGCGGCACCAGCGGCGCCCCACCGCCAGGCGGTCGGCGAGGAGGTCGGGCGCGCCGCGCGCACCGGCACGCCGACGGGGCGGATCTCACGCGCCGGCGCGGGGAACGCCGCGGGATCCCCTCCAGGCAGCGCGAGCAGGGCCGCACGGCGGTCGGCCGGCAGGAGGGCGAGCAGCGCCGCCGCCATGGACCGCGCGTCCGGCCAGCGCTCGGCCGGCGTGGCGCGCGTAGCGCGGAACACGATGGGGCGGAGGGCCTCGGGGAGGGCCGACCAGCGCGGATCGTCCTTCTGCGCGACGAACAGGTCCGCCGGGTTGTCGTCCGTCGCGAGGCGGAACAGCAGGGTGCCGACGCCGTACACATCGACGGTCAAGTCGGACATCCGGGCGTCGAGCCGCTGCTCGGGCGCCATGTAGAGCAACGTGCCGAGCGAGTAGCCGGTGCTGGTGAGCCGCTCCTGCCGGGCCGCGTCGTACCGCGCGATGCCGAAGTCACACAACCGCGCGTTGCCCGCGTCGTCCACCAGCACGTTCCCGGGCTTCACGTCGCGGTGGACGATGCCGTGTTTGTGCGCCTCGGCCAGCGCCGAGAGGACCTGGATGGCGAGCACGCACACGTCGTCCTGCAGCAGCGGCCCGTCATCGTTGCGCAGGTCGAGCACGCTCCCGCCCTCGACCAGATCCATCACCATGTAGGGCTGGCCCTCGATGACGCCCACCGCGTGCACCGGCACGATGTAGGGGTGCTTGAGCCGCGAGAGGAGGGCCATCTCGCCGCGGAAGCGGGCCTGCACGTCGACCGCGGCGGCCTCCACCAGCACCTTGACGGCGCGCTGGGCACCCGTCCGCGTGTCCTGCGCGCGGTACACCCACGCGCTTGCCCCGCCGGCAAAACGCTCGGTGACGCGGAACCGAGACTCGAGGAGCGCGCCGATGAGGTTCGCCGACATGCCTACAGCATACCGCTCGCTCGGAACCATGCGATCGCGTCGGCAATGGCAGGTTCGATTGGACCATGGGTGTATCCAAGCTCCTGCTCGGCCTTTGCGGAGGAGAATTGGAAGGACTTACAGTACCCGTACCGAACCGTGACGCTGTTGAGCATCGGCTCGCTCCCGGTGAGCTTTTCCTGCACGTCCCCGGCGAGCCCGAACCCGCGCGCGATCCACCCCGGCAACACCCGCGTGGGCGGCGCCACCCCGATGACCTTCGCCATCCGCGCGAAGGCCACGGCGTACGGCATGTTCTCGCCGCCGAGGATGTAACGCTCGCCCGCGCGCCCCCGCTCGGCGGCCAGGAGCATGCCGCGCACCACGTCGCGCACGTCGACGAAGTTGTTCGCGCCGGGGGTGAGGCCGGGGATCTTGCCGCGTGCAAGCTCGATCAACAGCTTGCCGGAGCTGGGCTTGCTGTCGAAGGGCCCGAGCATGTAGGTCGGGTTGACGACCACGGCGTCGAGCCCGCCACGCACGGCCTCTGCCACGAGCAGCTCGGACTGGTGCTTGGTGGTGACGTACCCGTCGTCCAGGTCGTGCTCGCCGAAGTTCCACCGCGCGCCCTCGGTGCACGGCACGCCGTCCTCCGAGAGGCCGACGGCGCCCACGGTCGAGGTGTGCACGAGCCGGCGCACGCCGGCGGCGCGGACGGCGGTGACCACGTTGCGCGTCCCCTCGACGTTGGCCGCCACGAGGGCCGGGGTGGGGCGGCGGCGCACGCTCACCATCGCGGCGACGTGGAACACCAGCTCCGCGCCGGTGAAGGCGCCGGTGAGCTTCTCGGGCTCGCCGAGGTCGGCGTCGACCCACTCGATCGGGTAGTCGTCGAGGTGCTTCACGCGGCTCGTGCCCCGGCGCGTGGCGACGACGGTGTCCCCCCGCTCGCACAGGGCGATGGCGAGGTTTCCGCCGAGGAGCCCGCTGGCTCCGGTGAGGGCGACACGCATGCTGAGCTCCGGTCGAGAGGCGCATCGCCTAACCGCACCGTCGGGCTGTGACCCTGCTCGCGTGTGGTTGCCGGAAGCCCGCGTTGCGCCATCGGTTAGGGGCGGCTCCCACGTCGGTGCCCTCCATGTCCGCCTTCCTCTGGCTCCTCGTCCCCTTCGCCCTCTGGCTCGTCGTGGAGTTCAAGACGTCGCGCCCCGACGGCACGCTCCTGCGGCTCCACCCGTTCCGGCGGATCCTGCTCTACCTGCTGCCGACGCGTGCGGACGCGGTGGTGTTCTTCGACGCCTACGCCGACGGGGAGGCGCTCACCACGTGGCTGGCCCGCCACAAGGAGGCGGACACCGGCGTGAACATGACCCACCTGACCGTGGCGGCCGCCAACATCGCGCTGGCCGCCACCCCGAAGATGAACCGCTTCGTGGTGGGCCGGCGCCTGTACCAACGCAACGCGCGGTGGCTGAGCTTCTCGATGAAGCGCGCCCGGATGGACCGCGAGGCCCAGATCTCCACGGTCAAGCTGAACATGCCGGACGGCGAGGCCTTCCTGGACCTGGTGGCCCGCATGAACGGCGGCATCGTGCAGGAGCGCAGCGGCAAGAAGACGCGCACGGACAAGGAGCTGGATCTGTTCAACTTCTTCCCGCGCCCCATCCTGCGCTTCGGCGCGTGGACGCTCAAGGCCGCCGACTACTACAACCTGCTCCCCCGCTGGTACATCGACGGCGACCCGCTCTTCACCAGCATCTTCATCGCCAACCTCGGCTCGCTCGGGATGGGCGCCGGGTACCACCACCTCTTCGAGTACGGCAACTGCCCGCTGTTCATCATGATCGGCAAGCTCGAAGACCGGGTGATCGTGCGCGACGGCCAGCCGATCGTGCGGCCGATGCTCCACCTGCGCTTCACCTACGAGGAGCGCATCGAGGACGGCCTGAACGCGCGGTTCGGCATCGACAAGTTCGTGGAGGTGCTCGAGAACCCCGCGAATTGGCTCGACGCGGGGGCGATGTGGCCGCGGGCCGCCGCCGGCTCGGCGGCGTAGCTGGTCTCCTGGGGGGCTCCCGAGCCCCCCAGACCCCCAAGGGGGCGGGCGCGCGCGTTCATTCCGACCCCCGCGCCCCTCGGCTCCGCCAGCCGGCGGGCGAGCCCGCCGGCATGGCGGCCCGGGGGCCCCCCGCGAGGGGTCGGAATGTGCGGGGCACCACGCGCGCGCCCGCCGGGCCCCTGATGTCGGGGCTCCCGAGCCCCTCATTCCTCGCAGACGTACCGGGTGACCGTGAGCGCGTCGATGAGGTGGTAGTTGGTGAGGCTGCCGGTGCCCGCGGTGAAGCCGACGTAGGCGGGGAACGGCGTCAAGCCCGACAGGTTCTGGTCGATGTAGGTCACCCCGTCGATCGCCACGGTCACGCGCCGCGCGAGCACGGTCACGGTCATGGCGTGCCAGGCGCCGTCCTCCATCTCGGGGAGCGCGGCCCACGCGGCGGGGTTCATCGGCTGCCCGTCGAAGTGGATGGAGACGTGGTCCCCCTCCGTGGGATCGCCGTAGTCGTAGTTGTAGTAGGTATCGACCTCGACGCTCCAGCCGGGCAGGCCGCCGTAGCCCATGCCGCCGCCGGAGTCGCCGACGAAGCCGGCCATGCGCGAGGAGTCGAGCGCGGTCACCGAGATGCCGTCCGCGCCGCTGCCGCCGCTCACGTAGAACGAAAAATCGATCGAGACGTTGTCCGCGCTCACGGTCGTGGCGGTCTGAAAGGCGGTGCCGCTCTGGCCCTCGAGCGGCTGGGTGAGCTCGACCCACCCGTTCCCGCCGTCCCACCGCGCGCTACCCTCGAAGTTCCAGGTGGCGAGGTCGAGGTTGTCGGCGGTGTAGCCCTGGTCCTGGCAGATGGTGACCGCGTCGCTCACGGACTGGCCGCACGAATCGGTGGCGGTGAGCGTGACCCGATGGGAGCCGGCCGTGCGGACGCTCGGGTCCCAACTCACGGAGGTGTCCCCCGCGGCGGTGGCCGGGCCGGTGCCGACCACGCCGTCGATGTCCGAGGCCCAAGTGATCGCCAGGGTGTCGGCCGCGTCAGCGTCGTCCGTGACGAGGCCGGTGAACGAGACCAACGCGTCGCCCGCGAGCACGTCGCCGTCGGGCGGGGCGGTGATCGTGGCGGTCGGGGGCGCGTCCAGGGCGGCCCACAACGCGACCTCGACGTCGGGGGAGTCGGGATCGTCCGTGTGCACGGTCAACGTGGCGTTTCCCGGGCCGCCGGTGACGGGGATCGAGAGGAGCTCGCCCGGCTGGAGCGTGGTGGGCAGCGTCACGTCGCCGTGTGCCCAGCCCTCGCCATCCAACGTGAGTCCGCGCACGTTGAGCGGCTCGTCGCCCCCGTTGCTCACCTCGACCACGCTCTCGTGGATCGAGCCGGCGCACACGACGCCGAGATCGATGGTGGTGGGGGTGACCGCCACATCGGGGAACCCTGCGGTGTCTTCTTCCAAGGTAGGTTCTTCTTTCTGGCCCTCGATCCCGTACTCGGTGCAGGCGGCGAGGAACAGAATCAACGAGGTGCGCATTGAAGTACTGTAGCGCAACCGGTGGCACCACGACGACGGCCGAGATCGAGCAGAAGCTGGCGCTGCTTAGCGGGGTCCTGACCACCGGCGGGCTCGGCGCCCTCCGCCTGCGCGGCGTGGACTGGTTCGCGTGGGCCACCGGCGGCGGCTCCAACGTGGTGAACCTGGCCGCGGAGTCCGGCGTGGCCGAGGTCCTCGTGACCCAGACCGGCGCGTGGGTGCTGACGGATGCCATCGAGGTCGAGCGGCTCCGCCACGAGGAGGTGCCGGCGCCCTACACCCTTCAGTCCGATCCCTGGGCGGAGCCCGCCCGCCGCGAGCGCTTCGTCGCCGTCGAGGCCAGCGGCGAGGTGGCGTCGGACCGGCCGCGTGGCGGCGAGCGCGCGCTGCCCGTGCATCTCGTCGAGGCCAAGCGCCGGCTCGTCCCCGCCGAGGTCGAACGCTACCGCCTCCTCGCGCGAGACGCCGCCGAGGCCGTCACCGACGTGCTCCTGGCCGTCCACCCGGGCTGGACAGAGGCCGCCGTCGCGGGCGCCGCCGCCGAGGCGTTGTGGCGCCGCGGCATCCACCCCGCGGTCACGCTGGTCGGCGGCGAGGCCCGGCTGCCGCGGTATCGCCACCCGACACCGACCCAGGCGCCGATCGGGCGGCGCGGGATGTTGGTCGTGTGCGGCCGCCGCCACGGGCTCTACGCCAACCTGACCCGCTTCGTCTCGTTCGGGGGCGTGACGCCCGAGGAGGCCCACGCCTTCGAGGTCGTGGCCGGGGTGGAGGCGGCCGCGTTGCGCGCGTCGCGGCCGGGCGCGCGGCTGGACGAGGTGTTCGGGGCGCTGGTGCGCGCCTACGCGGACGCCGGCCTCCCCGGCGAGCAGCTGGCCCATCACCAGGGCGGCACCACCGGCTACCTCGCGCGGGAAACCGTCGCGACCCCCGACACGACCGACGTGCTCGCCTCCCCCACCGCGCTCGCGTGGAACCCGAGCGTGCGCGGCATGAAGATCGAGGACACGGTGCTCACGACGGATGCAGGGATCGAGGTGCTCACCGTCGATCCGCGCTGGCCGACCGTGGATGTGGACGGGCGCGCCCGGCCCGCCGTGTGGCAGCGGGGCTGACGCCGGCGGCAGGAAGCACGTGGCGCTATCCGATCGCGCCCGACCGGCGCTATGCTGGCGCGGTCGAGGTGTTGATGTTTCGAGTCCTGGCGTGGCTGTTCGTGGGATTGACGGCGTGCAACGGGCCGGACGTCGACCCCGACACCGACAAGGGAACGGACACGGACACGGCGCCTCCCGACGAGACGGTGTGGGAGTGCCTGCTGGCCGAGGGCGACAGCCCCGACTTCGCCCAGCAGCTCGGCTGCCAGGGCGACTACGACATCCTCTCCAGCGAGCCGGCGGACGCGAGCATCCCCGGCGCCACGTCGGTCAAGACGGTCATCGACCGGGTCGACGGGAACGCGCTCTACTTCCAGAACTCGAAGCGCTACTGCATCCACTGGGACTTCGCGTCCACCCACCTGTCGGGGGACGGCCTGCCGCCGGTCCCGGCGATGGATCAGTTCAACGAGACCGAGTACTACAGCCCCGATCGCCGCTTCATCCTCGGCGCCGTGTCCTACTACACGGGCCCGGCGAAGTGGGTCTACGAGATCTCCCCCTACGACACGGCCGACGCCGAGATGATCGCGACCGCGTACCGCCTCATCCGCGACGCCGCGTGGATGGGCGAGGAGCTCTACTTCCACCCCACCAGCGTGGCGGTCGAGGTCGTGGCCGCGTCGCTCCCCGACGACGTGAAGATCGTCTCTACCGACGAGCTCTACGCCGGCGTGGACTACCAGCCGCTCAACCTCGGCACGACCACCGGCCTGTTGCGCATGTACGCGGACGGCGAGCTGGACGGGGCGTACACCCCCTACCGTGAGCTCGTGGTGCTCGACTCGGTGCCCAACGACATCTCCATCGTCGCGGGCATCATCACCTCCCAATTCCAGACCCCCCTCGCCCACATCAACGTGCTCTCCGTCAACCGTGGCACGCCCAACATGGCGTTGCGTGACGCCCAGAACCTGCCCGAGCTCCAGGCGCTCGAAGGCAAGTGGGTGGAGCTGACGGTCGGCGCCTTCGACTGGAGCGTGCGCGAGATCACGGAGACCGAGGCGGACGCGTGGTGGGAGGCCAACAAGCCCGATCCGCTCGTGGTCCAGCCCATGAACCTCGAGGTGACCGACTTCCGCGACGTGCAGGACATGCTCGACCTCGACGCCATGCCGCTCTCCGAGGCGATCTCGCTCTCGATCCCGATGTTCGGCGCGAAGGCGACCAACTACGGCGCGCTGGCGGACGCCTCGGCGATGGGAGAGCCGATCCCGGTCCAGCCCGCGTTCGGCATCCCGATGTACTACTACAACCAGTTCATGACCGACAACGGTCTGTGGGACCGCATCAACGCGATCATGGCGCAGCCGGAGTGGGACGATCCCAACTTCCGCGCCGAGCAGCTCGAGGCCTTCAAGGACGAGATGCGCGACGCGCCGATGCGCCCCGAGGTGGTCGCGATGATCATCGCGAAGGCCGCCGTGGTGTTCCCCGGGGAGAACGCCCGGTTCCGGTCGAGCACCAACGCCGAGGACCTCGGCGCCTTCACCGGCGCGGGCCTGTACAACTCCGAGACCGGCCACCCCGACATCGTGGGCGACGAGCGCGACAGCATCGAGTGGGCCGTGAAGAAGGTGTGGTCCCAGGTGTGGAACCCCCGCGCCTACGAGGAGCGGGCGTACTACTCGATGAACCACCTCGATGTCGGCATGGGCCTGCTCGTGCACGCCAACTTCCCCGAGGAAGAGGCCAACGGCGTGGCGATCACCAACAACCCGTACGACACGACGGGGCTCGAGCCCGCGTTCTACGTGAACGGGCAGGAGGGCGGCGAGGATGTCGTCGCGCCGGAGCCCGGCGTGCTCTCCGACGCGTGGCTCCACTACTACTACAGCCCCGGCCAGCCGATCGTGTACATCCAACACAGCACGCTCGTCCCCGAAGGCGAGACCGTGCTCACGACCGACGAGGCGTACGACCTCGCCGTGGCGCTCGACTCCATCCACCGCTTCTTCGCGGAGCCCTACGGCGGCGACGGCTGGTACGCGATCGACGTGGAGTGGAAGTTCGACGACAAGCTCACGCCGGGCACGCCCACGCTGTACGTCAAGCAGGCGCGCCCCTATCCGGGGTGGTCGGGCGAGACGTCCATCGCGTGCACGGAGGAGTAGGCCGGCGCGCGGTCATCACCGGTGATTGTGGTGGCCGCGGCGATGAGGTAACGTACCGGCGGCCCCGCCGGAGCAAGCGTTGAATCGTTCATTTTGCAGCATCACACGCAGTGCCGCGAGCCGTCGCGACCAGCGGGCACGCGGTTGATGGACGACCGGGATCTCCTGCGCGCCGTGGTCGACGCGACCAGCGACGCCGTCTTCGTGAAGGATGCGCTCGGCCGCTACGTGTACGTGAACGGCGCGGCGCTCGCCCGGCTCGGCAAGCCGATCGACGAGGTGCTCGGGCGCGACGACGCCGCGGTGTTCCCCTCCGCGGGCGTGAAGGCGCGGATGGCGCTCGACCGGGCCGTGCTCACGGACGGGCAGGTGCGGACCGCGGAAGAAGACGTGGAGCACGCCGACGGGGTGCGCACCTACCTCGCCTCCAAGGGCCCCGTGCGCGACGCGAGCGGCGCCATCGTCGGGGTGTACGGCATCTCGCACGACATCACCGAACGAAAGCGCATGGAGACCGAGCTCCGCGCCTCACGTACCCACCTCCAGCTCATCTTCGACGAGCTGAACGAGGGCATCGTCACCTGTACGCCCCAGGGCGACCTCGTGTATTGGAACCCGACCGCCCTGGAGATGCACGGCTTCTCCAGCATGGCCGAGGTGGTCGGAGCGCTCTCGGGCTTCCAGGACATCTACGAGATGGCGTCCGTCGAC
Organism: Myxococcota bacterium; assembly: GCA_040386535.1. Taxonomy (GTDB): domain Bacteria; phylum Myxococcota_A; class UBA796; order UBA796; family SXON01; genus CAJBVW01. Next base: position 73,167 of record JAZKFH010000037.1, on the reverse strand, counting down.
GGCCGGGTGTTGCCGTTCCACGAGTGGCCACTCATGCGGATCCTGCGCGGGGAGACCCTTCGGGGGGTGGAGCTCTGCATCCGCCGCCTCGACGGCCTGGGCTCGCGAGGGACACGCTGCTTCAGCTACAGCGGGTGCCTCGCGAGGGATAGCGCCGGCGTCTCCACGATCGGCATCCTGGCGATCATCGACGCGACCGAGCGGCGGGAGAGCGAGGCTGCGCTGGTCGCCGCCCGCGCCCAGGCCGACGAGCAGATCCGGGCCCTGAACGCCGACCTCGAGCGCCGCGTGGAGGAGCGCACCGCCGAGCTACGCGCCGCCAACCAGGAGCTCGACAGCTTCGCCTACGCCGTGTCGCACGATCTGCGCGCGCCGTTGCGCGCCCTGAACGGCTTCTCGCAGGCCCTGCAGGAGGACTTCGCGGAGGCCCTCGCGCCCGAAGCGCGCGCGTACCTGGACGAGATCCGCATCGCGTCCCGCCGCATGGGCGCCCTCGTCGACGGGCTCCTCCGGCTCTCGCGCAGCACCCGCGGGGGCCAACTCCGTCGCGAGGAGGTGGATCTGTCGGCCCTCGCGCTCGCGATCCGCCTGGATCTGGAGCGCGCCGAGCCGGCACGCACCGTCACCTGGGAGATCGAGCCGGGCATCACGGTCAACGGTGACCCCACGATGCTCGAGTTGGTCCTGCGAAACCTGCTCGACAACGCGTGGAAGTACACGCAACAGTCCCCCGCGCCACGCGTGCGCCTGTACCGCGAGGAGGACGGCGCCATCAGCATCTCGGACAACGGCGCCGGCTTCCACATGGACCACGCCGAGCGGCTCTTCAAGCCCTTCCAGCGGCTGCACCGCCAGGAGGAGTTCACGGGCCTCGGCATCGGCCTCGCCACGGTCCAGCGCATCCTCACCCGGCACGGAGGGACCATCCGTGCCACCGCCTCCCCGGGCGAAGGAGCCCGGTTCACGCTCACCCTCCCCGCCTCCCCGCCCGATCCCGGGGCTGCGTCGGAATCTACTTTAGCGGCCCGTTCTGGAGTGACGTAAGGTGAGCGTCATGCGCCAGAAGACCCTGCTCCTCGTCGAGGACGACCCCCAGGACGAGAAGTTGATCCTGCGGTCGTTCAGCAAGGTGAACCTGGCCAACCAGGTGGACGTCGTGAGGGACGGCCAGCAGGCGCTCGACTACCTGTTCCGCCAGGGCGAGTTCGCCGATCGGGAGGGGCCCGAGCTGCCTGTCGCCGTGCTGCTCGACATCAATCTGCCCCGCCTGTCGGGCCTCGAGGTGCTCGCGCGGCTCCGCGCCGACGATCGCACCCGGTACCTGCCTGTCGTCATTCTCACCTCCTCGGACGAGGAGCGGGACCGGCTGCGGAGCTACGAGGGCGGCGCGAACAGCTTCGTCCGCAAGCCCCTCGACTTCGCCGCCTTCGCGGAGACCGTCGCGCGGCTCGGCGTGTACTGGGTGGCGACCAACGCCCCGATGAAGGGCTAAGCGCATGGACATCCTGGTGGTGGAGGACGTTCGCGCCGACTTCCTCCTCATCCAACGGCACCTGTTGCAACGGGGAGTCGCCTCCCGCTGCCACTGGGTGTCCGACCAGGCGGGAATCGACGCCGCGCTCACCACCCAACGGTGGGGCGTGATCCTGTCGGACTACTCGATCCCCGGGCTCCACTTCCTCGACCTGCTCGTGAAGTTCCAGGAGGCCCAGCCCGACGTGCCGGTGATCCTCGTGTCGGGGAGCGTCGGCGAAGAGACGGCGGTCGACCTGCTCAAGCAGGGCCTGTGGGACTTCGTCCTGAAGGACAACCTCATCCGGCTGGTCCCCATCATCGATCGCAGCCTGCGCGAGGCGTGGGGCCGGGTGGCCCGGCGCCAGGCCGAAGCCCGGCTCCGCATGGTGGACACCGCGATGAACGCCGCCGCGAACGCCGTGATGATCACCGATCCGCGGGGCTCGATCGAGTGGATCAACGCGGCCTCCGCCGCCCTCATCGGGTTCACGCTCGACGAGGTGCAAGGCAAGAACCCCCGCTTCCTCCGCTCGGGGCTCGAGCCCGCGGACACCTACGTGCACCTCTGGGAGACCATCGCGAGCGGCCGGACCTGGCGCGGGGAGCTCATCAACCGCCGGAAGGACGGCGAGGTGTACACCCAGTACACGACCATCACGCCGGTGCGGGACCACACCGGCGCGCTCCGACACTTCGTGTCCGTGGCCGAGGACATCACGATCCGCAAGCTCATGGAGACGGCCCTCACCGAGAGCCAGCAGGCGCTCCGCTCCCACAAGGAGCACCTCGAAGAGGTGGTGGCCGCCCGCACGGCGGAGGCCGAGCGCCTCTCCCGCGTGAAGAGCGATTTCCTCGCCAACATGAGCCATGAGATCCGCACCCCGCTGAACGCCATCCTGGGGCACGCCCAGATCGGCTGGATCCAGAGCGACGGGACCCGGGACCGCGCGACGTACACCCGCATCCTCGGGTCCGGGCGCCACCTGCTCGGCGTGCTCGACGACATCCTCGATGTGTCCAAGATCGAGGCGGGGATGCTGCACCTCGCCGAAGAGCCGGTCGAGCTGGCGAGGCTCGTCCGGGAGACGATGGAGATGATGGACGCGAACGCCCGCGCCGCCGGGATCGGCCTGCGCCTGGAGCTCGGCCCGGGCCTGCCGGGCTGGGTGCGGGGCGATGCGCTGCGCATGTCCCAGGTGCTGGTCAACCTCCTCTCGAACGCCGTGAAGTTCACGGAGCGCGGGAGCGTCACGTTCACCGTGGAGAGCGCCGACGGCCTGACCCGAGCTGAGGGGCTGCGGCTCCGCGTCACCGACACGGGCATCGGCATGACGGACGAGCAGCTGGGAAGGCTGTTCCTGCCCTTCGAGCAGGCCGACACCTCGACCACACGCCGCTTCGGCGGCACGGGGCTCGGGATGGCGATCACCCGCCGGCTGGTCGAGCTGATGAAGGGCTCGATCGAGGTCAGGAGCACGTTCGGCGTGGGGAGCACCGTCACCGTGCACCTCCCCCTCGACGAGGTCAACCCGCCCACGGCCGCGCTCGCCGAGCCTCCGCCCGCGGCCTCCGACGACGAGCCGCCCGTGGAGGTGGCGCCGCCGGTCGAGGAGATGCCCCCCGCCGGGACCCCCTACCGGGCGAGCAACCGCCTCCAGGGCATCCGGGTGCTCGGCGCCGAGGACAACATGGCCAATCGGCTCCTGCTCGGGGAGATGCTCCGCCTCGAAGGCGCGCAGCTCACCCTCGCCGAGGACGGCGCCGCCGCGTTCGCGGTGCTCGAGCGGGAGGGCGAGCAGGCGTTCGATCTGGTGCTGACGGACATCCAGATGCCCGTGATGGACGGGCACACCCTGGCGCGGAAGATCCGCACCTTCGCGCCGACCCTTCCGGTGATCGGCCTGACCGCCCACGCGATGGACGAGGAGCGCCTGCGTTGCCTCGCGTCGGGGATGGTGGCCCACCTGTCCAAGCCCATCGACATGCGGGTGCTGGTCTCGACCGTACGCAGCTACGCACGCAGCCGCGCGAGCACCCCTCCGCCGGGGGCACCTCCGACGCAAGTGTAGGGCGCTCGTTCGACGCGTAGGTGTGTAGGTTCGTCCGAGAGGAGGCGAACCATGTTGTCGATCTTGCTGGTCCTCGTCGGCTTGAACCATGCGGAGGCACAGGCGGGGCCCTACCGTGACATCCAACCCGGCCCGTTCGGCGCGGGGGTGATCGTCGGGCCCACCACCGGCGTGTCGCTCGCCTGGCGGCCGAACGGGTGGAACGCCGTTCAGGGCGCCGTGGGATGGGACCTGAAGGACGGGCGGTTCGACGCGAGCGCCGACTACGTGCAGTCCATCCGGTTGCTCGAGCCCACGGGCGGCACGATGATGCCCCTCTACGTGGGCGTCGGCGTCGGCGCAGTGTCGGCCGCGCCGGGCATGTTCGGCGAGAACGCGGGCGTGTCGGCGCGCGTGCCCGTCGGGGCGTCCCTGTTCTTCGAGCGGCTCCCTCTCGAGCTCTTCGCGCAGGTGGTGCCGCGGGTACAGGTGATCCCCGGGCTCGGCTTCGGGGTGGACGCCGGGCTCGGGGGGCGCTTCTACTTCTGACGGCCTATCGCGCCCTCCTCACGGCCAGTCCGTCGCGGGAAACGGGTAGCCGTGCCCCGCGACGGCGGGGACCGCGATAGCCGGCCCCATGGCGAAGGTGCTGGTCGTACTCGGGGTGCTCGCGGCGCTCGTGCCCGGGTGCCCGCCCGCGGCCGCACTCGTCGCCGGCGTCGCGATCGGGCTCCTCCTCGGAAACCCCTGGCCGGCCGTCACGCCTCGCCTCGTCAAGAACGGCCTCGCCCTCTGCGTCGTAGGGCTCGGCTTCGGCGTGGATCTCGGCGTCGTGGCCCGCGTGGGCGCCGAGGGGATCGTCGTCACCGCGATGGGCATCGTCGTGACGCTCGCGGTCGGCATCGGGCTCGGGAAGCTGCTCGGCGTCGACCGTGTGCTCACGCTCCTCATCGCCGTCGGCACCGCGATCTGCGGCGGCAGCGCCATCGCGGCCGCGGCGCCCGCGCTCGACGCGAAGGACGAGCACGTGGGCGTCGCGATCGGCACCGTGTTCCTCCTCAACGCGGCGGCGTTGGTGTTGTTTCCGTTCGTCGGCCACGCCCTCGGGATGGAGCCGGAGATGTTCGGCCGCTGGGCCGCGCTCGCCATCCACGACACGAGCTCGGTGGTGGGCGCCGCGAGCGCCTACGGCGGCGGCGCGCTCGGCATCGCCACGACGACCAAGCTCGCGCGCGCGTTGTGGATCGCCCCGCTCACGCTCGCCCTCTCGTGGCGCGAGGGCCGGGGTGGCAAGGCCGCCATCCCGTGGTTCATCCCCGCCTTCCTGGCGGCGGCGGCGCTCGTGACCCTGATCCCCGCGCTGGTCGAGCCGGGGCACGTGCTCTCGGCGGTCGCGAAGCAGGCGCTCGGAGCCGTGTTGTTCCTGACCGGGCTGGGCGTGTCGCGCAAGGCGCTCGCCACGGTGGGCCCGCGCCCCCTGGTGCTCGGCGTGGTGTTGTGGGCGTTCGTCTCGGTGATGGGGTTGCTCGTGGTCCGCGCCGGCTGATCGCCCGGGGCCATCCGGGGCCCTCGCGCCCGATATACTGGCCTCCCTTCCCCCGAGCCCGATGCCCCCGTCCGCCCCCCGCTCCCCGGAGCGCCCCGCCGAGAGCGCCGTCCGCCCCGGGGACGTGGCGCGGTGGCTCTTCTGGGTGCAGGCCCGCAAGCTCCTCCCGGTGGATCGGCCCGACGTGGTGCGCAGCGTGCTCCCCTTGTGGCGCCTCCAGCACCTCGCGGCGGGCGCCGGCCGCGCGCTGATGGCGGACGAGTACCGGCGCGCTTTCGGCGAGGTCGGCCCAAACGCGGTGCGGGACGCGTACCGCGTGGCCTTCCGGGCCCACTACGAGGAGCTGCTGCTCGGCAAGCTCACCGTGGACAACTGGCGCAGCTACCTCCGCTTCCAGGACCAGGCCCACCTCGACGCCGCGCTCGCGCGGAAGAAGGGCGCGATCATCCTGTTTCCGCACGCCGGCAACTTCATGATGATGATCGCGGCGGTCTCGCTCGCCGGGTACCCCTACACCCAGTACGCCGCGCGCGGGCTCGCCCCGGCCGATGTCGCCGCCGAGCACCCCGAGCTGTTCGGCCACAACCGCTACCGCGCGGAGACCCGCCGCGTGCGCGAGGAGAGCGAGGATCGGCTGCCCGCGCGCTTCCTCACCATGGAGACGCCCCTGCGGCAGCTGTTCCGCCGGCTCGCCGACAACGAGATCGTCGGCATCGCGTTCGACGGGCGGATCGGCAACAAGTTCATGAAGGTGCCCTACCTGGGCCGCGAGGCGCTGCTGAACCCGGGGCCCTACCGGATGGCCATCGCCACCGGCGCCGCCATCGTCCCCACCATGGTGGAGTGCCCCGCCGAGGGCCCGGACATCTGTCACTTCGGCGCCCCCATCGCGCCCGACGGCCACACCCCCGAGTCGCTCGCCACCGCCTATGTCACGGTGGTGGAGCAGTGGCTGCGCGCGCACCCCGAGCAGTACGGCACCTGGCTCCTCCATTGTCGCCTCCGCAACGCGGTGGACGACCACCCCCTGTTCGTCGACTACGCCCCCGACGACCGCTGGCGCAAATACGACACGTTGGCAGCCCGATGACCCCTCCCGAATTGGTCCGCCTCACCCTCGACGCCACGCTCCGCCTCCACGCCGAGCGGCGGCCCGATCACGTGGCCATCCTCGACCGCGACCGGCGCATCACGTGGGCGGAGCTCGAGGCCACCGTCGCGCGCATGGCGTCGGGGTTGCGCGCCCAGGGCTTGACCCCCGGCGGGCACGTGCTCGCCTTCCCGCAGCGCACCTGGGAGCTGCCCGCGTTGTTCCTCGCCACGGCGCGCGCCGGGGGCCTCTACACCCCGATCGACGGGGCAGACCCCGCGCGCATCGAGCATGTCATCCGCCGCGGCGGGGTCGATCTGGTGTTCGCGCCCAAGGACGCCGAGGCCGACGTGGCCGCGCGGATCCTCGGCGACGCGGGGCGAGTCATCCGGGGCGAGGCCGCGCTGCTCCAATTGACACACGGGGCCCCCGGCGCGCTCCCGCCCTCCGAGGACCCCGACCGCCCCTGCTACGTGAACTTCACGAGCGGCAGCACGTCGATGCCGAAGGGCGCGCCGACCACCCACGCGAACATCCAATGGAACACGCGCGCGGTGCTCGACGTGTTCCCCTTCACCGAGGACGAGCGCTTCCTCTGCCTGTTCGCGCCCTACTCCCACCCACACGAACACTTCGCCCGCACCCTCGCCACCGGCGGGACCGCGGTGATGCTCGACACCCTGCGCCCGCGCACGGTGATCCGCACCCTCCAGGACCACGCGGTCAGCTGGGTGTTCGCCATCCCGAGCGTGTTCGACCTGCTCCTGACCCAGGTGCAGGCGGGTGACACGTTCCCGGCGCTGCGCTTCTGCGAGGCCGGCGGCGCCGTGGTCCCGCCCGAGCTGGTCCGCCGCGTCGAGGGCGCGCTCGGCTGCCAGTTCATCCCGATCTGGGGGTGTACGGAGACCACCGGCGTCGTGTTGCACGTGCCGCCGTGGGAGCCGGAGCGCCGGCTGGAGATGCTCGGCAAGCCCGTGGCCCACTACGAGGTGAAGGTCATCGACACGGACGCGAGCACCGGCGTCGGCGAGCTGTGTGTGCGCGGCGGCGCGGTGGTGGGCGGCTACCCCGAGCGCCCCGACGCGACGGCGGAGAAGTTCCGCGACGGCTGGTACCACACCGGCGATCTCGTCCGCGAGGAGGACGGCGGCTACCTGCGCTTCCTCGGCCGGCGCGAGGAGATGATCAAGGTCGGCGGCGTGAAGGTGTACCTGCTCGACATCGAGCGGGCGATCGCCGCCATCCCCGGCGTGAAGCAGGTGGTCGTGGTGCCCGCCCGCGACCCGCTCCGGGGCGAGGTGCCACGCGCCGTGATCGTACCGCTCGCCGGCACCGCGCTCTCCCGCGAGGACATCCTCTCCCACTGCCGCAAGGCCCTGCCGCCCTCGATGTTGCCGCGCATCGTCGAGTTCCGCGACGAGCTTCCCGCGTTCCCCTCGGGCAAGCTCAACAAGCGCGCCATCGTCGAGCAGGTGCCCGTGCCCGTCGCGATGGCGGTCAACTCGATGCTCATCGCCGACCGCCCGATCGACGAGGTGTTCCGCCTCGCCCGCGCCGCCGCCGACAAGGCCGGCTTCCCCGTGTTCGTCGATCTGCGGTCCCGCCGCGCCGCCGCCTCCGATCCCGACCGCACCTGGGCCGTTGCCCACACCAACGCCGACTTCGACCTGGGAGACCCCGCCTCGATCGACCGCGCCGTCGCGCTCTCGTGGGAGCACGGCGTGCCGATCGCGATGACCAGCGCCTACATGGGCGCGTGTGTGCCGGGCGACCGCGACTACGGCCGCCACGTCATCGAGCAGGCGTACCGCCTCGCCGAGGCCGCGCCCGACGGCACGCTCGTGCTGCGTGTGCTCGGGGGGGACCTGTACGCGCGCGCCCGCAGCCTGCCGGGGCGTTGGCAGGACATCCGCAAGCAGCTGCGCGACGAGAGCCTCGCCACGATCCAATATTGGGAGGGGTGCACCCGCGAGCTGTCCGCGCGCACGGGCAAGAAGGTGGTGCTCGGCCTCGAGATCCACCACGGCCAGTACCTGTCCGACCTGCACGACGTGCACCACTGTTGCCGCGGCCTCCGCGCCACCGGGTGGGATCTCGTCGGGTTCATCGACGATCCCGCCAACCGCTTCATCGCGAGCGAGGGAGATCTGCTCGGCGCCATGGACTTTGCGCGCATGGTGCGGGCGTGGGGCGGGCGCGTCATCGCGTACCACCTCAAGGACGTGCGCTACCTGTCCCCGTGGAACCAGTTCCACCCCCAACCGATGCAGCGCGTCGGCGAGCGCATCTTCGTGTGGGGCACCAACAAGTACGAGTGGGTGGGCCTCGGAGAGGGCGAGGTCGACCTGTCCCAGACGCTGATGGCCGCCTCCACGCTGGCCCAGCCGCCCCACGCCGTGTGCCTGGTGAGCACGGAGTACGTGGCCGCCTCGACCGACGAGGCCGACGCCGCGCGGATCCTGGACGACTATCGGGCGCTGTTGCGCGACGGGCGCGTATAGGGGCTACAGTGGGCGAGAGGGCACCATGAACCTTCTCCTTCCCAGCCTCCTCGCGGCCGTGCAACCGTCCCATGCCGAGGAGCGCCCCTCCCCGGTCGCGCTCGTCTACACCGACGGTGTGCGCCGGGAGATGGAGGCGGCGATCGGCGACGTAGAGGGCTGGCTCGCCGCCGCCCAGCTCCGGGACGACGTGGACGAGCGGATGTGCCTCAAGTCCAAGCTCACGTCGCTCACGACGTACGCCGTGGTGGCCGCGGGCGCCTGGCTGGACCTGCGGGACCACCTCGCCGCGGGCGACACCCCCGCCGTCGCGCTCGACGTGCGGAAGGTCAGCGTGGCGGCGGATCGCTCGCGGACCCTCTACGAGCACGCCAGGGCCTGCCTCCTCGACGCGGGGCAGGAGCTCACGGAGATCGAGGTCCCGGACCTCTGGCACTCCCTGGACTTCCCCCTGCACCCGGCGCTCGAAGTGGGCGGCGGGTGCGGGGACAGCAGCGGCGGGACGCCCGACGCATCGCCCTGTTGACCGCTGGCGGCGGTCCACCTTCGGGCCGGATCAGACCGCTGCCGGCCGGCGGACCCGCGCGAGCACGCCCGAGAGCTGGTCGACCGTCCAGGGTTTGGCGAGCACGCCGTCCACCCGCGCCGAGGAGAGCCGCCGAGCCACCTCCTCTTGCGCGAACCCGCTGCTGATCACGATCGGCAGCTCCGGTCGGATCGCGCGGAGGGCCCGGAGCACCTCCTCGCCCCCCATCTTCGGCATCACCAGGTCGAGCAGCACCACGTCGACCGCGTCGGGCGCCCGCTCGAACCGCTCGATCGCCTCGGGGCCGTCCGGGGCCTCGATCACGCTGTAGCCGAGCAGCTCGAGGGTCTCGCGGAGGGGCTTGCGCACGTCGGGATCGTCGTCGACGAGGAGAACGCAGCCGCCAGCGGCCTTGGCCTGGGGCTGCGCCACCCCGGCGCCCCCCTCGGCGGGCGCGGCCGGGAGCGCCACGGTCACGACGGTGCCCGTGCCGTCCTCGTCGCCCGAGCCGATCGAGACGGTGCCGCCGTGGCTGCGGACGATGCCCGCCACGGCGGCGAGGCCGAGCCCCCGGCCGCCCAGCTTGGTGGTGAAGAACGGCTCGAACGCGCGTGCCCGGGTCGCCTCGTCCATGCCGACGCCGGTGTCGCGCACCTCGACGACGGCCTCTCGCGGGCCGCCCTGCTGCCGCGCGAACGCCCGCACGGAGATGTCTCCCTCCCGGCCCCGGAGCGCCTCCGCCGCGTTCAGGACGAGGTTCACCAGCAGCTGGTGGAGTTGGCTCTCGTCGGCGACCACGTCCACCGGAGCCCCGCCCTCGATGCGGAGCCGGGCCCCGGCCGGGAGCAGGTGGCGGACGAGGTCGGGGAGGTCGGCGACGACGGCGGCGAGGGCCACGCGGCGCGCCACGCCGGCCTCCTTTCCGGCATAGCCGACGAGCTGGCGCGTCAGGAACGCACCGCGGGAGCTGGCCTCGAGGATGGCGTCGATGTGGCGGAGGGTGGGGTGCCCCACCCCGAGCTTGCGGCGCGCCATGCCGGCGTGGGCGTTCACCCCCGCCAGGAGGTTGTTGAAGTCGTGGGCGATGCCGCCGGCGAGCAGCCCGACGATCTCCATGCGCTGAGCCTGGATGGCCTCCACCTCGGCGCGGCGGCGGTCCTCCACGTCGGCGAAGGTGCCGATCCACATCCGCACGTCGCCCTCAGGCCCGCGGATGGGCGCGATCCGCGCGACGTGAATACGCGCCACGCCGTCGGTGCGCACCAACCGGAGCTCCAGCTGCACGCCGGTGCCGGTCGTCAGCGCCTTCGCCATGGCCTCCCGGCCGCGCTCCCGATCGTCGGGGTGCACGGCGTCCAGCCAGCTCCCCGCGGGCGAGCCGCCGGCGCCCGTGTAGGTGCGCCAGCGCGTGTTGACGTGGAAGACGTGCCCGTCCGGCCACGCGCACCAGAGCCCGAGCGGCAGGGCGTCCACCATGTGGCGGAAGTGCGCCTCGTCCTCCCGACGGGCCTCCTCGTAGGCGTCCGTACGCATCGCGACGAAGCCAGTCAGGGCCACGAGGAGCACCACGGGCACCACCGTCATGGCGACGAGGCGCTGGTCGACCGACATCCAGCCCATCCACTCCGCCCCGCGGCAGAGGAGGCCGGTGACGACGGGCACCGCGACGACGAGGGGCAGCAGGCGGCGCATCATCCGCCCGCCAATCGACTCTCCGAACACCATGCCGATGGGGTCGCCCCGGGGCGTTCCAGCGAGCACGGCGACCGCGAGCATCGTGAGGGCAAGGGCGGTCGAGAAGGGAACGGAGCGCCCGTTCGTGAACGCCACGCCGTACAACCGGGACACGAGCGCCATGAAGGCGCCGAGCAGCACCACGGCCGCCAGGGGGGTGGCGACGGGGGGGAACACCAGCGCGCTGCCCAGGCTCACCAGGGCGATCGCCGTGAAGACGGACATGCGGCCCGGCGCCGACGCGTGCATGCTCCAATCCCGCACGAACACCTCGTCGAGGCGGATCGGCGCGCCGGCGAGCTCCAGGAGGGCGACAGCGCCGATCACCATCCCCGCGACGCCGAGCACTCGCGCCCACCGCGCGGGCACGAGGCAGGCCAGGCCGAGGATCACGATCCCCACCGCCGCGTTCGTCCGCATGCCGAACACGGTGGCGGCCACCCAGGACCCGTGTGTCACCCATCCGAAGATCGACACGACCGCCAGGGTGATGGCGACGGCCGCGCTGGTGCGACGCAGGCGCATCCCACCTCATAGCACGCCCGATAGACCAGGACGAAGCACATCAGTTCGAGTTTCGTAAACCGGGGACGCAAACGGGCGGAAGGGTTCGGACCGATCCGGGGTTTCCGGCCCGAGGGCCTCCTTGGGATCGACATTGGACGAACAGGCGTTCGCGCTCCTGGCGGAGATCGCGGGTTCCCGAGGAAGCACCGCCGCGGTGCGGGCGGAGCAGCTCGCAGCGGCGCTCGCACGTGCGCCGCAGCTCGTCACGTTCGCCATCGTCGCGGCGGATGACGGCACGACCTTGGGCGAAGTGGCCCGCATGGGCACGTCGGCCTCGGTCTCCGCGGCCGTGCGGCGGTCGCTCCGGCGCGCGCAGACCGGCAACGGCACGGAGACGTTCCTGTCCGTGCCCGTCGCGCTCGCGGAGTCGCCCAGGCCCATCGTCGCCTTCGGCGTCGGCGCCCACCTCGGCGCGGCGCGGGTGGTCTTCCTCGGGCTCCCCGGCTCCGGCGTCTCGGGCGCCGCGCACCGCGCCGTGGCCTTTGCCCTCGACGCGGCGCTCGACAACGCCCTCCTGCTGGAGCGTGCCGACGGGACCCCCCGCACGCCCGCCGAGCAGGAGGTCCAGGAGCTGCAGGCCGACTTCGAGCGGCGCGTCGCGGCGCGGACCGAGGAGCTCACCGCCGCCGTCCACGAGCTCGACGCCTTCGCCTACTCCGTGTCCCACGATCTGCGCGCGCCCCTGCGCGCGATCGACGCGTACGGCGAAATATTGGAGGAGAACCTCGCCGACAAGCTCTCCCCCCCGGACGCCCAGCTCCTCCGGCGCCTGCGCGGCGCCGCCGCGCGGATGCGGGCCATCATCGACGACCTGCTCGCCCTCTCCCAAGCCGGCCGGGACCCGCTCGAGTTCGCCGAGGTCGACCTCGCCGTCCTCTCCGCCACCATCATCGACGAGCTCCGGCGGCGCGAACCGGAGCGAGTGGTCGAATTCCTGGGCGCAGACCAGGCGATGGTGCGAGCCGATCCTCGCTACCTCCGCCTCGTGCTCGAGAACCTGCTCGGCAACGCGTGGAAGTTCACCCGGAAGCGCGACGTGGCCCTGATCACCTTGGACACGGAGGAGTCGGACGAAAATCTGCGCGTCCTCATCCACGACAACGGGGCCGGCTTCGACCCCGCCCACCAATCGCTGCTCTTCGAGCCGTTCCGTCGGCTCCACCGGATGGACGAGTTCGAGGGCACCGGGATCGGGCTCGGCCTGGTCAAGCGGATCGTCGGCCGGCACGGCGGCACCGTGGGCGCCGAGGGCTGGCCCGGGCAGGGCGCGACGTTCTGGTTCGAGCTGCCCCGCTCGGGCTGACCCGTCGCGTCAGGCGCGCGGCACGAGTCGTTCGATGTCGCGGAGCAGGCTGTCGATGCTGAACGGCTTGCGCAGAAAACCGTTCGCGCCCAACCCCCGCGCCTCGGCCTCGAGCGCCATCGGGCCGTTTCCGGTCATCATGAGGACGACACACGCCGGGTTCTGGCTCTTGAACCAGGTGAGCAGCTCGAGCTGGCCCACGTCCGGGAGCCGCACGTCCAGCAGCACCGCGGCCACCTGCGGACCAAACCGGGCGCGCGCCTCCACGCCGTTCCCCGCGCCGATCACCTCGTACCCCACGTCCTCCAGGAGCTCGGTGAGCGTGAGGCAAATCATGGGTTCGTCATCGACGATCAGGATCATGAAGGGCGTGCTCCGCGGACGGTGGACCACAAGGGCAACCGAAAGCGCGAGGTGACATTTTTGTCATCACGCGTGTCAAGCAAGCGAACCCGGCGTCGCGCCGCGTGACTGAGTCCGCGGTGTCTGGCACCATGGCATTCATCCGGATGCTCCCATGCGGCTCCTGTCGTGGCTCCTCTCCGCCCCCGCCGCGTCGGCCGCCGAGGTCGAGTACACCTGCGCGAACGAGCAGCTCCTCCAGGACACCGTGCGCGCGGCGCGCGACGCGTCGGGGGACGCCGTCGTCTGGATCGATCCCGGCTGTGTCACCACCGGGATCGACCAGCTCGCGTTCGTGCCCGGCGCGTACGTGTCCGCGTACCGCCTCGCCCCGAGCGACGGCGTGGTCGTCGACCTGCCCCCCATCGCGGTCACCGACGGCGCCACGCTCACGCTCCAGCACGCTCGCATCACGACCGCGGCGACGCTGGTGCTCCCGACCGACGTCTCGGACCTGTTCGAGTCCACCGGGCCCTCCGCCGCGATCGTGGTGAACGAGGCCACGCTGATCGTGGACGACGTGAAGCTCGTGGGCGACAGCGGCGCGGGCCTCGTGCTGGTGGACGGCGCGGTCAGCGGCCCCGGGTTCGTGGCCGAGGGGTTCGAGAGCCTGCGCGCGTTGCTGGTGGTGGCGCGGTCGCAAGACGCCAGCGTGGCGTTGACGAACAGCACCTTCAAGTCCAATCCGGCCGGCGCCGTGGGCCTCTGGGGCGTGGGGGGCGACGTGCAGGCGCACTTCACCGGCACCGCCGACTTCGAGGACAACGGCCCCGCCGCGGGCGCCGACCTGCTCGCGATCGACGCGTACGACGTGCTGGTCGAGGGCGGCCGCTTCTCGGGCTCCCGCGGCGTGGTGCACGAGGACTGGGGCGGCGCGCCGATCTACGTGTTCGGCGGGTCCTTCGCGTGCGAGACCTGCACGTTCTACAACACCGGCGGCGAGACCGCCGCGGTGCTCGACGCCAAGCTCGCCGACGGGGACCTCGTGTCGTTCACCGACGGCGAGCTCGCGCCGACGAGCGCGGAGAACCCGGTGATCCGCGCCGACTCCGGCGGCGAGCTGAGCGTGACCGGGACCAAGTTCTCCCGCGCGGGCCAGCTCTACCGCGGCGGCGGCGTGCTGCGCATGTCGGACGCCCGGCTGGTCGGGCACGGCACGACGCTCGGAGGCCCGGCGATCAAGATCGTCTCCGGGACCGCGATGATCGACGGCCTCCGGGTGTGCGACTACGGCGACGACGGCTGGGGCCTCATCGGTACCTACCGTTCCACGGTGACGATGCGCAAGAGCCGCATCCAGGCCCTCGCGTTCGGCGGCAGCGCGGTCCTGCGGGGCTACTACAGCCTCGGCGCGTCCACGTTCGTCGTCGAGGACAACACGCTCGTCGGGAGCGACGCCCTCTTCGTATCGGGGGACGTGGGCAGCCTGACCTTCACCAACAACCTCGCGGCCGACTCCACCGGCGGGGTCTCGCTCGACACCGTCCCCAGCCCCCTGGTGAACGACTACAACCTGTGGGCCGAGGTCGCGACGCCGATGGTGGGCGTCGCGATGGGCGACAACGACATCGTCGTGAGCGACGCGGGGTTCGTGCCCGAGTACGACCCGACCGACTGCGAGAGCGAGCCGTACCTGGCCGCCGGCTCCCCCGCGAACGCCGCGGGCACGCCCGACCGCGCCGACGACTACGGGCATACCCCCTCGGACATCGGCGCGCTGGACTTCGACGACGAAGGGTCGGCCGACACCGACGCCGACACGGACGCCGACACGGATGCCGACACGGACACCGCGCCGGATCCCGTCGACACCGACACCGACGCGGGCGCTCCGCTCGGCCTCGTGGGCGGCGGCCTGCCCCCGTGCGGCTGCGCAACAGGCTCGGGCCCCGGGATGTCGCTCGGGCTCGCGCTCGTGGGGCTCCTCGCCACGCGGCGGCGCCGTTGATCGTGCTCCTCCTCCCGAGCGCGGCCTACGCGCTCGACGCGCACGGCACCTCGGTGGTCCCCTCCCCCGGTGGCGACCCGGCGGCCCCGGTCCTCGTGTGGGAGGCGGGCGCGCCGCCTACGGGCATCGGGCTCACGTTCGAGGGTGCGCGTACCCTCGCGGTGTCGTGGCCGACGGAGGACTCCCCCGAGACGACGCCGCTCCTCGACGAGCTGCTCGGCTTCACCGTGGCGGGCGGGGCCCGCTTCGGGCGCGTCGGCGTGGCCGCCTCCCTGCCGCTCTGGCTCCACTACGCCGGACCGGACGGCGCGACCGGCGCCCCTCTGGGCGACCTGCGGCTCGCCGTGCCGATCACGGTCTGGTCGGACGGCGACGGGCTCGCCGTGGGCGTGCGCGCCGAGGGCGTGGCCCCCACCGGGGCCGAGCGCGTGCTCCTCGGCGGCGGATGGGGCGGCGGCGTGCACGCGACGGTGGGGCGCGGCGGAGACGGGCTCCGCTGGTCGGTCGACGCGGGCCTCGCCGGCGACACGAACGCGCGCTTCGGCAACGTCGACCGCACGCTGACCGTCCCGCTCGGCGCTCAGGTCGGGTACGGCCGGGGCGCGCTCGGCGCGGGCCTCGAGGCGTGGTTCTCCCCCTCGCTCTCGGCCACGACGAGCCCGCTCTCCAGCGCCCCGGGGGAGCTGCTCGCGCGCGTCGGGTGGCGCGGCCGCTCGGGGCTCTCCGTGACGCTCGCCGGGGGCTACGCGATCTCGCCGGGCATCGGGAGCTCGGGCGGCCGCGTGCTCGCGCGCGTGGGGTGGTCCGCCCCGCCGAAGCGCACGCTCTCCACCGCGGACGCGGTCACGACGCCCGGGCCGCGTGATCTGGTCGTCGTCGCGCAGGACGCCACCGGCGCGCCCATCGACGCCACCGTGATCGTAGAAGTGGTGCCCCCCAACCCGGACACCCCCGCCGCGATCGTGCGCCTCGGCCGCGACGGCACGGCCGACATCCCCCTCACCCCGGGTGACTGGACCGTGACCGTGTCGGGCCCCGGCACCGAGACCCAGGTCCGCGACATCCGCGTGAGCGAAGATGCGTGGCGCCGCCTCGGCGTGCTCGCGATCCTCCAGCCCGCCGAGGGCGGCGACGCCGACCTGACCGTGCGGCTCGTGGACGCGTCCGGCGCGCCCGTGGAGGGCGCGGTCGTGCGGCTGGACGGCGCCTCCCACGGCGAGACCGGCACCGGCGGCACGCTCACCCTGGTGGATCTCGTGCCCGGCGCGCGCACCGTCACGGTGGACGCGCCCGACTACACCGCCACCGCGCCGCTCGTCGTCACGCTCGCCGCCGAGGACCTGAGCCGCACCGTCACCCTCGTCCACCCGCCGGGCACGGTCAAGGTGCTCGCGCGCACCACCACGGGCCCGGCAACCGGGGCCCAGGCGCGGTTCCTCGGCGGGTCCACGGGGGAGGCGCCCACGTCGCTCGATCTCGGCGACGACGGCGAGCTCTTGCACCAGGTCGCCCCCGGGCGCTGGCAGGTCATCGTGACCGCCCCGAGCCTCGGCGTGCAGACACGCGACGTGACGGTCGAGGCCGGCCAGCTGGCGCTGGTGATCGTGGACGTGCAGCTCCAGCCCGACGCCGGGGACGCCTCGCTCGGCGTGCGCGTCCTCGACCCCGCCGGGGCCCCCGTGGCGGGCGCCGAGGTGCGTCTGGACGGCGTGTCGCTCGGAAGCACCAGCTCGGCCGGCACGATGCGGGTCGAGGGGCTCGCCGCCGGCACCCGGACCGTGGCGGTGTCCGGCCCCCTCCTCCGTCCGAGCGAGCCGCGCACGATCGAGCTCGCCGGCCCGCGGGATCTGGACGTGGTCCTCGGGTGGGTGCCCGGCGCGCTCGCCGTGCGCGCCCGCGGCCCCGACGCCGAGCCGATCGACGCCGCCATCCGCTTCGCGGGCCGCGCGGAGATGCCCCCCGGCTCGCTCGGCCCCGACGGCGAGGCGCTCTACACCCTCCCCGCCGGGTCCTGGCGCGTCACCCTCTCCGCCCCCGCCCTGGGCCTCCAGGAGCGCGTCGTGGACGTGCTCCCCGACGGCACCACCCGCATCGACATCGACGCCTCGCTGTTGCGCGAAGCGGGCGACGCCGCGCTGGTCCTCAACGTCAAGGGCCCCGACGGCGCCGCGGTTGCCGGCGCCCACGTGCGGGTAGACGGTCGCGACGCCGGCACGATCGGCGGGAGCGGCGGACTGCGCCTGGAGGGGTTCGCCCCCGGCAAGCACCGCGTCGAGGTCGAGGGCGCCGCCGAGGCGCTCGGGACCTGGTCGCGCGAGCTGTTGCTCCGCTCGGGCGACAACCTCTCCGACATCACGCTCGGCTGGGCTCCCCGCGCCGTCCGCGTGCGAGCGAAGGGCCCCGAGGGCCCCGCGACCGACGCGGTCGCCCGCGCGTACGGCCCCGGCTACTCGCCCCCCGTCCCGGTCGACTCCGACGCGACCGCGCGCTTCGTCCTCAGCGCGCAGCCCGGCTGGGCGATCGCGGCCTCCTCGCCACGCTGGGGCCTCACCAGCGCGCAGGTGCCCGCCCTCTCGTCCATGATCACCGCCAAGGACAAGTACGTCCCCACCGACGTCGATCTCGTGTTCACGCCGCCCACGCCCGGCGTCGCGAGCCTGCTGGTCGAACTCCACGACCCCGACGGTTCGCTGGTCCGCGGCGGCAGCGTACGGCTCGGGGAGACGACGATGTCGGCGCCGTCTGGCATCTTGCTCGTCCCCACCCTCCCCCTCGGCCCCCTCGCGGTCCGCACCGAAGTGCCCGGCTACGCCGAGGCCGCCACCGACCTCACCCTCGTCGAGGGTGCCCAGGAGCGCCGCCTCCGCCTCGACTGGCTGCCCCGCCCGCTCCACATCCGCGTCGCCGAGCCCGACGGAACCCCCGTGGATGCCGAGGTGCGCTTGAGCGGCCCGGTGTCGAGCGGCACGGCGTACACACGCCCTGGCGCCACCGGCGCGGACGGCGCGCTCGAGACCAGCGTGTTGCCCGGCGCGTGGCAGGTCATCGTCTCCGCGCCGGCGTACGGAGCGCGCAGCGTGGAGGCGCCCGTGGCGGCCGGCGTCGGCCCCGTCGAGGTCGTCGTCGTGCTCGACGCCGCGCGCGTGTCCGTCACCGCGGGCGCCGTGACGTTGGACGAGTCCCTGCACTTCGCGTTCGACGAGGCCATCCTCCAACCCGACTCGTTCCGCGTGCTCGAGGAGGTGACCGCCGTGCTCACGCTCCACCCCGAGGTGACCCGCATCGAGATCGAGGGCCACACCGACGATCGGGGCGATCCCGTCTACAACCTCGACCTGTCGCAGCGCCGCGCCGAGGCCGTGCGCGCGTGGCTCGTGGCGCACGGCGTCGAGGCCGGGCGCCTGGTGGCGAAGGGCTACGGCGCGACGCGGCCCATCGCGAAGAACACGAGCGAAGCGGGGCGGCGCACCAACCGGCGCGTGCAGCTCGTCATCGTGGGGCGGGCGGAGGCCGCCGCGGAGTGATCGGCGTGCGGAGGAGCCGCGTGCTTGTGGAGCGCGCGGTCTTAGGGTGTGCCGTGGAGGCACACATGGGCGCCCAGAACGAGGAGCTTCGGGAGAGCATCGAGCGCGCAGTGGGCGTACTTCCCGACGCCTACACGGCGTTCATGGCAACCCCCGCGTCCATGGGATTTACCTGGCACTTCCGGGGGCCCGATGGCGGTGCGTGGGAGATCGTCTTCTTCGCCCTGGCGGACGTTGCCGAGCAGATCTCCAAATCACCGGTTCGCGCGGACCAGGGGCTGCTGGTCATCGGCCGGATGAACGCGGATCAATACGTACTCGATGTGCGCTCCGGAGCTGTGTGGGCCTGGAACCCTCATTGCCCCTGGGAGGCTGACCGCGACTCACTCCTCCTGATCGATGAGAGCATCGGAGCGTTCGTGAAGCGGCGGGGGCGACCTTCCTACCGTGCGCGCGCTCGTGGAGGAGCTGGGCCTGAGCCCGGACGATGCCTACCGGGAGATGGTCTTGACCTCGCCGGAGGTGCGTACGTACCTGAACGCTCTTCGATTGAGCCGAGCCAGGGTGTGACAGTGGGGTGGTGCGCGCGGGCTGTTCGGGAGGGAAGTGCCCCGGCAGCGGGGTTCGAACCCGCGCCTACCAATTTCTCGTCGGCCGCTCCACCGCAGAGCTTCACCAGGGCACCCCCAGCGTAGCATCAACGTCCGACAGCGCCCATGGGCGCCCCGCAGCCCGCGGACGGGCGGCGGCGGGTGTCCTCCGGGCTCGGCGCGGGGCGCCTCGGTCCGCCGGGGCGGCCCCGGCGGGACCGGCCGGCGAAAGCCGGCCGCCCTCCGGCCCCCCTGGCGCTCCGGAGGGGCGGCGTGCCCCGCCGGGCCGCACGTGATTGATTCGCCAAGGAGGCGCTGGTTCTGAGCTATTCGACAGGAATTCTCGAGCAGGTGGGACTTCCGAGCCGAATCTCTGCAAGAAACTCACTTCCCTCGCTCGGGGGGTGGTTGGTGCGCAGATTGATCACCTGTGGCAAGCCGGACCAGCTCCGCTGCATGCGCGAAATCGCCTGCGCGAGCGGGCCCGGGTCCGTCCGGAACGTTGGTGGAATCAGTGAAAGGTCGCTTCCGACACACACGGCCATATCGTGCGCCGAATCGGTCACGACCTCCAGCTGCGAGAGAACGAGTTCGCCACTACGACGGAGCGGGAAGATGTGCGCGCAGGAAGTGGGTTCCACGCCGGAGACTTCGGCAGAGATGTAGCCGGATGGATGTTTCAGGAAGACGACGGTTGCCGTTGCTCGAGGTAGATCTACGACCGGCGAACCGGACGTGTTCATCAGCGACGGAGCGCCCGCGCCACAGGCGATGATCAACCACGCCTCTTCCCCAGGCGATCGAATCCAAAAGTCCACGAGGTAATGGAACTGTCCTGGTGCCTGTCGCTCCATGCCCGCCACCCGATGAGCCGACACGACCCGCACGCCAAGGTCGCTCAAGGAGTGGGAGTTGTCGGATTTGCAGGCACCGAGCAGAGTAAGAACATACATCCAGCGCACATTCAGCCCCTTCGATCGCGCCCGTACGGTGGCGGAGTTGGAGCCGAGGTCGACGGGCATCCTTCGATGGTAGCACCGCCGCCGCCGAGGGTGTCCCCCCCCGCGCATACCGAAGACGCGCCCGCGCCAGGTCGGCCGGAGGGCGCCGGCGCCGCGCCGGCGGTTCCGCGACGGCCCGGGCCCGGACGGGCCGGCGCGAACCAAGCGCCTCTGGCGCGCGCCCGGAGGACGACCGCCGCCGGGCGTCCTCGCCCGGCGGGGCGCCCCCGCGCGCGAGACGTTGGGCCTTCAGCGAGGCATGAGGTCGTCGACCCCCACGTGGCACCTCGGCGCACCGTACGCGTAGTCGATGATCCTCCAGCCCGTCTGGTCCCGGACCGCGTGGAGGTTGAGCGCGCTGCCCTCACTTGGGAGGAAACAAATCGCCCCCGTCCCCACGCCGTCCAAACGCCACGTGCGTCCGAGGGTGGGTGAGGAGAGCTCCGCGATACGGGCCACCCACGCGGTCATATCCGTGTCACCCCACGGGGTCTTCCCCGGCTTGCCCGCGGCGGTGGAGAGCAGTGCTTCGCCGAGGCGGCGCAGGTCCGCGTCCTCTGGGAGCGCGTCGAGGTCGATGAGCCCTGGCACCTTCCCCTCGAGGAACGCCGAGGCGTGTCGCGGGGACTCGTCGATACTGTCCACCCGCTCGGAGCCCAGCTCGGACACGACGTACAGCCAGACGCGGTCCAGCGCCTTTCCGTCCCGGAGCACGTCGAGCACGACGACACGCCGGTCTCCCGCGGCTTCTTCTCGGTACACCGAGAATGCGAACGCTTTCCTCGACGCCTGGCTGGCGAAGTTGTCGCAGCCGAACTCGTCGAGCGCGCGGAACGCTGCGGTGCAGAGCGGGCGGAGCGCCTCGGGGCCCCGGGGTGCGGCGTCCATGAACGCGGTCGCGAAGGCGCCGGGGGCGGCGGCCGGAACGCCGAGTCGGGCGGGCCCCTCGTCCGCGTCGACCCCGTCCACGAACAGCCAGCGGGCGCCCCTGCGCTCGGCGCGCAACCAAATCGAGGCCGTCTCGCCATGGACACGAACGTCGAGACGCACGACCCCGCTGGTGTCGACGGTGACGGCATCCCCGATGCCGATGGGCGCGTCGAGCTTGCCGAGCTCCGTCACGAGCCGCGTACAGGAAAGGCGCGCCTGGGTGCGGAACTCCTCACTGCAGAGGGCGCTCGCCTGGTCTGGGTGGTCCGCGGCGATGGACGCGAGGAGCTCTCCGGCGAGGAGCCGGACGGCTTCGGCGGGGGCGGTGGCGGGAGTGGGGAGCATGGGCG
Source organism: Myxococcota bacterium (assembly GCA_040386535.1). GTDB lineage: Bacteria > Myxococcota_A > UBA796 > UBA796 > SXON01 > CAJBVW01. The sequence continues at coordinate 51,592 of JAZKFH010000037.1, read as the reverse complement.
TCCGTAACGCCAACGGAGGGGGGCGGGAGGGGTGGTGTTCGACGAGGCGCCCGACGCCGCCGGACGAGTTCAGCGAGGCCCCCCGGGTAGACCACCTGGTTGGCGCGCGGCGGGGCACGAGCGGGCGGGCGGCGCTCGCAGCCAAGCCTGGAAACTTTGTCGACGCGCTGGACGGCAACGTTTACGGAACCGTGAGAACCGGTGACAAGACCTGCGCATGGCTATCGACAGTCTTCGAATTGGTGGGGCCCTGGTCCTCGTCGGCTGTCACTGGGGCCCCGCGCTTTGTGTCGACCGGGCTCCCGACGGGAGCGACGAATTCATCGTCACAGCTGGTCGGAGATGCGAGGACGAGTCAGGAACCACCGACCTGCAGATCCAGGACCCCGCAACGGGCGAGACCCTGTGGTCGATCTCTCACGCTTCGTCCGGGCAACAGCCCGCATCGCGGTTCAAATACGGCCTTCTACCAGAGGGATACACGGAGAGGGTTCCGCCGAAGGCACTCGACCACACGTGCTCCGTTCGGCTCTACTCCGACTACTCTCGAGCCGATGTTCCTGCCGCGACCCTAAGCCAGGGTGCGTGCAGAAAATGAGCGGCGATAGCTACTCTTCGAGTTCGTCGTGCCCCCGGCGGGCGCGGAACCGATGCGCGGCGAGCGGCGCTGTCACGGCATCGACGATGCGGTCCCCGATGAACAGCAGGGCGCCGGCCGAGATCACGGCCGTCCCATTGCCATCCTTTGCCAGCCCACCCGCGATGATCGCCGCGCCGAGGGCCTGGATCGAGAGGTGAATCCCTCCCGCCACCGGGTCGTGGGCGTAGAAGTGGCCCGTACCAAAGCCGATCGTGATGCTCTGCGACCATGCGACCTGCGGATCCGGGAGGTACCTGGCCCGCCAGGCGTCATCACGATCCATGGGAGATACGGCGAGCGCGGCGGGAAGGAGCGCGAGAATCAGCATCGTGAGGCCTCGGGGCCGCCTTCATAAGCGGCAGGTGAGATAAACGTCGAGGAGATACAAGTCGTCCTCGTTGACACCGCCGCCCAGGGGCATCGTCTGGTCGTCCAGTACCCGGGCGCGGATCCTGGGCGCCCACGTGCGGGCCTCGGCCACGGTGTCGAAGCTGATTCCCTCCGGTGCGCCGAAGCGGTTGGGAGAATCGGCCGCGTGACACGCGTCGCAGTAGGTGCCGAAGTACGCCTCTCCCCAGGACGCCCAGGTCAGCTCGTAGCCCTGATCGCAGAGGGGGTCGACGACTGCCGCGGCGCCGCTGTCGCCCGAGGCGGGGGTGCACGCGATGCAGGCGGCGAGCGCCCCGGACGCGAGGAACCTACACATCGGTGATGATCCCCAGGATCGGTTTGCCTTCGGGAAGGTGTTCGGCAGGGTCGACACCCCCGAGCATCAGGAGGGTGGCCCCAAGGTCGGATGCGCTCAGCGTGGTCCCTGTGCTCGACAGCTCGCCGCTGTCGTGGTCGACCTTCTCGCCGGTCACGAACTCGTCGAACCCGCCGATGGCACGGCCACCGGTGATGCCTGGACCGAGGAGCATGGCGCTGGTCCAGGTCCAATGGTGCTTTCCGCTGCTGTTGTTCAGCCGCGGGTCTCGCCCCATCTCCGAGAGCACGACCACCACGACCTCGTCGGACAGCCGGTTTCCTGCGATGCTGGTGGCGCCGTCGAGCGCGGCGACGATGTCCAGCAGCTTCTGGAAGAGGAGCTCGAAGTGGTGGTTCTGGTCGGAGTTGACGGCGTGGGTGTCCCACGACATGTCGTACATGCCATCGTCCTGGAGCATCACGCAGCGTGACAGTCCGAGCGTCAGCAGCTTGACAGCCGTCGTGAGCTGGGTCGTACCGGGAACGGTCGAGTCGAACAGTGCGGCGGGGTCACCCAAGCCGTACACGTCCTGAATCTGACCGAGCACGTGGTCGTGTGACTGCGCGTATCGTTGTGTCCGGCCCCGCCCGGCGGTGCTGGCGTAGGCGGCCGCGCGTTCCTGGACGAACGCATCGACGAGGGCGTCCGATTCGGTGGACGGGAGGGAGAACCGGGTTTGCCCGCGCTGGAGGATGGAGCCGTTCAGAAGGGTGGGGAGCTGCTGGTCGCTCCCGACCCGTACCACGGAGCTCGCGGTGTAGGCCGGCCCGCTGAGCACCGCGTAGGGCATCAGCAGATTCACGGGCGAGCTGGCGGCGAGGATGGACGGAAAGTCGTCACGGATCGCGCCGGCCTTGCCGGTGAGCAGGATCTGGGCGCAGCGAGGGTGGGTCACGCTTGCGATCTCGTACCCGTTCACGAACAGCGTTCGATTTCCGTACCGTTCCATGAAGGTCCGGACGGACGGACGGCCCTCGCTGTCGACGAACGGGAGCCCGCCCTCCTCGGCGGTGGTCGCGGTGGGGTCCATGTCGCAGTAGGGATTGTCGAACAGCGGCGCGAAGACGTAGCTGTAGTCCCAGCCGCCGCGCGCGTAGACGAAGAGGAATTTACGCTCGTCCGGCGATGGGGCAGCCACCGCCACGCCGGACCCGGCGGCAGCGAGGCCCGCGAGCCCCGCGAGGGCCAGACGGTTGAAGTCTCGACGGGAGACGGACATCGGCACGCCAGGGTGGAGAAGGTCAGTGTGGAGAGGATCAGTAGGCGAGAAACTCAGGATCCCGCAGCATCGCCACGAGCAGGCCGGTCCAGGCGGTCTCGGCGTCCGCGCCGACCTGGAGACGTTCGAAGAGATCGGCGTATGCTGCGAGGCGCTCCACGTCCGGCCGCTCCCCGAACAAGCGTAGATGCAGGAGGCCCACGACCTGTTCCCACGCGGGATCGGTCGATGGCAGCGCCAGGCTCGCCCCGGACAGCAGGTCGCCGTGGCCCACGCCCTCGACCAGCTCATTGCCGACAATCACTTGAGCCATCAGCTGCGCGGTCCGCTCTGCCACCAGCGCCCAGGTCATGCCCGGGTCCTGCTGCGGCGTGAGCATGAATTCGCCGTCGACGCCGCCGCCCAGCACCCGGACGCCGTACAGGTCATCGTCCAGGAGCGCCGTACCGTACATGACCCAGTCGTAGTCCGTCAGATCGAGGTAGATGCTCCGCAGCAGCGGCGCGCCCACCATCCGTGCCGTCATGGGCTGATCCGCGTCGGTGTCTGTCACCGCGTCGGTGATGCCGCCCGCGCGGTATTCCGGCATGTCCATCACCGCGGCGAGCAACGGCTTGACACGCAAATCGCCCGCGACGAAGTCTTTCTGGAGTCGTTCGGTCTCCAGGAAATCGTCGAGCGTGGTGTCTCGCGCCAGCAGGGCCTCGGTGAAGGTCTCCACCGCGCAGGCCGCGAAACGTTCATCCGCCGCGATCACCCGGCCAAGCTCTTCCAGCCCGTTCACGGGTGTGCCAAAAAATGCGGGCTCCACCTGGAGTTCGAGCGGGCCGATGATCTCGCGCTCGGGATGGTACAGCGTCTTCTCGTAGGCGCTGGCGGGTTGGATCAGGTAGAAGCCGAACAGCGCCGCCGCGAGCGGCTCGACCGTGCTGTGGCAGGCCAGGCACGCCGGCACCGAGCGGACCATGCTGCTCGTGTCCTCGGCGAGCAACAGCTCCTCGCTGCCGGCAAAGGTCACCGGGCGTGTGAGCAGATCCTCACAGACGAGGAGCCGCGCGATGACCGCGGCGCGGGCGCGGTTCTGGTTGAACGTGGTCGACGAGTAGCGCCACCACAACCCATTGGTCGCGAGGACTCCGGCCGCCGGGCGGCCGTCCGTGTAGGTGGCGGGAAGCCAACCCTCGCCGCCTTCCGGGTATCCTTCGACGGGCCAGATGTCGGCCAGGAGCGGGTTCACCATCGTGTAGTCGGCGGTGACGACGTCTGACCAGGGCAGATCGGCGGTGACGACGTGCGCGAGCAGGCGGAGGGGCTCCTGTCCGACCGAACGCTGGAAGTCGTACCGTTGGTCCCCACTGAGTTGAAAGTCGTAGTAAAAACCGTCGAACTCGTCGATCAGCGTGTGCCAGCGCTCACCCAGGAGCATCACCAGGCGTTCTTCGAACAGGGGATCTTCCATCCACGCGGCCCGCAGCGACAGGATCGCGGCCGGGTCGGACTCGACCTGCAGGTATTCGTCCACCGACGGGAGGGTCCCCCGGAGATCCAGGCTCAGCCGGCGGAGGAAGCGAAGGTCACTCAGCGGCTCGAAGCGTGGGGCGTCCGCCGCGGGGCCCGCCGAATCCGGCGCGGTGCCCGGCGAGTCCGGCGCGGGCTCGCCGCACGACGAGAGGGACAGCAGTGCAAACAACGTCATGGGGCGCCCGTGGTGGTGTTCGCGATGTCCAACGCGTAGGCTGACCAATCGGCGCAGACTCGGCCCAAATCCTGGTCCTCCCAGGTCACGTCGACACACCCGCTGCAGTCATCGTCGAATGTCAGCACGGTGCTGGATTGGTCGGCCTGGCGCAAGTGGACAGCGCCACCCTTCGGCTGCCAACCACAACTGTCGCCGTCGAAAAACAGGTCCTCGAAGTAGACGTAGTGGCCGTCTACTCCGTAGGCCCCCATGATTCGCACCGAGGTGCCCCCGCCGATCTGGGCCGTGGTCCAGAGCGCGGCGCTCATCGAGTTGGCCAGCCAGGCGCGATCGCTGCCAGTCCACTGCATGCTGCCCCGAAAGACCGTGCTGGCGAGCGTGCGGCGGGGGTAGGTGAGCCGGGACCACTCGTACGAAGCACCGCTGACGAAACGCTCACCACTTGGCGTCAGGATCTCGAAATCGCCTTCGCGGGTCCGCAGTTCCTCCAACAGGTAGGCGCCTTCCGCGTCGGTTCCCTCGGACTCCTGCCAGGTGAAGCTCCCCGGGCCGAGGTACCAATAGCCCGAGTCCGACCAGCACCCCCAGAGGGAGGAGATGGACTGGAGGTTGTTCCCCGGGCACTCCTCGTCCCCGAAGGCGAGCAGGCCGTTGAATTCGCCCCACGTGTACACGGGGTCAAGCCATCCGTACGCGAAGACCTCCTCGAGATAGGCCACCGCCTCTTCCGCTGTCCACTGCGGGGCGATCTCCCGGTATTCCGGCGCAGGTGGTGTCCCGGTGTCGGTCCACGTGTCAATCGCCGCGTCGGTATCCACGGGCGCTGGCGAGCACGCGCAGAGGAGCGTGAGGAGCGCTAGCGCGGGCGGCTTGGCAGGCATCAAAGAGCATCTGTCCGGTTCGAGCCGCAGTGTGCCCCCGGTTGGGTCGAAGCGCCCCTACTTTCCGTCAACGGCGAGTGAACTCGCCCGCCATCGCGACCGGGTAAGGGGGCGCGCACCCCCCCGGAGGCCGCGTGCACGCGCTCACCCGTCTGTTCACCTACGCGCGCGGCTACCGCCGCGACGTCGTGTTGGCGTCCGTCTACTCGGTCCTCAACAAGTTCTTCGACGTGTTGCCCGAGGTCCTCATCGGCGTGGCGGTCGACGTTGTCGTGAACCGGACCGACTCGTTCCTGGCCCGCGGCGGCGTGACGGACCCGCGCCAGCAGCTCGTGGTGCTGGCCGGGCTCACCGTGGTCATCTGGCTCGGCGAGTCGCTCTTCCAGTATCTGTACGAGGTGAAGTGGCGGAACCTCGCCCAGAACCTCCAACACGCGCTTCGCATGGACGCCTACGCCCACGTGCAGCGGCTCGAGCTGGCGTGGTTCGAGCGGAACCGCACGGGCAACCTCCTCTCCATCCTCAACGACGACATCAACCAGATGGAGCGCTTCCTCAACGGCGGCGCCAACGAGGTGCTGCAGGTCTTCGTCGGCACGCTCATGGTGGGCGCCGTGTTCTTCGCGTTGAGCCCGAAGCTGGCGCTGCTCGCGCTCCTGCCGGTCCCCTTCATCCTGTTCGGTGCGTTCTGGTTCCAGAACCGCCTCGCGCCGCGGTACGCCGCCGTGCGCGCCGCCGCGGGGGCGATGTCGGCGAGGCTCTCCAACAACCTCCAGGGGATCGCGACGATCAAGGCCTACACGGCGGAGGACTTCGAGGCCGAACACATCCGCGACGCCTCCGACACCTACCGTGCGCGCAACCGCGAGGCCATCCGGCTGTCGGCCGCCATCACGCCGGTGATCCGCGTGGCGATCCTCGCCGGCTTCACCATCACGCTGCTCTACGGCGGGTTCCTCACGTTGGACGGCGCGCTGGCCGTCGGCAGCTACTCGGTGCTCGTCTACCTCACCCAGCGCCTGCTCTGGCCGCTCACGCGGCTGGCCGACCTCACCGATCTGTACCAGCGCTCGATGTCCTCGATCGACCGCGTGATGAACCTGCTCCAGACGCCTCTCGCCATCGGCTACGACGGCGCCGCGCTGCCGACGGTTCGCGGAGAAGTCGTGTTCGACCACGTGCGCTTCTCCTACGGGGGCGAGGGCGCCGCGCACGCGCTGGAGGACGTGAGCGTCACCATCGCCCCGGGCGAGACCGTCGCGTTCGTCGGGAGCACGGGGAGCGGCAAGAGCACGCTCACGAAGCTCCTCTTGCGGCTGTACGACACCACGCCGGGCAGCATCCGCGTGGATGGCCAGCCGATTCACACGTTGGCCCTCTCCGACCTGCGCCGGAACATCGGGTACGTCGCTCAAGACAGCTTCCTGACGGACGGCAGCGTCGCCGACAACATCGCCTACGGGCTCACCGGCTGCCCACGCGAGGCAATCGTGGCCGCGGCGACCGCCGCCGAGGCGCACACGTTCATCGCGGCCCTCCCCCAGGGCTACGACACGCAGGTGGGCGAGCGGGGGATGAAGCTCTCGGGCGGGCAGCGGCAGCGGCTGGCGTTGGCGCGGGCGATCCTGAAGAACCCGCCGATCCTCATCCTGGACGAGGCCACCTCCGCGGTGGACAACGAGACCGAAGCGGCGATCCAGCGGTCGTTGGACACGCTGGTGATCGGGCGTACCAGCTTGATCATCGCGCACCGGTTGTCCACCGTGCGGCATGCCACCCGCATCCACGTGATGGAGGCAGGAAGGATCGTGGAGACGGGCGATCACGCCACGTTGTTGGCGCGGGACGGGCACTACGCGGCGTTGTGGCGGCTGCAGACGGGGCAGCGCTAGGAGCCCCGGGAGGGCCGGTCGATCACGCTCCGTTGGCGATGGCGCACCAGCGGTCGGCACCCTCCTGGTCGTCGCGACGCAAGCAGGCGAGCCAGAGAGCACATGCGGCGAGGCTGCGCGCGGAGGCCTCGCGCGAATCCGGGACGCAGTCATGGGAGGCCTCCCAGACGCGCTCGAGCAGCGCAACCCCTTCGTCGACGTGCCCGGCGCGTACGCGGGCCATCCCACACGTGGTGAGCACCAGGAGGTCGTCCGGTGTGAGCGCGAGCGCCGCCTCCGCCGCCACGAGCGCCTCGGTGAAGCCCGCGGGGTCGTCGCCGAACGTGAGCGCGGATGCGAGGTGGTGGAGCAAGAGGGCCCGCGACTCGGTGGACAGCTCGTCGAACTCGGGGTCCGCGACGGCGCGCCGGAGGTGCACCGCGGCGGATGCCCAGCGGCCGGCCTCGAAGTCGAACTCCCCGACCGCGACGTTGGCCATGAAATTTTCCGGCTCCAGGGTCACCAGATGGACCGAACGTGCGCGCGCCTCCTCGCCCCGTCCGCTCTGGAACAGGTCCCGAAGCTCGAACGCGAGGGCCTCGTTCACGTCTTGGCTGATCGAGGCGTCGGAGCGGGTGAGCACCCGCCAGATTTGGACCGCGTCGGTGGGCGGCACCCGTGCGAACGGAAGGAGCTCGAGGGCCACGACGATTCCGTGCGGACACGCGACGAGACCGAGCACGAGTGTCAGGAAAATGTTGTCGAATCGCCAGGCCGCGGCCACGAGTGCGACGCAAATCAGGATGTTGGTGAGTGGACCTCCCACACATGTCAACGTCCGCCGCCACCGCCATCCCTCAGTGTGGTCAGCCGCGACCCACGTGTGACTTCCCTCGAAGATGTCGCGATGCACCACGAGGTGGACGCCGCGTACGTTGCGCACGAAGCGGGGCGCCCCCTGGCCGATGTCCACTCGATACGTCCGCAGCCCCGCAAGGCGGGCCGCGAGGACGTGTCCGGCTTCGTGCGCAACCACCGCGAGCGGCCAGCCTGCGAAGATCACCAGGCCGAAGAGGGCCGCGACGAAGCAGATCAGCGCATAGACAGAAAGCCCCCCCATCCCCACACTCTTCCCCACCCTCGCTGGGCCGTCAAGCGCGGGGGATGGGTGCCCCCGTCCCACGCGAGGCTCACTCGGTGACGGCCGGCCCTTCTCCCACGACATCCACCGTGAGGCGGGCGGCCTTCGGGTGCACGGGCAGGGTCACCAGGAAGTAGTCGTGGTGCTCGTCGAACTCGAACACAGCAGGGGGCGACCCGTTCTCCCGCATCGCGCCGATGATCTTCGAGATGCCGGTACCGCGCCCTTCGGTGAGGTCCAACTCCTCGAGCATCTCCCCGATCCGCCGGTTGCGGTAGCGCCGCGGCATCGCCCGGCCGGCCCGGAGCGCTTCGAGCTTCACCGAGCGGTCGGGACCGGGGTAGCTCCTCACCGACAACTCGTTTCGACCAATTCGGACTTCGACCGGCTTTCGCTCGTCGTAGGCCCGGTGGTACATCGCGTTGACGAGCGCCTCCTGGATCGCGTCGAGGGGGAAGTTGGACACGCGGTCGGCCTCGGCGCGATCGGCGTGCCCGATCACTGTCACCGACACGTAGTTGCGGTTGATGTAGTCGAGTGCTTCGCGGAGGATGTGGTGGATCGGCCCGCGAAACTCCTTCTCCGTGAGGGGACTGGCCCCCGGACCTTCCGGGACCCACACGACGTCGATCTGGGTGCCCGGGAAGAAGCGGTGAGGCGCGGAATTGAAGAAGAGCAACCCCACGTTCAGCGGGTACGTCCATTCCGACCAGCCCGCGACCACGTGCATCCGCCGCCCGAGCTCCACGAGGGGCAGCGTGGCGGCGGGCCCACGCAGGTCGCTTCGAACCTCCTCGAGAAACGCGACCATCAGGCCCCGGTCCAGATCGGCCACCGTCGCGTACTTGTTCACCCGCTCGTCGAACGGTGCGGTGTCTGCGAGCGAGATCAGCCCCAGCTGGTCGGACGCGCGCCCGACCACGGTGCGGGCACCGTTGCGGATGAACCAGGAAGAGTCGCGTTCATACTTCGCGAGCGACTCCTTGGCACGGTAGGGGCGCGCCTGAGCGCCGGGGGCCCAGAGCACCAGGATGTGCCGGCCGTCTACCTCGTACGGCGCGACGATCGGGTGGTAGCTGGGCTCGATCGCCGTGTGGCCGAGGTTCAAAAGCTCCTTCTGGATGGCGTCCAGGCTCCCGGGGGGCAGGCCCACCGGTGGGAGCACCGGGCGACCGTCCTGCTCCGCCACCCCAATGACGATGTACCCGCCGCCGAGGTTGTCATGGTCGTTGGCGAAAGCGCAGAGCGTGTGGAGCACGGCGAGGGGGTTCCACGCTGCTTTGAATTCGAGGCGCGCCCACTCCACGGTCTTGCCGTTCAGGAGGTCGTTGATGGCGATGGGAAGGGGCATCCGGTGGCTCGCCACCTATCCCGAGTGGGGCCCCCCTTGTCGGGGAGCCGATCGAGGCGCTGCGTCACACAGGAGAGGGCACACGTGAGGGCGGCGCCGGCGGCGGCCCCATCGGGATAGGCGCGCCCCCTACCGATGGGCCCGTGAACCTCGTCCTCCTCGAACCCGCCGAGCTCGGCGCCCCCCTCCCCCGCACCGACGTGCGCGCGCGCCACATCCTCGACGTGCTCCGCCGTCGCGAGGGCGACACGTTCCACGCCGGCGTGGTGAACGGCCCCATCGGCACCGGCACCCTCGAAACCATCGGCGCCGACGCGCTCGCCTTCTCGTTCGTGCCCGTGCGCGAGCCGCCGCCGCTCCCCCCGATCACCCTGCTGATCGGCCTCCCGCGCCCCCCCACCGCGCGCGACATCCTCCGCGACGCGACCACGTGCGGCGTGGCCGCCATCCACTTCGTCGCCACCGAGCGCACCGACCCCAACTACGCCACGAGCACCATCTGGCGCGACGGCGAGTGGCGCCGGCACCTCCTCGTGGGCGCGGCCCAGGCGTTCGACACGCGGCTGCCCGTCGTGACGTGGACGCACACGCTGGGGCAGGCGCTCACCTCCTTCGCCTCCGAGGCGGACGGGGCGTGCCTCGCCCTGGACAACTACGAGGCCGAGGCGCACCTGGGGCGCTGGAAGCCCGAGGGCGTGGCCGGCACCGATCCCCTTCCTCCAAACGTGCTGGCGCTCGGCCCCGAGCGCGGCTGGGGGCCCGCGGATCGCGCGCGGCTGCGCAACCACGGCGCCACGCTCCTGCACCTCGGGAAGCGTGTGTTGCGCGTGGAGATGGCGGTGGTGGCGGCGTTGGCGATTTTGCAGGCGCGGACGGAGCGATGAACAGGGCGTGATTGGCCCGCGCCCCGTCGACCACGCCCCCCAGGATCCGGTACAGTGCGCGCCCCTTCGAGGCCGCCCATGCGCTCGTTCCTCCTCCTGCTCCTGGTCGCGTGTTCCGGCGGTCCCGACGACAAGCTCGACGCGGACGGCGACGGCTACCCCGCCGGTGAAGACTGCGATGACGGCAACACCAACGTCCACCCGGGTGCCACGGAGGTCTGCGACGCCGGCGATGTCGATGAGGACTGCTCGGGGGCCGCCGACAACGCCGATCCCGACGCCGAGGGCGGGATCACCGTCTTCCGCGACACCGACGCCGACGGCTACGGCGCCGGTGGGAGCGCGGCGGGCGCGTGCGAGGCCACCGACGGCTACTCGACGATCGACGGGGACTGCGACGACGCGGATCCGCGCGTGAATCCGGACGCGGACGAGGCCTGCGACGACGCCGACGCCGACGAGGACTGCGACGGGCTGGCGGACGACGCCGATCCCGACGCCACGGGCGGGCTCCCCGCGTTCCGCGACGAAGACGGGGACGGCTTCGGCGACCCCGCGGAGACCGGGAGCGTGTGCGACGCTGGGGACGGGTGGGTGGCCGACGACACCGACTGTGACGACGGCGCCGCCTTCGTCCACCCCGGCGCGGACGAGCTCTGCGACGAGATCGACGACGACTGTGACGGCGCGGTCGACGAGGACGGCGCCGTCGACGCGCCGAGCTGGTTCCTGGACGACGATGCCGACGGGCACGGCGACGCGGCGGTGTCCGTGGAGGCTTGTGTGGCGCCGACCGGGCACGTCGCGGCGGGGACGGACTGCGACGATCTCTCCTCCGCGGTGCACCCCGGAGCGGACGAGCGTTGCGACGGCGAGGACGACGACTGCGACGGGACCATCGACGAGGACGACGCGATCGACGTGGCCACCTGGTACCGCGACACCGACGGGGACGGCCACGGCGACGCCACGTCGAGCACCGTCGATTGCGACGCACCCGAAGGGTACGTGGCGGGCGGCGCGGACTGTGACGACGGGGATGCCGCCGTCTCCCCCGCGGCGACGGAGGCTTGCGACGCGGCGGACCTCGACGACGACTGCGACGGGGTCGCCGACGACGCGGATTCGACCGCCACTGGGAAGACCGGCTGGTACGCGGACGCCGACGGAGACGGCTACGGGGACGCCGGCGCCGTCACCGCGGCGTGTGACCTGCCCGGAGGCCACGTCGCGAACGACGACGACTGTGACGACGCGTCCACCCTGATCCGGCCCGGCGCGGCCGAGCTCTGCGACGCGACGAACGCCGACGAGGACTGCGACGGGCTGGCCGACGACGCCGACCCCTCGGTCGACAGCTCGGGGTACCGGACGTGGTATGCGGATGCCGACGTGGACGGGTACGGAGCCACCGGTGAAACCCTCGCGCGTTGCGACGCGCCCAGCGGCTACGCCCCACTCTCCACGGACTGTGACGACACGAACGCGGCGCGCAGCCCCGGAAACGCCGAGGTGTGCGACGCCGGGAACACCGACGAGGACTGCGACGGCCTGGCCGACGACGCCGACGGCTCGGTCTCGAGCACCTCCACGACGACCTGGTACGCCGACCTCGACGGCGACGACTACGGGGACGTGGACAGCGCCGTCGCCCGTTGTGACCGGCCGGCGAGCCATGTCGGGGACGCGGAGGACTGCGACGACGGAGACGACGGGATCAATCCCGGTGAGGTCGAGGTGTGCGGCACGACCGCGGACGAGAACTGCGACGGCATCGGGTTGTGCGACGCCACCGTCGCGAGCGCGGACCGCACGTTCACGGGCGCGGGCTTGGAGGTGCAGGTCGGCTTCCGGCTCGACGGGGCCGGGGATCTCGACGGCGACGGCCTGGGGGACCTGATCTTCTCCGGGCGCGAGGGGAACGGCACGGCGTGGACCGTGCTCGGGGGTGGCGTCGGCGACCGCACCACCGCGAGCCTGGACGGCACGTTCGAGGGCGAGTCCGAGGGCGACTACGCCGGCTACGGTGTGGCCGGCCTCGGGGACGTCGACGGCGACGGCCTGGACGACGTCGCCGTGGCGGCCCACGGGGACGACGACGCGGGCGCGAACTACGGGGCCGCCTACATCCTCCGGGGCCCGGCAACCGGCACCGCCTCGCTGGCGGACGCCCACGCGAAGCTCACCGGGCGCCTCTCCGGCTCGATCGGGCTCTACGCAGTGGGCGGCGTCGGGGACGTCGACGGCGACGGCCTCGCCGACCTCGGGACCAACTCGGGCGACGACGCCTACCTCTTCACGGGGATCATCGCGGGCACCACCGCGATCACCTCGGCGACGGCGACGTTCACCGCCGAGACCGTCGGGGACCGCGCGGGCGAGGTGATCGACGGCATCGGTGACAGCGACGGAGACGGCTTCGACGACTTCGTCATCGCGGCGCCGTACCTCGTCCCCCGCCAGGGCGCCGTCTACCTCGTCCTCGGCCCCGTCACGGGCACCGTGCCGCTCTCCCTCGCCGACGGCAAGCGCTCCGGCACCGCGGGCATGTCGCAGGGGTACGCCCTGTCCGGCGGCGGGGACATCAACGGGGACGGCTACCCGGACGTGGCGTCGGGCGGCAACGGCAACTACACCTACGAGGAGAACTCGGTGTTCGTGCTCCCCGGCCCGCTCACCGGCACGGCCACCATGGCGAGCACCGGGATCCGCATCCGCGACATGCATTCGAACTGGTTCGGGTGCAGCGTGGCGATGGACGGTGACTTCGACGGTGACGGGACCGCGGACCTCATCGTCGGGGACATCACCGACCGGACCGACGGCGAGTGGGGCGGCGCGATCGAGGTGTTCTTCGGCCCGCTCGCGGGCTCGCTCACGCCCGACGACTCGGACATCACCATCACCCCGGGCGCCGCCGGCCAGATGCTCGGCCAGGCGGTGGCCTACGTCGGGTGGCAGGGCGGGGCGGGCGACGCGATCCTGTTCGGCGCGCCGTACAACTCGGCAAGCGCGAGCTGGGGAGGCGCGGCCTACCTGTTCTCGGTCGAGAGCTTCTGAAGCGACGCCCGGTGGACCCTGCCCCCGACTAGTCCATCTCCCCGAAGCAGGACGTCTCGAGCGTCACCGTACCGTCGGCCCGGATGGTGATCCTCCACAGGTCACCGTAGCCGCTCGCGGTGGGCGGGTCGGCCACGCCGAGGGCCGCCATGAAGTCGTCCAGGGTGTAGGAGTGGCCGGCGTGGAGCACCGACTCGCCCACGTGGCTGGCCAGGATGTGCGCCGCGAGCGCCTCCTCGGGGTCGAGGTCGATGTGGATGGGGAGGCCGTGGGCCTCGGCGGTCGGGGCGACGGTCTGCTGGGTGCGCACGAGGTCGGTCGCGTAGACGGCCACGAGCGGCAGGGCATCCATCACGCCCACGAGCGCGTCGGCGCGGGCCTTGCCGGCCTCGGTGAGATCGGGATCGGCGCCCTCGCCCTTCTCGGCGTGCCGCACCGCGTAGACGACGGTGGACGGCCCGAGGGGCACGGTATCGGCGGAGTCGAGCTCGAAGCTGCACGGCAGGGTGTCGTCGGCATCGCCCTGCTCGGCCGGGCCCGGCTGTTCGGGCGCGGGCGTCACGCACCCGGGGAGGACCGGAAGCAGCAGGGAGAGGCCGAGGAGGAGCGCGTGCACGAGAACAAGGTACCTCGACGCCCGACCCGCGCCGCCCCCGAGCGGCGAGGGCCAGCACGCGCCGGGCGGCAAACTGCGTGTACGCTGCCCCGATGTTTTGGCTGCTCGTCGCGCTCGCTCACGCCGCACCCTGGCTGGAGCTGCCCCCCGACGAGGCGCCCGGGGACTGGGAGTCCGCGTTCGCGCTGGTCGAGCCCGCCGGCGCGACCGGCGTCGTGCGGGTGCGGATCGACGGCGACACGTGGGTGTTGACCGCGGCGGGCGCGTCCGGCGCGCGGACGGCACGCGTGCCCAAGCCCCGGTCGGGGCGCGCGCGCGAGGACGTGGCGATGCTCGCGGCGAGCCTGTTGGAGCCGGGACCGATCGCGACGCTGCCCCTGCCGCGCGTCGCCGCGCCGGTGGCTCCGGGGGTGACGCCGCAAGTGGTCGCGCCGGCGGTGGTGGCGGCGAACGTGGTGGCGACGAAGACACTCGCGGTCGCGATGCTCCCGGTGCCACCGCCCCCGCCGCCCACCCCGGTGCGTGTCGCGGCCGAGACCGCCGCGAGGCCTCCGGCGGCGCGCCCACGCCCCACCGTCCCGCCTCCTCCGCGCTCGGATGCGTCGGGGACGACAGGGTCGACGGCACCCGCGGCTCCCGCCGATCCTGACGCGAGCGCGCCCGACGACACGGTGGAGACGAGGTCGCCAGCGTCCCAAGCGGGGGCGGCGGTGGACGCGGCGGCCGCGCCCGCGTCCGACGCGGGGTTGGCGCTGGACGCGGGGCCGCCGGTCGACGCCGCCCCGCCGCTGCCCACGCTCACGGCCCGGGCACCGGTCGACGCCGCCCCCGCCACGCCGATCGACGCCGCCGCGCGAGCGCCCGAGGACACGCGCGCGAGGCCGCCGCTCGCCGCGGCAGCGCCCGCCACCGACGCCTCTACCCGAGCGCCCGAAGACACCCGCGCGAGGCCGCCGCTCGCCGCGAAAGCGCCCGTCCCCGCCACCGCAGCCCCACCCGCAGCGGCTCAAACCGAAGGCGCCCCACCCCCGACCCTCTCCGTCACCGCCGGCCCCTCCGCCACCTTCCGCGCCGGCCTCACCCCCGGCCCCGGCGCGCGGCTCGGCGGGCACGTCGACATCGGGCTCCTCACCGCGGGCGCCCAGGTGGCCGCCAGCTTCGCGCGCACCGAGCCGGACCATCCGCTTACCGCGGCGCGCGCGGCGGCCCTGGTCGGGGCGCGGCTCCCCGGCGGGGCGGGCCTCTACGCGGAGGTGGGCCCCGCGGTGGAGCTGTTCGTCTTCCGCGAGGACGGCGCCGACCCACAGACGGGCCTGACGTCGGCCCTCGTCGCCGAGGTGGGGGCGGGGGTCGGGGTCACCGGGTGGCTTCGCGTCGAGGTGTTTGCCGAGGGCGGCCTGGACCTGCGGGGCGTCGCGCTCGTCCAGCGCGGCGAGACCGTCGCGGAGCTCGGGCGCGCCTGGATCGGGGCCGGGCTGCTATTTCGCGCCCGGAGTGATCCCGAGCCCGAGCTCCGGACAAGATGGAGTGATGGAACGTCCGCTGCCCAGCCACCCGCCCGATGATGAGGACACGTTCCTCGCCGAGGTGCTGCCGGTCGTGACGGGCTGGTGCGCGCGGCTGGCGTCGCCGGGGATGGACGCCGAGGCCGCCGCGCACGAGGTGTTGATCGTGCTGCTGCGGCGGCGCGCCGATCTGCGCCCCGGCGCCCCGATCCTGCCGTGGGCCTGGGGCATCACCCGGCATGTCGTCCGCGTGCAGCGACGCACGGCCTGGCTCCGGCGCTGGTTCCCGGGACGCGAGCCCGAGGGCCCGGCCGGCACCGACCCGCATCGCGACTACGCGAGCGCCGAGCGCACGCGCCTGGTGCACGCGATCCTCCACGCGCTCGGGGAGCAGCACCGCGAGGTGCTCGTGCTCTGCGACGTGGAAGAACGCTCGCGCGCGGACGTGGCAGTGCTCCTCGGCGTCCCCGTCGGCACGGTCAAGAGCCGCCTCCGCCTCGCCCGCGAGGCCTTCCGCGTCGAGGCCGATCGCCGCGGCCTCACCGTCGTCCTGCTGCTGGAGGAGCCCTTCGATGGCTGACTACCGCTCCCTCCTCGAGGAGTACCGGGCGGCCGGCGAGCTCCGCCCCGACACCGAGCGCCGCCTCCGGGACCGCCTCCGCGCGCCCCGCCGACGTCTCCGCACGCCCATCGTCGTATTGCCCCTCGGCCTCGCCCTCGCCGCGGCGGTCCTCCTGACGCTCCTGCGCCCGCCCACCCCCGTCGCGGACGTGCCCCTCACCCGAGGGGAGCTCGCGCTCACCGCCGACGTACAGCTCTCCGCCGACGGGGAAGGCAACGCCCGGCAGGCGGACGAGCGCATCGAGATCGCCTGGTCCCACGGCGCGCTCGCCGTGGAGGTCGAGCCGAACCGTGGCGTACAGCTCGCGGTGGTCACCGACGAGGCGAGGGTCATGGTCGTCGGCACCGGCTTCACCGTGCACCGCGACGCGCTCGGCACCCACGTCACCGTCGCCCACGGCCGGGTCGAGGTGGACTGTGCCTTCGGGGGCTCCACGCTCCTCGTCGCCGAGCAGACCCGCACGTGCCTGCCCCGCACCGCCGCGGGCGCCGTCGGGCGCATCCGTTCCCTGCAGGCGCGCGGGATCGGCGCCGACGTGACGCTCGACGAGATCGACGCGGCGCTCGCCCGACCCGACGCGCGGGACGCCGCCGGCAACGAGCTCGGCGCGATGCGCGTCCACGCGCTGCTCACCCAGCACCGGGAAACGGACGCGCTCGCCGCCGCCGAGCACGCCCTCCGCGCCTGGCCCGGCGCGCGTGACCTCGAGCTTCGTCGCGTCGCCGCCCGGCTCCACGTCGCCGCGGGCGACTGCGCCGCGGCCCTCCCCCACCTCGAATCCCTCGCGGGCGCCGGCGCCCTGGGGGAGGACAGCGCCCTCGTCACCCTCTGCTCCCCGGAGACCCGATGATCCTCTCCTCCCTTCTGCTGCTCTCCGCCTGCGTGACCACCACCATCGAGTTCGACATCAAGGACAAGGAGGACACCGCCCGCCCCGACACGGACACCGACACCGACACGGACGCGGACACCGACACCGACGCGGACACCGACACCGAGCCGGCGCTCGACCGCGACGGAGACGGGTGGGAGGGCTCGGCTGGCGACGGCGACGACTGTGACGACACCGACGCCACCGTGTTCCCGGGCGCGTACGACCGCCCGAACGACGGCCTGGACGCCGACTGCGACGGCGCGGACCGCACCACCGACGCGGTGGTCGTCGACGAGGGCGGCGCTACCGACACGCCCCTCGAGTACGTGGTCGCTGGCGGCGCGGGCCTGGACATCGCGCTGTTGCTCGACACCACCTGCTCGATGGGCGGCCCGATCACCTACCTCGATGCCGGGGCGATCGAGCGCGCCACCTCCGCCGCGGACGGCGCGCATTGGTCGTTCTCGACGTACCAGGACTACGCCTTCGGGAGTTATGGCTCGATGGGCCAGGACCTCCCCTTCAACCTCGAAACCCAGATGACCGACGACATCGGGGACGTGCAGGATGCCATCGACACGACCGGCGTCCGCTCCGGCGCCGACGGCCCCGAGTCCGGCATGGAGGCCCTCTACCAGGCGCTCACCGGCGGCGGCTACGATCAGGACTGTGACGGGATCCTGGACACCACCACGGACGTTCCCCCGTTCGTCGCCTCGGCGCGCGACAGCTTCGGCGGCGTGGCCACGGGCACCTACGACGCCTCCGTCAGCGGCACCGGCAGCGGCGGCGGCGTCGGCTTCCGGACCGACGGCCAGCCGGTCATCGTGCTCATCACCGACAACTACCTCCGCGACCCGGACTCGTCGGACCGCACGCTCAACGGCTCGCCCGGCGGGTGTAGCGACGATGCGGGCGGCCTCGCCGTGGCGCGGGCGGCGCTCGCGCAGAACGCGTGGATCGTCGGCATCCTGGTGAACGGGGGCACGTTGGCCGAAGAGCAGCTCACGGACCTCACGGAGACGACGGGTCTCTTCGTCGATCGCGACGGGGACGGCCGCACCGACGACGCCCCGGTGTACGAAACGACCGGGGACGGCACCGACCTCAACCGGCAAATCGCCACCGCGCTCGACGACGTGGCCGCCGCCACCGGCGCGCTCGTCTACGACAGCGTGGAGGTCGTCGTCCAGACGGACACCTACGATCTCGTCGCCTCCGTCTCGCCCGACTCGTTCTCGGACTTCAGCCCCGGCGACACGCTCTCGTTCGAGCTCCGGCTCCGCGGCGTCGCCACCGACGTGCCGATCGTGACCACGGTGGTCCTCGCGGTCGTCGCGGACGGCACGATCCTCGACACCATCGAGGTGCAGGTCGAGGTCGCGCCGAACGCGGGGTAGTCCGGGGTCTGGCCAGCGGGTGTCCGGGCGCCGGGAGGCGCGATAGAATCTCCGCCCCGTGCTCCTCCTCCTCCTCTCCGCCTGCGGCTTCGGCACCCGCCTCCACAAAGCGCTGATCGCGCCGGAGTACGTCACCGAGGCGGCGCCGAGCGGATCGATCGCGGCGGTCACCTGGCAGAGCGGGGAGAAGGACATCCCCCCCACGGAATACGCGCCCGAGCAGGTCGTGATGGGGAGCCGCACCTTCGACCAGGCTGTCGAGATCACGTCCGCCGGATGGATCGACGTCGCGCCCCTGCGCGAGGACGTCGAGCTCCGCCTGTGGGTGCGCAACCCCGGCCTCGTCCGGCGGGACTTCACCCGGGTCCGGTCGGTCACGGGCGCGCTCGACGGCGAGGTCCCGAACGAGGTGCGGTTCGTGCCCGATCGGCTCGAAGCGCCGCTCCACCTCCCGCTGAAGCAGCTCACCAACGTCTACAACGACTACGCGCTCGGAGACGGCGACCTGCTCCTCCTCGAGGCGCGCGTGGACGGCGAGGAGCCCGAACGGTTCCTCTTCGTGACCCAGGAGCTCGGGCCGCGGCTCAAGTTCGGCGCCGGTGTCCTCTTCACCGTCCCCCTGAGCTTCCTCGGCGTGAACCAACCGGACAGCACGTCTCCGGTGCTCGCGGTCACCGCGTCGTTGGGATGGCGGTTCCGGACAACCTCACCCGTGCTGCGTTGGTTCGGCACGAAGAGCGCGCTGCTGGTCTCCGTCGGCGTCGGCTCCACGTCGATCACCGACCTCTCCAAGCCGCTCGACGAGCAGGTCCGCGGCGCGTTCGGCTCCACCATCGCGGGCGGCGGCTTCGAGTTCTACGACTTCGTGAGCGTCCAGGGGCTCGTGAACTTCAGCAGCCTGGGCCGGGACCTCTCCGAAGCCCCCTGGGTGCTGGCCGTCGGGTTCGACGCCGTCCAATTCGGCCTGTTCACGCGCGACGTGGGGGCGCGCCTGCTCCGGAAGAACACGCTGGACGAGGGGCCTCCGCCGCCGTGAGCGCGAGCCGGTGCGCCCCCCGCGCGGACGCGGGGCGGGTGGCTTCGGGAAACGGACGGGGGGGCTTGGACTACACCGTCCCAGTGACGCCCCTCCCCACACACACCCTACTCCAGCTCCCCCGCGAACGCCGCCTCGGACCGGCACGGGAACTCGAGACGCCGCCCGTAGGCGTCCGTCAGCGTGTCACAGCCCGTGCCGCCGCAGTCGAGCTCGATCACGAGCGCGCCCGCGATGGTGTCGTCGGCAGTGAACACGCCTTCGACGAGGCGGGTCACCTGCGTGCGGCCCGCCTCGTAGCTGCCCTCGTCACAAGTGAAATCGGGGCCGTCCAGCGCGCAGGACAACACATCCCACACGCCCGGGAACAGGACGAGCACGCCGTTGGCGCGCGGGTCGAACGTCCAGGTCTCCTCGGCGTCCCGGTAGGTCGCCGGATCCTCGAAGTCGCACTCGCCCGCCCACTCCGCCTCCACCGTCACCGCGAAGGTGCCCGCGACCGGCGCCTGCTCGGCGGGAGCGGTGTCCTCGGGGGCGGGGCTGGGGGCGGGGGCGCACGCCAACAATGCGAGCATCATGGGGTCACCGCGTCCGGGCAGAAGTCCCGGGTGAAGTTGGTGTAGAGGAGCACGCGGATATCCGTGTCGTGGCCGCCGTAGCGGAACGTGTCCGCCATCGTGGAGCCGACGCTCGTGTAGTCGAGCGGGGTGTCGGGGAGGGGCGCGCGGTCAGGTACGAAGGTGTCGGTCCAGGTGCAGTCGTCCCACTCGGGGTCGCCCAGCGTGGGGCTGCTGGCGATCCAGGGCACGATGCCGCCGGGGATCTTCTCGTCGGGGAGGCCGGTCGAGCCCATCGTCGCCACCGGCATCGGGTAGCTGTACCCGGCGCCCCGGTCCCACGCGAAGTGGGCGAGGTCCCCGAGCCAGCCCGCGGTGGGGTTCTCGGTGCGCGTGCAGCGGTACGTGCCGTCGCCGTCCAGATCGTCCCACGCGTCGGCCGCGCACCGGCTGTGGTTGGCCATCAGGATGCCGATGCCGTCGCGGGTGGTCGCCATCTTCATCGCGATGGCCGCGAGCCAGTCGCGCGCGAACGTGTCGTCGAGCACGGTGGCATCGGTGCCGTCGAGGCGGGTGTGCAGGGGGTTGAGGCCCCAGGACCCATATTGGTAGCCGAAGTAGTCGTCCCCGGCGTCGACCACGCCGTCGCCGCTCGAGTCGTCCGGCTCCACCGGATAGGAGACGACACCGAGCCAGCCGTACGCCTCCCAGGCGTATCGGAGGTCCACCCCGCCCTCGACCTCGATGCGGGGTGTGTAATAGGCGCGTTGGCGGTACCACGGGGTGTCGTCCCCCTCGCGCCGCATCCCCTCGACCACCCCCACGGTGCCCACCCGCACCGTGTCCGCGCCCCCCTGACAGTAGTGGGTGACCTCCCCGGTGTAGTCGTCCCAGAACGGTACGCAGGCGGAGTGCCAATTCGTGTAGTCGAACGGCTCGGGCGGCGCCCCCGACGCGTCGGCGTGGGCGAGGACGTACGCGGGCACGGTGTGGTCCGGCGCGCACGTCAAGATGGTCGCCTCGAATCGGTTCCAGAGGTCTCCGCCGCTGGACTCGAGCACGGGCGCCTCGGCGGCGCACCGCCCCTCGGCCTGGCACGCGGCGATGTCACCCACGCCGGCCTCCACGCAGGCGCGGCACTCCGAGCCCTCCGGGAAGAACATCGCCTCGTCCGTAGAGGAGCACCGGCCCGACGCCACGATGTCGCCCGCCGACTCCAGCAGATCCTCCACGCAATCCTCGGGCAGCTCGCCCATCGCCAGGGTGAGCTCCCCGACGAAGCTCTCGATCTTGTTGAGGGCGAGCGTGATCTCCCACTCCTCGCCCTCGTGCTCCACCGTCGAGATCACCTGGGGAAATTCGCACGCGCCGGCGTGCACATCGTCCCCCATGAGCTCGGCGTACGACAACGCGCCGGTGCCGTACGTGCCGACGGGGCGGCCCTCGTCCTCCGCGGCCTCGAGTTGGTCCGCGAGGCGGTCGCCCAAGGTGGTGTCGAAGCGCGCGTCGCGCACCGGGGCGGCGAGCTGGTCGAGCACGTACAGGGTCGCGGGGGCGGGCGCGGGGAGCAGGCCCCGCGGCACCAGATCGCGCACGGTGCCGCCGACGCGCGGGTCGGTGTAACCACGGTGGGGCGGGAGGTGGAACGACGCGGGGGACGGGCGCGCGAACGGGATCACGAGCGCGTCGTCCGCGAGAGGGGCGCCCGGGGTCGGGCGCGCCGTCTCGACGCAGCCCATCGCGAGCGGGAGGTTGACGGCGAGGGCCAGCCGGGACAATTTGCCGCGATGCGACCACGTCATGCCGCGCTGCTATCGTATTCCGTCGTGCTGACAAGCGGCTGCGACGGTGCCCCCGAAGAGCCGGCGACGTGCCCGCTCGAGGCCGCGCCGTCCGCGCAGCCCGTCGGTGGCGACGCCAACGGGGACGGGCACGTCGATGTGTCCGACGGCGCCTACCTCGGCCGCGCCGCGTTCGCCGCGGGCCCGGCGCCGGCGTGTGAAGCCGCGGTCGACCTCGTCCCGGACGCGTCGTTCAACGTCGGGGACATCGTGGCGCTCTGGTACGCGGTCGGCGCGAAGACAGCCCCGTACCTGCCGGACGTGTCGGCCGAGGACTGCCCGCAGGCGGAGCGGACCGCGAGCCCGCCCTGCGGGGAAGGGCTGGCGCTCGGGATCGACACGCTCGCGGAGGTACCCCTGGGCTCCTTCCCCGCCACGGTGACGGTCACCAGCCCCTCGCTCCCGGTCGAGGCGTGGTCGTTCACCCTCACGGCCAGCGGCTGCACGCTCGAGAGCGGCACCACCGCCGGCACGCTGGCCGCGGACAAGGCGGACGGCACCTCCGGCCTCCGTGACAGCGGGGTGGCGTGGCAGTCGGTCACCGCCGCCGAGGCGCACGTATTGACCGTGCTCGACTGGCGCACCCAGGCCACGCTCCCGACGGGGGGCGCCCGCGCGGTCCACACCTTCACCGTCACCGCGGCGAGCTGCGGCACGTGCGCGCTCACGCTCACCCCGGGCGATCCCGCGGTGGGCGTGGAGAGCGTCGTGAGCGCCCAGGGGTGGCGGTACGTCCCCGCGCTCGGCAGCGCCCGCGTGGAGATTTGCGCGGGGTGAGCGGGGCGGCCGCCGCAGCGCGCGTTCAGCGCGTCGTGAGCACGAGCGCCACGACAGCACGCGCGCACGTTGTGATACCCTCCCCGTACGCACGAGAGTTCGATGCCGGTAGATCCGAAGTTCGCCGCCGCGGTGAAGAAAGAGCACGCGCGGATCCAACCCCTGCTGCGCGCGCTCGACGACAAGCCGCAGTTCTTCGCGTTCGTCCCGCATGCCAAGTCCGCGGAACCCGACGCGAAGCTGTCAGAGCCGGCGCCCCTGCTCTTGCACTCCAAGATGTCGCCGCTGCCGATCGGAAAGGTGCTCAACCACGCAAAGCAGCTGAAGTTGGACATCCAGGCCCCGGCCCTCGTCTACGCGGGCACCGTGCAGCGCTCCAAGAAGGGGCTCGTCTTCGTGCTCGACAAGGCCGCCTCGAAGGGGGCGGTCACACCCGCGGCAGGCCAGAAGCTGCTCAAGACCCTGCTGAAGCAGCTCCCCGAGCTGAAGACGGCGATCATCGTCGCGGACAGCTGGTCGGCGGACGCCGAGGAGAAGGC
Organism: Myxococcota bacterium; assembly: GCA_040386535.1. Lineage (GTDB taxonomy): Bacteria > Myxococcota_A > UBA796 > UBA796 > SXON01 > CAJBVW01. The sequence goes on along the minus strand of JAZKFH010000037.1, from coordinate 28,331 downwards.
GCGCGGAGAAATGGAGCGGGAAGAGCCGAACGAAGCTGCGGCGGCCGAGGCCGAAGAGGCCGAGGCCGAGCAGGACGACGGTGGCGTGGACGAGCCTGGCGTGGACGAGGCGGGCGGCAAGCCGAGCGACGAGGCGGCGATCCGCTACCACGCGCTGGCCGGCGGGTTGCCCAAGGACCTCGAGGCGGCGGGCGCGCTCCCCGTGGACGACAAGCGGACGATCGCGAAGCTCGTCGCCCAGGCGAAGGCGCTCGCGGACGCCGGGAGCTTCGAGAAGGCCGCTGACGTCCTCGACAAGCTGAAGGCCTGGCTCACCTCCCGGGCCCGGGCGGCCGACGCCGGCGCCGCGCGCGTCGCGACGGGGCCGTCCCTGGCGGCGTACTCGAAGTCGCGCCTCATCTGGGTGGCCGCGCAGAAGCAGGCGCGGTCCGAGCTGAAGAAGCTGGTGGACGCCGTCCTGAATGACCCCGAGACCACGGCCGACCCGGACTTCGAGGCCATCCAGACGCGGATGGAGGGCCTCGGGAAGGCGCTCGACCGCTACGGCGCCGAGCTCGTGGACGTGATGGACGAGGTGACGAACGCCCGCACGGAGGACCAGAAGCGCGCCGCGATCACGAAGACCGTGAAGGTGCTGAGCCGGTACCGCCAGTCGCTCGATCGCGACAAGGTGCTCCGTGAGGTCGACGAGAACCCCTACGAGAACGTCGGCGTGTACGCGACGCTCAAGAAGAGCCTGGACGGGATCGGGACCCTCCTCGGCGCGTAAAGGCGGGCGGTCCGGCCTCGCGTCCGCCCGGCCTCCTCGGCATCAGAAGATGTCGAGGTGTCGCCCCCCGGCGAACACGGCCAGCTCGCCCATGAGCCACTCCGCGTGCGCCTTGTCGGGCGCGCCATCCTTGTCGAGGCGCTCACGAACGTCGTTCGTCACGAACGCCTTGAAGTGGTCCGGGTAGTCGCCCTTGAGCTTGATGAGGGCGGCCTTGAGCTCCTCGTACTCCACGTCGGCCTCCAGCGGCTCCGCCTTCACGAACACCTCGAACTCCTCGGATTGGTCGTACCCGGGGAGCTCGCAGAGGTCGCGGTGGATCGCGTCCTGGAAGGACTTGAGCGCCTTGATCTTGAGCAGGTTGGCGTCCCGGCCCTTGATGGCGCCGCGGTCGACCTGCGAGGGAGCGGCCTGCGTGAGCGCATATTCCGAGAGGCTCCGCGCCTCGAGGTTCGCGTCAACGTCGAACTTGTCGGCGTCAAAAGCGATGTGTTGCTTGGGCGGCCCCTTCACGCCCTTCGCGAGGCTGCCGATGTAGTTGAAGTCCCAGGCCTCGTCGTCCGCGTCGTCGTAGCCGAGGGCCGACACCTCTTGCTTGATGGCGGCCTCGGCGTTTTTCCAATGCTTCGCCAGGATCTGGTTCACGGTCCGCGACGTGAGGAGCCACCGCTCGTGCCAGAGGCCCGCCTGCACCTCCAACGCGTTCTTGCGGTACTGCGAGAGCGTGTAGGACTTCGCGTCCCGCTGGGAGTTGATGAGCGCGAGCGCGTCGTCGCGGATCGCTTCGAGCTCCTCGATCAGCGCGTCCACGGCCTCACCGTGGGCGTCGTACGCTTCCGCCTCGTCGGCCAGCATGTTCCGGATGTTGGTCTTGAACGACTGGCTCGCCTTCTTCACGCCAGCCACGCACGCCTTGAGGCGTCCCTTGAGCGACTTCAGGGTGGCGGTGGCCGTCTTGACGTTCTTCTTGAAGCCCTCGGTCTGCTGCCCCTCGAGGTCCTGGAGCATCATCCGGGCCTCGAACTCCTTGATCCGGAACGCCTTCACAACGGGCGCGTCGTCACAACGTTCGGCGGAGTGCGGGTCCTCGTCGAGGCTGATCCCGATGTCGCGGAACGCGCCGAACTCCTGGATCTCGCCCAGCGCGTGGGAGGACTCGGTGTCGAACTGCTCCAGCGAGGTGGCGGTGCGACGCTCCTGCTTCGACATCACCGTGCCGATCTTGCTCAGCCACACCTTCTTCAGTCGACGCTCTTGGATGACTTCCACGCGGGCTCCTCGCGAAGGCTCAATAAATCACTGTTGCGTCGCGTTGGCAAGCGGACCGGTAGCGCCTCCCAGCGAGATAGAATCTCCGCCCCGTGCTCCTCCTCCTCTCCGCCTGCGGCTTCGGCACCCGCCTCCACAAAGCGCTGATCGCGCCGGAGTACGTCACCGAGGCGGCGCCGAGCGGATCGATCGCGGCGGTCACCTGGCAGAGCGGGGAGAAGGACATCCCCCCCACGGAATACGCGCCCGAGCAGGTCGTGATGGGGAGCCGCACCTTCGACCAGGCTGTCGAGATCACGTCCGCCGGATGGATCGACGTCGCGCCCCTGCGCGAGGACGTCGAGCTCCGCCTGTGGGTGCGCAACCCCGGCCTCGTCCGGCGGGACTTCACCCGGGTCCGGTCGGTCACGGGCGCGCTCGACGGCGAGGTCCCGAACGAGGCTCCACCATCGCGGGCGGCGGCTTCGAGTTCTACGACTTCGTGAGCGTCCAGGGGCTCGTGAACTTCAGCAGCCTGGGCCGGGACCTCTCCGAAGCCCCCTGGGTGCTGGCCGTCGGGTTCGACGCCGTCCAATTCGGCCTGTTCACGCGCGACGTGGGGGCGCGCCTGCTCCGGAAGAACACGCTGGACGAGGGGCCTCCGCCGCCGTGAGCGCCAACCTCGGAGAGCTCCTCTTCGCCCACCGCGCGGAGCCCGTCGCGCTCCAGGCGGCCATCGACGCTGACGCGGGCGGCGGGGGCGTGCTGCCGTTGGTTCCCGTGTTGCTGCGTGTGGGCCGGGCAGCGCGACAACGCGGGAGCGATCATCAACAGCCTCAGCTTTCCGAGCGCACGCGACTCGTGATCGCACGCATCGCAACCGTGAGCCCGTACCATGGTCCGCCGATGTCGCCTCCCCGCCTGCTGCTCCCGCTGTTCGCGCTCATGCTCCTGGGCGCCGACCCCCGCCCCCCGGAGGGCACCGCCGGCATGTGGGCCTGCGTCGACAACGTCGACAACGACCGGGACCTGCTGTTCGACTGTCTCGATCCCGGGTGCACCGGGGACTTGAGCTGCGGCCCTCACCTCACGGTGCACGGGCTCAACGACGGCGAGACCCGCGCGCTGGGCCACTACTCGCACGTGACGGCCTACGTGCAGGCGGGCAGCACGCACCTTCCTGACGAGGTGATCTGGACATCCGACGATCCTACCGTGCTCGTGGTCACCCACGGGATCCTGCAGCCACTCGCGAAGGGCACCACGCGCCTCACCGCGTCCGCGGGGGGCTTCACCGAGGCCTTCGTCGTGAGCGTGGCCGACCGGGAAGCCCCGTCGCCGGGGTGGGGCGGCATCGTGGGCGAAATCGGAGGGCTGATCGGCACACAGGGCAGCCCGATCGGCTCGGGCGGGGGGGCCAGCGCCGTCACGGAGGCCCGCCCCACGACGAGCCCCCCCAGCGCCGGGAGTCCCATCCTCCTCGGGCGGCTCGAGTTGGCCCTCGTCCACGCCAGCATCAAGGCGCGCGACGCGGAGATCCGGGGCTGCTACAGCCGCGCGCTGACGCGGCACCCCACGCTCGCGGGGACGGTGTGGGTGAAGTTCGTCGTCGCCGCCGACGGGAAGGTCACCTCCACCGTCACGAAGAGCACGACCCTCGGCGACGCCGCGGTCGAGGCGTGCATCAACGCAGAGGTGCTGCGGTGCCGCTTTGGCGAGCCAGGGGGCGAGGTCATCGTGTCCTACCCGTTCGCGTTCGCGCCTCCCGCGGAGGCATACCCCGAGCCGCCGCCCCTCCCGCCCGCCGACGGGGAATACGAGGGCGACGACTCGGCAGAGTGCCTCGACAACACCGACGACGACCAGGACGGAACCGTCGATTGCCTCGACGCCGGTTGCGTCGGCTCGCCGGGGTGCGCGCCGCGCCTCTACCTCCCCGAGCTCGAGGATGGGGCGCAGCTCCACGCGGGGGTCGCCCTCCGCCCGAAGGTCGAGGCGTTCCTGGGCCCGGCGCGCCTCGCCACGGCGCCCCCGCTGACATGGAGTTCGAGTGACAAGGCGGTGGTCACCGTGGTCGACGGCACGCTCGTGCCCCTCGCGCGGGGGACCGCGATCGTGACCGCTTCCTCGGGGCGCATGTCCCGGAGCGGCTGGGTAGAGGTCGTCGGCTCAGCCGAATCCGCGACAGCCGGGCTCATCGGTATCGAGGGGCCCACGCCGCCCTCCGGCGAACCGGAGATGGCGCGCGCCTCGGGCGAAACCCGCGCGATGGAGTTCGGCGAGCCCGTGATCCTCGGCGCGCTCGACCAGACGAGCCTCGAGCGCGTACTCCAACGCGACGCGACGCAGCTCAGCTTGTGCTACGAACGTGCGCTGAAGACCAACCCCGCGCTCGCCGGCACCGTCGTCGTCAAGGTCGTGATCGCGAAGGACGGCACCGTCTTCTCCCGGAGCACGAAACACTCGACGCTGGGCGACGCCTCGGTGGAGTCCTGCCTCCACGAGCGGTTCGACAGCATGCAGTTCCCCGAGCCCCCGGGGGGAGGTATCGTCATCGCGTCGTACCCGTTGATCTTCGCGCCGCCGGCAAAGAATCCCCGCTGAACATGCGAGCGTTCGGATTCATCGCCATCGCGCCCCTTGGCCTGCTGCCCCTCGTGGGGTGCTCGGTGATGACATCTGGCAGGAGACGCAAGGGGGAGGCGTGCCCGGCTGCGAGTAGGCGGCCCGACACGGCCCCGAGGACGAGGACGAGGATCACGGCTCCACGTTCGACTCCGCCACCCAGGGCCTCACCCAATCCTTCACGATCGCCCCGATCCGGGCGTGCCCCGCCGCGTTGAAGTGGCAACACGTATCGAGCCGCAACGCGACGACATCCTCGCCCGACAGCGCCGTGGCGAGGTCGAGCCACGGCACGGCGTGCGCCGTGAGCCACCCCTGCAGGTCGAGGGAGAACCTGTCCCGATCGTCCACGATGGTGGCGAACGGGCGGTCCAGGGGCGGGGCGAAGACGACCCCGACCTGCGCGCCCTCTGTCGTCGCGAGCGCCATGAGGCTGGTGAGCGTGTCCTGGTAGCGGGCCACGGGGTCGTAAGCCTTGTCCTTCGGAAACTCGAACGAGTCCAACCAGAGCCGCTCGAGCAGGCGCGATCGGCTCACGAGGTGCCCCACCCACGGGGCGGGCGCGGCGGCCCCCTTCAGGTTGTAGGCGGCGCGGCCCACCCAGGTGAAGGACTCCATCGCCGACCCCGAGACCTCCCAGATCACCACGTCGGGCCGGCTCCCCGGCAGCTCGCGCCGCGCGCGCGCGAGCATCGTCTCGCCCGCATACGCCGGCACCGCGTGGTTCTCGATGCAGCCCAGGTCCCGGAGCGACTCGCTGAACACGGCCTCCCGTGGGATCGCGATGCCCGCCAGCACCGACGTGCCGAAGATCATCACGCGCGGCTCGGCGCAGTCCTCCCGCCGGGCGCCCTCGGGCGCGTCGACGTACCAGATGGGCACGCCGTCCTGCTCCTCCAGCCGAACCCGGCCGGAAGGGCGCACCACCTGCGTCCGATCCGCCGCGCGCGCCGCGAGCAGCTCCGCGCCGACCAGGCCGACGAGGATGAGCGTCACTTCGATCGCGACGCGACGCCGGCTGCGACGAGAAGGTGGTGGGGGCTTCATCGGCCCATCCTGCCAGATGTGGGGCGGCGCGCGCGCTTTGACGCTCGGGCGGCGCTGCGCCATCAGGGCGCGGGCTGCCCGAAGTGGACGAAGGTGGTGCCGCGCGTCTCGCCCGCGGGGAGGGCGTTGGCGCCCATCACCACGTCATCACACCCGTCTCCGTCCACGTCCTCGACGACGAGGGGCTCGACGAGGCTCGCGCTGCTCCCGACGAACGTGATGTCCGTGTCCGCCGTCCCGAGCTCCGCGGGCCACGTCGCGCGGCCGCGGTACACCGAGACCCAAGCCCCCGCTGGGGCGCCGGAGTCCTCGTAGGGGATGCGCAGGACGAGGTCGGCGAGTCCGTCACCGTCGATGTCCCCGAGCATGGTCGGGTCGGGCAGCCGCAGGGTGCCCCGGGAGGCGCTGTCGCCGGTGATGTGCACGTCCGCGTCGGCGAGCGCGAGCGCGCTCGGCCACACCGCGCGCCCGAAGTAGAGGTACACATTTCTCGCGCCGGTCCGATCGGTGACGGACACGCCGAGATCCGGGAAGCCGTCACCGTTCAGGTCACCCACCACCGTGGGCGAGCCCATGTTCTCGCCTGCGCCGATGACGAGCTCGGCGTCCGCGGGGGTGAGCACGCCGCTCCACGTCGACGTGTCGAGGAAGAGGTATGCGCCCGAGGGGACGGCCCCCTCACCTCCCACGAGGAGGGCGAGCTCCTGGCCGCCATCGCCGTCGAGGTCGTCCACGGTGTGGAGGTTGTTGAACCCCGGGGCGCTCGCCGCGATGCGAGCGGTTGCGACGTCGCGAAGGTCCGTGCCGTAGGGCGCCCCGTCGGCGGCGAGGAGCGGGTAGACCGTCCCCCAGTCGGCATCGAGGCCGATGAGGTCTCCGAGGCCGTCCCCGTCGAAGTCGCCGACGGCCTGGATGCGGACGGAGTCCATGCCGTCCACCCCGGTGTGGTGCGTCCAGAGCAGGCAGTCCGTGGGCAGGTCGAGCGCGCCGGCGGCCGCCGCTCCGGAGACGACGCAGGCGTCGTTCCACGCCGTGAGGAGCCAGTCGTCGAGGCCGTCGCCGTCGATGTCACCGAGCCCGCCGCGGTTGTCGAGGTCGTAGAAATCGAGGGTGCCGGTGACGGCGGCGTCCGCGTCGGCCAGGGTCCCGGCGGCCGGCCAGCCGCTCGTCCGCCCGCGCACGAGCCAGCCATACCCGGCCGTACCCCAGCCGGGCGCGAGGCCCACGTCGGCGAGGCCGTCGCCGTCAACGTCGCCGAGGGCGTCGATGTCGGCGACGGACATGGCGGGCTCGCCGAGGAGGTACGGGAGGCCGTCGAGCGGCTGATCCGGGGTACGCATGACGCCCGTCGCGAAGTACACGGCGCCCTCGTTGTCGCCGCCCTCGTAGAGCGCGCCCAGGACGAGATCGCCGACGCCGTCGCCGTCCATGTCGCCGGGGGCGACGAGGGAGACGCCCGAGCCCGCGGTCGCGGAGGCGCCGACGAAGGACGCCTCGGCCGAATCCAGCGTCGTCTCCACGCCCCACGACCACGCGGCGGGCGTGCACGGGGCGCGGACGTCGGTGTCCTCGGCGGTGTCCCTCGGGCCGGTGTCGGTGTCGGTGTCGGTGTCGGGCACGCTGGTGTCGGTGTCCGCCGCCGAGTCGGTGTCGGGGTCGGGGTCGGGGTCGGGCGCCGCGGTGTCGGTGTCGGGCGCCGCGGTGTCGGGGACGTCGTCCGTGCCCGGGAGCTCGAACCAGATGGCATCGCAGCCGGCGAGCGTGAGGAGCGCCAGGAGGGGAAAGTGGGGGTTCATCGGGGCTCCGGGGCGCAGCGGGTGAAGAGGACGGCGTCGGGGCCGAGCGCGTCGGCCGCGGCGAGGGCCGCGAGGTGAGGGAGGGCGGCGGCGCAGTCGCCGCGGGTCACGTAGAGGCGCGCGGCCACGCGGCGGAGCTCGGGATCGCGGCTCCCCGGCGCGTCGTGCAGGGTGCGTTCGGCGGCGAGGAGGGCGTCACCGGGCCGATCGAGGGCGAGCAACGCGCCGACCCGCACCGCGCCGAGCTCGTTCGCGACCGCGCCCCCGGCGTCGGGGCGGGCGAGCGCGCTCTCGGTCTCGGCGAGGAGGGCCGCGGGCGCCGCGCCGCCATCTTCGAGGGCGTGGATGCGCCCGAGCGCGCCGGCCGCGGTGCGGGGCAGGCAGGTGCGCGTCCCCCCGGCGGAGAGGGGCGACGGCCCGCCGAAGGCGCAGTCGGTCTCGACCTTTCCGCGGCTGACGGACACGGTCGTGCCGAGGGCGTCCCGCGTGACGGTGAAGGCGGTGCCGACGACGCGGACCGTGCCCTCGTCCGTCGTGACGACGAGATCGACGCCCCGGCCGGGATCCACGTGGAGCGCGAGCGTGCCCCGGCGCCACGTCACGCCGATGGTCTCGCCGGCGAGGTGGGCCGCGCCCTCGCCCCGCGCGTCGACGCGCACCGCGTCGGTGAGGGCGACGGGACCGGGCGCCGCGCCCGCGCCGAGCGGCACGTCGGTGGCATCGGGCGTGCGGAGCGCGAACACGGCGGCGGCGGCGAGCGCGAGGGGGACGAGGAGCGGCCACGCGCGGCGGCGGGGTGCGTCGAGCCGGGCGCGGATCGCCGAGAGGCGGGCCTCCCCCGGCACCGAGCGCTCGCGGTAGTCGCGAAGGAAGCCGTGGTAGTCAGCCATCTTCGGGCTCCTCGACGAGCAGCATGAGGGTGACCCCCCGGCGGGCGGCCCGGGCGCGGAACGCCTCCCGGGCGAGGCGGAGCCGGCTCTTCACCGTGCCCGTGGGGACGCCCAGGAGCGCGGCCACCTCGGCGCGGGAGCGCTCCTCGACGTCGCAGAGCACGAGCACCTCGCGGTAGGCCTCATCGAGCCCGCCGAGCACGTCTGCCACGAGACGCGCGCGCTCCGCGCCGGCGTAGTCCCGCTGCGGATCGGAGGGGGCGGGCCGGTCTCGCACCGCGCCGGGCAGCCAGCGGCGGAGCCAGGACGTGCGCCCGTGGGCGCGGAGCACCTGGCGCGTGACGGCGTAGGCCCACGGGAGCGGGGACACATCGGGACGCAGATCCGCGCGGCGACGCAGCAGCACCAGCAGCACGTCGTGCGCGGCGGCGTCGGCATCCACCCCGGGCGCGGCGAGGCGGGCGCACCACGTGGCGACGACGGGGAGGAGGCCGGCCAGGAAGGCGTGCTCGTCCGCGCGGGCGTCGTCAGGGCGGGTGCGGGCCGGCGGGTGGTCCATCAACCGGGGTTGCGGAGATCTCGGCGGGCGGATCACTCGAAATGGACGAACACGCCCGCGGAGGCCCAGACGCGCCCGAGGGTCTGGACCACCTCGTCGTCACGGCCGATGCGTACGGCGCGGGAGTCGGCGCCTCCGTCCACGACGAGCTCGAGGCGCGCAAGCGCGGAGATGGGCCAGCCTGCGCCCGCGCGCACCACGACGCCGGGGGTGATGCCGGTCTGGGGCGCGTCGGCCGCGGAGGGGGCGAACACGAGGAGGGAGACGGCGGGGCCCGCGGCCACGAACGGCGCGAGCCGGCCCGGCGCGCGGAGCTCGGCGAGGGCGGCGGCGCGCGCGCCGGTGACCCGGGCGGCGGGATCGACGTCGCCCGCCCTGGTCGGGAGGGTGCCGCTCACGTAGGCGGAGACGGCGAACCGCGCGTGGTCCGGCACGTGCGGGAGGCGCACGGAGCCGCCGACGAGCGCCCCGGCGCTCGGGGCGAGGCTGTCCCGGACGGAGAGGGTGAGGCCGGCGGTGAGCGAGAGGTGGGGGGCGGCGCCGGGCGGGTCCGGGGGTGGGGCGAGCGGCGCCGGGGACGCCGGGCTGAGCGTCCTGGCGGCGGCGGCTGGCGGCGAGATCGTCGCGACGGCGGAGGCGTCGACAGGGAGGAGCGACGGCGGGGCGGCGACCGGCGCGGGCGGGGTTTGCGCGACCGCGGGAGGTGGAACGGTCGCCGCAGGCACCGGCCCGAGGATCTGCGGCAGCGCGTCGTTAGACGGCGCCGGATCCGCGGTGGGCGGGATCGCGGAGGGAGGCGCCGCGGGCGGGGCCGCGACGGGCGGGGCCGCGACGGGCGGGGCCGCCGATGCCGTGGCGACGGGCATCGGCGGCCCGGCAGAGCCCGAGCGCAGCGCCTCCGGGGCCACGCCGGCCGGGGCCGCCGCCGTCGCGACACCGCCCGCGTTCTCGCCGGTCGCGCCCACCCCCACGCCAGTGCCCGCCGGGATCCGGGGGGGGCGTTGCGGGGGGGCTCCCCCCCCGCCCCAGGAGACGGGAGACTTCGCCCCGCCAGCAATGTCCGGGAGGGCGACGGCCGGACCGGCCCGCAACAGGCTCGCCGCTAACAACGCCACGTCTTCGCGTCCGCGCGCGGTGGTCGGTGCGCCGATCCGGGCCTCCCGCGCGCCGCCTGGAGAGGCCGCTTCGAGCACCCACACCTCGCCCTCGACGCGCACGGCGACCAACGCCGGACCGTCCGCGAGGCCGGCGAGCACGAGCGGGGCCGCCCATGCGGACGCCGCCTCTCCCGGCGGGATCGCGAGACCGGCCGCGGCCGCCCCGAGCACGAGGGCGAGGATCACGGGTTCACCCGCGCCTCATGGCGAGCGCGACCACGTAGGGGCCAGGCCCCGGCGACCAGGTAGACGCCCACCTACGGCGCGTCCCGCAACGTCCCCGCGGCCGCCTGGTACGCCGGGCCCCACACCTCCGCCTCCGCGAGCGGCCCCACGCCCAGGCAGCGCAAGTAGAGCCCGTCGGCCGAGAAAAGCACGCGCTGCCACACGAGCATCGGCGCCTTCGTGGTCACGTCCACGCCCTGCCCGCGCAGGTCCCAGCCGCTCCGGCCGGCCTGGACCACCGGCGTCACGCCCTCCACGGTCACGCCCTCCAGGCCGGTCACCTTCCCGAACATCGCCCGCGCGGACTCCTCCGTCGGCGGCAACGGTCGCACGGACACCGCGACCACGAAGAGCGGCTTGCCGACCGCCGTCAGGGTGCCGTCGACGGTGTAGATGCTCGCCCCGCCTGCGTCGGCGGCGTGCTTCAGCCCGCTCGGCGCCTCCACGACGAACGCCAGCGCGGCTGGGGCGAGCTCGCCCCACGTGGCGCCCTTCATCATCTGCTCCACGGCGCGTCCGGCCTCGGCGGTGGGCGCCGTGCCCTTGAACACCCAGGTGTGGTCGTCGTCCCCGACGATCACCACCCACACGAACAGGCCCGACTGCAGCCCCTCCATCCAGGTGCCGCGGTAGCGCCCGATGCGCACGGGGCGCTGCTCGGTGATCATGACGCCCTGCTGGGCGAGCGCCTCTGGCCCCGTCGCCCCGATCATCACCGCCGCGGGCGCGTCCATCCGATTGACCACGAGCGCGGCCTGCGTCGTGGGGTTGCCGACGCCCACCCACCGCTTCTCCACGACGAAGCCGGGCTGCGCGGGGAGCCGCACCTCGCTGCCCGGGATGACGACGGGCTCCCCCGCGCACACGACGCCGACGAGCGCGAGGAGGCCGAAGAGGGCGTGGACCATTGGCGACGCCTATCACGGGTGCGCGCGACAGCCGGGCGGGCGCCCCGGGTCCGCGCGGACGCGGCCCCGTCGGCGCCTTCCGGTCTCCCGGCAAAGCCGCTCGGTCCCGCCGGAGGCCGGCGGGGACCGTCCGCCCCCGAGCGGGCGGCCGACCTCCAGGCGCCTGGCGCGTCATCTCGGGGGCGAAGTCCCCGTCCCTCCGCCTCGCCTTTGTACCGTTCCCCCTCGTGGTAGGTTCACGCGGTGAACCCTGCAATCTTCGTGTTCCTGCTCGCCTGCCGCGACGACGCGGGGGCGCAGGCCGAACCGCCCACCCGCCCCACCGCCCCCGTGGAGGCCGACCGCCTCCTCGCCCTCGCGTCGTATGACGCAGAGATGCTCGGCGGCGCGCGGGTGTTGTGGCATCCGGCGTTCCGGGAGGACGTGGCCCTGCGCGCCGAGGTCCGCGCGGCCCTGGACGCCGACCTGCGCGCCTATGCGCAGACGGGGCCCCCGCCGAACGTGGCCCGGTTGTCCGAGATCCGTGTCGCGGTGGCGCCCACCTCCCCGGCGATGGGCGCGCTCCCTTCGGGCGGGCGGGGCCTGGGCTACCACCGGTCCGCCGCCTGGCTCGAGGCGCACGGGCTCGACGGCGCGCGCGAAGGCGTGATCGAGGTCTACAACGCGCGGGACTTCCTCGCGAAGCGGGTCGCCGAACCGGCGGTGACGGGACGGATGATCGACGAGGTGCTGGCGCTCGATCTCCCCGGCCGCGCCCCGCCGAAGCACCGGGAGGACGGGCTCCGCATCGCGCCGCTGCGCGAGTACCGCGTCGAGGCGCTCACGTGGCTGCAGGTGCTCTGGCACCCCGACGTGCCGGCCGGCTCCGACCTCGAGGATCGCGTCCGGCGCGCGCTGCGGGAGGACCTCGCGATGATCGCTCGCGTCGCGCCGCCCGCTGCGATGGCGAGCCTGGCCGGCGCGCGCATCGTGGTGGATGTCGAGGCCTACGATGTCGACGGAGATCGCCTCCACGTCGTCGCCACCCACCGCTCCGCGGGCTGGCTCGTCGCGAACGGCCTGGACGCGGAGCGCGAGGGCGTGATCGAGTTCTACGACCCCACGGCCTACCTGGACTACCGCGCCAATGCCCAGCCCATGGTGCTCCTGCACGAGCTCACCCACGTCCTGGAGCACCGCGCCGATGCCACGCGCCTGGGCGCCCTCCAGGCGGCCTACGAGGACGCCGTCCTGTCCGGTCGCTACGAGCAGGTCCGGCACGTCCGGTCCGCGCCCGGCGAGCGCCAGCGCGCGTACGCGTTGAACAACGCCGCGGAGTACGGGGCGGAGCTGGCCGAGGCCTTCTTCGGGCGCAACGACTTCCAACCCTTCGAGCGCGCCGAGCTGATCGCCTTCGACCCCGCCGGCTGCGCCGCGGCCGCGCTGCTCTGGTCGGCCACGTGCGCGACTCCCAACCCAACGGAGGAGGGCGTGCGATAGGCTCGCCCCCCTCGCCCACGAGTGGAGGCCCCCATGACCGACCCAAAGCAGCAGATCCGCGCCCTCTACGCCGCGTTCAACCGCCGCGACAGCTCGTACGTGACCGACCGCATGTCACCGGACGTGACGTGGCCCCGAGCCTTCAAGGGCGGCGTGGTGCGGGGCCCCGAGGCGGTTCGCGCGTACTGGGAGGCGCAGTGGGCGGAGATCGATCCGCATGTCGAGCCGCTCCGCATCGAACGGGATGAGGACGGGCGCTACGACGTCGAGGTGCACCAGGTGGTCAAGGACCTCGCCGGCACGGTCATCGCCGACTCCACCGTTCATCACGTCTACACCTTCGACGGCCCCGTGATCGTCGGCATGCAGATCGCCCTGGACCGGTGACGGCTCCCACGAGGTGACACGCGTGTGGGGTGACTGGGGCGGGGCTCCGCCCCGCAACGCCCGGAGGCACCCCACCTACGGCTCTCCGGCCGGCGCCACCTCCACCAGCTCACAGGTGGCGTCGGACCCCGCGGCGGCTTCGCTCCACCGCACGGGATCGAGCGCGGAGGAGCTCAACGAGCCGTCGGCGAGCCACCGGAGATCGATCCCGACACCGGACATGAGGACGGCGCCGCCGAAGAGGCCAGTCTCCAACGACTGGTTCTCCTCGAGCCCACGGGCGACCAGCGAGAAGCTCGTCGAGCCCGTGACGGTCGCGTCCTCGTCGCAGCTTGCACCTTCGAGCGCGTTCAGGACCAGCGAGTCGTCGATGGCGATGTCGATCGTCGCCACTCGATCCTCTTGATCGAGACAGCGGAGCGTGCCAGTCCACTGCCCCTCGAGGCCCTCGTAGGCGGCCAGGAGCTCGCCGAGCCCCTCCGGCCAGTCCGTCTCCGAAACCCCGGCGAGCGGCTCCGCGGAAACCGCCTCACAGTCCGCGCCCGTGCGGTCGTTCTCACCAGACTGCCCACCACAACCAACGAGCACGAGTAGAAGCATGACGTTCCTCACACCCGCATCTTGCCCCGCCAGGCAGCGGGGCGAAGCTCGGCACAGCACTTTCCGGGTAGCAGCGGGGGACGCGGAGCCCCGCCTCCCCGACTTCCTGCGGATGGTCGAGGCCGCGTCGCTGCGCCTCGTCGACCTGCTGGCCGTGCTCGTGGACCCGCGGCAGCTCCCCAGCATTTCGGGGGTGTGGGCTCGCTTGGAGGCGCAACGCAGCGTCGCCATCGACACCCCGTGGGCCATGGCCGTGCTGCGTGCGCTCGAGGTGCCGAGCATGCGCGGCGACCCTGCGACGATCAGCTCCGGCCTCCGCCGGGATCGGCAAGACATCGACCGTTGCCTCGAGGGGCTGGAGGCCGCGGGCCTCGCGCGCAAGGTCCAGGGCACCTGGCGCCCCGTCGCCATGGGGGCGGTCGACACCCGGCGAACGCCCGAGACGGCGCGTCGTCTCAAGGCATTCTGGGCGAGGGTGGGTGTGGAGCGGCTGGAGGCTGGCGTGGACGGGGGCTTCGCGTACAACCTCGTCTCGGTCTCCCTCGAACAGCTGCACCGGCTGCGCGAAGCGCACGACGCGTACTTCCAGGCCGTGCGCTCGATCGTTGCCGAGGACGCGCCGCCCGACTGTGTCGCGCTCATCTGTCTGCAAGTGGTGCGACTCGACGACACCCGAACGGGCGCGTGACGCGCGACCGGGCGGGCCATTGCGGTCTGGTGCGCGCCGGGCCATCGTGCGGGCTCGCCCGGGATGCCACCATGCGATTCCTCGCCGCCGTCGTGATCGCGGCCTGCGCTCTGCCCGCCGTCGCGGCGCCTGCCCCCGAGGCCGCGTCGGGCATGTCCGCGCGCCTCCGCAAGCTCGGCGGCGGCGCGCCGGTGTACCTGGTCCTCGGTGCCAAGGGGGTGGAGGCGCGGACCGCGGACGGGAAGGCGCGCCGCGTCGTGTTCGAGGGCACGCTCGACGACGCGCTCTGGGACGCACAGGGCGAGGTGCTCCTGCTCCGGCGCGGCGACCGCGTCGAGGCGCTCGACCTGCGGGAGGCGCGGCCGAAGCCCCGGCTGCTCGCGACCGGGGTTCCCCCCGGCCGGCTCACCTGGGAGTTCCAGGACCGCTACCTGAATTCCGTTCGCCAGGGCCCGGAGTCCATCCGCCTTGGGCCCGACCACCGCGGCGTCGTCGGCATCGCGGGTGCACCGGGCCCGCTGGAGACCGACGAGGCCTCCATCGCGGCCTTCGAGCAGGCGATGGCGAGGGCCGCGCTCGTCGACGGGGATGCCCTCGCCGAGCTGGGGGCCCGCGCCCTGCTGCCGATCCCGGCCCCCGTCTACTTCGACAGGGCACGCAAGCTGGCGCTCCCGGCCGACGTGAGCTGCACCGACGACGCGGACTACGCGATGTGCGGAGGCTACGTCGAGCTCGGGCCCTGGCTGCTGACCGTCGAGAGCGTCAGCTGCGGCGACGCCTGCTGGACCGGGTGCCGCCTCTACGATCCCGCGTCCAGGCTGCCCCTGGCGGCGGATCCGCGCCGCGCCGCCCCCGCGTCGCTCGCCGAGGCCGGCAGCTGCGGCCCCTACCACGTCGATGCGTCGGGGCGCTGGTACCTCTTCCAGGAGTTCGCCACCCCCGTGCTGTGCGCGTTCGGCGGCGCCTGCGCGAAGGTGGAGGGATGGCCGCTCGGGTGGCTGGATCCGGCGCTCGTCGTGGGGGCGGAGCTCTGAACGGGGTGGCCCCTCCTCCGGCTCCGCGTCGTCCCGACGCCGGGCTACTCTGCGCCCCATGTCGTCCCCCGAGCCCGCCGACCGCCCCCAACCTCCGCCGCGCCGCGGCCTCCTCGACTGGATCGAGTGGGCCGGCAACAAGCTGCCCGAGCCGGTCCTCCTGTTCGTCATCCTCGCCGCGGTCGTGCTGGTGGTGTCCGCCGTCGGGCACGCCCTCGACTGGAGCGTCCAGCCGGTCAAGCCGACGGTCGAGCTCATCGAGAGGCTCGACGCCACCGGGGCCCCGGTGCTCGACGACGCTGGCGCCCCGCGGAGGGTGCCGAAGCTCGGGGAGGACGGCCTGCCGATCGTCACGCTCGTGGACAACGGCGCCCCGGTCACCCCGCGGAGCCTCCTGACCGCGGACGGCTTCTACTGGGCCATGTCCTCGATGCTCCGCAACTTCACGGGGTTGCCGGCGCTCGGGCTCATCTTCGTGGCGATGCTCGGCATCGGGGTCGCCGAGAAGTTCGGCTTCTTCAGCGCGCTCATGCGCTTCCTCGCGATCCTCACGCCCGCGCGGCTCCTCACCCCCGCGATCGTCCTGCTCGGGGCCAACGCCTCCGTCGCGAGCGACGCCGGCTACATCATCCTGCCGCCGCTGGCCGCGGCCCTGTACGGGGCGGTCGGCCGGCACCCGATCGCCGGGCTCGCGGCCGCGTTCGCGGGGGTGTCCGGCGGCTTCGGGGCCGGCTTCTTCCCCACCGGCGGCGACGGCGCCCTCGCCGGCTTCGCCCAGGACGCCGCCCGCGTCATCGACCCCGAGTACACGGTCAACATCCTGCACAACGCCTTCTTCAAGGCGGGCTCCGTCGGCATCGTGACGATCGCCGGCTGGTTCGTCACCGATCGCGTCATCGAGCCGCGGCTGCTCCGCGCGGGCCTGCCCGTGGAGGGCGGCGACGACGTGGTGCGCGGCATGGCCCTCACCGCGCGGGAGAGGACCGGCCTCGGCCTCGCCATCGCCGCGGGCATCGCCGTGATCGCCCTCTTCGCCGCCTTCGTGCTCGTGCCGGGCGCCCCGCTCTACGGCCCGGGCCAGCCCGCGCTCGCCAACGACCTCGTCATCGTGCACCAGGCCGTCACCGTGGCGCCGGGGGGCACCGAGACGGCCGCCGCGGCCCGCGACATCCTCGCCCGTGAGCCCCTCCTCGTCACCGAGACGGCCGCCAAGGGCCGGCTGGCCGAGAGCCCGGGCACGCGCTGGTCGCACGTCATCGTGCCGATGATCTTCTTCGCGTTCCTCGTGCCGGGGCTCGTGTACGGCGGGTGGACCGGGGCGCTGCGCCGCCAGCAGGACTTCGTGGACGCGCTCTACCACGGCATCCGCAGCATCGTGCCGGTGCTCGCCATCGCGTTCTTCATGGCCCAGTTCGTCAACTGGTTCGCCTACACGCGGCTCGACCGCATGCTCGCCTACGCCGGCGGATCCCTGCTGGTCGAGGCGAGCCTGCCCATCCCCATGCTGCTGACGCTCTTCGTCCTGCTCGTCGTCATGGGTGACTTCGCCATCAGCGGCATGTTGAGCAAGTTCGGTGTCCTGGCACCGATCTTCATCCCGATGTTCATGATGGTCGGCATCAGCCCCGAGCTGACCGTCGCCGCCTACCGCATCGGTGACTCGGTGGTGAACATCGTCACCCCGCTCAACAGCTACCAGCTCATCATCCTGGCCGTACTGCAGAAGTACCGGAAGGACGCGGGGATCGGCACGCTGATGTCGCTGATGGTGCCCTACTCGGTGGTGTTCGGGCTCACGTGGACCGGGCTCCTCCTGGCCTGGTACGCGTTCGGGGTCCCGGTCGGCGTCGGCGGGCCGCTGCACTATGTGCCGCCGCACTAGCCGGGTACAACCCCCGGCCACCGGCAACGTCGGGGTGGCACGATGCGTGTGGGGGTGACTGGGGCGGGGCTCCGCCCCGCAACGCCCGGAGGCACCCCGCTGTCGACCCGATCGAGGAGGCGTACGAAGGCTGCCCTACCACCCCCGCCGATCGCGCTCGGTCACCCACGTGACGAGCGCCCGCGCCTCTTCCGGGCGGGACTGTGCGAACTCCATCAGGCAGGCCTCGACCGCCCCGGCGACGAGCGGCTCGATCTCCGGGGCCTCCAGCCGGTCGCGGGTGGGCCCCGCGAATGTGGGCCTGAAGTGGAGCACGGAGACCACCGCCACGACGTACCGGCCCAACAGCTGAGCGATCTCCTCTGGCCTTTCGAGCGCGAGGACACGCGCGAGCGCGCCGAGGCCTCGCTGGAGCCCGGCCACATGCGAGCCGCCACCGGGGGTCTTCGCGAGGTTCACGAAGCTCCGCACCTGAGGCTCCCCGTCCAGGGCCCACTGCAGACGCAGCTCCGCGGACATGCCTTCGCCCGAGGCCCGTCCGGACAGGGGAAGTCCAGCGCGCCGAACTCGGGGGATGGCCGCTCATCCCGTCAGTTCGGCGCGTCCAG
>JAZKFH010000037.1:0-10329 GCA_040386535.1 Myxococcota bacterium | reverse complement strand
GCGCCGAACTCGGGGGATGGCCGCTCATCCCGTCAGTTCGGCGCGTCCAGCGCGCCGAACTCGGGGGATGGCCGCTCATCCCGTCAGTTCGGCGCGTCCAGGGCGCCGAACTCGGGGGATGGCCGCTCATCCCGACAGTTCGGCGCCTCCCGCACGCTGAACTCGGTGGCCCCCGCTGGATGGCCGGGAGGCGGCCCCGTGGGCGGCGTACCGCCCCGCGCCAGGTCGGCCGAAGGGTGCCCGCGCCAGGTCGGCCAGAGGGCGCCGGCGCCTCGCCGGCGGTTCCGCGCCGGCCCGGGCCCGGACGGGCCGGCGCGAACCAAGCGCCTTCGGCGCGCGCCCGGAGGACGACCGCCGTCGGGCGTCCTCGCCCGGCGGGGCGCCCCGCCGTGCCCTCGATGCCGCCCTCCCCCGCCCGCGCTACGGATCGGGACCCCAACCAAGGCCGCCATGCCCGATCTCCGCCTCGGCACGTGCTCCACCGACCCGCTCGCCTTCACGTTCGAGCGCATCGAGGACTCGCTGCGGGTGCTGCTCGTGAACGCGGACGAGTCGGGATCGATGGGCGGGCGGACCGAGCAGAACGTGCTCGCCTACGACAAGGTGGCCGCGGTCATCGGGGGGCGCGCCGACGTCGTGATCCTGCATGGCTTCGAGAGCGACAGCTTCTACGACGTGCTCGTGAGCGAGGCCGCCCGCGCCCGGCTCGGCCGCATGGAGAATCTCGTGCCGACCGGGCTGGGCTCCGTGCGCACGGTGAACGGGCCGGAGGAGGCGGTGCGCCGCGGCCGGGAGGTCCTGGCGGGGCACCAGGCGCGCGGCACCACCAATCCGCGCTCGCATCCGGCGTTCCTCACGCAACTGGGCAAGCTGTTCGACGCCGCGGCCTGTGAGGTCGAGCTGGTCGTGCTCAACAGCTCGGACGGCGGCTTCAACGACGGCGCGAGCAGCCCGCTGACGCGCGCGATCGACGAGGCGATGCGCCGCATCACGTCGCGCTGCACCTGCCTGCTCGCCGCCAACGTGCTCGTCGCGTCGGCGGGCAGCCCCGAGGCCCTCGCGTTCTTCACGGGCGACACCGAGAAGTTCGACAACCGCCTGCTCTTCTCGACCGAGGCGGCGGCGCCGGGCGTGCTCCTGCTGAAGGAGTTCGACGCGGCCCGCGTGCCGATCGCCGAGGGGGCGGCGTCCGAGCGGGTGACCGTGCAGCCGGGGCTCCCGTGCTGGAGCGTGATCGAGGGCGACCAGCTCGTCACGTGGCACCCCGAGGGTGCGCTCGACGTGCCGGCCCGGGTGACCGTGCGCCGCCTCCTCCCCAAGCCGGGCGGCCGCCGGATGGTGATGCGCTGCGAGGTGGCCCTCACGCGGCGCGACGTGACGCTCGATCGGGACGGCCCGGAGGTCTTCCGCATCCTCGCGCGCAGCCTCTCCGACAACCCCTACCTGCGCGAGTCCTCGCGGGCGGCCCTCAACCTGCTCCTCGCGCCCCTCGAAGCCCTGCTCGGCACGCGCGCCGCGGTGCTCGCGATGCTCACGGCGAGCCCGGCCTCCGTCGCGCGGATCGAGGCGCTGACAGCGCCGGTGGAGGCCAACACCGCCGCCATCCGCGCGGTCGTCTCCCAGGAGGGGCTCTCCCCGCGCGAGCGGGCGGGCCGGCTGAACGCCCTGAACAACGCGCGGCGCCTGCTCAAGGGGGCGGTCCGGGAGGCGCGCGAGGCGCTGGAACAGGAGGTCCTGGACAAAGAGCTCGGGTTCTACGAGTCGCACCCCAACCACTGGCTCGTGTGGTTGCAGCCCGCGATCGACGAGCTCAAGGGGCAACTCGAGCTCACCCAGGTCGATCCCGGCGACACGATGGCGCACCTCTCCACCCGCATCCGCACGGCGAAGTCGGTGGGGGACGGCAAGGCGCGCGCGGCGGACCGCTACGTCGACAAGCTCCTCGCCGAGTCCCGCGCCCGTCGCGACCGGCAGGCCCGCAAGGCGGACCCGCGGGACCGTGTCCCCTTCGAGGCCCCCGGCGCCTGGACCGCGGACCGCTGCCCGATCACCGGGCGCCCGCTCACCGAGGGCCTCGCCGCCATCCCCTTCGTGGCCGATCGCAGCGATCTTAGCAGCGGCAACATCATGGCCGGCGGCCAGAACGTGGACCGGATGCCGATCGACACGGGCGCGATGTTCTCGCTGGCGGCCGTGCGCGAGCTGATGTGGGGGGAGCTCGGCCAGATGGCGGCGCCCTACCACACGGGCACGGACTGGTACAACGCGGCGATCCCGGTGCTGCTCGGGCCGGCCACGCCCGACGCCGTGCGGGAGCTGGAGCGCGCGATCGGCTGGCTCGCCACCGGCACGAGCGCCTTCGCGCCGCAGATGGCCGAGGCGATCCCGGGCGCGCTGGCCGTGCTGCTCGGCGCCCCGACGAACGGGTCGGACCGGACCCCGCAGGTGCAGGCGCTGCTGCGCACCTCCGCGCTGCTCGGCCGCTTCCGGTCGTACCCCTACGCCGCGGGCACCGCCGCCTTCGACGAGAGCGCCGCGAAGGAGCCGCTCACCACCGTGTGGGCCCGCAGCGTGGACGACGCCTCGGGCGCCGCCTGCCTCCAGAGCCTCGGGTGCGTCACCTCGCTGTTCGCCCGGGCCGTGGCCGCCGATCAGGTCGACGTCTCCATGGTCGCGGACGACCTGTTCGCCTGGGGATGCCGCAACATCGCACGCTCCGTGCTCGGCACCACCTCGACCGACGGCCGCGGCGGCGTGGAGGGGGTCAAGCGCCTCGCGGCGCTGCTTCACCGCGCGGTCGACCTCGACGGGGCGGCGGCGCCCGCGGAGAGGCCGATCGAGGTCGAGCCCCTCGATGCCGGCGGCTACTTCGAGGGCGGCGCGCTCGCCGCGGTGCTCGGCCCGGTGGTGGCGCCCGTGTGGGCCGCGCACGCGCCGGTGGGGTCGGAGGCAGGCGGGTCGGAGGCGGGCGGCGCGGTGCGGGTCTCGACGTTCACGGACGCGCTCAACGCGCTCCTGCAAGCGCTCCAGATGGAGGAGCAGCTCCGGGTCCTCCCCGAGCTGGACGGCATCTTCGACCGGCTCGACGCGCGACTGTCCGCGGCGGAAGACCCCTACCCCACCGACGCGATCGCGGCGCCCGTCGCCTCCTCCAAGGGCCGCGCCCACGTCGGCTTCGACGACATCCTCGCGCTCGAATCGCTCCGGCCCCGCCGCCTCGGCACGCCCGTGCCCGGCCTCGCGAGCCCCGCCGCGAGCGTGCGGCGGATGACCAAGGCCGGCGAGACCACGTGGTTCCCCCCCGCCGACGCCGCCGTGCCGCTCGACGCGGGCGCCCTCGCCTGGCTCGAAGCGCACACCGCGCTGTACCCCTTGCGCGCCTGGCTCCGCCTCGCCGACGCCGGGCTCGTGGGCCAGCCCGCCCTCGCCGCGCTCCGCGCCGGTGACGACGCGCCCCCCGTCCCGCCCCTCCCCCGGATGCTCCCGCGCCTCGCCGCGCTCGTGGGCGGTTTGGACGCGGTGGTGCTCCTTCTGCGTCGCTCGTTCGCGTTCGTGGTCGCGAACGCCCACGGCTACGCCGACAACCAGTGGGCCACGAGCCCGCTGCGGACGGCCGGCCCCGAGGCGCTCGAGCCCATCCTCGGCCCCGTCCCCCCCGCCGCCGAGTCGCCCCGTCGGTACACCGCCGCCGACACGCTCGACCTGACCGTCGATCCCGCGGAGTGGCCCCGCCTCGACGCCCGCGGCTACCTCCCGAAGGGCCGCGCGATCGACGGCGCCGGCCGCACCGTGCGCGAGCCCCCGCGGCTCACCCCCGAGGAGGCGAAGGGCTCCGCGCGCGACGTGTGCCAGAAGGCGTGCGCCGCCATGCTGGCCGACCTCGCCGCGAGCACGGGCCCGCTCCCCGGCGGACTCCACCGCGGCGCCCGCCGCGTGCTGGGCGAGCACCCGGTCGACCTGCGCACGCTCCCCTCGGACGAGCGCACCCGCGTGATCGTCGAGGAGCTCGTGCCGGTGCTCGCCGGCTGGGTGCGCGGCGATCCCTCGGCGCCGCTCTTCTTCGCCGACTGCGCAAACGTGCTGCACCAGATGGTCGCCCTGGGCGTCGACACCCGCACCTTGCGCGCCGACGAGCCCGACGAGCTTCTCGTGGCGGAGGCGGCCGCGATCCGGGCGCGCGTGCTCTTGGCTTGAAAGCCGTTAGTTCGGTGAATCCGCTTCGGTGGAGGGAGTAGGCCCGTGACGAACCAACACTCGCAGTTTCGCCCCCTGGTCATTCTCGGGATCGCCGCTCTTGGTGCGGCTTGCGGGCCGACCATTTCTGGTCCCGAGGACGTTGAGGTCGAGGCCCTCCAGATGGACGGCGCGTGGGTCTTCACCTATCGGGAGTCGCCAGACCTGAGCATGCACGCCTTGCTCACCGGCCCAGCTGCGGTTGTCGATGGATGCCTGCGGGTGGGCGATCAAGTCGTCGTCTGGCGCGAGCAACACCTCGGCACCGTCGGGGAGATCACCGCTCGCATCGACGAGGGAGAGGTCGTCTCCGTCTCGCTGGGCGGTGGGGGTGGCTCCGTCGGGGAGGGAATGATGGAAAACGTTCCCGAGGACGTTCGGGACCGCTGCTCCCTGTCCGGGGTCTGGCATTCCGGGCATGACGAAGTCGCGATCATCGAGGGCGGCTGAGCGAGGCCGATACTTGCCCATGTTCGCGCGGAGCCGGTGGATAGGCCCGCCTACCGCCGGATCCACATGCGTCGCGCCCTCGTCGTTCTCGTCGTCACCGCCGTCATCCTTGGATGTTCCTCCTTCTTCCCGCCCACCTCGGGCCCGGAGGAGCAGCCCCCCGCGCTCACCCAGGCGGAGCTCAGCGCTTGCCTCGACGACGATGGTTCGCGCGGCGAGTCGGGCTCCCCCCTCTGGCGCGACCTCGCGAATTGGGCGTTCGCCCAGGTGCCGGAGATCCCGTCCTCGGACGTGATCACCCACGCCCAGGCGGAGGCGCTGCTCGACGCCGCCGCGCGCGAGGTCTCCGGGCTCGAGACGCCCGAGCAGTGGCGCTCGGCGGCGCGCTACTTCCAGGCCGAGAACTTCCACGGACTCGAGGTTCCCGCGTGCCGGCGCGCGAAGCGGATCGACCCGGAGTAACGAGAGCACAGCATGTCACCCGAGTTCCACGAGAAGGCGGCCAAGCTGGAGTCCGGGCGGCGGCTCGGAAGGGCTTGGGAGATCGTGATGGATGCTCTCCGCAGCGGAATGCTGCCTCGGGACGAGGTCGTCGCTGCGTTGGCGGCCGGCCGGGACATCACTCTGAACGACCTTCGGAGGCTTGCTCGAGCCAGGGGCTCCACAGGAAGGCGGCGCTCAGCTCCAGCCCGGCGGGGGTCAGGTCCGTGTCCACCCAGCGCGTTCTGTGATCGCTCCCAAGCATCAGCGCCTCACCCAAAGCGGAGTGGACCGGGAAGTGGGAGCCGCCTACGCTGCGGCCGTCCCCCCTCAGGGCAACACGCTCCGCCACAAGTTGGTCCCGTCGCCCCAGTACACGGCCTCCTCGTCACACGCCACCGCCGACGCGACCGTGTCACCGGTGGCGATCTCGACGGGGTCGCCGCCGGCCACCGGTGCGCAGCGGACGGCGCCGGACGGGACATCGTCCATACTTTCGTTCGTCCAGCACACGTAGTCGCCCCCGGCCGCGATGCCCGCGGCGCCCGCCTGTTCCGCCGCGACCACCTCCACGGCGCCGCCCGCCAGCGGCGCGCGGGACAGGTTGCCGGGCGTGGAGGTGGTGCCCCGGTTCGTCCACCAGACGTACCCCGCGTGGACCGCCACGCCGGTGGGGCTCGACTGGGCCTCCGCGAAGGCGACCCGCGGCGACTCGCCGTCCGCCAGCTTCCAGATCGGCCCCTCCCAATCGGGGAACTCCCCCTGGTTGGCCCAATAGATGTCACCGCCGGCCACCGCCACGCCGGCCGACCACGGATCGTCCCTCGAGATCAGCTCGGGCGCCGAGCGCGCGGACACCGCATAGACGCCGCCGGCCATGGCTGTCGTGACGACGCCCTCGTCGGTGGCCGCGAGGGCATTGGGGCCCGAGATCCCGCCATGCTCCACCACCTCGGCCCCGTCGAAGTCCGTGGACAGGAGCCCGCCGGCCATCGAGGTCCACCAGATCCGCTCCGCCGACACGGTGACGGCGAACACGTTGCCCTGCCCGGCGACCACGGTGGTCACCTCGCCGCCGTCGATCGGCACCCGGAGGATGTCCCCCCGCGCGTCGGACCAGACCACAAAGCCGTCCGCCACGACGAGGCCGCCGCCCCCGAACATGGCGGCGCCGCCGAGCGCCGTGGTCGCGAGGGCGACCGGCTCCCCGTCGTAGGGGTCGGGGCCGGTGTCGGTGTCCGGCTGCGCGTCGGTGTCATCGGGTGGTCCGCACGCGGCAACCGCGAACATCAACGCCAGGATCTTTCTCATCGAGCCTCCTTCCCCGGGAGGGGGGCCACGAGGGGACTCCCAAATCGTGAATCTCGCAACCGCCCGGGCGCCGCGACCACGCCCCGGCGCGTCGTGCGCCCACGTCCACCAAACGAACTTATTCGCCTCGAACGCGCGACATCTGAACCACGCGCTGAGCGGCGCCGCGATGCGGAAACACGGTTGGGAGGACGACGCCGGGCGCGGGTGTGCCTGCCCATCCGGCGCGGGGCGGCGGGGCGCGAGAGGACCGCGGCCACGAAGCGGCCACAAAGCGGCCACAAAGCGTCCATGCAGGGCGCTCCATCTCCGCGCGGCTCCATGCGCCCCGGCTGTTTCCGTGGCGAGTTCCGTTTGGTGAGTAGCGCGTGCCGTGTCTATGGCCCAATGCCGCGGTCAGCTTCGCCACGGCTCGGCCGCGGCCAGCTGGCGCCAAACTCCCAGCGCCAAAACCCGACAGATCTCGCGTCACGACCGGTACTGACGCCCGTTCTGTCGGGTCCCCGAGGGGAATGCGTACGAATTGTCGACCTTCGTCCGTTACCGCCGCGCTGGTGCTGGCGCCGATGGTCAAATCCGACGCGAAAACCCGACAAATCTCGCCTCACGACCGGTAGTGACGCCCGATTTGTCGGGTCGCGGCGCAGCAGCTGCGCGGCGGCCCTTCCATCCCCGCTTCAAGCCTGCGTGTACGCCACCGCCACGTCCAGCACCCAGGTGACACCAAAACGATCCACGAGCATGCCGTAGAGCGGGGTCCAACCCGACGGCGCCAGCGGCACCGTGATGGTCGCCCCCGCGGAGAGCTTCTCCCAGAGCTCGCGGATCTCCGCGGCCGAGTCCCCGCGGACGGACACGAAGAACGCGTTCGTGCCCGGGTCCAACGGCAGCCGGGCCGGCACATCGTAGGCCATCACCCGAAAGCCGGTGGCGGCCTCGACCTGGCCCCACATGACGTGCTCCGCCTCCACCGGGTCCTGGACATTGTGGGCGTCCTGGTAGGTGACGATCGTGACCTCACCGCCAAAGACGGATTGGTAGAACCGCAGCGCGGCGCGTGCCTGGCCACGGAAGTTGAGATGGTTGGTGACACGTACGGACATGACTCTCCCCTGGGTGGGTGATGTTCAGCGCTTGGATTGCGCCCTGACTTGGACTGACTCAGCGGCTACCGGATCGGCAGCTCAGTTCTTTCGCAGCGCCGGGATCAAGATCCCGTCGATCAACGCGACGATGAAGCCCGTGCCGACCGGCTTGCGCTCGATCGAGGCACGGTACGCGAGCATGGAGGGGATGACCTGCGCGAGCGTCTCGACATCGGCGTTCGGGTCGGCCTCTCCGCGGTCGATCGCGCGCCGCATGAGCACACGATTGACCTCGATCCATCGCCCCACGCTCGCGGCGTTCGCGGCCTCGGCGAACCCCGGGTGGCTCGCCAGCATCGATCGGACGCCGGCCATCACGGTGAGCCTCCGCTGCTCGTCCGCGATGGAGTTGGGCTTGAACAACGCGAGCATGTCGCCACGGAACGTGCCGGTGTCGGGCAAGGGGCCGAGACCAACCTCGAGCTCCGCCATCCGCGCCACCGCGTCGAGCACCAGCTCCTCCTTCGACGCCCAGCGACGGTACACGGTCGCCTTGCCCGCCTTCGCACGCACCGCCACCATGTCCATGGTCATGCCCGCGTAGTCGACCTCGGCGAGCACCTCGAGCGCCGCGTCGAGAATGGCGGTGTCCCGCGAAGGGTCACGCTTGCGGCCGAGCCGTACGGGCTGCTCTTCGTCGGTTGCCATGGAGACATGATACTCCATCGTTCCGAAACTGGCCAGTCTCGGAACTACAGGTTTCCGTATTGTCGTGCCCGTGCTACGAGCCGGTCCATGCCCTCCCCTCTCTCCTTCGGCGGCCCGTGATGCGCTCCATTTCGACGAGACAGCGACGCGACCTCCTCACCCGGCGGCACCACCTGGGCGGTGACGCGGGCACGCCGGAGCAGGTCGCACGGGCGCTCATCGGGCTGCACGCGACCGACCCGGCGACGGTGTTCTTGTCGACGCTCGTTCGCGGCCGGGCCATCACGCTGGCCGAGATCCTGGACGCGACGTACGGCCGCCGCACCCTGGTGCGGTGGATGGCGATGCGGCGGACGCTGTTCGTCTTTCCGCGGGAGACCGTGCCGATCGTGCACGCCGCCGTCAGCCGCCCGCTCGCCGTCACGTTGCGGAAGCGCCTCGAACGCCAGCTCGAGCTCAACGGCAGCCAGCCGGCCATCGACGGCGACATCGGCGCCTGGCTGTCCAGCGTCGAAGACGCCGTGCAGCGCGCCCTCCTGGCCCGCGGCACCGCGACCGGCCTGCAGCTGAGCGCCGACGAGCCGCGGCTGCGCACGTTCATCCCCCCGCGCGCGCCGTCCGACTTCCCCCAGAACGTGACCAGCCCCTTGCTCACCGTGATGAGCACCGAGGGCAAGCTGGTGCGCGGCACGGCCACCGGCCCCTGGACCGCGCGTCAGCACCGTTGGGAGGCGCCGGACCGGTGGTGGCCGGACGGGCTCCCCGACGTGTCCGCCGCGCTGGCCCGCCGTGCGCTCGCCCGCGCGTGGCTGGTCGCGTTCGGCCCGGCGCCGATTTCGGACCTGGAGTGGTGGACGGGCTGGAGCAAGACCGTCGTCCAGTCCGCGCTCAGCGGGCTTCCGATCACCGAGGTCGACCTCGATGGCGAGCGGGCGTTCCTGCTCGACGACCCCGCCGTCATCGCGGAGCTCGACCTGCCCGCACCCGACCCGACGGTCACGCTGCTACCGGCGCTCGACCCCACCTCGATGGGCTGGAAGCGTCGCGAGTGGTTCCTCGCCGTCGACCCCGCGCCCCTGTTCGACCGCAACGGCAACATCGGCCCGACCTTGTGGTGGAACGGCGAGGTCATCGGCGGCTGGGCGGTCGCCCCGACGGGCGAGATCCGGATCGCCGTGCTCGCGGACCGTGGCACCGAGGTCCTCGCGCGCGCCGAACGCGCGGCCGCCGAGCTCCAGGCCCGCATCGAGGGGGCGGTGGTGACCCCTACGTGCCGGACGCCGTTGGAGCGATCGCTCAGCGAGGGGCTGGCGGGGTAGGTCCGTCCTGGGCGCCTCCCGGCCCGGGGCGGGCCGGGTCGGTCCCCTTCAGGCTCGCGGCGGAGCCGCTCGGTCCGGCCGCGCGGACGCGACCGGGACCGGCCGCGCGGACGCGGCCGCCCTCCGGGCACCTGGCGCGGGGTGCCCGCCGCCACGGGCCTCGCCCCGCCGGCGCCTTTGTCATGTCAGAGTGCCCGTCAGCCGCCCCAGTCGGCGGGCTTGGTGGCAGCGCCGTCGAGCCACAGCTCATCGCGCTCGTCGCGGTGCACGCCGTCGGTGCCGACGTGCTTGCCGCTGATGCCGGGGCCGTTCCGGATGACGTGCCACAGGGCCATCGCGTGTCCGCGGCCGATGTCGAAGTCGGCCTTGAGCCACTCGACCACCTGGCCGGCCTTGGTCCCGGGGGCGTCGAAGCCCTTCTCGTGGGCGATCGCGACGAGGGCGCGCGGAGTGAGTCCGGTCTTGGTCTCGATGGTGTCGAGGTAGGCCTGGAACGACATGGGTTGGTCTCCTTTCAGTCGGTGGAGGGGCGCTCGATCGTACCTCGAACGAGATCTACGCGGATCGGGGTACCGGTGGGACGGGGGCTCGGCGAGCGGCTTGGGGCCTCCCACCATCGGCGCACCGCCTCGTCCTTGAACACGAACCAGTTGGCGACCGCAGCGAACCCGAGAGCACCAAGAAACGTCTGTAGGCGTCCGGTGATCCCATCCTGAGCCGCCCGAGCGCCCCCGTTACACGAG
>JAZKFH010000036.1:0-52670 GCA_040386535.1 Myxococcota bacterium | reverse complement strand
TCACCCCGGCCGTTCGTCACCCGCAGGGTGCCAAACGCGAGGGGTGGCGCCTCACGCCGGCCGTTCGTCACCTGCAGAAGAACTCTCGGCTTCCATGGCCCGGTTCAGCAATCGACTGAAGTGGAGGACACCCGGAGCGCAGATCATCCAGGATGATCGCGGATCTTGGCCGCCACGCGGTCACGGAAGCACCCCCCGACGAGCAGGTCCCCCCTCGGCGCCGCCACGTCGGCGGACGGATTGGGGAGCCCACCGAGCGCCCCACCCGACACGCCACCGTGCTGCACAACCCTGCTCGCGCCGCCGCCCCCGCTCCGCGGCGGCCGCGCCCGGCGCGGTCCGTCCGCCCTGGCCTTTCTCCCCGCCCCGCCTCACCAGCCCGCGTTATCCACCACCACCGGCGTCGCGATTCCGAGCGCCGTGTCGAACCACGTCACTGCGGTGTCGTCCCACGTCCCGTCGCGTCCGGCGTCTCGCACGTGCCGTCGAGCAGGCCGCTCCAGCCGCGCGCGCACTTGCCGACCGCGCGTGTCCACGGGGCGACCTCGTAGGCGGGGGCGCCGAGGGCGGGCGCGATGGGGGCGCCGGGCCAGACGGTGCGGACCAGGGCGGCGGCGGCGGGGGCGCGCTCGTGCGGGAGGAGGGTCCCCACGATCGACAGCGACGCGATGGCGCGGGCGAGGGAGTCGCGCGCCTCGTCGGTGGTCGCGCGGCCGGGCACCGCCACGGGCACCAACACGTGCGAGCCGTTGCGGGTCAACGTGAGGAACGTGGCCTCCCCGTCGACCTCCACGACGAGGAACGGGTCGGCAACCTTGGTCGCCGCCAGGATCGTGACGACGCTCGCCTCCACGGCGTCGGCGATCGCGCCCACACTGCCGTCCGCGAGCCGCTGCGTCGATCGCATCGTGAGGTGGCGGCGCATGGCGCATTGTTCGTTGGCGACCAGGGTGTCGCCCTTCGCTCGCGCGTAGACCCCGCCGGGGTGGCCGGTCCAGGCGGTGAGCCAGGTGACGAGCATGCCCGCGGGCCCGTTGCTGACGAGTTGGGCGGGGATGTCGAGCCCGCCGAGCTGCCCGCCGAGCTCCACCGCGAACAGGCCGCCGCTCGCGGGCACCATCGGCAGGCAGACGGGGATCTGGCCGCGTCGGAGCGGCACCGAGCCCTCGGGATGTACGGTGGGCGCGCCGTCCCACCACCCGTCACCGTCGCTGTCCCAGGTGACCGGATCGGTGCCCGAGAGCTGCTCGTACAGGATCGAGAGGCCGTCGAGATCGGGGTCGATCAGCGCGGCCCGTTGGGTCTCGGCCCCGCCCGCGAGCGCCGCCAGGACCCGCTCCCCGGGCGGCCCCGCCTCCGCGAGCAAGCGCTCGACCGTGTCCCAGCGGGTCACCTCTTCGGACCACAGGCGCTCGGGCGGCACGACGAGGCCCATCGCGCGGAACAGCCGGAACGCGCCGAGGTACGCCTGGCCGATCACGGTGGGGTCGTCACCCACGGCGCTCCACACCCGCAGGTCGGGCATGATCTCGAGCTCCGAGCGCGCCTCCAGCAGGCCCGCGAAGCTCTCGGGGTTCTGCTGCTGCATACACGCGGTGAGCAGCGCCGTGCGCCCCTCGACCAGGCCCGACGGCCCGACGTGCACCCATGCGTGGGCGACCTCGTGGGCGATGACCGCGGGCCGCGTGCGCTCCGCGAGCCGGATCTTCGCCTCGACCTTGTCGCTCCAGTTCGCGAGCCCCGCGAACCGGTACACCGCCCATTCGGGCAGCTTTCGCTCGATCCGCACGACCGGCGCCGTGACCGGCGTGCGCCCGGTGCAGGCGAGGCCGGCGGTCCAGGCCTCCTGCGCCAGCCGGACGTCCTCGGGGTCTGCCGCGAGGAACGTCGGCATGGCGTAGGCGCCCTGCGGGAGGGCCAGGAGGCCCGAGGCGGCGAGCAGGAGCCGCCCCAGGCGTCGGGATCGCAGAAGTGTACGCATCAGAGTGCGCGCATCCTACCCGAGGGCGCGCCCCCTGGGCGCTACCAGCCGCCCGTCTTCGCGATGAGCGTGATCGCCGCCAGATCCAGCTGCATGTCCGCGGAGAGCTCGGCCATCTCGGCGCCGTCGCGCTGCTGGCGCGTTTGCCACAGGTCGAGGAACGTGAGCGCGCCGAGCTCGTAGGAGGCCTCGGCGAGCGTCAGCGCCTTCTCGGACAACGCCCGCTCCTGCACCGCGAGGCCCTGGGCCTCCTTCGCGGCGCCGAGCGACGCGTACAAGGAGCGCGCATCCGCCTCGGCCTGATCGCGATCGCGATCGAGCGCGTGGGCGGCGACGTACTTGTTCATCGCCGCCTCGCGCTGCTTGGCGATGCGGTAGCCGCCGTCGAACAGCACCCAGTCCGCGGTGATCGCCGCCTGCCACGCCCACTCCTCGCCGCTAAAGCCGCTGTTCTCGCTGAACGACTCGGTGAACCGGCCGCTGACCGTCGGGACCCAGCCGAGATCGGTCGCCGTGCGCGCGGCCCGCGCCGCCTTGGCGCGCTCCTCGGCGGCGGTGATCGCGGGGGCCTCGAGCGCGTTGTCGACAGCCGCGTCGGAGCTGGTCAGGCGCACGTCGCGCGGGGTGGGGCGCTCCAGCGCGACGCCGGGCTCGGTGCCGAGCAGGCGGGACAGGCCCTCCTCGGCCTGCACCCGGCCGGACTCGGCCTGCACCAGCTCCCGGCGCGCGCGGGCCAGGGCCACACCGGCCTGGGCGGTGTCGATGCCGCGGCCGGCGCCGACCCGCTCGCGGGTCTCCGCGAGGGTCAGGTACTTCTCGGCGCGCGCGACGTTGTCCGTCGCGAGCCGAACTCGTTCGCGGGACAGGAACGCGCCCCAGTAGGCGCCCGCCACGCCCACGCGGAGCTGGTCGAGGGAGGCGTCGGCCTGGGCCTCGGCGGCGCGGGCCTGGGCGTTGGCCGCGGTCCACGCGGGGATCGCGGAGCCGGAGAAGAGCGGCTGCACCACCGTCGCGGAGCCGCTCCAGAACGACTTCTTGTTCACGACGATGGGCTCGGAGTCCCCCACGAAGTCGGCGAGCTCCTCCGGGATCATCTTGGAGAAGTCGATGGTCGACTCGTACTGGTTGACCGTGTAGCCGCCGGTGATCGAGAGCTTCGGCAGGAGCGCCGCGGCGGCCTGCCCGCGGATGGTGGTGGCGGCGCCCATCTGGCGCTCGATGAGGGCGGCGTCGTCGCCGTCGGTCTCGGCGAGCCGCCACGCCTCGTCGAGCGTGAGCGCGAACGCGACGGGGAGGAGCAGGGAGAGCAACATCTACGCCTCCTCGGCGGCGAGGGCCACGAGCGTGGGGGGAGCGGGCGCGGGCGCCTTCTTGCCGCTGAACAGCCGTCCGAGGAAGTTCTGGATGTCGTCGAAGAAGCTGTAGAGCACCGGCGTCGCGAGCAGGGTGAGCACGAGCGAGAGGGTCTGGCCGCCGATGACGAGGCCGGCCGTGGCCTTGCTGAAGCCCGACCCGATGCCCTTCGAGAGCAGCAGCGGGAGCATGCCGATCACGAACGCCACCGTGGTCATGAGGATGGGCCGGAGGCGGTCCTTGTTGCTCTGGAGGATGGCTTCGAGCCGCGGCATCCCCTCGTGGCGGAGCTGGTTGGCGTGATCGACCTGGAGGATCGCGTTCTTCTTCACGACGCCGAACAACACGAGGATGCCGAGCGCCGAGTAGAGGTTGAGCGTCTGGTCGAAGATCAGCAGCGACACGAGCGCGAAGGGCAGCGTGAGCGGCAGCGACGCGAGGATGGTGACGGGGTGCAGCCAGCTCTCGAACTGCGCCGCGAGCACCAGGTACATGAAGACGAAGGACAGGCCGAGCGCGAACGCGAAGCCCTTCGCCGTGCGGCCGATCTCCTTCGAACGCCCGGCGGGCGCCGCGTGGTAGGTCGAGGGCAGGTCGAGCTTCGCCACTGCGGCCTCGATGCCCTCCATCACCTCGCTCTCGCCGAAGCCGGCGCGCGCGCTGGCGGCGAGGGTCACCTGCCGCTGGCGGTTGAGCCGCGAGATCGACGAGGGGCCGGTGTCGGGGGTCAGGGTGACCACGTCGGACAGCGGCACCGGGCCGTTCGGCGTGCCGACGGAGAGGAGCGCGAGGCCCTCCGCGTCTGCGCGGTACGTCGGCGCGGCGCGGAGGCGCACCTCGTACTGCTCGCCGCCCTCCTCGTAGCTGGACACCTTCTGCCCGCCGACGAGCAGCCGCAGCGAGGTCGCCACGTCCGCCACGGTCAGGCCGAGCTCGGCGGCGCGGCCGCGGTCCACCCGTGCGACCAGCTCGGGCTTGCCGAGCACCAGCGAGCTGTCCACGTCGGTGGCGCCGGGGTGCTCACGCAGGGTGGTCTCCAGCTTGGCCGCGTAGACCGAGAGCTGGTCGAGGTCGGGGCCGGAGAGCGTGTACTGGATGCCTTGCGACGACTGGCCGGTGCCGGAGAACCGGGCGACCTCGACCACGTTCATGCGCAGCGCCTTGTCCTGGTGGACGATCACGTCGGCGCGCACCTTCTCCATCAGGTCCTGCTGCGAGGCCTCGCGCTCTTCGGGGTTGACCAGGCGGACGTAGATGCTCCCCACGTTGGGCGTGCCCTGGTCGTTGTTCCCGATGGTCACGAGCGTGTACTCGACGCCCGCCACCGTGCGGACCTCGCGGGCGATGCGCTCGACGATGATCTGCGTGGAGGTCAGGCTCGTGCCCTCGGGGGCGCGCACGTTGACCTCGAACTCGGCCTCGTCGTTGATGGGCAGGAAGCTCTTGGGGACCAGCGCGCCGGTGATGGGGATCGTCGCGAGCGCGGCGATCATCGCGATGCCGACGACCCAGCGGTGGCGCATGCAGAAGGCCAGCATGGCCATGTACGCCCGCTCGATGGGCTTGTAGAAGCCGTCGGTGATGCGCATGAGCATCCCGCCCTCGGTCGCGCCCTCGCCGGCGAAGATCCGCGCGGAGAGCGTCGGGGTGAGCACGAAGCTCACGACGAGGGACATCGCGATGGCGGCCGACATCGTGAAGCCGAAGTTGATGAGGAAGCGGCCGGGGATGCCGCCGACGAAGCCGACGGGCGCGAACACGGCGATGAGCGAGAGCGTGGTGGCGAGCACCGCGAGGCTGATCTCCTTGGTGCCCGCGCTCGCGGCCTCCATGGCCGGCATCTTCTTCTCGTGCACGAAGCGGAAGATGTTCTCGAGCACGACGATCGCGTCGTCGATGACGATGCCGACCGCGAGGGCCAGGGCGAGCAGCGTCATCGTGTTGAGCGTGAAGCCGAGGTACTGCATCACCGCGAAGGTCGCGATGATCGACGTGGGGATGGCGATGGCCGCGACGATGGTGGCGCGGGCGTTGCCGAGGAACAGGAGCACCACGAGCGCGGCGAGGATGCCGCCCTCGATCAGGTGGTTGGTCACGTTGTCGGCGGCGGTGCGGATGGTCTGCGAGTTGTCGCGCGTGACGTCGAGGGTGTAGCCCTTCGGCAGCTCCGCCTGGATGTCGCCGAGCCGGTCGAGCACGTCGTCCACGACGGCGACGGTGTTCGTGCCCGCCTGCTTGCGGATGGCGAGGATGACGGTGGGGACGCCGTTTCGGGACGCCACGCTCTTCGCGTCGGCCGGGCCGTCGACGATGTCGGCCACGTCCCGCACGCGGATGGTCGCGCCGTTCTGGGCGCGCACGACGATGTCGCCGATCTCCTCGACCGTCTCGACCTTGCCCTGCACGCGCAGGTTCACCTGGGACGGGCCGGTCTCCAGCGAGCCGCCGGGGATCTGCACGTTCTGGGTCTGGAGCGCGCGGGCGAGCTCCGGCGCGCTCACGCCGAGGGCGCGGAGGCGGACCGGGTCGACCTCGATGCCGATCTCACGCTTGCGGCCGCCGATGACCGCCACGGAGCCGACGCCCTTGCCACCTTCGAGCCGGCGGCGCACCACGCTGTCGGCCACCTGGGTCACGTCGACGATGGGGTCGTTCGAGGAGAGCGACAGGAAGAGCACCGGCGCGGCGGAGGGGTCGAGCCGGCCGACGACCGGGGTCTCGACGCCCTCGGGCAGGTTCGGCATCGCGAGGTTGATCTTGTCGCGCACTTCCTGGGCGGCGGCGTCGCTGTTCACGTCGAGGTCGAAGACCACGAACACGAGCGAGATGCCCTCGGCCGAGGTCGACCGGATCTCGTCCACGCCGGCGATCGTGGAGAGGGACTCCTCGAGGCGATCGGAGATCTCCGTCTCCACCTCACGCGGGCTCGCGCCCGGCAGGATCGTGGTTACCGTGACCATCGGAAATTCGATGTTGGGGAAGAAGTCGACCCCGAGCTTGCTGTACCCGGCGATGCCGAGGACGCAGAGCGCGAGGATCACGACCGTCGCGAAGACCGGTCGCTTGATGAAGGTGTCGATGATGCCGCCCATGGGCCGCCTCCTACTGGACCGAGAGGGCGGCGCCGTCGGCGAGCCCCTCGGGGATGGGGCTGATCACCTGCTCGCCGTCCGCCACGCCGACGCGGATCTCCGCGACCGCGTCCAGGCGCGAGCCGACCTCGACCACACGTTCGACCGCGACGTTGTCCTGCGCCACGTAGATGCGCGTCACGTCGCCCTTCTCGTGCAGCGCGGTGAGGGGAATCGTGACGCCAGGAGCGTTCGGAAGGGAGAGCTTGGCGACGGCGAAGCTGTTGGGGCGCAAGGCGCCGTCGGCGTTCGCGACGGTCGCCTCGACCACCAGATCGCGGGTGCGCTCGCGCAGGGCGGGGCTCACGCGGTCGATGGTGGCCTCGAACGTGCGGCCGGGGTGCTCGGTCACGGTGAAGGTCACCTTGGCGCCGCTCACCACCTGGGAGGCGGCGCGTTCGGGCACGGAGAGCTCGAGGCGGAGCGGGTCGACGGCCACCAGCTTCACGACCGCGCGGCCCGGGGTGACGTACTCGCCGGGGCTCACCATCCGCTCGGCGACGACCCCGGCGAACGGGGCGCGGACCGTGGCGCGGGCGAGGTTGGTCGTCGCGAGCGCGAGGCGCGCCTTGGCGGCTTCGAGCTGCCGGGCGCCCTGCTCGCACTGGGAGAGGAGGCGGTCGCGCTCGGCGGTGGAGAGCCCGCCGGCCTCGGTGAGCGTGGTGGCGCGGGCGCAGTCGGCCTCGGCCTGCTTGACCTGCACAGCGGCGGCGGCGACGGACGCCGTGGCCTCCTTGACCTGCAGGCCCGACGTGGTCGCGTCGAGCACGAGCAACGCGGCGCCCTTCGCGACGAGATCGCCGCGGTCGGCGGCGATGCGCTCCACGGCGCCCGCGGCCTCGGCTGCGATGTCGGCGTCCTCGACCGCGACGAGCGATCCGGTGACCGTGAGCGTGCGCGGCACGTCCTGGGTGGTGGCGGTGGCGGTGGCGACGGCGAGCGGCGCGGCTTTGACGACGGCGGCCTCGGGGGGCGCACCGCCGGCGCAGGCGAGCGCGAAGCCGAGCGGCGCGAGGAGGGAGAGGAGGAACAGGGGTCGCATGAGACACACCTCGGGCGTTCCGGCGGTGGGCCGGTTCGTTTTGACTGTGAATTGTGTGTGGGGGCGCGGGCCGCGTCAGCGGCGGGCGGTGCCCTCGAGGAAGAGCTGGACGATCACGTCGGCGCGGGCTTCGGAGGGGGCGTCGAGGCCCAGGGCGAGGTCGACGTCGATGGTGGTGCGGATGGTGCCCATCAGCGAGCAGGTGGCGACGTGTTCGTCGACCGGGCGGAGCACGCCGCTCGTGATGCCGTGGCGCACGAGCGCGGAGAGCAGGCCGTGGATCTCACGAATCACGTTGGGTGGGGGCCGCATGCCCGCGGCCGCGCCGACGCACCCGGTCGGCACGTCCTGCTGGGCGAGGAGCCGCAGGGTCGACCAGTGCGCGCGCATCTGGCCGATCAGGAGGTGCACCACGGTGTGCAGGCGCTCCTCGAAGGGGCGCTCGACCGTGCTCTCCAGGTACTGCCGCACCCGCGCGAAGATCGCGTCCCGGCCGCGCTCCATCACCGCGCGGACCAGCCCGTCCCGGTCCCCGAACAGGTTGTACACGGTCCCGACGGACACCCCGGCCTCGGCCGCGATGGCGTCGATGCGCGCCTCCTTCACGCCGTCGCGCTCGAACACGCGGCCAGCCGCGGCGAGCAGCTCTTCACGCGCCTGCTCCCGGAAGCGTTGCCGCAGCGTGAGCTTCGCGTCGTCTGGTGAATCTGGATTCATGAATCGACTCGCGGCTCGCGAATATACGTTCACGGGCTGAGACGCAAGGGGAATCTTGGGCTCGGGCGGGAGGGGGGGGCGCGTCCGGGCGAAGCCGAAGCGGGCGCGTCCGGGCGAAGCTGGGGCGGGCGCGTCCGGGTGAAGCCGGGGCGGGCGCGTCCGGGTGAAGGCGGGGCGGGCGCGTCCGGGCGCGGACGCCCGGCCGGCCCCTTCCAGGCTCCGCCTTCGGCGTCGGTCGTCCGGCGCGGCGCCGGCCGGACCGGCCCGCGGCGGGCCGCCTTGCAGGGGCCTCGCGCGGGGGGGGTCTGACCTCATCACTTATCACTTGAGCTTCCGGTGGATTACCGGCGTTCGCCTGTCGCAGGTGATAAGTCGTAAGGTCAGACCCCCTCCCCCGGGTGCGGGGGCGCCCTCCCGCGGGCTCGAGCGGCGGGCACCGGGATCAGGGGCCAGGTTGGGATGAGGCGGCTGGACGGCGCCGAGCGTGGGATGCGACTGCTCCCAGTTCGGTGCTCTACGGATCGAAGCCCTCAGCCCTCCAGTGCGAGGACGTCGAGGTCCGAGGTCATGCCCCTCTCAACGCCGCTAAATCGGAGTCATGCCTCCGTGAACGGCCAATTCGAGGCTCGCTCCGCGCGCACTCTACGGAGCAAGCGGCGTTTTTCGCGTTGGGACGAGTGCTTGCAGCCTGAATCCGAGTATTCGACCCGGCATGACTCCGTGCCGCGTGCAGTCATGGGAACATGACCCAATGGTTGGGCTCCCGCGGCGGCCGCCGGGACTGGGGAGTCGGCCGTGGGCTCCAGAGACCTCGGGAGCGACGGCCTGCTGGCACGCGCGGGCTCCCTGAGCGACGTGCGTGGGCGTGGCGTGCTCACGTGCGTCCCGACGAGCTGCCCGCCCTCACGTGCGCGGGCGGGCCGGCGCTGATCGTCGCCGGGTCGTTCCACGTGGAGGCGGCGGGGTTGCGCAACCGTGCGCCCGTGCTGGTCGAGGGTGGGCACCGGCTATGGGCGCACGACAAGCGCGGGTTCTTCCGGGTCGTCCGCGCCGTGGCGAGCGCCGCGCCCTTCGAGGGGGCGTCGCTCGTCGCCGAAGAGGTGTGCGAGGGCATCGTGGGGGGCGGCGCGCTCACGGTGCTCGACACGTCGCTCGGCCGTTTCGCGGTCGTCATCTGCGCCGATGTCCTCGATGCGGACGGGTACGTGCGCGCGGTCGAGGATGCGCGGCCAGAGCTCCTCCTCATCGTCTCGATGTCCCCGGACACGAGGCCGTTCGAGGCGTTCGCCGAGCGTCTCGAGCGCCAAGGCATCTCGACGCTCTACGTGAACGCGGCGCCCGCGCCCGCACTCCTCGCCCTGTGCTGGCTGGCGCTCCACGGGAGCGCCGATCACCCGCCCACCCGCGTCCGGTGGCCTGCCGGCGGCGCGATGGAGGCGTGGGACCGGAAGCGGAAATGGAAGGCCGCACCGGCCTCGGTGGCGTGGCTGGACCCGGTGCTCGGGCTGGTCGTGGATCTCGGCGCGATGACAAGGGATGGTAATCCGAGCGAGGAAACGGCGAACTGAAGCCCGTTCCGCTGCCCTTCGGAGCGGGAGTGACGCCCGCGGATCCGGATCCCATGGTAAGGGATGAAAAGGAGAGCCCCATGACCGCACCCGCTCGTCCGCCTCGCACGGCGGAGGCCGCCGTCGCAACGCTGGTCACACTCCTGCCCGATGCCGACGCGCTCGCGGCCCGCTGGGAGGGGCTCTACGACGCCGTCGTGGCCCACCTGTTCGCCGCGATCGGCCGCGGTGACCTCGCCGCTGCCCAGCGCGTGCGCAACGCACTGCAAGACGTCCAGCCTTTCGTGGATCGGAACCTGCCGCCCTCGGGGCTGCCCGAGGCCGAGGTTGCCGTCGCGTTTGGGCACCTGCTCCGCGTCGCGCACGTAGGCGCCGAGGCGTTGGAGCGGCCTGCCGCGGAGCGCACGGCCGAGCGTCCGGGCGACACGACGCGCGCAGTGCTCGCGGTGCTCCGGGGCGCGCCGGACGCCTCGCTCACCCGGGGCGACGTGCACGAGCGGCTCCCACCGGGCTCGCCCACGACCGCGCGGATCTCGCAGATCCTCGACGACCTCGTGCGCCTCGGCTTGGCGACGCGGCTCCGGGTGGCCCAAGGGCAGCGGGTGACCGGGCACTACGCGCTCTCGGAGGCCGGCGAGGCGCTGTGTCGGCGCCTGGAGATCGCGGCGACGCAGAGTGACGCCGCCCGGCTTGCGCGCATCATGGGCACCGTCACGTCGCGCGGACGCACCTACGATGCGGCCGCGCTGGAAGAAATGGTGCCCAAGACCATCTCGTGGTCGATGTCCGTTCCGGCACCCCAGTGATCGTCTGCTTCTACGGCCACAAGGGCGGCGCCGGCCGCTCGGCCGCCACGGCCAACATCGCCCCGATCCTGTCGAACGCGGGCTATCGCGTCATCGTGGTCGACTTCGACCTGGAGGCGCCCGGCGTCCATCGGTTCTTCGGCGTGCGCGACGAGGACTGTACCGGCGGTGTCATCGATCTCGTGGAGGCCCACGCCGCGCGCCTCGCCGCGGGCGGGGACGTGGCGCTCCCGCCGTTTCCCGAGGAGCTGCTCCTGGAGCCTCGTTTCGCCGACGTGGAGACGTTGGACGGGAAGCTGGACGCCGAGCAGGTGCGCGACCGCATCCTCGGGCCGCGCCGCATCGGCACGACCACCACGTACGACACAGGCGTGCGCGTGCTGCCCGCCGGGCGCCTCGACGCGCGCTACCGCGAGCGCGTGGCCGCCATCGACTGGGCGACGAGGTGGCAGGACCCGGCCTGGCGTACGTTCTTCGGGTGGCTCAAGGCCGAGCTCGAGGCCCGCGCGGAGGTGGTGTTCCTCGACGCGCGCGCAGGGGTCACCGAGCTAGCGGCGTTGTGCCTGTTCGGGCTGGCCGATCGCGTGGTGATCCTCACGCCGCCGACGTCGCAGGGGTTCGACGGCGCCATCGCCACCGCGCGCGCGCTTCGGGCGGCGGGGCGTGGCCCGGGCGACCACGGCACGCTCCTCGTGCCGAGCCGCGTGAGCAAGGACGCCGACCGCGAACACTACGGGAAGTGGCTCCACACCGCGAAGCAGGTCGTGCGTGAACCCGAGCTGCTCCCCCTCTGGACCGAGACCCGCGGGCGCAGCCAGCCCGAGCGAGCCGCGGAGGAGATGTTGGAGCGGTTCCTCCTCCCCGAGCTCCCCGTCCATGCGGTGGGCGAGCCGCTCGTCGCGCTACGCATGTTGGAGCGTGGGGTGGCGCAGGATGACCTTCAAGACCGGTACGCGCTCCTCGGCGGGACGATCCAACGGTGGGCGGCGGACAATCGGCGCGAGGCCGCGGCGCTGGAGGGTTTGCAGAAGGTCGAAGAGGTGCAGGCGCGTGTGGAGGCAGCGCGCGCGGAGCGGCGGTTCGAGGAGCTTCCGGCGCTCTATGGACGGCTGGCGGAGGTGAAGCTCGAGACGATGACCACGTGGGAACATGCCAGGGAGGCGGCGGAGTTTGCGCGGCAGGGGGCGGCGGCGGCGGCGTTGATGGGGGATGAGGGGACGGAGCTGAGGCTTAGAGTCTTGGAGGGGAAGGCGCTCATGAAGGCGGATGACCCACTGGGCGCCGAGCGGGTGCTCCAGGCGACGGCGCGGCGACTTCGCGGTCGTGAAGCCTACACGACCCTCTCGATGCAGGCGCATGGGCACTGGGGCGCTGCGCTGGAGCGGCAGGAGAAGGACGAAGAGGCGCGGGTGGTGATCCTCTCGCTGCAGGACGAGCCTCGTGGACGCGGGACCGAGGAGGAGGAGGGTAGGTGGTCGCTGGGGCTCCAGATCGCCGTCGGCGGGACGAGGCGACTGGAGGCCCTACGCGCCGCGTGGGAGAACACACCGGACCGCGGCCTGAGGGTCGACATCGGCCTGATGCTCGCCAATGCCGTCGGCGGGGACGAAGCGGCCTCCCTCATCGAGACGTGCATCACGCTCGCGATGTCGCATCCCCGAGACCCGACGCGGCTCGCGGCCGCGCAGTTCGGGAAAATTCTGCGGTCGGGGACGTCGACGCCCCAGGAGTGGACCCGTGTCATCAATTCGTTGAGCGAGGAGACGCCGCCAAACGGAAACCTGCCCCTCGCCTACACCCAGCGCGCGATCCGGCTCCGTGACGTCGCGCTCGCCGGGGCGGACATCGACCGCGCCCTCGGCTTGTTGCGTTACGCGCCCTATCCGGATGCACGACCGTTTGCCGTCACGGTGTTGGGTTGGCTCCAATTGCGGGGGGCGGAGGCCAAACGCGAGGGCGAGACGCTGGGGTTGCTGGCCGACCTTCGAGGGATGGTGGAAGACGGCCGAGCACGGCGGAGCCTCACCCAGCAGGTGGGCGTACGCGCCCACCTGCTGTTCGCCGAGACGGGGCCCTCTTCCGAACGTGCGGCCACGCTCGCGCGGGATCTCGCAACGTCGATGCGGACCCGCCCCTGGGCCTCGGGACGGGGGGGCTGGCGGCCCGAGCTATCGGCGTTCGGTCCGCTGGTCGGCGCGGTGGCCGAGCGGGGCGCGGGGAAGTCAGCGGCGCGCCTGGACACGGCCGGCCGCGTCCTGAAGGCGGTCGCGCGGTGCGCTGAGACCGTGTCCCTGGTCGCGTGGGTCAACCAAGTCCACCTCACCCCCACCGACCGCCAAACCCTCCTCACCGAAGCCCTCACCCTCCCCAACGCCTGCCCCGAGTTCAAGGCCGCGATCCAAACCCAGTT
Organism: Myxococcota bacterium; assembly: GCA_040386535.1. Classification (GTDB taxonomy): domain Bacteria; phylum Myxococcota_A; class UBA796; order UBA796; family SXON01; genus CAJBVW01. The sequence goes on along the minus strand of JAZKFH010000036.1, from coordinate 39,662 downwards.
GGACGCCATCGCCAAGTAGCCCGCGCCCCACCCACCCCGCCTCCGCAGCGGCGGCGGCTCGGCGCCGTCCGTCTGCCCCCATCCAGACCCGCTACACTGCGGCCGTGCCGACCCTCCGCCGCATCCTCCACGCCCACGCCTGGGCCCTCGCCCTGGTGCTCGCCGTGCTGCTGCTGGCGCGTGTCGTGGCCCACGACGCCGCGTGGCCGCTGCTGGTGGCGAACCAGTTCTCGGTGCACCTGTACGCCCCCATCTGGATCGTGCTGGTCGGCGCCCTCGCTGTTCGGCGGTGGCCGCTCGCCGCGGTGTCCCTGCCCGTGGCGCTCTGGCACCTCGCGCTCGTGGTCCCGCCGTGGCTCCCGCGCACGCCGCCGCCCGCCTGCGGCCCCGCGCTGTCCGTGCTCTCCGCGAACCTGCTCATGGTGCACCCCGCGCCCAACGCGCTCGCGGAGGAGATCTTCGCCGCCGACGCCGACGTGGTGCTGCTGCAGGAACTCTCGCCCGCGTGGCACGCGGTGTTGGACGCGCGGGGCTTGTTCGACGGGTGGCCCGAGGGGTGGCAGGTGGTGCGGGAGGACAGCTTCGGCAGCGCCATCCTGTCACGTCTGCCGCTCGACACCACCGGGGAGATCGAGGTGACCGGCCTGCCGCAGACCCGCGCCACGATCACCTGGGAGGGGCGCGCCATCGAGCTCCTCAACGTCCACACGCTGCCGCCGCGCACGGCCGAGTACACGGCGCTCCACCGCCAGGCGCTCGATCACGTCGCAACGCAGCTCCGGACGTGGGCCGCGAGCGGCGTTTCCTTCATCCTCGGCGGCGACCTGAACGCGTCTCCCTACAGTCGCTTCTTCGCCGACATCGACGGGGTGGGTGACGACGCCTGGGACCTCGCGGGGCAGGGCTTCGGTTTCACGTGGCCCAACGGCGTGTTTCCGTTGCCGTCGGCCCGGCTCGACCATGTGATCGTGTCCCGCGACCTGACCGTCACGTCGATCCGGGTGGGGACCGGCGCGGGATCGGACCACCGGCCGCTTCGTGTGGAGGTGTCGGAGCGCTGTCGGTGAATTCGGTGTGAAGCGGCCTTGGTGGCCGTGTGTGGGGGTACGGTAGGTCATGCGCAGGCCGATCGCCCACCTCGAGCTGAGCCCCATGATCGACACGATGGCGTCCCTCACCGTGATGTTGTTCGCGATGGCGCTCTGGGGGACCGCGGCGGCGGTGCCCGTCGAGCAGTCGATCGGATGCAACCTCGGGTGCGGGATCGGGGGCGAGCCCGGCGCACCGCCGCTGACGATCCACTTCACGCAGGACCAGGTCTGGTTTGGCCGAAAGATGGAACACGGCCGCCTGCTGCCGCGGTCGGACGGCCTCGTGGATGTCGCGCTCGTCGACGCGATGCTCCGCTTCGACCGGTTCCTCTACCCGCGCGATGCGATGGTCATCCTCAACGTGGACGACGGCGTGGCGTACGGCGACATGCTCACGACGCTCGACCGGGCGCGGCGCTACGGCTACGACCGGCCGCTGCTGGCCGGAGGGCCGGCGCGGGAGCGCTGAACCCGCCCGCTCGGAATCGCGCGGAGAGAGACACGCGGCGGAAGACGATCCTCCGCCGCGTGTCAGTTGCTCACAACTCCCAGTGCCCCGCCGCCTCGGGCTGGTAGGTGACAGATGTCACCCGCACGGTCCGGACCCGACCGTTGGGGAGCGCCCATTGGATGGACTGCCCCACGGAGAGCCCGAGCAGCGCGGCGCCGATGGGCGCGAACACCGAGAGCTTGCCGCCCGCGGGGCCGGCGTCGTGTGGGTAGACGAGCTGGACGGTCGAGTCCCCACCGGTTGCCACGTCGACGTACGTGACACGAGAATTCATCGTCACGACATCGGGCGGGATCTCCGAGGACGGCACGATGTTGGCCCGCTCCAGCTCGTCGACGAGGTGCTGATCGACCTCGCTCGGATCCGCCGACCGGAGGAGGGAGGTCAGCCGGGAGTGGTCCTGCTCGGTGATGAGGATGGGCTCCTCGGAGGTGGTGGGCGTCATCCGCTCAACCGCGCGGCGCGCCAGGTGCGCATGACCGGCTCGCCGTGGAACGACTCGGCGCGCGCCACCTCGAAGGCGGAGGCGTACGGCTCGGGCATCTCGCCCGACGCGAAGCTGCCCGGCTCCACGAAGCTGAAGAGCTGATCGCACCGTTTGGCCTCCCCGGTGGAGGTCCGGCGCAGGATGTGGCGCGGCGTGAGCTCGGAGAGCCGCGCGACGCCCATCGCCTCGACGATGTTCCGGGCGGCCTTGAGGGTCTCCCGGTGGTAGTTCGCGACGCGCACCGCCTTGTCGGGCACCACGAGGCCGCGGACGAGCCACGGATCCTGCGTCGCGACGCCGGTGGGGCATTGGTTGGTGTTGCAGCGCAACGCCTGGATGCACCCGAGCGCCATCATCATGGCCCGCGCGGAGTTGCACGCGTCGGCGCCCAGAGCGAGCCGCTTCACGAGGTCGAACCCCGTGACGATGCGCCCGCTGCAGATCACCGAGACGTGGCGCCGCAGATCGAAGCCCACGAGGCAGTTCTGCACGCGCACGAGGGCGTCCTCCAGCGGCATGCCCACGTGGTTGGTGAACTCGAGCGGAGCCGCGCCGGTGCCGCCCTCCGCGCCGTCGACCGTGACGAAGTCCGGCATCATGCCGGTCGCGACCATCGCCTTGCAGATCGCCATGAACTCGGTGACCGAGCCCAGGCAGAGCTTGATGCCGACCGGCTTTCCGCCGGAGAGGTCCTGCAGCCGCGTGATGAACTCGAGCAGCTCGATCGGGGTGCTGAACTCGGCGTGGGAGGGCGGCGAGTGCACGTCGACCCCCATCGGCACGCCGCGGATCTCCGAGATCTCGGGCGTCACCTTCGCGGCGGGCAACAGACCGCCGAGGCCGGGCTTGGCACCCTGCGAGAGCTTCAGCTCGATCATCTTGATCTGCGGCCGGCTGGCCATGGCGCTGTACTTCTCGGGGGAGAAGCGGCCTTCCGGGGTGCGACACCCGAAATAGCCCGTGCCGATCTGCCAGATCAGGTCGCCGCCGTGCTTGAGGTGGTGGGGGCTCACCCCGCCCTCCCCGGTGTTGTGCGCAAAGCCGCCGGCCATCGCGCCGGCGTTGAGCGCCTCGATCGCGTTCTTGCTGAGCGCGCCGTAGCTCATCGCGCTCACGTTGAAGACGCTCGCGTCGTAGGGCTGCTTGCAGCGCGGGCCGCCGATGCGGGTGCGCATGTCGCCCTGATCGATCTTGGTGGGGACCAGCGAGTGGCTCACCCACTCGTGGCCGGTCTCGTAGGCGTCCCGCCGCATGCCGAAGGGCACGGAGTCTACTTCGCGCTTGGCCCGCTGGTAGACGACGGAGCGCAGGTCACGGCTGAACGGAGTACCGTCTTCGTTCGACTCGACGAAGTACTGGTTGATCTCCGGCCGGATGGACTCGAGCAGGTAACGGAAGTGCCCGAGGAGAGGGAAGTTTCGCCGGATGGCGTGCCGCGTCTGGAGCAGATCGCGGGTGAGGAGGGTGGAGAGGGGAACGAACAGGGCGACGACCACGGCCATGCCGAGGCCCACGAGTTTAGCCGTGACGACCGCGGCCAACAACGTGACGAACGCGAGGATCCAGAGCGCAATCTTGCGCATGATCTTTCCTTCGGGGCCTGCCCCGGCTGACGGACCCATGCATCCCGGACACGGGGATCGCACCACGCGAGCGTTCCGGGTTCATGGTGCCCATGCCGTAGCCCAAGGCCAGCGGAGGGTCCACTGGGCCTACGACCCCCTTCCGGTCGGGGTCGAATGCGCTACCGCACCGGGCCCACCACCCGCGCGAGCACAGCGGACACCTCGCGCATGGTGTAAGGTTTGCGCAGCACGTCGACGAATCCGTGGCGCACGAAGTTCGCCATGACGGGGTCCTCCGAGTAGCCGCTGGAGACGATCGCGCGCACCGCGGGGTCGACCGCACGCAGGGCGCGGAGCGTCCGGAGGCCGCCCATGCCGCCGGGCACGGTGAGGTCGAGGAGCGCGCAGTGGAAGGGGGCCGCCGAGTCGAGCGCGCGCCGCCAGGCCTCGACCGCCTCCGTGCCGTCCGCCGTGAGCGCTACGTGGTAGCCGAGGGCCCCGAGCAGGTCGGCGATGGTGGAGCGCACGGCGGGGTCGTCGTCCATCACCAGCACGCGCCCGACGCCGCGCACGACGGGCACGGGCACGGCGGGCGCGGTGGCCCGTTGCCCAGGGCCGGCGATCGGCAGGTACACGGAGAAGCGGGCGCCGCAGCCGGGCTCCGAGACGACGGCGATGTGCCCGTCGTGCTTCTTGACGATGGCGTAGGCGCTGGCGAGGCCGAGGCCGCTGCCGCTCGGCTTGGTGGTGAAGAAGGGGTCGAAGATGCGCGGGAGGTGCGCCCGCTCGATGCCCGGGCCGTGGTCCGCCACGTCTACCCGCACGTAGGCGCCCGGCGGAATGGGCAGGCCCATCGGCGCGTCCAGGCGCACGTTGTGGACCTCGATGTCGATCGAGCCGCCGTCCGGCCCTTCCGGCGTGCTCGGCTGGGCCCCCGGGAGCAGCGCCTGCACCGCGTTGAGCACGAGGTTCTGCACCACCTGGCTGATCTGCCCGGCGTCGGCCTCGACGACCCACGGATGGGGATCGATGGTGTAGCGCGCGCGCAGGGCCGAGCCGGACAGCACGAAGCCCGCGGACTCGCGCACGACCGCGGCGATCGAGGTGGGGGTGCGCACCGGGGCGCCGCCCCGCGCGAAGGTGAGCAGCTGCTGCGTGAGATCGCGGGCCCGGAGCGCGGCGCGCTCGGCCTCCGCCACGCGCGCATGGGCGGGGTGCTCCGCCGGCAGGAGCAGGCTCGCGAGCGACACGTTCGCGAGCACCGCGGTGAGGATGTTGTTGAAGTCGTGGGCGATGCCGCCGGCGAGCACGCCGAGCGACTCCAGGGTGGTGGCGCGCTGGAGCTCGGCGTCGATGCGCTCCTTGTCGGTGATGTCGCGGAACACGAACACGGCGCCGACGATGTTGCCGATGCGATCGCGGATCGCCGCGGCGTTGTGGGCCACCACGCGCTCGTGGCCCGGTCGCGCGAGCACCGCGGTCTGCTGGGAGGGAGGGCCCATCCCGCCGCTGCGCAGCACGTCGAGGATGGGGCTCTCCGCCGCGACGCGGGTGCGTTGGTTCACGATGGGGAACACGTCCGGGAGGGCACGCCCGATGGCGTCGGCCTGGGCCCAGCCGGTCAGCTGCTCGGCGACGGCGTTCACCAGCACCACGCGCGCGTCGACGTCGGTGGCGATCACCCCGTCGCCGATGCTTCGGAGCGTGACGGCGAGGCGCTCCTTCTCCTGCTGCAGCGCCGCCTCGGCGCGTTCCCGCTCCGTCGCGCTCGCCAGTACGTTGGCCACGAGCTCGAGGAAGCGCCCCTCGTCGTGATCGCCGGCGCCGCCGCGGGCCACGAGCGCGCCGAACCGCCGCGGAGGGACCGTGACGAGCACCGCGGAGAGCTCGCCCACGCGCATGGCCACCCCCTCGCCGACGGCGCGGGAGGCGATGACCAGCACGTCGGCCTCCAGCGTGCCGGAGCCCCCCGACGATGCGGTGAGTCCGAACCCGGCGGGGCGCACGTCGATGACGTAGACGGCGTCGAAGTCGCAGACCTCGCGCACCCGCGCGCACGCCCGACGTGCCACAGCGCGCGTGGTGGAGGGGCCGAGCGCGATCCGCCCGAGCTCCGCGAGCACCTCCTGCTGCAGCGCCTTGCGCTCGAGCCGCGCCTCCGCGAGCCGCCGCTGGTCGAGCTCGTCGCGCGCGGTGACGAACAACCGCGCGTTGTCGACCGCCACCCCGCAGCGCTGCCCGAGCTCGACCGCCAGCGCGAGGTCGTCGTCGCCGAAGCGGCGGTCCGGCCGGCACGACGCCAGGGTGAGGGTGCCTACGGGGCCGTTCCGGGTGGCGAGGGGCACCACCATGACCGATCGGAGGCCGAACGCGCGCACGCGGGTCACCTGCGCCGCGTCGAGCCCGCTCTCGTCGAAGTGCGCCGGCGTCACCTCGGGGACGAGCACCGCCTTTCCCTCCATCGCGCGGCGGTAGGCGCCGAAGGCGCGGGGATCGAACGGCGGCCCGCCGACGACGCCGAACGTGGCGGGGACGCGGGGGAAGGCGAGGTGCGCGGCGTCCATGAGGGCGAGCCCACCGTCGGGCTGGAGGAGGTGGACGGCGCTGAGATCGGCGATCGCCGGCACCAGCAGGCCGGTGACCGTGCGCAGGGTCTCCACCACGTCGAGCGAGTCGGCCAGCGCCACGCTCACCGCCGCCTGCACCGCGAAGCGGCGCTCGGCCTCCACCTGCTTGTGCACGTCGAACGTGACGCCCCGCATGCCGACCGGGGCGCCGTCGGCGTCACAGATGGTGGTGCTCCGTGCCTCCACCCACCGCGCCCGCCCGTCCTTCGCCACCCACCGGAAGCGGCTCACGCCCATCCGGCCGCACGACGAGAAGATGGCGTAGGCCTCGGCCGCGGCCCGCGCACGGTCGTCGGGGTGCACGATCTCGAGCCAGAAGTTCGGGGTCGCCAGCCACTCTTCCACGGAGTACCCGAGGAACTCGGTCACGAAATCGCTGACGAAGTCGATCCGCTGCGACGCCGCGTCGGGCTGCCCCCACGCCTCCCACACCACACCGGGCACGGACGCGATGATCGCGGCCGCCCGCTCCCGCTCCTGCTGGAGCGAGAGCGTGGCATCACCGCGAGCAGGGGCGTCGGGGGGCATCCCGCCCGCTCTATCCGCGCCGGACTCGTCCGGCGGGGCCTGTCGCGGAGACCGCACGGCACACAAGGGCACAGAACGCCATGTCTCCATGTCCACCCAACGCATGGGGACACAACGCAACGGCCCTGGACCCTCCCGCCTCGGGCCCGTCCGCTAAGCCCAGGCCAGAGAGAGGAAGACATGCAAATCAAGTTGATCCACGCTTTTCTTGGCGGACTGCTCCTGACGGCCGCGGGCTGCCAGATCGACCTGAGCAAGGAGACGCGCAACTTCGACGGCTTCACGGGCGTCAACAACCGCAGTGACGCCGACGTGGTGCTGGTGACCGACGGCTCGGGCGACGGCCTCCAGGCCGGCGACGTGCTCGTCACGTGCTCGGGCGACTTCATGGCCGACGTCACGACGGCCGTGGACGCGAGCGGCACCCTCATCATCGATTTCGCCGCGGAGGTCGCCTCGGTGTTCGACTGCGGCATCACCGTGGTCACCGACGACGCCGTCACGGACGTGGTCTCGGACGGCGACGGCGACATCATCTGTGAGGACCCGATGACCAACGTCCGGACCATCGAGGTCAACGGGAACGGCTCGGTGATCCTCGCGTCCGTGGCGGCCGCGGAGCTGAACATCCTCGTGGGCGGCACCGGCGAGGTCAAGATCGACCAGGTCACGGCCGACCAGCTGAACATCGATCTGCGCGGCACCGGCGACGCCACGCTCGGCGGCGAAGCGGGCCGGGTGGACCTGATGATCTCCGGGAGCGGCAGCCTGGCCGCCAAGGATCTCGTCGCGGGCTACCTCAACGCCGTGCTCACCGGCACCGGCAACGCGGAGATCACCGTGAACGGCATCGTCGATGCCGAGGTCGACGGCGACTCCACGCTCGACGTGTTCGGCGCCGCGGAAGCCGGCGTCATCAGCGAGCTCGACGGCGGCGTGGTGGTCTTCAACTAGCCGGCGCGCAGGAGCGAGGGCCGCCGGGCTCGCGCTCCCCTCCGCTCACGGCCCGTACAAGCCCTCCCGCCGCTCGACGCTCCCGAGGGTCGTGTGGTCGATCGCGAGCCGCCACCCGACCGCGCCGGTGGCGTCGCTCACCGTGATCTCGCCGATCGCGCCCCATCCGAAGAGGGTGGATCCGTCGGGAAGCAACGACGTTGCCCCGAGGAGCCCGGTCTGCATCCCGCCGGGATGGGACACGGACCAGCGCACGGTCGCGGTCTCGGTGGCCTCGTCCATGTCGAGCGCGAGCCCCCGCGAGATCTCCCCGTCCCCGTGGCGGTTGTCGAACAGCACGATCCCGCTGTCCGAGCACACCGCCGCGTGTTGGGGCCCGAAGTCCTCGGCGGGGTCGGTGATCGCGTACCCCCCCTCGACGCCTCCGTCGCCGTCCAACACCCACACCGAGGAGCAGTCCGAGCGCCGGATCTTGTGGATCTCGTGCAGGTAGTAGGTGGAGATCAACCACGTGTCGTCGGCCGCGCAGTAGGAGAGGCCGTTGGTGTGGGTCCAGTCACGGCCCGGGATCGGCGCGGTCTCTACGTTCCAGGCGTCATGCTCCTCGATGCCGGGCAGGCAATCGAACGCGTTCCAGACCACCCGCTCGGTGCCGTCCGGGCTCCGCTCCACGATCTCGTCGCCCGTGATCGCCTCTCCGTCGATCTCGCGGGAGATGGCGCGGAGGTAGGCGAACGACAGATCGGGCGCCTGCCCGAGGTTGTGGTGCGCGTGCGGCACGGTCAGCTGCTCGATCAGCTCGCCTGCCATCGACACGCGGTACACCGCGGCCTGGCCGGGCGTGCTGCGGTCGTCCGAGCGCACGAGGATGTCGCTCCCGTCGATCGCCCAGGAGGCGTGCGCGGCGACGCCCAGCGGCGCGATCCAGAACCACACGGGCACGCCGCCCTCGTCCAGGATGAGCGCGCCGGTGTTGTTGTAGTCCTCGTTGTCGATCCAGCCGGTCAGCGTGTAGGTGCCCCAGGTGTCGCCGGGCATCACGAGGGTGACCGGGGGGAGGGAGGCGGGCAGGCTCCCGGTGACGATGTCGACGCTCTCCTCCGCGCAGTCCTCGGCCGTCTGGGCCACCACGCGCGCGCTGTACGTCGAGTCGGGACGCAAGCCGTAGATCGGGAGCGACACCGCGCCGTCCAGGCCGGTGAAGGTCGGGGGCTCGACATCGGGGGCGCCGTCGGCGGTCAGGGTGATCGTCACGTCGGCGGGGCCGTCGACCGTGAGGTCGAGCGTGGCGATGGTGGCGATGTCGGGGGAGATCGTGACCGCCAACGAGTCGGCGTCGAGGAGGCTCCCGACGCAGGTCTTCTCGATCGCGGTGTCGCCGTCCTTGTCGCCGCTATCGGGGTCGGTGCACGCGGCCAGGAGGGCAAGCATTACTCGCATTCGGCGTCCGGAGCGGGAGGGGTGGTGTCGCACGCAGGGCAATCGACGCCCGGCACGGGGTCCAAGCCGAGGCCCTCGACGAGGCTGCCCTCCAGCTGGTCGAGGTGGAAACGCAGGCAAAACGGCTCACCCGAGTCGGGGCAGGCCTCGCAGACCTCGTCGAACTGGGCGGCGGCGGCGCACACGGAGCCTGGATCCGTGGGGTCCACCATCGGCGCGAGGGGCCGCATGTCCATGATGTAGCGGACCTCGCCCCCGGCGATCGAGCGCCCGTCCGGGAGGAACGTGCCGGACACCTCGAGCCCCTGCAGCTCGACGACGACCCCGGCCAACAGCATGCGGACCCGCTCGGCGTGGAGCGTGAACGTGGGCGCGCCGGTGAAGTCGGCCGGCTCGAACGCCTCGGTGGGGACGCACCAGTCCTGCTCGGGCGGATCCGTCAGGTTGCGGGCCAGGGCGTTGGTGACCTGGAGCGTGCCCCCGCTGGCGGAGTCCACGCGCAGCAGATCCGTCTGCGTGAGGTACTGGCCGAGCACTCCAGCGGCCCCGTCGGGCTCGACGATGCGCCCGGACCGGAACGGCACCGAGTAGACCCGGCCGGCGAGGGCGCTCGGGTCCTCTTCGAGCGGGAGGCCGGCGTCCGACGTGGCGAACGAGAGCGCCTGCGTGCCGCCGCACCACGAGAGCGTGGCTGTGTAGGACGTGCGGGGCGTGAGCGGGGCGTCGGGCGTGAACACGACGACCTGCCCGCGGCTGCCGCGGGTGCTCACGGTGCCGGTCACCCCGTCCATCACGATGGTGGCGAAGGGGTCGGCGTCGGTGAGCTCGAACTCGACGGTGCCCCGGATGTACGCGTCGGCGGACGCCTCCACGGGCTCGGTCTCCACGAGGCGCACGGCGCAGGTCGGGGTGGGCTCGTCGACGCCGGTGTCCGAATCATCTCCCGTACAGCCGACGCCGACGAGCACGAACGCGAGGGCCGAGGAGAAGCGAACGGGGGAGGAGCGGATCATGGGGATGCGTTCAACCGGGCGGCTCGCGACTTTACCTCCGATGACCGACGCGCGTCCGCTCAATCCGCATGGAGCGTGAAGCTGTCCAGCTCCGCGGCGTTCGTGTCGTACACGGTCCAGGTGAGCGTCTTGCCGTCCACCTCCATCATCGCGTAGTGGTGCACCTGCTCCACCACCTCGAAGAAGTCGTACAGATCGACCACGTAGGTGTCGAGCCCCGCGCCGCCGCCGCCCACCACCACGTAGGTCACGCCGTTCTGGGCACCGCGCTGGTAGGCGTGAAAGTGGCCGCCGACCACGAGGTCGACCCCGCCGCCCTCGAGCAGCGGAACCCAATCTTCCTGGGCGTTGGTGAAGCCCACCTGGCTGTAGTCGTGGCGCGAGTTGGTATACGGCGGGTTGTGGAAGGTGACCACGCGGAAGTCGGCCGCGATCGCGGCGTCCGAGGCGAGCGCCGCCGCGAGGTACTCCTTCTGGGAGAGCACGGTGGCCTCGGAGTCGGTGTGGGAGTTCGAGTCGAGCACGACGAAGAACACGTTGCCATACGAGAACGAGTACCAATCCTCGTTCTCGGGCAGGGCGCTGTAGGCGTAGGCGAGCGAGTAGTGGTTGTCGTGGTTGCCGCGCGCGAACAGCACCGGACGGGTGGCGCTGAACCCCGAGGCTTCGAGCGGCGTGAACCACTCCTCGTGCCAGTTCTCGACGCTGCTCCCTGTCCAGGTCCAGTTGTGGACGATGTCGCCGGGCGACATGAACAGATCGGCGCCGCGGGCCACCATGCCCTCCAGGTGCCCGGTGAAGGTCTCGGGCCCGTTCTGGTTGTCGCCGGTCCAGCCCACCGCGAAGGCCTCCCCCGCAGTCGGCGCGGTGCGGAAGGTGTAGGTGTCCGACCACGTGTCGCCGCTGCGGACGCGGTAGTCGTAGCGTGTGCCCGCGGAGAGCCCCTCGATCGTGGCGGAGTGCACGAAGTGCGCCGCGTCGATCTCCACGGTGTCGACCACGGTGACGACGTTCGTGAGCGGCGCGCCGGTGGGGCCCCACTCCACGACGTGCGCGCACAGGTTGCCGTCGGTCTCCCACAACAGGCGCATCGCGTCCTGGCGGAAGTCCTGGAGGAACGGGAGGAGGGTGATCGTGGGGGAGAACGGGGTCTCCGTCGTCATGGACAACGACACGGTGTCGGCCACGCTGTCGACCTCCAGGCCCTCCCGGAGCTTGCCCTGCACCTCCAGGACCAGCTTGCGCGTGCCGACCGGGAGCGTCCCGCCGGTGCCGCGGCCCGCCCAGGCCTCGGCCTCGGACAGGAGCGTGCGGATCGAGCCCAGCTCGCCGCCGTCCGCGTCGAGGTAGCGCACGCGCAGCAGCGCGCGGTCGTACGTCGTGAACCAGCCCGCCGCGGCCGCGTCCACCTCGTTCGCCAGCACGCCCATCGCGTCCACGCCGGCGCGGCCCGAGTCCAGGTCCTCCGGGGCGAGCCCCAGCGCGACCAGGTCGAACGACTGGGAGACGAGGCAATCGCCCGTGCCGCCCTGGCCGCCGTGGAGCATGAACGTCCCCTCGTACGGAACGATCCACTCGAGGCCCGTCACCACCTCGCACGGCCCGCTCTCGAGCGTCCACCCGGAGAGGTCCCCGGCCTCGAACCCCCCGTTGGCGACCAGATCGGTCTCCCAGGGCGCGGCGACCTCGTCCACCTCGGTGTCACAGTCGTCATCCGCGCCGTCGAGGCGCTCGGGCGCGCCGGGCGACCGGGTCGCGTCCGCGTCGTCACAGTCCGTCGCGTCGGCGACATGGGCGGCGGGCGCCTCGCAGGCCACGGTCGACACGGCGGCGGCCCCGTAGCCGTCTCCGTCCGCGTCGGCGTACCAGGGGGTCTCGTCGCACGGTTGCTTGCCGGGCGGCGTGTCGGGCTGGCAGGCGGCGGACAGCAGCAACAGGAACATGGACGCGCTCGTATCGGTTGTCGCAGAGATAGCACGGCGATCGGCGGACGATCACGGACGCGTCATTCGCCAGCCGCCGCGGCCCGGTACCGCACGCGCACCTGCCGCATCGACGCCGGGAGCGCGCCGTCGAGCACGATGGCCTGCGGATCGTCGGTGGCGGACCACCCGATCGGCCCGTCGACGCCGGCGACGCCCTCGACCTGCGCCGCCGGGTAGCCCAGGCGCAGCACCGGCGCCTGCCGCACCGAGCCCGCCCGGGCGATCGCCGCGATCACCGGCGCGTAGTCCGCGGTCGTGCAGATGTCGGCGGCGACCCCGCCCGCGTCGGCCACCACGTCGAAGTAGGTGGGGTACCCCCAGGGCTCGGTGCAGCCGGTGGTGGGCGCGATGGCGTGCACGCGGAAGGCGGCCACCGGCTCGTCCACCAGGGCTACGAGCGCCGCGAAGTCGGGCCTCGCGTCGACGAGGTCCTGCCCGTCGGCGCCGAACGCGGCGAGGCGCGCGGGCGCGAGGCCGGGATCGTGCGTATCGGAGATGACGACGACGTTGACCGCGGCGCCCGCCCGGAACCGCGGCGTGTCGCTCGCGTCGAGCCACTGGGCGAGCGCGACCAGGCCCGCCTCCGCGCGCCCCGGGAGCAGCGGGATCTGCGCGTGGGCGCGCAGGCAGGGGGCGCCCTGCGCGTTCACTTCGTCCGGGGCGAACCACGCCTCGCAGCCGTCCATCCCGTACCGCCGAGCGTACCGCTTGGGCGCGACGGCGCGGTAGGCCTCGATCCGCACGCCGTCCACCAGGGCGAGAAATCCGGGCGCGACGTCGTCGGCGCCCTTGGGCGGCACCACCGGGTGGGGCACCGACAAGTCAGTCGGATCGCCCGGCGTGGTGTTGAGCACCGCGAGCCGGCTCCCCGACGGAAAGACCCCAGGCCGCGTGAGCGACCCGATGCCGGCGGCGAAGGTGTCCATCACCGCCCTCATCGAGATCGAGTCGTCGATCACGAACAGGAAGTCCGCGACCGGGGTGGGCGAGGGGCCGAGGGCAAAGGCTTCGACCCGGGTGTGGGGGCTCGCCGTCGGGGTGAGGTCAGGCGTGGTGCCGAGCGCCCACGCTGCGAAGGCGGCGCCCCCGCCGAGGTCGTCGGTGGGGGCGAGGCCGTCGGTCGCGGTGAGTCCGTCGGCAGCGAGGCCGTACTCGGAGCCGGCGCAGCCGACGAGCGATGCAAGGACGACCGCCAGCATGGGAGCTCCCGATGGGGCGGACCGTAACCGCGGGTGAGGGACGGCGTGCGGGTTACGAAGGCGCATGAAGTCCTTGTCCGCCTTGTCCGCCCTGTTCGGCTCCACGTTGAAGATCCAGCCCACGCGCGTGGCAACGGCGGAGGAGTTTCGTGTCAACGTCCTCGCCAGCGACATCCCGGTCATCGTGAACGTGTGGAGCTCCACCTGCCCGCCCTGCCGACAGCTCGCGCCCGTGCTGGTCGACCTCGCGACCGCCTACCAGGGCCGCGTGCGCGTGGTCGAGATCAGCACGGAAGCCGAGCCGGCCCTGCTCGCCGAGCTGGCGATCCAAGCCACGCCGACCACGGTGATCTTCGAGAAGGGCGCCGAGGTGGGCCGGGTGACGGGGTTCCGGCCGAAGAGCTGGTTCGACGAGATGATCAAGGTGGAGTTGACGCGGTAGGGGGATTGTGGCGGCTGGGGGCTTGACGCCACATGGGTGACGAAGGTCCGTCGGCGCCTGGCGGACGTTGGTCGCCGCCCCCCCCAACCCAATCAACTACTCCAACACCAACCGAATCGGCTGCAGCGTCACCGGCTCCAGGTTCCGCAGGTCCACGAGCGTGTTTCCCGCCACCGTGGCCGGCAGGTGGATGTCATCCACGCACCGGTCGGACGAGACGTGGAGCGCGCCCGTGGCGAGGTCCTTCGCGGCGAGGACGCTCCCGGCGCCGCTGAAGGAGCCCCCGACGTACCCGTGGGCGGCGCTGCCACCAAATCCGAAGAGGGCGCCCTGGAAGTCCTCGGAGCGGTCCAGCTCGGTCCACCCGGTGGCGGCGCTCCATCGCGCCGTGATGACGGTGTACACGGTGACGCTCACGGAGTGGGAAGTGGCCTCCACCGCGGCCTCGGTGAGGGTGGCCACGAAGCCGTCGTCCACCGCGGCGAGGGCGTTCACCACCATGGCACGGACCGGATCGAGCGGGGGAGGAAGCGCGATCTCCGACTGCGCGCCGGTCGCGAGGTCGACCACCACGAGCGGATCGACCGAGGGGTAGCCGGTGGCGACGTACAACACCCCGCCGCTCACCGTGCCCACCGCGTCGAACAGGTTGCCGATCGCGGCGGTGGGGACGGAGCTGACCGTGCGCGTCGCCGCGTCGACCACCCAGATGGCGGGCTCGTCGTCCACCTCTGCGTACACCACGCCGGCGTCGGGCCCGCCAAACACGTGCGCGTCGAGCGTCGCGCCGCTGAGGCTGAGCAGCAACGTCGAGGCGGCCCCGTCGAAGGTGACCGTGTACAGATCGAGGGCCTCCACGTCGGTCTGGTCCTTCCATGCGAGCACGGACACGCCGTCTCCGAGGGGCGCCACCCCGCCGAGGTCGGCACGCGGCACGTCAGGCAGGGTGGCGGGCTCCCCGAGCGTGGTGGTGAGCACGCCGTCTGCGACGAGACGGTCGCCATGCAGGTACACGCGGTCGAGCATGAACTGCTGCGCGTCGCTCAACACCGACTCGCCGCAGGCGGCCTCGATCTGCGCGGCCCAGCCGGGGTCGAAGGGGCCGAGGGCGCAGTGCTGGAAGAATTCGTCGGGGTCGGCGAACGTGGGGTCGGTGCCGAGCTGCTCGCGGTTGTCGAGCGCCATGCAGAGGCCGACGCGCATCTGCCACCGCGGGTCGGCCGCGTCGGGGTCGACGTGCACCACCTGGGCGGTGCCGGTCACCAGATCGCTGTCCGCGTCGGAGAGCTCGGCGAGGACCACCCGATCGACACACACCCGCCCCTCCCCGAACGCGTCGAGGAGGATGACGAGGTCGGCGGCGAGCGTGTCGCGCAGGGTCGCGTCGAGGCCGTCGGGATCCTCCACGACGGTGCCGTCCCACGCGCCACAGGGGTCACAACCGGCCAGGAGCAACAGCAGGGGGAGGAGCATGCACAAGCGTAGCAGAACACTCAGGCCGCGACAGGGTGTGACGGTCGGTCGGTCCGGGTGCCCTTACCTCGATGGGGGAGGTCCGAATGGCAAAGGAAGGAGACAAGGGCGGTACGCGCGAGAAGGGGTCGATGACCGTAGAGGAGGCCGGCCGCATGGGCGGCGAAAAGGTAAAGGCCGAACGCGGCGAGGAGTTCTACTCGGAGATCGGCCACAAGGGCGGTCAACGGGTCAAGGAGCTCATCGAGGAGGGCAAGGAGGCCGAGGAGAAATCCAAGAAGTAGCGAGCGATGCCACCCTTCGCACCCGCGCGGGGGCGGCTCGGCCCCAGGGCGGCGGCTTCCTCGACGGGAGCCGCCGCTCTCTCGTGTGGGAGTTGGTTTTTTTGGCACACGGACATGCATGTCCCTTCAACCCCCGCCGCCCTCCGTCCCTCCCGCTGTCCCTCCCGAAGCGACCGGATGGAGCGTGACAATCGTGGCGCCCCAGGCCCCGGCGTTGGCATCCGCGAGGCGCCACGCGGCCACGTACGGGAGCTTCCCGAGCAGGGCATGGACCGTGCGCTGCAACGTTCCCTTTCCTTTGCCGTGCACCACCCGCACGACCAGGATCCCGCGTTCGCGGCAGGCCTCGAGGTAGTCGGGCACGAGGTGCGGGATGTCGCGGGGCGAGAAGTTGTGCAGGTCGAGCGTGCCGTCGATGGGCACCTCCACCACGGCCTCGGGATCCCACTCGTCGTCGTCAGTCCCCACGCGCGCTCACTTCGCCGCCGCCGCTCCGCGTGCCTTCCCAGCGACCGGCGCCTTCCCAGCCGGCGCCTTCGCGGCGACCGGCGCCTTCGCCGCAGCCGGCGCCTTCGCAGCGGCCGGCGCCGTCGCCGCACCCGCCGGCACCGCCGCCTTCTCCGGCGCCCCCGCCTTGTCCAGCGCCTGCGTACGCGGCCAGAACTTGTCGTAGAACCCCTTGCGATCGGCCTCGCGCGCCGTGGCGGGGCCGGGGGTCTCGAGGATCTTCTCCGCGTCGAGCGCCGTGTTCTCGGCGGGCGTCTTGTCCGCCTCCACGGCCTTCCAGGTCGCCTCGTCCTTCTCGAGTTGGACGACCAGCTGCTCGAGCGCCTTGGGATCGTGCTTCGGATCCGCCCGCATCGCCGCGATCCGCGCGCCCAGCGCCTTGAGCTTCTCGGGCCACGCCTGCATCGCGCTGACGAACTCCTTGATGGGCTCGCCCTCGCCGAGGGTCTTGTGGTCGACATCCTCGTGCGCCTGCACCTTGGTGCCGATGTCGAAGCCGTGCGCCTTGGACAAGGCGTTGACCAGGTTCCAATTCGAGCGCTTCTGCGGCCCGGTGATGTCCT
Organism: Myxococcota bacterium; assembly: GCA_040386535.1. Classification (GTDB taxonomy): domain Bacteria; phylum Myxococcota_A; class UBA796; order UBA796; family SXON01; genus CAJBVW01. Next base: position 22,993 of record JAZKFH010000036.1, on the reverse strand, counting down.
GGTGGATCTCGTTGCCGCCGTCCGCCAGGGTCGCCTTGAGCTGCTTGTCGGTCAGACCGAGCAGCCGGGTCCGCATCGCGGGGGGGAGATCGAGCGCCTCGACCTGGGGGCGGAGCTCCTTCTTCGCGTCGACCTTCGCGGGCATGCCGACGTTCTCGATGCCGACGCTCCAGCCGTTGGCGCCCTTCCAGTCGTCGTCCTTGTTGCCCCGCACGTGGGAGGCCACCTTGTCGGTGGGGACGGTCAGGCTGGTCTCGCCCTCCTTGCCGACCAGGTAGTGGGCGCCGACGTGGTTCCCTTTCTTCATCTGCGTGCGGTAGCTGTTCCGCGCGGACTCCATGGTCGGCGACTCGGTGCGGTGGAGCACCACGCCCTCCGGAGCGCCCTCCCGGTCGCGCGAGGCGAGCGGGCCGAACTCCTGGGTCTCGTCCTGGATGCCCATCCCGGGGAACAGGCCGGCGGGCGGCGGCGGCGGCTCCTTCGCCTTCCCAGGGGCCTTGGCCGGCGCGGTGGCGGGGGCGGTCGTCGCCACCTTCCTGTCGCTCTGCGGCGCCTTCCGGCTCGACGTGGTGCCCATGGAACCTCCGATAGGGCAGCCTACGGAAAGGGCCCGCCGGGGTCAAGGGGCCCGGTGCCCGCGCGGCACGCGGTCATCGCTCCTGCCGTTCCGGGACAGCGCGAGACACGCGACGTGCGCATCCTCCGGACATGCTGTACGCGCTGATCCTCGCCGGCTGCTCGCCGAAGGAAGAACCGTCGACCGACTCCGCGCCGCCGCTGAACCAGGAGGGGGTGCCGCCGTGCGTGGAGACGGCGCCGGTCGAGCGCCCGCTGGAGGACTGGACATCTCCCTCCGCGAGCGGCCTCTCAGCCGACGACGTGTTCGGCTTCGCGGTGGGAGAGCACACCGCCACGCTCACCTGGGACGACGGCACGACCAGCGCCGCCACCCTGACGGTGACGCCCGGCAACGCCGTGGAGACGACGATCGGGACGGAGGCCTCCTGCCCCGTGGCGCTCGCGGCCCTCGCGCGCTGGCGGCTCGCCACGGCGGATCGCCGCCTGGACATCACGGGAGAGGCGCGGTGGACCACCGCCGATGCCCGCGCGGACCAGCCCCCCGGCGGCGTGGTCGCCAACGCCACCCTCGACCCCGCGGCGGTCGATCTGCCGCGCTCGGACCCGGCCTCGTCGATGTACCTCCGCTCCTTCCTGGACGGCGACGGCGCCCTCGTGAGCGTCGTGGTCGAGGAGGTGTGGCCGCTCACCATCGACACGAACCGGGTGTGTGTGCGCGGATCACTCGATGCCGCCGCGATCGGGTGTCACGACACGGGCGAGGGGACCGGGCCGGATTGAGGTGCGCGGGGTGTCACCACATGTTCGCGCACACGTCGGCAAAGTGCTCGGGCGCGTGCCCGTAGGCCGCGCAATCGGCGTAGTTGCCGTCCGCGTCCGTGATGCTGAACAACACGGTGAGCTGGCGGGACGTTGGGACGTCGTTCACGTCGAAGGCGGTGCTCACGTTCTGCACCTGGTCGTCCGTGTCCGACACGAGCGAGAGCACGATCGACTTCTCCTCCCCATCCGAGGTGAAGTCGGTCAGCAGGAAGTCGTCGTGGCGCTCGTGCCACACGTCACACACCACGTCGGGCGGGCAGTCGTAGCCGGCCGCGCCCGTCTCGATCAACTCGAGGGTCACCGTGCCGATCTGGCCCGTGGCGTAGACCGACCACGTGCAGGTGGTGCGGTCGCAGACGCCGTCCAGATATTGGAGGAGGGGCGATTCGCCCGTACCGGTGTCGGCGGTGTCTACGTCCGTGTCCGTGTCCGTGTCCGTGTCCGTGTCCGTGTCCGTGTCCGTGTCCGTGTCGGTGTCCGTGTCGCTGTCTCCTTCCGTGCCGGTCTCCTCGTCGTCTTTCCGGGCACAAGCGACCAACGAGAGCAGGAGGAAGAGGGGTCGAATCATGGGCGCTCCTGGAGCGTTCGGAAATGCGGACCGAGTCCGCGAAGTGGCTGCTGAGACGCGGCTGCGTGGCTGACGAGGGAGCAGGTCGAGACCTGTGACCGAGGAAGACGCGCGGCCGCGGCCAGCAGACGCGAGCGGACGACGGGAGCATTTCTCCCGAACGCTCCTGAAGGCGGAACGGCCTCGCGCGGAGGGTAGACCAATTCGGCGGAAGGTGTCGGCCACGGTTAGGGCTCCGACGTGCCGATCCTCCCGCTGCTCGTCGCCCTCTCGTGCCCGCCGGCTGCCGCCGCGGATGACCCTGCCGCGCTCGGCACTGCCGCTCTCGACCCTGCCGCGCTCGTGGCGCGCGTGCGCCCGTCGGTGGTCAAGCTGCTGTCGGAGGACCTGCTGGGCGGGTCGGCCGGACATGGCACCGGGTTCCTCATCTCCAGCGACGGGCTCGTGGTGACCAACCAACACGTCGCCGCGAACGGGCCCACGATCGCGCAGATGTCCGATGGCACGCGGCACACGGTCTTGGGCGTGCTGGCGATCGACGAGGAGAGCGATGTCGCCATCCTCCGGATCGAGGGGAGCGGCTACACCGCGTTGCCCCTCGGCGCTCCGACCCGCCCCGCGGTGCTCGACAAGGTCATCGTCATCGGCAGCCCGATGGGCCTCGATCAGACGGTCACGGAGGGCATCATCTCGGCGTTGCGCCCCGACGGCCTGCCCCCCGACGAGCATTCCGACGCCGTCGCGCGCACATCGCTGCTCCAGATCACCGCGGGCATCGCGCCGGGGTCGAGCGGCTCCCCGGTGCTGACGATGGACGGCAACGTGGTCGGCGTCGCGCAGAGCGCCAACTCCCTCATGAACACCTACTTCGCGGTGGACATCGCGGCGGTCCAGGCGCTCCAGGCCCGCGCGCCGGCCGACGGCGCCCTGATGCCGCTCGACAGCCCGGCGCGCCAGCTGCTCCTCACGTTGGGGCTGGTCGCGGGCGTGGTGGGCGTGGCGGTCGCCCCCGCGGTGTTCGGCTGGGCGCGGGGGCGATTCGCGGCGTGGCGGCGTCGGCGCGGCCGGGCGTCGACCAAGGCCCCGCCTCCGGTGCGGTTCCTGCGCTGAGGCTCGCGGATCTTGGGACGGGGGGCCAGCCCCCCGTAACGCCCCCCGAACGCCGGTGATCGGGCTACGACCCGTTGCTGTGGGGGCGTCCGGAGAGCGGCCTACTTGGCCCGCTTGCCAGCGCGCTGCCGGAGCAGGTTCCCTCCCGCCTTCGCGAGCCCGGCGCCCACGCCGCGGATCACCTTGGCCGCGGTCACGAGGGTGTCGAGGACGGGCGGGAGGTGCGGGGCGCGCGCGTCGGTGGCGTGGGGCGGCGACGAGGAAGAGGCCGCCGTGGCGGCCGCCTCAGGGGGGCGAGGCCGCGCGTCACGGCGGTTCCGCTGCAACCGGCGGGTCCGGGTGAGGTGACTGGCGCGGCTCATCTGGTCACCTGCCTGTGGGTCGACGCGTCGGGGGTGATGTCGGACAGGGGACACCTCGCTTGGTTGGGGGAAACGAGCCACCGTGGGGTGACCTCGCTGGATTCGTAGCCCGTGCGCGTGCGGAGCTGTGTCTCCCCAGAAGCCAAGGATCGCGGCGTGAAGCTCGCTTCGGTCGCTTTCCGGCGGCTTCGATTGGGTCCGGATCTCGTCGGTTGAGATGGGTCTCGGTTTGTTCGATGTGTGGGCCATCGCCGGACGGTGGCCCCGGGGCTCCGCTGCTGGCGGCCCCGGACACAGCATCTCGGAGACGCCTTTGGTAAGATACGGCGACGCCCGCGCGCACCCGGACGTTCGGGCCGGAGAACCTCCTCCGCGCCGCACCCGCGGAGCCGCCATGCTTACGAACCAGCCGCCGGACGACCTCTGGAGCCCGTCGCATCCGTTCCAGGGCGACTACCACGACGCGGTCTGGCGGCGGGTGACGCTGGAGAACGATACGCCCGCCCCGGGGGCGAGCGTTGCGATTTGACCCGTGACGGCTCGGCGGCGCGCTCGTGGCTGAGCCCGAGCATCTGGTGACCGTGGCCTTCTACGTGCTCTGCACGTTCCTCCTGCTTCGGGCGGCCGCGCCAATCGCGTCGAGGCAGCGAGTTGTCCTCGCCGCGTACCACACAGCGTTCCAGCTTGTGCGGCGCGGGCACTGGAGGGGCGCGCTCGTCCTCTTCCGCTGGGCGGGGCGGCAGTATGATCTGCCCACCTGGAAGGTCGCGATCGAGGCCTGCGTTGCCAACACGCGCATGGTGGGTGGCAGTGGGCTCACCGCCGCGCAGGTGCGCTCGATGCTCGACCTCCTCGCGCCCGCGACCGATCCCGAGGAGGTCGTCGCCGAGGTCGCCAACACCGCGGTCAATTCCTTCGTGGCCCTGGGCGCCTACGCCGAGGCCCTCGCGGTCGGGGAACGGTGGGACGCGGCCGTCTGGGAGCGGCTGCGGTCCGCCACGCCGGACGGCGTGAAGCTGATCGACCTGAACAAGGTCGAGGCGCTCTACAACACCGGCGACTGGGCGGGGAGCCTCGTCCGCCTCGATCGGCTGCAACTCCCGCTGGACGCCTCGGCGCTCCTCCACAGCGGCTGGCGCCAGCAGCGGGCGTGGATCCTGGCGGCGCTCGGGCGGGTGGCCGAGGCGAAGGCCGAGCTCGCTGGCGCGGTCGTCGCGGACGTGGGGCCCCTCTACGCGAGCGAACACCACTACACCCACGCCGCCGTGCGCCTCGCCGCGGGCGACCTGGAAGGGGCCCGTGCCGCGACCCGAACGGGCAAGCGCCTGGCGCTCCGAGCGGCGTCGCGTCGAAACGCCGAGGTGCTCCTCGCGCGGATCGCCGCCGCGACCGGCGACGACATCCACGCGGAGGCGCTCTGCGCACGCGCGGCGCGCATGGTCACGCCCGGCCAGGCGGGCGACAACCTCCTCTTGTGGGGAACCATCCTGGCCCGGCTCGGGCGAGACGCGGAGGCTCGCGCGGCCTGGGCGGCGGCCATCGAGAACGATGGCGAGAGCGAGGCGGCGGCGTTCGCGCGGGAGCGGCTCGGGGGCGGCGGAGAGGTGACGACGTGCCGCATTTGATGGGGCTCACGCGTCGACGAGGGCGGGTAGCCCGCTAGAACGTGACCCCGGTGAGCGCCTCGGACGCACGCCAGAGGCGCTCGGCGGCGATCGGGTCGTCCGCGCGAGGCGGCACCTTCGCCAAGGCCGGGTAGCCGCGCGTCTCGCCGAGCTTGTCGGGGCCGTAGTAGGCCCCGCCGCGCGCCTCGGGAGACGTCGCGCCGAAGAGCGTCGGGAGCGCGCCCTGGGCGGCGGGCTGGAACAAGAACCAGAGGAAGGTTCGGGCGATCCCCGCGCCGCTCCACCGCCCGGGCGCGTTGTGGAGGAGGTCGGTGCGCGAGATGCCGGGGTGCGCCGCGAGGCTCGCGACGCCCCACCCGCTCGCCTTGCTCCGGCGTTGGAGCTCGAGCGCGAACACGAGGCATGCCAGTTTGGACTGTCCATAGGCGCGCATGGGCCGGTAGCCGCGCTCGGCCTGGAGGTCGTCGAAGTCGAGGACGCCGTCGCGCGCGGCCACGCTGGACAGGGTGACGACGCGCGGGTCCGTGCCCTTGCGCAACAGCGGCAGGAGTCGCGCCGTGAGCGCGAAATGGCCGAGGAAGTTCGTGCCGAGCTGAAGCTCGAATCCATCCGCGGTCAGCTGCCGCGTCGGCGGCGTCATCACCGCGGCGTTGTTGATGAGGAGGTCGAGGCTGTCGCGCTGCCCGGCGAGCCGGGCGGCGAAGGCGGCGACGGACTCGAGGCGCGCGAGGTCGACCGGTTCGAAGCGGACGGTCGCGCCCGGGACCTCGGCGCGGACGTGCGCAACGGCCTCCGCGCCCTTGTCGGGGTTGCGCCCGGCGATGACGACGTCGGCGCCGGCCCGGGCGAGCGCGAGGGCGTCTTCGAGCCCGAGGCCGCCGGTGCCGGTGACGACCGCGGAGCGGCCGTGCTGCGAGGGGATGTTGGCGTGGGTCCATGGTGTCATGCACCTTGGAGTAACGGCAGCCCGCTCGGGCGATAAGTGGCCGGGCGGCGGACGCACTGTCTGATAGAATCGGACAATGCCCCTCGAACTCGCCTCCCTCGACGTATTCGTCCGCGTCGCCGAGCTTCGCAGCTTCACGCGCGCGGCACAGCAGCTCGGGATGCCGAAGGCGCGGGCCTCGGCGCACGTGCAGCGGCTCGAAGCGGAGCTCGGGACCCAGCTCCTGCAGCGTTCGACGCGGGTCGTACGCCCCACGCCCGAGGGGGAACAGGTGCTCGCGCGCGCACGGGCATTCCTCGCGGAGGCCGAGGAGATCGCCACGCTCTTCCAGCCGGGGCGCACCCTGCGCGGCCGGGTGCGCGTCGAGCTGCCCGTCATCATCGCGCGCGACTTCGTCATCCCGGGGGTGCCCGACCTGCTCGCGCGCCACCCCGAGCTTCAGTTGGAGATCTGCGCGAGCGACCGGATCGTGTCCGCGCTCCGGGAGGGGTTCGACCTCGTGCTGCGGGTGGGCCCGGTGAACGAGCCGGGGCTCATCGGGCGCCGGCTCGGCGAGGTGAAGATGATGAACTGTGCGAGCCCCGCGTACCTGCGCGCGCATGGGACGCCGCGGACGCTCGACGACCTGCGCGATCACGTCGTCATCCACTACGCCGCCGACCCGACCCCGGGGTTCGAGTACTTCGACGGCGAGACGTACCGGGAGGTACCGATGCGGAGCGCCGTGACCGTCGACAACTTCGACGTCTACGAGGCCGCGGGCGTCGCCGGGCTCGGCATCGTCCAGCTGCCGCGGCACGGGTTGGACCGACACCAGGGCAAGCTCGTCGAGATCCTGCCGGAGCTCGTCGCGCGACCGGCGCCGATCTCGCTGCTGCACACCCACGGGCGTTCCCCGCCGATGCGTGTGCGCGCGGTCATGGAGTGGCTGGCGGAGCTCCTGTCCCCGGCGGTCGGGGCACTCACGCGACCGGAGAGCCCGACTCGCGGACCGTAGTGCCGGGGGTATCCGGTAGGGTGTGGGGCACGGGCGCCGGCCGCGACGGTTGAAGGAAACGTTCCGCCTTCAACCTCGCGAACTGTCGATCCTACACATTGAACCGAAAATGCATCACATCCCCATCCGCCACCACATACTCCTTCCCCTCCACCCGCATCTTCCCCTGCGCCTTGAGCGCCGCCTCGCCGCCAGCGGCGACCAGGTCGTCCACCGAGTAGACCTCAGCGCGGATGAAGCCGCGCTCGAAGTCCGAGTGGATCACGCCGGCGGCCTGGGGGGCGCGGGCGCCCACGGGGATGGTCCACGCGCGGATCTCTTTCGGGCCCGCGGTGAAGTAGGTCTGCAGGCCGAGCAGGCGGTAGGTCTGGCGGGCGAGCGCCGCGAGGCCGGCTTCGGCGATGCCGAGGTCGGCGAGGAAGCCGGGGCGGTCCTCCTCGGGGAGCTCGGACACCTCGGCCTCTATCTTCGCGCAGAGGGTCACGGTGCGGGCGCCTTCCTTCTCGGCGCGGGCCTTCACGCGGGTCACGAAAGCGTTGTCGCTGGTGAGGCCGTTCTCGTCGACGTTGCACACGTAGAGCACGGGTTTTGACGTGATGAGCTGCGTCTCGACGATGCTCGCGAGCTCCTCCTCGGACCACTTGCCCGAGCGCGCGGGCTTGCCCTGATCGAGCATCGCGACGAGCTTCTCGGCGACGCCGAGGTGGAACAGCTGCTCCTTGTCGCCGCTCTTCGACATCTTCTTGCAGCGGTCCACCCGCTTCTGCGCGGTGTCGAGGTCGGCGAGGCAGAGCTCGGTTTCGATGGTCTCGATGTCGCGGTCGGGATCGACCCCGCCGTCGACATGCACCACGTCCGGGTCCTCGAAGCAGCGCACCACGTGGAGGATCGCGTCGACCGAGCGGATGTGGCCGAGGAACTGGTTCCCCAGGCCCTCGCCCTTGCTCGCGCCGCGCACGAGGCCGGCGATGTCGACGATCTCGACGGCGGCGGGCAACACCTGCTTCGAGGCGATGACCTTGAGGATCTTCTGGAGGCGCGGGTCCGGCACGGCCACGACGCCCACGTTGGGCTCGATTGTGCAGAACGGGTAGTTCGCCGCGGCCGCGCCAGCGGCGGTCAGCGCGTTGAAGAGGGTGCTCTTCCCGACGTTCGGGAGGCCGACGATGCCTGCCTGTACGGCCATGATCCACTCCAAAGGGGCGCACGGCTAACCCACCGGGGTGCCGCCCGCCTTCCCTGGTCCGCGGACTACCGGGCGTCCACGCAACAACGGGCGGCGATCGTCCCAGAAAATGCAGGTGGGTGGTCGAGAAAGGGGCCGACCACGCAGTTTCCGTTGCCCGCGCCGGCGTAGAACGCGCCGCCCATCTTCGCGGCGTGGGGCAGGCCTTCGGCGTCGGTCGTCTCGGGGTCCGCCCACTCCCAGGCGTTGCCGATCTGGTCGTACACGCCTTCGGGAGAGCGGCAGCCGGGCAGGGAGCCTGTCGGTTGAAGCTCGGTCCACGCGGTCGTGCCGTCCGGGGCCGGGAGCGCGCACACCTCCTCGGCGAGCGGCTCCTCGCCCCACGGGAGGACGGTGGTGCCGCACGCCAGCTGCCACTCGGTCACGGTGCAGAGATGTTTGCCCGCGTTGCCACACGCCGCGCTCGCCTGGTACCAGGACAACAGGTCGGTCGGCACGACGCCCTCCAGCGGGGCCGCGGAGGCGGTCGACACGTGCTCGGGCCAGGTGGAACCCTGGTCCTCCGGCCCCGCGTCGCCCGTCACCGTGGCCTCCCAGGCATCGATGCAGAAGTCGCCGACGAGGACCGTGCCGGGTGGGCACGGCCCGCTCCAACCGGCCCCGGTGTCCCCGGTGTCCGCGCTGTCGTTCCCTTCGTCTGGAGGCGTGCAGGCGAAGAGGACCAGGAGCGCGAGCATCCGGCGAGGGTAGCAGATGCGGGTGATACATCCGATGTATCAGATCGATGTATCACCCATCACGACTACTCTTCGAAGCTGACCGTGATCGTGACGTCCTCGGACCACACCGGGTCCGCGAGGTCGGTGTGGTCGTTGTTCACGAGCATCACGGACAGGGTGTGCTCGCCGGGGTCGAAGCCGGCCATCAGGATCGAGTTGCTCGCGCTGTAGATGTAGTAGTTGTCATCCACGTAGATGTGGTAGTGGCCGGTGCCATCCGCGTTTGCACCACCGATGTTGACTTCGTCGAAGGTGAAGTTCTCCGGCCCAACCATCAGCGTGAAGGTGCTGGTGACCACGTCGCCGGGGGCGGGAGACGTGATGAACACGTCCGGACGGCTCTCGGCCACGTTCACCCGCGCGTAGTCGATCGAGCCGCCCACGATCTCGGTGTGGTCGTTCTCCACGAGGCGCACCTCGACGATGTGGGGGCCCGCGGGCACGTGGTACAGCGTCACGCTGTCACCGGACCCGAAGGTCTGGTACACGCCGTCCAGGAACACGTGGTAGTGCCCCTCGCCGGCCTCGTTCGCCCCGCCCACGTCTTCGGGGGACAGGGTGAAGTTGGTGACCGACACCGGGATGGTGAGGGTGGCGCTGTTCACGTCGCCCGCCAGCGCGGCCTGGTCGATCCACACGCCCGGCGCGTCACCCGCGACGGTGACCGTGATGGTGTCCATCACCGGGGTCGCGAGGGAGCTGTGGTCGGCGTTGACCAGCTCGATCGAGAGCGAGTGGGAGCCGGCGTCGAGCTGGGTGGCGAGCGCGCGGGTGGGGTCGGTGCTGTAGTCGAAGTACGCGCCGTCGATGAGCACGTGGTAGTGCCCCTGCCCGATCGCCGGCACGCCGCCGATGTCCTCGGACATCGCGAAGTCGCTGATGGTGATCCCCATGGTGGCGGAGCTCGCGTTCAACACGGTGCCGTCCGTGGGCGTCACGATCTCCACGCTCGGGTTGAACACCTGGAGGGTCACGGAGTCGCTGATGGTGGTCTCGGTGTGGTCGTTTCCGGCCAGCACCACGGACACGGTGTGCGTGCCGGAGGGCAGCCCGTCGAGGGTGTAGGTCAGGTCCGACGTAGCGTTCACGTACTCGCCGTCGAGCTTCACGTGCACGTGCCCCTCACCGTCCACCGGCGTGGTGTCGCCGTTGGCGAGCGCCTCGGTGTCGATGACGAAGTCGTCGACGGTGTAGGTCAGCGTCACCGAGCCGTAGGTCGGGCCGTCCACCGGGGCGGTGAGCGTGATGCTGGGGGTCGCGACGTCGGTGTCCGTGTCGGTATCGGTGTCCGTATCGGTGTCCGTGTCCGTGTCGGCGGGCTCGCCGGTGTCGGTCTCGTCCTTGTTTCGACAGCCGGTGAGGGCGACGAGGAGGGAGAGGGCAAGGATCAAGCTGTTGCGATGCATGGAAACGTCTCCTGGGGGGTCCGCGAGCGGGGAACGCATGGTGTGCGTGCCTTGTACGGATGTCAATATCTCGTGGATCAGTCGCGCCGTTCGGACCGGGATCCACGCCCGGGACCGGGCCCGCGTCGCCAGCGTCCAGTCTAGAAATCGTCAAGGGCGTGATCCTCGCCGTCGCTCGCTTCGTATATGCTTCGCCACCTCCCTCCCCACCCTCGTGGCCCGGCCATGAAAGGAGTCTCCACGCATGATGCGGATCCCAGCTAGCGTAGCGTCGTTGTTGACGCTGTCGCTGCTCGCCGGCTGCCCCGGCGGCGACAGTGACAAAGACAAGGACGACACCGGCGGCGACGCCGACACGGACACCGATTCGGACACCGACACCGACACGGACACGGACACCGATACGGACACCGACACGGACACCGATACGGACACCGACACCGATGTCGAGCCCGTCTTCGGCCCCTGGACCTTCGGCGCGGTCCCGACCTTCACCGAGGCGACCGACCTCGTCGTGAGCGACACGACGCTCTACGCCGTCGGCTACGACAGCAGCGGCGAGCCCGCCATCGTCTCCATCGATCTGGCGTCCGGCGCGACCACCACGCTGTACTCGGGCGATCCGCTCGTGCTCCCCAGCGGCATCGCCCTCTCGGAAGACGGCGGCATGCTCTACGTCTCCGACGTGGCCTCGCCTTCGCTGTCGGGCTTCACCAACGGCGGCGTCTACAGCCTCGCGGTCGGCGGCGGCCTCCTCACCGAGATCGGCGCGTCCGGCGCGATCGACCTGCCTGGGGACGTGACCCCGGCCCACGGCGGCACCAACGTGTACGTCAGCGGCTACACCCCGGGTGGAGCACCGGCGATCTTCTCGATCGTCGTGAGCACCGGCGCGGTCACGGTCGAGATGAGCGGCGGCCCCCTGGTCGACCCCGTCGCGCTCGACGCGAACGAGGACGGCACGATGCTCTACGTGCTCGACTCGTTGGCCGGCGCGGGCAAGGCCGCCATCTTCTCGCTCAGCACGCCGGGCTTTGCGTCCGTTGAACTGACGAGCTGGTTCGACACGAGCTTCCCCGGCGGCCTCGGGGTCGACGCGGACGATTCGCTGCTCTACTACACCACCATCGGTGACCCGAACCTCATCGCGCTCGCGACGGACGGCTCCGGCTTCGAGGTGCTCGACACCCTCGGCGTGCTCGAGCTCCCCGCGGGCGTCGCGGTCACCCCCGACGACGTGTTCGTCGCCGAGCAGTCCAGCCTCGGTGGCAGCGACATCTACGTCCTCTCGTACTGAACCCGTCTCGCGGCGCACGCGCCGCTCTCGAGGAACTTCATGCTCTCTACGCTCGCCCTTCTCGCGCTCCCCGCCCTCGCCTCCAGCCACCGCGAAGCCCCCGCCATCGCCCTCGACCCGGCGGCCGACCTCACCGACTTCTACGCGTTCATCAGCCCGGAGGACACGTCCAAGGCCGTGTTCATCCTGAACGTGAACCCGCTCGAGCCCCCCGGCGGCGGTCCGAACTTCCACCGGTTCGACGACAACGTCCTGTACCAGCTGCACATCGACAACGAGGGTGACGGGGAGGAGGACATCTCCTTCCAGGTCCAGTTCCAGACCACCTACAACATCCCCGAGACCTTCCTCTACAACGTCGGCGCGGTGTCCAACCCCGCCAACCTGAACATGGTGCAGACCTACACCGTCACCCGCGTGGATGACGGCGTGGCGACCACCGTGCTCGCGAGCGGCTCCACCGCCCCGATCAACGTGGGCGTCGCGAGCGTGGCGGCGGGCGAGTACAACCCGGAGTCCAGCACCCCGGGTTCGCTCACCACCGGCGCCATCGAGAGCTCCGGCGACTACCGCTTCTTCGCGGGCCCCCGCCAGGAGGGCTTCTACGTCGATCTCGAGCACACGTTCGACCTGTTGAACCTCGCCTCGGCCGAAGGCAACAACAACAGCCTGCTCGGGCTCAACGTGCACTCCATCGCGATCGAGGTGCCCATCACCTCCATCACGAAGGACGGGCTCGCGGCCACCGCGGCGAACCAGAACCACGTCGTCTCGTCGTGGGCCACCACGTCGCGCCGCGCCGTGTCCGTGCGCCGCTCCACCGGCGTCGACTCCGCCGCGCGTGGCGGCTGGGTCCAGGTCGCGCGCCTCGGCAACCCGCTCGTGAACGAGGTCGTGCTCCCGGTGTCCCAGAAGGACATCTTCAACGCCGCGCACCCCCGCGACGACATCCAGTTCCTGTCCTACGTGCAGAACCTGCTGCTCGTGACCTACATGAACGGCATCCTCGCCACCGACTGCCCCACCGAGTACGACGCGGGCCTCGGCCTCGGCGGCCGCGAGGACATCATCCTCGCCTTCCTCACCGGGCACCCGACCACCGGCACGATCCCCTCCGGCTACGCGCTCGGCGGCGCCATCCCCGGCGAGTCCGGCAAGGTGTTCGGCGCGTTCGAGGCGCTCCGCATCAACCTCGAGGGCACGGGCTTCGGGCAGTGGCCGGACGGTCGCCACGTCGGGGACGACGTGGTGGACGTGGCCCTCTCCGCCGTGTGCGGGTACCTCATCGACGGTACGTTCATCCCCGACGGCGTCGACTCCGCGGGCCTGTCGTACCTCGACACCTTCCCGTTCATGGGTGACCCGTGGGGCGGCAACGACCACCCGTCGGGCGGGCACGACCGATAGCCACGCCGTCCCGGCCGTAGGGTCGGGCGCGTGAGGGGCGGGGGGCCTCCCGAGAAATCGGGGCGGGCTCCCCGTTCTGCGTTTTGGGAGCCGAGGTGTATCAGCGGGTTCGCCGCTCGTACCGCGCCATCAACGTGGTGACCGACGTCCCGTGCACGAGCGTGGAGAGCGCGATCGTGGTGAGGACCAGCGTGATGAGCTGGCGCGCGAGCCCCTCCGGCACCCCCTGTCCGATGGCGTACGCGAGGTAGTACACCGAGCCGATGCCGCGGATGCCGAACCACGCCATGAGCCGCCGCGCATGGGCGGGTACGGTTCGACCGACCAGCCCGAGCGTCACCGCGATGGGACGGAGCACGAGGAGCAGAAGCGCGGCGAAGCCGGCCGCCTCGAGCGACACGGTCGCGGGGGAGAGCAGGGCGCCCACGAGGAGCACCAGCACGATCTCCCCACCGCGCTCCAGGATCTCGGTCACCCGACGCACCGCCTCGGCGAGGTAGGCGGGGGCGTGGTGGGGGTGCGCCGCGCTCTCGTGATCGCCGGGGGCCGCGCGCCACGCCGCCGTGCCGGACGGGCGCGGGTTGTGCATCTCGACGCGGCGGAGCGCGAGCCCCGCGGTGAACACCGCGAGAAAGCCGTAGGTGTGACACAGCAGCGCGACGCCGTACGCGAGGGCGATGAGGCCCATGGCGATGAAGTCGTCGGTGCCCAGCGCCTCGTGGTGCGTGCGCCTAAGGTAGAGGACGAGCCGCCCGATGAGGGTCCCGAGCGCGGTGCCGACGAGCAGGCCGCCGGTCACGGCCCAGGCGACATCGATGGTCAGCCAGCGCCAATAGCCCTCGCCGAGGTCGTGCAGGCCGAGCAGCCCGAGGCCGAGCATGACGAACGGAAAGGCCGTGCCGTCGTTCAGGCCGGCCTCGCCGGTGAGGCTGAAGCGCAGCCGGTCACGGTCGAAGGGGTCGCCGACCTGCACGTCCGAGGCGAGGACGGGATCGGTCGGCGCGAGAATGGCGCCGAGGAGTACGGCGCCGCCCAGGGGCAGCCCGAGCCCGACCACCCCCACGAGGGTGATGAGGCCGACCGTGATCGTCATCGACACGAACGCCAGTCGCAGGGCCACGTTCCAGCGCTCGTCCCAGGTCGGGACGCGCAGCTTCAGGCCCGCGCCGAACAACGAGACGATCACGGCGATCTCGCTCAGGCGCTCCAGCAGGGGGGCGTCCGCGAGGGCGTCGATCCGGAGGAGCCCGGTGACCTCGGGGCCGAGCACCAACCCGATACACAGGTAGATCAGCGCCGTGGTGACGGGGAGCCGCGCGATGCTCGAGCTCGCGAGGGCCACCCCCACGAGGAGCACGCCCGCCACGGCGTACCAGAGCGCCGTGATCATCGCCGCTCCGCGTCACGGAGCGGAGCCGCGGTCGTCGGGGAGGCGGGCCGAAGAGAGGGCAAACCTCTATTCTGCTCACCGCCGGCCGGGCGTGGAGGGCGCTACGCGGTGAGCCGCTCCACCAACCAATACACGCCGGCCAGCGTCACTCCGACCGACGCCACGGGCACCGCGCGCGCCTCCCACCAGGGCCAGCGGCGCATCGCCAGGAGCAGCGGCAACGCGACGGCTACGACCGCGGCCTGCCCGAGCTCGACGCCCCCGTTGAAGCAGAGGAGCGCGATGGCGAGCGCGTCCCGCGGCAGACCGAGCTCCGCGAGCATGCCGGCAAAACCGAAGCCGTGGACGAGGCCGAGCAGGAAGGTGACGGCCACGCGGCGCTTCGGCGCGGGCTTCCAGAAGTTCTCGATGCCGACGTAGGCGATCGACGCGGCGATCGCCGGCTCGACCAGGGAGGACGGGAGCGACACGAGCCCGAGCGCGGCCGCCGAGAGCGTGATCGAGTGGGCGATGGTGAACCCGGTGACGATGAACAACATCGACCGGAGCGAGGACGCCGCGAGGAGCAGCCCGAGCAGGAACAGCAGGTGGTCGTAGCCGGTCCAGATGTGCTCGACGCCGAGCTTCAGGAACTGCGCGGCCACGTCGCCCGGATCGGATGCACCGGTGTACGCCACGTTCGGCGTGCCGACATCGAGCACCGCCACGGGCTGCCCCATCGCCTCGACGTAGTGGCGATGGCCCACCGCGAGCTGCGGCAGAAAGCCCGCGGTGTAGGTGACCGGGCCCGGCGGGCAGCTGATCGGCGCGGCGATCTCCACGCCGTCCTCCTCCACCCGGCGGAGCGTCGCGTCGCCGAGCTCGCACGGCTCACCGCCCACGGTGAAGGTGGCGACGTCGAGCGTCACCTGCGCGACGACGACCCGCGAGGCGTCGAGGTCCTCCCCGAGCGGCACGAGCGTCGCCAGCTCGGGCTGGGCGAAGGTGAGCGCGACGTGGTCGGTGTCGAGCCGGGCGTAGGAGAGGCCGGGGCGGTGGGCCCACGCGGCGGACACGATCCAGAGGTTCACGGGCGCCGCTCCGAGGGCAACAGACCGGGACCCATCGCGAGCGCCCGTTGCCGGAGCGTATCGTCTCCGAGGATCTGCGCGCCCATCCACAACACGCGTGGCTCCACGATTCCGGTGGCCAACGCGGCGCGCGCCTCCGCTGATACATCGCGCGATGTGTCACCGGCCCGTTGCGCGGCCCACGCCCGCGCCATCCGCGTCGTCGCGTCCTGACGCACCTTCCACTCGTCGTCCAGGATCACCAACGCCGCAGCGGGGTCCCGCGGGGTGAGCCAGATCGCGTAGCCACGCGGGTCCTGGGCCTTTACGGCCTCGATCGACACGCTCGGGTCGAGCTCCGAGAGCGCCCAGACCGCCTCGACCGTGGCGCCGACGGCCCGCAGATCGTCCGCGGCGCCCGGGTGGCCCTCGTGGAGCCGCACGCGGCCGCGCGCGAAGCGGGCCGGCTTGTAGTCGGGGAGCAGCGCGAGCGCCGCATCGAGCTCGGGCGCGGGTTGGCCGCGGAGCGCGTGCAGCCAGCCGAGCCGCGTCAGCACCCAGGCGTAGGGTTCGGGATCGAGCGGCGAGCCCGCGGAGACCGCCATCTCCTGCATCGCCACCGCGCCGTCGACATCACCCCACGACCAGCGCAGCCACCCGATGCGGTCGTACACCTCGAGGCTCGGCCGCAGATCGACCGCGCGCTGGTAGGCCTCCCCGGCGGCGTCGAGCTCCCCCTGCTCCATGTGCGCGTCGCCCAGGAGCGCGTGGTCGAACCAGCCGGCGCCCTCCGCGGCGGCGAGGCGCTGCGCGAGCACCTCCACCTCGGCAAAGCGGTGGAACTGGATCCACACGTGGGCGCGCAGGCGCTCCGCCTCCCGATCGTCGGGTGAGCGGGACAAGGCGCAGGTCAGCGCGGTGTCCGCCAGCGTGTAGAACCCCGCATCGCCGGTGAGCCGGGCCTCCCGCACGAACAGGTTCGCGAGGGCGAGCGGAGCGTCTCCCGCGGCGGTGCGCTCGGTCGCCATCGGCCCCGACACGGGCGCCTGGAGGATGACACAAGCATCGGGCGGGCGCGCGGGCGGCGGCGGGGGGGCGATACATCCGGCGATACACGCGAGAAGGGCGACACACCGGCCGTGTGTCACGAGGCGGCGCCGGGCCCGTCGATCACCTCTTCGAACCAGCGCGCGAAGGCGTCGGTCTCGATGACGGCGCGGGCGCGCTGCCGGAGGAGATCCCGCACGAGCTGCAGCCCGTGCTCCTCGACGCCCCCGAGCATCTCGCGCGCCGACTTCGTGCCGGCACCCTCCATGGCGGCCACCAGCACCGCCTCGACCTCCCCGGTGAGCTCGTCCCGCCCGGCGATCCCCCGCACGAGCGCGGCGCCGGTGGCGATGAGGGCCTCGGGGTCGAGCTTCTCGACCTCCCCCGCGAGCACGCGCATGTCGGTGCCGCACAACACGTCGAGGCCGTGCGCACGCCAGGCGCCGTACTCGGTGATGAGGTCGGGGTTGCACAGGTGGTCGGCCATCTTGTCGACCAGCTTCTGCACGGCCTGGTCGGTGAACTCCCAGGCCTTGTGCTCGATCTGCTGCTCGATCTCGTGCCCCACCGCGCCGAGCATGCCCTCGCCCAGGCGGCTGAGCCGCCCGAAGCTCGGCAGGCCGCCCTTCGGCGTGATCGGCTTGAGGCGCCGCGCGAAGGCGATCAGCAGGTCCTGGAAGAGGCCCTTCAGCAGGAGCTGCGCGGTGGGATGGTCGAGCAGCTGCCCGACCATGGCGCGGTCGGGCACGTAGGGCCGCGCGAGGAGCTCGCCGAGCGGCGTGCGGATCGCGAGGGGCACCTGGGGCACCCCTTCGGGGACGCGCGCCCGCACGTCGTTCACGCGCTCGCGGAGCCAGGACTCCACGCGCGGATCGGCGGCGGCGCTCCGGAGCGACACGACCAGGCGATCGGCCATCCACTTCGCGTCCACGAGCTCGGAGAGGGGGCGGTCGAGCACCTCGTCCAGCAGCAGATCCGCGAGGCGGTCCGCGCCTCCGTCGCGCAGCCGGGCCAACACGGCGGGGGTCATCCGATGCTCCCGAGGAGCGGGCTCGGCGTGCCGACCCAGGTGACCCACAGCTGGTGGATCGCGCGCGTGGCGGCCACGTGCAGCAGGCGGCGGGAGTTGGGACGGTCCGGGTACGAGGAGGCGGAGGCGCCCACGATGACGACGTAGTCGAACTCGAGGCCCTTGACCTGCCGCACGTCCACCACGTCGATGCCGGGCGCGAAGGCGAAGGTCTGGTCGACCACGAGGCGCGCCATCGGCACGTCCATCCGCTCGAAGCCCTCGTGATACATCCGAGAGGTCGGCTCGTCGGGGGTGACGACCGCCACGGACGCGAGCGGCTCGGCGCGCAGTAGATCGCGCAGCGCCTCGCCGAGGAAGCTGACACATGCGCCGTGTTCGGGGAAGGGGAACAGCTCGACCGCGGCGCCGTCCCGCGCGGTCAGCGGCGGCCCCTCGTCCTCCGCGAGCGCGCCGAGCAGGCTCCGGGCGAAGGTGGAGACCTGCCGGGTCGAGCGATACGACACCTTCAACGTGGAGAGCGCGGTGGCCTCGATGTGCAGGCTCTCGAGCAGGCTGCTCCAGCCCTCACTGCCGCCCTGCTCCTGGATGTGTTGCTGGGTGTCACCGGCAAGGGTGATACATCGCTTGGCGTCGCATGCGCCGAGCATCACGGCGACCTCCATCGCGCTGAAGTCCTGCACCTCGTCCATCATCACGTGGCTGTAGCGGAGGGTGCCGCCGCCGCGGGCGCGCAGCTCCCCGACGCGCAGCTGCCAGGCGCGCAGCAGGATCGCGTCGTCCTCCTCGTCGAGCCAGGGCTCCGCGGTCTTGTCGCGCTCCTCGCGGTGGCGGGCCAGGTGATCGAGCTGGGAGCGGGCCCAGCTCATCGCCTGATCGATCTCGTTGGTGGTGAAGTCGCCCAGCTCGGCCATGTAGCTGGAGTCGGAGATGAGCAGGCGCCAATCCTGGAACGCGCTCTCGCCCGTGGCCGGGGCCTTGCGCTCCTTCACGATGCGCTCGAGCAGCATCGGGAACTTGGGGTGGAGCTTGATGCGTGACACGATCGAGGGCGTGTTCGCGTTCTTGTGGCCGGGCAGGTACGGAAAGTGTCGCTCCACCAGCCGGCGGGAGAAGTCGGACCACGTCGCGACGCTGACGTTGTAGACGCCCAGGTTCGGCAACACCTTGGACACGTAGTCCCGCAGCGCCTTGCCCCACACCATCACGAGTATCTTGTGGGGGGCGAACCGCTGGGGGTTCGCGAACGCGAGGTAGGCGATGCGGTGGAGCGCCACGGTGGTCTTGCCGGAGCCGGCGCCGCCGCGGATCACCACCGGGCCGCTGTCGGGCCGCGCAATGAGCTCGAACTGCTCGGCGTCGATCAGCGCCGCGATGTCGGGCAGGTGCTTGTCGGCGCGGCTCACCTTGCCGGAGCCGAGCCGCTGGTCGCGCGGCGCCGTCGCGACCGGGCCGGACACGCCGGTGACCAATCGCGGCGCCAGGGTGCTGCTCTGCACCCACGCGTCGTTCTCCCGCAGGAACGTGCCCGCGGGCGAGACGATGCGGTCGATCCGCGCGTGGTTGATGGTCACGGCGCGCCGGGCCACCACCTTCCCGGAGATCGTGCGCGGGCCGATGTCCTCCTCGTACTCGTCGCCTTCCTGGTAGCGGTAGTAGACCTTCGCGACCGGGGCGTGCCGCCAGTCGACGATGCGCAGGCCGTTCTCCAGCGAGGTGGCGCGGCCGAGCAACACATCCGACCGCCGGCCCTCGTGCTCGGTGCCGAGGTGGGCGAAGTAGGGGCTCTCGGGGTCGACCCCGTCGAGCTGCTTCCCGCGGCGCAGCTGGTCGAGCAGGCGGCACTGGCGCTCGTATTGCTGCTCCAGCGCGGCCTTGTCCTCGGTCTTGGCGGTGCGGATGTCGTCCTGGATGCGACGCAGCTCGGCGATGATGTCGTCCTCGGTGGCGCCTTCGGTGGGGGGCGGGCGCCCGAGCCGCTCGGACACGTCATCGAGCAGGGCCTGCTCCTCGCGCACCACGGGGTGATCGATCTCGTTCATGCGGGTCCTATAACTTTGCGGGCGGAGCCGCTGGGAGGAGGGCGGGGGGCGCGCGCGGAGCTGCTCCCGCGGGAGATGGCACCGTTCCGCCGCGTCATGCGTGTAGGGAAACAGGAGACCGGTTCTGGACGGCGGCGCGATCCAAAATCATGTGCCGGAGGGAGGCCATCTGATTCTCAGGTGGTTGCCGTCCACCGGTTCCCCTTCTTTCGTTCCGCAGGCGATGCGATCAGAGCGACTCGCCCATCCCGATCGCCGCGGCCATCGCGTTGATGGCCTCCCGGCGCTCGAGCAGCGTGCGCGTGCTCACGACGCTGGAACGCTGGGTGTCGGCGTACTGCGTGAGCACGTAGCCGGGCTCCTTGCGGTTGCGCTTGAGCACCCAGAGCGACCCGTCGGGCATGTCGGCGACGATGAGGCCCAGCGCGCCGTCGACCGCGTGGGAGATGTCGTTCAGGGTGTGCGGGAAGAACGGTCTCGGCATCCGCGCGTTCTAGCCTCGTGCCCGCGTCTCCGCCGCTCTCCGAGGCCTGCCAATCGCAGGGGCGGTCAGGCGCCCAGCCGTGGCAGCACGAAGCGGAACCGCGTGCGCCCCGGAGCGCTCTCCACGTCGATGCGGCCTCCGTGGGCCTCCGCGACGGCGCGCACGAGCGCGAGGCCGAGCCCCGTGCCGCCCTTCGCGCGGTCGGTGGTGAAGAAGCGGTCGAACACACGCTTGAGGTTGGCGGCGGAGATCCCGGGCCCGTCGTCGACAACGTCCACGCCGGTCCAGGCGCCCTCGGCGTAGCTCTCGACCCGCACCTGCACGTCGGGCCCGCCGTGACGCAAGGCGTTCTCGACGAGGTTGGTCAGCGCGCTCTCGATCTGTTCGCGGTTGGCGTCCACGCGCGTGGCGCCCGGGGGCGTGGTGGCGGTGTGAACCACCGCGGGGTGTCGGGTCACCAGCTCCCGCAACACGTCGTCGAGCCCGAAGATCGAGCGGGCGCCGCCCTCTTCGGCGCGGGCCAGGCGCAGGAGCCCCCCCACGAGGCGGGACAGGCGGTCGAGGTCGGCCAGCGCGTTCTCGAGGAAGCGCGCGCGCTGCTCGGCCGGCATCTCGTCGTCATCGCGCAACAGCTCGATCGTACCGCGGAGCGAGCTCACGGGCGTCTTGAACTCGTGTGATACATTGCCCGCGAACTCCGAGATGTATCGCAGGCGTTGGCGCAGGCGCGCGCTCATCGTCCCCATCGCGGCGGCCAGCGCGCGGGCCTCGGCCACGTGCGAGCGGCTCGCGGGCTCCAACGCCACCAGCGCGGTCTCCGACCCCGTGGCGATGCCGTGGGAGGCCTCGGCGAGCGAACGGAGCGAGCGCGACAAGATGCGTCCGGCGCCAAAAGCGAGCCCCACCGTGCCCGCCAGCGCGAGGATCGCCCCCACCGAGAGCCGCGGCGCCATCTGATAGAAGGCCTGCACCTCTTCCCGGGGCGTGCGCGACAACACCACGGCGCCCACCACCGCGCCCTTCTCGTGCACGGGCCGCGCGACGAATACGCGCACACTGGCGTGCCGACTCTGGCCGGCCAGCGACTCCCGCGAGGTCCGCACGCGCGCCCGCTCCTTGATCGCGAGGCCGTTGCTGCCTGAGAGCGCGGTGGCCACCTCCGGGTCGCCCGAGATGTCCTCGCCCTTGTCGTCGCCGCTCGACGCGACGATCCGTCCCGATGTATCAGTCACCCGGAAGCCAGCCAGCGTCGACTCTTTCGCGTGTATCAGCGTCGTGTCGAGCCCCAGCTCGCCGAGCGGCTTCGTGCTGTTCGCGAGGCGATACTCGATGTGGTGGGCGAGCAGCGCGGCCTGGTGTTCGAGGTCCTCCCGCGTCTGCGTGCGCAGGTCACTCGCGAGCGCGCCCGTGCCGACGAGCGCCAGCACCGGGAGCGTGAACACCACGAGGTGTGACAGCACGAGCCACGTCCGCAGCGACAGCGTGAGCCGGCCGACCTTGCCTCGAAACATGGGTCAGCCCTGGCGCAGACGGTAGCCGAGGCCGTGCACGGTCTCGACCGGGTCGAGCTCGATGTCGCGGAACTTCTGGCGGATGCGTCGCACGTGCGAGTCGAGCGTGCGCTCGGAGACGTGGTGGTGGTCGCCGTACGCGTGCTCCACGAGCTCGTCGCGCGTGTAGACCTTGCCCGGCCGCCCCATCAGCACGCGTAACAGGCTGAATTCCGTCACGGTGAGCACCACCTCGTGGTCGCCGCCCCACGCACGGTGCTCGTCCAGGTCGAGCCGCAGCTTGTTCACCGTGAGCACGCGCGGCTTGTCCGCGGGCACCGGCTCCAGCGTCGCCCGACGCAACACCGCCTTGATACGCGCCACCAGCTCCCGCGTCGAGAACGGCTTGGTGAGGTAGTCATCCCCGCCGAGCTCGAGCCCGAGCACCCGGTCGAGCTCCTCGTCGCGCGACGAGAGGAACACCACCGGTACGCGGCTGGTCTTCCGCAGCTCACGGCACGTGTCGATGCCGTCGAGCTCGGGCATCACCACGTCGAGCACGATGAGATCGGCGGGCGACGCCGCGTGCATCGCGAGCGCCTCGACGCCGTTCTGGGCCTCGCGCACCTGGTGTCCTTGGCGCGCGAGCGCGTAGCGGACGACCTCGCGGAGGTGGGGGTCGTCGTCGACGACGAGGATGTGGCTCATGCGGTCGGAGAGTAGCATCGGTGGGGGGATCCGGTGGTTAGGAGGGGGCCGTGGCCGACCCCGTCGAGACGAAAGCCCCGCGCCTATGAGTCTGCGGCGGATGGACTGCGTCGGCCCGCCGCGGTGAAGGCCCTCCGCAATCGCGCGCCGAGCCTGGAGGCCTTCCTGGGCGCCCTCGACACGAAGCTCGCGCCGCGCTTCGCCTGACGCGCCGGCGTGGGAGATGCGAGGCCTGGGGCCCGCGCCGCGCGAGGCGCGCGTCGCCGCGTGCCTTCCGGGCTCGCGCTCCGCGCTCGGTCCGCGCCGAGCCGCGGACGCGCCGCGGCGGCGCCCCTCCAGGCCCGCTGGGCCGGGGAGAGGTGCAGGTCGACTCCCTGGCGGTGACGGCGCCGAGTTCGGCGCGCTGGACGCGCCGAACTCGACGGGTGAGGCGCCATCCCCCCAGTTCGGCGCGCGGGACGCGCCGAACTGACCGGATGAGTGGGCATCCCCCGAGTTCGGCGCGCTGGACGCGCCAAACTGACCGGATGGTGCGCCATCCCCCGAGTTCGGCGCGCGGGACGCGCCGAACTCGCCGGATGAGGCGCCAATGCCTATGCACCTCGCTCAGCGCTTGAGCACGAGCGCATCGAGGGCGGGGTCATGCCCCCCTCAACGCCGCTAAATCGG
>JAZKFH010000035.1:0-63355 GCA_040386535.1 Myxococcota bacterium | reverse complement strand
AGTATGGGGCGATCATCCGGGAGCAGTGACCTGTCAAGATGTGACTAGTGATGAGCCGCCGGAGGGGATCGGCACGGCACCGGACGCACCCAGCTCTGGGGGCGCGCCATCCCACCATCCGTCCCGGTCGCTGTCCCACTCATCGGGGTCGGTGCCCATGAGCTGCTCTTCGAGCGCCGACATCCCGTCCCCGTCCAAATCGGCGAGCGCCGCGAGCTGCGACGCCACCCCTCCCTCCACGATGGGGAGCACCACGGTGTCACCCGCTCCCCGCAATACGTCCGCAAAAGCGCTCCACGTCCAATCCGACCGCCACAACACGCTCTCCGGGACAACCCGCGCCGCCGCCCGCATCAATGCGGAGGACGCCGCGTAGCCGGCGATCCGTGTGCTCGGCGAAGCGTCGTCCGCGTTGCGCCAGGATCTCAGGTCCTCCAGTCCGTCGAGTGTGTCCCCGCCCACTGCCCAGCCGAACTGGCGGGGCGCGCGGCGCGCGATGCAGTCCGCCAGCAGGTTCGTGGCCCCCTCGACGAGCGCGCTCGGCCCTCCATGGACCCACGCATGCGCCACCTCGTGGGCAACCGACCGAGGCCGCGGCGCAGCCAGCTCGATGCGGGCCAGGCCGCCGGCGTCCGAGAGCGTCTCCGTGAGGACGCGTCCCTCCCGATCGTAGGTACGACGCCCAACCCAGCCGTCGACAAACGCGCGGCCCCCGAAGCCGCCGCGCACCGGGCCCACGACGATCTCCACCCGTTCGCGCGCGGGCGCCTCGTGCCCCACACACGCGGTCGCCGCCGCCCAGGCGGTATCGGCCAGCCGCTCGAGCCGGACATCGTCCGCCACGAAGGTGGGCGCGGCGAGCGCGGCCGAGACGAGGAGCACGCTCGTCACGGGAGCACCATTTGGCGAACCTATCGCAGCACCAACCCCCGGGCGCGCCCCGCGGACGGGGCCGGGTGTCTTCCGGGGTCGGGCTCCGCCCTCCGTCGCCCCGCTGCGCGCGGGCCGACTGGCGCGGGCCGCTGCCAAACCCCTGGCCTCCGGCCGCGACGCCCACGTGGCCCGCGCCACCCTCCAGCCCCCCTCGCGCGGCCGCGGTCATCGACACCCCTGGCCCCGCCCGCCCCGCGCGCATATCCCAAAGCCGAGCCCGCCGATGCAGCCCCCGACCCACTACCACCCTGCCTTCGTCCCCGATCCTGCCGCCCTCTTCACCACCCTGCGCGACGAGGTGGTCTGGGACCAGCGCATGAAGGCCCGCCGGACTGCCAGCATGGGCGAGCCCTACGACTACTCCCAAATGGACTATCCACGCGCACCGTGGCACCCCCTGGTGGCCGCCCTGCGCTCCGGGTTGGCACCCCATGTGGGAGCCGCGCCTGGCAACTGTCTGCTGAACCTGTATCCGTCGGGCGCGAGCACGATGGGGTGGCATGCCGACGACATCTCCGCGCTCGCGCCCGGTACCGGCATCGCGATCGTCAGCCTCGGCGCGGCGCGGCCGCTGCTCTTCCGGCGCCGCGAGGGCGGCGCCGGTCGCGACGTGACCGAGCAGATCCTGGCGCCGGGCTCCTTGCTCGTCATGTCGGGCGCGATGCAGCGGGAGTGGCAACACTCGCTTCCCGCCGCGCCCACCTCGGAGGAGCGGATGAGCTTGACGTTCCGGTGTCTATTGCGTGGCTCGCCCGCTTAGCCGCAAGCACGCCAAGCCCCCCTGAACGCCGCCAAATCAAAGTCATGCCCCCGTGAACGCCGACTTCGAGCGTCTCTTGCGCTCAGCCACACGGACCAAGCGTCACTATTCGCCGGTCACGCCGCCGGATCCGGGCGATCTCCGGCGTTCAAGGTGGCACGACTCGGGAAAGTGTGCATTCACGAGGGCATGACCGCATAGTGCGTCGCGCCGCACGGACCGCGCCGCTCGGACCGCGCCGCCGCCACGCCCACCGCGTGCTCGCGCAACGCCGCTCGCACCGCGCCCCACACAGAACGCCCGGCGCCGCTCGCGCCGCTCGCACCGCGCCGCCACACCCACCGCGTGCTCGCGCCACGCCGCTCGCGCCGCTCGCACCGCGCCACACACAGAACGGCGCCGCGCCGCGCCGCGCCACACGGCCCGGCGCCGCTCGCACCGCGCCGCGCCGCCCCCCACACAGCACCGCCCGGCGCCGCTCGCGCCGCTCGCACCGCGCCACACACAGAACGGCGCCGCGCCGCGCCACACGGCCCGGCGCCGCGCGCACCGCGCCGCTCCCCGCGCCCCACAAAGCACGGCCCGGCGCCGCTCGCACCGCTCGCACCGCGCCCCACACAGCACGGCCCGGCGCCGCTCGCGCCGCGCCGCACGGACCGCGCCGCTCGCGCCGCTCGCACCGCGCCCCACACAGCACGGCCCGGCGCCCCACAAAGCACGGCCCGGCGCCGCTCGCACCGCTCGCCCCGCGCCCCACAAAGCACGGCCCGGCGCCGCTCGCACCCCGCCGCGCCGCCCCGCGCCCCACACGGCCCGGCGCCGCCACTCGCGCCGCTCGCCCCGCGCCCCACACAGCACGGCCCCGCGCCCCCCATCCCCCCAACCCAACCCAACCCAACCCAACCGCCCCCCCAGCCCCCGCGCGAGGCCTCCAGAGGGCGCGCGGGCAGTGCCCGCGCGGTTCGGCACCCGGCGCGCGCGCCGCCGTGCCAACGGAGGCCGGAGGCCGACCCCGCCGGAGGCCGACCCTGGCGCCTCGCCAGGGTCGCGCCCCTGGGTCGGCCACATGCCTCCACGGCATGCGCCCGACCCAGGGTCGCGCCCACACCGCCCTCGGCGCGCTACCCCTTCCGCATCGCCCGATCCGAATACCACCGCACCACGCTCGGCACCCAGCGCTGCGCCGCCACCGTCATGCGGCCGTCGAGGCCGGGCACGATCGTGAAGCTGCCGGCGGCGACGCCCGCGAGCATCTCCTCGGCGACCGCGGGGGCCGACATGGTCTTGACCGTGCCGGCGATCGCCTTGGTCTCCTTCGGCTTGTATTGGTTCTCGAAGGCGAGCTGCGGCGTATCGGTGTCGGGCGGCAGGCACACGCTCACCGCGACCTTGTGGGGCACCATCTCGCCGCGCAGGGCCTCGGAGAAGCCGTACAGCGCGAACTTGCTCGCCGCGTACGCCGTGTATCCGTAGATGCCGATGATGCCGGCCATCGAGGACACGTTGAGCACGGCGCCGCCGCCCTTGGCGACGAGGTGGGGGATCACCGCCCGGCACATGTTCACGGCGCCGAAGTAATTGATGTCCATCATCTCGCGGAAGTGTTTGGACTCCAGCTCGAGGAAACGACCGGGCATGACGACGCCGGCGTTGTTCATCAACACGTCGGTGGGGTGCGCGGCGAGGTGCGCCGCCACCTTCTCGATCACGTCGTCCTCGCGCGAGACGTCCAGGGAGAGCACATGCACGCCCTTCCCCCCCAGCTTCGCCTTCGCCTCGTCCAACGCGGACACCCGCCGCGCCACGAGCGTGACCTCGGCGCCGGCGCGGAGCAGGCGCTGGGCCGCCGCGAAGCCGATGCCGCTGGAGCCGCCGGTGAGGAGCACCGATTTGCCCTTGAAATATCCGTCGATCGACGCCATCACGTCCCCTCGTCAGCACAGGTGAGCCAGATCTCGAGCTTCGCGCGGTCGTCCGCCGTGGTGCCGCCGAGGGGCGGCATCGACGGTTCGTCGGGGACCGCGAGCTGGAGGATTCGCTCGTGGAGGGTCCACACCTGGTCGACCGTGTCGAACACCACGGACTCGGGCGCGCCTTCGCGATCGAGGGAAGTGCTGGCGTGGCAGGATTGGCAGTTCTCGGTCATGAAGCCGGCGCCGAACGTCTCATAGGTCACGATGGGCGCATCCACGCACAGGGCGGGCACGGCCGTTTCGGCAGTGTCATCCGTACCGGTGCACGCGAACAAGAAGGCCAACCACATGGGAATCCTCCCGGAGAGCCCGCCGCTCATAGTCCGGCGGAGACGCCTAAGCGAGCATCCCCATGATCGGATCGACCCCGTCGACATAGTCGAGCGGATCCACGTCCGCCATCGCGAGCAGGGTGGCGCCGAGGGACTCGGCGGAGAGGATCTCGCCGCCCTCGGACAGATCCCCGGTCACGGTGTCGATGCTCTTGCCGTAGAACTTGCGGTCGAAGCCGCCGATGACACGGTCGCCGAGGAGGTTGGGCCCCACCACCATCGCGCTCGTGTACGGCCAGTGGTCCTTGCCGTTGAACGCGTTGAGCTTGGGGGTGCGCCCCATCTCGGAGAGCACGACCAGCACGGTCTCGTCGGCGAGCGTGGCCTCGGAGGTGCCGGGCGTGTTGGCGAGCGCCTGCATGAGCTGGCCGAGGCCGGAGAACAACGTCTCCCACAGAGGCGACTGTTGGGCGTCGTTGTCCGCGTGGGTGTCCCATCCGAGCACCGCGCCCGCCGAGGCGAGCGTGACACAGCGGCTGACACCGAGCGAGAGCGCGTCGACCGCGACCTGCACCTGGTCGGCCACGTCGGCGCCGCCGGTGAAGTCCAGGATGTATTGGAGGTCCTTCAGCTCGGTCGCGTGGTCGACTGCCACCTTGAATTGGCCCGCCAGCGCCGCGTCGACCGACGAGCGCGCCGACGCCGCACGCGCGGCCGCCCGGCGCCCCATGTAGCGGTCCATGAGGCTCTCGGCGGGGGCGCTGGGCCCGCCCGAGACGATGTCCTGCAGGTTCCGCGAGCGGCCCGACAGGAGCGCCTCGAGCTGGCCGTTCGAGCCGGTGCGCGACACGGCCACGCCGAGATCGCCGGGGAACGACGGGCCGCCGAGGACGAGGTGCGGGAGGGTGAACCGGTCGCGGTCGACACTCGCGAGGATGGCCGGCCAATCGGGGGTGAGGCCCGAGGTGGTGCCGGTCATCGCGATCATCGTGCAGATCTCGTGCGCGATGGAGCGCACCATCAGCCCGTTGAGCACCACGGTCCGGGAGTGCCAGGTCTCGAGGAACGTTCGGACCGAGGGGCGCTCGGGATGGTCCACGAACCCGATGTTGCCAGCGGTACCGGGCTCGGCCGCGGCTTCGAGATCGACCGCGTTGTTGGAGAACTCGTTCGCGAACACGCGGGTGGTGTCCCAGCCGCCCGGGGCGAACACGAAGAGGAACTTCATGTCCGACGCGGTGGCGGCGCGGGCCGCGCGAGGGGAGAGGCCCAAGGCGGCGAGCCCCGCCAGACCGGTGCCCGATTGCATGAGGGAGCGACGTGAAAGCATTCGGCCCCCAATCAGTAGAAGAGGAAATCGGGATCGCGGAGGAGCACGGAGAGGACGCCCGCCCAGGCGTCGCGCGGATCACGCTCGACCGTGTACAGGTCGGACCAGAGCGCGAGGCCGGCCTCGACCTCCTCGCCGTCGGCCGCCACGGTGCGTCCGAACACCCCCTTGTGGAGCGCCTGGAGCTGCGCGGCCATGGCGGCGCGGTCGGTGTCGGGGGTCTCGGTGAAGTCGACGCTGAAGAGCCGCGCGGGCTCGTTCTTCACGACGTACCAGGCCGCGGCCTCGGCGAGGCGCTGCTGCACCACCACGAGCGTGGCGTTGGGGCTGGTGGCCGTGGCGGTCACCGCGTAGCCGTCGGCGCCGCCGGCGAGCGTGCGGTAGCCCACGTTGTCGGTGCGGAGCAGATCGTAGGCCTCGTAGGTCCAGGTGTACCCGGTGAGCCCCTCGACCGAGGTCGCGAGCAGGTCGGGCGTGACCATCTTCTTGGGGACGTAGCCCTCGGTGTCGGTGGCGCCCGCGAGGTAGCGGGGATCGGTCACGATGGAGCGCATGAGCGCCTTCATGGTGAGGCCGCCGTTGATGAACGCGTTCCGATGGGTCACGAGCGCGGACGTGTCACTCGTGGACGTGTCACGCCGCAGGAGCAGCTCCCACGCCTGCTCGACCGCGCAGGTGGGAAACCGATGATCCCCCGCGATCTGCTGGCCGAGATCGGTGAGGTTGTACCCCGGCTCGCCGTAGAAGGACGGCGCCTTGTCGGTGTACAGCGCCCAGCGGGATTCGCGCTCGGGAAAATACTTCACGATCTCGAGCGCGTTGCTCGGGTCGTACCACCAGAAGCCGTAGAAGTAGCTCGCGAACGGATCGAGGCTGTTGTGACAGTTGGTGCACGACGGATCGTTGTTGATCGCGTCCGCCACGGCCTCCTCGTCGAGCAGGTTGATGTTGCGATCGAACTCCAGCGGCCGCACGAGGTAGTCGTTGCACAACAACACGCGGGAGGCGGTGTTGGCCCGCTTGCGATTGGCGTTGCTGTCGGTCGAGCCGTAGCGCCACCAGAGCGAGTTGGTCGTCAACACGCCGGCGGCGGGCCGGCCGTCCGTGTAGTGGGAAACCTGCCATCCTTCGCCGTCCGGACGGTCGATGGGCCAGATGGAGGCGGTGATCTCGTCGGCCATCGTCCAGTCGGCGGTCACGATCTCGGTCCACGGCAAATCCGTGGCGGCCACGTGCCCGAGGATGGCGAGCACCTCCTCGCCGGTCGACACCTGGAAGCCGGCCTCGTCGGTGAGATCGAAGGTCGCGGCGTTCACGTAGATGGACGGGGCGCGGGTCAGGTAGATCTCGGCCCACAAGTCGCGGACGCGGCCCTCGTAGCGAGGGTCGTCCAGGAACGTGTCGACCAGCCCCGCGTACGCGCTGCTCTCGCCGAAGCCGGGATCGGCCTCGACGGCCGCGAGCTCGTCGAGCGACGGGCGTACCCCGCGTAGATCGAGGCTGGCGCGCACCAACGCCTCCACCGGTGCCATCACCGGCTCCTCGACCGGAGCCGGATCCACCACCTGCGTGGCGCACCCCAACAACCAGAGGGTCACCACGGCGACACCTCCCAATCCAGCAACGCGGTGAAGTCGGCGCACACCTCGCCGATGGGCTCGCCGCGGAACCATGCGGAGCCGCAACCGTCGCACAAGGCGGGGTCGGACATCTCGAGGCCGTACTCGGACGGGCCGTCGAACACCACGTCGTACCAGTTGCCGACGCCATCCCGCACGGACACCACGCCGCCGGGCTCGGTGGGGCACGGCGAGCCGGAGGGGCCGGCGAAGTCGAAGAGCACCACCGCGTCGAAGACCACGGTGTCGAGCTCACCCCCCAGCCCGGACAGGCCGCCGTCGAGCATCATGTAGTTGCCCGACTCGGGGATCAGGTAGCCGAGCAGCGTGATGTCGGGGGACACGCCCGTCTCCAGCCACGTGCCGGCGGCCTCGGGGCCGTCCCACGCGAAGCTCCCCGCGATGGCCGAGGAGAAGTACGTGTACCCGGGCCCGGTGGCGACGAGGTTCTGCGCGGAGCCGCCGGCCTCGTAGGTGTAGCCGTCGGGCGTCACGATCTCGGCGACGCCGTAGACGGTCTGCCCGTCGTACACGCTGCCATCTCCCGCGTCGTAGTCGTCGTACAGTTGGTAGAAGCTGTACCCGCTGTACCGGGCGCCGGTCGTGGCCGTACACGTGTCGTACCAATACTGGCTGCCCTGGTAGTCGTAGTACGCCGGGCAGGTCTCCTCCGCCCCGACCATCGCCGCGTCGTAGGCCGGGAAGATCGGCGCCGCGTTGAGCGTGAGCGACAGCGCGATCGCGCTCTCGATCGCGGCCTCCAGGTCCCCGGCTTCGAGGTCGGCCACCGGCGGCGCCTCCTCCTCGAAGATGTAGGGCGCGGGCTCCTCCCCCTCCACGGGGGACACGTCCGGCTCGACCGGCTCGCAACCAGCGGCGAGGAAGGCGAGGAAGATCGGGGTCGGGCGCATCGGGGAAACCCTCCGGCGGGAGCGGGGCTGTAGTCAGTCTACTCGGCAATCCCGAAGGAGGCTTCGGTGGGAAGCTCGGACCCTGCATAGGCACACGCGCCGACGTCCCCAACGGTTTCGTACAGGCCGATCGTATCGGACCAGTACGCGGTTACAAAATCGCCACCCCAGCACTCGGACGCATACACCGCGTCCGCGCCGAGATCGCCCCCCGTCACCACGGCGTCGGAGCGCCCGTCGCCGGTGCTCTCCCAACGCGTGCGCATGGCGAGGATCTCGTCGACACCGGTCGCGTTCACGTCGTCGTACCAGGCCAGATCCATCGTGCCGGCGCCCGCAGCGTCCTGGGAGTAGGCGTACAACGCGTCGATCCGCTCGCCGTTCTCCGCGCCGTAGTCCTCGAACCCGGCGACCGCGTTGCCGCCCGAGGCGTCGTACGTGTACTCGACCGTGAAGGTGCCGACGAGGGCCGCGGCGGGGTCGAGCGCGTTGGCGGCGGTGAAGTCGACCTGGAACACGCCCGAGGCGTCGTCCGGCGTGGAGCCGGCGTCCACGATGCCCGTGACGATGATCGTCGCGTCGGTCTCGATGTTCCCGCCCTTGGGGAGCTGGAACAGGGCCCAGGTGTAGGAGCCGTCGTCCTCCTCGGTCACCCAGAGGCCCGTCTCGACCGGGTCGAGGCCGGAGTCGCTGTAGGGCCCCCACACGGCCTGGCGACTGTCGGTGTCGGACCACTGCGGCTCGAGCGTCGTGACGTAGCCGACGATGCCGAGCACACCGCCGATGAGGCCGTTCACGTGCTCGGTGACGTTGCGCGTCACGACGTAGTAGCGGGCCCACTCGCCGGTCTCGCCGTCCTTGGCCGAGGCGCCGTCCATCGGGAGGTTGATGCGCACGCGGTCCTCCTGGGGCAGCAGATCCTCGTGGTAGGCGCTGCCGGTGTCGAACGAGCCGCAGGCGGACAGGAGCGAGAGGGCGAGGATCGAGCGCATGAGGGTCTCCGGGAGGCGCCGGGGGTGAAGAGCCGGCGTGGCGTGCATCTGGAGAGAACCGGGAGCGCGGCTGAGCCGAAAGACGATCTCGCCAGCGCCAAAAAATGGCGGTCCGGGGGGATAGCCGGGATTCGTGACGCCGCCCCCCGCTCCAGCGCCCGCCCTCCGACCCGCGATCCCGCCCGCCGCGCGCCTGCGGAGAACCGCGCGGGTCGTCGTCTTCTCGCTCTGCGCCCTGTTCATCTGGGGCGGCCCCATCTACGAGCAGGTGTTGCACCGCTGGAGCCCGGCCCTGCGCGGCTGGCAGATGTTCAGCGGCCAGGGGCTCGGCGTCCTGCAGGCCCGGTTCGTGGCCGTGCACGCGGACGGCACCCGCGAGCAACTCGACCGCTACGCGATCCTGGCGCCAGGCGAGCCCCTGCCACGCCGCGTCGAGCGCCGCCTGAAGAACGAGGATGCGGCACATCGTGTCGCGCGCACGCTCTGCACGAGCCTGGGCGCCGACGTGGACGTGCGCGTGGAGCTGCGGCGCTCGACACGGAAGGGCTGGACCACGGTCCTCGACGGCACCACGAACGAGTGCCCGAAGCCGCGCGCCACCTCGGAGCGTGCGCGATGACGAACGCGATGGGCCGCCTCTGGCGCTGGTTGGTGTGGGACGAGGGCTCGACCCGGCCCGCCGCGCTCCTGCGCATCGCGCTGCCGCTGCTGCTGTGGGACCGCTGGGCGCGGGACTTCCTGCTCTTCGGCCTCGAGACGCCCGCTGACCTCGCCATCGGCCTGTCGTTCTTCCTGTCCACCACCCTCCTGCTCGTCGGCTTGTGGACCCGCGTGGCCGTCGTGTGGACCGCGCTCACGATGCTCGTCGTGTTCTTCCACCTCGGCGTGGCGCAGGGCCTCGAGGCCTACACCCACCATCACCGCTGGCTGCTCGTCTGCACGAGCGTGCTGCTCGTGTTCACGCCGTGCGAGCGCTCGTTCTCCGTCGACCGGTGGTGGTGGCTCCTCCGGGCCGAGGGCCGCGGCGGCGCCTGTCCGCCCGAAGACGGGCCGCTCTGGGGCCTGCGGCTGCTCGCGATGCAGACCTCGGTGGTGTACCTCGCGGCCGTCTACGACAAGCTCACCTGGCCCTTCCTCTCGGGGGTGCGGCTCGAGCACCTGTTCCTGGAGCGCTACGGCACGGCCGACCCGCTCACATTGCCCGGCGCCGCCGCGATCTTCTGCGCCCTCGCCGTCGCCACCGTCGTCATCGAGCTCGCGCTCGGCGTGGGCCTCTGGATCCCGCGGTTCCGCGGCCCGCTCGTGCTGGTCGGGCTCCTGTTCCACGGCGTCCTCTTCGTCGCGCTGCCGGTGGCGACCTTCTCCGCGACCATGGCAGCGCTGTACCTGACGTTCTTCGATCCCGACGCGGTGCACCGGGCGATCGATCGGCTGCTCGGCCGAACGGCCCGCGACGGGGATCGCGCGGCCGCGTGAGCCGCGTGCCGGGTGGCCGCCGTTAAGCGTTTCACTTAACGGGGCGGCCTCGCACCGGGTGCCTCCTGCACGTCATCCAGCTCCTCGCCCAGATCGGCGCCATCCTGCTCGCCGGGCGCCTCCTCGGCCGCGTCATGCGGAGGCTGGGACAACCCACGGTGATCGCCGAGATCCTCGCGGGCATCCTCCTCGGCCCCTCCCTGCTCGGCATCGTCTGGCCCGGGGCGCTCGACGCCCTGTTCCCCGCCGCGAGCCTGCCGGTGCTCGGGACGACCGCCCAGCTCGGCCTCGTGTTCTTCATGTTCCTGGTCGGGCTCGAGTTCGACCCGAAGCTCCTCCAAGGGCAGGGCCGATCGTCGGTGGCGATCAGCAACGCGGGCATCATCGTTCCCTTCGTGTTCGGCGGCCTCACGTCGATCCCGCTCTACGCCACGCTCGCGCCCGAGGGGGTGTCGAAGCTGGCGTTCGGGCTCTTCATGGGCGCCGCGATGAGCGTCACCGCCTTCCCCGTCCTCGCCCGCATCCTCGCGGAGAAGCGGCTGATCCGCACCCGCGTCGGCGCGCTGGCCCTCGCGAGCGCCGCCGTCGACGACGTGACCGCCTGGTGCATGCTCGCCTTCGTGGTGGCGGTGGCCGGGGCCTCGGGTGTCGGCCCGGCGCTGGTCACCACGGGCCTCGCCATCGCCTACGTCCTGGTGATGTGGAAGCTCGTCCGCCCCATGCTCGCCCGCATCGGCCCGCGCGTCGGCCACGCCGTCTCCAGCGATACGATCGCGTTCGTCTTCCTCGTGCTGCTCGCCTCCGCCGCGGCGACCGAGTGGATCGGCATCCACGCGCTCTTCGGCGCCTTCCTCCTCGGCGCCATCATCCCGCGCGACCGCGGTCTGCACACCGTCCTGGTCGAGAAGATCGAGGACTTCGTCACCATCGTGCTCCTGCCGCTGTTCTTCGCCTACAGCGGGCTCCGCACGCAGATCGGCCTGCTGGACGACGCCTCGGCGTGGGTCACGACGCTCGTCATCGTCCTCGTGGCGTGCCTCGGCAAGTTCGGCGGCACCGCGGCCGCCGCGCGCCTCACCGGGCTCGACCTGCGCACCTCCGCGGCCATCGGCGTCCTGATGAACACGCGCGGCCTGATGGAGCTGGTCGTGCTCAACATCGGGCTCGATCTGGGCGTCATCTCGAAGGAGCTCTTCGCGATGATGGTGATCATGGCGCTCGTCACCACGTGGATGACCTCGCCGCTGCTCGAGCGCATCTTCCCCGCGGCCAAGATGGCGGACGACGAGGCCCACACCGCGCGCGACACGCCCACCCCCACCGAGCCCGCCCCCGCCGCGCTCCTCTGCGTGTCCGACCCCGGCATCGCCCCCGCGCTGGTGCACCTCGCCGACGCCTGGACCCGCCGCTCCAAGGGCACCGTCTGGGCGCTCTACCTCTCCCCGATCGCGCGGCTCTCCGAGTCCATGCACGGGCCCGATCGCGACGAGGACCCCCTCCACGCCGTCGCCGCCACCGCCACCTCCGTCGGCCTCGCGGTCGACCCGCTCTCCTTCCCGTCCGCCACCCCCGGCGACGACATCGTGCGGATGGCGCGTCTCAAGCGCGTCCCGTTGGTGCTCATCGGCGTACACCGCTCGGCGCTGCTCGGCGAGACGCTCGGCGGGGCCACCGGCGCCATCCTCCGCGGCTCGCCGGCGGACGTCGGCGTGCTCGTCGACCGCGGCCTCGGGCCCGTCCGGCGCGTGGGCCTCGTCGGGGGCGCCGGTCCGCACGCGGACGCGG
The DNA here is from genome assembly GCA_040386535.1 of Myxococcota bacterium. GTDB lineage: Bacteria > Myxococcota_A > UBA796 > UBA796 > SXON01 > CAJBVW01. Next base: position 51,304 of record JAZKFH010000035.1, on the reverse strand, counting down.
CCGAGCGCTTCGTGGCGCGGCTCGTGGCAGAGGGACAGGTCGCCGTCGTGCGGCTCGCGGCGGGCGCGCTGCCTGGCGGCGTCGATCTGGTGGTGGCCCCGTTCGCCGAGGGCGGCGCCCTCCCCGACGTGGGCGTCGAGGGCGCCGGCCCCTCCTGGCTCCTCGTACACGCCCCTCGGGCCGTGGCCTGATGCCGTTCGGCGCCTCCCTCCGCCTCCTCCGCGTCTCGGCGGGCCTGTCGCTCAAGGGGCTCGGCCAGTCCATCGGCGTCTCCACCGCGTACCTCTCGCGCGTCGAGAACGGCCACGACGCCCCGCCCACGGCCGACCGCATCCGTTCGATCGCGAACGTGCTCGGCCTGCCCGTCGACTGCCTCCTCGACCTGACCGGCAGCGCCCGCGTCGCCCAGACCCCCTCGCTCGCCGGCCGCGCGCTCCTGGCCGAGGTGGCACGCCGCAAGCTCGGCCCCGCCCAGATCGCGCGCGTGCTCGACTTCATCGCCCGCGAGTTCCCGGAGACCGCGGCGCCCGCCGCCAGCATCGCCGACCTGCTCACCGCCGACCGCGTCCTCCTCGGCGTGCGCGTGGGCCGCGTGGAGGACGCCATCGATCTTGCCGCCATGCGCCTCGCCCCGGGGGGTGACGGCGGCGCCGACGTCGCCTCGCTCGCGGCCGCGCTCCACACCCGCGAGCGCGCCTGCCCCTCCGCCGTCGGCGCCGGCCTCCTCCTGCCCCACGCGCCCGGCTTCGCCCCCGCGCCCGCCGCGTGCCTCGTGCTCCTCGACACCCCGTGCCCCACCTCCTACGGCGGCTCGCCCCTCCCCGACGACCTCCCGATCCGCGCCGTCCTGGTCCTCGTCGGCCTCGGCACCGGCGCCCCCGCGCTGGCCGTCCTCGCCCGCGCCGCACGCCTCGCGGACGCCGACATCCTCGCACAGCTGGCCGCGGCCGGGAGCGCGCGGGACGTGTTGGGGGGGTTGGGGTTGGTACGGTAGGTTTGGTGGGGGTTGTGGGCGTGGCTTGGGGGCCGTGGCTTGGGCGCCCCCCGCCCCGCGGACGGGGCGGGGCGGTGTCCTCTGGGCGCGCGGCGAAGCCGCTTGGTCCGGCGGGGCGTCGCCGCTGCCGCGGCGCCATCCCGCCGGGACCGCCCGCCGAGCGGGCGCCCGCCGGCCGCCTGGCGCGGGGGTGCGACTCGTTACCGCGTCGCCTGCTTCCCCACTTCCTGCCTTCCTTACTTCCTGCCTTCCTGATTCTCCGGACTCGGGGCCGGTGTCGACACCCCGGCGCCGGAGACGGTCACAACTCGGGAGGATGTCGAGGACGTCGCGAGTTGTGGCCGCTTTCGCCGCCGCGAGCGGTCACAACTCGGGGGGATGTCGAGGACGTCGCGAGTTGTGGCCGCCTCCGACCCGCCGATGTCCTCCCAAGCGGTCACAACTCGGGAGGATGTCGAGGACGTCGCGAGATGTGGCCGATTTCGCCGCCGCGAGCGGTCATAACTCGGGGGGATGTCGAGGACGTCGCGAGTTGTGGCCGCGTCTCCCGGTTCCCAATTCCTGCCCTCCTCGCTTCCTGCCTTCCTGATTCTCCGGGCTCCGGGCTGGTGCCGACACCGGACGGTACAACTCAGGGGGGGGGGAGGGCGACGACGTCGCAACTCGTGGCCGCACCTGCCATGCATCCGCCCCCGCCGGCGGTCACAACTCGGGGGGATGTCGAGGACGTCGCGAGCTGTGACCGCTTTGCCCCGCCGATGTCACCGAGATCAGCCACGACCCGGGAAGATGTCGAGGACGCCGCGAGCCGTGGTCGCTTCCGCGGCGCAAATCACCCGAAGTGGCGGCAAACGCCGTCGGATCTGATAGCGTCCCAACACATGGTGTACGAGCAAGCGCCAGCTGACGACGCGTTTCTCCACCGGCGGGACAATCCCCCTTGTCGAGCACACCCCCTTCCCGACGAGCGGGCGCGTGTGCATCGTTGGCGCGCCATGCTACCCCGCGGCTTTCACCTCGTCTTCCGCGCCCGGGACTCGCGCGTGCTCGCGCCCGACACGGCCGCGCAGCGCATACTCGCGGTCACGACGCATCGCATCGGCGAGCGGTACGGCCTCTACGCGTTCCGCGCCTCCGGCGACCACCTGCACACCGCGAATCTCTGCGATCGGGCGGAGGCGGGGCACTTCGCGCAGTGTGTGTCCTCGGCGTTGACGCAGGCGCTCTCGATCTCCGGGGGCTTCGCGCCGACGTTCGTCAAGCCGATGGCGGACCAATTCCACCTGGAGGAGGTCTTCCGCTACGTACACCGCAACGCGGAGAAGCACGGCGTCGCCAACGACCCGACGCACGAGGCGTCAAGCATTCAGGCGCTGCTGGGCCTGCGTCTGGCGCCGCCGGGGTTCATCCCGCGTGTGCGCGCCCTGGTCCCTCGTGCCCACCGCGGCCAGCTGCTCGCGATGCTGGGCGTCGGCGAGCTCGTGCCCGCCATGCACCTCGACCTGCTCGCGGACGCCGCCGCGGGCGCCGTCGGGCTCGCGAAGCTCGACGACTCGACGCCCGCCCGACGCGCCCGACACGCAGCGATCCGCCTGGCGCTCCCCACCACCCCGCTCGCCGCCGTGGCCGACGCGCTCGCCCTCTCCGAGCGCTCCTTGCGGCGGTACCGCGCCGCCGAGGCCGATCCCGCGCTCGAGAACATCATCGCGCTGCGGATGGGGCACCGGGCGGCGCTCGGCGACCGCGCCCGGATCGATCTCCCGCCCGGCGACCGACGTTGACGCGCCGACCCGCCGCGTGACAACAGCCGTGGCCATCCCGGCACCCCCTTTCCCGAAAGGTTCCTCGACCTTGGCCGCCACGTGGCCATCCACGCACCCCCTTTCCCCAAAGGTCCCCCGACCTTGGCCGCCCGGTGGCCATCCACGCACCCCCTTTCCCCAAAGGTCCCCCGACCTTGGCCGCCAAGTGGCCATCCACGCACCCCCTTTCCCCAAAGGGCCCCCGACCTTGGCCGCCAAGTGGCCGCCACTCCGGGTTACCGCCACTCCCGGGTGAGAGGCGGACGCCGGAGGGAGCGCCTGCATCGCCGGACACCAGGAAGGCGTGCGATTCGCGGGGCGCCCCGGCTCCGCCGTCGCCATCCGCCGCGGTCGGCACACATGCGTTCCGCTTCGACGCGCGCGGCCGAGCACACGCGAGTGACGACGACAAGGACTGACCAGGAACTACGACGCGCTGGACCGCTTCCACGATGAGGCGCGCCGACTCTGGCACCGACGATCCCAGCGCGGGCACGTCAGCCGGGACGCGCTCAACACTCAACCGCCTCCCAAGCCGGTTTCCACTCGTGGCGCCGAAGGCCAATCGTTTCGTCCTCTCCGCCTCCGCTCTTCCTATTCCTGCCTTCCTCTATTCCTGCCTTCCTGATTCTCCGGCTCCGGCTCCGGCTCCGTCTTCCGCCTCCGCCTCCGCGTCCGCCCCTTCGCCTCCGGCCTCGCCCCCGCCTCCGCCTCCACGGCTCCGCCGTCCGGCTCCGTCTCCGCCTCCCGCCTCCACCGTCCGCCCCGCCCCGCCCCGTGCTCAGCAGCTCACCCCTCCTCCTCCTCCATCTCCGGCATCGGCTCCAGCCCCTCCGGCAAGGGCGCCTCCATCGCGCGCATGCCCTGCACGTCGGCCTCGAGCTGGTCGGTGCCGTAGAGCTTGTCGGACTCGACCTTGCCGCGACCGTCGATGACGACGAGGCGGCTCGGCATGTCCCGCTCGGCCATGTCGCGGGCCGCCTTCACGGCCTCGCTCTTGCTCGGGTGCATCGCGAGCGGAGTGTACTCGCCCTCGAGCTTGATGGCCCATCGTTCCGCGTCGGGGAGCACCTTGTAGACTGCGCGCATGCCCCATGTCTAGACACGGGACTCGTCGCGCCTACCAGCGCACGCGCCCCGTCGCGGTCACGAGGGTCACGACGCCGCCGCCCATGTCCGCGGAGGCGAGCAGGTGCCCGCCCTGCACGATGAGCGCCGGCACCGTCTTGACGCCGAACACCTCGGCATCCACGTTGCCCAGCGTCACGGCCCAGTCGAGCTCGGTGCCGAGCGCGTAGCCGGTGGTGGGCGTGCCCAGGTGGTTGGTGGGGACGCCGCCGTTCCGGAACGTCGCGAACGGCTGGACAATCGGGCTGGTGTTCCACGCGAACAGCACGCCGCCCTTCACGTCGAGCCACGGGCGCGGCGTGACGCCGATCACGGGCTGGACGAACGCGGCGTGGCGCACGGCGCCTTCGGCCACGAGGACCTCGGCGCCGTCGGGCGCGCCGCCGGAGTGGGACGTGTCGGTCAGCTGGGCGTAGGCGGCGGCGTCGACAGCGCCCTGGAGCTCGTCGAACAGGACCATGCCGACGCCGAGGTCACGATCAAAGGTGAAGTCGCGCGAGTAGCCATCCTCGAGCTTGCCGTCGCCGCTGGCCCAGCCGGCGCGAGCGATGGCGCGCACGGGCAGCGCGTTGGGACGGGCTTCGAGGAGGGCGAGCGCCCCCGCGGACTGCACCACGAGGCCGCTCTTGGCGTTGTAGGTCTGCGCGCGCGAGGTGGAGCCGAGGATGCCGGCGGCCTCGCCGGCCACGCGGAAGGACCAGCCGGGGACGGTGAGCGGGGCATCGCCGAACAGGTCGACGACACCGACCTCGGTGACCCGCAGGCCGTCGGCCTCCGTCTGGTTGCGGTACACGCCGTAGAGGCCCGCGCGCGGCCCCGTGGGCTCGCCCCAGAGCACGCTCGCGAGACCCTGCCACGCCGCCTGACCGCCGGTGAAGGGGCTCCAGGTGGCGTTCTCGTCCTCGATGATGCGGTCGCCCGCGATCGCGACGGTCAGCGGCACGCCGGCGACGGGCCGTGTCGCCACGCGCACGCGGATCATGCGGTCGCCGAAGTCGGCGCGGCCGAACTCGGGGTCGTGCGCGCCGTCGTTGGCGAGCATGCCGAGGCCCCAGTGCGCGGTGACGAGGCCGGCCTCGACCCCCACCACACCCACGCGGCCCTCGACCGAGAGGCGGCGGGGGACGAAGCTGCTCCCCGCGGTGATGCCCACGCCGTCGCGCCCACGGGCGTCGGTGGTGCCGGACACGTCCCACGCGTCGCCGGCGAGCTGGCCGTCGTACAGGTCCCACTCGGTGCGGAGCGACCACGAGTCCGCGGCGTAGGCGAGGCCGGCGCGCAAGCGGGTGTCGAGGACCGCGCCCTGGCCGAGCTCGTTGCCGTCGGGATCGACGACGACGCCGGGCGGCAGGCTGCCGAGGAGGCGGACCTCACCCGTCGTGGAGAAGGGCGGCTTGCGCGGGGGCGGGGCCGCGGCGGTCGACTCCACCGACGGCGTGATCTGCTCGGCGGCCGCGGGCGCAGGCTCGGCGGCGGCAGGCGCGGGCTCGGCGGCGGGCGCGGGCGTCGACTCGGCGGCCGGTGCGGAAGCCGGAGCCGAAGCCGGAGCCGACCCGGAAGCCGAAGCCGGCACTCCCAAATCAGACGACTCCTGCCCGAACGCGGGCGCGAGGAGCAACGAGAGCGCGATCATCGCGCACCTCCCGCGGAATCCGAACCAACTGTGGCCGTGTCGCCGGTATCGGAGGTCCCGGTATCGGGAGTCCCCGTGTCAGGAGTTCCCGTGTCCGTGTCCACCTCCTCCCCCGGCAGCGCTGGGATCCACGCGCAGGTCGCGCTCTCCAGGCACAGGTCGTCGCGGATGAAGGCGCCGTGGTCGAGGAAGTACGACGCGATCTGCATCGTCGCGAAGGTGGCGGTGTCGAAGGCGCGGTCGGGCTCGGGGGTGGCGAAGCCGTGGGTGCCGGTCGTCCGCACGTAGGGCAGGCGCAGGCCGCTCGTGCCCGAGCTGCTCTCCATCACGACGCGGAGGGGGGCTTCCGAGGTGGCGCCGGTGCCGTCGGTGCCCTGGTCGAGGTCGTCGGCGTCGAACAAGCAGGGCGTGCCGTCGGCGCACACGTAGGGGCCGAACTCTTCGAGGCCCTGCACCACGCGGCGATCGAGGAGGAAGCGGTCGACCGTGGTGCCGTAGCGCGCGTCGACCTCGGTGTCGTCGAGCCAGCCGGCGGCACGCGCGAGCGCGATGCCGGTGTTGATGTTCACGATGCTGTCACCCGGGGTGGGGACCAACAGCACGTTGCGGGGGCGGCCGCCGAGGCTCTCGATGGGCTCCTCGGTGTAGAACCGCGCGTAGGCGATGGGATCGCCGGGCTCGAGCATCGCCGAGAGCACGAAGGCGGCGCGGCGCAGCTCGGGAGAGCCGCGGATGTGACCGAGCCCCTCCGCCGCCGCGACCAGCACGCTGCCGGCCGGGTAGGTGACACCCTGGAACGTGGCATCCGTCTCCCACGTTGACACGGTTGAGACCAACGTGCCCGCCGCGTCGAAGAAGGTCAGTTGGAGGGTGTCACCCGCCAACGTGGGATCGGCGATGGTGTAGACGGCGCCCTCCGCGGGGCCCTCCGCCGGGATGCCGCCGAGGGCGCGCTTCTCCCAGGACGAGGCGGCGTCGGCGGGGATGCCGATGCGGAACGTGCCGTCGGTCGGGACGAGGCCCTCGCGCACCTCGCCGTTGGTCAGGTTCTCGACCACCACGCGGCCGCCGGCCGGGAAGGCGGGGAGCGTCGCGACGGGAATCTCGACCATGTCGGTCACGGAGTTGACCATCTGGACGACGCGGAGCCCGCCGTCGCCCGTGGGGTAGCCGAGGAACAGGGGCGAGAGGATGCGGCCGTGCATCGCCTCGACCGCGCCGCCGATCTCGGTGCGCACCGCCACGTCGAGCAGCCCGCCGCCGGGCACGACGGGCGCCCACGCGGTCACCTCGTCCACGACCGCGGCGGCCACGGCGGTGTTGATGCCGCCGAGCGAGCCGCCGATCACGTTGTACTCCACGTCGGGCCCGCCGAGATCGGGGGTGCCGTCGCCATCCCAATCGCAGCTCATGCCCGTGGTGCCGTCCGCGCGCCGCATCGTGCCCGTGCCGCACGCGCGGAGGCTGTCGACGAGCTGGGCGTGGTCGAGCGCGGCCTGGCGCACCATGTCGCGGGTGTGGAACGCGTCGGCCGACCACTGGTCCCCGCCGGAGTCGGGGATGCCGTCGTTGTCGAGGTCGCGGAAGCGGCTGTCCTTGAGGTGCTCGTAGAAGGGCACGAGGCCGGTCGCGCCCAGCACCGCCGAGATGAGGGCCTCCTCGTCGGGGTCGACCGAGGGGCCGTGGCCCGGGTAGTCGAACGCGCACGCGGCGAACCCCATGCGGGTGAACGCCCAGGAGAACCCCAGGAAATCGAACCGCGACGAGCCGTACCCGTGGCCGAACATCACGACGGGCGCCGGCTGGGCCACGTTCTTCGGCAACACACACGTGAAGGGCACCCGCTCGGCGCGTGCGGTGTAGGTGCCGGCAAAGCTGTCGACCTGCCAGTAGTCGTCGGAGTCGTCGACCTCGGGCCACGCGGGGCCCCCACCCGACACAGTGGCCTGGCCAGGCTCACCGAGCAGGTTGGGCGTGGTGAAGGTGCCACCCACGAGCACGTCGGCGAACGTGCCATAGTTGTCGATCAACGCGTCGGCGCTCTCGTCGGGGAACAACCCGAGCGAAGAGAGGGTGCCGATGAGCCGATCGATCGGGAGGCGGTAGGGATCGAGCCCGTCGATCTCGTGCACGGGCAGCGCCTCGATGACCCCCTCCGGATACGCCGCGTCCATCGCGGCCAGCGGCCCCTCGCCGAGCAGGCCGCGGCGGGCATCCACCATGTCCCCCGTGACGTTGCCCGTGGTGAACACCCAAGCGAACGCCACGTCGTCCATGGACAGGCCGAGGTCACCCAGCGCGCCGGACAGCGGCTGGAGCGCCGGGCCCTGGCGCAGGTGGTGCACCCAGTCCCACGGGGAGCGCACGGGGTTTCCGTCTTCCCCGACGAGCCTCTCGGTGAGCACCATCGCGTAGGTGGTCATCTCCCGCAGCGGCCGCACCGGGCGCACGATGAGGGTGTTGGTCTCTTTTTCGTACCAATCCAACAGATCGTCACGCGGGTGCCCCCCGTCGGGCCACACGTTGGGGTGATCCAACACGCCGTCGTTGTCGGTGTCCTCGCCCCAATCGAGCGCGCCGTTGCCGTTCACGTCCTCTTCGATCGTGTCGAACACGAGGCTCGGGCACGTGGCCCGGCTGTCGTTGGGGAAGTACCGGTTCGGGTCCGGCACGTCCATCGGGTAGCGGCCGTGCCCCACGTCGAGCGCCACGGCCTTGCCGTAGTCGGGGCTCTCCGGGTCGACGTCGATGAGGTAGAACGCGTCGTCCGCGAGCTGTGCCTCGCCGAGCTGGGCATCGGCGGTGTGGCGGGCGTGCACGTTGGCGAGGTCGAGCGGCTCGGTGAACCCGACGGTGATCGGGGAGTAGATGCCGAAGCCGGAGAGCGTGTTCAGCTTCTCGCGCGCGTGGCGCTCCATCTCGGTGACGGTGGAGGTCGGCACGTTCAGGCGCAGGCCCGTGGGGCTGGTCAGGTCCACCACGGTGGCGAGATCGGACGGGTACGGCACGTCGGGCAGGGGCTTGGCGTCCCAGTCGATCTTCACCAGCGGGCCGTCGCCGGCGGGCGTGGCACGCAGGCCCGCGGGGTAGGGCGCGCAGGCGAGCAGGAGCAGGGTCAGCAGGACACACCTCGATACGGGGGGCGCGGTATACCATGGGGAGCCCAGGGCGCGGCCTCCTCGGGGATTTGACCGCCGCGCGCGGAAGTCCTACCCTCCTGGGGTCGAGGTGCTCGTGCGCTCCTTCCTGGCCCTGGTTCTCCTCGCCGCCGGCTGCAACCAGACGGAGATCCACCGCGCGTCCAACACCGACGAGTTCGAGCAGGCGCCGTCCAACCTCGTCGACATCCTCTGGGTGATCGACAACTCCAAGTCGATGGGCGCGTGGCAGTCGTCCGTGGCCCGCGGCGCCGAGGACTTCACCGCCAACCTCGAGACCACCTCGATGGATTTCCACCTCGGGGTCATCACGACGGACGTCGACCGCACGAACCCCTACGCCGGGGTGCTCCTCGGCCAGCCCCCCGTCCTCACCGGCGCCACCCCCCAGTACGCCTCCGAGTTCGGCGCGCGCGTCATGCAGGGGGAGGACGGGGACGACCAGGAGAAGGGGCTCCAGGCCGCGGTCACCGCGCTCTCCCCGCCGCTCGTCGACACCATCAACCAGGGGTTCCTTCGGGACGGGGCGATGCTCTCCGTCGTCATCCTCTCCGACGAGAACGACTGTTCGGACAACGGCGCGCTCGGCGCCACGTCCGAGGGCGACGCTTGTTACACCCGGCCCGCGGAGCTCACGCCGGTCACGGATCTGGTGCGTCAGCTGGTCGACCTGAAGGGGGGCGATCCGGTGGTGATCTCCGGCATCGTCGGCCCGGAGGACACGGGCGCGTGCGTCTCCTCGGTCCCGGGGCGCCGCTACCACTCCGCGTTCGCGCTGCTCGGCGGCGTGAGCGCCAACATCTGCGAGACCGACTACTCCGTCATCATGGACGCCCTCGGCGAGGTCGCGACCGGCATCCTGACCGTGTTCCAGCTGACGAAGGCGGCGGTGGAGGAGACGATCGAGGTCACCGTGCAGCTCGACGAGGACGCGGAGCCTCTCGACGTCGCCCCCCTGGAGACCGGCGCCGACGGGTGGACCTACATCGAGGAGTACGCCCAGATCGAGTTCCACGGGGCCGCCATCCCGCCGCGTGGGGCCCTCATAAAGGTCAAGTACGACGTGGCCGGGCAGGTGGAGGAGCGGGAGGACGAGGCGGTCGAGGGAGGGTTGTAGCCCCAGCCTCGGCCTCGCGGGCGCCTACGGCCGGAACCCGGCGCCCCCCACCCGCGCCGCCATCGTGAAGAAGAACGTGGCCCCCGCGCCCGGCGCGGCCTCGGGCCAAACGTCGCCCCCGTGCCGCTGGATGATGCGGCGCACCGTCGCGAGGCCGATCCCCGTGCCGTCGAACTGGTCCATCGGGTGCAACCGGTGGAACGGCCGGAACAGCTGGCTCGCGTAGGCCATGTCGAAGCCGACGCCGTTGTCCCGCACGAACAATACGTTGGGGTCGTCCGCACGAACGCCGACCTCCACGATGGCGTGCTCCACCGGCCGGGTGAACTTCCACGCGTTGCCGAGCAGGTTCTCGAGCGCGATCTGCAGCAGGCCCCGATCCGCGGCGACCGTCAGCTCGGGCGCGACGATGAACTCGACGATGTGGTCGGGGTCGCGTTCGCGGAGCATCCCGCCCACCTCGAGCGCGAGCGCGGAGACATCCACTACCTCGCGCTCCAGACGCGCCCGCGCCACGCGGGACAGGCGCAGCAGGTCGTCGATGAGCTGGGACATCCGCCGCACCGCGAGGTCCAACCGGACCTGGGCGTGTTTGCCCGATTCGGACAAGGGTGCGCCGCTCTCCTCGGCGAGGATGCGCCCGTAGGCGTGGATGCTGCGCAGGGGCGCCCGCAGGTCGTGCGCGACGCTCGAGCTGAACGATTCGAGCTCCTCGACCGCCGCCGCGAGCTCGGCGGTGCGCTCCGCCACCCTCAGATCGAGGGCCTCGTTCGCCTGCCGTAGCGCCTCCTCCATCTGCTTCTGCTCGTGGATGTCCACACACGTGCCGTACAACGGGGCGTCCGCCTCGGTCTCCCCCTCCGTGTCCCCCTCTCCCAGGAGGGTCACGTGCTCGAGCACCCACCGCCACGTGCCGTCCGCGACACGCCAGCGGTAGGTGAACGTGGTGGCGTCCCGCCCGTTCACGTCGGCGAGGGCGCGAAGCGCGGGGCCGCGGTCCTCCGGGTGCAGGCGGGAGCGCCAGAAGTCGGCGTCCGCCACAAAAGACGCGCTCGGGTATCCCAACACCCGATCCACGTTCTCGCTGGCCCCGACCACCCGCGCCGGCTCGGACCGGGAGCGGGTGAACAACGCCACGGGCACGGTGCGGAAGATGAGCGCCTGGCGCTCCAGCACCGCGGAGAGCGCGGCGTCCGCGCGGCGGCGAGCCAGGACGGCCGCCTCCTCTGCCGCTTCCCGCACGCGACGCGCCTCCCACTCGCGGAGCTTGAGTTGGGTGCGCTCGACCTGCCGGCGGCGTTGCCACAACTCGACGAACACCCGCACCTTGGCCTGGAGGATCACCGGCTCGATGGGCTTGAGCAGGAAATCGACCCCGCCGATCACGTAGCCGCGCAGGCGATCGATATCGGGCGCCTCTCCCGTGAGGAAGATGATGGGGACGCCCGCGGATCGCCGTCTTGCGTGGATGCTCGTAGCGGTGGCGTATCCGTCCAGCCCCGGCATGTTCACGTCCATCAGGATCACCGCGAAATCCATCTGGAGGCACTGGCGCAGCGCCTCGGTGCCCGAGGCCGCCGGGACGATGTCCTGGTCGAGCTGGGCGAGGAGCAACGTCAAGCTCTCCCGGGTGCGGCGATCGTCATCGACGATCAGCACCTTGGCACGCTCGACCTCCAGCTGGATTGGTTCCTCCTCCGTCACGCCCCCCCGTCCGTACAGTAGGAAGTCCCGCCCCCGGGACGACCGCCCGCTATGTAACGAGCCAGACACGCAGCAGGGACAGCAGGTGGGGGATCTCTACCGGCTTCGCGACATAATCGGACGCGCCCGCGGCGAGGCACGACTCGCGGTCCCCCCGCATCGCCTTCGCCGTCAGGCAGATGACCGGGAGGTGGGCGAACCGACCGATCTGACGGATCGCACGGGTCGCCTGGTACCCGTCCATCACCGGCATCATCACGTCCATGAGCACGATGTCCACGTGCTCCTTCTCCAAGAGGTCCAAGGCCTCCTTTCCGTTCTCCGCGTGGAAAACAGTCATGCCGTGTTGTTCGAGCACCGTCGTCAACGCGAAGATGTTTCGAACATCGTCGTCCACCACGAGCACGCGCTGGCCGGCCAGCGCTGGATCCCGCGCCCGCCACCGGGCGAGCCGATCGCGACGGTCGTGCTCCAGCGCCCCCTCGTCGCGGTGCAGGTACAGGCCGATGCGGTCGAGCAGCTGCACCTCGGCGTCCGGCTGCTCGCCGTGCACGATCTCGGCCGCCATGCGGAGATCCGCCAGGAGCCGGTGCGACGTGCCGGACGGGGCCCAGACGACCACGGGGAGGTTGGCCAGCGCGGGTTCGGTCCGCAGCCGCGCGATCAGCTGCTGGGGGGTCATGTCGTCGATGCGTGTGTCGAGCACGGCGGCGGTGAGCCGGCCCTCCTTGCTCTGGGCGAGCGCGTCCGCCCCGCTACTCACCGCGATGATCTCGACGTCGTCGCCGCCAAGGAGCTCGAGCAGGCGCGTCCGCTCGTCGACATCGGGCGCGACGAGGAGGAGCCTGCGTGGCTTCGTCCGGAAGGTCTCCACGTCGGCGAGCAAGCGCTCGAAGGCCTCCTTCCCGGCCGGCTTGTGCAGCACCGCCCGCGCGCCGAGCCGGAGCCCCCGGGGCAGGTCGTTCACCACGGACACGACGTACACGGGGATGTGCCGCGTGCGCGGATCCTGCTTCATCGCGTCGAGCACCGTCCATCCGCTGCGGTCGGGGAGGCGGATGTCGAGCAGGACCGCGCTCGGCAGCGCGCGCCGCACCAGATCGGGCGCCTCGGCCGCCGTCTGGGCGAGGAGCACGCGGTAGCCGCGCTCCCGCGCCATCGCCATGAGCACGCCCGCGAACTCCACGTCGTCCTCCACGATGGCGAGCACGGGCTCGCCCGGCTGGAGCAGGGCGCGGTCGTCCAGCACCTCGGTCTCGATGAACCGTTGCGCCCGCTCGACCGCGGGCAGCTCGGGCGGCTCCGACGGCCCGCGGACCGCCGGCACCGATGCGGGCGGCGGCTCGGGCGGATCTGCCGGGGTGCCGTGCGCCTCAGCCTCGGGGGTGGCGGGGATGATGTCCACCACGTCCGTCGGGGCCGCGGTGGTGTACTGCACCGGCAGGTACAGCGTGAACGTGCTGCCGTGGCCCAGCTCGCTCTCCACCGTCAACGCGCCGCCCAGGAGCCGGGTGAGCTCGCGGCTGATCGCGAGGCCGAGCCCGGTCCCGCCGTACTTGCGCTGGATCGAGCTGTCCACCTGCTGGAAGGCCTCGAACACCACCCGCTGCTTGTCCTTGGGGATGCCGATGCCCGAATCGCGCACCCGGAACGCCACGACATCTACGGCGGCGTCGAGCACCTCGTGCCCCGCCGGCCATCCCGACGCGGCCGGGGCCGCGGTCACCCGCACCTCCCCCGCCTCCGTGAACTTGAACGCGTTGGAGAGCAGGTTCTTGAGGATCTGCTGGAGGCGGCGGCCGTCGGTGTAGAGGGTCGCGGGCGCGCGATCGTCCGCCTCCACGACGAAAGCGAGCCCCTTGGCGAGCGCCACCGCGCGAAACGTGGTCTCCACATAGCGAAGGGCGTCGGAGAGCCCCACCGCCACCACGTCGACCGCGACGGTGCCCGACTCCACCTTGGACAGATCCAGGATCTCGTTGATGAGCTCCAGCAGATCGTGCCCCGACGCCGCGATGTTGCGCGCGGCCTCGATGTCCCGCTCGTTCAGGCGCGCGTCCCGGTTCTCCGCCAACACCTCGGCGAGGATGAGGATGCTGTTCAGCGGCGTGCGCAGCTCGTGTGACATGTTTGCCAGGAACTCGGACTTGTAGCGGGAGGTGAGCGACAGCTGCTCCGCCTTCTCCTCCAACAGACGGCGTCCCTGCTCCACTTCCCGGTTCTTGCGCTCCACCTCGGCGTTCTGCGCTCCGAGCTGCCCGGCGCGCTGCCCGAGCTCGTCGTTTGCGTTGCGCAGCTCCTCCTGCTGGCCCCGCAGGAGCTCCTCCGATTCCCGCAGCGCCGCCGTCTGGGCCTCCAGGCGCTGGTTGGTCTCCGTGAGCTGCTCCTGGCGCGCCTGGAGCTCGTTGGTGAGCGCCTGGGAGCGGCGGAGCAGCTCCTCCGTACGCATCGTGGCCTCGAGCGAGTTGAGCACGATGGCGATGCTCTCCGTGAGCTGCTCGAGGAACGCGATGTTCACTTCCGAGAAGTGCGAGAACGACGCGAGCTCCACGACCGCCTTGATCCGCCCCTCGAACACGACTGGCAACACGATGATCGTGCGCGGCGTGCTCGAGCCGAGGCCCGACCGGATCGACACGTAATCCTGCGGCACCTCGGTCAGCAGGATGCGCTTCTGCTCGATGGCCGCCTGGCCCACGATCCCCTCGCCCCAGTGCACGAGGTTGGACATGTGCTTGCGATCGCGGTGCGCATAGGTGGCGAGCAGCCGCAGCACGGTCTCGCCCTCTTCCTGGGCCGCGACGTAGAACATCCCCTGTTGGGCGGTGACCAGCGGGGCGAGCTCCGAGAGGATGAGGTTGCCCACCGTGAGCAGGTCGCGCTGGCCCTGGAGCATGCGCACGAAGCGCGCGAGGTTGGTCTTGAGCCAATCCTGGTCCACGGCGCGCTGGGTCGTGTCCTTCAGGTTGGAGATCATCTGGTTGACGTTGTCCTTGAGCTCCGCCACCTCGCCCTGGGCCTCGACGGTGATGGTGCGGGACAGGTCACCTTGCGCCACCGCGGTCGCGACGCGCGCGATGGCGCGCACCTGGGTGGTGAGGTTGGCCGCGAGCTGGTTGACGTTGTCGGTCAGGCCGCGCCACGTGCCGGCCGCGCCGGGCACCCGCGACTGCCCGCCCAGCTTGCCCTCGATCCCCACCTCCCGCGCCACGGTGGAGACCTGGTCGGCGAACAACGCCAGGGTGTCGACCATCCCGTTGATGGTCTCCGCGAGCTGCGCGATCTCCCCGCGCGCTTCGAGCACCAACTTGCGCTTGAGATCCCCGTTCGCGACAGCGGTCACCACCTGGGCGATGCTCCGCACCTGGGTGGTGAGGTTGGCCGCCATGCGGTTCACGTTGTCCGTCAGATCCTTCCACGTGCCGCCGACCCCGCGCACCTCCGCCTGCCCGCCGAGGATGCCCTCGGTGCCGACCTCGCGCGCGACCCGTGTCACCTCGCTCGCGAACGCGTTGAGTTGGTCCACCATGCGGTTGATGGTGTTCTTCAGCTCGAGGATCTCTCCCTTCACGTCGACGGTGATCTTGCGCGACAGGTCCCCGTTGGCCACCGCGGTGGTGACCTCGGCGATGTTGCGCACCTGGTCCGTCAGGTTCGACGCCATCAGGTTCACGTTGTCGGTCAGGTCCTTCCACGTGCCCGCCACGCCACGCACGCGCGCCTGCCCGCCCAGACGCCCCTCGGTGCCCACCTCGCGGGCCACCCGCGTCACCTCCGACGCGAACCCGTTGAGTTGGTCCACCATGGTGTTGATGGTGTCCTTGAGCTCCAGGATCTCACCCCGCGCGTCGACCGTGATCTTGCGCGACAGGTCCCCGTTCGCAACAGCGGTCGTCACGTCGGCGATGTTGCGCACCTGCAGAGTGAGGTTGTTCCCCATCAGGTTCACGTTGTCGGTGAGCTCCTTCCAGGTGCCCGCCACCCCCTTCACGTTCGCCTGCCCGCCGAGCTTCCCTTCGGTGCCGACCTCGCGGGCCACACGCGTCACCTCTGATGCGAACCCGTTCAGTTGGTCCACCATCGTGTTGATGGTGTTCTTGAGTTGGAGGATTTCGCCCTTCACCGGGACGGTGATCTTCTTGGAGAGATCCCCGGTGGCGACGGCGGTGGTCACCTCGGCGATGTTGCGTACCTGGCCGGTCAGGTTGGCGGCCATCATGTTGACGTTGTCGGTGAGCTCCTTC
This sequence comes from Myxococcota bacterium, assembly GCA_040386535.1. Taxonomy (GTDB): domain Bacteria; phylum Myxococcota_A; class UBA796; order UBA796; family SXON01; genus CAJBVW01. The sequence continues at coordinate 35,524 of JAZKFH010000035.1, read as the reverse complement.
CACGTGCCCGCCACACCCTTCACGTTCGCCTGCCCGCCCAACCGGCCCTCGATGCCGACCTCGCGGGCCACGCGCGTGACCTCGGAGGCAAACCCGTTCAGTTGGTCCACCATCGTGTTGATGGTGATCTTCAGCTCGAGGATCTCTCCGCGCACGTCCGCCGTGATCTTCTTCGAGAGATCTCCCGTCGCCACCGCGGTGGTGACCTCCGCGATGTTTCGCACCTGCCCGGTCAGGTTGGACGCCATCATGTTGACGTTGTCGGTCAGCTCCTTCCACGTGCCCCCGACCCCGCGCACGTTCGCCTGCCCACCCAGCTTGCCCTCGGTGCCGACCTCGCGGGCCACGCGGGTCACCTCGGAGGCAAAAGCGTTCAGTTGGTCCACCATGATGTTGATGGTGTTCTTGAGCTCGAGCATCTCGCCGCGCACGTCGGCCGTCACCTTCCGGTTCAGGTCGCCGCGGGCCACCGCGGTGGTGACCTCCGCGATGTTGCGCACCTGCCCGGTCAGGTTGGCCGCCATCTGGTTCACGCTGTCGGTCAGGTCTTTCCAGGTGCCACCCACCCCGCGCACGACCGCCTGGCCGCCCAGCCGCCCCTCGGTGCCGACCTCCCGCGCGACGCGTGTCACCTCCGACGCGAACCCGTTCAGCTGGTCCACCATCGTGTTGATGGTGTTCTTCAGCTCGAGGATCTCTCCGCGTACATCCACGGAGATCTTCTTGGTCAGGTCCCCCGTGGCGACCGCGGTGGTCACCTCGGCGATGTTGCGCATCTGCGCCGTGAGGTTCGAGGCCATCTGGTTGACGCTGTCGGTCAGGTCCTTCCACGTGCCCGCCACGTCGGGCACGGCCGCCTGCCCGCCCAGGCGCCCCTCGGTGCCGACCTCGCGCGCGACGCGTGTCACCTCCGACGAGAACGCGCGCAGCTGATCCACCATCGTGTTGATGGTGTTCTTCAGCTCCAGGATCTCGCCCTCCACGTCGACCGTGACCTTCTTGGTCAGGTCACCGCGCGCGATCGCGGTCGCGACGTCCGCGATGTTGCGCACCTGCCCCGTCAAGTTGGACGCCATCTGGTTCACGCTGACGGTCAGGTCCTTCCACGTGCCGGCCACCCCCTCGACGACCGCCTGCCCGCCCAGCTGCCCCTCGGTGCCCACCTCCCGCGCGACGCGTGTCACCTCCGACGCGAACGAGCCGAGCTGATCCACCATGGTGTTGATGGTGCGCTTGAGCTCCGCGATCTCGCCCTGCGCGTCGACCGTGATCTTCTTGGTCAGGTCTCCCGCGGCCACCGCGGTGGTCACCTCGGCGATGTTGCGCACCTGTCCGGTCAGGTTCGAGGCCATGAAGTTCACGTTGTCGGTGAGCCCCTTCCACGTGCCGCCGACCCCCTGCACCACCGCCTGCCCGCCGAGCTTGCCCTCGGTGCCGACCTCCCGCGCGACGCGTGTCACCTCGGACGCGAACGCGTTGAGTTGGTCCACCATCGTGTTGATGGTGTTCTTGAGCTCCAGCAGCTCTCCCTTCACGTCGACCGTGATCTTGCGGGTCAGGTCTCCGCCGGCCACCGCCGTCGTCACGTCCGCGATGTTGCGGACCTGCGCCGTGAGGTTCGACGCCATCGCGTTGACGCTCTCCGTCAGGTCCTTCCACGTGCCGGCGACCGCGGGCACCTCCGCCTGCCCGCCCAACTTTCCGTCCGTGCCCACCTCGCGGGCCACCCGCGTCACCTCCGAGGACACCGCGCGCAGCTGATCCACCATCGTGTTGATGGTGTTCTTCAGCTCGAGCATCTCGCCCTGCACGTCGACGGTGATCTTGCGCGTGAAGTCGCCGTTCGCGATGGCCTTGCTCACCTCGGCGATGTTGCGCACCTGGCCGGTCAGGTTGGCCGCCATCCAATTCACGCTGTCGGTCAGGTCCTTCCACGTGCCCGAGCCCCCGAGCACCACCGCCTGCCCGCCCAGCCGGCCCTCGGTGCCCACCTCCCGGGCCACGCGGGTCACCTCCGCCGCGAACACACGCAGCTGATCCACCATCGTGTTGATGGCGTCCTTGAGTTGGAGCAGCTCGCCCCGCACGTCGACGGTGATCTTCTTGGAGAGGTCACCATTGGCGACCGCCACCGTCACCTCGGAGATGTTGCGCACCTGCGCGGTGAGGTTCAGCGCCATGCTGTTCACGCTGTCGGTCAGCTCCTTCCACGCCCCCGACACGCCCACCACCTCGGCCTGCCCGCCCAGCTTGCCCTCCAGGCCCACCTCGCGGGCCACGCGGGTCACCTCCGAGGCGAACCCCGCCAGCTGGGACACCATCGCGTTGAGCGCGCGCGCGGACGTGAGGAAGTCCCCCCGGAGCGGCTCGCCCTCGACCTCGAGCGCCATGGTCTCGGTGAGATCGCCCTTCGCCACGGCCGCGACCACCCGAGACATCTCGGTGGAAGGGCGCGTCACGTCTCCCAACAGCTCGTTCAGCGCCGACACACACTCGTGCCAGCCTCCGTCGGCACCCGGCAGGCTGGCACGTTGGTGGGTGCGCCCCTCCCGCCCGACCTCCCGACGCAAGCGACGCACCTCGGAGAGCAGGCGCTCGTTCAGGAAGATGACCTCGTTCAGCGTGTCGGCGATCTTGCCGGGAACACCCACGAGATCGAGCGGGAGGCGGGCGGAGAAGTCCCCCTGGCGGACCTTCAGCAGGACCTGGAGGAGCTCCCGGGGGTCGAGCCCCGGCACTTCCGGTCCCGACGCGTCGACGGGGGAGTCTTCGAGCGACATGGGCGATATCCTGTGGAGAAAAGCGTGCACGGCCGCGACCGCTTCGTCGCCCCACAGGATGACGCCGAGTTGGATGTCAGCCCATTCTGTGGCACGTCGATCGGTCGACAAGAAATAGCGCATCGTCGAAGAGGACACACACGGAACAGCGGCCACTCCACAAAAGGAGACGCAGGCCGTCGACGTGGCGGGGTAACCACCGACCGGACCGGCGGAACCCCCGGATCGCGCCCGCTCGTGCTCGGGACTCCGCCGCCTCGCCGGGTTAGGCGGTGACCTTCCGCCGGAGCCGCTGTGGACACCCCTGTCACCGCCGAAACGTCCCCCACCGCCTCGAACCCCACCGCCTCGAACCCCACCGAGACGAACAACTTCCTCCGCTCGTTGATCCGCGAGCACCTCGAGGCAGGCGTCCAGGATCACGTCACCACGCGGTTTCCGCCCGAGCCCAACGGCTACCTGCACATCGGCCACGCCAAGTCGATCTGCCTGAACTTCGGGCTCGCGCGCGAGTTCGGCGGCACGTGCAACCTCCGCTTCGACGACACGAACCCGGCGAAGGAGGAGGTCGAGTACGTGCAGGCCATCGAGGCCGACGTGCGGTGGCTCGGGTTCGACCCGGCCGGCGTGTACTTCGCGTCCGACTACTTCGACGAGATGTACCGCCTCGCCGAGAAGCTGGTCGTCGAGGGAAAGGCCTACGTGGACGACCTGAACGAGGCCGAGATCCGCGAGCACCGCGGCACCGCCTACGAGCCCGGCCGCCCGAGCCCCTACCGCGGCCGCACCCCCGACGAGAACCTCGACCTGCTCCGCCGCATGCGCGCCGGCGAGTTTCCCGACGGCGCCAAGGTGCTCCGCGCCAAGGGTGACATGACCGCGGCCAACCTCAAGCTGCGCGACCCGCTCTTGTACCGCATCCGCCATGAGCACCACCACCGCACCGGCGACAAGTGGTGCATCTACCCCATGTACGACTACGCCCACCCCATCGAGGACGCGGTCGAGCGCATCACCCACTCCATCTGTACGTTGGAGTTCGAGAACAACCGCGACATCTACGATTGGGTGCTACGGGAAACCGGCGCGTTCGTGGTCAAGCAGTACGAGTTCGCCCGGCTGTTCCTGAGCCACACCTTGATGAGCAAGCGCAAGCTGTTGCGCCTCGTAAAGGAGGGCCACGTGAGCGGTTGGGACGATCCCCGCATGCCGACGATCGCCGGCCTGCGCCGCCGCGGTGTCACCCCCGAGGCCATCCGCGAGTTCTGCGAGCGCATCGGCGTCGCCAAGGCCAACTCGATGGTCGACATCGAGGTGCTCGACATCGCCATCCGCGATGATCTGAACCCCCGCGCCCCCCGCTGGATGGCCGTGCTCGACCCACTGAAGGTCATCGTCGAGGATTGGGACGCCGCCGCCACCGACTCGCTCGACGCGCCCCACTGGCCGCACGACGTGCCGAAGACCGGCAGCCGCGCGGTCACGTTCTCGCGCGAGCTCTGGATCGACCGCGCGGACTTCGCCGAGGAGCCGCCGCCCAAGTTCCACCGCCTCGCCCCCGGCCGCGAGGTGCGGCTGCGCTACGGCTACGTGGTCAAGTGTGTGGGCGTCGACAAGGACGAGAGCGGCGCCGTCGTGGCCGTACGTGTCACGCACGATCCGACCACGCGCGGCGGCAACATCCCCGACGGCCGCAAGGTGCCCGGCACCATCCACTGGGTGTCCGCGGCGGACGCGGTCCCTGTCACCGTGCGCCTGTACGACCGCCTGTTCTCCCACGAGCGCCCCGACGCCGGCGAGGAGGACGTGATCACCTACCTCAACCCCCGCTCGCTCACGACGGTCACCGCGCTCGCGGAGCCCGGCATCGTCGCGCTCGGCGCCGGCGCCCACGTCCAGCTCGAGCGGGTCGGGTATTTCTATACCGACCCGGTCGACTCCGTCGGCGGCACCGTGGTGCTCAACCGTGTCGTCGGGTTGAAGGACTCGTGGGCCAAGGTGGTGGAGAAGGACACACCCAAGCCGAAGGCCGCTCCGAAGGCGGTGGCAGCGGACAAGGCGCCGAAGGGGGAGGCCCCCAAGGGCGCGGCCCCCAAGAAGCGCGTCATCGAGCCCCTCACCCCCGCGCAGGCGGCCCGCGCCGAGCGTTGGATGGGCGCGCTCGGCGTGGCCGAGGATGACGCCGCGCTGCTCTCCGCCGACGAGGCCCTCGCCGTCCTGTTCGACGACGCGTCCGACGCCGCCGGCGCCCACGCCCCCGCGCTCGCCACCTTCCTGCTCAACGAGCTCCCGAAGGAGGCCCGCGCCGGCGTCAAGTCGCCCGCCGCGCTCGGCCGCCTGGTCGTGCGCGTCGAGGACGGCACCATCACCGGCCGCGCCGCCAAGGACGTGCTGGCGGTGCTCCTCGCCGACGGCGGCGAGCCCGACGCCATCATCGAGGCCAAGGGCCTGCGCCAGGTGTCCGATCGCGGCGCCATCGAGGCCGTCGTCACCGACGTCATCGCGCGCAACCCCGGCCAGCTCGCCGCCTACAAGGGCGGCCGCACCGGTCTGCTCGGCTTCTTCGTGGGCGAGGTCATGAAGGCCACGCGCGGCGCGGCCAACCCGGCGCTGGTGCAGGAGTTGGTAAGGGCGGCGTTGGCGTAGCTCGTTTGGTTCCTGATTTGGGACCCTCCCGATTTGGGCGCCCCCCGCCGCGGACGGCGGGGCGGCGGCCTGCGGGGTTCCGTTGGCGCGTCCGCGGCTATCGCCGCGCGGCGCCGAACCGCGCGGCGGCTGGCGCCGCCGCGCGCCCGCCGGTCGCCTGGCGCACGAGCCCCACCCTTCAGATCCCCCCGCCCGACCACAAGTACGCCGCGCCCTGGTACGCCAGGGCGCCGGAGAAGCTCATCGCCCCGACGAGCAGGTCCGGGCGGCCGTCGCCGTCGGCGTCGCCCACGCCCGCAACGTCCCAGGCCGCGTAGTCGTTGGCGGCCTCGCCGTACAGGACGAAGCCGGCGTCCGCGGCGGTCAGCGTGCCGGCGAACGGAGCGTAGAAGACCACCGCGCGCCCCTCGTCCACACCGCTCGTGTCCTCCGCGCCGACCACGAGGTCCTCGAGGCCGTCGAGGTCCTGATCACCCGCGCCCGAGACCGAGACACCGAAGCCGTCGCGCACCTCGGTGCCGTACAGCACGCACGTCGCGTCCCCGGTGCTCAGGTCGCCGGTGAGGGGGCCGGCGAACACGTAGGCGGCGCCGCTGCCATACCCGTAGGTGCTGTCGGCGATCGCGCCCACCGCGAGGTCCGGGTAGCCGTCCCCCGTCAGGTCGCCCGGCGTCGCCACGTCGAAGCCGAAGCTGTGGTCCCGCTGCACACTCGTGAGCACGTAGTCGGCGTCCTCCGCGGGGAGGGCGCCCGAGAACGGAAGCGTGAACACGAACGCCGCGCCGCCGAACGGTGCCCCGGCGTCCGAGCCGTCGGCGCCGACCACCAGCTCGACCGCGCCATCGCCGTCGAGATCGGCGCTCGCGAGCGAGCGGCCGAGGTACGAGTAGTCATCCCCACCCTGAATCTTCGCTTCGGCGACACGCGCGAGGCTCTCCACCCCGGAGACCGGCCCGTGCACCACGTACACGGCGCCGCCGAAGTCCGCGACCGTGTGCTCGCGCAAGGCGCCGGTCGCGAAGTCGTCATAGCCGTCGCCGTTGATGTCTCCCAGGATCGCGACGGACGAACCGACGGCGTCGGCGGAGCTGACCCCGAGGATCTTCGCGCTCGCCGCGGCGAGCGACCACACGCCGGTGGCGTCGGCGGGGACGAGGTAGGTCGCCCCTGCTTCACCCGCGGCCGTGCTCTCGTAGCCGGCGCCGACGAGCAGGTCCCGCACGCCGTCCCCGTCGATGTCGCCACCCGACGCCACCGAGTAGCCGGCGTGGTCTCCCCAGGCCTCGCCCTCCCACTTCGCGTAGGCCTCCGAGAGGGGCATGTCCGCGCCGTCGGGCCCGCCGTCCCGCGCGCCCGCGTCCACCACCCACATCGCACCGGCACCCCGGAGGTTCCCGGTGCCTCCCACCACGAGGCCCGCGCGGCCCCCGTCGCCGAACAGCCCCGGCTCCCCCGTCACCGCCCACCCCGCGTTGTCGCCCTCGCCCTCGCCGAGCATCCGGAGCGTCGCGTCGGCGAGCAGGTAGTCGCCGCTCGCGACACACGCGGTGCCGTCTCCGTCGCAGTCGTCGTCCAGACCGTTGCCGCACACCTCCACCGCCGCCGGGTTCACCGCGGCGTCCGCGTCGAGGCAGTCGTCCACATCGGCATCGTAGCCGTCTCCGTCCGCGTCCCAGTCGCTGCCGCCGTCGCAGGCCTGATCCACGTCGTCGTACCAACGCTCCGGCGCGCCCGGGTACACCGTGGCGTCCGCGTCGTCGCAGTCGGTCGCGTCCCCGCCGTACCCGTCGGGCGCCAAGCACGCCACGGCGGTGGCTGACGCGTCGCCAAAGCCGTCGCCATCGGCATCGGCCCACCAGGTGGATCCCGCGCCCAACGTCGGATCCCCGTCGTCGCAGTCGTCACACGCCACGACACCATCTCTGTCGTTGTCGGCGTCGCCCACCGAGCCGTCGCAGTTGCGGTCCTCCGGGTCGTCACACGCCTCTTCCGCCCCCGGGTGCACCCGGGGGTCGGCCTCGTCACAATCGCCGCCGTCGGCCACGTGCCCGGTCGGCGCGGCGCACTCCGCCGATGCCGTACCCGTGTCCCCGAAGTGGTCCCCGTCGGTGTCCAGGTACCAGGTCGCGGCGTCCACCGCGCCCTCGTCCACCGCCCCGTCGCAGTCCTCATCCGCGCCGTCGCAGTGTTCGGGCGCCCCGGGAAACACGCTCGGCGCCGCGTCCTCACAGTCCGTCGCGTCCGCCACGAAGCCTGCCGGAGCGGCGCAGCCCGTTACCGCCACCCCCGCGTCTCCAAACCCGTCCCCGTCCGCGTCCGCGTACCAATCGGCGGCATCCACCGCGTCCACCTCGTCCACCTCCCCGTCGCAGTCGTCGTCCGCGCCGTCGCACACCTCCACCGCCCCCGGGAACGCTGTCGCGTCGGCGTCGTCGCAGTCACCGGGAGCACCGGTCGCCCCCGGCGGCACGGCGCAGGCGCGCACCTCCGTCGCCCCGAATCCATCCCCGTCAGCGTCCACGTACCAGGCCGCCGCGTCCACCGCGCCGGCCTCGGTCCCGTCACAGTCCTGGTCCACCCCGTCGCAGCGCTCCTCCGCGCCGGGATGGACCGTGGGGTCGTCGTCGTCGCAGTCCTCATCCAACGCGAAGCCGTCCCCGTCGGCGTCTACTGGATCCACGCGATCGCCCGTGTCGGGCGTGGCAGAATCCTTGGACGGATCGTCCGCGGCGGGAGCGCAGGACACGAGCAGCGTCAGCAGGACGAGGAGACGGGAGGGCATTCGGACTCCTGAAGCGGGGGGCACCCGGGAGGACGGGCCAAGGGGTAACCCTCGCATCTGTCGCGGGTGCCGGAGTTGGTGAAGGCGGCGTTGGCGTAGCGCTCGTCTCTACAGTTGGGCGCCCCCCGCCGAAGCGGCGGGGCGGCCCCCCGCGGGGTTCCGTTGGCGCGTCCGCGGCTGCCGCCGCGGGGCGCCGAACCGCGCGGCGGCTGGCGCCGCCGCGCGCCCGCCGGGCGCCTGGCGCTGCTACCCTCTGGTCTCTACGGGCAGCTGCTCGAGTCGGGCGGGATCGATGTCGAACTCCTCGATGGCGTCGAGGTAGACGAAGGAGTCGCCTGTCACCCAACCAACGCGGAGCCCGTCCGCGTGGCGGGAAACGACCCAGACGTATTGACCAGCCAACGCGAAACCAAGGAGGTGGTCGACTCGGGAGCGCGCCAGGAAACTCCCGCTGGTCGGGCGAGCGCGGGTGGATAGTCGCGGGCCGAGCGAAGAAGGTTGGCCAGTTCACCGGTGACCGGCTCGCAGTGCTTTGGCAGGGTCTCCGGCTCCGCGTGAACCTCGTACAGGCCAAACGTCGGCCCCTGGTTCGCGAGCCATGCATGGGGAACGTCGTCCGGGAGATCCACGCAGCGGCACTCCTCCCCGCGCGAGGTCTCGATGCGGTAGGGGATGTAGTAGAAGTCGCCGGCCATGAACTCTCGGTCTGATCGGGGCCTTGGCGTCTGCGCGCCCGGGTGGGCAGCGGGTCAGCCGACCTCGCCGTGGCGTCCCGCGCGTCGGCGTTCGCGACAACTGAGCTGGGCGCGCATTCCCGACTTCGCACGGATATACCGGCCGAAGTGACGGGATGGGCGAGCATCCCCCGAGTTCGGACGGATATACCGGCCGAAGTGATGGGATGGGCGCACATCCCCCGACTTCGGACGGATATACCGTTCGAAGTGACGGGATGGGCGCGCATCCCCCGACCTTGGACGGTCTCGCCGGTCCTCCGCTTCCGGAGCAGCGCGTCGCCGGCCGCCCGCGCGTCCAACCACGAAGACCGCAGTCGCCCGATGCAACCTCATCTCCCGACTGCGGTCCGCGTGGGAGGACCGGAGTCGTCCGATGCAACCTCATCTCCCGACTGCGGTCCGCGCAGGACGGCCGCAGGAGCGGATCGACCCGAACGGCGGCACCCCCGCTCCGCAGTGGCCGCGCGTCCGCGCGCGGTCCATCTGCCCACCTCCGGATCCCAGGCCCGGCGATACACTCCCCCAATGACGCCGACCCTCCTCGCCCTCCTCCTCGCCGGCTGCGGCGGCTACCACCTCGTCTACGAGAAGCCGGGCGGCGACACCGGGGACACGGGCCTGCCCGTGGACACGGACACCGACCTCCCCGACGACACGGACACCGAGGAGACCGACACCGAGGAGACCGACACCGACACCGAGGAGACCGACACCGAGCCTCCGCGCACCGTGTGCGAGCGCATCCTGGTGTACTCGACCGAGGCCACGAGCGGCAGCGGGCGGGCGCTCGGCTTGTTCGACGGGCTCGCGGAGGAGGCGACGTTGGCACGTTGGGACGTTGACGTTTGGGAGCGCGCGGACGAGGGGGCGCTGACCGAGGCCGGCGTGAGCGGGTACAGCCAACTGTGGCTGCTCGCCACCGACAAGGACCTGGGCACGGCCCTGGATTTCGGCGAGGTGCGCGTGGTGCGGGACTTCGTCAGCGCGGGCGGCGGGCTGCTCCTCGCCGCGGGGCCGACCGACAGCAGCACGTCCTACGCGGACGACGTCAACCTGATCGCCGAGCTGTACGGCGTAGAGTTCGACGGAGACGCGGGGGAGGGCGCCGACGGCGCCGTGCTCCCCGTCCGGGACGCCGATCCCACCCTGCTCGCCGGCATCACCGAGCTCCCCGGCTTCGCGTCGGTCGCCGAGATCACCATCAGCCACGCCGCGGTGCAGGTGGCCGCCAGCATCGGCGGGGCGACCGCGCTCGCCTACCGCGACGATGGGCAGCGCATCGTGTTCGACCGCTCGTTCAGCGGCTGGGGGGACGCGTACCGCGCGATGGGCGACCAGGCGGCGCTGGTCGGCAACGTGGCGGCGTTCCTCGAGCCCTGCGAGTGACGATGCCCCTCCGCAGCGCCACCCTCGACCAGCTCACGATCCGCGACGAGCGTGCCTTCCGCCACATCGGCCTGTACGACGTGCTCAAGCAGCGCCTTCTCGACGACCGCTTCATGTTCCGCATCGCCGAGCCGGGCGCGAGCTGGCAGCGTGTGATGTTCCTCAACCTGACATTCTGGAACGCGGCCGAACCGAGCGACGTATTGGAAGATGCCACGATCGACGCGGACGTGGTGTGTCACGCCGCGTGGCACCACGCCGCGCGCAAGGCGCTCGCTCCGAGCGGCGAGGCGGCGGGCGCGCCGATGACCGCGGACGCGTTGTTCCTGGGCGAGTCCATCGCGAGCGCGTTCGACCTGTACCTGGTCGGGCGCATCCTCGGGCACGTCAAGGCCTCCTCGTTCCTCGCCACCCAGGTGCCCGCGATGGCCACCGTGGCCGCCGACGCGGGTCTGCCCGCCAAGGGCTTCGAGGCGCTGATCCGCACGGTCGCGGACGACCCGGAGCGCGCCTTCGAGGACCTCCGCCAGCTCCTCTTCGACGCGGCGACCACCCTCGTCACGTGTGACGGCCTCGACGCGGGCGTCGAAGCCCTGAGCCGGTTCTCGACACACCGCTTCGCGCCGCTGCTGCACCACTACGAGGTCTCGAACTGGGTGCTCTACGGGCGCGCCTACGCGCGCGGCACCACGGACCCCGGCGTGCGGGCGATCGATCGCGCCCTCCGGGAGGCGCCGGTGTCCCTGGATTGGTTGGAGCACCGGTGGCTGGGGGATTGACACACAATCCGCGGTGATTCGCCAAACCTGGGAACAACCCGGAAACGCTTGGGAACATTTGCGAACAGCCGGCCCCAAAGAGCGTGGTTACCCAAGTAACCACCACAGGAACCTGCTCATGCCCATTCTCACCATCCTCATCGTGCTGGTCGTCGTCGGCGTGCTGCTATGGCTCGTCAACAGCTTCATCCCCATGGACGGGAAGATCAAGTCGATCCTCAACGCCGTGGTCGTCATCGGCGTCATCGTCTGGCTCTTGCAGGCGTTCGGGATCATCGACTCGCTGCGCGGCGTCACGGTCTAGCATCCAGGCCGCCGCGCCCCTCCCTCCACGCCGCCGCAGCGGCCGCGCGGTCCTCCGCGCGGTCCGGCTGCCCAGCTCCTGCCTGCCCAGCTCCGGCCGCTGCTACTCCGCCCCGTCGTCCTCGCTGATCGTCGCCTGAGACGCGGCCTTGGCCGCCGCGGCTGCCGAGACGGGATCGAGCTTGGCGGGGGCGACCGACGTGCGCCGCACCGTGCCCGGGTACGCGTGGCTGTCGCCGACACGCCACAGGGGCAGGTCGGCGTCGCGGTAGGAGGGCATGTCCTGGAGCTTGAGGAACGCCTTCATGTTGGCGTCGGGCTCGGCCTTGGCGATGGCGGGCAGGTTTGGATCCTGGCGGGACGCCATGAGCCACTGGTACATCGCGGAGAGGCCGTGGTGCACGTAGTCGATGCGCACCTTGGGCTCGTTGAGCGCGTACTTGATGCCGCCCATGATCTCGAGCGGGCGGGAGTAGTAGATGCTGTCCACGCCGTCGTGCTGCATCTGAAACCCCATGCGCACGGCCTCGCGGGTGTGCTTCTCGAAGTAGGGCGCGCGCTCGGGGGCCATGCGGAGCGCCATGTCGTAGGCGGCCGCGGTGCCCTCGGCGTAGCAGAACGCCTGCATCGCGGGCAGCTCCCCCGCGAACTTGTAGTAGCCGCCCACGTAGTCGGGGAACGGGGCGTTGTCCTCGGTGTACTCGTAGGTGTCGATCATCCAGCGGCCGACCTCGAGGCCGAAGTCCGCCACGTCCTGCGCCTCGGGGCGCACGCGTGTGTAGGCGGCGGCCGCCATCACGGTCCACGGGCCGAATTGGACGAGCTCGAGCCGCGTCGCGTTGTCATAGGTGTAGGCGGGCCAGGGGCCCCCCTCCGACTTGCGGTCGGCGCGCACCTTGTACCAGGGCTTGTAGTACTCGAAGAACTTGGGGAGCGGCTCGAGGTACTGCGGATCGTCGAAGTACTCGTACAGGTAGATGAGCGCGAGCGCGGCCTCGCCGGGCACGATGTCGTTCACCTGATCGATGAACTCGCCGGTCTTCGGGTTCCAATAGCCGCGGAAGGTGCCCGAGTCGGCCTGCATGAACATGACGAACTTGCCGAACTTGCGCATCAGCTCGTCGTTGCTGTGATCGCCGGTGGTCTTGGCGACCTCGACCATGCCGAGCAACGCCACGACCACGCTGCCGAGCTTGGTCTGGCCGGCGTGGGTCAGGTACGCCATGCCGTCCTTCTCGCCCAACCAACGCAAGGTCCAATTCTGGGCGCGGATGGCACCTTCGAGGAACTCGGGGCGGGGATCGAGCGTATACGCCTGCCAGAGGTTCCACGTGGCGAGCGTGTGGCGCACGTGGTTGTACTCGTTGGAGTAGCGGTTCTCCTCGGGCCAGAACTTGTAGGTGACCTCGCCCTCGGCGTTGAGGTTGGCCAGGTACCACTCCCCCGCGAGGAGGATGGATTCGCGCACGGTCGTCTGGTTGACAAAGTCCATCGGGACCGGCGGGGTGCCACGGTACATCGGCACCACGCCCTTGCCGCGCACCTCGAGGTAGTGGACCGTGCGGATGAGCTCCAGCTCGGTTTCCGGCTCGCGCCAGGGGCGCAGGCTGTCCCACTTGAAGTCCTTCGCGATGCCGCGCAGGAAGCTGTCCGCCTTGGTGATGCCACGCGTGGTCGACACCGCGCCCGGCCACACGCCGCTCTGCTTCTTGTCGCCCACGCGGTCGAGCAGGATGGCGCCGTCGATGCCCATCTCGAAGAGGTCCTCCAGGGCGCCCTCGTCGCGGGGCACGACCGGGGCGCGCTCGGTGACGCGGTGGAGCTCGATGGTCAGATCGTCCATGTGGTGGAGGAGCGGGGGGAACCCGAGCGGCTCCTTGTTGCGACGGTGCATCGCCTCGAGATCGGTGGCGACCTCGATCAGCGCCTTGTCGAGCGTGGGGCCGTCGGAGAGCGAGAACGCGAGCTCCTGCCCCTGGCCGCGGAGGCTCGCGACGAGGGTCCAGTTGCTCCGCTCGGGCTTTACCGGCGGGAACGGCGCGGGCTTCTTGCCGGAGAGCGTGGCGCGGAGCCAGTCGATCGACTGCCGCGCGAGCTCGGGCGAGAACGCGAGCTGCGCGTCGACCACGAGGTAGACCAGGGCGCCCTCCTCGACGCGGGCGAGCTGGAAGCGCTCGAGCCCGTCGTGGTTGTAGAGGCGCGACATCACGTTCTTGGAGCGGTCCATCGACGGGCGGAGCGCCGAGTGGACCACCAGGACGCGGGCGCCGGTGGCGCGGATCGCGTCGGCCGCGGCGGCCTCGTTCGTGGCGAGCAGGAGCTCGACGAGCGCCGCGTCGGTGCGGATGTCCCGCACCTCGACCTTTGGATCGAGGCCGCGGATCTTGTCGGGCGCGTCCGCGAACACCGGGGCGTTCACCTTCTGGATGAGCTCGGCGCCGTCCTTGCTGATGCTGACGGTGTCGGCCTCCTTCCATGCCGTCTCGACGCGCGCACGGTAGCCGGGCGCGGAGACGAGGATCCCCTCGTTGCGGGCGAGCACGGTGGTCGAGGGAGCGGTGGATCCCTCCTGGCAGCCCAGGACGAGGGCGAGGGCGAGGGGCAGGAGCAAGGGAACCTCCGGAACCCCGTGCTTCACACGCTCCCTGGACCGGGGCAAGGCGCCGGGGGGACCAACTGGAAGGGCGACGGGAAGACCGGCGGGGCCGCGCGCACCCTACTCGACGTTCACCCGCGCCTGCCACCGCGTGCCGTCGTCGCACGTCACGTCGACCAGCAGGGACTCGCCGGGGGACTCGGCCACGACATCGACGGTCCACTTCGGCGCGTCGTCCGACATGGCGCTGTAGATCGGCGACGAGTTGAGCTTCAGCCCCTCGCCCAGGGCGACGTCGCAGGGGGACTCGGGCTCCGAGACGTAGACGTTGGCGTACAGATGTTCGCCCACGGGCAACACGAACCAGCCACAGCTCGCCTCGACCACGCCGTCGGCAGCGGCGGCCTCGCCGGGCCACGTGGTGCAGGAGCCGGGTTCCGGCGCGGCGGCGCAGGCGAGGAGGAGGGCGAACAGGGACGACAACATCGGGCTCCGGGCGGATAGGTGAGCGTATGCCGTCCTACATCAGCCCCGAGGGGCACCGGAAGATCGTCGAGGAGTACACGTGGCTCCTCAAGACGGAGCGCCCCCGCATCACCGCCGAGGTGACCTACGCGGCGAGCCTCGGCGATCGGTCGGACAACGCCGAGTATCGCTTCGGCAAGCAGCGCCTCCGCGAGATCGATCGGCGGCTCCAGTACCTGGGCAAGCGGCTGGACGGGATCGAGGTGGTCGACGCGTCGAAGTTCACCGGCGACACCGTGCTGTTCGGCGCGACCGTCGACTTCGAGGACGAGGAGGGCGCCACCCAGACCTGGACCATCCTCGGCGAGGACGAGGTCGACACGGAGAAGCGCCACATCTCCTACGTCTCGCCGCTCGGGCGCGCGCTCCTGACGAAGAAGACGGGGGACATCGTCGAGTTCGAGACCCCCAAGGGCCGCCGCGAGGTGACGATCCTGGCGGTGCGGTATCCTCGTGGCTGATCGGGTGGCTGATCGTGGAGGGGATCGTCGGAAGACCTTCGGCGTACGGGACCACGTCCGCGCCGTGATCATCGCGCTGGTGCTCGGCGTGAGCGCCGTGGCCGCCTCCCCCATGCCGAAGTCGGTGAAGAAGTCCCACTTCGACACCCCCATCGCCATCGAGGAGCTCGACCGGTGGGTCGGCATCCTCGGGGGCGTCGGGCTCACGCTGACCCGCGCCGAGCTGACCGAGGGCGCCTACGGCGTCGGCAAGTTCTTCGCGGACCTGCGCGGCACGCTGCTCGGCCCGTTCAAGGAGTGGTTCCGCGTGACCGGCACCGGGCAGGGCTGGGGCCTGTTCACCTACCCCGACAGCTACCCGCACCAGCTCGTGATCGAGGTCCGCCCGGGCCCGAGCGCCGCGGGGGCAGAGGCCGAGTGGCAGCCCGTGTTCGCCGCGCTCGATCCCGACGCGGCATGGAGGAGCTCCCAGTTCACCTACCGTCGTGTCCGCGGCGTGTACGACGGCAACACGCGCAAGCCCGGCGCCTCCTACGACAACTTCGTGGCGTGGGCCGGCAAGCAAGCCCTCGCCGAGTTCCCCGACGCGGCCGAGGCGCGCATCGGCTTCATCCGCACCCACTCGACGATGCCAGGCAAGACCCGCGACGCCGAGCGGCTCCCCAAGTTCCAACGCGTCGTGACCCGATGATCGCGCGGTTCGGCGCCGGGTGGGCGTGGTGGGTGGGGCTCTGGGCCCGGCGGGAGGCGCCGCACGTGCTGGCGATCGTCCGCATCGCGGTGGCGCTCGTCATCCTCTGGGACTTCGCCACCGTCTGGCACCTCGACCTCGTCACCACCCTCTGGGGCATGCCCGAAGCGGGCGGCCTGGGCGACGTGTTGTCGCGCAAGCCCGTGCCCGAGATCTACCAGTGGCTGCCGCCCACCGCGGCCACGGCGTGGGGGGCCTACCTGCTCATGGTCGCGGCGCTGGTGTGCCTCGCGGCGGGCTTGTTCACCCCGATCGCCGCGCTCGTCGCGCTGCTCGTATCGTCGCAGCTGGCGCAAGTGCTCCCCCTCGGCGACCGCGGCATCGACCTGATGCTCCGCAACGTGCTGATGCTGCTCGCGTTCTCCGGCGCCGGGCGCGTCTGGTCGCTCGACGCGTGGCTGTTCCGCACGGGCCTGCTCCGGCGGCTGTTCGGCGCGAGCGACTCGGTGCTCGCCTGGCCCCGCTACCTGCTGGTGCTCCAGGTCCTCGTGATGTACTTCGCGGCGGGCATCCAGAAGACCTCCGTGACGTGGTGGCCCATGGGGAGCTACGGCGCCATCTTCCTCATCCTCCAGGACCCCTCGATCGCCTCCTTCCGCTTCGGCTGGTTGGAGCGCGTGTTTCCGCTCACCCAGCTCGCGTCCGCGGCCACCATGGTGTTCGAGCTCGGGGCCGGCGCGATCGCGTCCACGTGGTGGTTCCGCGACACCCGCACGCGCCCGGGCGGCATGCGCGCCCTCTTCAACCGGTTGGAGCTGCACAAGTGGTGGCTCGTGATCGGGGTGGGCCTGCACGTCGGCATCGCGATGACCATGTCGCTCGGCATCTTCCCGTTCGCGATGTTGGCCCTCTACCCGGCGTTCTTCCATCCGGACGAGCTGCCGCGGCGCTGGGGGGCGCGCGCGGTCGGGGCGGTGGGCGAGGCGAAGGCGGCGTAGCTTAGAGGCCCGTCAGATCGAACAGGTAGACGGCGCCGCCCTGTGGCGCGCCCAGGCTGGCGCTGCTGGACGTGACGGCGATCCGCGGCTCGTCGTCCACCCGCAGCACCGTACGCCCGAAGTGGTAATCCGCCTCGACCGGCGCGATGAAGAGGTCCGCGTTTGCGAGCGCGGTGCGGCCGGCGAGCGGGCCGTGGAACACGTGGACGCCGTCCCGGGTGACGGCGAGGTCGCTGAAGCCGTCTCCGTCGAGGTCGCCGAGGGCGTGGATCGGAGGGGTGCCATAGTCGGCGTCCCCGAGGGTCGCGACGGCGAGATCTTCCAACGGACCGGCGGCGAGATCGTCGACCAGCCAGTGCGAATCCGTGCCGCGTGCCGCGAAGTCGGCGTCGCCGTCGCCGTCGAGATCGCCCACGTTCACGGGATACCAGTGCGTGTCCAAGGTGACGTCGGCGTCCGCCGCGGTCCAGGTGCGGGGATCCGGGCCGTAGAACACCAGCAGGTCGATCAGGAGGTCGTCGAACCCGTCCGCGTTGGCGTCTCCGACGTTCTCCAGGGGGAATCCCCCCCAGTCGGCCATGACGACATCCCACGCCCCGGCGTCGGTCCACCGCAACACCCTGCCGTCACAGGAGCTGGTGTAGAGCAGGTCCTCGCGGCCATCGGCGTCCAGGTCGCCACCCGCCCGCAGAGTCGACTGATCGTTCGTGCAGGGGGTCTCGAGCGGAAACAGGCCCTGCTCGCGCGTGACCTCGCCCGTGAATGGCCCGGGGAGGAGCACGACATCGAAGTAGTAGTACCACTCCTTCCAGACCGAGTCGTACCTCGAGTTGCGTGTGCCGTTGGTCGCCGTGAGGTCGTCCACGCCGTCGCCGTCGAAGTCGCCCACGCCCCACGGCACGAGGTCCAGCGACGCGACGGTGACCGTGTCCACCCCGACCTGCCCGGTCGTGGGGACGGAGACGATGACGTCCGCCTCGTCGGTCGGGACGTAGAGCCAGGTGCCGTCCCCACCGAGCGTGCGCGAGGCGGTGAGCAACGGGCTGTCCGCCGCGCCCAGGTCGAGGGAGTCCACCTCGCCCACGATGACGGCGTCGAACCCGGTCACCACCACCGGCTCCGAACAGTCGACGGTGCGCCACCAGTCGGTGTCGTCACAGTCCCCCGCCTGGCGAGCGGTGTACCCGTCCGCGGGGCCCGGGCACACGCAGAGGGGGTCCCCGACGCCGAAGCTGTCGCTGTCCGCGTCGAACCAGCCGTCCTCGCACCCCGCGGCCCCCACCTCGTTGGCCTCGCCGTCACAGTCGTCGTCCTCCCGATTACACACCTCGACCGCGCCGGGGGAGACGGAGGCGTCCCGGTCGTCGCAGTCGCCGTCGATCTCCACCGCGGCGTCGCACACGGTCGCGACGCCGTCGCCCCAGCCGTCCCCGTCGCCGTCGGCAAAGCGGGTCTCGCCGTCGGCGGCCTCGTCGACCTCGCCGTCACAGTCGTCGTCCAGGTCGTTGCACACCTCGGCCGTGGGCGCGCACGCGGTGTCCACGGCCTCATCGGTGTCGGTGTCGCCCGGAGGCGGCGGCCCCGCCCCGTCGGGACCCGTGCATGCGAGCATCAGCGTGAAGAGGAGCATTTTCCGACCTCTACGTCCTCATAGACCTGCGTGAGGAAAAGGTCGAGCCACTAATCGCGCAGCGCCACGAACAGCACCTCTCCCTTCTCGCTCCCGATCCCGCCCTGGAACACGCCCACGCGCTTCATCCGCACCGCGGCGAACACGGCGAGCTCCATCGCGCCGCTCATCGCGGTGGTCAGCACCGGCTCGACGAACGGCGGCTCGTCGCCCACGGGGGTCTCCACGAGCCACTCGAAGCGGTTGCCCTGCGGCCAGTAGAGCGCGATGGGGTCGGCGCCGAGCACGCGGTTGCCCGCGGGGCCGGTGATGGTGAGGCGGGCGCCGTCGAGCGTCCACGCGTCTTCCCGGCCCGGCACGAGCCAGCGCGCGCGCACGGGCGCGATGCGGCCCTCCCACGCGGCCAGCGCCTTGACGTAGCGCGGGTCCTCGATGGGGTTGGGCTCGCCGGTGGGGATGGGCAGCTCGGCGAGCGTGTAGGTGTCGGCGTCCTCGTCGAAGCGGAAGGACAGGCCGATCTCGGCGTCCCCGCCTCGGGAGACGCCGATGGCGCCGCGCTCGAAGGTGAACGGGCGGGGGAACCGCTTGAGGAGCAGGGCCAGCGCCGCCTCGACCGCGCCGACGTGGGCCGCGAACGCCGACGGATCGGGCGGCCCGCCGCCGCGCGGGAGCGCCTCGGACTCGAGCCCGGTCACCCGCACCCGCGTGCCCCGCGCCTCGAAGCGCAACACGTAGCGGCGCAGCCCCGCGAGGCCGGACGCGGTGTGCACCGCCGCGGCCACGTTCGACTGGTCGACGACGGCGCCGAGCCGCGCCCACGCCTCCTCGGGGGGCTCCTCGCCGCGATTACGGTCGAACCAGGACATCGGACCCTCCGTCGGAACGCGGAACCTCGGGCAAGCGCGGAACGTCGGGCAGCTCCGGCAGCGGCGCCTCCGGCGAGGCCCAGCCCGCGCCGATCATGCGCGCATGGTGCAGCACGAAGGGCCCCGGCGCGCCGCCGTAGATGGGATCCCCCGTGAGCGGGATGCCCGCCGCGGCCGCGTGGACGCGGATCTGGTGCATGACGCCCGTACGGATCTCGGCCTCCCACCACCCTTCCCCCCGGTGGGTGAAGCGTGTCCACGCCTCGTACCACTTGCCGCGGTGGGTGGTGCGCGGCCCACGCCGCGTGACCATGCGGTCCTTCCGGTTCGGGTGGTGCGCGATCGGCTCGGTGCGGACCTGCTCGTCGAAGGGCGCCGGCGCATCGGACCGGAACAGGTAGAACTTTCGCAGCGCCCCCGTCCCGAACGCGGCGCGGAACGGCGCGAGGCCCTCCCGTGTGGCGGAGGCGACCACGAGGCCCGACGTGGCCGTGTCGAGCCGGTGCGCGATCCCGCCCTCGAAGCCCGCCGGCCACCCGCCCGCGCGCTCCGGCCACGCGACGAGCATCCGCGCGAGCAGGCAGTCCCCCTCGGGGTCCGCGTGCGGCGGGAACACGGGGATGCCGGCGGGCTTCCAGAGGTAGAGGCGGTCGGCGTCTTCGCCGAGGGAGAGCATGGCGGCTCCCTAACGTGTGGCGTCGGTCCGGAGGCTCGGCGCGGGTGGCGGCGAGCTGGACGGCGAGGCCAGCAACGCCGGACCTGACCGGCAGGTGGAGTGTTGCTGGACGTGGAATCCAGCAACGACGGACCTGACCGGCAGGTGCCGGGTTGCGTGGACGTGGAGTCCAGCAACGCCGAACCTGACCGGCAGGTGGCGCGTTGCTGGACGATCGTCGGCCGCGCCATCCCCCGACGGCCGGCGCTGTTCGGCGGGTGGGGGCGCCCCCGCGCGGACGGACGGCGAAGCCGTCGCGAAGGGGCCGGCGCGACCCGAAGGGGGGCGAAAGCCTCGGTTGCCCGCGAGGGCGACCGAGGATCGTACGGCGCTGCGAGCGCACCCGGCGGCAAGCCGGGTAGGCCCCGCAGCCCGCCCCCGGAGCCGAGCGCAAAGCGAGGCGTCAGGGGGGGGCAGGTCGGCTCCGGGCGCGCGGCGGAGCCGCTTGGTCGGCCGGGCGAACAACTCTGCGCCAGCCTCGAGATCGCCCGCTCGCCCGGCCGGACCAGCCGCCGAGGCGGCTGCCCTCCGCGCCCTTGGCGCGCGAGAGGCGCGGCCGGCGGCGGTGGTGCGCGGGCGGCGCCTCGGGAGCTCGACGATCGCGCGTTCGCCGTGATCGTAGCGATGCGGGTCGCCGCGGGGGCGGGTGCCGCCTCGGGTGTCGGCGCGGGCCGCCAACCGCCGCGAGGTCCAGCCGCGGCGGGCGTGCGCCCGCTCGCACGCGGCAATCGGGCCGACGGCGGACGAAGTCGGGGGACCTGTCGAACAGGGGGGTCGACTTCGTCCGTGTGGCGGACGAAGTCGCGGGACCTGTCGAACAGGGGGGTCGAGTTCGTCCGTGTGGCGGACGAAGTCGGGGGACCTGTCGAACAGGGGGGTCGACTTCGTCCGTGCGGCGGACGAAATCGGGGGACCTGTCGAACAGGGGGGTCGAGTTCGTCCGTGGGGCGGACGAACTCGGGGGGTGTGATCGGTTTCAGTCGGTGCGCGCCCAAGCAGCACATTTGGTCGGCACCAGGGATCGCGGACAGGACGGCAGTCGGCCGATGACCGAGCATCTCCCGACTGCGGTCCGCCTGGGAGGACCGGGGGCGGCCGATGACCGAGCATCTCTCGACTCTGGCCCGCGGCGCGGGATTGGCGCTGGTCGGCCGACTGAAGTGGATCACACCCACTCGGGGGACCTGTCGGACAGGGGGGTCGAGTTCGTCCGTGTGGCGGACGAAGTGCTCGACAGGCGTCGCGAATGGGCGTGCTCCACCGCACTCGGCGACGCGGCAGCCGCCGAGCGGGATCGCCGCTCGACAGGGGTGCCTCGGTGGCCGCGCGGCGGCCAACAGGCGGTACCTGCTCGACAGGGCGCGGCCGTGGCGCGGGGGCGCCCGCCTCGCGCCCCGCCTCGACGCTCCCATCTCCCCCGCGGGTCCGCCCCCGGGCCGAAGGCCCACCCGCGCGAGGGGGGCTGGAGGGTGGCGCGGGCCGCGCCGGGGCCACAGGCCGGAGGCCACTCCGCGCTCCATCGCCCGCGCCAGTCGCCCGGCGCGCCGCCGGGCGACGGAGGGCGCATGCCCGACCCCGCAAGAGACCCGGCCCGCGTCCGCGCGGGCGCGCCCGAAGCTCGAACTGCACGTAAGCACGACGACGCCCCGCTCCCCCGCACCACCACGTTACGCCCCCACATGTCGCGACGCGTCCGCTCCGCACGCCCCGCCCGCCCGGTGACCCCCGCTTGATCGCCAACCTGAACGCGATCCGGGCCGTGTTCCTCAAGGAGCTGCAGGAGACCCTGCGGGATCCCAACGCGTTCCTGCTCTCGGTGCTGTACCCGCTGCTGCTCTACCCCTCGCTGGTGTGGGCCGCGAACCTGTGGACCGAGTACCAGACCGGCCAGATCGCGGACGAGCGCGCCCCGATCGTGCTGGTCGGCGCGCCCCCCGACGTCGTCACCGCGCTGACGGACGCCAAGGCGCTGGAGATCGTCAACGTGGCCGATCCCGACGCGGCGCTGGGCGACGGCACCGTGGTCGCCGTGGTGCGCGTCGCCACCGATAGCGGCGGCGGCGTGCAGGTCGACACCACGTTCCGCTCCGACCGCTCCGTGTCCGAACGCGCGCAGCGGCGCGTCGAGGCCGCGCTGGACGAGGTGCGCACCACCCGCATCGCCACCAACGCGACCGCGGCCGGCCTCGCGCCCGAACACGCCGACGTGAAGGTGACCGTGCGCGACGAGGACAAGTCCGCGATCGTCGCGTGGACCCTCTCGATGATGGTGCCGTTCGTGCTCGTCCTCAACGGGATGATCGCCGGCTTCTACCCCGCGGTCGAGGCCGCCGTGGGCGAGCGCGAGCGCGGAACGCTCGAGACGACGCTCGTGTGCGCCACGTCGCCCGCCGTCGTGTTCGCGGGAAAGCTCGCCTGCGTGTTCACCATCGTGATCGTCGCGACCGTCGTGAACCTCGGCGCCTTCCTCCTGTCGTTGTGGCAGCTGCTCCAGCTGCTCGGCGTCGACCAGTCGCTCGTGGTCGGCTTCGGCCCCGGCGTGTGGCTCGGGGTGCTCGGCTGCGCGGTCCTCGCGTCGCTGGTGCTCAACGCCTGGGAGATGCTCGCCGTCATCCGGGCGCGCGACTTCAAGCAGGCGCAGAACATCGCCAGCTTGTTCCTCATCGTCGGCATGGGCGCGTGCGCGGTGGGCGCGCTCCCCGGTTTTGGCCCCGAGCTCGGCAAGGGCCTCGTGCCCGTGACGAACCTCGTCCTCGTGATGCGCGAGTGGATCGCGGGCCACGAGATCTGGCCCTGGGCCCCCATCGCCATCGCCCAGAACATCCTGCTCGTCATCATCCCGGTGCTGATCGCGGCCCGGGTTGCCTCGGGCGAGGGCTGGCGCATCGGCGCACACGCGCCCCCACGGCCCCACGTAGAACCCAGATCCGCCAGCAAAGAGGGTCGATGATCGCCGTCCAGGGCCTCGGCAAGTCTTTTCCCGGTCCCGACGGGCTCCCGGTCGCGGCGGTGACCGACGTGTCCTTCCGCGCCGGCCGCGGCGAGATCGTCGCGCTGCTCGGCCCCAACGGCGCCGGCAAGACGACCACCATGCGCATGCTCGCCACGCTCGTGTCGCCCGACACCGGCACGGCCACGGTGTGCGGGCACGACATCCGTACGGACCCCGTCGGTGTTCGGCGGTCCATCGGCTACCTCTCGGCCAACACGGGCCTGTACGGCCGGCTCACCGCGCGCGAGATGTTGACGTACATCGGGCGGCTCCAGGGCGTGGTCGACATCAAGACCCGCGTGGCGGCGCTGCTCGAGCAGTTCGACATCGAGCGCTTCGCCGAGGTGCCCTGCGAGCGGCTCTCCACCGGCATGAAGCAGAAGGTGAACATCGCGAGAGCGCTGGTACACGACCCGCCGGTGCTCGTGCTCGACGAGCCCACCTCGGGCCTGGACGTGCTGGTCTCCGAAGAGCTGATGCGCTTTCTGACCGACGCGCGGGACCATGGGCGCTGCGTCGTCTATTCCACGCACATCCTCGGCGAGGTCGAGCGCTTGTGCAACCGTGCGGTCATCATCCACCGCGGGCGGGTGCTCGCGGACGGCACGCTCCCCGAGGTCGAGGCGAGCGCGGGCGTCGCCACGTTCCCCGACGCGTTCCTCACGCTCATCCGGGCCGCGTCCTGATCGGGGTCCTCGTCGCGGGCGAGCTTCGCCACCACCTCCGCGATCGCGTGACCGTCGCGGTCCTGGTGCTCGGCCAGGGCGTGCTGTTCCCGATGGTGGGCCTTGGGCTCGCGCGCATGCAGCGAAGCGCGGCGTCCAGCGCGGACGCGATCGAGGTCACGCTCGCGGTCGAGAGCCGGGCGGCCGCGGTCGTCGAGGGCGGGGCTCTCGGCGAGGGCGGGGCTCTCGGCGAGGGCCGCATCGTCGACGGGCGCGAGGTCGTCGGCCCCCTCACCGGCGGCCTCGACGGCGACCTCACCGGCGCCGTGGACGGCTCCGATCTCGCCCGGCTCACCCCCTACAACGAAGCCCACACCGAGCTCATCGTGACCGCCGAGGGCGCCCCCCTCGCCGACGCCGACGCCAGCATCCGCCTCTCCCCGCCCGGCGAGCCCTTCGTGGCCGAGATCCGCTACGACGCCGGCGCCCGCAACGGCATGACCGCCCGAAAGCGCGCCGAGGCCCTCGCCAAGCGCGCCGGCGAGGCAGAGCGCGCGGCCACCTTCCGCGCCGCCGGGGCCGTGGATCCCGACCTCACCGTCGTGAGCCGGTCGGACGACACCATCTCCGAGTCCGCCCGCACCCTCCGCAACGCCGCCAGCTACCTGCCCGCCCTGCTGATGATGCTCGTCGCGAGCGGCGGCATCTACACCGCGCTCGACGTCGTCACCGGCGAACGTGAACGCCGCACCATCGAGACCCTCCTCACCACCTCGGCCAACCGCCGCGACATCGCCGTCGCCAAGTTCCTCGCGGTGTTGGTGCTCGTACTCGGCGCGGCGTTCGTGTCGCTCACGTCGCTCTACATCACGTCGCTCACGCCCATCGGCGCCGCGATGACCGGCGGCGGCGCGCTCCCCGTGCGCGCCTACCTCATCTCGCTCGTGTTGTTCCTCCCGTTGGCCGCCACCGTCGCCGCCATCCTGACCGCCGCGGCCGCCCGCGTGAGCGACTTCAAGTCGGGCCAGGTCTACGCTTTTCCGGCGCTCGTCGGCCCCACCGCGCTCGCCGCGGTCGCGATGCTCCCCGACGCCACGTTGACCCCGCTCGTGGCGCTCATCCCCATCACCAACCTGTCGGTGGCCCTCAAGGAGGTGCTCCTCGGCACCGTCCGCCCCGGCCCGCTGCTGCTCTGCCTCGCCGCGAGCACCGTGTACGCCGGCGCCGCGCTCACGCTCACCACGCGCTGGTTGAGTCGCGAGGAGATCCTGCTCGGCGACCGCGGCGGCACCCACCGGCGCCTCCGCGGCGACTACGTCCCCGACGCGCTCGCCGTCTTCGTCCTCGGCCTGTGCCTCCTCTGGTTCCTCGCTGCGCCCGCCCAGAAGGCCAACTTCGCCATCGGCATCACCGTCACCCAATTCGTGCTCTTCCTCCCGCTGGGCCTCGGCGCGCCCGCGTTCTTTGGCCTCGCCCTGCGCGAAACGCTCGGCCTGCGCCTGCCGCGCCTCGCCGATGTCGGCTGGGGCGTGGTCGCCGGGGCGCTCTGCCCGCTCGTGGGCGTCTGCGTCGCGGAGGCGCAGGCGTACGTCGTCCCGATGTCGCCCGACACCCTCGAGATCCTCAACGGCATGATCCCGCTCGATCTGCCGTTGCCGCTCCTGTTCTTCCTCGTCGCGGTCGCGCCCGCCATCTGCGAGGAGGTGTTGTTCCGCGGCGCCATCCAGGGAATGCTCGCCCGCTCCCTGCCTCCCTGGTTCGCGACCGTCCTGACCGCCGTGGCGTTCGGCCTGTTCCACGTCTCCCTCTTCCGCATCGCGCCCACCGCCGCGCTCGGCCTCCTCTTCGGCTTCGCGCGCGCCCGCAGCGGCTCGCTCGCCATCCCCGTCCTCATGCACCTGATGAACAACGGCCTGTACGTCGCCCTCGGCGCGGCGGGCATCGGCGTGGCGTTCCGGCCCGAGATGGCGCTGTCGATCGTCGCGATCGCGTTCGTGTTGTTGCGGATGGGGAAGGGGCGCTGAGGTAGGCGGGCGCTGGGTGTGCGGGCGCTCGGTATCTGGGCGCGACCCTCCGCGCGGACGCGGAGGGTCGGTCTCCTGCGGACTCGCGGCGGAGCCGCTCGGTTGGCGCGGTCCCGGCTGCGCCGGGAGGCGCCGAACCGCCCGGCCGCTGGCGCGTCCGTGCGCCCTCCGGCGCCCTCGCGCGTGGGGTGCTGGGCTCCGCGCGGTTCGTCGGCATCCCGGGACGCGGCCCATGAGCTGCCGCCTGGCCGTCGGGCCAGACCCATGCCCCCCTGAACGCCCCAGTTCCAGAGTCATGTCCTGATGAATGCACGTTTCCGCCCCTGCGACGGCCGCCCCCTCGGCGGGCCTACCGAATTCCTGGCGTTGGTCCGTGCAGCGCGAGCGCGTCGGCGTCTCCGGCGCTCATTCACGGTGGCATGAGTTCCAGATATCGGCGTTGGCAGGGACATGACCCTGCCCAGGGCTGCAATGGCCGCGCTCCCCCGCGCCCAGCGCGGCCTCGGCGCGGGCGCCCCGGCGGGGACGCGGGCGGGCGGCTCCGGATCGTGGGGGTCCGGGTCGCAGGCGGCGCGGGCGCCCCCGCGCGGGCGCGGGCGGGTCGGCTCCGGGCGCGCGGCAGGGCCCCCTCGCTCGGCCGGGCGAAGGGGCATCTCCCTGGTCCTGAACATCTCGCGCGCCCGGCCGGGGCAGCCGCCTCCGGCGGCTGCCCTCCGCGCCCCAGGCGCGGCGCCGGATGTGGGCATCGACGGTGGCGCCACCAAAGTCGGCGACACCGAGGTGGGCGACACCGAGGTGGGCGACACGAAGCGTGGTGCGTCCCGCCGCCGTAGGCCCCCGGCGACCGGCGGCTTGTGCCGCTACTTCGAAGCCGCGTAGGCGGCAGGGGTCAGCCCGGAGAGCCGGGCGACGGAGTGATCGTTGATCCGTCCCAGGAGGCTGACAAGGTACTCCCAGGGGTCCAGCCGGTAGAGCCGACAGCTCCCGATGACCGAGAACAGGGTGGCCGCCGTCGCGGCGCCGCCTTCGCTGCCCGCGAACAGCCAGTTCTTTCGCCCGACGACGGGCAGCCGCAGCTGGAGCTCGGAGAGGTTGTTGTGGATGGGGATCTCGGGGTGCGTCACACACACCTCGAGGAACGCCCACTGGTTCAGCGGGTAGTTCATGGCCTGGCCGAGCGGGCTCTTGGGTCGCTGTCGGTGGACGTGCTGCACGAGCCAGGTCTTGATGTCGTCCAACGCGGCGCGGGTGTCGGTGCCGCGGACTCGCTGTCGCGTCTCGAGGTCGGCGCCCGCGATCGCGCGCTCGATGTCGAAGAGCACGCCGATCTTCTTCAGCGCCTCGGCGGCCAACGCCGGGCTGTGCTCCTTGGCGTCGAAGAAGTAGCGGCGCGCATGGCACCAACAGCCGGCGCGGATGAGGCCCATGCGGCGAACCGCCTCGTTGAACTCTGAGCCCCCGTCGGCGAGGAACACGCCCTTGAAGTCGGCGACATAGGCGGCAGGCCCCGTCCCGTGCTTGGTGGGGGTGTAGTCGTACACGACGTGCCGGTCGTTCAGGGGACTGCCCGGACGCACGCCACTCGTCCAACAGGGCGCGCTTCTCGTCGGGCGTGCGGATCGCGTAGGACATGAGGACCTCCTGTCGCCATGTCACCTCGGAAGCGGGGCGGGGGTAGAGCCGGTCGCCGGGGGCTTACCCGCCGCCCGACCCGACAGAACGGGCCTCACTGCCGGCAGTGAGGCGAGATCTGTCGGGTCTTCCGCGTCCGTTCCGCCCCGCCCGCCCCGCGCGCAACGGAGCAACGCCGCTTTGTTCGAAGGGCGTCGGCTGCTCCGGCGCCCGGCGGTGCCGAGGCGGCCCCATGACCCGACAGAACGGGCCTCACTGCCGGCAGTGACGCGAGATCTGTCGGGTCGCCATGCGTCCGCGCGACGAGGGCGTCTCGGCCGGTCCGGTCGGCGAACGCGCTCCCCCGCGGCAGGTGACCGGAGGGCGGCCGGCTGCGCCGGCCGGTTCGGCGCCGCGTTTGCCGACAGGCAAACGGACGCGCCAACGGAGCGCGGAGCGCGACCCCGGAGGGCGCCGTGAGCCGCCCGACTACGCCGCCGCCACCCGCCGCCGCTCCCGGCAGTGCGCCGCCGCGATGTGGCCCTCGCCGTCCGCCTGGTTGCGCGCGCGGCGAATGGGCTCGGTCGGCGAGTCCTCCTGGCGCCCAGGGGCCACGCGGCCGTCGGCGAGGTCGAGCAGCCACGACGCGTTGCGCATGTAGTAGTCGAGCGACGCTTCGAAGTGGGCCCGCTCGAAGTCGACGCGCCCCGTGACCGCGTTGGCCACGCCCACCAGCGCCTCACAGGCCTCGGGGAGGCGGGGTTGGCGGGCGAAGGCGTCCTCGACGCGGTCGGCGTCCTGCTCCAGCCAGCCGAGGAAGGCGTCGAGCCAGCCGGGCTCGCGCACGCGGGGATGATCCACGTCGAAGGGGGCGTTCGCGGCGCGCGCGGCGTCTAGCACGGCGAGGCTGGCCTCGGCCTCGACGCGGAGGATGGCAGGATTGAGCGCGGCGCAGGCCACGATCTGGGTGTTGGCGCGACGGATCACGTCCGCGAGG
This sequence comes from Myxococcota bacterium, assembly GCA_040386535.1. GTDB lineage: Bacteria > Myxococcota_A > UBA796 > UBA796 > SXON01 > CAJBVW01. The sequence goes on along the minus strand of JAZKFH010000035.1, from coordinate 7,340 downwards.
CGCCCCACGGGCCGCTCGGGACCGCCGGCGCGGAGGCGTGCCCAGAGGGCCTCGGCGCCCTCGCGGTCCCCCGAGATGGTGCGGGAGAACGCCCGCAAGTGCAGCGCGAGCGGCACGTCCGTGAAAGCGGCGAGGGTGTCCTCGACGCAGCGCAGGAGGGGCTCGTGCAGATCGGAGTCGTTCGAGCGCGCCCAGGCGGCCGCGTTCACGGCGGCGGGCGCCCAGAGCAGCGTGAGCGGGCCCTTCACGCGGCCCCCGAGCGCGAAGAGCTCGGCGGCGAGGGCCTCGCGGGCGTCGTCCCGCTGGTGGCGGAACAAGCAGTGCATCAGGTCGCGGGCGGTGGTGTCGGCGGAGCCCGCCTCGGCCCAGCGGGCGACGACGCGCTGGTACACGTCCATGTCGCTGGCGTAGGGCCAGTCGGAGAGGGGGTGCTGCCACAGGAGGTTGGCGAGCACGCGCTCGGAGGGGCTCCAGCGCTCGGAAGCGAGGAGCTCGTCGGCCACGTAGAGCCCGCCGACGTACAGGTAGAACCGCGATCGATCGTCGGCCGGCCAGTGCACGCGCGGGGCGAGCGCCGCGTCGCGCAGCATGGGGCGGAGGCGCACCTCGGGGATCTCGGCGATCTCGATGCCCGGATCGGCCTCGGGGACGTGCCCACGATCGACGTGATCGAGCAGATCCTCTCCCGTGGGGGTCAGGCGCACGAGGCGCTCGCGGCCGGCCACGACGGTGAACACGAGGTCGTGCTTTCGGAGCTCGGTGACGCGCCGGCTGGTCATCTGTTGTTCGGAGTCGGTGGCGGCGCCGTCGCGAGGGCGGAGGCGGGCGGCCGCGGCGAGGCGCTGGTTGGAGAGCTCCCCCGCGTCCCGGAGGACGCGGAGGATGCGCAGGTGGTGGGCGTTGCGGGTGAGCGCGCGTACGGGCTCGGGGAGCGCGGCCACGTCATCGGAGCGGACCAGCGCGAGCACGGCGTCGATCGCGCCCTCCTCGAAGGCGGCCGCCTCGGCGCCGAGGGCGCCGCGCGCATCGTCGACCGCGACCAGGGCGCGCCGCAGCCCCTCGACCAGCAGCGTGCCGGGCGCCGAGGCCCGCAACAGCCGCCCCACGGCCGTGAGCAGCTCCCCGCGGGCCACCCCGATGTCACCGGGTTCCCCGTCCGGATCCGCCGCACACGCGTGCAACGCCGCCTCGTACCGCCCCACCGCTGCCTCGAGCGTGTCCGTCATGCGGCCTCCTCGCTCCGTGTACTCCCGATATAGGGAACCTCCGCGCGCGAGTCAAGTCAAATCAACTGTCGCACCCCTTTCACGCACCCGGACGAGCCGAACGCTCGTCAGGCTCTCAAGGCCGGTACACGTCCACCTCGGCCACCACGACATCCTCGCCGGGCGGGAGGTGCACGAGCCGCGGCGGCCAGGGCGCGGGGGCGCCGTCGGGACCGGCGCGCCACGCGGACAGCGGGCCCGTGACGCCCACGGCGCGGCCCTCCGCCGGGGCCGGGCGGCCCGCGCGCTCGGGCAACACGAGGGAATTCACCGCGATGACCTGCACCCGGTTGCTCCACGCGTGCCACGTGGCGCACGCGCTGACCCAGCGCCAGTCGGCGAACTCGCCGTCCATGACCGGGGTGAGGTACAGGCGCACGCCCAGCGGCGCGGCGAGGCGCGGGCCGGGATCTTCGTGCGCGAGATCCTCGCAGATGAGCACCGCGAGGCGGCCCAGCGTGGCGCTCTCCAGCAGCACGAGCACGCGCGGGTCGAGACGGATGTGCTCGGGCGTGGTGTCGCCGCCGAGCGCGTCGTGCAGCTGGTAGAAGGTCTGCTGGGACTTCGTGAAGGCGAACGGGCGCGTCTTGTTCTGCTGCGCGAGCACCTCGCCGTGGCGGCTCACCAGGAGGGCCTGGTTGCGGGGCCGCCCGTCAGCGTCGCGCTCGGTCGCGGCCGTGCCGAGGAGCAGCCAGCGCACGCCGCTGCCCGTGCGGCGGGGGCGGCGCTTGAGCCAGGCGCGGGCGCGGTCCCACAACGACGGGGTGAACGAGAGCTCCGGCGCGAGCAGCAGGGCCGCGTCCTCGCGATCGGCGCGGGCCACGGCGCGGCAGAACCGCGCGAAGATGCGCTCCTCCGCGCCCTCGACGTGGCGGGCCTCGAACACGGCGCCGCGCGGCTTCTCCAGGCGGACGAAATCGATGTCGCCGTCCGTGATCGCGGGCAGGAACGCGACGCGCAGCCGCGGGTGTGCGACGCGCGGTAGGTCGTGCCCGGGCGGCAGCGGCCGCCACTCGACCGTCAGGTCACCGGCGACGATCCTGCGTCGCAACCGGAAGTTCGCGGAGAAGTCGTCGGTCTCCTCGGGCGCGCCGCCGGGGAGCAGCGTCGGGCGGGCGCGAGTGGTCAGCGAGTGGTTCTCGCGGAGGGCGGCCCAGGTGGCCGGCCACGTGGTGGCGTCGAACCGCGCGAACGCCGTGTCGATGGCGCGCAGCACCGCGAACGCGACGAGCAGCACATCGTCCGTCTGCGCGTCGATCCACACCCGCAGCGCGGCGGGCACGCCGCCGTCGGCCGCGCGGATCGTGCTCCCGACAGTGGCGGGCACCGTCACGGCGTCGGCGCCGCGCACCGTGCACAGGTCGTACAGCCGTGCCCAGCGCGCCTCCAGCGCGTCGTACAGCTCCGCGAACAGATCGCCGATCGTGGCGCACCCCGAAAGGTCGACGCCCAGGCTCGAGAACGACATCACTTCCTTCTTTCTTCTTCGACAACACGCCGACAACGCCCGAGCTGCCGCTTCCTTGCGCGCCTTCTATCCGGGTTCGAACTCCCCCATCACGAAGGCCTCGGTGCCGAGCATGTAGTCGATGGTCCCGTCGATGAACTGGCTGATCAGCGCGTCCTCGGGGAAGTCGTCCCCGATCACGGTGGCGATCTGCGTCCAGCTGCCGTTGTACCAGAACAGCTCGCCGTTCTCCTCGAACCACACCTCGATGGTGCACCCGAAGATGATCCCGTTCTTGCCGTCCTCGCCCCAGCCCTCCTCGGGCACCCAGGTGCGCGCCGCGAGCACGCCGTCGAACCAGCGGAAGTCCTTCTTCGCCTCGTATGGGATGACCACGCCGAAGGGCCCGCCCTTCTCGATGACGTTGTCGGTCTGCATCGGCTCGCCGCCCACGAACGCTTCCGCGGTGCCGCCGGTGATCGTGCGGGTCCACTCGATGTAGGTGCGCGGGTCCGCGAAGCTCTGGTCGGTCTCGGTCGAGGCGTCCGCGTACCCGTCCAGCGTGCCGCGCATCTTCAGCGGCACGCCCGCGCCGAGCACCTCCGTCCAGTTCACGCCGTCGCTGTGCTCCACGGTGGTCACGTCGTCGCCGTCGATGGGCCCGAGCGTGTACCCGCCGTTCCAGCCGTCCTCCTCCCACGCCGGCGCGTTCGCCACGAGCCACGCGCGCAGGTCCGCCACGTGCTCGGCACCAGCGGGCTCGTCGAACGCCTCGATGGCGCCCAGCGTCATCTCGTCGAGCGTCGCGCCATCTTCCGCGGGCGGAGCCTCGACCGGCGGAGCGGCACAAGCGAGCAGGACGAGGATCGACATGGTGGGCCTCCGCCGCGAAGAGTACGCGAGCGCGGCGGGGGGCGTCCACGTCCGCGTCGGATTCGTGCGGCCCGACCGCGCGCTCGAGCTCGAAGACGACGCCCCGCCCATGCCCGCACACCCCACCGATCCCGCCCCGCCCGTCGTTACACCCCCCGGGGTTCGCTCGGCCAAGTGTCGTGATAAGATGCATACACGCAGCGAAAACACGCTGGTTTCACGCCCTGTATTGCCGCTCCGATGCCTGCCGGATACCGAAGCTCCGAACCGGGGAATCGTGGATGAAGTCCAGGCAGGCCGTCCAGTCCGCTCCTGCCACCGCCATGCCCGCGGCGGGCGCCCAGGCGGGCGTCAGCGCCGCCCAGAGCGCCGCCCAGAGCGCCGCGCAGAGCGCCGCGCAGGGCATGGGCAACGGCGCCGCGCAAGAGGCGCTGAAGAAGCGTGTGGGCGGCGGCACGTGGACCGTCCAGTCGGGTGACACCCTCTCCCGCATCGCGTCGAAGCGCTACGGTAACGCGGCCTTGTGGCAGGGCATCCGCGACTCCAACCCCGACCGGGTCAAGGACAACGGGCGGCTGATCTACGTCGGCACGGTGCTCGACGTGCCGGAGATCGACGTGCCCGATGTCGATGCCGCCGCGTCGCAAGCCTCCACGGGCGCCGCCGCGTCGCAAGGCACCTCCGGCGCCGCGGTCGCCCCCGCGGTGCAGGCCACCCCCGCCGTCCAGCCCGACCCGCCGTGTGAGGCCCCCGCGCAGGAGCCCCTCTCCCGCGTCACCCCCTTCGGCACCTTCGAGATCTACCCCGACGAATACCTCGGCCCCCTCCCCGAGAGCCACGATGGTGTGCAGGTGGTGCTGCAAGCCCGGTTTGCCGAAATCGAAGCCGAGGCCGCCACCGCCACGGTCGACGCCGATGTCGACGCCCTCGCCGAGGGTGTGAGCTTCGCGGCGCCCGTCATCGTCACCATCGCGGGCGAGCAGGTGCTCGTGGCAAGCAAGGCCGAGGCTCAACACGCCGCCCAGATGTTCAAGGAGATCCGGGAGGTCTACGGCATCCAGGTCGACTCCCAGGCCGGGGTCGACGCGATCAAGGCCCGCTACACCCAGGTGCCCGTGACCGAGCTCGACCAACTCAGGACCAAGGAGTGGGAGTACAAGGAGGTCCTCGGTTTGCACCGGGCGCTCGCCCACTTCGCGCCGTTGTTGGCGCAGGGGGCGCAGGGGGTGGGGACGGTTTCGAAGGTGGATCAGGCGATTGACGTGAACAAGCCGGAAGGGGTGCTCGACTCCACCACCCTCGGGGAGTACCTTCCGGGCGCCAAGAACCTCTCCCTCTTCACGAAGGGCACGGACAGCACGGCGGACTTCTCCGACAACCAGACCCAACTCGAGGCTACGGCGATTCATGAGCTGTCGCACGGGTTGATGAAGGATGAGGTCGAGCCGTACGCGCTCGCCACGGGCTTCTGGAAAGATGTGAAGACGAAGGTCGACGACCCACGTGCCGCCGAGAAGCCGATTACACCGTACGGTCGCACCTCCGCTGCCGAGGATCTCTCGGAGGCGACGATGTTCTACTTCACCGACTCCGATACCTTGAGAGACAAGTGCCCCATTCGCCACGCCTACATCGAACGTGTCGTGTCGAGCTGGTCCGCTCCGCTGTCCGCGGCGCAGTGACGCTCGCCCTCGTCACCCCAATCCTGGCCTGTGGGCTGTCGTATTCCGCCTCTCCCAAGCCTGACTCTCCCGGCGCTGCCCCTCCCTCCTCGAATGGCCCCGCAGGAAGCGCGATGTCCCTCTCCCCCTCGCTCGACGACGCGCGCGCCCTCCTCGGGCTCGATCGCGGCGACCTGATGAAGCGCCTCGGCGCCTCCGACGCCGACCTCCACTACGCGGAGTATGGCCCGTCCGACGACCTCGAAGCGGTTCAGGCCCCACCGCCGGTGGCGGGTACGGTGTTCCTCGACAACGGCCGCGTCGTCCTGGTTCACCTGTACCGAGGGTTCAACCCGCCGGCCGCGCCGACAATCTTCGGGGCCATGCGTCCCCAGACGCTCTCCGCGTTCGAGTCGGGCGCCACACGCCTACGCTCATCGGCGGGCAAACTCTTCAACCACTATGTCGACCCCGCGCGGGGGCTCGCCTGGTCCGCGGATGAAGAGGAGATAACCTCCATCGAAGTTTTCGAACCAACCGATCTCGAATCCTACAAAGCTCGTTTCTACGAAGACCCAGGCCCCTTCTACAAATAGCACCGGCTCCCCATGTTTCCCTTGTTGTTCGCACTGGTGTCATGCGGGGTACCGGATGCAGCACCGGCGTCCTCAGCCCTCGCCCCAACAGTGGCCACGCCGTCACTCGCCGACGCCCAGGCCCTGATCGGCCTCGATCGATCCGCAGCGCTGAATCGACTCGCGGCGGTTCCCGCCGATCTCCACCGCGGAGACTACGGTCCCTCCAAGGGCATGGAGGCGATCCGGCCTCGCCCACCGATCGGGGGCACCGTGTTCTTGGAGAATGGGCGCGTCGTCCTCGTGAGCCTGTATCGCGGGCTGAAGCCACCCCCCGAGCCCACGGTCTTCTCGTCCCTGAACGCCGACGAGCTCGCCGCCACATATCCAAGCGCAAAGGCGTTGACCTCGCGGTCGGGCAATCACTTCAACCACTTCGTGGACCCCGAAGCGGGTGTCGCCTGGTCCGCAGGGGAAGGGAGCGTCACCTTCATGGAGGTGTTTGCGCCCACTGACCTGGAAACCTATCGTCGGCGGTTCTACCAGGACCCGTCAGCTCCCCCAACCTTGGAAGATGCCCGGGCGCTGATCGGACTCGACCGGGCCGCCTTGCTCGCGCGGGTCAATGCCTCTGCCGCGGACATCCTGATCGGCAACTACGGCCCCTCGGAGGGCATGGAAACCCTTCACACACGGCCCCCGGTGAATGGAAGCGTATTCCTGCAGGAAGGTCGGGTGGTCCTGGTCCTGCTGAACCCCGGAGATCCTACCCCCGAGCCGACAGTCCTCGGAACGACGCGCCCCGACGCGCTCGCGGCCAAACACCCCACCGCGATTGCGCTCCGCTCCAGATCCGGTAAACACTTCAACCATTGGGTCGACGCCGCCGCCGGTATCGCCTGGTCCGAGGGCGACGGGCACGTCACCTACGTGGAACTGTTCGAACCTACGGACCTGGATAGCTACAAGGGTCGTTTCTACAAAGAACCCATGGTCTACTCCAAGTAGCGTCATACCCGAGGGTGAGGAACACACAGCACGGGTGTAACAAACCAAGCTGACACCGGGCGCGCCCCCAAACCGCCCCGAGCGGCGGTCCGGGGTCGGGCGCCTCTGGGGTTCGCTGCGCTCCGTCGGCGCGAGCCCGCTGTCGCGGGCGGCGCCGGACCGCGCCTCCCGCTGGTCGGCGCGCCCGCCGGTGCCCTCGCGCGAGTGCGGTGTGGACACGCGCGGGAAGGTGGGCTCCGGCCCCGCGGCCGCAGACCACTCCACCCGGACGAAACCCGCCCCCCTGTCGTCCGACAGGTCCCCCGACTTCGTCCGCCCCACGGACGAAACCCGCCCCCCTGTCCGACAGGTCCCCCGACTTCGTCCGCCCCACGGACGAAACCCGCCCGGGTGTGATCGGTTTCAGTCGGTGCGCGCCCAAGCAGCACATTTGGTCGGCACCAGGGATCGCGGACAGGACCGCAGTCGGCCGATGACCGAGCATCTCTCGACTGCGGTCCGCCTGGGAGGA
>JAZKFH010000034.1:0-41882 GCA_040386535.1 Myxococcota bacterium | reverse complement strand
AAACAGGTATCGCTCACGACGACAAATGTCCACTATTTGACTGCCGGATTAGTAACTCCCGACGTCCTCGACATCCCCCCGAGTTGTGACCGCGAACACGCTCGAAAGCGGCCGCCGAGGCGACCCCTGACGAGCAGGTACCCTCTCCGTGGCCGGAGACGTCCTTCACGTCCCTTGCGAAGCACGGGCGACAGCCCGCTATCGACCGCGCCTGCGCCACGCAAACGCCCTGGCCTCGACAGCCTTGACAAATTCCGTCTTGGCGCCGGCATACTCGCTGCCCGAGTCCCAGTCGCTTTTGGCCAGGTCCTGCTTCAGCGCGGCGTAGGCGGAGCGCTCGGGCTGGTGGGCACGCAGGTAGTCGCGAACGAGCAGATGCCTCTCCCAGAATTCTGAACCGAGCTCGACCATGTGCAGATGGTGCGTGTGGGGGAACCGCTCGCGATCGAGCTTGTCGACTTCCGAGTCGATGATGGCGGGCACCTCGCTGCCGGCCGGGGCCGTGACTCGTATGAGGTAGCGCCGGTGCGGCATGTGGCGCTCGTAGTGACGAACGTAGATGTAGCCCAGTGGCAGCAGGGCCAAGGCTGCTGTATCAAGCTCCTCGGCCCTGGGCAGGCCGACGAGCATGTCGATGATCGGCTTGGCGGGCAGGCCCGGCACGGAGGTGCTGCCGATATGTTCGATGTGGGCTTCGAAGGGTTTCAGGGCTCCCCGCAGGCGGGTGGCCTCGGCGGCAAAAGCTCCGGTCCTGCTGCGCGATGTCGATTTTCATGAGTGCCTCGCCGATGCTTCGCCTGGGCGCCAGATGTCGCGGGACTCTACTTCACTCTGAAATTCGGCGCCCGAAATCGACCGCTGGGAATGGGCGAGCGTTCCAGCTCGTATGTGACTCCCCGCCACAGCTCCCGACGCCCTCGACGCGAGGGCGACTGGAAGGCGGCGCGGGCCGCTTGGGAGATCAGCACCGCGCCACCGTCCGCCGCCCGCGCCGGTCGGCCCGCCGCAGCGGGACGACGGAGGGCCCCCGGCCCGACCCTGGAAGGCGCCCGGCTCCGGCGTCCGCGCCGGAGCCGCGCCAAGCCGTTGACGAGCGAGCGACGGGAGCTGGCGACCGGACAATGCCTATTCCCTTGGCGCAGCCCTCGAGTACGAGCGCATCGAGGGGGGCTCATGCCCCCCTCAACGCCGCTAAATCGGAGTCATGCCACCACGAACGCCGCTTGATCGAGTTGATACCCCTCAAGTCAGGGCCGCCACCACGGAACAACGGCCATTTTTCGACATCCGACGGGCGCTCGCAGCCTGGATCCGAGCACTCAACCCGGCATGACTCCGTGCCGCATGCATTCATGGGGACATGACGCCGCGGTCGGGCCCCCGCGGCGGGCCGGGGCGTGGGCGGTGGGTCGAGACACCACGGGAGCGACGGCCTGCTGGTCCGCACGGGCGCCTGAGGGAACTGCACAGGCATTGATAGGACCCTCGAATCGAGCGGACGACCTTCGTCCGGTCCCGGCGACGGCCAACCGGCGTGAACCGGCAGGAAGCGGCGGAACCTTCCCCGCGCCCCCGTGTCGATCGTCGGATGTTGTTGTTCTGGTCGACCGCCCTCGCCGCCCCCGCCACCGTGGGCGAGCTCGTCGCGGAGATGGTCGCGGTGGCCGCCGCGGACGAGTTGGCACCGGCCGTGCGGGCCGATTGGCACCGGCTGACCGCGCGGCTGGCGCTGGCAGACACCCCCGACGCGCTCCGCGAGTACGCCCGGGTGCGTGTCGCGTTCGAGGCCACGCGGGACGGCGGGCTCTGGGGCCTGAAGTGGGCCATCACCGATCGGGAGCCCACGGCGCGATTTCTCTGGTCCGGCCTGCTCGGCTGGCGCGGGCCGGACCTCACTGCGAGCGGCGTGACCGCGATCGGGGAGTGTGACGAGCTGTCGGCGATGTTCGCCTCGCTGGCGCGCGCGATGGGCGTCAAGGAGGTGGGGCTGTTCTGGCCGACCTCCAACCACACGGTCGCGGTGTGGACGGCCGCGGGCGCCGCCGGCCCCGTACGCGTCGTGGTGCCGACGAGCCAGGTGTTCCTGGAGCCGGGCGAGACGCTTGGCACCCAAGCATTCGATGCTCGCACGCAGCGCACGATCTACCGCTACGGCACACGTGACTTGCCGCTCGGCGCGGCGTTGTCGCCCGAATTGGCAGACCGCCTGACACGGTCGCTCGGAGACACGGCGCTGCCGGCTGAGGAGCTGCAACGGCGGCGGAACGCGCGGAGCGAGGCCGCGGGCGGATCGTAGGGGGCCAGATCCTCCTCCGACGCCCGCCTAATCCTCCTCCAACGCTCGCCGCGCATCCTCGTCCATGTCATCGAACTGGCCCTGGTGGACCGCGGCGAGGAACAGCCCCACGAACACCGCGCCGAGCACGATGGCGATGGGGAGCAACCAAATCAGGGCGTCCATGCGACCACTCCGGGCATCGGTGCCGATTTGGGTGTGACAACCGAGGCCCCCTCGTCGTTCGCCGAGCGCTCGACCCGGCGCGCGCCCCACACGGCCACCGCGCTCGAAACCGGCATGAGCACCGCGGCGACGAGCGGGTTGACCAGGCCCGCGAGCGCCGCGGCCACGGTGAGCACGTTGTAGGCGACCGCGCGCACGACGCCAGCGCGCACGGCGCGCGTCACGCCGCCCGCGACCCGGAGGCCGGCGAGCACGGGGGCCAGGCCCTCGCCCACCACGACGGCGTCGGCCACGAGCACGGAGGACGCGGCGCCCTCGCCCATCGCGACGCCCACGGCCGCGGCGGCGAGGGCGGGGCCGTCGTTCACGCCGTCGCCGACGAACAGGACGGTGCGGCCCTCGGCGGCCCGCGCGCGCAGCCACGCCACCTTCTCCTCGGGGCGGGCGGGCGCGACGACCTGGTCCACGCCGGCCTCGCGGCCGATGCGAGTGGCGACGGAGTCGTGGTCGCCGGAGAGGAGCACCACGCGCAGGCCGCGGGCCCGAAGCGCCGCCACGGTGCGCGCGGCGTCGGGGCGGAGCGCGTCGCGGAGCGCGATGACGCCCCCTGCGGCGATGCCCGCAATGCCGCCAGAGCCGACGCCCCCTTCCCTGGACAGCCGCACCGTGCCCGGCTCGCCGCGGCCCAGGCGCCAGGACACGCCGTCGACCGTGCCGACGAGGCCCTCGCCGCCGATCTCGCGCACGTCGAGGCCGTCGGGAAGCGGGATGCCACGCGCCGCCGCCGCCGCCACGATGGCGCGCGAGACGGGGTGGGTGCTGGCGCGGGCCAGGCCGGCGGCGATGCGCACGACGGCGTCGTCGCCGCCCACCACGGTGGGCTCGCCGAGCGTGAGGGTGCCGGTCTTGTCGAGGGCCACCAGGTCAACGTCCGCGAGGCGGGCGAGCGCGCTGCCGCTCCGGACGAGCAGGCCGCGACGGGCCGCGGCGCCGAGGCCGACCGCGGTGGCGAGCGGCGCGGCCAGGGCCAACGCGCAGGGACACGCGACGACGAGGACGGCGATGGCGACGTGGGCGCCGGTCGCCCAGCTGCCCGCGAGGCCCCAGCCGAGGAGGCCGGCGGCCGCGAGGACGAGCGCGCCGATGGTGAAGGCGGGGGCGAGCCGATCGGCGAGGGCGGGGAGGCCGGGGCGGTCCGCGGCGAGCGCGAGCTCGGCGGCGAGGCGCGCGACGAGGGTGTCCTCGCCGGCCGCGCGTACGTGCAAGGTGACGCTGCCCGACTCGATCACCGCGCCGGCGACGAGCTTGTCGCCGGGGCCGACCGCCACGGGCTCGCTCTCGCCGGTGAGGAGCGCCATGCGCACGCGCGCGTCACCCTCGACCACGTCACCGTCGGCGGCGACCTGCTCGCCGAGGCCGATCATCAGCCGATCGCCGGGCACCAACAGCGCCGCGGGGACGACCTCGATGCCGGTCGCGACGAGGCGGCGCGCGCGGGGGGGCGCGGTGCCGGCCAGGGCCTGCGCGGCCTCGACCGCCCGGCGCCGGCCGCCCTGCTCGAGCACTCGGCCGCCGAGGAGCAGCGCGATGAGCATCGTCATCGAGTCGAGCCAGCCGTCCTGGCCCGCGAGCGTGGCCCACACGCCGTGGCTGTACATCGCCACGATGCCGACGGCGACGGGCAGATCGACGGACAGGACGCGGCGACGCAGGCTCTCCCAGGCGCCGCGGACGATGGGCGCCGCGCACCAGATCGCCGCCGGCGTGGACACCAGCAGCGTGGCCCAGCGCATCAGGGCGGCCTCGCGCGCGTCCATGCCGTCGAGCCACCCGGCGTACACGGACGCGGAGAGCAACATGGCGTTCATGGCGGAGAACGCGGCGACGCCGAGACGGAGGAGCAGGTCGCGGTCGGGGGCGGCGGCGGCGCCCACGCCGCGGGGCCGGTAGCCGAGGGCGGCGACGCGGGTGCAGATCGCGTCCAGATCGGTGCGGGTGGGGTCCCAGGTGACGCGGGCGCGGCCGGTGGTCGGGCTCACGGTGGCCTCGGTGACGCCGGGCAGATCGCGCACGACGCGCTCGGTGACCCACGCGCACGCGGCGCAGGTGAGGCCGCCGACGTGGAGGGCCACGCCGCGCGTGCCGTCGGCGTGTTGCTCGGTGGGGAGCGCGCTCCAGGCGGTGGTGCCCGCGTCGCCCGCCGATGAGCTGGGACGCGGCGCCGGCGCCTCGCGACGCGCGTAGTACGCGTCGAGCCCGGCGCCGTGGATGATCGCGGCGGCCATCTCGCAGCCGGCGCAGCAGAAGCCGGGGGTCTCGACGACGGTGCCGCAGTGCGGGCACGCAGCAGGAGCGGCGCTCATCCGCCCGCCGTGAACGTGGCGGGGAGGACCACGCGCGCATCGTCGGTCACGATGGTGAAGGTCAGCGGGGTGCTGGGGCCGTCGGGGGCGCGCACGCGCACCACCACCGGCACCGTGGTCGTGCCGGCGGGCTCGAGGCGCACGCTGGACACGCGCACGTCGGCGTCCGTGGGGAGTCCGTCGGTGTGCACGACGGCCTCCTCGGCGGCGAGGGACGTGTTGACCACCTTGAGGAGGTAGGTGTTGCGGGTCCACCCGTCGGCGTCGACCACGAACATGGTGCCGGGCGCGCGGGCCACGGACGCCTGGAGCTCGGCGTGGGTGGCGAGCAGGAGCACCATGGCCGTGCACAGGCCGGTGAGCAGGGCACCGTAAGCGACGGTGCGGGGGCGGATCTTGCCTTCGCTCCGCTCGAGCGGCGCGTACGTGATGAGGTTTGCGTGGCCCTGCTTCGCCATCACGCCCTCGCAGGCGTCGACACAGCGGAAACACGCGATGCACTCGAGTTGGAACCCCTCGCGGATGTCGATGCCCTGGGGGCACACGGCGACACACTTGCCACAGTCGATGCAGGCGCCGACCGCGACGGGGCCGGCGGGGGTGAGGGCGTAGTTGGGGGCGACGGTGACAGGGGGGACGGGCGCCCCGATGGCAGGGGCGGCCGCGCGTGCGGCGGCCCGCGGCTTGGCACGCGGCTCGCCGAGCGAGACCTCGTATTGCACGGTGTAGCTGCCACCGTCGGTGAGGGCGCCCTGGAACCGGGCGTACGGGCAGACGTAGGTGCAGAACTGCTCACGGAACCACGCGAAGTCGGCGAACACCACGGCGGCGAGGATGCCCATCACCACGTAGGCGGCCAAACCGGATTGGCCCGTCCACAACGCGCGGGCGCCGGCGAACCAGCTCACCGCCGTCATGGAGGCGAACACGGCGAGCGCCGCGAACACGCTGAGCTTCGCGACGCGCCGCCACAGGTTCTTCCAGGCCCAGGGCGCCTTGGCGCGGGCCATCCGTACCCCGCGCTCGCCCTCGATCCAGGTCTCGATGGGGCGCACCCACTCCTCGAGGAACACCGTCTGCGGGCAGGCGAACCCGCACCAGAGCCGGCCCCAGAGCGCGGTGACCAGGAACAGCGCGAACAACGCGGTGAGCAGCGCGAGCACGAGGAAGATGGCGTCGGACGCCGTGTAGATGCTCCCGAGCGCGAACACGCGCCGCGCCGGGATGTCGATCTGGACCGCGGGCCGCCCGGACACCATCACCCAGGGGGTGACGAACAGGAATGCCTGGAGGAGCACACCCGTGACGCGATGGAGCTTCTGGAACTTGCCCTTGACGCTCGCCGGGTACACCCACTTCCGTGACATGACTATTGCCCTCCGCCCTGCGCGTGGACGTACGCCGCGACCTGGCCGACCTTCTCCGGCCCGAGGATGGGGCCCCAGGTCAACATGCCCTTCTCGGGGACACCCACCGTGACGACGTGGGTGATGTTCTCGAGCGTACCGCCGTGGATCCAGGTGGCGTCGATGAGATTGGGGCCTACGCCGCCCTTCATGTCCGCGCCGTGGCACGCGACACAGTTGGTCTCGTACACGGCCTTGCCCGCCGCGATGGCCTCGGGGCCGGTGGCGGCCCCCGCGGTCACCGCCACCTTGGGACGGGCGGCGATCGCGGCCTCCATCTCCTTGAGGGAGGAGCGCTCGCTGACGAAGTGGTAGTCGATGCCGTACACCACCGCGAACGCGATGCAGACCACGAAGAGGCCCAACCACCACGTGGGGAGGGAGTTGTCGTACTCCTCGATGCCGTCCGCCTCGTCGCCGTGGCCGAGGATCTGATCCGGGTCCTTGCTCATGAGTCGTCTCCGTCGAACGGGATGCGGCCGTTGGCCTCCATCCGCGCGCGGTTGCCGGGCCAGTAGGCCCAGACGGTCCAGGCCACGAAGAAGAGGAGGAACGAGGTGGTGAGCGCCGCGCCCATCCACGCCTGCGCGGCCGCCTGGGCGTCCGCGGCGAACAAGGCCATTCTCACGGGGTCACCTCTGCCTTCTGCTTCTTCAGGTCACTGCCGAGGCGCTGCAGGTAGGCGATCATCGCCACCGCCTCGCTGCGCGGGTTCGCCTCGATCTTGGCGCCGGCGAGGTTCGTCACGATGCCGGCCGCCTGCTCGTCGAGCAGCCGGGTGACGGCCGCCTCGCTCGTGTCGGCGTACGGATGGCCGAGGGTGGCGAGCGCGCCGATGGACGCGGTCACGTCGGCGGGGTCGATCTCGTCGGCGAGGAGCCACGCGTAGGTGGGCATGACGCTGCCCGGCGAGGTGCTGCGCGGGTCGAGCAGGTGGTTCCAGTGCCAGGCGTCCGGATACTTGCCACCCACTCGCATCAGGTCGGGGCCGATGCGGCGGGAGCCGAGCTGGAACGGGCGGTCGTAGGTGTATTCCCACGCCTCGGCCGTGGGGCCGTAGCGGAGCGTCTCGTGCTCGAGCGGGCGCACCATCTGCGAGTGACAGGTGTAGCAGCCCTCGCGCACGTAGATGTCACGCCCCGCCTGCTCGAGCGGCGTGTAGGGCTCCATCGGGGGCGTCGCGTCACCGACGGCGTACATCGGGGCGATCTCGGCGATGCCGCCGATGAGGATGACCACCGTGGAGGCGATGGCGAACTTGGCGCTGCTCCCCTCGAACAGGTCGCGATGCCAGTGACTCTTGTTCACGCGACCTCCGGAACGGCTTGGGTGGCGCCGAGGTCGAGCACCTCAGTCCCCCGAACCGTGCGAATGAAGTTCCACGCCATCAGGCAGAGGCCGACGAGGTACATCGTCCCGCCCACGAGGCGGAACCACCAGAAGGGCTGGACCACCGCGAGCGTCTCCATGAAGTTGGGGTATTGCAACAGGCCGGAGGGCTCGATCGCCTTCCACATGAGGCTCTGCGTGATGCCACCCACCCAGAGCGCGACACAATACAGCACGATGCCGATGGTCGCGAGCCAGAAGTGGTTCGTCGCGAGCGACACGCTGTAGAGCGGGCGCTTCCAGAGGCGGGGCACCATGTAGTAGAGCATCCCGAAGACGCTCATGCCGACCCAACCGAGGGCGCCCGAGTGCACGTGGGCGATCGTCCAGTCGTTGAAGTGTGACAGTTGGTTGACCGCGCGGATGGACATCAGCGGCCCTTCGAACGTGGCCATGCCGTAGAACGTGATGGCGACCACCCAGAACTTGAGGATGGGATCGGTGCGGAGCCGATCCCAGGCGCCACGCAGGGTGAGCAGGCCGTTGAGCATGCCGCCCCAGGAGGGCGCCAGCAGCATGATGCTGAAGACCATGCCGAGGGTCTGCGCCCACTCGGGCAGCGCCGAGTAGAGCAGGTGGTGGGGGCCGGCCCAGATGTAGAGGAACACCAGTGCCCAGAAGTGGATGATCGACAGCCGGTAGCTGTAGACCGGGCGCCCCGCGGCCTTCGGGAGGAAGTAGTACATAAGGCCGAGGATCGGCGTGGTGAGCAGGAAGCCCACGGCGTTGTGGCCGTACCACCACTGCACCAGCGCGTCGGTGAGGCCCGAGTAGACCGGGTAGCTCCGCGAGAGCGTGGCGGGCAGCGCGAGGTTGTTCACCACGTGCAGCACGGTGATGGTGATGACCATCGACATGTAGAACCAGATCGCCACGTACAGGTGCTTGACCTTGCGGGTGGCGATGGTGCCGAAGAAGTTGACCGCGAAGCTCAACCACACGACGGCGACGGCGATGTCGATGGGCCAGATGAGCTCGGCGTACTCCTTGCCCTGGGTCATCCCGAGCGGCAGGGTGACGGCCGCGGCGAGGATGATGGCCTGCCAGCCCCAGAAGTGGACATTGGAGAGCGTGTCCGACCACATCCGCGTCTTGAGCAGGCGCTGCATCGAGTAGAAGATGCCGGCGAAGCACGCGTTGGCGGTGAACGCGAAGATGACCGCGTTGGTGTGGAGCGGGCGCAGCCGCCCGAAGCTCGTCCACGGGAGGCCGAGGTTGGCCGGCCACCAGGCGAGCTGAAGGGCGATGATGACGCCGACGAGCATGCCGACGAAACCCCACACCACCGTGGCGATCACGAATCGCTTGGTGGTGGTGTCGTCGTAGTTGGGAGTGATCTGGTCCACGGGGTGGCCTCCGAAGCGGGGCCAAAGCAAGCGGCATGCCAGGGGCGGGCGCCCACTCGTGGATCGGGGTCCGGATCGCGATGGATCGAGGGACAACGACGCGCAACCCGGGGGGTACCGGCGACGCGACGAGGGCCCGCCGTGCCTCGGGCGTTCGGGCTGTGCCTGGGCGCCCACACGCTGTGTGTGGGAATCCACACCCGTCCCACCGGGCCGCGCAGAACGGCGGTTTCTGGCGCTGGCATGCCCCTTGCTGTTGGGGGACGTGGAGGAGACGGCATGACGAGGGAGGGACGAGCGGCGCGGGCCCCACGGGCCGCACGGGCACGGAGCACACGATGATCGCGGTGGTGGGCGGCGCGTTCGTCGCGGGGCTGCTCGGGAGCCCCCATTGCGTCGGCATGTGCGGGGCGTTCGCCACCGCCAGCGCGGATCGCCTCACCGAGGGCGCGGCGTGGCAGGCCGGCCGGCTCGGCGCCTATGTGATCCTGGGCGCGGCGGCGGGCGCGGCGGGCGCGGCCCTCCCGGTGAGCGGGACCGCGGCCGCCGTCGTCGCCGCGCTCCTGCTCGGCTGGTTCAGCCTCCGCCTCGCCGGCATCGCCCCGCCGCTCCCCGTGCGCCTCGCCTACCCCACCCGCGTCGCCGCTGGCCTGCTCGCCCGCCGCGGGATCGTCGCGCGGCTGGGGTTCGGCGCCCTCACCGCGCTCCTCCCCTGCGGCCTGCTGTGGAGCGCCCTCGCGGTGTCCGCCGCGGCCGGCGGCGCGCTCTGGGGGGCCGCCTCGATGGCTGCCTTCTGGCTCGGGACCGTGCCCGCGCTCGCCGTCGCGTCCCGGGGGCTCCGGATGCTCGCCGCCGCGCGTCCGCCGCTCCGCATCGCGGTCGCCGGGGCCGTGTTCCTCGCGGGGATGTGGTCCATCGGAAACCGCGCCGCCGCCGGCCTCGTGACGGACGCGAGCGCCGCGGGAGAGGCGCCGCATTGCCACTGAATCCGCGCGCGAACCAGGGTTGCCGAACGGAGGGCGACACGACACGTTGCACCGTGCACGTATTCGACGAGATGAAGTCCTGGATGGGGTTCGGCCCGGACGACGAGGCCCGGCTCCGCGCGCTCTGGCCCCTGGTCCAGCCGCACCTGTTCGCCCTCACCGACACCTTCTACGAGCGCATCCTCGCGCACCCCGGCGCGGCCGCGGTGCTCAAGGACGAGGCCCAGGTGGAGCGCTTGAAGGGCACGCTCCGCCGCTGGGCGGAAGAGCTGCTGCGCGGCCCGTGGGACGAGGCCTACTTGCTGCGCCGCCAGCGCATCGGCCGCGTACACGTCGAGGTGGCGCTGCCCTCCCGGTACATGTTCACGGCGATGAACATCTTCCGGCAGGGCCTCTCCGAGATCGCGGCGCGCAACCTGCCCCCCGAGGAGGCGGCGGAGACCGCGCGGAGCCTCGGCCGCATCGCCGACATGGATCTGGCGATCATGACCGGCACCTACGTCGAGTCGCGCGAGGAGCGGCAGATCGCCACGCTCCAGGACCTCATCGTCTCGCACATGCCGGTCACCGTGCTCCTGCTCGATCGCAACGGCCTCGTCACCGCGGCGACCCGCCCGGGCACGCGCCTGTTCGGAGACGTGCCCGTGCTCGGGCGGCAATGGTGGGACGCGCTGCCCCCCGCGCTCGTGGCCGTCTCCCAACTCGCCGCCCACATGGAGACCGCGCTCGCGACGGACCGGGAGGTGTCCCTCACGCGCGTCGACGTGGCGCTCGACGGCCAGGATCGAAACTTCCGCATCTCCATCGTGCCGCTCGACCATCCGCATGCGCGGGTGTTGTTGCACGTGGAGGAGCTCACGGAGGTCATCCTCGCCGAGGGCCGGCTCCTCCGCGCGGAGAGCCTCGCGCAGCTGGGCGCCCTGTCAGCCGCGGTCGCCCACGAGCTCCGCAACCCGCTCGCCGGGATCTCGGGCGCGCTCCAGGTGATCGGCCGCTCGCTCCCCGACGATGACCGTCGCAAGCCGATCATGGAGAAGGTCGAGCAGCAGGTGCGCCGGCTCAACCTCCTCGTCACCGACCTGCTCAACTTCGCCCGACCCACCGAGGCGCGGCTGGCCCCGGTGCGCCTCGAGGAGGTGGCCCGGCAGGTCGTGGACAACGTGCAGCGCGAGCACCCGACCGTGCGCATCACCACGACCGGCACGGGCATGGCGCGCGCCGACTCGAACCTGGTCCACCAGATCACGCTCAACCTCGTGCTCAACGCGGTTCAGGCGCTCGATGGCCCGGGTGCCATCCAGGTGGACATCACGCCCGGGCGCATCCGGGTGAGCGACTCCGGCCCCGGCGTCCCGGCCGCGGACGCCGAGCGGATCTTCAGCCCGTTCTTCACCACGCGCGCCCGCGGCACGGGCCTCGGCCTCGCGATCTGCCGCAAGGGGGCGTCCGCCATGGGGGGTGTCCTCGCGCTGGCGAGCGGACCGTTGGCGGGCGCGAGCTTCCTGCTCGAGCTGCAACCGGAGAGCCCGGGCCTGACGGGCGCCTAAGCCAGCTTGAACTTCTCCATGCGGTACCGCAGGGCGTAGCGGGAGATGCCCAGGAGCCGCGCCGCGGCGGACTGGTTGCCGCTGGTGCGCGCGAAGGCCTGCTCCAGGAGGCCGCGCTCGACCCCTTCGAGGTCGACCCCCTCTTCGGGGAGGAGGAACGGGCACCCGCCCGAGCTCGCGGACGCCGGGCTGCCCTGCCAGCGGATCTCCGGGGGCAGGTCGGCGGCCTGGATCACGTCCTCCTGGAGGAGGATGACGGTGCGCTCCAGCACGTTCCGCAGCTCGCGCACGTTTCCGGGCCACCGGTTCTGCTGGAGCAGCTCCATCGCCTCGCCGCTCGTCCCGCGGACGTTGCGCCCGAAGCTCTTGTTGAGCCGCTCGAGGAAGTGTTGGACGAGCAGAGGGATGTCCTCGCGGCGCTCGCGCAGGGCGGGCACCTCGATCGGCACCACGTGGAGCCGGAAGAAGAGATCCTCGCGGAAGCGGCCCGCCTTGACCTCGTCGCGCAGGGTGCGGTTCGTCGCGGTGACGACCGCGGCGTCCATCGGGATGTCGGCCACGCCGCCGACGCGGCGGAACTTCCGGTTCTCCAGCGCGCGCAGCAGCTTGGACTGCATGCCGAGCGGCAGCTCGCCGATCTCGTCGAGGAACAACACCCCGCCCGCCGCCACCTCGAAGAGCCCCCGCTTGGTCGCCCGCGCGTCGGTGAACGCACCGCGCTCGTGCCCGAACAGCTCGCTCTCCATGAGCTGCTCCGGCAGGGACGTACAGTCGATCTCCATGAACGGTGCGTTGCGACGCGGCCCCCGCCCATGGATTGCGCGCGCCACGAGGTCCTTGCCCGTGCCGCTCTCGCCCTGCACGAGCACGGTGGGCGCGTCGACGCGCTCGAGCCGGCGCAACGTGTCGAACATGCGCTTCATCGCGGGCGACTCGCCGATGATCTCGGCGTAGCCACCGCCGCGCGCACGCAGGTAGTGCACCTCGCGCTTGAGGCGCCCCTCCGCGAGGGCCCGCTGGACGGCGAGGGAGGCCTCCCGCAGGTCGAATGGCTTGGCGATGTACCCGACCGCGCCGAGGCGGGTGGCCTCGATGGCGCTCTCGACGCCGCCGTGGGCGGTGACGACGATCACGGGCAGGTCCGGATCGGTGTCGCGAAGGGTCCGGAGCGCCGTGAGGCCGTCCATGACCGGCATCTTCAGATCCATCAGCACCAGCGACGGGGCGTGCTCGCGCACCGCGTCGAGGCACTCCTTTCCGTTGGTCACGGCGACCGTGCGAAAGCCTTCCTGCTCGAGGTGCTCGCAGAGGGACCAGCGAATCAGCTCCTCGTCGTCACAGACGAGCACGGTGTCGGACAGGCGGGACCTCACACAGGGGTTGTGGGGAATAGCACACCGACCGGGACGCGTGCACGCAGCCGGGGCCCCTCACGCGCTGGTCGGCGGCGGCACGCCGTTTGCAGAAGCTGCGTCCGGAGCGCACCGATGCACCAGCACCCCCTGATCGCCGACCCCACCCTCGCCGTGAGCGCCGAGGCCGCGATCGCCGCGCTCCCGCGCCGGGGCCGCGTCGCGATCGGTGCCAACGCCGGTGAGCCCCGCGCCCTGGTCGCCGCCCTCGCGGCCGCCGCGACGACCTTCACCGGTCTCGAGGTCGTGCAGGTGCTCTCCTTCGGCTCCGAGGCCCTGGTCACGCCCGAGGCCCGCGGACACCTGCGCGTGAACGCCCTCTTCATCGGCCCCTCCGTGCGCCCCGCGATCGCGCGCGGCGACGCCGACTACACCCCCATCCACCTCTCCGAGGTCCCCGCCCTGTTCGGGCCGAACGGGGGCCTGCCGCTCGACGCCGCGCTGGTGCAGGTCTCGCCGCCGGACGCGCGCGGCTGGTGCTCGCTCGGCGTCACGGTCGACGTGATGCGCGCCGCGGTCGATCACGCCCCGCTCGTCATCGCGGAGATCAACCCCCGGATGCCGCGCACACACGGGGCCGGCGCGATCCACATCTCCCGCTTCCACCGCGTGGTGTGGGTGGACCACCCCCTCCCCACGCTCCCGCCCGAGGCCTACGACGCCGCCCGCGTGCGCATCGCCAGCCACGTCGCCGAGCTCGTGGACGACGGGTGCACGCTCCAGACCGGCATCGGCACCATCCCCGACGCGCTCCTCGCGCAGCTCCGTGATCGTGTCGACCTCGGCTTCCACACGGAGCTGCTCTCCGACGGCATGATGGATCTCGTCGAGGCCGGCGTCGCCACCGGTGCCCGCAAGCCGATGTGGCCCGGCAAGGCCGTGTCGTCGTTCGTGCTCGGCTCGGAGCGGCTGTACGCCTGGTCCGACGACAACCCCGCGATCGAGATGCAACCCAGCGAGATCACCAACGACCCCGCCATCATCGCGCGCCACCCGAACTTCGTCGCCATCAACGCGGCGTTGTCGATCGATCTGACCGGGCAGGTCAACGCCGACAGCATCGGCTCGCGGTTCTACTCGGGCATCGGCGGGCAAGTGGATTTCCTCCGAGGCGCCGCGCGCTCACCGGGTGGCCGGCCGATCATCGTCCTGCCGTCGACCGCCCTCGGCGGCACGCTCAGCCGCATCGTCGGCACGTTGGCGCCCGGCGCCGGGGTGGTGACGAGCCGGGGCGACGTGCACCACGTCGCCACCGAGTGGGGCCGCGCCAACCTGCACGGGCTCACCATCCGCCAACGCGCCCGCTCGCTCATCAGCATCGCGCACCCGCGGTTCCGGGACGCGCTCACCGCGGAGGCGCGAGCGTTGGGGTACGTGTGAAACCACGCTCGGATGGGCGCCGACCTGACACGCTCAGGCCGACCCCACCGATCGCCTACTCCTCGATCCCCATCGACACACTCCCCGCCACCACGAACCGCGGCGTGAGCAACGTCTCGGTCAGGACCGGGTGTTCGTCGGGCTGGAGCACCCCGAGCCGCCGCACGGCGGACGCGGTGTGGGCGTTGTAGACCGAGAGGCGGTGGGAGGTGGTCAGCGTGGCCGTGTACGCCTCGGCCGCTTTCTGGTTCTCGGCGTAGATGCGGTCATCCAAGCCCATCCGATAGAGCTCCTTCTGGTCCTCGGTGAGGAAACCGGGGATGTACGAGGCGTCCAACGCCGCGCTCATCTCCTCGTGGGCGGCGCCGATCCGCGTCGCGGCGGCCATGGCCCACTCGCCGGCGCCGGGCACCATCACCGCGGTGTAGGCGCGGGTCACCTCTCCCAACGCGCGCACCTTGGCCAGGAGCTGGGCGCCGAGCAGGGCGTTGATCTGGGCGGGGGACAGGTCCCGCCCCTTGGGGCCATCGATGGCGAGCGCCGCGTAGGCCTCCCAGGTCGGCTCGGCGAGCGCGAAGCGCATCTGCGCGGCGTAGGCGGTCGCGGCAGAAACCTCGACGGCGCCGGCGCGCTCGAACCACGCCACGCTCTCCTTCCAGTGCGCCGCCACCTTCTTTCCCTGCCCGAGCGCCTCCAACTGGAGGCCGTATCGGAGGCGGGCGAACATCACCTGCTCGACCGTCGCCGCCGGGGCCGGCTTGGTGAAGAAGCGTTGGTAGAGGGCCGCGGCGTCGCTGGGCTTGCCGTGCTCCTCGTAGAGTTGGGCGACCGCGAGCCGCACCCCCTCGGCGTCAGCCCGCTCGGGCCACGTGGTGAGGTAGCGTTGGTAGTCGGCCACCGCGCCCTCCCACTGCCCGAGCGACGCGCGGAACAACGCCGCCGAGGTGCACGCATCCGGCGCGTCCGGATGGGTGGGGTGGGCGGTGGCGAGCCGTTCGTACCAGATGGCCGCCTGGTCGAACTGCGCGAGCGACTCGTAGCCGTAGCCCACCGCCGCGACGGCGTCGGGGGTGTGCTTGGACCGCGGGAAGCGCGCAACGAGCGCCTGCCGCGCGGCGAGGGCCTCACGGGCACGACCCAACGTGGCGAGGTGGACGCTCGCGTTGTGCAGGGCGAGCTCGGCGTTGGGAGACGCCGGAAACTCCTCGTTCCACGCGAGGTACGCCGCGGCGACGGCGGCCGTGTCGTGGTCCTTCGCGAACCGCGCCTCGATTGCCTTGAGCGAGGCGTTCTCGTACACGGTGGCGACCTCCCGCTTGAAGCCCTCCGAGCCGAGCCCCGGCTGATCGCGGTACCGCTTCGCGTTGGCCCGCAACGCATCCCAGTCCTCCACCAGCGCGAAGCTGTCGAGGATCAGGTTGGCCGCCTGCTCGGCCTCGCGCGACTTGGGCTCCATCGCGATGACGACGTTGAAGCGCTCGGACGCCGCCGCGAATTGGTTCTTGCCGTACAACAGCCAACCCGCCTTGTAGACCACGTCGCGGAGCTTGGGGTCCCCCGGGAACAGGGCGGCGTACTGGTCGAGGGCCGCGAGCTGGTTGGTCTCCCACGCGGTGAGCGGCACGGGCGCGGCGCCCACCACGGGGGACTTGGGCTCTCGCTTCACCATCTGCTCCGCCGCGAAGATCGCGGACTCGGCGCAGAAGCGGGCGCGCGCTCCCTTCGGATCGAGCGCCACGACGGCGGTGTAGTTCTCGTACGCGAGGTCGTACTTCGCCACCGCGTAGAGCAGCTCCGCGTAGGCGTAGCGCACCTCGTAGGCGTGCGGGCTCCCCCGCTCCGTGCCGCCGAAGTCGGCGAGGTACACGGCGTAGGCCCGCTCCGCGAGCCCGTACACCCGCGTCGCGCCCGCCCCGGTGCGGAGCTTGCGCGCCTCCGCGTGCCAATCGACGGCGACGGTGCGCAGCTCCTTCTCGAGGATCTCGGACGCGGCGGCGATCGCCTCCGGGCGCGCCGCGTTGGCCCGCGCCCACGCGCTCGACGTTCCGTAGCTCTCGCGGAACCGCCCGAGCTCGGCGAGCACGTCCTCCTTGCGGTCGACCTTGCGCAGGGCCGCGAGGATGCGCGCGTGGTGGGTGGGCGCCGACGGCGCCTGGACGTTGGCCGCGAGCAGCCGCCGCCACGTGGTGATGGCGAGCTCGTACTTGCCCTGCTCGAACACACGCGAGGCCGCGCGGTCGAGCAGATCGGGCACGAGATCGGTGCGGCCGATGTTGGCGAGGAAATCCTCCGCGTCCTGGAGATCGCCGAGGTCCGCATAGAACAGCGTCAGATCGCGGAGCGACTCCTCCTGGAGCTGGATCGTGCCGGTCGCGCCGGCGTCGGCGGTGGCCTTGGCGATCGACCCGCGCACCACCTTCTTCATCGTGTCGAGGGCCTGGGTGTCGGCCCCGACGTTGTAGTAGCACCACGCCAGCTTGTAGAGGGAGAACAGGTGCTTGTCATGTTCCGTGAACGTGGCGGCGCGCTGGTAGGCGACCAGCGCCTTGAGCACCTCGTCCTTGTCGAACCAATACTCGCCGATCAGCAGCCAGGCGTCCGGCACGAACGTGCTGCCCGGCACCGTCTTGACCAGCCGGGTGAAGGTGTCGTTGGCCTCGTCGGCGCGGTTGGTCTCGCGCAGCGCATAGGCGAGGTAGAACTGGGCCTCGTCGGCGCGGACGAACGTGGGCGTTTCCGTCAGGATGCGACGATACTGCTTGATGCCCTTCTCGTACCACACAGCAGACGAGGTGCGGCCTTCCAAGCCGCGGAAGTCATCGATGCGGACGTTGTCGGCGACGCAGCCCTTCGTGTCGAAACACTTTTCGTACGCGGCCTCCCACCCCGCCATCTCGGCGAGCGAGGCCGCGCGGGCCTGCTCGAGGTAGCGCTCGGCGAGGCGCAGCCGCATCTCCGCGCGCTGCTCCGTGGAGAAGTCGGTTCGGGAAACCAGGTCTTCGAGCCGGGTGATGGCTTCGAGGCGCGCGGCCTGGGCCGCCGTGTCGATCGACGCGGGGGCGAGCTCGGCGGCACGGATGGGGCGGCGCGCCCCGGATCGATCGACACTGGCTCGATCGACACTGGCTCGATCGACACTGTCACGATCACCCGCGTAGGCAGGCGCGACCACGGTGAGGAGAAGCGCCAGCACCAGGCTGACACGTGGAACAGAACGTTGGAACAAGACAGACCTCCGGTAGCAACCCCCGCCTGGAACAACCAGCGTGGGGGCGGTGTGAAGTCTCCTCCGTGGGACCAACTGGACCGTAGACGCTGCTTCGGCAGCGGTCCACACCTTTTTGACAAGCGCTCAAAATGGGCGTTTCGACGTGCTCGTAGGGGGTGTGGTGTGCATGTCCCACTCGTGCACCTCACAAAGATGTCGCGGGCGAGGGAGTGGGACATCGGCGCCCCAGTGACGATTCTGGCCGGAGCCGTAGTACCCTCCCGACGGGGGTGGGAGCGATGGACGAGCCCATGCGGATTCGGCGCGCGGAGTGTGCGTGCGGGCAGCTCGGGGTGGTGGTGGAGGGCGAGCCCGTACGCGTGTCGGCGTGTCATTGCCTCGCCTGCCAGAAGCGCACGGGCAGCGCCTTCGGCGTGCAGGCGCGTTTCAGCGTCGACCAGGTCCGCGCGTTCGAGGGCAGATCGACCGTGTTCACGCGCACGGGTGACTCCGGCGGCCGCGTCACGTTCCACTTCTGCCCCGCGTGCGGCACCACGGTGCACTACGAGGTCGACGGCCTCCCGGGGTTCGTCGTGGTGGCCGTCGGCGCGTTCGCCGACCCGGCGTTCCCCGGCCCCACCGTCTCCATCTACGAGGAGCGCGCGCACCCGTGGGTGGGGCTCCTGGGGAGTCCCGGGGTCGAGCATCTCGACTGACCGCGGCAGCCGCCTGGAAGGCGGACGCGCCCGGCGCGGCCGGTCCCCGCCCGTTCGTGGGCGGGACCGAGCGCGAAGCGCGCGCCTGGAAGGGGGCGACGGCGCCTCGGGCGCCGGGCCGCCCGCGTCTCCATGCTACGACGCGATCAGAACTCCAGCTGCCCCGCCGCGCGCGGGTACGGGATCACGTCGCGGATGTTCTCGATGCCGGTCGCGTACATGACCGCGCGCTCGAAACCGAGGCCGAAGCCCGCGTGCGGCACCGTGCCGTAGCGCCGCAGATCGCGGTACCACCAGTAGTCCTCGACGGAGAGGCCCATCGCGGTGATGCGCGCGTCGAGCACGTCCAGGCGCTCCTCGCGTTGGCTGCCGCCGATGATCTCGCCCACGCCGGGCGCGAGCACGTCCATGGCGGCGACGGTGCGCTCGTCGTCGTTCAGGCGCATGTAGAAGGCCTTGATGTCCTTCGGGTAGTTGGCGACGACCACCGGGCGGCCGACGTGCTCGCACAGCCACTTCTCGTGCTCGCTCTGCAAGTCAATGCCCCACGACACGGGGAACTCGAATGACACACCCGACTTGAGCAAGAGCGCCACGGCGTCGGTGTAGTCGATGCGCTCGAACGGCGCGGTGACGAAGTGTTCGAGGCGGGTGATACACTTGGGATCGACGCGCTGGGCGAAGAACGCGAGGTCGTCCTGGCGCTCGGCGAGCACGGCCTCGAAGATGGACTTGAGGAACTCGCCTGCGAGCTGGGCGTCGGCCGCGAGGTCGGCGAACGCGATCTCGGGCTCGATCATCCAGAACTCGGCGAGGTGGCGCCGCGTCTGGGAGTTCTCGGCGCGGAATGTCGGCCCGAACGTGTAGACCTTGCTCATCGCGAGGCAATACGCCTCTACGTTGAGCTGGCCCGACACGGTGAGGTGCGCGGGCTTGCCGAAGAAGTCCTGGCTGAAGTCGACCGCGCCCTTGTCCGTGCGCGGGAGGTTGGACAGATCCAACGTTGAGACACGGAACATCTGCCCGGCGCCCTCAGCGTCGCTCCCGGTCAGGATCGGCGTGTGCACCCAACAGAAGCCGCGCTCGTGGAAGAAGCGGTGCACCGCCTGCGCCAACGTGTTGCGCACACGAGTGACGGCGCCGACGATGTTGGTGCGCGGGCGCAGGTGGGCCTGCTCGCGCAGGTACTCCATCGAGTGCTGCTTCTGTTGCATCGGGTAGGTCAACGGCTCGTCGACCCAGCCCACCACCGTGACCGACGTGGCCTTGAGCTCGACAGCCTGGCCCGCCGCCGGGCTCGCCACGAGCACACCCTCGACACTCACGGCGCAGGAGGTGCTGAGCTTCTGGACCTCGGCGTAGTTCGGGAGCGCGGCCTCGGCGATGACCTGGATGGGGGCGAAACACGAGCCGTCGTGCACCTGCACGAACGAGAGCCCGGCCTTGCTCTCGCGCTTGGTGCGCACCCAGCCCTGCACCGTCACCACGTTGCCGACAGGGACCTTGCCCGCGAGACAGTCGGCGATCCGCACCACGCTCATGATCCACTCCACGAAGAGATCGGGCGTCTAACACGGCGGTCCCTCGCGCGGGGAGGGCGCGGGCGAGGGCACCGCGCGGCGTCGGCGGGCGGTTGACGTGGCCGACGGGGCGGAGGTAACGTCGTGAGCGCATGACCAGGATTCGAGCTCGCGCCGGCATGGCGCTCGTGGTGGGCTCGGTCGTGGCGGTCGCGCTCTGGCTCGGCCGTCCGGGGCCCGTGGTCACCAACCGGGCGCCCCCTCGCACGCAGAAGGGCGACAACGCGGCGCGAGACATACCCGCGCGACCTTCGTGCGTCCGCGTCCTCACCTCGATGGGCGAGGGCCTCTCGGGCTTGCGCGTCCAATCCGACGCGGACGGCCTCGAACGCTGGACCGACGCGGACGGGCAAGCCTGCCTGCCTCCAGACGCGCTGCCGGCCAACGTGAGCGTCGTCGGGTGGCCGACCCTCCCCGCGTCCGTCCTGGTAGCACCCGGTGACGCCGTCACGCTGCTGATCGCTCCGGCGCGATGCGCCCTGGCGCTCGACGTGGAGCGGGATCCCGCGGTGCCGGCCGACCGCCCGAAACGCGTGCTCCTGCGCCGCCCCGGGTGGGAAGAAACCATGCCCGCGGTCGGCACGAGCACGGTGCCCTGTGGGGAGTTGGACGTACGCCTGGCCGACGATTTGGACCTGTGGGTGTCGCCCGCTGTGATCCCCTCGGACCGTGCCACGTTACACATCGGCGTCCGGCCGACGCTCGCGGTGCGCGTCCTCGACGACCAACACACCCCGCTCCCCGGCGCCCTGGTGAACGGCACGCCCACGGACGCGGAGGGCCGCGCCCAGGTCCAAGCGTGGGCGCCCTACTGCGCCGAGATCGTGGCGGCCGGGTTCGTCACCGGCAGTGTCTGCCCCACGGCAGACGGGTGGCCGACCGGAGAGCAGGAGGTGGCGCTGTCACGTTCCCGCCGCGTGCGGGTCGCGTGTGACATCGACGGCGTCCCAGGCGCATGCGCGCGCCCCCACACCGCGGTGTGCGGGAGCGGCGCCCTGGAGTCGACCTGCTCCCCCGATGCCCCCTTCGTGTGCGATTGCCCGACGACGGCGAACGTGCGGATCGAGGGTGGCGGCCGATTGTCGGGTTGGGCCGCGTCCGTGGAGGGGGACACCGCGACGCTGACGCCAGGAACCGCGACAGTCGTCGTGGTGGGAGACGAGGTGGTCTCGCTCGGCGCCGACGCGTGTGGCGCCACGTTCCTCCTCGATACCGTGGGCGAACGGGGCAGCCGCCTCGCGCCCAGGAAGGCATCCTGCCGGGACGGCCGCGTGGGGTGGTTCGGGCTCGCGCCGGGCCGCTGGCTCCTGACCGCGAGTGAGGGCCCGCTCGCGACGGTCGGCCCCTTCGATCTCGGCGCCGGGGAGCACCGGGAGATCCGCTTGGAGGAGCCGAGCGGGGCTCCTCGGCGCGTCGTGGTGCATGTGCGCCTCGCGGACGGGACGCCCGCGGCAAACGCCCAGGTGCGGGTGCGGTACGCGGGCGCGATCGCGGAGGGAACGCTCTCGGACCGCGCGGGCGGGGCCGCGATCGACGTGTACGATTCGGCGCTGGAGATCCTCGGCGCGGACGCGGACGGGCGCGCCTGCCGGGAGCCCGTGGCCGCTGGGGACGTGACATGTGTGCTCGATTGGACCACGGTGTGGTCGGACTGGGAGCGGTAGGCCTGGGCGCCGTAGGTGGTAAGTCGTAAGGTCAGACCCCACTCGCGTGGGTCGTAAAAGTCAGACCCCCTCTACGCCACACCAAGCCAACAGCTCACTCACATGCCGCTCGTGCACCACCAGCACCTCGTCATCCGTGCGGTACACCTCCTTCGACACGCGCGGCACGAAGGGCGTGAGCGCGCCGTCGGGGCCGAGGCGGAGGAACACGAAGCCGAGGCGCAGGCTGATGCCGAGGACCGGCAACAGATCCCACGGCGTCTGCTTGTTGGGGCGCAACAGGTGCGCGCCCACCTCTCCTTTCCAGAGCCGCGCGAAGGAGAGGCCGATGCTTCCGTTGGCGGTCTCCATGCCGGCGAACAGGGGCGGCTTGGACACGCCGAGCGGCCCGTCGAACGTGCGCAGGCAGAGGGCCTGGCCGCGCGCGGAGTAGGCCCACGGGTTGTCGCGGAGGAGCACGTACTGGCCCGCGAGGCGACGCGTGGTCCACGGCTCGAGCCGCTCGGGCGGCAGATCGGGGGCGCTGCGCCACACCTTGTCGGAGCCGGGCTTGTAGCCGAACACCTCCTGGGTCATCGCGTCGCCCACGAAGGCGGCGATGACGGTCTCGCCGCGCGCGAGCGCCAACATGGGGCCGAAGCCGCCGGATTGGCGTCGGCGAAAGGCGCTGGTGCCGTCGAGCGGATCGAGGGAGAACCAGAGGTCGTCCGGGTGGGTGGAGGGGCGGTGCAGCCCGTCCTCCTCGGCCACGATGCCGAAGTGGGGAAAGTCCTCCGAGAGCACCTTGACCATGGCGGCCTGGGCCCCGCGGTCGGCGCTGGTGACGAAGTCCTCGCCGCCGCCGTCCTTGAGGCCCTTGGACTCCGACTCGAACGCGTGGCGCGCGCGCCGGATCGCCTGGATGCCGCGCTGCACGGCCTCGACCATGCTCCGCTTGACGAGGCTGGCGTTGGCGACGCCGAAACAGTCGTCGGTGGCGTTGGGATCGGGCACGTGCATGGGGCCTCCGCGCCGCCATGTAACCTCTCGACGCCCCCGCGGACCTACGCCCGCCGCCATGCCTCGGCCCGATCGGCCACCAACCCCAGCTTCACCAGCCGCGCGGCCACCGCGCTGGAGGACCGCTTGAACACCGTCACGATCGCGTCGAGCGTCTCTCCCTCCTGCCACATCTGGGCCAGCGCATCGTCGTCCTCGTCCGTCCACCCCTTTCCGGTCGGCGGAGGCCTCGCGTCGGTTTCGAGCACCCGCCGCACCACCGCGTCCGTGACCTGGCGCAGCGTTGGGTTGGAGGCGGGCGGACGCCACGGGGCGCCCTTGGCCTCGGCGACAAACCGGCTCGGCGAATCGGTCGGTGCGTGGAGGAGCACCTGGTCGACCGCGCGGGTGAGGCCTACGTAGAAGATGCGCCGCTCCTGCTCGATCCAGTCGCTCTGGCCGATGCCGTCGGGCTCCTCGACCGTGCCGGGCACGTGGCCTCGCGCCTCGGCGGGGCAGGCGCCCTCGATGAGCCCGGGCAGGACGACACAGCGCCACTCGAGGCCCTTGGCCTTGTGGATGGTGGACACCCACACACACTGGTCCGTACGCCTCCCAAACGTGGGGTCGAGCGTCTCCAGGGCCTTGCCCGCGTCGGCCGGGCGCACCTTCAGGCCGCGGAGCAGCGCGTGCACGGCGTGGAACGTGGCAATCGCGAGCTCCTGGTCCTTCTCGGAGCGGAGGCGCGCCTTGAGTTGGGCCTCGATGTCGACCTCGGCGAGCAGGCGGTCGAGCGCCACGCCCGCGGTCGACGCGCGCCCCATCGAGTCGAGCAGGCGCGACAGCTCGGTGAGCGCGGTGAGCGCCCCCCGCCCTTGTCCAAGCTCGGCGGCGAGCGCGCGATCCTGCAACACGGCGCGCAAACCCTTCCCTCCGTGCCGGAGCACCTGCTTTCCGAACGCCTCCTTCTGGATGTACCGATCGGGCGCCCACACCACCGGCCACACCTCCTCGAAGGTGACAGGTGTGTCGGTCGTGGCATGACGCAGATAGGCCAGCGCCAGCTCCGGGCCACGACCGCGGGTGAGGATCCCGATGTCCTCGGTGCGCATCGGCACCCCCGCCGCGGCCAGCGCCGCCAACGCCGAGGCGCCCTGCGTCCGGCCCCGGTACAGCACCGCCACGTCGTCGGGCGCCCACCCCTTCGCGAACAGGCCGAGCACGCTCGCGGCCACGTCCGCCACCTCGGTGACCAGCCCCGGCGCCTGCCCGCCGCCCACCACCGTCAGCGGCGCGCGCGCGGCGTTGTGGCGGATGACACCGTTGGCCGCCGCCGCGATCACCTTCCCAAATCGGAAGCTGCGGGTGAGCGGATAGGTCTGCGTGGGGAGCCACGGAAACGTCGCCGCGAACTCCCGGAAATAGCGCGGGTGCGCGCCGCACCACTCGTTGACGCCCTGGTCCTCGTCGCCCACGGCCAGGATCGCGGTCCCCTCGTGCGCGAGGCGCCGCACCAGCTCGACGCGGCCGGGGTTGACGTCCTGGAACTCGTCGACGAGCACGTGGTCCACCGGCCCGAGCAGCCGCGGGTGTTGCCCGAGCACGCCCACGGCGGTGCGCACCATGTCCTCGAACGCCACGCGCACCACGCCGTCGCGCACGCGGAGCGCCTCGACCTCGCGGTACGCCTCGACAAAGCCGGGCTCCGACTTGAACGCCGCCTTGGCGGGTGACACGAGGTGGGCCTTCCAGAACGCCACCGCCGCCGCGATCTCGTCGGCCGTCTCGATGCGATCGCGGTATTGCGGCCACACCGCGCGCGCCCACTTGAGCGTGCCGTCGCTCTCGAACGTCATCGGCCGCGTGAGGCCCCGCCGCATCGCGACGCGGAGCACCTCGTGCCCCAGCGCGTCGAACGTCGTGACCCGCACCCCCTCGACGCCCTCGGCCGCGAGCCGCGCAACGAAGTGCTCCTGGATCGACTTGTTGAACATCACCACGCGGATGCGCGTCGGCTCCACCCCCAACGCACACAACCGCGCCACGCGCCCGACCAGCGTGGTCGTCTTCCCCGCGCCGGGCACCGCGCGGACCACGGCGTGCGTGTCGAGCGGGTGGTCGATCACGGCGCGTTGTTCGGGGGTCCAGTCCATGGCGGGGGGCGCGGTTAACCCGGTGGGGATCGGGAGGCGGGGGCCGTCAGCACTCGCCGTAGGCGTAGCTCGACGTGCTCCGCGACTCCCACGCCCCATCGCCGTCCCAATGGGCCTCCTCGGTCAGCAGGAGGCCGTCCGCGTCGTAGGTGTAGGCGCCCCAGGACCGCCCCGAGGAGGACACGGCGTCGTAGGTCAACATGTTGCCGCTGGCGTCGTACGTGTAGGTGGCGGTCGAGTCTACCCTGCCGTCCGCGCGGTTGTCGTATTCGTACGTCAGCCGGTTGCCCGCGGCGTCGTAGGTATAGAACGCCCGCGCGTCCACCACCCCGTCCGCGTCGAAGTCCCGCTCGACGGTCACCAGGTAACCCTCGGCGTCGTAGGCATTGGTGCTCGTGGCATCCACCGTCCCGTCGGCGCCCAGGTCGGACGTGATGGTCAGCTGATTGCCGTCCGCGTCGTAGGTGTAGGTGTAGGACGAATCCACCACCCCGTCGGCGTCATCGTCCGCGTCGGTGGAGACGTTGTTCCCGTCGGCGTCGTAGGCGTACGTGTAGGACTTGTCCGCGACCCCGTCCGCGCGGTCGTCCATCTCGAAGGAGAGCAGCTTGCCGTCGGCGTCGTAGGTGTAGGACCAGCGCGCGTCCACCGTTCCGTCGGCGTTGTTGTCCCACTCGCGCGTCAGCAGGTTGCCAGCGCCGTCGTAGTCGTAGAACTCGCGGGAATCCACCACCCCGTCGGCATGTTCGTCCTCCTCGTACGTGAGCAGGCTGCCGTCGGCGTCGTAGGTGTACGCCGTCAGGCTGTCCACGCTCCCGAGGGGGCTGATGTCCGTCTCGACCGTCGTGGTGAGGCACAGCGGGTCGGGATCGATACCAGTGTCCGCATCGGTGTCCGTATCGGTATCGGTGTCGGTGTCGGTGTCCGTATCGGTATCGGCATCCGTATCGGTATCCGCGTCGGTGTCCGTGTCCGTATCGGTATCGGTCTCCTCGACGCCGGTGTCCGCCTCGCGCGCCGTGTCGTCCAGGGATCCGGTACAAGCCAGGAGCAACGCGAGGAGGGTGGTGTTCATGCGCTTGGACCTATGCGTGATCCTCGGACTCGGCAACCGCGCCTCCCCCGCGGCTTACTCCAACACCACCTCCGCCGCCGGCGCCCGCAAGTTGTACTCGGAGCTCATGGCCCGTCCGTACGCGCCCGCGGTGGCGATGAGGAGCACGTCGCCCTCATGGGTCGCGGGGAGGCGGCGGGCGTAGCCGAGGGTGTCGCCGGACTCGCAGATGGGGCCCACCACGTGCGCGATCTCGACCAGGGGCTCGCCGAGCCGCGTGAGGTTCACGATTTCGTGCCACGCGCCGTAGAGCGCGGGGCGGATGAGGCTGTTCATGCCCGTGTCGACGCCGACAAAGGTCACGTCGGCCTTCTGCTTGCGTTGGGTGACACGCGCCAGGAGCACGCCCGCCTCGGCCACGAGGAAGCGGCCGGGCTCGAGCCACAGCGCGAGGTTTGGGTGCGCGGCGCGGATCCGGGCGAGCGTGGCGTCCAGCACGGCGAGGTCGAGCGGCGACTCGTCGGGCTTCTCGGGGACGCCCAGGCCGCCGCCGAGATCGATGTGGCGCACCTCGGGGAACCGCTCGGTGAGGCTGGCGAGGAACAACGCCACGTCGCTCCAGTTGGACGCGTCGAGGATGCCGCTCCCCACGTGCGCGTGGAGCCCGACCACGTGCACGTCGTGGCGTTGACACAGCTCCGCCACCCGGTCGAGCTCGCCCACCGCGATGCCGAACTTGGAGCGCCTGCCGCCGGTCTTGACGTGGTCGTGGTGGCCGCGCCCGGCGCCGGGATCGACGCGCAGCAGGATGGCTTGCCCGCGGAACAGCTCGGGCCAGGCTTCGAGCGGATGGACGTTGTCGAGGGTGACGTGCACACCGAGGTCGAGCGCGGCAGCGTACTCGGCACGCGGGGCGAAGTTGGGCGTGAACAGGATGCGGTCGGCAGGGAGATCGGGAAACGTGTCACGCACCCTGGCCAGCTCGCCGGGTGACACACACTCGAAACCGAGGCCGGCGGCGGCGATCCGGCGCAGGAGCGCGGGGTTGGGGTTGGCCTTGAGCGCGTAGAAGACGCGGTCGACACTCTTCAGTCCGCGGAGCGCGGTGGCCGCGGCGGACACGGTGGGACCGTCGTAGACGTAGAGCGGCGTGGCGCCCGGGTCCCCCTCCGCAGCACCGGCACCCAACGCGAGCAATTCGTCCCGGCGCCGCACCCACCAGCGGTCACGCTGGGCGGGCGGCGCGGCGGGGCCGTCCGTCACCTCGCGCCAGGAGGGGCCGAACGCGGGGTCGTTCTCGGCGGCCTCGAAGAGCAGGGCGTGCAGCTCGCGGACGAGGCGCGGCGCCTGCTCCTCGTCGACCACGAACGTGAGGTTCAGGTCGCTGGCGGCTTGGGAGACGAGATGGATGCGCTCGGCCTCGAACACCGCGAGGGCGGGGCCGAGGCGGTGGAGCAGGGTGCGGATGCCACGCCCCACGAGGCTGACACTGGCGCACGGGCCGATGATCCGGGCGCCACAGAGCCGATCCAAATCGGCCACGAGCGCGTGGACGGCGTCGACGCCGCTGGAGGCGGGATCGATCGACACGGTGACGTTGGACTCGGAGGTGGAGACGAGGTCCACCGAGACCCCGTGGTCCTTGAAGACGGCGAACACGTCCGCGAGGAAGCCCACCTGTTGCCACATCCGCAGGGTGTCCATGCTCACGAGCAGCTGGCCGTTGCGCGCGGAGAGCGCCTTGACGCGCGGGCCGGCGTCGGGCGCCTCGTCCACCAGGGTGCCCTCTACCTCGGGCTGCGGCGTGGAGCGGATCCACAGCGGGATGCCGTGACGCCGCACGGGCTCGATGCAGCGGGGGTGCAGCACCTTGGCGCCCGTCGATGCGATCTCCTGCGCTTCGTCGTAATGCAGGCGCCGCAGGAGGCGGGCCGTGGGCACGTCGCGGGGGTTCGCGGTGAACATGCCGGGCACGTCGGTCCAGATCTCGCAGCGCGCGGCCCCCAACGCCGCGGCGAACAGGCTCGCGGAGGTATCCGAGCCGCCGCGGCCGAGCAGCACGGTGTCGCCGCGGCCGGTGCGGGCGATGAAGCCCTGGGTGACGAGCACGGGGGCGGTGCGCGCGGCGAGGCGGGCCTGGAGCGCGGGGTCGGCCTCGGTGCCGCACGTGGCCGAGAGGAACCGCGCGGTGTCGGGCTCGGTGCGGTCGAGCGCGCGGAGGCAGTCGCGGGCGTCGAGGAAGGGGTCGGCGTCGGGGTCTGTCGCCGCGCCGGCGAACACCCGCGCGAGGTAGGCCGCGCCGAGGCGAGTGGACAGCAGCTCGCCCGCGGCGAGCACGCGCGCGTGCTGACGTGGCGTGACCTCTCGCGTCAGGCTCGCCCCGAGGAGGATGCGGCGCACCTCCTCGAGGGTGGGGCGGTGGGGCGCGGGGTCGACGCCGAGGTCGGCGGCGAGGGCGCCGTGGAGCGTGTCGATGCGGTCGAGGATCGGGTCGTGCGCGCCGTCGAGCGCGGCGGCCAGGGCCTTGCCGAGCAGGTCGGTGACGCCCGTGACCGCGGAGCACACCACGAGCGGCCGGAGGCCTTCGGCGAGGCGCGCCCGCGCGACGGCGGCGATGGTGGCCCAACGGGCGGCGGTGGCGACGCTGGTGCCGCCGAACTTGAGCACGACCCAGCGGGCGGGGAGCGGCAAGGCAGACATCGGGGCGGTGTACCCGCGCGCGTGGAGGTTGGCGAGGGCGAGCGCGGCCGCGCCCACGGGCCAGGCGCCTACCCTGCCGACACCACCACCCGCACCGGCGGCGCCCACGCCACCTTGTCGTCGTCGTAATAGAGATACGCACGGGAGGCGGGCGCCTCGTACGTGCCGGGCACGGTGGCGAGCAGGTCGAGGGGGATGGCGTGCGCGGCGCCGGGCGCGAGCGAGCGGAAGTACACGAGCACCTCGTTGGGGCCGGTCTCGTAGAAGTCCACGACGCCGCGGGTGCGCAGCTCGTCCAACTGCCACGTCTGCACGGAGAGGCCGGCGGGGATGCCGATGCGCGCGAGGGCCATGGGTTGGCCGTTGGGCGCGACGTTGCGCACGTGGGCGGTGAGGCGCACGGTCTCGCCCATGTCCACGCGGTCGGTGGCGAGGGCGGCGGTGATCGAGACGGCCACGGTGGGGTCGGAGGCCGGCGAGCGGGTGCTCCACGCCGCGCCGAGGGTGTAGGGGACGGAGGCCCCCTCCGCGCGGGTCACCGTGACGGTGTGGGTGCCGCCCGTGACCGGGATCGGCAGCCGCGGCGGGATCGAGGCCCGCGCCGACCAGGAGAGCCGGCCCACCTCGACGCCGTCCACCCGCACGATCGCGGCGCCGTCGCGCTCCGGGGGCTGTCGGGCGGCGAAACGTGTCATCGCCTCCAGGGTGAGCACCGTGGCTTGGGTGCTGCCCCAACGGCCCGACCCGTCGCGCTGGTCGAGCAGCCACCAGGCGGCGTTGGTCGCCTGGGTGGGGTGGCGGCCGTCTGCGAGGAGGGCGATGGTCGCGAGCGCGGTGGTCTCGACGACAAGGTTGGCGCCCTGGCTGTTGGTGATGCTGTGGTCGGCGCCGCGGAAAGCACCGTCCGCGTCCTGGAGCCGCGCGAGCCGCGTGGCGGCGGCGTGGCCCTCGGTCGGACGGGTCTGGAGCAGGGTGTCCGTCGCGAGCGCGAGCAGGTAGGGATCGCCGGTCTTCGCGGCGAGCCGCGCCTGGGCATCGAGCTCCGGGGCGAGCCGCCCGCCCATCCCCGCCCCCACCAACGACCACGCGATGTACGCGTCCGTGACCGCGGGCGAGGCGCGCCCGTACTCTCCCTTGGCTAGATCCGGCTGTTTCCACCCCCCGGCGCCGTTCCGGCGGTCCACCAACCAATTCGCCGTGCGGCGCACCATCGTGTCGTCCACCCCGGGGAACACCGCGCGCATGTCCACGAATTGGGCGACGCCGTACGCGGTGAGCGATTCGTGGGCAGGCAATCCGCCGAACCACTCGTAGCCGCCACCCAGGCTCTCGAACCCGGTGAGCCTGTCGTACCCCGCCTCCAACAACGCCCGCGAGCGCTCGGCCAACGCGGCGTCCGCCACGCCGTGCTCCTCGAGGTAGCGCAATACGAGCAGGTTCGGGTAGTTGCTGCTGCTGGTCTGCTCGAAGCAGCCGCGCGGCAGCTCCAACAGGCCCTCCAGCCCATCGACCAGCGACGTGAGTGTGTTGGGGTACAGCGTGATCCACGCCTGGGCCGACCCCTCGGTCGCACCGACGAGATCGAGGTCGTGGGTGGCCTTGGCGTCGAGCCGCCCGGATGCGGACCAGGTGCGCGGATACCCCGCGTCCATCACCGTGAGGGTGCGGGTGAACGCGTCGGTGAGGCCGTCGCTGACGGCGGAGAACGACAGAGGAACCTTGGCCCCGGCGACGACATCGTAGAAGAGGGTCTGCCCTGTTCGAGCGGCGAGGGTGACCGTGCGCGGCGCTTCCATTGCCGAGAACGCCTCGCCCATCGCGGCGGCGACCGTGACCGTCACGGGGGTGTCGCGGTCGTTGGTGAGGGTGAGCGGGACGTGCAGCTGGTCGCCCTTCACGGCCGCGACGGGCAGCTTGACCGCGAGGCTGAACGGCAAGGTCGAGGCGAACACCGCCTCGCCGCGCCCAACCCGGCCACCGCCGACACCCTCGGCGATGACACGAAAAGAGGTCACGGCGTCCGAGAGCGGGAACGTCACCCGGGCGTGGCCGGTGGCGTCGGTCCGGACGAAGGGCGCCCACGCCACGGTGTCACGGAAATCCGTCCGGGGCTCGCCGGGCACGTGGATCGGAGTCGGGAACACCCGCACCGCGGCATAGGTCGGGCCCTCGTCATCGGTGGCGCGGAACCGGAACGGATAGGAGACGATGACGATGCCGCCGCCCTTGGGCTCGGGGAACTGGAACCGCAGGAAGCGACCGTTGATGCATGTCTCCACGGCCTCGTTGCCGAGGGTGCTGCGTTTGGTCACGGCGCTGGACACGGTGCCGTCGGCGGCGATGATGAACTTCACGGTGACCTCTCCGGCGAGGTCGGGGTGCTTGAAGAGCTCGCGTTGGTAGCAGTAGCGGATCTGGGGCAGGGCGCGTTTGATCACCACGTCGAGGAGGCTGCGGTCGAGGGCCCCCATCACGATCGGCGCTTCGGGTGTGACGATGCTGCCCGCTTGTTTGGAGCCGAAGTTGCCGCCGGGAGCGGGGCCGATGCCTCCCATTCTCGCGTCGGCCCCGCCCCGTTCACCCATCCCACCCCCGCCGAACCCCGTCCCCTTCGCGGCGATCAGGATCTGCGACCCGAGGCCGTCGAGCTGGGCGTTGGGGACCGAGGATGGGAGCGCATCTCTCCACGGGCCTCGGCCCTCCACAGGCGGGTGGCCGGCCCCTTCTGGCTGCTCGCCCCCTCCCTCGGCCGACACCACCACGAACGTCCGATACCCCGCCGTCCCCAGCAACAAGTCGAGGGCGTACCCGGTGGGCTCGGCGAAGAACGTGCGCGGCTCCGCCACCGGGCCAGCCAGCTCCGCCTCCACCAGCAGCCGGGACACGATGTCGCCCGCCTTGTCGTCCGCGTAGGAGAGCACCGTGTCGTCCACCACGGCCACCGCCACGTCCGCGACCACGGGCGCGCCCGCTGGATTGGTCGCGGCGATGTCGAGCGTCACGCGGTCCCGGGGCCCGTACTCCTCTCGCGTGGGGGTCACCGTGAGGGTGAGCCGCTGGTCGCGGTTTCGCATCACCACCCGCTCCGCGATCGGCATGGCGTCGGCGTCGTAGAGGGTCACCCGCGCAACGCCCGCGGCCGTTGCCAGCGTGGGGTCGGCCGGGGTCAGGTACACCGTGGCGGCCCGCGCGGCGCTCCCGGCGGCGGGTACGTTCACGCGCGCCGCGTCGAGGACCAACCCGCGTTGGCTGCCCACCACGGACACCTCGCGCGGGGAGGTGCACCGCACGTCGACGCGGAGCGCCGAGAGGGTGGGGGCGAAATCGTCGTGGCTTCGCAGGACACACCCCTCCGCCGCCGCGGCCGGGAGGGGGATGCGTACGGATTGGCCGACGATCTCGATGTGGTAGGTGCGGCCCGCCCGAGGGGTGAGATCGAAGCGCCCCAAGCCGTGGTGGAAGCTCCGCAGGGCGACGACCACCTCTCCCCGATCGTCCACGACGCGGCCCGACACGTCCGCAGGCGACCGGGAAGCCAGGCCGTCCGCCTTGGTCGCCGCGAAGTACACCCGCGAGGGCAAATCGGTCACGAGCGCGCCCCCCTCGGGGTACACCGCCACGTCCACCCCGGCCGACACGATGGGGATGCGGCGGGAGATGGACTCGGTCACCCCGCTCTCGTCGATCAGCACGGTGAGGAGCCCGTCGCCGTGGGTCGTCCCCATGGGAAGGGGAAAGCGCACCATCGCCTGTCCGGCGGCGTTGGTGGTGACCGCGACGTCGGCGAGATCCTGCCCGTCGAGGCGGACCAGGCCGGTGACCGGGTGGTCCGCGAGCGGCGCGCCCGTCGGACTGCTCACCGTGAGCGTGGCAGCCACCATGTCGCCAGGGAGGTAGCCCTTCCGGACGAACTCCAGCGATTTCTTGAGGCGCGGCGCCTCGTAGCCGAGCACGACCACGCGGCGCTCGGCCCGTTGTCCGTCCGCGGTGGCGGCGCGTACCACCCAGACGCCGCCGGGCGCATTCGTCGGCAACACAAAGTCGTTCGCCGCGCCGCCGCCCCGCTGCTCCACGGAGCGGCTGAGCACCACGTTGCCACGCGGGCCCACCAGCTCGTACCGGATTCCGCCGTTGGCCGCGGCCGCGAAGGTGGCGGTGGCGAGGTGCCAGGTCTTGACCCAGATCGTGTCACCGGGGCGGTAGAGCGGCTTGTCGGTGCCAACATGAGCACGCGTGGGCACCACGTCGGCGACCGTTCGTCTGGAGAGGGCCGCGAGCGCGTCGTCGGGGCGCAACCGGGGGGAGGCCGGGGGTGCGTCGGCGAAGGCGGGGGGCGGGACGAACGCAGCCGGATCCTCGGCGAACGGAGGCGCCTCCCGTACGGCGCGATCGGCGTCGGGGATCGGCGCGAGGGGGATCGTGGACGAGGCCGCGCAGCCGAGCAGGAAGAGAAGGGGGAGCAGGCGCATCGAGGTGCCTCCTCCCTGTTCCGTCTGCGCCGCGTGGAAGTCTGTTCCCTCGGGTTGGTCAGGGGTTGGTCAGGAGGTTCGACCCGCGGGCGCTCACCCCGCCGTTCGTCATCCGTTAGGATGCCGCGCCCATGCCCCGCGTCACCGCCACCACCGTGCCCGTCACGCGGGTCACCCCCGCGGACCGCGACGCGATGTGGGGGGTGTTCGAGCGCTACTACGAGGACGTGAGCCGGCCCGCGTTCGAGGCCGATCTCGCCGCGAAGGACCACGTGATCCTGCTGCGCGACGGCGCGACCGTGCAGGGCTTCTCCACGTTGAGCACCCGGCCGGGCCGGATCGGCGGCCGCGCGGTGGTGTCGGTGTACTCGGGCGACACGGTCATCGACCATCGGTACCGCGGCCAGACCGCGTTGGCGTGGGCCTTCTTCTGGTACGTCGTCTCCGTGCGCCTCCGAAATCCGCAGCGGCTCGTCGTGTGGTTCCTCATCTCCAAGGGCTACAAGACCTACCTCTTGTTGAGCCGAAACTTCGCGACGTATTGGCCGCGTCGTGACGCACCTACGCCCGACTGGGCGCGCGCGCTCATCACCACCCTCGCCACGGAGCGTTTC
The DNA here is from genome assembly GCA_040386535.1 of Myxococcota bacterium. Classification (GTDB taxonomy): domain Bacteria; phylum Myxococcota_A; class UBA796; order UBA796; family SXON01; genus CAJBVW01. The sequence goes on along the minus strand of JAZKFH010000034.1, from coordinate 8,456 downwards.
GGCGACAGCCTGGACCCCGCCGCCCTCGTGCTCAAAGTGGCGCACGGGCGGCTCCGCGCCACCACCGCGCCGGTGGTCGGGCTCGACGATCCCGACGTCCACTTCTTCACCACCGCCAATCCAAATCACGCCGCGGGCGAGGAGCTGTGCTGCCTGGGCGTGGTCGACGCGGGGCTCATCCTCGGCTTTCCGTTGCGGCTCCTCCGCAAGCTGCGGCGACGCAAGTTGCTGCGAAGAGGGTGATGAGCACCTTCCAATACCGCACGTGGTCGAACCCGAATCCGCCCATGGCGGGCTGGGCGTGGTCGAGGTGGGGCAGCAGGAGGTGGGGCAGGCCGGGCCACACCAGATCCTCCAGGTAGAATTGGCCGTCGTGGGCGCAGCCGGGGCGGATCTCGCCGAGGCGCTCGTGGAAGGAGTCGAGCCAGGCGGTGGGTTGGCTCGACCACGACGCGGTCTGCCACACGGGGAACGGGCGGGGCCTGTCGATCGTCGCGAGCAACGTGGCGAGGGGCCCCGCGGTGAGCTGGCGGCCGCCGGATGTGGCGCCGACGAGGTGCAACCCGGCGCGCTGGAGGGCCTCGGCGGCGCGGCGGTGGGGTCGGGCCAGGCTCTCGGCGTGCGCGCGCAGGAGGAGGCTCTCCAGCACCGCGGAGGGCCCCCGCGGGGTCTGGCTCATCAGCACACCGACCACCCGGGCGCCGACGGCCGCCACGGTGTCGGCGAGGTGCAGGCACTCGAGGCCACCCTTGGAGTGGCCACACAACAGCAGCGGTCCTTCCGTCGGCAGGCTCCGGGGCAGGGAGCGGGCGAGCCGCGCGACGTTCGCCTCGACCGTTGCGCCGGTGTCGGTGGCCGCGAGCGTGGTGGAGACGCCCAGGGCGCGCAGGGCGCGGGTGGGAGCCACGAGGTTGCCCGGCATCCAGTTGCCGAGAAAACCACGCAGGAACACGACGTGCAGGCCGCGGGTGGCGGCCACCACGTCGGCGTCGAGCGAGGGAGACGCCCAGGCCGCGGAGAACGCGGCGCCGAGGCTCTCCGCGACGGGCGGCAACGCCGGCGTGTTCGGGTAGCGCTCGGCGTAGGTGGCGAAGGCGAGCGGGTTCCACACCGGGCCGGGCTAACCGCTCCGGGGCAACCTGGAGGCGCGTCCGACCGCCCCGGCATAGGCGCAGGCGATGAGCTTCGAGCCCGCGAGCCCACTACCGGCGATCGAGCCCACCTACCGCGGCCTCGGGCGCTACGGCCGCCAGAACCTCGCGGTGTGCGCGGCCCAGATCGTCGTCTGGGCGTTCCTGCTCACCGCGCTCGATCGTTCCCCGTCCGTCTGGGTGACGCTGCCGCTCCTGTTTGTGTTCTGCGCGGTGCTCCAAGGCGTGTTCACGCTGATGCACGAATACTTCCACAAGAACGCGCACCGGAACCCGACCGTCAACTATGCGATCGGCGTCGTGAACTCCACGATGTTCGTCACCTCCGCCACCCTGCACCGCATCAACCACTGGGGCCACCACGTGCGCAACCGCACCAGCGCGGAGCGTGGGGAGTTCGTGCATCCGGGCGAAGGCGCGTTCGGCAAGGTGTTCCTGTACTACTTCGCGACCATGGGCGGGTTGTGGCTGACCGGGGTGCTGTTCCCCATCCTCTCGTTGTTCATTCCGTACCGGTCGGTCACCTGGCTGCGCTCACGCGCCCGCTTCAACACCTACTCCGCCGCGTTCGCCCAATTCGGCCCCCGCGACTGGACGCGCATGCGCCTGGAAACGGTGGGGCTGCTCCTGTTCTGGGGCGTGATCCTCGGCGCCGGGGCGTGGCGCTGGCAGACGCTCGTGCTCGCCTACGCGGTGTTCGCGTACCACTGGTCCGTGCTCCAGTGGATCTACCACCTGCGCACCCCGCTCGACGTGGTGGAGGGGGCCTACAACCTCCGCGTCCCGACGCCCGTGCGGCTGGCGTGGTTGAATTTCAACTGCAACCTCACCCACCACCGCCACCCGGCACTGCCGTGGCAGGAGCTGCACGCCCACACCGATTGGAAGGAGTCCCAGCCGCTCTGGTACCGATACGCCCTGATGTGGCGGCCGCCGGAGCCGTTTCCGGATGACTTCGCGGCGCTCGAGAAGCGGTATTTCTGATTGCGCGGGATCGCGGCGCCCCCGGCGCCTGCATGCCGGCCGAGGTCGGGGGATGGATGCTCACCCATCGACTTCGGCCGGATATACCGTTCAAGGTCGGGGGATGTGTGCTCACCCAACGACTTCGGGCGGATATAGCGTCCGGGCTCGGGGGATGCGTGCTCATCCATCGACTTCGGACGGTCCGACGGTGCTGTTGTTGGTTGCCAAAGTCCCGCGTGACCTCAGGGCCACCAGCCCCGCCGCTCCGACCGTGCGTCTCCACCGCGAACCGGGCCCGTTCATCGCGACGTGGTCTTCGTGGATCCCCGTTGGACAGCCGCGTCCCGGCGTGTGACCGGAGGGGGTGGCGCTCACCAACATCGCCCGCGGCGGATGAAGCTGGTCACCGGCGTGCTCCAGCTCGGCTGGCTCGCGTCCCAAGCGCCCGCCTGGCAGCGCTTCCGCCGCGCGAGCACCGCGGTCCGGGCCACGCAACACCAGCAGCTGCGCACGCTCGTCGCGCTGGCGGCGCCGTCCGCGTACGGCCGCTCCATCGATTTGCAGCGCGTGGACGATCCCGACCGCTTCCAGCGCGAGGTGCCGATCGTCGACCACGACACCCTGCGCCCGTGGATCGATCGTGTGGCGGCGGGGGAGCCGGCGGTGTTCACGACCGAGCCCGTCGAGATGCTCGAACGTACGGGCGGCTCCTCCGGCGCCGAGAAGCTCGTGCCGTACACCGCGCGGCTGCGCGCCGAATTCGCCGAGGCCGTGGGCGTGTGGATGGTCGATCTGCACCGGCGGGTGCCCGGCTTGTTGGGCGGCCCCAGCTACTGGTCCGTGTCGCGCGCGGTGCGGCGTGCCGAGACCACCGCCGGCGGCATGCGCGTCGGCTTCGACGTGGACGCCGAGTACTTCGGCCCCCTCGCCCGCCAGGTCATCGCGCGGCTGATGGCGGTGCCCGGCACGGTGGCGGCCAGCCCCGACATCGAGGCCTGGCGCCACGCCACCGCGGGCCACCTGCTCGCGTGCGCCGACCTCGGATTTGTGTCGGTGTGGAGCCCCACGTTCCTCACCCGGCTGATGGAGTGGATGGGGGCCAACCGCGCCGCGTTGGCCGCAACGTCGCCCGCCGTGGCCGACCGGCTGGCCCGCGCGTGGACCGGCACGCACCTGCACGGGCCCACGTTGTGGCCCCGCCTCATGGTGATCTCCGCCTGGGGTGACGCCTTCGCCGCCGCCCAGGTCGGCGCCATGCGCGCCCCCTTCCCCGGCGTGGCGTTCCAACCCAAGGGCGTGCTCGCAACCGAGGGCGTCGTCTCCTTTCCTTTGGGCCCCCTCCCCTTCGACGACGGCGCCGGCGTGCTCGCCGTCACCTCCCACGTGCTCGAATTGCGCGACCTGTCCGACGGCCGCGTGGTGTGGCCCGACGCCGCGCGTGTGGGCGGCCGCTACCAGCCGCTGCTCACCACCGGAAACGGATTCCTCCGCTACGCGTTGCCCGACGAGCTCGAAGTGGTGGGCCACCTCGGCCAGATCCCCCGCGTGCGGCTGCGCGGCCGGCTCGACCGCGGCTCCGATCTGGTGGGCGAGAAGCTCACCGCGGCGTTCGTGGCCGAGGCGCTGGGCCCCTCGCCCGGCTTCGCCATGCTGCTGCCCGCGTCAATCGCCAGTGGGGGGCTCGGCTACGTGCTGGTCCTCGACCGTGCCGGCGCCCACACCTCCGCCACCGTCGACACCGCCCTCTGCGCCGGCGCCCAGTACGGCTACGCCCGCGCCCTGGGCCAGCTCGCCCCCGCCGAGGTGCGCGTGGTCCCCGACGCCTGGGCGCGCTGGGAGGCGGCGCTCGAGGCCGCCGGGCTCACCCTCGGCGACCAGAAGCCCCTGGCGCTGGAGACGCGGCCCGCCGTGGTCCGCGCGCTCCTGCCGCGGTAGGTCGGACAGCCGGCGCGAAGCCGGCAGAGGAGGCCGTTTGCGCGACACGAGCGGACAGCTCGCCGAGAATTGGTACGCCGCCGGGACCACCGCCGAGCTCACCTCCCGCGCGCCGGTGGGCCGTGTCGTGCTCGGCGAGCGCATCGTGTTGTTCCGAGACGCCCAGGGCCGCGCCGTGGCGCTCACCGACCGCTGTCTCCATCGCAACGCACCTCTGTCCGCCGGCGCCTGCTTCGATGGCAAGCTGGGCTGCCCGTACCACGGGTGGACCTACGACGGCACCGGCCGCCTCGTCGGCATCCCCGCCCAACCGGCGGACGCCCCGGTCCCCACGCTCGCCATTCCGTCGTGGCCGGTCGTCGAGCGCTACGGCCTCGTGTGGGTGTGGATGGGCCGCGGTGCCGCCCACGGCGAGCCGTTCGCCATGCCGTATTGGGACACCCCCGGCTGGCGCGCCTACTACATGGTGACCCCCTTCGACAACGGTGTCACCCAGCTGGTCGAGAACTTCATGGACGTGCCCCACACGGTGTTCGTCCACAAGGGGTGGTTCCGGAGCGAGGCGCGCCGACCGGTACGGATGAGCGTCGAACGCACCGCGACGAGCGTGCTGGTGACGTACCACCAACCCGACGACCAGATCGGCTTCACCGGCCGCCTGCTCAACCCCACCGGCGCGCCGATGGTCCACACCGACCGCTTCTACATGCCGAACACCACACGGGTCGACTACCACTTCGGCGCGCGCGGCTTCGTCATCACCAGCACCTGTACGCCCGAGACGCCCGACCACACCCGCGTCTACACCCTCATTTCGTATAGCCCGGGCCCCCTCTCCCTCGGCGCGCGGGTGCTGACCCGCCTCCTTCAACCCCTGCTCGGCCTCTACACACGGCGCGTGATCGAGCAGGACGTCGACATCATGGCGCTCCAGGGCGGCAACCTGCGCGCGCACGGGCAGGAGGCCTTCCACCACGCCGAGGCCGATTTGCACCACCAGTGGATCGAGTTGTTACGCGAGCGGGCTCGGGCGGGGGAGGCCGCGCCGGAGCCGGAGACGCGGGAGGCGGAGTTCTGGATCTGATTGGGCGGGACGCGGGGACCGGCCGTCCCTACGATCGAGGCATGACCGCCCTCCCCGACAGCTCCGACACGTCCCCCACACGCCTCGCGCCGCCGCCGTGGACCCTGGAGGGCCGCGCGGTCGCCACCCTCGCGCGTGCCCCCGACGGCGGCGTCGGGCTCCTCGTCTTCGCGCGGTACACCGGCTCGCCGGTCGGCCCCTACGACGAGGTGTTGTGGATCCCGCGCCTCGCGCCCCCGCTCGCCATCACGGCCATCCGGGTGTCGACGCCCGACAGCCTCGTCTGGGGGCGGCGAAACTGGGGGATCCCCAAGGAGCTCGCCACCTTCGCGTGGGAGGAGGACGGCGGCCGCTGGTCCGCCCGCGCCACGGCCCCCGGCGCCGACGCGCCGTTCGCGGTCCTCACGGTCGAGGGGCGCGGCCCGGTCATCCCCCTCCCCGCGCGCTGGCTCCCCGCGGCGCTCCGGCGCTTCGACCAGCTCGCCGACGGCAAACACTTCCAGTTCACCCCCGCGGGCACGGCGCGCGGCCGCCTCGCGCGGGTGCGGGACGCGCGCATCGCCGGGGACGGATTTCCGGAGCTGCGCGTGGGCCCCGCCGCGATGGAGATCGACCGCTTTCGGGTCACCTTGCCGGCGCCGGTGGTGCGCTCCGGGTGAGCCCGGTCCGCTACCGCGCGGCCACGCCCCCGACGACCACCTTGAACTCCGTGCCTCCGCCCCATGCATTGCCGGGAAAACGCAGGCTCAGGTTCTTCTCCGTCTCGCCGATGTACCCCACCGACGTGGCGACGTGGCGGGTCTCGCCGTTGGAGACCGCGCACCCGAGCCCAGTGCCCTTGGGCTCCAACGCCCAACATTTCACGAGCCACTCGGCCTTGTCGTGGGTGAACTTGCCGATCTCGACCGGGTCGCGGGAGGCGACCAGGCTCGCGTAGGTCACGCCCGCCCTGGCCTGGGTGTGAACGCCCGCCGGGGTGTGGACGACCGGGGGGGCTGCGAGGGCGCCGTAAACGAGGAGGAGAAGCATGGTCCGCCGGGGAGATGCTCAGGTCCATACCACAGGGGCGCGCCGGCCCAGCTTGGCTCGCACCGCGCGGCTCCTCCGTCCACGTTGGCGGTACCATGACGCGAGGGGGCGCCATGGCTGGACGACGAATCGCGACGAGTTGGGGGCGCGGGCTGCTCGTGGGGTGCGGCATTCAGGCGGCCGCGATCGGTTGGCTCGTGGTCGTGGCGGTCGCGTTCGGCCTGCTCTACCCGTACCTGCCGCGCGACGCGCAAGCGTTCGTGGTGCCCCTGGCCCTCGGGACGTGGATCGGCACGCTGCTGCCCGTCCTGTTCGTAGGCATGCTCGTCGTGACGCTGCGTCACAACGCACGGCTCGACCGCGCCTTCGCCGACATCGGCCCCGGGCGGGCGCTGGCGCCGGTAGCCCGCGGGTGGACCGGGGAGCGGGGCGGGCGCCGGGTGGACGCATGGTTCTCCAAGGGGCCGCAGCTCGAGCTCTACGTCGAGGGCGCGCCGCGCACCGAGGTCGGGGTCGGGCGCGGCGGCGCGGTGCAGCGGTTCGCGGTCCGCGTGACCGACCGGGTGACCGTGCCGCTCGACGAGGATCGCGTCGCCATCGGCCTCGACGGCGATTGGACCCGCCGCCTCGTAGCCGACCCGCGCGCCCGCGCCGCCCTCGACGGCCTGCTCGCGGAGGGCGACGGCGCGCTCCGCACGGTGCACGTGGAGCCCGACGCCGTGAAGTTTACCGCGCGCTACTTCGACCTCGATCGCCTCGATCGCGACGAGGTCCAACGGCTCCTCGGCCTCCTCGTGGCGTTCGCACACGCCGTCGACGCGCTCCCCGCCTCCGCGCGCCCCGTCGCGCCGGGCGGCCTGGGGTCCCGCCTCCGCACGCGCCGCGGCAGCCTCGCGAGCTTCCTCGGCATCACGTGCGGCTGCACGTTTGTGCTCATCCTCTTCGCCGGGACCACGGCCGCGATCATTGTGCTCGCGACGCAGGCGGGGGGCTGATCAGGGCGTGATCGGGGGGGTGCTCCGGTCGGCGTGAGGGCGCCCCGCGCGGACGCGGGCAGGTCGGCTCCGGGCTCGCGGCGGAGCCGCTCGGTCGGCCGGGCGAGCGGCATCCCCGCCGTTTGGCGGCGCCCACCCGCCCGGCCGGACCAGCCGCCGGGGGCGGCTGCCCTCCGCGCCCTTGGCGCGGGGAGGGTGGTGGTCCTGATCGTGTCGATCCGTTCGCACGATGACACAACGGCCTCCTCGCGGACGGCGGAGCGCGGTTGGCCGCGTGGCGGTCATGTTCACGCGTCGGCGGCCACCAAGGCCATACCTGCTCGACAGGGGTCGCCTCCGTGGCCGCACAGCGGCCACCGAGGCGGTACCTGCTCGACAGGGGTCGCCTCCGTGGCCGCACAGCGGCCACCGAGGCCATACCTGCTCGACAGGGGTCGCCTCCGTGGCCGCACAGCGGCCACCAAGGCCATACCTGCTCGACAGGGGTCGCCTCCGTGGCCGCACAGCGGCCACCGAGGCGGTACCTGCCCTCGGGGTGGTGCTACGTCCGGCCCTCGCTGCCTGCGTTACACGCCCTTCCTGTGAGGCACGACGACGATGACCCGCGACCACTGGATCCGCACCCTCGCGAACGCTACCGGCATGCCGGAGGAGGCGATCCGCGAGCTGCTCGAAGAAACCATGGAGGCGGGGCTCACCGAGGATCAAGCGCGACGGACCGCCGAGCTTTTCGTTGGACTCTCCGCGGCCGGGAATCCTGGCATGCCCGCAACCGCCCATCGCGTCGCACAGGCGAGACGCGGCCGCGGGCCAGGTCCCCAGGACGGCGAGTAACTAGTCCGGGCTGGGGGTTTCCGATTCCTCGCGCGGCGCACGAGGGTCCCGCGCCAGCGTCAGTCGTCCTCTCCCGTGGTGTTCGTGCAGATACCCGACGCGTCACAACGGACGGCCCGGCCCTCCCACCCTGGGCAGTCGCAGTCTGACTCGCAGACCATCGAACACCTGGAAACCCCTGTGTCCGAGAGCGTAGTGCACACGCCCGTTGAGCACTCTGCGCTCGCCTCGCAGGGCAGGGAGAAGTCCAATGCCACGCGCCGGCGACGTCCGCAGGGAGGGCTCCCTCGATCCGTTCGAGGGCTGTCTCAAGTTTCATCCGTAGGTCCCTCGGTGAGGTAACGGGCGTCAAGTAACCATACGGCCGTCGCGCGCGAAACCACGCCCTCCGCGCAAGGGGGGCTGAAGGCTGACGTTTGATCACTTCAGGGGAATTCCGAGCCCCTTCCGAGCGTTCTCCAG
>JAZKFH010000033.1:0-100924 GCA_040386535.1 Myxococcota bacterium | reverse complement strand
CCCTGCACAGTAAACTCGGGGGGGAGCGGTGTCTCAACCACCTTGACACGGAGGGTGATGCCGTTCATCGCGTCCGCGAGCGATCCATTCGCGGGGATCGGGGGGGAGAGCTACGACTTCGAGGTGAGCGGCACGGGCGCGGGGGGCGGCGTCGGCTTCCGCGGGTATGCGCAGCCGGTGGTGGTGCTGATCACCGACGACTACCTGCGCGACCCCGGCGGTGTCGGCTTGCCCGGCGGATGCCCTGGAGACGCCGCCGCGGAGGCCGTCGCGGAGGCCGCCAACGCACAAGACGCCTGGATCGTCGGAGTCCTGGTGAACGGCACCGTCGCTCAGAACCAATTCGAATACCTCTCGGTCGCCACGGGTCAGCTCGTCGACTCCGACGGAGACGGCGCCGCCACGACACCCCGACTTGGACGAGCTCGGGCTTCGACATCAACACCCAAATCGCGACGGCCCTCGAAGCCGTGGCCGCCGTCGTAGACCTGTCCGGGGTCGAGTACGCCGAGGTCGAGATCCTCGTGGGCACCGACCCCTACGGCATCGTGGAGAGCGTGGTCCCAGCGTCGTTCACCGACGTGGTCCCGGGCACCTCGCTCGCGTTCGCACTCGACCTGCTCGGCGTCGCCACCGATGTGGCTCTCACGACGACGATCTCGCTGCTCGTGTACGGGGACGGGGAGCTCATCGACACGATTGAGGTCGAGGTCGAGATTGCCCCGAGGTGAGGGCTTGTCCCGTGTCCAACGCCTGGGTCAGGCAGAAGGATGATCCTCGCCTTCGTGCTCCAGGCCCACGCCCTCGACTGCGCTGAGATCACGAACATGGTGGACGTGAACGTCCCCACGCCATCATCGTGCAGACAATCGACGAAGCGGGCGGGGTTGCGCCGGGCACGCTCGAGTGCGTGCGAGGGGAGGGGTTGTCGGTTGAGGTGATTGGCGCAGTTCAGCGGGCGCCGGTGGACGCTGGTGCGGCTGGGCGGTGAGTGACGCCCCTGGCGCCGACTACTACCTGGCCCGGTCGCTCGATGAACTCGGTTTGCTCCACTCGGCAGAACGTCGGTACGCGCGCGCGTATGGGCGCCGTGACGCCTGGTCCGAAGCAGCGCTGGTAGGGCTTGCCGCCGAGCGCGCGCGTCTGCGCGGTCCCTTCAGGCGTCTCGCGACCGAACTGGATGAGGAGCGTGCCTACTTGCAGACGCGCGCGGAGCAGATTGCGCGGTCCGAGCAGGCTTGGGCCGAGGCGAAGTTGGCCGAGCAGGTCGATCAGGCACGTATCATCCGCGAGGAGCTCGACCGGTCCGAGCGCCAGGGCGGCCGCCTGCTCAGTAGCGGGGCGTGCCACGTCCCAAGTCGGTCCGACATCCGCCATCGCCCGCAGGGCACGGCGGCTCCCCTGGGTCCGACATCCCCCACCACCCAAAGGGCGAGGCCGCATGCCGAACGCTTGCCCGACGTTGGGCGGCGGCGCAGCCGCCGCCCAATGTCGGGAAGCCCCCGCACTGACGACGCGGGCCCGGTCGGAACGACCCGCCCCGTGGCGTCAGTGCGTCAATCGCAGGAGGCCAACCCCGCATACGTCACCACCACCACATCCCCCTCCTCCGGCCGCGCCGCCTCGTCGAACACGATGCTGTTCGCCGCGGCGTCATACGTCCAACCCGTGCGGGTGGCGCCGTTGAGCGTGACGGCGATGGTGTCGGGGGCGGGGGTGCGGGTGAGATCGAAGACGAACATGTCGACGGAAGCGGTGGCGAGGGCCTCCACCGAGGTCGCCCAATTCGAGCAGATGGAGAGGTATTCGCCGCCGGTCTCGTTCACCGCCTCGTAGTAGCCGCTGCCGAACACGGCGCTGTTGCTGCCGCTGGTGCAGCCGCTCGGGTAGTCGCCGGCGATGGCCGAGAACTTGACCAGGGAGGGGTCGCCCTTCTTGGCGACGACACGGCGGACGTAGTCGTCCCAGTCGCCCGAGGACTGCTCCTCCTCGTCGCTCACCATGATGATGTGGAGGATGGCCGAGGCGCGGAGGAAGCCCTCGTTACAGTCGCCGGAGTCGGTCTCGTCGACCGCGCGGCTCGTCACGGTGAGGCCCGCCTCGGTGTAGAAGTCCTCGAGGAAGCTCACTTCGCTCACGGCCTCGGTGAACGTGTCCTCGTAGTTGCGCGTGGAGCTGGTGAGGATGCCGCTGTGGGTGCTGCACCCGTCGTCGTCGTTGGTGACCATGACGTTCCAGTTGGTCGTGTACGCCGACAGGTCACTGATGAACGCGGAGAAGTTGGTGGCGAGCGCGCGGGCGTCGTCGTCCATGGAGCAGGATTGGTCGACGAAGAAGATGATGTCGGCCGGCGGGTTGGTCGGGACCTCGAACGTGTCCTCGTACTCGCCGGCGTAGCGGCCCTCGGCGGTTTGCGCGGACACGCGGGTGCCGATGGGCTCGTTGGACGTGACCGCGAGCTCGCCCGCCACGGCGCCCTCGACCGTGGGCGTGAACGACACGTTCACCATCGTCGAGGCCTCTGGCGCGAGGGTCAGCGGCAGCACGTTCGGATCGGTGAGGACGAAGCCGCCGCCGGTGTGTGTGATGGCGGACAGGACCAAATCGTCGGTGCCGACGTTGGTGAGCGTGATGTCGGAGTCCTTGTCACACCCGATGTAGGCGGTGCCGAGGTCGAGCGGGTCGGGGCTGATCTCCAACTCGGGCACGCGGCCCTCGCCCAACAGATCGACGGTGACACGCTTCTCGTCCTCGTCGTCCGACACCACGATCGCTTCGGCCACCTGCTCGTTGGCGCCCTCGGGCGTAAACGCGACCTCGATCTCGGTCGACGCGCCGCCCGGCAGGGTGAACGACAGCTCCTCCAGCGGCGTGAGGATGGTGAAGCCGCCCGCGGCGCCGCCGATGGTGATCTCGCTCACGTCGAGCAGCGACTCGTCGGTGCCGACGTTCATGACGGTGAACGTCTGGGTGACCGCGTCGGCCGCGCCCAGGGAGCCGAAGTCGAGCTGCCGGGGAGTGACTTCGATGTCCGCGCCCTCGGCGCCGGCCACGTCGTCCCGCTTGCCGAACTCCTGGTCCTGCGTGCACGCCACGAACAAGGGCAGCAGCGCGACATAGACGGCGGCACGGAACATGGGAGCCTCGGGTGCGCCATCGTACAGCAAATGCCGTGCCGCGTGCAGAGGAGGACTCGGCGGGGATCGTGGCGAACAGTGGGGCGCGCATGCCCCACTTGGGCGGGGCGGCGGGTGTCCCAGATCGCGGGCCAGGGTCACGACGGCGGCGCGGGCGCCCGGTGCCGTGCGGACACGGCCCCGTCGGCCCCCTCCAGTCTCGCTGCCGCTCGGTCCCGCCGAGGCGGCGGGGACCGGCCGCCCGCGGACGGCCGGCCGACTTCCGGTCGCCTGGCGCGGCGGAGTGGTTGCACCGGTCGGGAGGTGGGCCGCTCCGGCGACCGTTCGGCGCGGGCGTACGCGGCCTTCGCCAGACCGCCGAGATCGCGACCGACCAGGAGCGAGGCGCACAGGCCGCACCCACCTGTCGATCAGGTCCTCGACGCTGACGCGGCCGCGCTCGTCGTCACCATCCGGGTACGGGTCGAGCGCGGGCGGCGACGGAGGCGACTGCGGCGGGACCTCCGCGTGGTCCCCCTCGATCTGGCCGATCCTGGGCCCGCGGTCGGCCATCCAGGGGGGGGGGGCCTGCGCCAGGTCCCCCTCGATCTGGCCGACCGTTCGCCAGTGGAGCGAAGAGGACGCTCGATTATTGACGCGTCAAGGTAACGGGGAGGGTGCGAGCTCGGCGCGACCTGTCCGGGGGTTCCCACTTCGGGTGCCAGCCGGAAGCCGCGCCATCTTGGACGTCTACCCCCAGGATGACGCGCATCGGGGCCGGCGGCCGCGTGGGCGGGCGCTCCCCGAGGGGGCGCCGAGCTGGGCGTGCCCCCCCGTCGTGTACCACGAGCGGCCACGACTCGGGATCGTTCGCCGGCGACCGCGGCCAACGCGGGCACGACCGCGTCGTCGAGTCGGCGCGCGGACTCGCGGCGTCGCGACCGCGGGCAAGGACGTCAGGCCCGCGTCGGCGGGGGCGTGTACCCGCACCGGGTGTCGAGAAACCAGGCGCGCGAGAGCCTGCTTGGGCGGACGGTCCCTCGATCGGGCCGATCCTGGCGCCGCGATCGGCCAGGGGGCCTGCGCCAGGTCCCCCAAGTCACGACGTACTCGAGCTGCCGCGCCCGACGTCGGCCAGCGCATCGCTCCGCCGCTACCGACACCCCCGCGGCAGGCGCCCGGAGAGCGGGCGGCCCGGCCGCCCGGCTCGGCGCCTCGGCCCGCCGGGAGGCGGGACGAGGCGCCAGCCGAGCGCGGAGCGCGAGCTCGGAGGGGGCCGACGGCGGGCTCTGCCGCCGGGCCGCCCGAGCGTCGACGATGGTTAGGAGAGCAGGTCGGCGACCGTGGCGCGCTCGCTCTCGAGCTCGGCGGTGGTGGCCGCGATCTTCTGCTTGGCGAACTCGCCGTGCTCGATGCCCTCGACGATCTGCCACTCGCCGTTCTTGGCGGTGACCGGGTAGCTGAAGATCAGGCCCTTGGGGACGCCGTACTCGCCGTTGGAGACGACGGCCATGGACGTGAACTCGCCCGCGGGGGTGCCGAGGGAGAGCGCCGCCATGTGGTCGATCGCCGCGGAGGCCGCGGAGGCCGCGGAGGAGGCGCCGCGGGCCTCGATGATGGCCTTGCCGCGGGTGGCGACGGTCTTGAGGAACTCGCCCTGGAACCAGGACTCCTCGCCGATCACGTCGGCGGCGGGGCGGCCGCTGATCTTGGCGTGGACGTAGTCGGGGTACATCGTGTCGGAGTGGTTGCCCCAGATGCCGACGTTCGTGATGTCGCCAGGGAGAACGCCGGCCTTGTTCGCGAGCTGCGCCTTGGCGCGGTTCTCGTCGAGGCGGGTCATGGCGTGGAAGCGGTCCTGCGGGACGCCCTTGGCGGCGTGCATCGCGATGAGGGCGTTGGTGTTGCAGGGGTTGCCGACGACGATGACGCGCACGTCGGAGGCGGCGCTGTCCGCGATGGCCTTGCCCTGGCCCACGAAGATGGGGCCGTTCGCCTTGATGAGGTCGGCGCGGTTCATGTCCTTGGTGCGGGGGCGGCTCCCCACGAGGAAGGCCTGGTTGGCGCCGGCGAAGCCGGTGTTCAGGTCATCGGTGAGGACCATGCCGTGCAGCAGCGGGAACGCGCAGTCGGACAGCTCCATCGCCACGCCCTCGAGGGCCTTCATGCCGCTCGGGATCTCCAACATCTGGAGGATGATGGGCTGATCCTTGCCGTAGCAGTCGCCCGAGGCGAGGCGGAAGACGAGCGCGTAGCCGATGTTGCCGGCGGCGCCGGTGACGGTGATGCGGAGGGGGGCCTTGACGGACGCGGACATGGTGACCTCGGGGCGGGAAGGGGGGCACACTTAACCGGCGAACGACGCGCGCGAGGGCCGCGCCCGAGCCCGAGAGGCCGTGGGGCGGGATTCTCTTTCGGGGGAATGTGGTCTCCGCGTGGACGGCCGCCCCGGCGGGATAGCCACACCCGGTGCTTCTGAACGTGTCCAGCGACTGGGTCATGGCCCTCCTGCTCCTCGTCGGCCTCGGCCTGCCCCTGCAGGTGGCCGTGGGGGGCCTCATCGCGCTCGGGCGGGCCATCCCGGCGGCGGCCGCGCTGTGTGTGCCGCTCCTGGTCCTCATGCTCGGCTACGGCGGCACGATCGCGGGGATGGACACCGCGATCGCCGCGCTCACCCAGGCGTCCGACCCCGCGTGGGTGCCCTGGTTCGCCCTCGATGACCGCGCCCGCGCCATGCTCCCGGCCGCCATCGGGGGCGCCGGCGCCGCGCTGCTCGCGCTGCCTCCCGCGCTCGGCGCCGCGTGGGCAAATCTCCGCGCCGGCGCCGCCCGGGCCGCGATGGCCGGCGCCACGCCGTGGGAGCGCCTCGGGAAGTGGGGCCTGCCCGGGCTCGGCCTCGCCGCTGTCGCGGTGATCGCCGGGGGCGAGGCCATGGCCGGCGCCATCGGGCCGGGCGCCCGCACCCTCCTGATCCCGGCCGTCGGGGGGCTCCCGTTCGCGCTCGCGGCGGTGGCCTCCATGCTCCCGTCGCGCCGCCGCGGCCTGGAGGACGTGATCGTCGGCTACGGCGCGCTCGGCATCGCCAGCCTGGGCCTCGCGTCCGCGGCGGCCGCCCTCTCGGCCTTCTTCGCCGCCGAGGCCCTCGGGGACTACTCCGAGCCCTTCGCCGCCGTGGGCCAGGTGGCCGCGAGCACGCGCGACGTGTGGTTCGTCAACCGCGTCGCCGCCTTCTCCTCGCTGGGGTTCGTGTGCGCGCTGCTGCCGACGCTGCTCGTGCGCGACTGGCGGCGCGCGGGCGCCCGATCCGGCACCGATCTGTTGGTGTGCGGCGCGCTCGCGTCGCTCGCCCTGCTCGCCGGGGTGTGGGCGGGCGCCCGGGAGCGCGTGTTGTCGCACCACGCCGGCGCGCACGGCGCCGCGATCGTGGCGGCGTGGGCCGGCTACGACGTGCCGCACAAGGCCCCGATCCCCGCGCGCGTGCTGGTGGGCCCGATCGAGACGCCGCGGTGGCTGATGCAGCGCGAGCGCGGCGGCCTCGAGACCCTCTACTTCGCCGGCGGCACCGACATGATCGGCCCCGCCCTGCTCCGCAACGACGGGCTGATGTTGCCCCCGTCGCTCCCGCTGGACGACCTGTACCTCTCCCTGTTCCGCTCCGAGGCCGGCCGCATCGCGATCGTGGGGTGCCCGCCCCCCGCGCCGACGCTGCTGGCGGACATCCGCCGCGATCCGCTGCTCGCCACCGGGCGCTGCGCCGCGTTCCCCCTCGATCTGCGCGTCACCACCGCGCTCGATGCGCCCCGCGTGCTCATCGCGCTGGCGGACCACTTCGTCGACGACGGCGGCAACGTCGTGCCCATCGGCGAGCTCCAGGACATCGCCGGTCGCGACGTCGTGCTCCGCGGGCAGCTCGACGCGACCGTGGGCGATCTGGTGGCCGTGCTGCACGTCCTCGCCGCCGCCGAGCGGGTCTACCTGGGCTGGGGTGTCACGGTCGAGGGGGAGGATCTCCCGATCGGCGTGGATCCCGGCCTGCGAATCCGAAAGTCGGCCTTCGCGCCCCTCGAAGCCGACACGATGAAGGCGGCGGCGCCCCTGTAGGAGCCCCTGTAGGTGCCCCCGTAGGCGCCCCTGTCGTCCCCCTGTAGGCGCGCGTGGGGCGCCGGAGTAAGGGGGCCCGATGTCCGAAATCAAAGAAGCGGCCGCCACCGGCCAACCGAAGGTCCGCGCCGATTGGAAGCGCCTCGTGGGGCTCGCGCGCCCCGAGCTCCCCACCCTCGTCGTCGCGACGCTCGCGCTGGCCGGCGGCAGCGTCGGCACGCTGGTCGCACCGCAGGGCATCAAGCTCCTGATGGACGCGGTCCAGCAGCCCGACGGCCGCGAGATCCTCGACCGTACGGTCGTCGGCTTGATGGGCGTGTTCGTGCTCGTCGGCATCGCCGGGTTTCTGCGCGCGTGGCTGTTCACCCTCGCGGGCGAACGCGTCGTCGCCAACCTGCGCAAGCAGCTCTACGCCAACGTCGTGCACCAGGAGGTCGGCTTCTTCGACGGGCAACGCACCGGTGAGCTGATCAACCGCCTCTCCGCGGACACCGGGCTCCTCCAGAACAGCGTCACCGTCAACATCTCGATGGCCCTGCGCTTCGCGCTCCAGGCCGTCGGCAGCCTGTGCGTGCTCTTCTACACGAGCTGGAAGCTCTCCGCGCTCATGCTCGGCGTGGTGCCGTTCGTCGCGATCGGGGCGGTCGTGTTCGCCCGCATGGTCCGCAGCCTCTCGAAGCGGACGCAGGACGCCCTCGCCGGCGCCAACGCGGTCGCCGAGGAGACGCTCGGCAACATCCGCACCGTGCGCAGCTTCGCGCGGGAGGAGCAGGAGGTGGCCCGCTACGCCGTGAAGGTGGACGAGTCGTTCGACCTCGGGCGCACCCTCGCGCTGACCTACGGCGCGTTCCAGGGCGCGATGGGCTTCGCGGCCTACGCGGCCATCGCGGTTGTGCTCTGGTACGGCGGCGGCCTGGTGATGGACGGGAACATGTCCGTCGGCGATCTCACCGCGTTCATGCTCTACACCTTGTTCCTCGCCTTCGCCCTGGGCGGCATCTCCGGCCTGTTCGGTGACTTCAACCGCGCCCTCGGCGCGAGCGAGCGTGTGTTCGAGCTGCTCGATCGCACCGCCGGCGTGGTGAACACCGCTGGGCGCCGGCTCGACACGGTCGAGGGCCGCGTCACGCTCGACGGCGTCGATTTCGCCTACCCCACGCGCCTGGACGCCCCCGTCCTGCGCGGCGTGGACATCGAGATGGAGCCCGGCCGCGTGCTCGCGCTCGTCGGCGCCTCGGGCGGCGGCAAGAGCACCGTCGCCGCGCTGCTCGCGCGCCTGTACGACCCCACGGCCGGCCGCATCCTGCTCGACGGCGTGGACCTGCGCGACCTCGACACCCGCTGGCTCCGCGACCAGATCGGGGCCGTGGCGCAGGAGCCCGTCCTCTTCGCGACCACCATCGAGGAGAACATCCGCTACGGCCGGCCCACCGCCACCATGGCCGAGGTCGAGGCCGCCGCCAAGGCCGCCAACGCCGACACCTTCGTGCGCGCCTTCCCCGAGGGCTACCAGACCCTGGTGGGCGAGCGCGGCGTGCGCTTGTCCGGCGGCCAGAAGCAGCGAATCGCCATCGCGCGCGCGCTGCTGAAGGACCCGCGCATCCTGGTGCTCGACGAGGCCACCAGCGCGCTCGACTCCGAGAGCGAGCACCTCGTCCAGGAGGCCCTCGAGCGCCTCATGCACGGCCGCACCGTGCTGGTCATCGCGCATCGCCTCTCGACCGTGCGCGACGCCGACCGGGTCGTCGTCATCGACGGGGGCAAGGTGGCCGAGATCGGCACCCACGACGAGCTCGTGGCCCGCGACGGGGTGTATCGTCGCCTCGTCGAGCGGCAGTTCGCGGTGGCTTCGTAGCGCTGGCTTCGTGAACGGGGCGGCTTAGGAGGGAAGGATGTTGCTGGTCTTCTTCGCGCTCGCCGGCCCCGCCCTCGCTGAGGACACGGCCGACACGGCCGACACCGCGGGCGAGGAGCGCGACACCGATCCCCACCTCGACACGGGCGCCGTGTCGGAGCAGGTGTACGTCGAGGACGTCGGCTGCAGCGCGCTCTCCGGCGGTGCGGGCGCGGTTCTCGCGGCGCTCGGGTTTTGTGTGGTCGTGGCGTTGGGGCGGGGTGGGCGGCGCTGACGGGTGAGGCCGGGCGGATGAGAGGGAGGGCGCGCCCTGCGCGGACGCAGGGCCGGGTGTCTTCCGGGGTCGGCCTTCGTCCTCCGTCGGCCCGCTGCGTGCGGGCCGACGGGCGCGGGCAGTGGGCTCCGCCGCGGCCTCCGGCCCGGCGCTCCGAGGGCGGCCCGCGCCCCCCTTCAGCCTCCCTTTGCGGTAGTGGTCTGAGCGCTATCGCCGTGTTCAACGCACGCGCGCGAGGGCACCGGAGGGCGCGCCGCCGGGCAGGCGGCGCGGTCCGGCGCCCCCGCGGCAGCGGGCCGCGCCGACGGAGCGCGCAGCGCGACCCCGCAGGCGACCGACCCGAGCCGACGCCCGTGGCGGAGGCTCGGGTCGCGCCCAGGATCAGCCGACTACTTGCACGACGACGAGGTCGCGTACCGATACGAGCCGAGCTCGTCGTCCCAGAACTCGCCGTTGAACGGCCAGTAGATGCGGTCGGACGACACGGAGTAGGACGGGTCGGTGCGCGCCGCGAGTGCGGTGGAGGCGGGGGCGGCCGCCGCCGCGTCCAAGACGTTGCTCCACGTGCTCACCCGCTCGAAGCGGATGATCTGCGCCTGGTCGATGAGGTCGCCGAGCCAGGTGGTCGTGGTCGACATCTCGCGCAACAACGCGAGCCCGCCCCGCCGCTTCAGGCGCACCCGGTCGGTCGCGAGCAGGTCGAGCAGGTGGGCGCCGACGGTGTCGCGCCACGCCGGCTTCTGCGCGCCGACGAGCACCTCCTCGGCGTCCATCGCCGCGAGTTGGCCCACGACGCCGGCCAGCTCGCGGTCGCGGAGGACGCGGCCGAACAGCGCCTTCGGGAGCGCCGTGTCCGCGGGGTCGGGGCCGAAGTAGCGGTCGTAGGCCTCGTCGGCGAGCTGGTGGCCCTCCTCCGAGGCGTACGCTTGCACGAACGCTTTCATCTCGGCGTGCACGGGGCGGTAGCGGGCGTCGAAGTCGTCGACGGCGCGGTCGACCTCCTCGAACTCGCACACCGTGAGCCACGTCAGCGCCGTGAGAATGGGCGCCTCGGGGAGGAACTCGCCGGCTTCCACCGAGGGGGCCTGCAACGTGAGGAGCTGCCCGAGCGTGCGGTCGGGGTCGTCGAGCAGGAAGTTCGACCACGCGCTCTCGAACACGCTCTCCGGCCAGTACGTCGAGTCGCGCGGCACCGCGGCGTACCACTGGTCGGCCGCTGCGTACTCGCCGATTCCATAGTAGATACGCCCGAGGTTCAGGGTGGAGAGGTCGGACACGCGGTCGCCGGGGGCGGTGGGGGCGTCGCCAGTGGCCGCCACTTCGCGGAAGGCGGCGACCTCCCGGAATGCCGTGGCGGCGCTCTTCAGGCGGTCCTGCCTGCTGAGGATCACGCCCGTGAGGTAGCGCGCGCGCGGGTAGTACGCGGAGGACTCGGCCACGTCGGCGAGCTCGGCGCGGGCGGCGGTCAGGTCGCCGGCGTCGTAGAGGCGCGCGCCGCGCAGGTACGCGAGGGTGTCGCGCGCGCTGGCCGGCACGTCCTCGGGGGCCACGCGGGCGGCGATGCGGGCGAGCGCGGTGTCGTCACCGGTCTCCGTTGCGAGCGCGGCGAGGCGCGGCAGGGCCAGCGCGAACCACGGGTCGGACGGGCCATGCTTCAGCACCGCCACGAGGTAGTGCTCCGCGGCGTGGACCATGCCGAGATCGTAGAGGGAGAGAGCCAGGAAGTACTGGATCTTCGCCTCCTTGCCGGGCCACGCGCCCTCCGCGAGCATCTGGTGGAGCGCCAACGACGCGGCCTGGGGCTTCTTCGCCCGGTACGCGGCCACGGCGTCGGCGAGGGGCGCGGGGTCGGCGTCCTCGGCGGCGTCGCGGTCCTCCAGCGCACGGGCGGGGCGCGCGGGGGCGGCCTGAGCGATCGGGCTCTCGAGCACAAACAGCGTCACGACGAACGAGGCACAAAACAGGCGCATGGGTCCCACCGGGGTGAGGGGAGATGGCGACGGGAAAGCGGCGTTCTGGCCGCCTTTCGTGAACGTCCGTGCCGCACTCCGGACACCGGATATGGTGCCGCGTGTTTCTTCCGGCCGCGCGGGGGAGTTTACGATTTCTCGACATTTCGGCGGCGGGCGGGCGCGCGTGGGAGCGGGGAGGGCGCACCCGCGCGGACGCGGGCCGGGTGGCTTTCGGAGTCGGGCTTCGCCCTCCGAGCGGAGCCGTCATTCCCGGACCGAGCACGCGAAGTGGCTGCTGAGACGCGGCTGCGCGGCTGACGAGGGAGCAGGTCGAGACCTGTGACCGAGGAAGCCGCGCGGCCGCGGCCAGCAGACGCGAGCGGGCGACGGGAGGAAATGACGGTTCCGCTCGTAGTCGTCCCGCTGGGTGCGGGCCGACGGGCGCGGGCGCTTTACCCCTTCGTGGCCTTCGGCCTCGGGCGCCCCGGTCGCCCACGCCCCCCTCCAGCCCCCCTTGCGCGGCGTGGTTTCGGTGTTGTCGCGTGCATGTGTGCGGCACGACCTGGCGCCCCTTGGATCGCCGATGGCGGCGCCCGGATCGAAATCGAGGGGGTCCTGGCGCGCGAGGCGGGGGTCATGCCCACCTCAACGCCGCTAAATCGGGGTCATGCCACCGTGAACGCCGCTGAATCAGCTTCCTGCCCCTCGATCCAGGGCTGCGTAGGGCTGCCACCACGGACGAACGGCCATTTTCCGATACCCTGTGGGTGGTCGCAGCCTGGAGCCCAGCATTCAACCCGGCATGACTCCGTGCCGCGTGCATTCATGGGGACATGGCTGCGGTCGGCCGTTCGTCGACGGGGTGTCCGTCGCCAGCAACGGCCGCGCGCAGCTCCGTGGCGATCGGGTGGGTGACGACGGGAGCCCCTCGCCCCGGCCCCGCCCGCGTCGAGGGACTGGGAGACGCGCGTTCTCTCCGCGGGACCCCAGCGCCTGTGGCATCCTTCCGCCGTGCACCCCTTCGACGCCCTCGCGGAGCTCGGCCTGGCCCGCGACGCGGACGGGTCCGCCGTGCGTGCCGCGTACCTGCGGCTGCTACGGGAGCGCCGCCCCGAGACCGATCCCGACGGCTTCATGCGCCTGCGCGCGGCCTACGAAGCCGTGCGCCACCGGCCCGTCCGGCCCGCCGCGGCGCCCCTCCCGATCGCGCCCGCCGCGCCCCCCGAGATCGGGCTCGCCGCCCCCACGGCCGCGCCCCCCGAGATCGAGCGCGCCGCGCCCGCCGCCACGGCCGCGCCCCCCGAGATCGAGCGCGCCGCGCCCACCCCCCCCGCCGCGCCCCCCAAGCACGAGGACGTGGCGCCCGCCGCCGCCGCCGCCGCAGTCGAGCCCGCCAAGAACGAGCCCCCGGCGCCCACCACGCCCGCCCCCGCCAAACCCCCCGAGCCCGAGCCCGACCGCGAACTCACTGACCCCACCCTCACCGCCTGGGAGCACGCCGCCGCGACCGGCGGAGACCCCCCGACGGTCCCATTCGCCGCGCTCTACTTCGCGCTGGCGCTCTACGAGGCGGGCGACGTGACCTCGGCGCGGCGGTTGGGGGGCGCGCTCGACCGCTGGTTGCACGTGCACCTCAACGAGACGCGCCACTTCCACGAGGGAAACGCGTTCACGTTGCGCTATCTCCGGCAGCTCCTGCTGCTGCCCGCCGACTACCCGGTCGCCCAGCTGCGGCTGATCGCGGCCGCCATCCGCGAGGGCAACCCCGCGGCGGCGGAGTGGGATCTGCGCGACGTGCTGGAGATCAGGCCGAAGGAGGAGTCGCACCGGGCGCGCGCGCTCCTCTCCGAGCATGCGCCGCTGCTGTCGGCGGCGGTGTTCCAGGTTGGAGAGCCCGTCGCGCAGGTGCGTACGCACGAGGCCTCGGGGCCGAGCTTCCAGTGGGTCATGCTCATCTTCGTCGGGATCGGTCTCCTCGGGAAGCTGGCCGGCAGCATCGACGATCGCCCCGCGACGGTCTACCCGCGGGTGTATCCGGACAAGAGCCTCGCGCCGCTCGACCCCCGCGCCGCCGCGCTCAAGCAGGCCCGCATCGAGTTGACGACGTCGGACACCGCCGTCCAAACCGCCGCCGCCGCCGCCACGATGGCCGCCATGCAAGAGGACTGCGTCGGCGCCAACAACGCAATCCTCGCCCTCGACTACGCCCTCGCCGGCGCCGCGGACGGTGCCCTGGCCGGCGCCGCGGATGCCGGCGTTGAAGCGGACC
Source organism: Myxococcota bacterium (assembly GCA_040386535.1). Classification (GTDB taxonomy): domain Bacteria; phylum Myxococcota_A; class UBA796; order UBA796; family SXON01; genus CAJBVW01. The sequence continues at coordinate 87,357 of JAZKFH010000033.1, read as the reverse complement.
CAGCCGTGCCCGCCCGCGCCGCCACCTTCCGCGCCGCAATCGCCGCGTTCTGCCCCACCCCCGCGCCGCCCCAGCCCACCATCTCCTCCAATTAGTGCGGGAGCAGCGCTCGCGTCCGCCGCCGCGCCTCCCCACGATCTCCAACCAGGAGCCGCATGCCCGCCATCGTCGGCATCGACCTCGGCACGACCTTCTCGCTCGTGTCCGTCCTCCAGCACGGCGAGGCCGTACTCATCCCCAACGCGCTCGGCGAACACCTCACCGCCAGCGCGGTGAGCGTGGGGGACGACGGCGTGTTCCTCGTGGGCGCCCCGGCCCGCGCGCGCGCCGCCACCCACCCCACACAGACGGTGACGGGCTTCAAGCGCGACATGGGCACGCCGCGCCGCTTCGTGCTCGGCGGCAAGGAGCTCCAGGCCCCCGACCTGTCCGCGATGGTGCTGCGCGCGCTCAAGGAGGACGCGGAGCGCTACCTCGGCGAGACCGTGGACGAGGCCGTCATCACCGTGCCCGCCTACTTCGACGAGCTCCAGCGCCAGGCGACGCGCGACGCCGGCGCCATCGCCGGCCTCAAGGTCGACCGCATCCTCAACGAGCCCACGGCGGCGGCGCTCGCCTACGGCCTGCACGCGCGCGATCGTCAGGTGCGCGTGGCCGTGCTCGACCTCGGCGGCGGCACGTTCGACGTGACGGTGCTCGAGATCGTCGACGGCGTCGTGGAGATCCAGGCCACCGCGGGCGACACGCGGCTCGGCGGCGAGGACTTCGCGGACGAGCTCGCGCGCTTCGTGGCGGCGCGGTTGCCCGCCGAGCTGGTGACGGACGCGGTCGGCTGGGCCCGCCTCCGCGAGGCGTGCGAGGGCGCCAAGCGGCGGCTCTCGGAGCAGTCGCCGGTCTCCATCGCGCTCCCCGCGCTGCCGTGCGGCGGCCGCCGCATCGACGTGGAGGAGTCGCTCACCACCGAGGACCTCGAGCATGCCACCGCGGGCCTGCTCGCCCGGCTCCAGGGCCCGATCGTGCGCGCGCTTCGCGACGCGAACCTGCGCCCCGAGGACATCGACGAGGTGCTGCTCGTCGGCGGCGCCACCCGCATGCCGGCCGTGCAGCGTGTGGCCGCGACGTTGTTCGGGCGCCTGCCGCTGCGCGCGTTGCCGCCGGACGAGGCGATCGCGATGGGCGCGGCGGTGCAGGCGGCGCTCAAGCGCGGCGCGGCCGATGTGGCCGATCTCATCGTGACCGACGTGGCGCCCTTCACCCTCGGCGTGGACAGCGGGATGCGCGTCGGCGCGCGGATCGTGTCGGGGCTGTTCACCCCGATGATCGAGCGCGGCACCACCATCCCCGCGAGCCGCGTGCAGCGCTTCTCCACGATGGCGGACGGGCAGACCGAGCTGAAGGTCGCCGTGTTCCAGGGCGAACATGCCACGTGCGAGCTGAACCGCGCGCTCGGCCAGTACACCGTCAAGCGCATCCCGCCGAAGCCGGCGGGGGAGGAGGGCGTCGACATCCGCTTCTCCTACGACCTGAACGGCATCCTCGAGGTGGAGACGACCGTGGTGTCCACGGGGCACAAGGACGTGCTCGTCATCGAGCAGACCCCGGGCCGGCTCACCCGGGCCCAGGTCGAGGCGGCGCGTACCGCCCTGGCCCGGCTCAAGTTCCACCCGCGCGATTTGTTGCCGAACACGACGGCGCTCGCCCGCGCGGACGCCCGGTTCGTCGAGCTCACCGGGCACGAACGCGCGCTCCTCGGCGAGGCGCTCGGCGCGTTCCGGGCCGCGCTCGAAGGTCAGGATCCGGCGGAGACCGACGCCCGCCGGGCCGCGCTCAACGCGCTGCTCGCACGGATGGGGGGCTGAGCGCGGCGAGCGAGTCGATGGGGATCAGCTCGCCGCCGCTGCGGATGAGCTTGTCGTCGCCGATGACCCCGCAGCTCACGAAGAACTTCACCGCCTCCTCGACCGACATGTCGATGGGGGTCAGGTCGTCGCGGTGGAGCACCACGGGGTAGCCGAGGTGCAGGTGATTGGACGGGAAGAACACGACCACGCGCGGATCGTCGGGGTCCCCGGTGATGCGTCGCTTCGCGACGAGGCCGAGGGTGTGGCGGCCCACCATCGGGTACTCCACGAGCACGACCTCGGAGAAGGGGAGGGCGTGTTTGTCGGTGAAGGGCACCACGATCTGGCGGCTCGCGTTGTAGAGCGAGCGCACGATGGGCACCCGCTCGATGCCGGTCTCGATGACCGCGAGGATGTTCTTGAAGAACACCATGCGGGTGAGCCAGCCGATCGCGAGCACGATGAGCCCGGTGACCAGGAGGCCCAGCCCGGGAATGTTCAGCTCCGTCCCGGTCAGGTAGCTGATGAGCGCGTTGATACGCCCGCCCAGCGGCCCGTCGACCAGGTTGAACACGATCGCGAGGATCTTCCACGTGATGTAGAGCGGGAGGAGCGCGAGCAGGCCCGCGAGGAAGCTCTGACGGATAGAACCGCTGACCGACACGCGTACCTCGCTTGAAACCTCGAACCGGACCGCCCCCATGGTAATCACGTTGCTCCTCGCCGCGTGCACCGCTCCCGACGAGGACACCGCGCCGGTGCCCGCGCTCACCAGCTTTCCGGACGGGTTCCTCTGGGGCACCGCCGTGGCGGGCTTCCAGGTCGACCCGGGCTGCCCCACCGTGGCCCCCGAGCAGTGCGAGGACCGCGCCAGCGACTGGTACCAGTGGGTCACGGACCCCGAGCTGGTGGCGGACGCGGGCACCTACAACTCGGGCGATCCGCTCGCGCTCGGCCCCGGCCACCACGAGCTGTACGAGCAGGACCTCGCGCTCGCCCGCGACGAGCTCGGCACCACCAGCTTCCGCACCAGCATCGAGTGGTCGCGCCTGTTCCCGGACGGCGCCGCGGAGTCCGCCACCACCGTGGCCGAGCTGCGCGCGCACGTCGACGCCGACGCGCTCGCCTGGTACCACGCCTACTTCGCCGCCATCGTGGCCGCGGGGCAGGTCCCCGTCGTCACGCTGGACCACTACACGCTCCCGCTCTGGATCCACGACGGCAAGGCGTGCCACGCCGACCTCGACACGTGCGCGGACCGCGGCTGGATGGACATCGACCGCCTCCGGCCCGCGCTCGCGCTCTACAGCGCCTTCTGCGCCGAGGAGTTCGGCGGCCGCGTCGACACGTGGGCCACCCTCAACGAGCCGCTCGCCATCGTGCTCGCCGGGTACCTCCTGCCCAGCCCCGACCGCACCAACCCGCCCGGCGTGCGGGATGTCGACGCCGCGTTCACCGTGTTCTGGAACCTCGTCGAGGGCCACGCCGCCATGTACGACGCGGTCAAGGCGTACGACACGGTCGATGCCGACGGGGACGGCGAGGCCTCCTCCGTGGGCGTGGTGCACAACCTCGTCGCGCTCGCCCCGGTCGACGAGGACGAGCCCGCCGATCTCGTGGCGATGGAGCACGCCGACTACGTCTACAACCGCCTGTTCCTCAACGGCACGGTGCGCGGCGAGATCGACCGCGACATGGACGGGGTGGCCGAGGAGACCCGCGCCGACCTCGCCGGGCGCATGGACTGGCTCGGCATCAACTACTACACGCGCCTCACCGTGCGGGGCCTCTCCGCGCCGTTCTACGACGGGTACGAGCGCTTCGACTTCTTCCCGACCGTGTTCTGGGAGGAGTACCCCGAGGGCCTCTACGACGTGGTCGCGGTGGGCGCCGACTACGGCCTGCCGATGATGATCACGGAGAACGGCACCCAGCCGACCGACGAGAGCGGCGACGTGTTCCTGCGCCCGCACCTCGCGGCGCTCTTGCGCGCCGTGTCCGACGGTTTGGACGTGCGCGGCTACTTCTACTGGTCGTTACTCGACAACTACGAGTGGAACCACGGCCTGGGCATGCGGTTCGGCCTCTACACCTTCGATCCCGACACCAAGGCGCGCATCCCGCGGCCCATCAGCGAGACCTACGCGGACGTGGTCCGCAGCGGCAGCCCGTAAGCCGGGCTATCCTGCCGCCGTCCTGCGGAGCTTTGTATGAACCGTCGTGTCTGGTCCCTGGTCAGTCTCCTCCTCACGGGTTGCCTGGGGGCGGGATCCATCAACGTCGGGGACGACAAGGACACGCCCGACGGCGGGGACGCGGACACCGACACCGATTCGGACACCGACACCGACACCGACACGGATACGGACACCGACACCGATACGGACACCGACACCCCCGGGGACGAGCTGTTCAACGCGCTCGCGTGGCGCCTGCACGAGGACTACGAGAGCCTCGCGTACGTGTCGTGGAACCAGAGCGCGGCCGCCACGGTGCACGTCGAGTACAGCTTCGACGAGGGCGTGTGGCTCTCCTCGCCCGCGTTCGCCGCGGTGGCCGGCGCCAACGAGCAGCTCCTGGTCGGCATCCCCTACGAGACCGTCGCCGCCTGGCGCCTCGTGAGCGACAGCGGCGTGTCGATCGACGGCGAGCCCCTCACCACGGCCGACGTGCCCCGCAACTTCCCGCTCCCCGAGGTCGAGCTCGGCGACTCCACGAAGTGGATCGCGGGCGGCAACTACCTGCTCACGAGCATCAACTCCAGCGCCGGGGGCTGGACCGGCGGCACCTACTACGCCTTCATCGTCGACCGCCAGGGCCGCCTCGTGTGGGCCCACCGCACGCCGGAGCAGGACTGGACGCTCTACGCGCAGGTGGCGCTCTCGGGTGACCACATCCTGTGGGACGAGGCCACCTACTGGAACGACTGGGACGACGGCGCCGGCTCCACCGTGGTCCGCGGCTACCTGGACGCCGAGATCGAGACCATCGCCACCCCCGGCCTGCACCACGCGTGGGTGCAGCTCCCCGGCGACACGCTGGTGTGGGGCAGCCAGGATCACGGCGGCTACGAGGCCCTCGTCGAGCTCGGCCCCACGGACAGCGAGCCCCGCATCCTCTGGACCTGCCGCGACGACTGGCCGGGCACGGACAGCGACTGCGAGTCCAACGGCATCTTCTTCTCGCCCGAGCGCGACTCGTTCCTGTACAGCTTCTACACCAACAATTCGCTGGTCGAGGTCGACCACGCGACCGGCGAGAGCCTGTGGTGGGCGGGCGACGTGCCGAACGGGTACTCGTTCCTGCCCAGCGAGTCCCAGTTCTCCTGGCAACACGGCGTGAGCTGGACCGACGCCGGCACCCTGCTCGTCTCGACCTACTACGAGGGCGGGAGCAGCCGCGGCACCACCGCAGCCGTCGAGTACGACGTGGATCGTGACGCGGGCACGCTCACCCCGGTGTGGGCCTTCGATCCGGGCGTGCACGCCAACACCAACGGCGACGCGTGGCGCCTGGACAACGGCAACACCCTGCACGTCGTCGGCAGCTCGGGCCACCTCTACGAGGTCGACCCGGAGGGTGAGGTGTTGTGGCACCTCGACTTCCACGGCGACCACCTGCTCGGCCGCGGGGAGTTCATCGAGGACCTCTACGCCCTCGTGAGCCCCCGCTGATCCGCGGGCTCACTCCCCCAGGCTGCAGCTCCCGCCGATCTCGAGCATCGTGGCCTCGTCCTCCGTGAGGATCACGAAGTCCTCCGTGTCGTCCGCGCGCGCGGGGGTCCAGCCGATGGGGAGCCCGTACTGGAGCAGGTAGTAGCCGAGCAGCGGGTCGGTCGGCGGCGCGAGCCAGAGCAGGAACGCCACGTCGGCGCCGAAGCAGGTCGGCCACAGCAGCTCGGTGGCGCCGGGGATGCCGTTGCTGTCGGCGTCCGCGTAGGCGAAGGGGACCTCGAACGACGTGAAAACGCCCGTGCCTTCGACGTCGGTGAGGTGATCGTCCGCGGGGGGCGCGTTGACCGTGAGGATCCACGGGTCGCCCAGCGTCTGGTTGAAGGAGAGCGAGCTGACGCTGCCCCCGGTGAACACGACCGCCGGGAGCAGCGCGAGGTCGAGGTCGGTGCGGCCCGCCGCGTCGCCCACCATCGTGCCGGAGAGGCGCGCGTCGAGGTCGGGGCGCAGGTTGACCGGGAGCGGGATCGCGTCGAGCGGGTAGGTGAGCGAGCTGCTGATGTCGATCGCGTTCCATCCCGCGCGCAGGCCGACGGCGCCGAACTCGGCGGGGATGTCGCCCGCGAGGAACAGCGGCCACGCGGTGCCGACGCCCTCGACCACCTCGTCCGGGTCGTGCCCGAGGCTGCCGTCGTCTTCCAGGTACACGAAGGGCAGGGCGTACCGGTACAACGTGCCCGGGTAGCCCTCGAGCGGGTACAGCTCGTCCTCGCCAGGGGCGGCGGCGTCGACCCGCGGGGTGCCGTCCGTCACGCGCGCCCCGGCGAGCGTGTCGCCCGCCGTGCCGTCCTCGTTGAGCCAGAGGAGGTTCAGCGCGTTCGCGTCGTACTCGCCCGCGAGCACGAACGTCAGCGAGGTCACGTCGGCGTCGGTGTCCGAATCGGTGTCGGTGTCCGTGTCGCTGTCCGCGTCGGTGTCCGCGTCGGTGTCCGCGTCGGTGTCCGTGTCGGTGTCCGCGGCGGTGTCGCTCATCGGGTTGCCGCCCGTGTCCTCCAGCACGACCTTGGCCCCGTCACACCCGATGGTACCGAGCAACAAAACGAACATGGGCGCCCTCGTAGGCGCCCATGGTACGCGAATCTGCTACCGACCGCTCGGAGCACCCGCTTAGAGAGGAAGCGGATCCTCGGCGACGATCTTCGCCTTGACCGCCGGGTTCTTCTTCTGGAACTCGCGGATCATCTCGTCCACCCAGGCCTGGTAGGCGGCGGCGTCCTTGAAAGGCGCCGGGGGCGTGGCGGACTCGTTGACGCCCGTGCCCTTGCAGGACTTCGCCAGATCCAGGCTGAAGTTGCCGGTGAGCGCGGCCTGGATGCGCTCGTTCACCTGGTTGGGCCAGGTGCGGCCGGCCTCGTTGATGGGGGCGTGGTGGAGCACCACCTTGGTGTCCCCCTTCTTGCACGTGGCGGTCTCGGTGGTGAACACGCCGTACAGCAGGCCGCCGCTGGGCTGCATCACGTTCTTGTAGCGGATGCCGGCGAGGCGATCGGAGTCGGCCTCGGCGCCGAGGGAGAGCAGCGTGGTGCGCGCCTTGTCGATGGCCTTCTCCGGCAGGAGCGGCGCCACCTCGTTGATCGAGGCCACGGCCAGCTTCACGGCCTCCTGATCGGGGCCGCCCTCGCGCCCGACGCCGGCGGCGTTGGCGAACGCGTCGATGATGAAGCCGGAGATCTCCGGGTCCTTCTCGGTCTGGGCGGCGGCCTTGAGCGCCGGGATCGCGTTCTTGCCGAGGTTGCGGGCGAACACCTCGAGCACGCCGTTGTAGAGCGCGCGGTCCCCGCTAGTGTTGGTGATGCGGGCGCGGAGCAGCTCCTGCACGGCGGGATCGCGGCAATCGTCCAGCCCGCGGTACCAGCGCTCGGTCCAGAACTTCTCGCCGAGCGACTTCTCCGTGTCGAGGAAGAACGCGGGCACGCCGGCCTTGTCGCACTTCTCGCCGAGCTTGCTGATGGTGCGGGAGCGATCGTCCGGCTCCTGCGTGTTGACCCAGTTGCGCACGGCGTCCCCCGCGCCAGCGCCCACGGCCACGACCACCGCGGCGTCCCCCGAGTCACCGGCCAGGATCTTCTTGAACGCTTCGGGCGCGGCCTGCTTGGCGGCGGCGGGGTCACACGCGGCGAGGGCGCCGTAGGCCGCGCCGGCCTGGTTGGGGGCGGCGTCGACGAGCGCCTTGTTGAGGCCCTTCACGTCACAAGCGGTGGCGGCGTGCGCCGGGGAGAACGATTGGGTGGCGAGGGCGGCGAGGGCGAACCACATCGGTCGATCTCCGGGAAAGGTCGGGATAGTCGGGCGGGATGGCGGCGCCCGTAACACTCGACGATCTGCCGCGCCTCGTGCGGTTGATCAAGATCACCCTCGGCATCAACGTCGCGCTCGTGGCTGTCAACGCCGCCGTCCTCTACGTCCTCGCCGTGTTCGTCGTGGCCGAGCCCGCGGCGGTCGAGGGTGTGGATCCCTTCGCCGAGGCCGACGATCGCGAGGACGAGTTCAAGTCCGATCCGCGCGACGAGATGAAGGTCTTCTTCGACCGCATGACGGATTTGCTCGACCGCGCGGCGCGCAAACACGGGACCAACCCGATGGACGTGTTGCCGACCGAAAAAGCCATCGCCGAGGCGGTCGAGACCCGCACCATGCACTCCGACCAGAGCGAGGCCGTCATGTCCAAGCTCCGCGAGGGCTTCGACTACTACGACCTGACCTGGCCCTCGGCGATCCCCGAACGGTGACCCCGCCGGATCCGGTGCGCGCGTCGCCGGTCGCGGTTGAGCTCGCCACAGAACGTGGGTTCTTCAACGCCGAGAATCGAGCGTGATGGATCAACCGGAGCCACTCCGGCGTTTAGGTTGCACGGGACGATCGGGGCGAAGGCCGCACCCGAGCGACGTGGGGAACCGTGGCGAGGAAGTACATCCTCCTGGTGGAGGACAATCCGGATGACGAAGCGCTCGCGTTGCGCGCGCTGGGTCGCTGCGCGCTCGCCGCCGACGTGGTCGTCGCGCGGGACGGCGCCGAGGCCCTGGAGAAGGTGGGAACCGGCTCGCCGGCCCACGAGGGGCGCCTCCCCGAGGTGGTCCTGCTCGATCTGAAGCTCCCCAAGCTCTCGGGGCTCGACGTGTTGCGACGGCTCCGCGCCGATCCCCGCACCTTGATCCTACCCGTGGTGGTGCTCACCTCCTCGAACGAGGACGAGGACGTGCTCGAGTGCTACCGCGCCGGCGCCAACAGCTACGTGCGCAAGCCGGTCGACTTCGACCAGTTCGCCGCCGCGGTCGCCGAGCTGGGCCGCTTCTGGCTGCTCCTCTCCGAGTCGCCCAACCGCGACGTGAAGGCCCGATGAGGCATCCTCATGAGACGACGCGTATGAGGCGACCCGTATGAGACGACCCGTGCGTGCGCTCCTGGTCGAGGACTCCGTCGACGACGCGACCCTCGTGCAGATGCAGCTCCGTCGCGCCGGCTTCGACGTGTTCGCCGAGCGCGTCGACAACGAGCGCGATCTGGACCGTGCCCTCGCCAAGGGCGGCTGGGACGTGGTCCTGTCCGACCACTCCATGCCCCAGTTCAGCTCCGAGGGCGTGTTGCGGGTGTTGCGCGAGCGCCGGCTCGACACGCCGTGCATCATCGTGTCCGGGCGCATCGGCGAGGAGGCCGCGGTGCAGGCCATGCGCGCCGGCGCCGCCGACTACGTCAGCAAGGACCACCTCAACCGCATCGAGCCCGCCGTGGCCCGCGCGCTGCGGGAGGCCGAGGACCGCCAGGCCCGTCGCGACGCAGAAGGCAACCTGCGCGTGCTCGAGTCCGCCGTGCAGAACCTCAACGAGGGCATCCTCATCGCCACGGGCGACACCGAGGCGCCCCGCGTGGTCTACGTCAACCGCGGCTGGTGCACCATGACCGGGCACGCCCGCGAGTCCGAGGTCGTCGGCAACCCCGCGGCCATGTTCGGCGGCCCCTGGGTGGACGAGGAGGGGCTGGCCCGCCTCCGCGCCGACGAGACCGGGCGCAAGGTGTTCGAGGGCGTGAGCCACATGCGCCGCAAGGACGGCGCCGAGCACGTCGTGGAGTGGCAGGTCTCCCCTGTGCGCGATCCTTCGGGCAAGCTCACCCACTTCGTGTCCGTCCAGCGCGACGTCACCGAGCGCATCCGCTCCGAGGAGGCCCTGCGCGTGAGCGAGGAGCGCTACGCCCTGGCCGCCCGGGGCGCGAGCGATGGCCTGTGGGACTGGGATCTGGAGAGCGGCGAGATGTACCTCTCGTCGCGTTGGAAGAGCATGCTCGGGTTCTCCGAGGACGAGATCGGCACCAAGCCGACCGAGTGGCTCGACCGCATCCACCCCGACGACCGCACGCGGGTGGAGGCCGAGCTGCTCCTCCACGTGCAGGGCGACACGCCCCACTTCGAGAGCGAGCACCGCATGCGCCATCGCGACGCGGGCTGGCGCTGGATGCTGGTGCGCGGCATGGCCGTGCGCGGCCCCCAGGGCTCCGCCACGCGCATCGCCGGCTCGCAGACGGACATCACCCCGCACAAGGACATCGAGGAGCAGCTCGCCCACGGCGCGCTCCACGACGCCCTCACCGGCCTGCCCAACCGCGTGCTCTTCCTCGACCGCCTCCGCCACGGCCTCGCGCGCATCCGCCGCCCCACACGCTTCGTGGCGGTGTTGTTCATCGATCTCGACCGCTTCAAGGTGGTGAACGACAGCCTCGGACACGGCACGGGCGACCAGCTCCTCGTCGAGATCGGCCGCCGCCTCGAGGCCTGCCTCCGCCCCGGCGACACCGTCGCGCGCATGGGCGGCGACGAGTTCGCCGTGCTCCTCGAGGAGCTCCGCGAGCCGAGCGAGGCCACCCGCGTCGCGTCCAAGATCCAGAACGAGCTCTCCAAGCCCTTCGCCATCTCCCAGCGCGAGGTGTTCCCCACCGCGAGCATCGGCATCGCCCTGTCCGACTCCGCGGACGACAAACCAGCAGACCTGCTTCGCGACGCCGACACCGCCATGTACCGGGCCAAGGCCCTCGGCAAGGCCCGGCACGTCGTGTTCGACAGCGCCATGCACGAGCGCGCCGTCGCCCTGCTCCAGCTCGAGAGCGACCTGCGGCGGGCGGTCGAGCGCGACGAGTTCCAGGTCTACTACCAGCCCGTCGTCTCGCTCGAGACCGGCGCCGTGCTCGGCGTCGAGTCGCTCGTGCGGTGGATGCACCCCACCCGCGGCCTCATCTCGCCCTCCGAGTTCGTGCCCTTCGCCGAGGAGACCGGCCTCATCGTCACGATCGGCGACCACGTGCTGCGCGAGGCGTGCCGCCAGATGCGCCAGTGGCTCGACGTGTTGCACGGGCGCGCGTTCACCGTGAGCGTCAACCTGTCCGGCCGCCAGTTCGCCCAGCCCGACCTCATCGAGCACGTCAAGGACGCCCTGTCCCACCACGACCTCGATCCGCGCAGCCTCCACGTCGAGATCACCGAGACCGTCCTCATCGAGAACCCCGAGATGGCCGCCGAGATGCTCGACCGCATCCGCCGCATGGACGTGCGGGTCAGCCTCGACGACTTCGGCACCGGCTACTCCTCCTTGTCCTACCTGCACCGTTTCCCGGTCGACACCCTCAAGATCGACAAGAGCTTCGTCAACCGCATGGGCGGCGAGGGCGAGAACGCGATCGTCGGCACCATCGCCGCGTTGGCCGCCAACCTCGGCATGGACGTCATCGCCGAGGGTGTCGAGACCGCCCAGCAGGCCCAGCGCCTGCGCCTCCTCAAGTGCACGAGCGCCCAGGGCTACCTGTTCAGCAAGCCCGTCGCGGCCGAGGCGGTCACCAAGATGATCATCGACGATCGCCACTGGCGCGTCGGGAGCGGGCGGGAGTTGGCAAGGGCGAAGTAGGGGTCGAGGCTTGGGCGCCCAGGGCCCCCCTCCGCGGTCGGCCTTCGGCCTCCGTCCGCCCGAAGCGGGCGGGACCGCCGGGCGCGGCGCCCGGCGCGCTCCGGTCGGCCGGGCGCGTTGACGTGCCTTGCTAACGTTGGGTAGCGGCACTACTATGTGTCAGTCATGCCCTCCGCGCTCGCCCTCACCGCCTTCCTCCACGCCCACGGCCTGCGCGCCGAGCCGGAGGATCTCGAAGCGGCGCTCGCGGAGGCCGTCGCGTCACGCCGGGCGGTTCTGTACCCCTTCGGGGGGCGGTCGGGCCTGACGGCACCCGAGTCCGACGCGCTTCGGCGGGGCGGCTTCGATCTCGAGCCGCGTGACCTCGGAAAGGATGACCCGGTGGTCCGGGCCGCCGCCGAACACGCCGCGATCCTCGCTTCGGCGCTGACCACGAGCGAGGCGGCGGCGCGCCTGGGTGTCAGCGAGGGGCGGATCCGCCAGCGGTTCGCGCAGCGGACACTGGTCGGCCTTCATGGTCGGCGCGGCCGGCTCGTCCCCAGCTTCCAATTCGGCCCCGACGGACACGAGCTGCCCGGGTGGGACCGCGTCGTCGCGCACCTTCCCGAGCACATGTCCGCCGTCGAGCTGCTCGCCTGGCTCACCCTCCCCAGCCCCGATCTCGCCCACGGCGAGGACGAACGCCCGACGAGCCCGCGCGACTGGCTCCTCGCCGGCAACGACCCTGCGCGGGTCGCCCAGCTCGCCGACGGCCTCCCGTAGAGCATGCCGAAGTTTCCGGAGCCGCCCGCCCCCGCGGCGCTCGCGGCCATCGGCGCCGACGTGCGCCTGGTTCCCGCCGGGACGGAGCTCTGGCGCGTGTACTTTCAGGGCGGCCGGCACCCGACCACGTGGGATCAGTTCCGCTCCTTCGGGCCCACCAGCGCCCGCTTCGATCCCCATCTCCCGCCGCCCGGTATCCAACCGCGCAAGGTGCTCTACGGCGCGGCGGAGGGGCCCACGTGTGTGGCCGGAGTCTTCCAGGAGACCCGTGTCATCGACCGCACAGTCAACGACCCCGCCCTGGTGGGCTTCGCGGCGGCCCGCGGGCTGCGCCTCCTCGATCTCACCGCGACATGGCCGACGCGCGCGGGGGCCTCGATGGCCATCAACTCCGGCACCCGCCTCCGCGCCCAGCGCTGGGCGCGCGCCATCTACGACGCCTTCCCCGATCTCGACGGCATCGCCTACGCCTCCTTCGGCAACGCGCCCGCGGTCGCCCTGTTCGAGCGCGCGGAGGACGTGATCCCCGACTACCCGTTCTTCCACCGCCGCCTCGATGACCCGGTGTTGGACACGGTGCTCCGCAACGTCGCGGCGCGGGTGGGGTATCTGCTCAGCTGAGAGCCTGCCCTCCGAGGCTTGGGCGCCCTGGGCCCCCCTCTGCGGCGGCCGGCGCGCGCCGGTCGGCTGGGCGCGGGGGTGGCGTCCGGCGGTGCGTTCGGGCGACGCCGCGTTCGGGCGATGCCGGACCGGTACCCCAGGTCGTCCCGGGCGTGAGTCCAGCAGGGGCCACGACGACAGGATGCGCCGTACGCATCACGGCGTGCTCTTCGGTGGCAGAAAGAGCGTCCGCTGCACCGCAACGAGTTCGTGCTCGGTCAGCACGTGAAGATCATGAGCATCAACAGCCACAAACAGAACGCCGGGAATCACACCGCGCTCTTGCGCAGCAACGTCTTCCGAATAAAACATCCGAAAGCACGGCGTGTCCCAGTCAGGGTCGTGTTTCGGCGGTGGAAGATCGGGCCGTTCGGCCTTCAGATATTCCGCGGCCATTGCCAGAGCCTCTGAGAGAGACTTGGGACAGCGGTACTTCTCATCCAACACAAAGATCGTTTCACCGTCGCGAGCCCGTGTGCCTGCAAGCCCTACCGCATCGGCCCACGAGAGCCGAAATCCTTGGAAGCCGACGGACGCCACAGGGGTGAGCTTGCGATCCAGAGATCGTACATTGTGGTGCTCCTCATCCCCACCTTTGCCGGGGTCCGCGTGGCTGGAGAGATCATCTCCGCATTCTACGTCCGCTCGGGAGCGCCGGGCCGCCCGACGGCGCGGCTGGGAGTCATGCCCCGATGAACGCCGCTAAATCGGAGTCATGTCCCCGTGAACGCCTGATTCCAGGGCTCGCGCGGGCGTGCACTACGGACCAACCGTCACTTTTGGCGATCCGTGCCGGGCTACCAGCCCGAATCCAGTCATTCAACCTGGCATGACTCCCTGCCGCGTGCACTCACGGGGACATGACCTCGCCGCGACCCCGCGCGGGGACCGGTCCCGGCGGCCTCCGCCTGGGGCGCGCCCGGCCTCCTACACGATCTCTGCATCTACTTCGTGGAGCACGACGAGGGCGCCTGACGCCGACGCCTCCGTGCTCTGCGGGCCGCTCGCTCCCGCCCCGGGGGACCCCAACGCCGCCACCAACCCCGCTGTCATTTGTGAGGTACTCTCGCCGAGCACCGAAGCGTACGATCGGGGCGGCAAGTTCGAGAAGCACCGCGCGCTCCCATGCGTGAAGGAGTACGTGCTCGTGGCCCAGGACCGCGCGCTGGTCGAGGTGCTCCGTCGCGACGCGGGTAACACCTGGGCCCTCCGCGCCTACGGCCCCGGCGCGCGTGTTGAGCTCGCCACCATCGACGTCCGCATCGCGGTGGACGATCTCGACCGCGGCGTGCTTGACGCGCCGGAGGGCACGGAACGATCGCGTCATCCGGCCCGATGGTCAGCCGGCCGAGCGCAGCCAGAATCGCGGCGGCTGGATGGTTGCTCGGCACCCCCAGCTGCACGGAAACCTGCCGATCCGTGTGCCACCCGGCCGCGAGAGACAGGTGTTCGACACTCGGAGGCACCGCGAACATCGTCACGCCTTCTCCCACCCGCTGGTCCGGCGGCCCGTTGGCGGGCGCGGCGGGCGCCGCGGTCTGGAGCGTCGGCGGGAGGCTCTGGTCCGGAGCGCTGTTTGCCGGGGCCCGGGTCATACGGACGAGCATGTGCGCGGGCCGCTCCTCTACGGGTTCGGCGCCTTCCGGGCGGCGAGTTTGGAGGTTCCGCGCGAGGTGCCCGGCGGGCGGCCGCGCGGGCGCGGCCGGTTCGGCGCCCCCGGCGCGCCGGGCCGCGCCAACGGAGCGGCTTCGCCGCGACCCCGCGAGGGGACCGGCCCCGGCGGCCTCCGCCGGGGGCGCGCCCGTGACTACGCTCGTTCCGGGAGGTATCCTCCATGGCATGGCCGTCGCCGGCTACAGCAGCCAGATGACCTACGCCGAGTACCTCGCCTTCGAAGGAGTGAGCGCGGAGAAGCACGAGTTCATCAACGGTGAGCCGCACGCGATGTCGGAGGGCACGCCGGTGCACGCGCGGCTGCAGGTTCGTCTCGGGGGGCGCCTGGACGCCGCGCTGGAGGGCCGCCGCTGCGCCTCCTACGGCCCCGATCTCCGCATCTACTTCGCCGAGCTCGACGAGGGCGCCTACGCCGACGCCTCCGTGCTCTGCGGTCCGCTCGTGCCCGCCCCCGGCGATCCGAACGCCGCGACCAACCCCACCGTCATTTGTGAGGTGCTCTCGCCGAGCACCGAGGCGTACGATCGGGGCCGCAAGTTCGAGAAGTACCGCGCGCTCCCGACCGTGAAGGAATACGTGCTCGTGGCCCAGGACCGCGCGCTGGTCGAGGTGTTCCGTCGTGACGCGGACAGCACCTGGACCCTGCGCACTTACGGCCCCGGCGCGCGCGTGGAGCTCGCCAGCATCGACGTCCACATCGCGGTGGACGACCTGTACCGGGGCGTGCTCGACGTGCCGGAGGGTGGCTGAGCGCGGGACGGCCGGCGCTGCGCCCTTGCTTGGTTTGAGCGGGCGATAGCCGGGGGCGCGCGCCCTGCTACGCCTTGGCGCGCTTCGGCGCCTTGGGCTTCTTCACCTTGGCCGGGAGCACGGACGTCCACGCGAGCGCCTCCTCGGCCAGCCCCTTGAGCGTGTCCGCGCTCGCGGTCGGCGGCAGCTGCACGTAGTCGTGCCAGGAGCGGCCCTCGGTGGGCGTGAACACCTGCATGCCCGCCTGCCCCGCGAGGGCCTTGACGCGCGTGGGCCCCACGCGGGCGATGATGCTGTCGCCGAAGGTGCCGAAGAACATCTGGCGGTTCACGAACGCGCACGGCGTCCCGAACATCTTCTTGTTCTCGACGCGGGGATCGGCCGGCAAGGCGGCCTCGTAGGCGGCGGCGGCGGCGGCGGTGACTTCCATCTGGGCTCCGGGGTGCCCGCGGCTCTATCCGGGTGCGGCCGTGGGCGTCGCGGCCCTCCACACCCTACCGGTTAGTGCATCCCATGAATGAGCACGAGCGTCGGGCGTTCGAGCGCGAAGGCACCCTCGCCAAGGTGCTGATCGTGGTTCTACTCCTCGCGGCCGCGGTCCCTGCGATCTGGGTCTTGCTCTTCCTGTGGGCCGAGGCCGCGCCGAACATATAGGCAGCCGTACGCCTGCACGGTCGTGGGGTGTGGCGGACGAAGTCGGGGGGGTGTCGGTCAGGCGGGCGGGTTTCGTCCGGGTGGCGGTCATGGCCGCGTGGTGGTCATGCAGAGAGTCCCAACCCCACGCCCATCCAAGACCCCGCGCGAGGTGCCCGGCGGGCGGCCGCGCGGGCGCGGCCGGTTCGGCGCCGCCGACGCGCCAGCGGCGGGCCCGCGCCAACGGAGCGGCTCCGCCGCGACCCCGCGAGGGGACCGGCCCCGGCGGCCTCCGCCGGGGACGCGCCCATCACCCCCGGCCCATTGTCCGCCCCGCAAGCCCCATGATCACCCGGACGACCTCGTCCGGCGCCCGCCGCTGGGCATCGTGGCCGAGGCCGGCGAGCACCAGGCGCTGGGCGTTCGGCATCACGCGCGCGAGGGCGTCGAGGCGCTCGGCGAGGTGGGGCGGGCTGCGGTCGCCGCCGAGGAGCACCGTGGGGACGTGCACCGCGGCGTAGGCGTCGAGGCGGAGGCCGAGCTGGTCGATGGCGCCGAGATCGTCGACCTGGCGCGGGGCGAGGGCGCGCAAGCGGGGGATGACGCCGATGAAGAACCCCGCCACGACGGCGAGCCAGCGCGGGACCCGCACCACGTCCGCGAGGAAGATGCGCATGGCGGCGCCCGGACGCCCCGCGTCGATGGCCGCGCGGGCGCGGACGTAGGCCTCGCCGCCGAGCAGCGGGCCGATCACGATGGGGGCCTCGTAGATCACCGCCCCGGCGAACGCGGTAGGGTCGGCCACGAGGGCTTCGAGCGCGACCACGCCGCCGGAGGAGTGGCCGACGAGCAACACCGGGCTGCCGACGTGCCGCACCAACGCGAGCACGTCCTCGACCTCCTGGGCGATCGACGCGGCCGGGGCGATGTCGAGACGGTACTGGCGACGATGCAGCCGGACGACCCGGAATTTGGGCGCGAGGCGGGCGGCGACGGGCGCCCACATCGAGCCGTCGTCCAGGCCGGGGTGGAGCACCAGCACGACGGGGCCCTGGCCCTCGTCGAGGGCGCGGATCTCGGTGCCGTCGTGCGCGGGAAGGGTGATCATGAGGCGTCCTCCGCGGAGTTTGTGCCGATCCCGTCGCGCAGGCCGCCGATGACGTCGGCCGCGACGCTCCGGGCCTGCTCCTCCGTGAGGGTGCGGTCCGGGTCGGTGCACACCTCCCACACGTCGAACCCGAAGCGCCGACGCATGACGACGTCCAGGCCGTGGCGCAGCACCACCTGGACAAGGTCGACCGCCAACTCGAGGTCGACGTCCGGCCGGAGTTCGCCGGTTCGTTGGGCGCGCTCAAGCAATTCTCTCACCTGGGCCCTGCCGTTCGACTCCCACTCGGTCACGACGGTGGAGAGCGCCGGATCGGGGGAGCGTTGGCCGGCGAGCAACGCGACGCGGGCGAGGCGCGGGTTCGCGAGGCCGAACTGCAGGCCCACGACGACGAGGTGTTCGAGCAGCGTGAAGACGCGGGTCGTGTCGGGGAGCGGGCGGGTCGCGAGGAAGGCGATCTTGCGGCCGGTGATCTCGTGGACCAGGAGCCACCGGAATAGGTCGAGCTTGTCGTCGAAGTACTGGTAGAAGCTGCCCTTGGCGATGCCCGCGCCGGCGACGATCCGCGAGATGCTCGCCTCTCCGAAGGGGTGGCCGGCGAACTCGTCGATGGCGAGCTCGACGAGCCGCGCGCGCTTGTCGGCCGGGAGGTTGAAGAAGGTGGGCCTGGGCATCCTGCGCCTGTGACCACCCGGTCATATGACTGGTCAGTCACACGCGCAAGGGCCGCGTGGGCGGCCGCCCGATCACCCCCCCGCCCCAATCCACCCCCGCACCTGCCGCCGCAACACCGGCAGCGACACCGCGCCCTGGCCGAGCACCACGTCGTGAAAGCGGGGGAGCGAGAAGCGGGGCCCCAGCGCGGCCTCGGCCTCCTGGCGGAGGGTGCGGAGCTCGATCTGGCCGAGCTTGTAGGCGAGCGCCTGGCCGGGCCAGGTGATGTACCGATCCACCTCGTTGGCGATGTTGTTGGTCGCGAGCGGGGTGTTCTCGAACAGGAAACGTTCGGCGCGGGCGCGGTCCCACTTCAGGGTGTGGATGCCGGTGTCGACCACGAGGCGGGACGCGCGCCAACTGTCGAAGGACAACATGCCGAGGCGGTCGAGATCGCCGGTGTAGAGGCCCATCTCGTCGGCGAGGCGCTCGGTGTAGAGGGCCCAGCCCTCGACGTACGCGGTGGTGCCGAGGTGGCGACGGAAGGCGGGAAGCGCGGGCAGCTCCTGCGCGATCGCGATCTGGAGGTGGTGGCCGGGGATCGACTCGTGGAAGGCGAGCACCTCGGCCTCGAAACGGGGCCGGGTCTCGGGGGCGTGCACGTTTACGTAGTAGTAGCCGTCCTGCTCGCCGGGCACGGGCTGGCGGTAATACGCGATGGTGGTGTAGGGCGCCTCGTGCTCGGGGACGCGGCGCACGCCACAACTTGCCACGGGCAGGCGCCCGAAGAACGCGGGGATGCGGAGGCGGGCGGCTTCGAGGGCGGCCTTGGCCTTGTCCTCCACCTGTTCGGCGGTGGTGAACCGGAGCGCCGGATCGTCACGAAGGCGGGCGAAGATCGTGGGGATGTCCGCGGTGCCGAACAGCCGCTGGCCCAGGATGCCCATCTCGGCGTGGATGCCTTCCAACTCGGACAGGCCGATGGCGTGGATCGTGGCAGGTTCGAGATCCAAGCTGGCGTGGGAGGCGGCGAGCGCCTTGTAACATCCGTGGCTGTCGGGCAGGGCCCACACGCCGGCGTGGGCGTCGTCGCGCGCGGCGGGGAGCAGCGTGGTGGCGAGGAAGGTGCGGTAGCGGAGCAGGGCGGGGCGGGCGCTGTCCGCGAGGGTGCCGAGCACGTCGGCGCGGAACCGTTGGCCGCCGTCGGCAGGCCAGTCGTGCTCCTGGAGGCCCGGGCCGGCGGCGGGCCAGGCGTCGACGGGGCGCTCGAGCGTGGTGTCGAGCTGCTGGAGCACGATGGCGACGGACGCGCGGTCGGGCGTGCGCCCCGCGGTGATGCCGGCGCGCAGGTGGGCGATCTCGGCGTCGACCGTCGCGGCGTAGGCGCCGAGGCGCGCGAGATACGCGGTGCCCTCCGCGGGCGTGCGGATGGGCATCACGTCGCCGAGGTCGAGCAGCACGAGCAGGGCGTTGTTGCGGGCAGAGAGGCCCCACTGCTCGGTGTGACAGGCGTCGACGGCCTCGCTGTTGACCAGGTCCCCCAGGAACAGCTCGTGGGTGATCCGGTCCGCGGCGGAGAGCGTGGCGGGATCGATGGCCTCGGCGCGCACCCGCCACGCCCGCAGCGCGACGCGATCGGCGGCGAGGGCGGCCGCGGAGTTGTCCTCCAGGCGGTCGTCGTAGCGATGATCGCCGAGGCGGGTTGCCCACACCGGCCACCGCGCCATCGTGGCCTCCCAATGTTCGTGCAGGAGGGCGCGCAGGACCGGGTCCGTGACGCCAGCGACGTTGGGATCCCCCGCGGGATCCGCGGCGGAATCGGAGGCGAGGCGCAGGTCGGCGGCGGTGGACACGGGGCTCTCCGGGGGGAGGGGATGCACGCAAGCGAGCGCGTGGAAGAGGAGCATGGCAGGCTCTACTCCGCCCCCCCGGGGCCCGCTCGCTACATCGTCGTCGCGCTCCCCGTCGTCCCCACCGACACGTTCCCCGCCGTGTCCACCGCGCACACCCGCACGCCGTAGGTGGTGCGCGCGGCCAGGCCGGTGAGGGACGTGCGGCGGGCGGTCCCGGCGTAGGCGACCGTGCCCGAGGAGCAGCTGATGGGCGCGCTCCCCGCGGCATAGACCACCTTGTAGCTCGCGAGGCGGGACGTGCGGTCCGTGTACCCGCTCCACGAGAGCGACAGGCCCCTCGTCGTGCCGGCCACGGTCACCCGGCCGTCGCTCGGGGCGGTCGCGTCGTAGCCGAGGGTGTCACTCCGGGTGGTGCTCACGTTGCCGTAGCGGTCCTTGAACCAGGCGTAGACCGTCTGGGTCCCGGCGGTGGCGCCCAACGTCCAACTCGCGCTCGTGCCATAGGTGACCCAGGACGAACAGGTGGTCGTGTTGGACAGGCACATCGACGCCACGCCCGTGTCGTCACTCGCGGCGAGCGTGGCGGTGACCGAGCGGCTGGTGCTCCACGCCGCGCCGCCGTTCAGCGTGATCGTGCCGGTGGGGACGGTGTACTCGGGCGCCGGTCGGACGGTGGTCGTGGTGCCGGTGCTCGTGTTGCCGGCGCGGTCGAGGGCACACACGCGCACGTGGTAGGTCTCGCCGTTGGTGAGCCCCGAGAGCGTGGCGCTGGCCGCGGTGCCGCTGTAACCAACCGTGCCGCTGGTGCAGCCGGAGGCCGGCGCGCTGGTGCCGAACACCACGAGGTAGCTGGCGAGGCCGGCGCTCGCGTCGCTGTAGCCGGTCCACGTGATCCGCGCGGCGGCGTCACTTCCGGCGGCGGTCACGGTGCCGTTGGTGGGGCGGGTGGTGTCCACGCCGATCGTGTCACTCGCCATCGTGGAGGTGTTGCCGGCGGCGTCGATGAACCAACCGTACACCGTGTTCGTGCCGGAGGAGGAGGCCAGGGTCCACGCCTTGGTGGCGGACATCACGAACCAACTCGAGCAGGTGGTGGTGTTGGAGAGGCACGCGTAGGTGACACCCACGTCGTCGGTGGCGGCGAGGGTCACGGTGACCGAGCGCGAGCTGGTCCAGGCGGCGCCGCCGCTGATGGAGAGGGTGCCCGTAGGGGCGACCTCGACCGCGTCCTCCACCTCTTCTTCGACCCCGGCGGTCACCGCGGCGAGCAGGTCGAGGCGGGGGAACCGGAGGCCGTTGCGGCTGTCGGTGATCGTGGGGCCGCTCTCCAGCAGGCGCGCTTCGAGGGCGTCGATGCCAACGTCGGGGTCGGCCGAGCGGAGCACCGCCATCGCGCCGGCCACGTGGGGCGCCGCCATCGACGTGCCGCCCATCGTGTAGCCGCCGGCCGTCACGAGCGCGCCGGGCGCCAGGATGTCGAGAAAATCGGCCGAGTTGGAGAAGCACGTCACCTTGTCGGCGGCCGTGGTGGTGTCCGTGCAGGCGGTCCACCCCACCCCACCGAAATTGGTGTCGTACACGGCGCCCACCGACAACGCCTCGTCCACACACGCGGGCGAGCCGATGGCGTCGGTGTACCCGTCGTTGCCGCTCGCCACGACCACGGACACGCCGGCGTCGCGCGCGCTTGCGACGGACGCCGAGTAGGCGTTGGTGCAGGGCGCGGTGTAGGCGCCGGCGCCGAGCGAGAGGTTGATGGCGGCGATGGCGTAGGTGGATTGGTAGGTGATGACCCAATCGATCGCGGACAGGATGTCGGAGCTCCAGGCGTACCCGTCGGTCCGGAACACGTCGAGGGCGACGATGTCCGCGTCGGGCGCCACGGCGGCCACGATGGAGGCGACGTTGGTGCCGTGGCCGTCGTCGTCACGCTCGCCGTCGGAGGTGGCGATGTCGGCGGCGTAGGCCACGCGGCAGGAGGCGGGGCTGCCGACCGCGGTGCAGGAGCCGAGGTCCGCGTGGGTCCAGTCGGCGCCGGTGTCGAGCACGGCCACGGAGGTGCCGGCGCCGGTGTACCCGTCGGCTTCCGCGGCGGGTTGGTCGATGAGCGCGAGGGTGTCGGTGAGCGTGGGGGCGTGCGCCACGTCGGGCTCGATGGAGAGCACGTCCGCGCGCGCGGCGAGGGCGTAGGCGTCATCGAGGTCGGACAGGTGGAGCACGACCACGGGGAAGTGGTGGAACACGCGCTCCGTGCGGATGCTGGCAGGGAGCGCGCCCGAGAAGGTGTCGGCACGCGCGCGCCACCGCTCGGCCCGGGCGGACACGCGCCGCGCGCCGACGAGGGAGGCAACGTCAGCACGCACGTCGGCATCGTCGATGCGCACGATCACGCTCGCGCCCCACCCCGCCACCAGGGCCTCCACCACCGGCGCGGGGAGCTCGGCGGCACCTGCGGAGGTGTCGGCGGTGTCGAAGCGATCGGGGGTGGCGCACGCGACGGCCAGGGCGGGCGCGAGCCAACGCCAGAATCGAGGGGTCCGGGGCATCGGCGCTCTCCTGGCCCCCTCCTCGGACGGCGGGCGGGAGGACTTGAGGGCCGTTAGGCTCGCGGCGAGAGGGCAGGACATGGAGAAGCAGCACGCAGACAAGCTGAAGGTCGCGTTGGCTGCGATTCGCGCCCAGCCCCACTACTTTGCCTTCGCGCCAAACGTCACGCCCAAGGAGGGAAAGCCCGAAGCGTTGCTCCTCGTCGACAAGGCGCGGCCGATCAAGATCGCGGACTTCGCCAAGCTCGCCAAGGCGCAATCCGGGATCGAGCCCAAGGGAGTGCCGGCGCTGATCTACACCGGGACCGTGGTGCGGGGAAAGGTGGCGTACGTCTTCTCAGCCGACCCCCGGCTCTCCAAGGGGCAACTCGACGCAGTGAAGGGCCAGAGGCAGTTGCGCGAGTTCGCGGTCCTGCACAAGCTCACCCTCATCGCGAAGGGGAACCTGCAGCTCGGCGAGGTGACGGCCGCGCAGCTGGCCGCCGCTGACGCCGCGGTGGCGCGGGAAATCGCGAGCGGAGACGAGGCGGCACGGGCGCCGTCCGATCCGGCGCAGGTCGAGGCGTATGAGGCGCGCTTCGGAGGGCTCCGGGCCGCGCTCGCTTCACCGCCGGCCACCACCCTCGATCCGGCCCTGCGAGAGAAGCTGACGCTGTCGCTCCTGCTCGCACGTCACCAGGCGACGAAGGGCGACCACGCGGGCGCGCTGGGCACCATGGAGGAGGCCTCGGCGCTCCTCGCCTCGGCGCTCCGTGCCGCGGCCGGGGGCGGCCCCAAGCGCGCGGGGCCCTCCCGCTTCGCCGTCTCCCAGTCCCGGCTCGTCTGGGACGCCACACGGAAGGGCGCGAGCAAGGAGATGGCCCGGCTCGTGAACGCGATCGTCGACGACGTGGAGCTCCAGGCTCACCCCGAGTACGCGACGTTCAAGACGAAGGTGCTCACCCTCCCGGCCTTGCTCGCACCGTACGACGAGAAGTTGTTGGGCGTGCTCGACGATGTCAACGCCGCCACCAACCCTGACGATCGGGCGCGCCACCTCGCGCGCTGCCGCGAAACGTTGCGGGGCTACCGCGCGGCGCTCGCCGCCAACCCCACGCTGCGGCGCCTGGACGACAATCCGTTCGTGCCGGTGTCGGTCTTCGCCACGCTCCAGAAGAGCCTCGACGCGATGGCAAAGCTGGTCGACGCGTAGCCCCCGGGCGCCTTGACTTCCGAGTTGCCGTGCCATAGCCGACCCACCCTGTCGGAGGTTCAGCTTGGACGAGCCCATTTCCAAGAGCTTGCGTGCCAAACTCGACTTTCTAGGTATCGTGCTGGCCGCGAACGTGGGCGACGAGCAGCGAGCCGAGGACACCGAGGGCAAGCGCCGGGCCTCCGAGGCCGCCACCAAGGCGGTCGGGGCGCTCGAGGGGCATCCCGGAGTGGCCGCTATCACCGTCCAGCTCGGCCAGGCCAAGGACACCATCCATGGGGGCCTGCAGCGCGATGCCCGCCACGCGATTCCGCTGCTGGAAGAGGTCATCCTGCAGTGCATCGTGTGGAGGAGCGTCGCCGACGCCCACGTGGTCTACCTGACCGCGGCGGCCGAGGCCTCCAAGGCGGTCCAGGCGGTCGCGTCCCACGCGGACGCCGCCGACATCGCCTCGCTTCTCGACAAGGTCCGCGCCGATCGGCTCGCGGCCGCCGCGGCCGAGGCCCTCGCCGGGCGCCACCCCGCGGCCATGGTGCTCCTCGGCAAGGTCGCGGCGGAGTGCGACGCGCTGAAGCTCAAGGCGGACGCGTTCACGGCGCGCCGACTCGCGGGGGTGACCACCACCCAGGCCGTGAGCGAACTCGAGGCCCACGCCGGGGCGGCCGCCCTCACCAAGGAGCTCGCCCAGGCGAAGCTCCTGCTCGCGGCCGCGCTGAAGAACAGCGATCCGGAGAAGGGGCGCGCCGCCCTGGAGCAGGTCACCGCGCTCGGTGTCGGCTGGCGCAAGGTCGCGGACGACCATGTCCTCTACGTGACCGAGGCGGCCAAGGCGAAGGGGCTCCTCGACACCCTGGCGAGCCTGCCGGGCGCGGTGCCGCTCGTGGCCCTGGTGGCCGAGCTCCGTACGCGCCTGCTCGACGGCGCGGCGACCGAGGCGGGGACCAAGGCCTACCCGGCCGCGATGCTCCTCCTCGGCAAGGTGGCCGCAGAATGTGCCACGCTCACGACGCACGCGGTCGAGGCGAAGGCCTACCTGGACGCCCTGCCGACCGTCACCAACCTGGTCACGGACCTCGCGACACACGCGGAGAGCATGACCATCGCCGCCGAGCGCACGGCCATCGCCGACTTGCTCGCCGCCGCGGCCCTCGACGCCACGCCGGTGGCGCTGAAGTACGGGGCCGCCAAGCTGAAGCTCGACGGAGTCACCGCCGAGGCGACCAGGGCGAAGAGCATCGCCGACAGCCAGGGGACCTACAGGGTCAACCGCAACATCGTCGACGAAGAGATGTACCTGCTGGGGAGGCACGTCCAGAGGCGCCGCATCGCCGCGGATATCGCTGCCATCAATTCGAAGTTCAACGCGGCAGCCGTGGAGGCACAGGCCCTGAACCTCGGCAAGGCAAACGCCCTGCTCGGGACCGCTCGCACCGATTGCGCGGCGGCCCGCGAGGTCGCCGACAACTACGCGGACGGCGAGGTGAACTTCATCAGAGGCGTCAAGGCCCTCGAGGCCCTCATGCGCCATCAACAAAAGGCCGTGATCGCGGCCGAGATCGCGACGATCAAGGCATTGAAGGACAAGGAAGGGGAGCGCGCCGGGAAGCGGATGTTCCGGGCCGCCTTCCAATGCAGCCAGTTGGGGCTCTGGGCCTGCCAAAGCGCCATGAAGATCGCGGATGCCAGCAAGCGCTACGAGGACGACCTGAAGGCAAAGGCGCCCCTCGTCACCACGCTCGACACGGAGGTGGGCAAGGCGGGCGCGACCGTCCAGATCAACGCGGCCACGGCCGCGCTGGCCGAGGCCAGAGTGCAGGGTGCAGACGACAAGCGCAACTACGACGCCGCGCTCGCTCTCCTGGCCGGGATCCCCGCCCTGGTGGACGCCGCGAAGAAGGCGGCCGCCGACTTCGCCCTGTACGAGACCGCGCGGGTGACCGCCGAGCAGGTGGTGGACACCCTGGGCAAACACCAACACAAGCTGGCGATCCCCAGGGAGCTCGCCGAGGTGACCGAGCTGGTCCGCGCCGCCGCGGCCCTGGTCCCCGCCAAGAGCGCCGACGCGAAGCTGCTGGTCGACAAGGTGCCGGCGTTGTGTGTCGCTGCCACCGGGCTCGCGGATGCGCAGGGCTCGTTCGCCGCGGGGGAGAAGGCCGTCGCGGCGCTCACGCCCGAGAAGATCGGCGAGGACCACGTCGCGGCCGTCGGGGCGGTGCGCAAGCTGCTCGACGCGCTCGACAAGCACCCGCAGGCCGTCGCGATCGCCAAGCAGCGGACCGCCATCGGGCTCGCGTTGGACTCGGCTGCGATCAAGGCGGGCGAGAGAGACTTTCCGGCGGTCAAGGCCCTGCTCGACACCGCTGCGTCCGATTGTACCAAGGCCAACCTCGTGGCCGACCAACACGGCCGCTGGGTGGTCTCCGACCAGCTTGCGAAGGACGGTGTGGCCGTGGTGAAGGCGCACGCGCAGAAGGTGTTCGTGCAGGGCGACATCGCCACGCTCGAGACGGAGATCGGCGAGGCGAAGAAGAAGGTCGATGCGGCGGCGTACGAGGACGCGCTCACCCTCCTCGTGAAGGCCCGCACCGACGGCGCCGTGCTGTTGGTGCTGGCCGGCCGCCACGACGCTTTCACCAGGGCGCACACGGCCGCCACCGTGCTGCACACGGCATTGGGAACGCACGCACAGAAGCTGAGGATCACGGTCCAGATCGGCAAGATCAAGGACAAGCTCGACGAGGGGACGGTCACGGCCACCGCGCGCAAACACGACGAGGCGATGGTCCTCGTCAAGGCTGCCCACGACCTGTGCAGGGTGGCCCACACCGAGGCGGAGATGTTTGCCAACGTCGTCCCCGACAAGGGCACGCTCGAGGCCATCCTCGCCCAACCCGGCGGTGGCAAGGCGCTCGACGCCCTGGTCGCCAAGCTCGGCGCGTCCGGGCGCGACGCCATCCTCACGGCGGCGCTCGAGGCCCGCTTCGGGGTCCAGCTCGTTCTTCTCAACACTCACCGGAAGTCGGTCGGCAAGCTCTACGATCTGCTCAAGAGTGTGCCCAAGTCGCACGGCCGCACCAACCCGAGCCTGAAGAGGATCGACTACGACAGCTCCAAGAAGGGCACGGGCTCGTTCGACGACAGCACGAAGGTGGTGAACCTGACTTGCGGGCGAAGCGGGGACGGAAACCTCGAGCGGCTCACCCGCGTCAACGAGATCCCGACCCCGGACGAAGATTGCAAGCCGGTCGACGACACGCCACCGGCGAGGTTCGACTTCGTCACCCTGCACGAGGTCGGCCACGCGGTGGACGATCGGTTGGGGTTCATGAAGGGCAAGGCGGGGGATCCCAAGTTTGCCGGGTGGCAGGACTACGGGATCGACGTGGCGCCGGCGGCGGCGGCGGCGGCGGCGGCGTTCGTTTACAACGTTGGTTACATCGAGGACTACCTCGCAGGCGGAAAACCGCTCACGCCGCCCCTCCCCACCGGCACCACGCAGCTGGACTGGGATGCCAGGGGTGTCAAGGTAAAGGCCTGGTGCGACGCCGTCATGCTCCCTGCCGATGGGCAGGGGATGTGGTGGAACGACGCCAAGTCACAGGCCAGCGCCTTGAACGGCGTGGTCCACCAGGAGGCCTACAGGGGCAGGTGGGTGAGCTACAACCTCGCCGCCCGCAAGCAGGGCATCACCGGCTACCAATTCCGTGCGCCGGGCGAGTGGCTCGCCGAGCTCTACGCCGCGTACCACGTCAAGAAGCTCAAGGGCTCCCACCCCGCGGTGGCCTGGCTCAAGACGCTCTGACATCCAAGTCAACCTGACCTCGAGGCGCTAGCCCATGTCTGTTTTTCAGCACCAGACGCTCGCATGCCCCTCGTGTGGGGAGCCGGTCCCCTTCGAGGTCGTGCACAGCGTGAACGCCGATCGTCGCTCCGACCTTCGCGACGCGATCCTCGACGGGACGTTCCAGGCACAGCCCTGTCCCTCGTGCAAGGAGGAGTTTCGGCTGGATCCCCAGCTGAACTACCTCCACATCGGGGCCCACCAGTGGATCGCGGCGCACCCGCTCGATCGCATCGGCGAGTGGGAGGACATCGAGTCGAAGGACCAGGCGCTCTTCGACCGTGGGTACGGCGCGGGTGCCCCCGCCACGGCACGCGCGATCGGAGAGGGGATGATCGTGCGGGTGGTGTTCGGCTGGGCGGCCCTGCGGGAGAAGCTCCTGCTCGTCGAGCACGGCCTGGACGATGTCGAGCTCGAGCTGATGAAGATCGCCATCCTCCAGTCGTCCGGAAAGGTCGAGGACGGCGAACTCCGCCTGCTCGACGTGGTGGAGGACACGCTGGCGCTGGCCTGGATCGACCCGAAGACCGGCGCGGACATCTCGACGATGCGGGCGCCGCGGGCGGTCTACGACGAGATCGTGGCCGACCACGACGAGTGGCAGCCCCTGCGGGAGCAGCTCTCGGCCGGCGCCTTCGTAGACATGCAGCGGCTGTTGATCCCGACGGCGTGACAGGGGGCGTTCAGCGCGTGGGAGATCCGCCGGGCATCTCCACCTCTGCCAACAACGCCTCCACCTCCGTCCGCCGCGCCTGGGTCGCCAACAGATCGAGCGTCGCGGCGAGCACGATGGCGGCGCGCTCGTCGTCGAGGCCCGGGCCGTGCACCAGCGCCAGGAGCACGCGGATGCGTGTGCGGCGGTCGATCATCGGCCAGTCGTCGTTCAGCGGCGGCTTGGGGATGGGCGCGACCGCGGGGCCGTAGCGGGCCAGCAGCGCGTCGACCAAAACGGGCAGCTCGGGTTCGAGCAGGCGGCCCGGCGGGCCGAGGATCACGGGCTCCGAGTGCGCGCGGGCGAGCCCCTCGACCCGCTCGGCCGGGCTCAACAACGACGCCACGATCAGGCTCCAGGCGCGCTCCTTCTCCGAGGCGGCCTCGGCCTCCTCCACCAATGCCCGGATCTCCGGAGGCAGGCTCGCCACCGACATCCTCGCACGCAAGTCAGCCGCCGTGCGCTGGCCCCGCGGCGCCACGCGGTACCCCTCCAGGTGGGTGTTCACGGCGGGCGCCGCCCACCCGAACCACGCGGCGCCGAGCACCAGGACAACGAGCGCGCGCTTCATGGCGCCTCGCTGGGAGTCACCGCGGTGACCGGTGTTCCCTTCGCGACCGGACGTGTCACCTGCACCCGCGTCACGTCAACCACCACCGGCCCCGTCGCCGACAGACCAAACGTCCCCTCGCCGGGCACCTCTACCCATGTCCATCGCCCAGGCACCAGCGCCGTGGCTACCCGCGTGTCCCCCGCCGCGACCAGCAGCCCCTCGCCGCTCACCGGGCGCGCCCAGAACGAGAGGGTGGCGGGGCCCAAGTCGGGTTGGTCGTCGGTCCACAGCGGCAGCACGTCGCCCGCGCGCAGGCGCAAGGAGAGGCCGTACCGGCGCACGTCGTAGGGGGTGTCCACGTCGGTCGTGCCGGCGCCGTCCCATGTCCACACACGCCCCTGGTCCTCCCAACTCTCCGGGAGCCGGAACGCCCAGGTCTCCGCGTCCGCCAACGCTGGCGCGCCGAACATCTCCCTCACCATCCCGATCGCGGGCTGCCCGAGCAGGTCGGCGGTGCCCACGTCTCCCGCGAGGTGCACCGCCTCCGCGTCGACCTGCGGGTGCATCACCAGCCACCGGAAGCCGTCCTTCAACAGCGCCACCAAATCCGCGTCGGTCCACGTGAGCGGCACGGCGCGGCGGCCGAGGTCGAGCAGCGTGCCGAGCAGCGCGTTGCCGCCCACGTAGTCACGGAACGCGAGCAGATCCGTGCGACGGATGAGCTGGTTGCAATTGAGCAGCGGGTGCGCGTGCACCACCTGGTTGTATTGGAAGCGGGCGTTGGCGATCGAGAGCGGCTGGTATTGGAGGGGCAGCTCGATCACCCCGCCCGCGTCGGCGTCGCGGAGCTGTGTGTAGAGCGGCGGGATCGTGGCATCGGCCAGCGGGCGGGCGGCGGGGCGGTCACCGGCCCAGAGCGGCTGGGTGAACCCGAGGATCGCGACCAGCGTCACGCCCACGCCCACCGCCGGGCGTGTCAACGAGAGCCGCAGCGTGCCCGCCCCCGCCGCCGCGGCCCCCGCCAGCGCGAGCGACGCGATGACACCGATCCGGTACGGCCGATACGCCTTCGAGAAGAACGGCACGTGTTCGTACGCCCAGGCGTAGGGCAGCGGCGCGTCGGCCGACCACTGGGGGAGCGGCGGCGTGTCGTCGATCATCAGGAACGGGCCCAGCGTCAGCACCGTGGCGCCCGCCGCGATGACCAGCCACCCGCGCCCCCGCCGCCCTGCGGCCAGCGCGCCGGCCACGCCCAGCACCCACGCGAGCGCCCCCGGCGTCGAGTCGAGCGGGTTGGTCACGAAGCGTGCGGCGAGCACGGCGCGCACGCGCGTGCTGTTCTGGATGACCTGCATGGCGTCGTGTTCTTCGAGCGTCGCCACGTCCAGCGTCGCGAGTGCCAGCCGCCCGTCGGACAGGTCACGCGCGCGGTCCCACGCGTCCGGATCGGTGAACAGCGCCGTGCCCAACGGCGGCCGCTCCGGCGTCTCCCGGCGAACGAGCGGGATCAGCGGCGCGTCCAGCGCCCCCGCGAGCGCGAACGCCGCCAGCATCCACCCCGCGGCCCGCGTTCGCCCCTCCATCGCCTGCCACCCCGCGAACGCCAGCCCGAACATCCCGGCAAACAACGTGTAGTACCAGTTGAACGGCCCCACCACCGCGAGCACCAGCGCCGCCACCAGCGCCCGGCGCCACCCCGGCTCCCGCGCCAGGTTCACCAACGTCAGCCCGAACAGCGGCAACAGCCCCGCCGCCACGAGCTCGATGCAGCCGGCGGCGCCTTCCCCGTACAGGTACGGGCTCGTCGTGAACACCACCGCGGCCAGCACCCCCGCGGCCTCTGTCCGCCCCAACGCGCGCCCGAACGCATGCGCCGCGAGCGCCGAGGTCACGATCGCGCCCACCAGCAGCAAATTGTAGGCGGGCACCAGCGGCACCCCGATCATCACCAGCCCCGCCCCGATCGCCTGCAGCGCCGCGTGCCCGAACGACCACAGGTTGTAGCCGATGGGAAACAGGATGCGGTCGGTCACTGCCGTGAGCGTGCCTGCCGCGACCTGGTCGGCGAGGTGCCAGATCAACCAGAGCGTCGTCCACGCATCGAACCGGTCGCCCCAGATGTGCGTCGAAAATCGCAGCGGCAGCGGCCACAGGAACACGAGCGCGCCCACCGTGTAGGCGGCGGTCAGGGCCACCCACCGCAGCACGCCCACACGCAGGCGCGAGGGCCCTCTGGAGGGGCTGGCGTCGGGGCCTGGCGTCAGCGGGGGCATGCGCAGGCGGAGGCTACTACGGTGGGCGCCCCGGCGCCGCGCGGACGCGGCGCAGAGCGTGCCCGTCATTCCCGGACCGAGCGCGCGAAGTGGCTGCTGAGGCGCGGCTGTGCGGCTGACGAGGGAGCAGGTCGAGACCTGTGACCGAGGAAGACGTGCGGCCGCGCCCAGCAGACGCGAGCGGGCGACGGGAGGGATTGACGGGCACGCTCGATGTCGGCCCCTTGCGGGCGCGGCGCGGAGCGCCTTGGTCCGTCCGCGCCCGAGCGCGCGGCCGGGACTCGGCGCGCCCGAGCGCGCGCCGCCCCTCCAGGCGCCTGGCGCGCCCCACGTTCGAGAGCCCTGCTACCGGTTACTCACGCGCGCGGAGGCTCATGTCCCTTCCTCACATCGCGGCCATCGTTGCCAGTGTCGTGCTCGCGCTGGTGATGGTCTTCCAGTTGCTCCTCGCGGCGGGGCTTCCGTTCGGGCGTGCGGCGTGGGGCGGGGCGCATCGCGTGCTGCCTACACGGTTGCGGGTGGGGAGTGTGCTTTCGGCGGTGGTGTTGGGTGGCGCGGCGTGGGTCGTCCTCGCGCGGGCCGGACTGGTGGGTGTGGACTCTGTGTGGGTGCGGGCGGCTACCTGGGTGTTCACGGGGCTCTTCGCGCTCAATACACTTGGCAATCTGGCGTCGAAGAGCGCGGCCGAGCGGTATGGGATGACGCCGGTCACGGTGGTGCTGGTGGGGTGTTTTGGGGTTGTGGCGGTGTTTGGGGGGTGAGGGGGAGGGGGTGTTGGTTGGGAATTTGGGTGGCATCGGGGCGGTCCCTGCCAGTGCGCAGCCTCGGTCGCCCATTTTGCCGAAGCGTATAACAAGCCGGAACGCAGGTGTGCTACTCTGGACGTGATGTTGCGCCTACCCCTGCTCGTCTTCCTCCTCGTCGCATGCCCGCGGCCCGTCGCACCGGCCGCGGTAATTGCCAGTACGCACCAAATCTCGTTCCCCGCCGGATCGGCTACGCCGTGGGGGCGTCACCCCGGTGCCGACACTTGCTTCCCCACCACGGCGCCAGACGGCTGGCTCTTCGGCGGCACCCGGCATTACGAAAACCCGGGCGGGCTTGACATCTCCTGGATCTACGAGGACGACCATGGGACGATAGTCACAATGTACGTGTACCCACAGTACAGTCCGCCACCCGAGGGCATGACCCTGACGGAGGCCGAGGCGCGGGCAGCGGGGAGTTATGTGACGGACGTCGCATGGGCGGAGCAGGGGCAGCTCGCCGGAGTGTTCGGCGGGCCGGGGTTCCTGCTCGGCGGTGTTCAGCAGAAACCGCTCGCGCCGCTCATCCCCGACGCGATGCAGCCCGAGATTGCCCGGCAACTGGGCGTGCCTTCGCTTGATGGGATTACGCGCGCATTCGGCACCCTCGTCGTCGTGTGGACAGCCGATACTTGGTTCGTGAAGATGCGGGCCACGTGGCTCGACGACGGCCGCCCGTCCACGGAGATCGTCCCCGAACTCATCGGATGGCCCGCGCTGCCGTGCGCGATGCTTCGAAACTCCGAGGGGTCGCCACCCATATTGGACGTCCCCGCGGAGGAGCTGCCTGCGCAGACCCCGAACGCCGCAACTCCCTGATCGGCGTGCTTCATGGAAAGTACGCCCGCTGTTCCGCACCCGCGCATGGAGCGTGCGCTTGCCGACCTACAGCCTCGTAGCTGCCCATGAACAGCTTGCGCCCGCCACATGAGCCCTATTGGTAGCCAAATCTGGAAAGTCAACATCATCCGGGTACGCGTCCAGCACGAGGAGGAGCTGCCCATTCACCCAACCGACCTGGATACCCGACGACAGCACCTCGAACGTGGTTCGACCAGCGTCGAATCGAAACGCTCCGACTTCGTGCACCACGAACTCGATGCGCGACCACCCGGACGCGGAGTCTGCATCTCGGGCATCGACCACGACGGAACACGTCGATGGTGTGCTCTCGAAGTCGATGCGAACGCTTCGCACTACACCGTCGTAGAAGTTGTAGAAGCGGCGAAGGAATGCTTCGCAGACTTCTTGGTTCAGTAGTTCCATCCAAATCTATAGCCTGGGGCCTCGTCTCGGGCCTCAACGACCCCCAGAGATGTTCGCTCGCCCCGTCGGGCACGACGCGCCGGCCTGTGCGCCCGAGCGTCTCCTCTCACAATGGCGGCGCTCGCCGCCCACCTCGTCCGATTCGTGGGCATCGTGCCGGCGCCGCACCGGCCCTACTTCGGCGGCACCACGGGCACCGGGGCCTCCGGGGCACTTCCCGCTGCCGACGGCCGGCTGGCCCTCGAGTTCGATGAGCTCGACCGCTTGAGCCGAATTCGCTCGGAATAGGCCAGAGGGTCGACCAAGTGGGCTGTATGATCTCCCCAGAGGCTGCCGCAAAATGATGAGATTGATGTACCTGTTCCTCTCCGCGTGCGCTGACGCTCCGCACGACACCGCGGAGGAGGATGTCGGCATCGTCACGATCACCTGCACGTACAGCTACGTGACGGGGGGTGAGCCAGCAAGTGGTACGTATCCCGGCTTCACGACGGACTGCGACGGTTGGGCGTCGAGCGGGTATCAGTCGATGGGGTCCACGCAGAGTGCCTGTGAGCAGGCGGGGCTCGACGGCGGCGCAGACGAGGCCGCGTGCGCGTGTGAGGTTGACACGGGTACCTGCACCTTTCCGGGCGGAGTGAACGACTGATCCCTACTCCCCGGGAGGCAACCGTCCAAGCTTCTCCACCGCGATCGCCTCCGCCATCTCGTCCAACCACCCCATCTCGTCGCGCCTGTCGTACCGCCGATCGTACCGGTTCTCGACCCGGTGCATCGTCCGCACCACGACCAGCCGGGCCTCGGGGTAGAACAGCAGGCCCTCGCCCGCCTCGGTGACATGGCCGAAGCCGAGGGGCGCGCGCGCCTCGTCGGTGGGGTCGGGTTGGATGGACCAGCCTGCGCCCGGGCTGGGGGCCGCATCGGCGGCGGGCACCGCCAGGGTCTCCATCCAGCGCTCGGGGACGGCGCGCTCGCCCATCCACTCTCCCCCGTCGAGGAGGGCCTGGCCGAGCGCGGCGAGCTCGGAGGGCCGCAGGCGCAGCCCGTTCGGCACATCGGGCTGGCCACCTGCCAGCTCGGCGATCGCCGCTGATAGCGTGCCCACGCTCGTCGGGGCGTCCTCGTTGCCGAAGGTCCTGGCGGCGACGAGCCGCCCGTCCGCCAACACGAGCAGCCCGTCCGATCGCGCGGCCTCGGCGCCGAGCACGAGGCGATCGAGCAGGACGGGCTCGACACCCACCTTTCGAGGGTCCTCCTCGACGGGGAAGCGGGCGATCTCGGTGTCGAAGCGCCGGACTTCGCGGCGGTGCCCGGTGAACGGCTCGGTGTGCTCGACCTTGCCGTCATGCCAGCGCACCACTCCGTCCAGCGTCCCGCCGTCGCGCCGGGCGTCGAACCGGTAGTCGTGGTCGTCCATCCTGGAGTGCAGCCAGAAGCGGATCCTGTCGCCGTCGGCCGCGAGCTCGACGAGCCGCGCGGTGGTGCGCCCGATGAGAACGGGGTCGAGCGTGGCGGTGCCGTCGCCCCCGGGCTCGATGCGCAGGACGAACTCGAGGTCGCGCGGCTGCCACTCCTGGCGGCGAATCTGGAGGACCCACAGGCCCGTCATCTCCTCGGCGGTGACAGCGGCGGGCGTCTCGCTTGGCGCGGTTGGCACGTTGGCGCAGCCCAGGAGTGCGAGGGTCACGAGGAGGTGGAGTCGCATGGGGCCAGGATAGCGAAGTATCAGCCGGCGCGCACGCATGTGGCGGACCCGAAACCACCTTCGTCAGAACCCCGAAAACTCGGCACATCATCGTTGCACCCCGACCCAACGGAGGTCACCGTGAACACGTGCCCCCCGACAATCCCCCTCTCACCGCACCGCTCGCTGCGGCGGTCGATCGGGCCCGCAAAGCCAGCGCATCGGTCCAACGCCGGGCGGCGCTCGCGACCGTAGTGGTCTCCGCCCACACGTGGCACTGCTTCAACGACACCTGGTATTCGTCCGTGCCGGGCAGTGTCGCCCATGTCCTCGTGGCAATCACGATCGCCACCATGGCCTTTCGCACCTCGGCGCTGCTCGGTGCGTTGGTGCTCCTCGGGCAACCCGCGCTCCTGGCCGCCGCACTCGGCATCCTCTTCGCCCTTCGAACACCGGAAGATCTCGCCGAAACACACGTCGTCTATCGATTCCAATTCGGGCCCGATGAGGGTTGTTACCTCGAGCCCGACACGCGCCTCCTGTCGTGCCGCGCGATCTCCTATCGCGGCTGCGTTGCCCCGCTGTTCGACTACACCCCCGTCCACATGGCCGCGGCCAACTTCGCCGAACGCGCCGCCCACGCCCTGTGGGGCCCGCCCTCCACCAGCTACTTCGGGCCCCTGCCAACGCCCGCCCAATTGCGCGACGCCGCGCGGGCAGCGCCTCCAACGATGTTCCACCTCGACGCCGCGGCCGACGCCGAAACCCACGGCATCACCAACGCCCACGCCGCAGACCTCCAGTGGATGGCCTTGGGAGAGGAGCGCCCCGCCGATGCGTTCGAGCTGCGCATCACACCCCTCGGCGCCGACCTCCTGGTCATCTCCACCGCGGACCTCAGCTGGGGCCAACTCCGCTTCGTGGGCGCCGAAGGTGGCACCGTCCCCGGCTACCGCAGCGTAAACCTGACACGAGAAACCGTCCTCGGGGACCAGCGGGCCTGGTAGGCCCCTACTCCGCCCCCAGGTTCCTCTCCAACCACTCCTCCATCGACCCCGCTCCCCGCGGCACCTTCACCTTCTTCCCCACCTTCTCGCGCGCGTTCGCCATCGCCTGGGTCACCATGGCGTGCTGGATGGGCTCATTGGGAGCCTGGCCCATCCGCTCCATCATCGAGAGGATGTTGGCACCCCCGAACCGCAGCATCATCGGCTCGTCGAGGGCGGCGTGGAACATGGGGCGCGCGGGGGTGCGCGAGGCGAGGTCCTCGAGCAGCGCCCGGTTTGGGTGCGGCAGCGGGTGGTACTCGACGACACACACATCCAGGGCCTCGGGGAGTCGGCCCACGAGGTTCTTGAGGCGCTCGGCGAGGACCACGTGGGGCTTGGGGTGCCAGCTCACCAGGGCCGTGCCCACCTCGACGAAGGGGATCCCTTCGGCCTCGAGCCGCGCGCAGAGCCGGGAGGCGCTGGCCTCGAAGAAGGCGACGAGGAGCACCGGGTTCGGGCTCTGGCGCACCAGGCGCAGCACGGCGTCCTCGCGTGCTGCCCTCGTCATCCACACGGCGGCGTCGCTCGCGGGCTCCACAGGCTTCTTGCTGAACCAGGAGAACATGGTGGCTCGGGGTTGCGGAAGCTTAACGGCCCTTGACGCTCGCCCGCTCGGCGCCGAGCTTTGGGGCAACCCAGGCTCCCCATGAACCGCACCTGCTCGTCCTGCGGCGCCCACAACCGCATCCCCGCCCGCCACCTGGCCGACGCCGGCAAGTGTGGCGCCTGCAAGGCCACGCTGCCGCCGCAGTCCGAGCCGCTCGACGTCGACCGCGCCACATTCGACGACATCGTGGCGAACGCGCGGGTGCCGGTCCTGGTCGACTTCTGGGCCGCGTGGTGTGGGCCGTGCCGGTCGGCGGCGCCCGAGGTCAAGAAGGCCGCCGCCGAGCTCGCCGGGCGCGCGGTCGTCGTCAAGGTCGACACGGAGAGCCACCCCGAGGTCGCCCAGCGCTACGGCGTGCAGGGCATCCCGAATTTTGTCGTGTTGCGGAACGGCCGGGTCGTGTCGCAGCAGGCCGGCGTGGTGCCCTCCGCGCAGATGGTGAAGTGGATCGAGAGCGCGGCCGCCACGGCGTAGCAGAACTTCACAGAATTGGCCGTGGTCCGGCCTCGCAGGTGTTTATGCTCTCCGGAGGTCCGCCGCGTCTCGGCAGGCCTCTCCACGGGCGGGAACGCCGCAACCCCCGCGGTGCTCGCGTTGCGCGCAGCAGGTGACCCATGGGCGACAAGAGTCCGAAAGATCGTGACAAGGCCAAGAAGCAGGACGCGGTCAACAAGAGCGGCAAGAAGGCCGCGCACGACGCCAAGCAGGCCCCTCCCGCGGCGCCCGTGAGCAAGGCCGGCAAGAAGTAGGTTCGACGTAGCGAGTGGGGCGCGCCGCGTCCGCACGGCGCCCAGCTTGGCCGTCCGCGCGCGTGACCCCGCTCCTGCTCGGCGATCCGTGGGCGTCCAGCGCGTCCACTGCGCGCGTCGGCCCCGGCCGCGCCGTTTGATGGACGGTCGGGCGCGTCCCCGGCGCGGACGCCAGGGGCGGGGGCCTGCGGGGTCGGCCTTCGGCCTCCGTTGGCGCAGGCGCGGCTGGCGCCGCGCGGCGCCGAACCGCGCGGCCCCGGCCGCGCGCCCTCCGCCTCCCTCGCGCGCGGGGGTGTGGACGATGGCGGCCGAGCGCGGCTCGCGGGCCCCACATCGGGCGGGGTGGGCCATGCGCGCAGGGCCGGCGCCAACCACGCGGTCGAGCATTACTCGGCCAATGCGTGGCCAGCATCGCGGCCACCAAACCCCCGTCGAACGGGCCCCCTTCAGGACGCGCCGAACTCGCCGGATGAGTCGCCATCAAGCTCAGCGCGCGGGACGCGCCGAACTCGCCGGTTGGCGCGCCCATGCCTATGCGCTTCCCTCAGCCGTCGAGTACGAGGGCATCGAGGTCATGCCGCCTCCAACGCCGCTAAATCGGAGTCATGCCCCCATGAACGCCCAATTCGAGGCTCGCTCCGCCCGCCCTCTACGGAGCAAGCAGCGTTTTTTGCGCAGGGGGGAGCGCTTGCAGCGTGCATCTCAGCACTCAACCCAGCATGACTCCGTGCCGCGTGCGGTCATGGGGACATGACCCTGCGGTTGGGCAATCGCGGCGGCGGCGCGATTGGGGGAGTCGGCCGTGGGCTCCAGAGACTTCGGGAGCGACGGCCTGCTGGGACGCATGGGCGCCCGAGCGACGTGCATAGGCATGGAGACGCCATCCCCCGAGTTCAGCGCGCAGGACGCGCCGAACTCACGGGGGCCCGCCCCGCCCCCTCCCCAGGGAGGGGGCGCCGGCGCTACCCTCCGAGCAGCCCCGCCTTGAGCGCCGCCGTCGGCGGGGTCGGCCCGAGCCAGATCCCGAACACGAGGCGCATGAAGTCGGCGCCGGGCACGGTCACCGCCGCCTTGCCCTTGATGATCAAGCTGGTGCCGACGCCGGGGATGTACTCGAACACGATCTGCTCGCCGCGGAGCACCTCGTCGGGAACGACCGCCAGCATCTTGTCGATGTCGGCCTGGTGCGCGGCGACGCCGGGCTGCTTGCCGAAGTCCTCCAGGAAGGAGGCGAGCATCTGCTCGCGAGACACGCGCCGGTAGACAAAGTGCATGACCATGCGCTTGGGCGCGTCCGCCGCGACCGCCGCCGCGCCGTTGGTGGTCTTCTCGCCGAGGTACAGCCCGCCCACGTACACGTCGACGAAGTACTTCTCGCGCAGCCCCATCCCGTTGAGCACCAGCGGCTTGCCCGCCACGCTGGCGGTGTCCGGCAGGGTGACCCCGGCGAGCGAGGCGGCGTGGGCCAGGCAGAACAGGACGGCGAGGAGCATGCGGCCTCTGATCGCCGCACCGTAGCCCGGCCCCGACCGTGCTGCGGCGCACGGCGAGCGGCGCACACGAGCGCCGCCGCCGCGGAAACCCCCGCACCGCCGTAAGAACGCCGCGACCCCCACGTTGTGCCCGCCAGCCCCGCTCCCGGGGAAGGGAGCCACGGTGTCGCCGACCCGAATGAAGATCGAGGATCGCCTCCGCGAGTCCGCGTCCCGCGCCGCCGCGCCCGACGCCACGCCCCCGTCGCTGCGGCTCGAGCCGGGCGGCCGGGCCCCGCGCACGGTCGGCGAGCGGCGCCCCGACGAGACCGGCATGTTGCGGATGGTGCCCCTCGCGCACGTCGTCGCCCCGGTCGAGGATGTCAACGCGACGGCCTTCTTCCAGGTGCCGGTGCCGAACCGCGCGCGGGTGCCCGTTGCGCCTCCGTCCGCGCCCCCTCCGAGCGTGACCGGAAGTCCCTCCCGGGATTCACGGTCGAGCTCTGCGCCCGCCCAGCTCCGCCCGGCGTTCCCGGAGCCGCTCCGCGCCGCTCCCTTCGCGAGCGCCGCCATGCCCCCGTCCATCACCCCCGCCAACACCCCGCCGCCCGCGGAGGGCGCCCGCATCCAGTCGATGCGCGTCCTCGCCGCGTTGTTCCTGGTGTTCCTGCTCATGGGCGCGGCCGCGCTCCTCGCGGCGGTGGCCCTCGTCGTCGTCCCCCGCGCGCCGATTGCGCCGCTCCCCGTGGCCCCGTCCACCCCCGTCGCCACCGCCTGGCAGGTCGATCCGGACCCCGACGACACCGCGGCGCCCGCAGTGGCGCGCGAGGTGGCGGAGGAGGTCCGCGCGCCGTCGACCCCCCGCGGGAAGGACCTCACCCCCCGCACGCCCAAGCCGCCCCCGGTGCGCACGGTCACCGCCCGTTTCAGCGGCGATCCGCTACCGAACCGGGTCGAGGTGACCTGCCCGGGAATGGCGCGCCAACGCGTCGACGTGATGAACGGCGTGGCCACCATCCACAGTCTGCCCGCGGGCGTGGAGTGTTGGATGCACCCCAAGGGGGGCGTCGTCACCACCGCCGCGAAGATCGAGGCCGGCCGCGACTACACGTGCACGCTCACCAGCACGACCACGAGCTGCCGGTAGGCCCCGTTCGGGAGGTCGGAGTATGTTGACAGGCGAACGTCGAGGCAAACCATGTTGGAAGTGGCACGAATCGCACCTCTCGGGCTCGCACTGCTGTCCTTCGCTTGTCGCGCGGCACCACCCGCGCTCGACGAGGCTCCGACCAACGACGCTTTTGCCGATGTGCTGCTCGGCTATTCCCCGGTCATCTCCGATGGGGAACCGACCGAGCCCCACGGCGGTGGCGACAACGCGCTGGGGGCGCCGGATTACGACGGGGTGAACGCCTGCGAATCGCAAGGTGTCTGCACGTTCGTGAGCCTCGGGGACGGCGGCAGCGTCACGGTCGGATTCACCGACAACCTCCTGGCCGGAAGTGACGATGACACGGCGGACCTCTGCATCTACGAAGTAGGTCCGGACATCGAGGACACGCTCGTCGAGATCAGCGCCGACAACGCCACCTGGCTCCCCGTGGGCACCATCTTCGGCTCGACGACGACCATCGACATCGATGCGTTCGGCCACGGCTCATCGAGCTTGTTCGCCTATATCCGCCTCACCGACGACCCGAACGAGGGCGGCCAGTCGGAGCGGACCGTCGGCGCAGACATCGATGCCGTCGAGGCGCTCACCTCGGTACCCAACGGGGAGGACGAGCTTCCCGCTACTGGATCGTGAGCGACATCCCCTGCAGCGCCGGATCGAAGCTCTCGTCCGCCGCGGGGTATTCGACCAGCACGTTCGGCAGGGTCCAGAGCTGCCCGGTGAACTGCACCACCGTGACCGACCACTCGCCGCGCGGGATGAGCGCGGGGTCGGCGACACTCTCCTGCGTACCGTCCGCGTACACATACACCGCCGCGCCCGGAAACAGCAGATCGTAGGTGGTGCTGGGGACCGGCGAATTCACCGGGTTGAGGCCCCCGCCGAACAGCGCCGTGCCGGAGATGGCCTCGCTGCCGTAGAACTCGCCTGGAGGCGTGCCCTCGCTGTTGCGCAGGTACACGCGCGGCCAGAAGTCCTTCGCGCCGCTGGCCGCGAAGGTGGCGTTGGGATGTGCGTCCGCCGCGCCGTCACCATCCGCGTCGGTCGAGTAGAACCAGAACGCCGTGTCACATTGGTCCGTGC
Organism: Myxococcota bacterium; assembly: GCA_040386535.1. GTDB lineage: Bacteria > Myxococcota_A > UBA796 > UBA796 > SXON01 > CAJBVW01. Next base: position 46,796 of record JAZKFH010000033.1, on the reverse strand, counting down.
CGTCGTACGGGCCCTCGAGATCGTAGACCTCGGATTGGACCCCGATGCTCTGGAGCTGGAACGTGCTGCCGAAGGCCATGTCGATCGTGGCATCGGTTGTGTCGTTCACCACGATCTCGAAGGCGGGCCGCTCGATGGCCACCTCGCGCGCCACGGTCACCGTGATCTCGTCGAGGTGCTCGCCGCCGCCGACCGAGACCACCGCCGGGATCCCGGACGTGAGGCTGGTGTAGTAGGCGCCCGACCAGTCCCCACACGTGCTGCCCGAGTTGGACGTGGTGACGGGGTTGAAGTCGCCGTCGACATCCATGAGCGCGGACACGAGCCACTCGCCGTCCGGCACCTCGGTCAGTGCCCAGGGTGCGGAGCGGATGCCGCCGGCCTCGGGGTCGGTGAAGGCATCGGCGGGCACTGTCGCGAAGCTGACCGGGCGCCCCGTGCCCGTGGGCGGCGGGGGTTGGTTGGCGTCGTAGAGCACCACGACCGTGTCGGCCACCTCGTCGGGACCGCTGATGACCACGGTACCGGAGAGGACATTGAGCACGTCGGGCGCGTCGGGATCCGTGGGGACCTCGTAGGCACAGGCGGCCAGGAGCAGCAGGACGGCCATGTCAGTACCTCCAGGTGAGCTCGCCCCAATAGCGGGCGCCGACGAGTTGGCCGTTTGGGTGCTCGCGGAACGTGTTGCCCGCCAGCGCGCCGAGGTTCCACCCGGAGGCGGCGACCTCGATCTTGTCATCCGCGAAGGGGCGCACGGCCACGCGCGCGGTGATGATCGTGCGCGCGGGCACCGCGACGTCGCGGGGCACGACCTGCCCGGCCACGTCGAACTCGCGGAGGCGCCACACCTGGGGAGACACGTAGTTCACGTGGGCGCCGAGATCGACGCGCCACGGGCTCCGGTACATCACGCCGCCGTTCACCTTGACCAGGGAGGTGGACTCGTCCGGCGCGACCGTGGGGCCGTCCTGCTCGAGGATCCGCTCCACGGCGACGTTGGCGTACACGTCCAGCCCGTCGAGGGGGAACACGCGGGCCTCGACCTCGCCGCCCACCGCGAGGTAGGTCGGCTCGAGGTTCACGAACCCGGTCTCACCGGCGGAGAATCCGTTCAGGTCGGGATCGTAGGGGCTGTAGCTCCGGGTCACGTCGCGCAGGCCGATGAGATTCGTCACGCGGTTCACATACGCCGCGGCGTCGGCCACGTGGTAGCTCGTCGACTCGTCGTGGATCCCGATCTCGCCCGTGAGGATGCGCTCCGGGAGCAGGTCGGGATCGCCCTTGGTGCTGACATACACGCCGGTGACCGAGCTCGGCTGCGCCAGGTCGATGTAGCTCTCGATGAACGTGGGCGACCGGTAGGAGGTGCCGCCGGTGAGGCGCACGCTCGTCTGGTCGGCGACGCGGAGGATGGCGGCGCCGCGCGGCGAGAGGGTCTGCTCCACGGGGACGAGCGGCGTGCGGTCGGCGCGCAGCGAGCCGACGACCGTGAGCGGGCCCAGCTTGGCCTGCTCCTGGAGAAAGGCGCTGAAGTGGTGCTCGAACAAGGGCTCGCCGAGGTTGATGTACCCCCAGGTGATGCTCTTGTAGCGGTACCCGACGCCGGCGTTCAGGCGGTGGGCGATCGTGCCGGTCTTGAAGCCGGCGTTGGCTTCGAGCTCGACATCCACGGTATCGGAGTCGAACGTCGTGTCGAGCGAGCGGCCGCCGGCGTAGCTGGCCCACGGCCCCACGGGCCCAGAGAGCCCGTTGTAGAAGGTGCGGAGGTGGACCGGGCCGTAGGAGAGGTCCCCGCGGGCGAAGCCGCCCGAGTAGTCCATCGCGAACGCGCCCAGCGCGCCGAGGGCGTAGAACTCGTTGGTGCCGCGGACGTAGCCGGCCGACACCGACGCGAGGCCCTTGTCGAGGAAGCCCTGGTCGATGCGGGCGTCCGCGCGCGCGCCCTTCCAGGCGTGCACCTGGTCGTCGAGCAGCGGGACCAGCGCGCCATCCTCCTCGACGGGGAGCGCCTCGGACCACCGGCCCGTCTGGTCCCACCCGGCGCTCATGCGCCAGGACGTGCGCTCCTTGCGCCCATCGACCATCACGGTGCCGCGCACGTAGGAGGGCGAGCCCCCCTCGACGTGGACCAGGCTCTCGCCCTCGCCCGGCACCTTGGTGATGATGTTGACCACGCCGGTCATGGCGTTGGCGCCGTAGATGGCGGAGCCCGGCCCACGGATGACCTCGATGCGCTCGATCTCTTCCAGGCCGATGCCGAGCACCGCCCAGCTCACGATGCCGAGAAAATCGAGGTAGACGCTCCGCCCGTCCACGAGGACCAGGACCTTGTTCGAGAACTCCCGGTTGAACCCGCGGATCGACAGGTCGGCCTGGCCGGCGGAGAGGAACATCACGTCGATGCCGGCCACGCGGCGCAACACGTCGGGGATGGTCGAGGCGCCGGAGAGGCGGATGTCCTGCTCGGTGAGGATCGTGACGGTCGAGGGGGAGTCGAGCGGGGACTGGCCGTAGCGGGAGGCCGTGACGACGACGCGCTCGTAGGCGCCGGAGAGCAGGTCTCCCTGGTCGGGGAGCGCGGTGTCTGTCGGCTCCGTCGGGGCCGTTTCCGGCGTGTCGATCGGGGCCGTGCCCTCCGCCACGGGCTCCGTGCTCTCCACCACCGCGGGCGCCGCCGCCTGGGCCGCCGCCCGATCGGCGAGGGTCTGGGAGAGGGCCTGGAGCTCCTGCGCGATGGCGTTGATCCGCTCCACCTCGGCACGATCGACGCCGGTGGCGAGCGCCGGCTTGGGAGCGGGCGTCACCGCCGCGACCGCCGCGGGCGCGCGCTGCTGGGCGAGCTGGGCCGCGATGACCGCGATGACCGGGTCGACGTCGGCCGCCTTCTCCGGAGCAGCACCACGGTACAGTTGGTAGTACTCGAGCGCCTTGTCCAGGTTGCCGAGATCGTTGTAGGAGCGGGCGATGTTGTAGAGGGTCGCCGGGTGGGGATACACATCCTGCGCGGCGAGGAATTCCTCGAGGGCGAGCGCGTAGTCCTTGGCTTGTGCGGCGGTGAGGCCTGCCACGAAATGGCGCCGCGCGTCGTCCTTTGGCTCGGCGCGCGCCTCGGGCACCCAGGAGGCCAAGGCGAGCAACAGGAGCGGCAGGGACAGCCGGGGGGAGGCGTATGGGGACGGCCTCATTTGGGCTTGTCTCCGGCTTGTTTGTCGAATTCGTCGAGCCCCATGTACGCCCCGTTCGTTGGCGACTCTACAACAGTGCCCGGAGTTGTGGAAGTCGTACCATCGGGATTCGTGACCTTCCGCCGCCGTGACATGTCCTTCGGTGGCGGCTTGTCTCCCGGCGGAGGCGTCCCTTGGTTCTTGGCGGTCACCGGGGGGGCCGGGGCCTCGCCCACCGGCTGCACGTCCTCGCCCGTACCGGTCGGAGGGGTGGGAGAAACGGGCTCGGGGAGCGGCGCCGCGACGGGCTCGACCGCGACCGGCGCGCCGCCCACCGCCACCCCCGACGCGCTCGCGCCCATGGGCACTTCCGGGCCCGGGACGCTCCGGGAATCCTGTTGCCCGACCAGGTAGGCGACGCTGGACAACGAGAGCAGCACGACCAGCCCGAGGAGGACCAGCGGCCAACGTTGGAGGAGCGAGCGTGCCTTGGTACGCGGCTTGGCGGCGGGTGCCGTAGGATCGGTCGGCTCGGTCTGGGAGGGCAGGCTCCCGCTGAAGGAGCGCGAGGTCGTGTCGTCCTCCGCGCGCATGCCGATGCAGATCTTCAGATCCTCCATCAGCGCCTTCACGTCGGGGTAGCGGTCGGCCTGGCGCTTGGCCAGGCAGCGCCGGACGACATCCTCGAGGCGCGCGGGCACGCGGAGCTCGGGCGCGACGGAGGCGAACGTGGGGATGGGCTCGTTCAGGTGCGCCACCATCGTGGCGGTGCTGGTGGCGCCGTGGAAGGGGTACACCCCGGTGAGCGAGCGGAACAGGAGCACGCCGATGGCGTAGATGTCGGCGCGCTGGTCGATGTCGCCGCCGCGCACCTGCTCGGGCGCCATGCAGTGCGGCGAGCCGAGCACGAGCCCCTCGCGGGTCAGGAACTGGTCGATCTCGGCCACCTTGACCAGGCCGAAGTCCACCACCTTGACGCGCTCGCCGCCCTCGCTGTCGGTGCCGATGAGCAGGTTCGACGGCTTCAGATCGCGGTGGATGACGCCCCGCTTGTGCGCGTAGCGCAAGCCCGCGCACACCTCGAGGATGAGGCGGATGGCCCGATCTGGGGCCAGGGCGCCGTGCCCGAGGATGTCCGTGAACCGCGGCCCCTCGATGTACTCCATCGCGAGGTAGAACCGGCCGTCCTCCGCCTCGCCGTAGTCGTACAGGGTCACGATGTTCGGGTGGTCGAGGGTGGCGAGGGTCTCCGCCTCGAGGCGGAACCGTTTCTCGAAGTTGCCCGACTCCTCGGCATCCGGCGGCGGATGCAGGATCTTCAGCGCCACGCGCCGGCGGAGCGCGATGTGTTCCGCCAGGAAAACGGCGGCCATGCCACCGCGGGCAATCAGGCGTTCGACCCGGTATCGCCCGGCAACGACGACACCTCCCGCGGCGCCGGGCGCTACGCGGGGGGGGAGTCCGGGGGAGTCGTGTTCGTCCATCAGCGGGGTCCGACCACAGGTTCAACCATGGTAGCACGCATTCTCTTTCGCGGATCCCTTCCACGGCGCCCTGGATTTCGGTAGCGTGGCGCCGCATGGGGCGCGGATGAGCCTGGTCCTGCTCGCCGTCTCCACGGCGCTCGCGGCCGCGCCGGTCGCGCGGGTGGGTGGCTTGGGACAGGCCCGCGCGGTCGCGTTGCTCGTCCAGAGAGACGACGAGGTGGCCGCGATCGCCTGCAACGACGCCGGCTCCGCTCCCGACGCCGCCGCCGACTCCGTGTGGACCTGCGGGCCCCTCCCGCCCGTGACCGGCCCGGTCCAGGTGGGGGTCCTCCGGGACGGCCGCCTGCTCGATGCAGGAAAAGTGCAGTTTGATGGCGCGGACCTCGATCTGCTGATCGCCGGCGGCGCGGTGACCACGGGCGCCCGCCTCGAGCCCGCGCCGGCCACGCCCAACCCGGGGGCGGTCACCGTCGTCGTGCGCGTGACGGGCCTGGGCGAGGCGTCGGCCCCCGTGGTGCGGCTCCAGGGCGGCCAGGGCGGGGTCGAGCTGATGTGCCGAGACGACGGGGTGTTTCCGGACGGCGCCCGCAACGACGCCGTCCACGGCTGCGCGGGGCCCTCGCCGGGCGGCCGCGCCGAGGTGTTCATCAACGGGAAGGACGGGGCGACCCGCTCCTACGGCACGCTCACGTGGGATCCGACGGCGGCGCTGGGCTACCTCGTGGTCGACGGCGCGGCGGGGACCAGCCGGATGGAGGTCTTTCCGGTCATCCCCTTCCGCGCGCCGGACGAGGAGGCGAACGGCGGGGCGCCTCCCGTGCCCGTGCCACAGGCGCCCACGGAGCCGAGCCCACCCCCCGCGGTACAGGAGACACCGCCCCCCGCGCCCCAGCCCGAGCGATCTCCGGTCGCGACGCGAGAAGCGGTTCCCACGGGCTCCACCTCGCCCGTCGCCCTCGTCGTGGCCTTCCTGCTCGGGGCCGGCGGCGTCTACACGTTTCGCCGCCACGCCACGCGCCTCCCCGCGGTCCTCCGGCGCCACCCCGCGCCGCCCCTGCTCCCTGGCGGCCCCTCCTTGATCGACGGCGCGGTCGCCTTCCGCGTGGCCGCCCCCACCGTCCTCTCCGGCGACCCAGCGGGGCTCGGCGACCCGGCGGGCGCGCTCGCCGCCGCGCTCCTGCCGGTCCTGGCCCGCCAGCGCCGCGTCGTGCTCGTCGCGCCGCCGGGGACGGAGCTGCCGCCGGTGGCGGACGGCCCCGTCTACCGCGTCGACGTCACCGATTGTGAGGAGGTCGAGGCCGCCGTGCGCGCCCTCGCGCGGGTGCCCGGGCCGCCGATCGCGGTGCTCGTCGTGGGGGACGACACGCTCACGGATCCCGGCGCAGTGGTCCCCGATGCCGTGCGCAAGCTCCGCGACGGCCTCGCGACGGACACCTGGCTCGGCGTCGTCGGGTCCGGCCCGGCGCCCGGCGGCCTCCCCGCGTGGAGCCCCGACGGCCCGCCGTGGACGGTGCGCCGCGGGTGAGGAACAATGCCCGGGTGCTCGTGCTCCTCCTCCTGTCCCTCCCGGTCCGCGCCGCCGACCTCCCCGAGGTAGGGCCCACCGATCGGGTGCGGGTCGAGATTCCGGATGTCCCCGGCGCGGAGGCCACGAGCGAGCGAGGGAGCGTGCTGCTCGCCCCGCCGGCGCCCGGCACGAAGTGGTCGGTCGAGGAGGCGCCGTCGCTCGACAGCTACGACGCCGTCGAGGGGATCGAGGCCCTCGGCGCCGCGGCCTGGCACGAGGCGGGCATCACCGGGGAGGGGATCAAGGTCGCCGTCTTCGACGTGCAGTGGTTCGACACGGGGCTCTGGGCGGACGAGCTCGGCGACGTCACCACGCACGACTGTCAGACCCACCGCTCCTGTGACCTGCCGATGGACACCTTCCGGCCGCGCTACGGCTTCGAGGAGGGCAGCCACGGCGTGGCGTGCGCCCAGGTGATCCGCGACATCGCGCCGGGGGTGGAGCTGCACCTCGTGCGCGTGAACGGGCAGACCACGCTCGAGAACGCGGCGGCGTGGGCGGTGCGCGAGGGAATCGACGTCGTGAGCATGTCGATGTCGTTCTTCAACAACAGCTTTCACGACGGTAGCGGCGGCGTGAACGCCGCGGTCGACATCCTGGCCGCCGGCGGTGTGCTCCTGGTGAACTCGGCGGGCAACTACGCCGAGGAGCACTGGGTCGGCGACTACGAGGATCCCGACGGGGACGGCGCCCACGACTTTCCCTGGGAGAGCAGCTACCTGCCGGTCTACTACGGCGCCGGCACCCAGAGCGTGCAGGTGTCGTGGGACCAGTTCGGCGCCTGCGGCGACACGGATCTGGACGTGTACGTCTACGATCGCGCCGGGAACGTGGTGGGGCGCGCCGAGGCCCGCCAGGAGCCCGACGCGGACAACTGCTCGCCGGTCGAGCGGGTGCGCGTCTCGACCGCGCAGACGGACTGGTACTGGATCCAGGTCGTGCTCCGCGCGGGGGATCCGTCCACACGCTTCTCCGTGTTCGCGCGCGGCGGAGAGCTGTGGCGCACCGAGCCCGGCAGCCTCGCCGACCCGGCGAGCCATCCCTCCGCCTACACCGTCGGCGCCGTGCGGGCCGAGGGGTACCTCGGCAACAGCAGCGAGGCCTTCTCGTCCACCGGGCCCACCCACGCGGGCTACCCCAAGCCGGACATCGCCGGGCCGGACGGCCTCACCACCGGCGTGTACGGCGTGCGCGCCTTCTACGGCACCTCCGCCGCCACCCCCGCCGTCGCCGCCGCGATCGCGCTCCTCCTCGCGGAGGATCCGCTGCTCACGCCCCGCGAGGCGGCCGACCGCCTAAGCTCGAACGCGATCTCGGGGCGCGCGACGTGGGAGGAGCCCGACGGCGCGTTGGGGGCGGGTTACGCGCGGCTGCCCCCGCCCGGAAGCGGGGGTGGTTCGGGCTGCGCGAAGGGGTCGATCGCCGCCGTGTTCGCCCCCTCCCTGCTATGGTTGTCGTTGCTTCGTCGGAGACGCGCGTGATCCCCTTGTCGTTGGCCCTCGCCGGCTGCCACGTGTTCGAGGTCGTCGAGATCGTTTGTGCCGCGGACGAGGCGTGCGCCGAGCCCGCGGACACGGACACCGACACGGATGCCGATACGGACACCGATACCGACACGGACACCGACACCGATACCGACATCGTCGTGCCGACACGGGGCTGGGTGGTCTCGGGGGTGAACTCCTCGGCCAGCCGCGTCCTCGCGTTCGACGCGAGCGGGGCGCAGGTCGCCGCCTGGACCGATCTCGGCGACACCGTGGGGCCGGTCGCCTACGATCCGGACTCCGGCGCAGCCTACATCGCGTCCTCCGGCTCGCTCTACCAGCTCGCCTCCGACGGCGCGATCTCGCGCGCCACCGCCTCGTTCCCCGACGTGCTCGACATGGTCGTCACCGGAGGCGTCGTCTACATCGCCACGGGGGACGGCGTGGACTCGTGGAGCGCGGTCGACGACGTGGCCGACACCGCCCCGTTCGAGTCTCCCGTCACCGCGCTCTCCGGGGTCGGGCTCGCGGCGGACGGCTCGATCTACGCGACCGACGCGGACGATGGCGCGCCCGACCTCTACAAGTGGTCCGGCGGCGGCTCACCCCCGAGCGTGCTCTTCACCGATTACGACGGGAGCGCGGCGCGCGCCCGCATGGTCTTCACCGGCCCGGGCGACGAGCCGTACACCTGCTCCGGCGCCGGCGCCTTCTACTCCGTGGCCGACCTCGCCGCGGGGAGCTCGCGCCCGGTTGCCGTCTACGGCGGCGGCCTGACCGACGTGACCGCCTGTGCTTATGACCCCGGTGACGCCTCCTGGCTCCTCTTCTCCCCGACCGGGGGGGTGGTCCGGCTCGACGCGCAGAGCCGCGCCGAGATCGTGCTGGAGCCGAGCTCCTCGTACACCCTGGTACGCGGCGGCTTCTACTAGTCCCGTTCCGTCGAGGTTCCCCATGACCATCCTCCGCCGCCGGCCCGTGTTGTCCGCACACGGCGCCGCGTGCCTCCTCGTGCTCGTCGCCGGCTGCAAGGGCTGCGCCACCGAGGAAGTGGCGCCCGCCCTGCTCGAGGCCGAGGACGCCACCCCCGTCGGGGTGTGGGTGGGCGAGGGGCTCGGCACGTCGCCACTGATGGTGCCGCTGTACGCGACCTCCGCGCTGGGCGCGGTCGTGCCGACCGACACGATCACGGTCACGTCGGAGGGGACGGTCAGCGGCACGGTCACGCCGGGGGCGGACGGCTGGGCAACCGCGGAGGTGACCACTCCGGGCCGGGGCCGCTACGGCGTCCAGGCCACGGTCGGGGGCATGACCGCCGACGGCGCGGCGTGGGCCGTGGACGGGGCACCCGGATCGATCGACGCGCTGGCGATCCCCGTCGCGGGCGACGCGACCGTGATCGCGCGCGCCGCGGGTGGCGTGGCCTACGCGCTCGGCGGCGAGGTGTGGTGGAGCGGGTGGAACGGTGCGCCCCCGGTGCGGGTGCTCGCGCTCGAAGAGCCGATCGTGACCTTGTCCTCCACCGAGATCGACGCCGACGGCGTGACCGACGTGGTCGTCACCACCACGTCCCGTGTCGTGCTGCTGCGCGGCCGCGACAACGGCGGGCTCGTGTGGGGCGGCGGCTGGGCGGCCACCGAGGGGCGCACCATCAGCGCCGTGGTCGTGGCGGATCGGGACGGCGACAGCGTGAAGGACCTGTCCCTCGCCCTGCTCGACGGCGAGGGGTCGTGGATCTACCAGCTCGACGGCGACGGCCTCTGGGGCTTCACCCCGGCCGACTGGTTGGAGCTCACGGAGTACAAGGTGTACGGCCTGTCCGTCGAGGATCTCGACGGCAACGGCGTCACCGAGCTGACCGTCCTCACGGAGGACGGCTTCCTGCGGCGCTACACGCGGCTCGACGGCTCGTGGGCCGTGACGCTGGAGAACTCGCAGTACTCGATGGGCACGGGGGATGGCGGCCGCCTGTGGCCGTCCACCGATCTGACGGGGGACGGCATCCCCGAGCTCATCGTCTCCGGGCCCTCGCTCGACGGCAGCGGCTGGGTGGCCTGGGTCGTGACCGCCGGGGCCGCGGAGCCCTCGCAGTACCCCATCGCCAGCGTCGAAGGCGCCTATCCGTGGCTGGGGCTGGCCCTCGGAGACCTGACGGGAGACGGCGTGGTCGACATCGCCTTCACCACCCCCGAGAAGCTCTACTGGGCCGCGTGGGACGGGGAGACCTTCACCCTGACCGGCCGCCGCGACATGCCCTCCGGCCCCAGCGTCGAGCTCGACGACGTAGACGAGGACGGCATCGTGGACGCGATCCTGGGCGGCACCGCGCTCCGGGTGCTCCACGGCGCGCGCGACACCGACTCGTCCGGGGCCGACGTGCCCGAGTCGTGGGTCGTACGCACCGCGGCCCCGACGGTGTTCGGCATCAAGCTCCTCGCCGAGCCCGCCGTCCAGGACGTCAACGGTGACCTCATCGTCGACGTCGTGGGCCTCGTCCTGCCGAGCGGCGGCACCTCGGGCGTCGCCCTCCAGGGCTTCTACGGCGTGCCGAAGACCGACACGACCGTGGAGACCCTCCGCAGCGGCGGCGCCACCACGCTCAGCGGCAGCGGCACCGCGCTCGATCTCGCGGTGTGCGGCACGCGGGCCTACGCGCTCTACGAGGAGGCCGACAGCACCGGCCTCGTCGCCAACTGGCTCGTCCGGGTCAACTTCGGTGCCACCCTCGGGCCGACGGTCGACGGATCGCGCGTCTCCGTGCTCGGCTCCCAGGTCGCGTGCGGCGCCTTCCTCGACGGCGAGGTCGCCGTGGCCGACTCGACCGGCTTCGTCCAGTACGTCGGCGCCGACGGCACGATCGTCCTCGGCGAGACCCTCGCGGCCGCCGACGGCCTCGCCGCGGGCGATCTCGACGGAGACGGCCTCGACGAGCTCTTCGGTTGCGCCACCGCCGGCTGCTCCACGAGCATCGCCGACCTCGACGGAGACGGCCTGGCCGACATCGTGGCGGCGGCAGAGGGCAGCGTCGTGATCGGCTACGGCGACACGTCGCGCGCCCAGGACATCGTCGATGCGTTCGGCGCCCTCCGCGTGGACGACGCCGATGGCGACGGCCTCGCCGACCTCGTGATGGGGCAGGGTGGCGCGGTGCGGATCCACCGCGGCGTGCCCGGCGGCGTGACGCCCCCCGTCGGCAGCTGGACCTTCCGCCCCGTGGGTGACGCGGTCCGCTACGGAGACCTCGACGGCGACGGCCTCCCCGACGCCTTCCTCTTCGGCCAGGATCCTGCCCCGGACGTGGCGAGCGAGGGCGACGACTGGATCGGCACGCTGCTCTACGCGCGGGCCACGGAGTAACGATGCGCTCGCTCGCTTCGGAGACCGTGCTGGTGACCGGCGGCACCGGGCGCATCGGCGCGCCGCTGGTACGCGCGCTGCTGGCCCGCGGCGACCACGTGACCGTGCTCACGCGCGATCCCGGCAAGGTCACCGACCTCCCGGGCGCGCGGCTCGTGAAGGGAACCTTGTTCGACGCGGCGGCGCTGGCGGACGCGCTCACCGGCGCCACCGTCGTGTACCACCTCGCCGGGGGCGTGCGCGGCGCGGGCCAGGACACCGCCGACCGCCTCAACCGCGAGGGCACCGAGGCCGTGCTGGCCGCCGTGCGCGCCGCCAAGGGGCCCCCGCTCCGCGCGTTCGTGTACGCCTCGAGCTGCGCCGTCTACGGCGACCGCAGCGGCCTCTGGGTCGCCGAGGACTACCCGCCGAGCCCCCACACCACCTACGGCGTCGCCAAGGTGGCGGCCGAGGCCGCGGTCACGGCGGCGGGCCTCCCGTCGCGCATCGCGCGCATCGCCGCGGTGTACGGGCCGGGGTTCTCCTTCCTGCTCGCCGACCGGATGCGCGCCCAGAAGGCGTGGCTCCCCGGCGAGGGGCGCAACATCGTGCCCGTGGTGCACGTCGACGACTGTGTCGCCGCGCTCCTGCGCATCGGAGACGCCGACGTCGGCGGCATCTTCCACGTGGCCGGGCGCACCGCGCCGACGTTGAAGGAGTTCTACGCGGCGGTCCACGCGGCCAGCGGCGGCGCCCCGGTGCGCTTCTGGTCGACGTGGATCCCGAGCGCGCTCCAGCTCGCCGTCGCGCGCGCCAACGAGCGCGTCGTCGCGGGCCTCGGGCGCCGCCCCCGCTTCACCGAGGACAACCTCCGGCTCTACACGGCCTCCGTGCGGCTGCGCACCGATCGGCTGGAGAAGGAGCTGGGCTTTACCTGGGCCTGGGGTGATCACAAAGCCGGGGTGCCGGCTGCGGTACAGGCTTCTCCGGGGCAGCCCGGCGAGCGTGCAGCTTGACGCCCGCGTGTCTGTCGGCCTATAAGCCACGGTCGGAGTCGAGCCCATGACGCTGCTTCCCCTCTCCCTGCTGTTCGCCGGCTGCGCGCCGCAAGATGCCGAAGTCACGGCGGACTACGCGATCTTCCTCGCGGCCACGAGCTCGGAGAACATCAACCGCCTCGAGCGGACCGGCACCGACGTCGAGGGCGCGCCCGGCAAGCTCAACCTGACGCCGATCGACTGCCGCGATCTTTCGGACCTCGATTCGGACGAAGCGATCGAGGCCGCCCGCCTCGGCGGCGTCGACTACGCCGCCTCGTGCTGCGCCTCGGGCGAAGGCGAGAATTGTACCGACCCGATCCAGCCCGCCTGGTTCACCTGGCTGGACGACTACGCCTACTACAAGAACGAGGGCAAGGTCGACGCGTGGCGCACCGAGGCCGTGCTCACCACCGAAGGTGATCTCCAGCTCACCGTGCACATGGACTTCCCCAAGTTCGGCGACTTCCGCTTCGGCTGGGTCATCGATCCGACGTTCCAGCCCCAGGACTGCGTGGACGGCGCCGACGGCGCGGAACAAGTCGACGTGGACGGCAGCTGGCTCGAGGGCTGGTCCGCCAAGGAGGAGAAGGGCACCCTCTGGCACCTGAACTCCGGCGCCTACCAGATCAACCCGAGCGACAACGGCACCGCCTGGTACTTCGAGCAGGAGTGGCAGGCCGGCTACACCTTCGCCCGCTTCGCGGACGAGGAGTTCTACGGCCACGCGGTGGACTACGCGGACGAGGCGTACCGCCCCTTCTACGTGAACTCGTACGTCGGCGCGGACGACGGGCAGGAGGGGACCGCCATCCCCAAGCCCCGCGGCGTCAACCCCGAAGAGATCTACAACAACTGGGTCGAGTCCACCGAGGCCTTCTTCGCGGATGACGTGACCGACCTCGCCACCCTGGGCCAGTCGTCGTTCCCGCTCGAGATGAAGATCGAGGACAACAGCTGGCGCCCCTCGGACGACGTGGCCTCCGGCCTCGACGGCTGGCTGGGCGTGAGCCCCTCCTGGGTCCGCATCGACAACCCGGAAGCCATCGAGATCAACAACGGCACGCCGATCACCGGCGAGTTCCAGATCTACCTCGAGGGCCTCGCGGCGGCGTCGAAGGTGCTCGTGCGCGGCACGTTCAGCATCGACCACGTGCGCGAGGACATCTGGGGCTTCGACCAGGGCACGCTCGAAGAGGTCAAGCGCGAGGAGAACAACACTCCCGTCTGTGGCGACGAGCGCCTCACGACCGCGGGCGAATAGCGCGGTTCGCGTTAGCTTGAAGAGGACCGGGACGTCCTCGATGCAGTCGGATGCGTCCCCCCTGTTCGTCTGGCGCTCGGGGAGGCCCGGTCACCCCCTTCGACATCCCGTACGGCCCCTGTTCCTCCCGAACAGGGGCCGTCGTCGTCTGGCGCCCGGCTGGCCCGCGTCGGGCGATCCGACCGGTGGCGCCGCGCGGGGTTAAGCGCGAGGCGATGCTGACCCTCCTGCTCCTCTCCGCCTGCCAGCGCGAGCCCACCTCGCTCGGCGTCTATCGTTCTGGGCCGAACGCCGTCGTGAACGGGACGCGCACGGAAGAAGTGCTCGTGTGGGGCGCCGGGGGCACGGTGAAGCGCGTGCCGACGCCGGGGGTGGCGGGATCCTCGCTCATCGGCGAGGACGGGCCGCTCTGGATCGTCGACCGCGAGGTGCCGGCGCCCAAGAAGTCGCAGCCGGTGACCGCCGCCATGGTGGAGACCGCGGGCTTCCGCATGAAGGACCTGCTCGTGCCGGCCGACAGGGCGCCCCTGCCCGCGGGGGCCGCGCCGCCGGACGCGGCGAAGTCGGGCGGCGTGTACGTGCGCAGCGTGGTCAAGGTGCGCCGCGACAAGGCGCCGCCGATCTACCTCGTGACGGCCACCGGGGACGACGTGGGGGCGGGCAAGTTCGACGGCCCGGCCGACGTGCGCACGGGCGCCAACTGCAAGGCCGCCGTGGGCCTCCTGGACGCCAAGGGGACGGCGCTGTTGTCGGCCACCCTGCTCGACGCCGCCACGCGCACCTGCGCCGTCCCCAAGATCATCGCGCCGGTGGATCGCGACGGGGACGGCGTCCTCGACGTGCTCGTGCACGGCCAGACCGGCAACAAGGGCTTCCGGACCTGGTTCCGGATCGACGGCACCACGCTCGTGAAGGGCCCGGAGGACGTATGGGAGACCATCCCGTGAGCGCCCCCATCGTCCTCGACGGCCGCTCGCTCACCGTCGACACCCTGATCGCCGTCGCCCGCGCGGGCACGACCGCCACCCTCGCGGCCGACGCGCGGGCGCGCATGGAGCGCTCGCTGGCCTGGGTGCAGGCCGTCACCCACGGCGACGCCCCCATCTACGGCATCAACACCGGGTTCGGCTCGCTCGCGCGCGTCCGCATCCCCCCCGAGAGCACCGCCGCGCTCTCCCGCAACCTCATCCGCTCCCACGCCGCCGGCGTCGGCCCGCCCGCGCCGGCCGAGGTCGTGCGCGCGATGATGCTGCTGCGCGCCAACGCGCTCGCCCACGGCGCGAGCGGCTGCCGCCCCGCCCTGGTGGAGACCCTCCTGGCGATGCTCGCCGCCGGCGTCCTGCCCGTCGTGCCGCGCCAGGGCTCGTGCGGCTCCAGCGGCGATCTCGCGCCGCTCTCGCACCTCGGCCTCGTCCTGTTCGGCGAGGGCGGCGAGGCCGAACACGGCGGCCTCAAGCTGTCGGGCCCCGACGCCATGCGCCGCGCCGGCATCCCGACGCTCGCGCCCGCCGCGAAGGACGGCCTCGCCATCACCAACGGCGCCCAGCTCACGACCGCGATCACCGCGCTCGCCGCGCACGACGCCGACGTGCTCCTGCGCGCCGCCGAGGTCGCCGCCGCGATGAGCATCGAGGGCCTGCGCGGCGTCACCCGCGCCTTCCACCCCGCGGTCCACGCCCTGCGCCCCTACCCGGGCGCCATCGCCTCGGCCGCGCGCCTGCTGCGCCTCCTCGCGGGCTCCTCGCTGGTCGACTCGTTGCCCGGCAAGGTCCAGGACGCCTACTCGCTGCGCTGCACGCCCGTCGTGCTCGGCGCCTGTCGCGACACGCTCGCGTTCGGCCGCGCCCAGGTGTCGGTCGAGATCAACGCGGTCACCGACAACCCGGTCATGCTCATGGACCAGGAGGGCCCCGACCACGCCTTCTCCGCGGGCCTGTTCCACGGCGAGCCCGTCGGCATGGCGGCGGACGCGATGCGCATCGCCGTCGCCGAGATCGGCTCCCTCTCCGAGCGCCGCCTGTTCCGCCTCACCACGGGCTCGCTCTCGGTGCGGCTCCCGCCCGCGCTCGTCGGCGCCGACCGCCCGGGCCTCGGCATGATGGTCCCGCAGACCACCGCCGCCGCGCTGGTCTCCGAGAACAAGGCGCTCGGCTGGCCCGCCACGATGGACTCCATCCCCACCTGCGAGGACCAGGAGGACCACGTGGCGATGAGCACCACCGCCGCCTGGCGCCTGCGCGAGACCGTCGAGAACAGCCGTCGCGTCGTCGCCATCGAGCTGTTGTGCGCCGCGCGCGCCCTCCGCTTCCGGCTCGGCGAGCCCTCCGGCACGCCCGTCACGCTCGGCGCCGGCGCGTCCGTGGCGTTGGGGCGGGTCGAGGCCGCGTTGGAGGGCACCCGGGTGCCGTCCGAGCAGATCGAAGCCGTCGCGCGCCTCATCGCCGACGGCCAGCTGGAGGGCCTGTGAGCACCGTCGTCATCCTCAACGGGCAGGCCCTGACGCCCGACCACGTCGCCGCCGTCGCGCACGGCGCCCGCGTGCTGCTCGCGGGGGACGCCCGGGCCCGCATGGAGCACTCCGCCGCCGCCTACGCCGAGCTCCCCAGCGTGCTCGAGCAGAAGCGCCGGTACCTCGTCGGCGAGGCCCTCGCCCCCGACGGCGATCTCGTCTCCACCTTCATCCTCGGCCACTGCGCCGGCGTGGGCGATCCGCTCCCGTCGCCCATCGTGCGCGCGCTGATCGTCTGCCGCGCCAACGTGTTCGCCACCGGCTACTCCGGCGTCCGGCCCGCCCTCGTCGAGGCGATGCTCGCCCTGTTGAACCGCAACATCACGCCCGTCGTGCCCTCCCAGGGCTCCGTCGGCGCCGCCGGGGATCTCGCGCCGCTCGCCCACGTGGCCCGCGTGCTCTGCGGCCTCGGCGGGGCCGTGCGCCTCCCCGACGGCACGCTCGTCGAGAGCGACACGTCGCCCGCCTACGACCTGCCCGCGTACGCGCCCACCCACAAGGAGGCGCTCTCCCTCATCAACGGCGCCACGCTCACCAGCGCGCTCGCCGCCATCGCCGTCCACCGCGCCGAGCGCATCCTCGACGCGATGGAGGTGGCCTGCGCCATGACGATGGAGGCCCTGCGCGCCGACACGCGGTGCCTGTCGCTCAGCGCCATCGACGCCCGCGGCCACGGCAGCGCCACGCTCGTCGCGGCCCGCCTCGCCGCACGCCTCGCCGGCAGCACCCTCGCCGTGCCCACCGGCGCTCCCGACGCCTTCTCCATCCGCGCCGCCCCCGCGGTCCTCGGCGCCGCCCGGGACGCCCTGACCTTCGCGCGCGACATCGTCCTGCGCGAGCTCAACGGCGCGTGTGACAACCCGCTCTGGATCGACGGCGAGGGCGTCGTCGAGGCCGGCAACTTCCACGGCGCGCCCGTGGCCCTCGCGTGTGACGTGCTGCGCATCGCGCTCACCTCGGCCGCCACGCAGTCCGAGCGCCGCACCTACCGGCTCACCAGCGGCTCGCTCACGGGAGATCTGCCGAGCTTCCTCGTCGAGGGCACCGGGCTGAACTCCGGCTTCATGCTCGCCCAGTACACGGCGGCCTCCCTCGCGAGCGAGTGCAAGGGCCTGTCCCACCCCGCCAGCGTCGACACCATCCCCACGGTGCAGCACCACGAGGATCACGTCAGCATGGGCCCCATCGCGGGGCGCCTCACCCTGCGCGTGCTCGAGTGCATCAGCGAGATCGTCGGCATCGAGGCGTTGTTGGCCGCGCAGGCCTTGGACTTCCGGCGCCGCGGCCTCTCGTTCCCCGACGGCGTGCGCACCGAGGGCCCCCCCGCGGTCATCGCGCCGGGCGTCGAGCGGGCCCGCCAGGCCGTGCGCGCGGTCACGCCCTACTGGGAGGACGACCAGATCCTCCATCCCGTCCTGGGCGCGGTGGGCGCGCTGGTGCGGACCGGCGGCTTGTCGGGCAAGGGCGGCGAGGGCTGGTAGCGCCCGCCGACCCCGCCCCAGTCACCCCGGGATCGGCCGATCAGGGGTCGAGCAGCACGAGATCCTCGGCGTACACCGACATGCGGCCGTACGGCGCGACCTCCACGTCCGCGGAGATGACGCGCGAGAAGAACAGGCGGTAGTCGCCCTCGTCCGGCACCGAGCCGAACACGATCGACACGGCGCCGTCGTCCCGGACGTGGCAGCGCGTGTACCCGCCCGAGGTCTCGCGGCGGAGCACGTAGATCCACGTCTCGCCCATCGTCGGCGGCTCCCACTCCAGCGTGAGCGTGCCGGTCTCGAAGTACTCGATCCACGCCGGGCCGAGCTCGGGGATGACCAGCGGCTCGGGCAGGGTCACCGTCGTGTCCACGCCGCCGATCGCGAGCGTGTTGCCCGGCAGGATCGCCCAGTCCTGCGCCGGGTTCTCCCCGGTCCAGGCGTAGAGGACGCCGTCCGCCGCGTTCACGGGGAGGAACGTGGCGGTCTCGCTGCCCACCTGCACCTCGAGCGACTCCCCGATGTCGATGTACTCGCTCCACCCGGCGGCCCAGTCGTCGGTCCAGCAGCCCTCCTCCTGCATCAGATCGAACACGCCCCACGCCGAGGGCTCGAAGAAGGTGCCCGCGGCGGTCAGGCGCTCCACCTCGAGGTGCGGCCCCTTCTCCCCGTACGTGTACGGGTGCACGCGGCTGTAGCTGAGCTGGCCGTCCCACTCGCCGCTCGCCGTCGGCACGCCGACCACGGGCGTGTACTCGGCGGGCTCCTCGAACGGGCCGGTGTCGACCGGCTCCGGCTCCTCCTTCGGGTCACATCCGGTGAGGGCGATCAGCCCCGCGAGCAGCGGGATCCAGCCGGTAGACGACGTGCGCATGGAGAGCCTCCGAGTCCGTGCTAACCGGGTGGGGTGGCGACGGGGGGAGCGGTGCTCATCGAGCGACTGGGTGACTCTCTCGACTTGGGGCCCGCGGTGCCCGAGCGCACCGCCGCGTCTCCTCCGGGCTCGGCGCAAACGCCTCGGTCGGCGCCGAGCCGCCGACGCGCCGCGGCGGCGCCCCTCCGGCCCCGCTGGGCCGGCGTGCTACCGAGCGCTATCCTGTTCCCATGGTCCCCCGCGTTCCTCGCACGTCCGCCCCGGTCGAGCGTGCGGTCGGCGTCGTGTTCCTCGTGGGTGTGGTCTGGCTCTACTCCGACGCGTTGAAGCACCACCGCTGGCCTCCGGGTCACCCATGGTCAGGGTTGACGCTCGCGCTGCTCGGGCTCTCAGCCGTCCTGTGGCCCTCGCCGCGCTGGTCCGAGGCGTCGCGTGTGTCGCGTGTGGCACGGGTGGTGGCGCTCGGGCTCGTCCTTGCGGCATCTGCGCTTTGGTACGCAGAGGTCGGGACCCCGGCGCCTTCGGTGCACCTTGGGCTTTGACACGCGGCCGCCGTCGCGACTGCGGAGGGGGTCGACATCCCCCCGAGTTGTGACCGCTTTCCCGCGCCGGATGGCCGGCGGGCGCCCGCTGCGAACCTGCTCACAACACCCGCAGCACCGCCTCGTGCAGCCACGCCCCTCCCAACGGCCCGGCGATGTCGTCGAAGGTGAGGTGTGTCCCCAACCCGGTTACCAACGGCACCGCGCTGTTCAGATGCAGCGCGTCGTACCAGAGCGTTCCTCGGCACGGGCCGGTGACCACCAGCAGGCCGTATGTCTCGCACCCGAGGTTCACCGCCCGCAGGGCGCCCGCGCGCAGGCGCCCCTCCCGTTGGTCCGGGTCGAACGCCCGTGACAGCATGCCTTCGTCGGGCTCCGAGTAGGGTTGGTACCAATCCTCCAGGAGGCTGATCGGAAGCTCCCTGCGCACCGGGCGCCACCCCCACGCGGGGCCGCCAACGGGCTGCCGCGGCCCCACCCCCACCTCCGTCAGGTACCGCGCGTATCCCGACGGCAGGACCACCCCTTGCTCCGCCTCGAAGGCGCGGATGTCCGGGCTGGAATAGCGGGTTCGCGCTTCCACTTGCGGGGCCTCTCCCGCTATCGTAACCGAATGCTCCCACGACGCGGGCAACCCGGTTGCCAACGCGTGCTCCGGCAACCTGGAGGTCACCGCGCCCGAGTGCGCCGCGGCGGCCACAAGGGCCGAGGATGTCGACATCCTCCCGAGTTGTGACCGCTTTCCCTCCCAATCGCGGCCACAAGGGCCGAGGATGTCGACATCCTCCCGAGTTGTGACCGCTTTCCCTCCCAATCGCGGCCACAAGGGCCGAGGATGTCGACATCCTCCCGAGTTGTGACCGCTTTCCCTCTCAATCGCGGCCACAAGGGCCGAGGATGTCGACATCCTCCCGAGTTGTGACCGCCAGGAGACCGGCGGGCGCCCGCTCGGCGGGCGGTCCCGGCGCTTCGCCCGCTCCGCGGTCACCGAGGCGGGATCATCCGGGATGATCGTCGAACCTGGCCGGCACGCGGTCACCGAGGGGGGATCATCCGGGATGATCGTCGAACCTGGCCGGCACGCGGTCACCGAGGGGGGATCATCCGGGATGATCGCCGAACCTGGCCGTCCGCTGATCGCGCGATCCCCACGTGAACGCCAATGCCGCAGCCGGACCGAAGGCGAACGCACCCACCCCGTGTGCGCCAGGGCCCCGGGCTTCGTCCGCGACAAGGACCACCCGAGTTGTGACCGCTTTCCCGCGCCAGGTGACCGGCGGGCGCCCGCTCGGCGGGCGGTCCCGGCGCCGCGCCGGACCGAGCGGCCTCGCCGCGAGCCCACAGGGCACCGACCCGCCCCGTCCGCGGGGCGGGGGGCGCCCGCGCGCCTACCAATCTGCTCACAACACCCGCAGCACCGCCTCGTGCAGCCACACTCCACCGTCGCCCTCGGTGCTGGACATATCGTTCCGGGCGGACCCAAAGCGCACCGACCCGCCCCGTCCGCGGGGCGGGGGCGCCCGCGCGCCTACCAAGCCGCTCTCACAAATCAGCAGCGCAGCCGCATCGGCTCGCGCGTCCGCTCGTGCGCCGCCGGCGACTCGAAGCCCTTCGCGGTGGAGTGCGCCCACGCCTTCTCGATCTGCACGACGGCGTCGGGGAACGCGCACGCCGTGTCCCCGTAGTCGACGTCGACCGCGCCGATGCGCCGCGCCGTCTCGAGCGCGCGCTGCCGCAGCGCCTCGTCGCGACAGCCAATGTTGATCAGGGCCCGGATCATGCTGTCGCGTTCGTCGTTTGGCGCAGTGTGGATCGTGCGCTCGATCACCGCGAGCTGGGCCTCGAACCAGGCGTCGGGCGTGGGCTCCGCCCCGTGCGCGAGCTGGGCGAGAAGCGCCCACCCGGCAGAGCGCTCCAAAGGGGCGGCGGCGCCGATCCACTGGGAGGCCTTGGCGGCGGCGTGGGGCCCCTCGGCGGCGAGCATCGCGACGTAGGGCGCACAGGACCGCGACGACTCCGTGCCGCGCGCCCACCGATCGAGCTCGTCGGCCGTCATCCGGGCGGGATCGGCGATCTTCGCGCCGAGGTTGCGAGCGTCGTAGTTTCCGGTGTCCCACAGCGCCGTGGCGAGCTCGTGATCGACGCCGATGCGCTTGCGCAAGGTCTTCAAGGTGGCGAAGCTGACGCCGAACATCGGCCCGGTGATGCCGTGGCGGCGGTAGGTCTTCCGGGTCTGCTCGGATCCGGCCTCTTCGAGCGCGGACATCGCCTCCGCGAAGCTCATGCGGGGTTGGGAGAGCTTCTTCATCCGGACGGCCTATCGGTCCTGATTGGGGCGTGCAAGCGTGTCGATCTCTGACGTTGGGTGGTCGACGTATAGCAGCAGAATGTCACTTCCATCCTTGCACGTTCGGGTCCTCCCCCGCTATCGTAGCCGAATGCTCCGCCGCGTCCTCGTCACCTTCGCCCTCGCCCAGTCGCTCGCCTCTGCCGTCGCGTGGGCGTGCTCGTGCGACACGCCCGACCACACCGGTGACGATGTCATCCTCGTCGGCGTGCCCGGGCCCACCACGCCCCCCACCCGGGGGTGCGGCGGCGGCTCCGACCCCGTCAGCACCAACCACGTCACCACCTTCACCGTGACCGACGCATGCCGGGGCGACCTGGGCGCTACGGTCGAGGTCTGGCACGGCACCGACGGCGACTCGTGCGGCGTCGAGTTCGTCGAAGATGCACAAACGCTCGTGTTCGCGTCGTTCGACGGCGAGGGCCGCCTCGTCACCAGCCTGTGCGCCGGAAACGTGGAGACCGACGCCGCCGAGTGCGCCGCGAACGGGTTCTGATCGGCGTCACGCCGCCACTTTGCGCCCACTCCCGCCTCCGAACAGCTCCAACAACTCGCGCCCATCCCCCGTGAGCACGGTGTACGCCGCCCCCGGCGCGACCACCCCGAGCGCGGCCAACTCGGCCACACCCAGCTCTGCGTACCGCATCTGGTAGCCGGCGGTGCCCCCCTCGCGCACCGACCGCCCCTGCTTCAAGTCGATGACGAACACCGTTCGCCTCACGATGTCGGTGCAGGAGAGATCGACGAGCAGGAAGTCGCCACACGCGGCGCCCTGGTGCGCGCGGAACAACCACAGGCGGGTGTGCCGGGTGAGAAGGGCGCAGGCGAAGTCGCGTTCGTCGTTCTTGAACGCGTACGCGTGGATGGTGCGCGGCAGGTCGGACGCGCGGGGGTGGAGGGTGCGGATGACGTGACGGGAAAGGTCGTTGCGCCCAGCCACCGCGTGGAGCGGCAGCCGGAGCGTCCGGGGGAGGGGACGAGGCATGGGAGGTCCGGGCCCCGACGAGGGGCGGATGCGGGCGAGACGGCGCCACCGACCGGCGAGCCGGGGAGGGGGCGGAAACACGACGGAACACCGGCCCGACACTACGGGCGGGTGGTTCCGACGGTCAGAGCGCCTGCATCCAGCTGATCAACACACACCTCGCGGCGCGAACGATAGCCGCGGCCTGCGGGATCGTCCAGTGCACCCCGAACGCGCCGAGCCCAAACATCGCCTACCATGCCCCCATGCTCCTCCTCCTCCTCGCCTGCGCGTCGCCGCCGCCCGAGATCGCCGAGCCCGTGCCCTTCTGCGAGGGCGGCGTGGCCTACCGCTATGCGCCCGCCGAGGCGTTCCACACCTTCCCCGACGACCACTGGACCGTGGATGACGCCGCCACCGCCACGGGCCTGCGCGTCTCGTTCCCCACCGAGGATCCCGCGCTCGCCCAGTTCCCGGAGGCGTACCGCAACCTGCTCGACCAGCTCGGCACGCTCGACGGCTTCGGGCTCACCCCCGCGCTGGTGATGCAGTTCGCCGACCCGCTCCCCGCGGACTCCGACGTAGTCCTGCTCGTCGAGCACGACGGCGTGTGGACCCGCCCGGACGCCACCGTCGCCACGCTCGAGCACGGCCGCACCCTGTCCGTCACGCCCTGGTCCCCCTTGCCGCCCGGCGCCCGCGGCGTCCTCGCGGTGCGCACCGACCCCGCCGCGAGCGACTGTGTCTCGCCTTCCCCCGCGCTCCGCACCCTCCTGACCGACCCGTCCGTGCGCCTCGCCGACCGCTACGCCGAGGGCCTCGCCGCGTTGGGATGGGCGCCCGAAGAGGTCGGCGCCATGGTCGTGTTCACCACCCAGTCCGCCGAGGACGTCGACGCCGCCGTGGCCGCCGACATCGACACGCGCACGGTCCGACTCGACGCCCCGATGGCCTGCGCCGACGAGGGCGGCTGGCGTGACTGCCGCGGCACACTCACCGTGGGCGACTACCGCGGGGACGACGGCATCGTGCCCGCGGGCCCCGTCGCGGTCCAATCCTCCTACGCGATGCCCATGGCGGTGTGGTTGCCACCGGCCGACGTGCCCGGCCCGTATCCGGTGGTGCTGTGTGGGCATGGCTTGGGAGGGAGCAAGAGCCAGTGCCAATTCATGGCCGAGCTGAGCGCGGCCGAGGGATTTGCCACGGTCGGCGTGGACGCCCAGCAGCACGGCGAGCACCCGCTGCGCGTCGCCGAGGGCGACCTGGAGCAGATCATGGCGCTCTTCGGCTTCACGCTCTCCCCGCCCAGCCTCGACGCATTGGTGTTGCGTGACAACTTCCGTGCCTCCGCGTGGGACAAGCTCCAGGTGGTGCGCGCGCTGGCGCTCGGCGTGGATGTCGACGGGGACACACAAGTCGATCTCGACCCCACCCGGATCCAATACGTGGGGGCCAGCCTGGGTGGCATCATGGGGCCCGAGCTCCTCGCGTGGAGCCCCGCGGTGCAGTCGGGCGCGCTCATCGTGCCCGGCGGCGGCCTGATGAAGATCGTGCTGGACTCCGACAGCTTCGGAATCATCGCCACCGTCATGACGCCCGCGGAGTGGGACGAGGACGACCTGACCCGCGCCATCCCCATGGTCCAGACCCTCATCGACGCGGGCGATCCGCTGGTGCATGCCGCCGCCCTCACCCGCCGCCGGGCCACCACGGTGGGGCCCGACCTGGTGCTGCTCATGGCCTTTCCGGACACGATCGTCCCCAACTCCTCCACCGCGGCGCTCGCCCAGGCGTTGGGTGTCGCCGGGGTGGGCGCCGAGCGCCTGCCAATCGACGGCGTGACATTTGGTGCCGGCCCGCTCGCCGGAAACCTGCCAGACGGGGCCACGGGCGGCCTGCTCCAGTGGGCCGAGACCCAACCTGAAACCGGCGCAGCATGGGAGACCGCGGACCACAGCACCGTGCACGAGAGCGTCCAGGCGGCCGCGGTCCTCCTGCCGTTCTTGCGGGCGGTCCGCGACGGCGCGGCGCCGAACCTCGTCGATCCCATCGGCGAGTGAGCGCCCTGCGCCCGGCCGGTGCTACCTTGACCCTTCGCCCGAGCCCCGCCATGTGGACCCTGTCCCTGCTCGCCCACCTCGCCAGCCAGGACGCCGATGCCAAGCCGCTCCCCACCGTGACGGTGCGGCCGCTCCCGGCGATCGTTCGCCCGGTCGTGGTCGGCACCCCGTCCAAGGCCGATCTCATCGCGGCCGCCTACGTGGAGTACACCGTCGTGCACACGACGATGGGCAAGGTTCCGGGGGAGGACGGCGGGCGGCTGCCCTTCCCGGCGGTGTTCACGTGCGTCGTCTCAGAGCATGTGTTGACCGTGAGCTACACCCGCGAGGGGCTCGACGCTTCCCAGCTGCCCGCGGTCGGCAGCTGCGGCACCGGCGACGAGGCGCTCCAGTTCCGCATCGTGATCGAGCCGCCGACGGTCCCGGCGTAGTCCGTCAGCGCGTAGCCGGTCAGGACGGAGCCACCACCACCCGATCGCGCCCGCCCGCCTTCGCGGCGTAGAGCGCGTGATCGGCCGCGGCCAACATCGTGTCGGCGGTGCGGTCGTCGGACGCGCGGCGCGCGATGCCCGCGGAGAGGGTGATGGGTAGGGTCACTGTCCCGGTGACGGCCACCGGCGCCCCCCCGATCACGCCGCGGAGCCGCTCCGCGCCCAGGCGCGCGACCTCGGACGTGGAGCTGGTGAACACGACCAGGAACTCCTCGCCGCCCCACCGGCCGACGATGTCCGACGCCCGCACCGCGCCGCCGAGGCGCCGCCCGATCTCCTCGAGCGCCCGGTCGCCAGCCGCGTGCCCGTACGTGTCGTTGATGGCCTTGAAGTTGTCGATGTCGAGCAGCGCCACGCACAGGGGGGCGCCCGACCGCAGCGCCTGCGCGACCGCCCGATCGAGCAGCTCCTGGGTGAAGCGCCGGTTTGCGAGCCCCGTCAGCACGTCGGTCCGCGCGAGGCGCTCGACCTCGGCCCGGAGCGCCTCCTCCCGCGCGAGGGCGTCGCGCAGGGTCTCGTTCATCCGCGCGAGCTCCTGGCTCCGTTGGCGTTCGTCCTCGGCCTGCCAACGCGCGCGCATCGCGATCGCGCGCGCGTTGGCCACCTCTTCGCGCTCGACCGCCCGCTCCGTCGTGTCGCGGAGCCGGAGCGCGAGCAGGGCGCGGAGGGAGGCGAGCGCCCCCGCCTGGTCGCCCACCTGCTCCATCGCGACGGCGCGGTTCTCCAGGACGTCGGCGGGCACGCTGTCGAAGGACCACTCGGCCGCCAGCTGCAAGGCCTCGTCGAAGTGGCCGAGCGCGCTCGCGGGGCGGCCCGCCTCGAGGTGGAAGTTGCCCCGCTGGACCGCGATCCGCGCGATGTGGTAGTGGTCGCCCAGGTCGCGGAAACGTTTGATCGCGCTGTCGAAGACGCGATCACCCAGGTCGAGCGCGCCCTCCTTGCAGAGCAGGTTTGCGCGCCCGGACACGAAGCGGGCCTTGCCGATCTCCCACCCGATCTCCGTCGCAATGCGTTCCCCCTCGTCGTACACGGCGCGGGCCTCGTCGAACAGGCGCAGGCTCGCCAACGCGCCGCCCAGGTTGCACAGGTTGCTGGCGATCATGGAGCGGTCGCCGAGCGAGCGGGACAGGACGAGCGCCCGCTCCGTGTGCTCGCGGTAGGGCACCGTCTGGCGCTGCTCTCCGTGCAGGTAGCCGAGGTTCGAGAGCGCGACGGCCAGCCCGCGGGTATCGCCGAGGCGTTCGGCGGCGGAGACGGCGCGCTGGAGCGCCGCGCGCGCGCGATGGCGGTCTCCCAACATTCCCGAGAGGATGCCGAGCTGCTGGTTGACGAACATGACCAGCAGCGTGTCGTCGGCGCGCTCGGCCTCGTACTCCACCTCGTCGAAGCACAACAACGCGGGGAGGAGGTGCTTGGCGCGGCGGTGCGCGATCCCGACGAACAGCCGCTCCTCGCCCGCGCGGTCGGCGGGCGCGGCGGCGAGGCGGGCCTTGAGCTCGGGGAGCGCCGCGACGGGGTCGGCGAGCGCCACCACCTGCAGGATGCGTGCGCGAAGGGCCAGGGAGCGTGGATCTTGCCCCGCGGTGTCGGCGGCGGGCTCCTCCGCGGGCACGACCCTGTTCATGCGCTGCCTTCGGGCCGCGAGGCCCTCGAAGCGCTGTCTCGTAGCGTATCGTAGGGGGCTGTCAAGCCGCCCGTCCCGCGAGCCGTCGGCGGGGCGGCGTAGTATCCTCGGCCCATGGCCCACCCCCTCCTCTCCGACCTCGATTGGGCCGCCACCGGGCAAGAGGCCGTGGGCCTCCTGCAGGCGCTGCTGCGGATCGACACGACCAACTCTCCCGATCGCGCGCCCAACGACACCGAGGCGGCCACGTTCCTGGCGGACCGTCTGCGCGCGGACGGCCTCGAGCCCGAGCTCTTCGAGCCCATCCCCGGCAAGGGCAGCGTGGTGTGCCGCCTCCGCGGCGACGGCACCGGCGGCGCGCCCATCCTGCTCTCCGGCCACGTCGACGTCGTGCCGGCCGACCCCGCCCGGTGGAGCCGCCCACCCTTCTCCGGCGACATCCACGAGGGTTGGATCTGGGGGCGCGGCGCCATCGACATGAAGAACATGGTGGCGATGGAGTGCCTCACCCTCCAACTGTTGGCGCGCTCCGGGCACAAGCTCAAGCGTGACGTGATCTTCGCCGGTGTGTCCGACGAGGAGGCGGGCTGCACGTGGGGCTCGATGTGGCTCACCGACAACCACCCCGACAAGGTGCGCGCGGAGTACGCGATCTCCGAGATCGGGGGCTTCACCCTGCACAGCGGCGGCAAGCGCTTCTACCCGGTGCAGGTGGCCGAGAAGGGGATGTGTTGGATGACGATCCGCGCCAAGGGCACGCCCGGGCACGGTTCGCTCCCAAACAAAGACAACCCCATCCCCAAGATCGCGCGCGCGGCCCACCTTCTCGGCACCAGCCGGTTGCCACACCACGTCACGCCCGTCGTCGACCGCTTCATCCGCAAGCTCGCCTCCCACCAGCCGCTCGCCAACCGGCTCGTCCTGCACGGCCTCCTCCACGCGCCGCTGTGCGGGCCCATCCTCGACAACGTGTTCCCCGAGCCCTCGCTCGCCCACACGTTCGACGCGAACCTGCACAACACCGCCAACCCGACGATGCTCCGCGCCGGCGACAAGGTGAACCAGGTGCCCGCCGAGGCCATCCTCAAGGTAGACGGCCGCTTGTTGCCCGGCCAGACCAGCGCGGACCTGGTGCGCGAGATTCGCGCCCTGCTCGGCAAGGACGGCGACGATCTCGAGATCACCATCGATCTGGAGATGCCCCCGGTGCTCACCAACCCGGACGACCCCATCGCCGCCCACATCGGCAGCATCATCGCCGAGCACGACCGCGACGCGACGGTGCTCCACACGATGATCCCCGGCTTCACGGACGCGAAGGCGTGGTCAAAGCTGGGGATGAAGTGTTGGGGCTTCTCCCCGGTCGAGCTGCCCGAAGGCGCGAAGTTCACCGCGATGTTCCACGGCGACGACGAGCGCATCCCCGTCGCGGGCTACCAATGGGGTGTGCGGGCGCTGTTGGACCTGGTGGCGCGATTGGCGGTTTGAAGGGCGCGCGAGCGCGGCTATCGTGCCGCCATGCGCGTCCCCGCCCTCCTCGTCCTCCTCGCCGTCGCCGGGTGCGAGCCGTCCGGCTCCTCCTCGACGCTCGTGTTCACCATCGAGGACGACCAGGAGCTCTTCACCGACGCGGATCACGACGGCATCTCCACGTCCTGCGCGGACGATCCGTCGCGCCCCGAGATCGAGATGAAGCGGGGGCTCTTCCACGAAGACGAGGGCCCCCTGTTCCACGTGCAACTGCGCTTCGACCCGACGGGCGCGGAGCCGGACGAGGGCGTGTCCCTGTCGGTCGAGGAGCTCGCCGCGCTCGATGTGAGCTACCACGGCTCCACCTGGCCGACAGACGCGGGCACCGTGACGGTGACGGACTGGGTGGCGCTCGACGAGGTGATCCGGATGTCCGTGAGCCTGGAGGGAGTGGGCAACGGGAGCGACATCTCCCTGGACGGCGCGATCACCTGCGTGCGGTGACCATCGGGTCCCCGTTCAGCGAGGCGCGATCGGCGCCTTGTACTGCCGGCCCCAGGCGACGAACAGCGAGAGGCCCACGAGGACGAAGTTGAACGGCGTGTTGGCGGCCTCGCCCCGGGAGAGATGGAAAACGATCGCGCTCACCTGGAGCGCCGCGCAGCCGAGCGCGGCGAGCACCGTCAGGCCGGGGCGGATGCGGGTCAGCGCGGGCAGGACGAGGCCCAGTCCGCCGGCGAGGTCGACGAGCGCCGTGAATTGGAAGAAACCCACAGAGACCTGTCCCGCCCAGGGGATCATCGTCGCGAGCGTCGCCATCGGGGTCAGCAGCTTCCAGAACGTGGTGCCGACGAACGTGAGTGCCAGCAGGCCCTGGACTGCCCAGAGCGTTTTGTTCAGGCCCGGAGAGGCGCTCGGGGCGGAGGTCAGGGGCGGATTCATTCGTCGGCTCGGGGTTGGTTGCTTGGAACCAACGGACGTATCAGGCGGGCGGCCGCCACGGTGCCCCGGTCTCGCAGTCCACATGGGCGAGCTTCACGCCCGTCCCCGTGAATTCGATCGTGCCGAACACGATCGGCAGGCTGAAGCGCCGCGGGCCGATCGAGCCCGGGTTGAACACCGTGAGCCCGCGGTCCGCGCCGATGAACGGCACGTGCGAATGCCCACACACGACGAGCGCGGCCCCCACGTCCTTCGCCGCGCGGGCAACCTCGGCGCGGATCCGCGGGCCGTACACCGCGATGTGGACCAGCAGGATGCGCAGCGTGCCGCTCGCCCCGCCCTGCACGTCGATCACGCGCTGGTCGGGCACGCCGGGGGCGGCGCCGTCGATGTTGCCGCGCACCGCCAGCACCGGGGCGTAGGCGCCGAGCTGGTCGAGCACGCCGAGGTCTCCGATATCCCCGGCATGGAGGATGGCGGCCGGCCGAAGCGCCGCGAGGCGCTCGCCGATCGCGGGGTGGGGTTTTCCGTGGGTGTCCGCCACGACCACGATCCGCGCCGGGCCCTCCGCGGGGAGCGCGACGGTGGCGATGTCCTCGGTGGGGCGGGCCATCGGGGACTCGTAGCCGCATGCGGGCGGGGTGACACGGGTGGCGAGTCTGGTCGATCGGGCGCGGCCTACCCCTTCCCCGCCCCCGACCCCTCGACCGGCGACTTCCGCGCCGCGATGAGCACGGCGATGATGAGCGCGAGCCCGCTCAACGTCGACACCACGAGGCTCAGCAGCTTGAGCGCCGAGGGCGGCGCGTCGTAACGCTCGACCAGGCCGAACGCCGAGAGCATCCAGTCGAGCAGGCCGCTCACCGGCGCCCAGAATAGCTCCAGCGCCCAGCCGGTGCACGCCAGGTAGAACGCCGCCATGGGGACGTCTCGCTTGAGCCCCGCGCGGCAGAGGAGCATGACACCGATGAGCAGAACGAAGGCGGTGTCCATGGTGGGCTCCCGGCGGAGGTGTATCGCGACCACGGGTGCGCGCGCAGCCCGCGTGGCCCCCGTCTTGCTACCCTCCATCGCGAGGAACTCCGTCATGACCCGTGCTCTCCCGCTCTTCGCCCTCGCCCTCGCCGGTTGCCCCGGTGCCCTCGGTCCCCTCGGCCCCGCACCGGCGGCGTTCTCGACGTGCCGCACGGCCGACGGCCACGACTTCGAGATCGCGGACGTCGACACCGGCGGCCCCCCGGCGTTCATCGAGGGCGACACGCTCTCGGTCGACGTGGTCTACGGCGGCGGCTGCCAGGACCACACCTTCGTGCCGTGCTGGCCGAGCGGCGCGTTCGTGGAGAGCGGGGAGCTCGTGCAGGTCAGCCTCGAGCTCTGGCACGGCGGCCTCCAGGACAACTGCGACGCCCTCAGGCACGAGACGCTCCAGCTCGACCTCACCCCGCTGAAGACGGCTTGGCAGGAGCTCCACGGCGAGGGTGCGGCCAGCCTCTCGATCAGCCTCGCGGGCACGTCCGAGTCGCTCGTCTACAGCTTCGAGTGAGCCCGCGCGAGTGAGCCCGCGCGAGTAGGCCAGGGCGTGTGGGCGGGCGCTGCCACGACCCATGCCCCGACTTCCGGGCGCCTGGCGCGGCCACCCTACCGGCAGTCCGCGTCCCCCAGATCCTCCCACTCGTCGCCGCACCCGATCGACGACGGCGTGTAGCTGTCCGGGTTGTACTCCCCACACTCGACGTAGGCGACACACTCACCGAGGGCGTTCAGCGCGTCCTCCGCCGCGCGGCACTCGCCCCAGTAGTCGTAGGACGCCTCCATGCACGCTTCTTCGTCGGAGTAGTAGTTGCCGCCGCACTCGACGTAGCGCCGGCACATCGCCTCGAGCCCCGTCTCGTCGCCGAGCACGCCGGGGCCGGTGGTCGGCTCTTCTTCGTCGTCGGTGTCCTCGTCCTCGTCCGTGTCCTCGTCGTCCTCGTCGTCGTCCTCCCCGGTCTCGTCGCGATCCGTCGGGATCTCCTCGCCGTCCTTGTCGGTTTCCTTGCCGCCGAGGGCGCAGCCGAGCGCGAGGGAGAACGACAGCAAGATCAGCAACTTCATGGGATCCTTGGGGGGCGAGGACGAGGGGGATGAGCGTGTGCGCCACGCGCGACGACGCGGGCCAGTGGCGGCCTACTGTAGACGGCACCTCGGCCCCGACGAGCGAACATTTCCGTTCGAAAGGACCGTCGCGAGGGCGTCACGCACTAAAATCGGCCTTGCCCCTGCACCGTGAAGTGGTACCCCACGCCGGCGCCCACCTCGCCCTCGGCGTTCTCCTGCGTCATCAGGGTGACACCCTGGCTCGCGCCGATGGAAAAGTTCGGCGACACGTCCAGCAGGAAGCCCGGCCCCGTGCGCAGGCCGAGATCGCCCTGGGCGCCGTAGAGGATGATGACCGTCTCGGTGAAGGGCTTGGCGCGCTTGTACGCTTGCATGTAATAGCGGGCGCCCACGCCGATCTCGGGGGTGTAACCACCCTCTTCGGGGCCGATCGGCGTGAGCGCGAACACCACCTCGGGCTCGAAGCTGCCGCCGAAGTTCCGGCCGAGCGCCACCTCGAGGTAGGGCCCCGTGGTGAGCCCGGCGTTGCGGGTCGCGGTGATGAACGCGATCTCGGCGCCGATGGCCACCCGCGAGGTCCACTGGCCGGTGTGGGGGTACCCGGGGTGCAGCTCCCGCGTGACCGACGCGACCTGCGCCTTCTCCACCACCACCTCGCTGTTGTCGTCGAGGCGGATGCGGAACACGTCGCCTCGCTCGATGATTTTCCCGCGCCACTTCGAGCCCGAGTGGGTCGTGAGCACGTCCTGGTAGCGGAGCTGGGTGCGCGAGGAGAGCTGGTTGCCGGCCCGGCTGGGCGCGGCGTGCGCGGGTGGGGTCAGCAGCGTGGCCAGGAGGATTCCGAGGATCATGGCAAGTCCTTACGCGGCGCTGCGTAACATAGGATGAATGCCGGCTCATTCGCGCCGGGCCCAAGCGTCGGGTTATGAGGACCATCTTTTGCCCGGAGAGCTGTTTGGCGCGCACGATTTTCTGCGTTCTTCCTTCCCAAGTGCTTTCCGCCGCGCCCGCGAGCCTCACCAGTCGAGTAGAGGCCGCCGGCGCGACCCCGATCATCGACCTCGTCACGAGCTCGGCCGCCGTGCCCGACGGCGCGTGGGTGCGCGTCCTCTCGACCGTCGACGCGCCGGGAACCGGCCCCGTGCTCGCGGCCGAGGGCCCCGCCATTCCCGGCCGCCCCTGCTGGCGCGAAGCCACGACCGTGATCCCCGTCCCGGAGGGCTACGAAGGCCTCGTCCTGCGCGGCCTGGGCAGCGGCGGTCGCTCCGGCGAGTCCGACGTGCGCTCGCTCCTCGGCCAGGTGCCCCCCGGCGTGCGCGTGCTGGTCGACTGGCCGCACCCCCCCGAAGAGGCGCTCCCCGACGTCGAGGGCATCGTCCTTTCCGACGTGTTGTTCGCCTTCTACGCCCCGCCCGGCCTCGCCGCGCGGCTCGACCGCCTCACCCCGGGCGATCTGTTGCGCGTCGGCGGGCAGGCGATCGTCGCGTCCTCGGCGTCGCCCGTGGCCAGGCGCCTGCTCGGCGGCGAGGCCCTCGAGTCGGTAGCGAAGGGCTGGTTCGCCGCGGATGACGCGTTCGAGCACGCATGGCCCGGCGGCGCCGGCCTCCTCCACGCGGTCGCCCTGCGCAACACCAGCGGCACCCTCGGCGCCGCGCTCGCCGCCTACTCCCCGCGCACCGCCCCGGTCATGGTCACGGCGCCCACGCCCACCCCCGCCCCCACCGTAGAGGAGCTCACGCACCTCGACGGCGGCCCCACCGAGCCCATCGCCGTGGTCGGCCTCGGCTGCCGCTTGCCCGGCGCCAGCAGCGTAGCGCGCCTCTGGGATCAGCTCGTGGCCGGCTTCGACGCCATCGTCGAGGTGCCCGTCACCCGCTGGGATCCCGCGCTCTACTGGGATCCCGACCACTCGGTGCCCGACAAGACCTACGCCCGCATCGGCGGCTTCGTCACCGACTTCTCGTTCAACCCGCGCCGCTTCCGCATCCCGCCCAACGCCGCGCGCCTCATCGATCCCATCCAGCAGATGGCGCTCGAGGCCGCGGCCGACGCGCTGGACGACGCCGGCTACGGCGGCTCCAAGGCGTTCGATCGCGAACGTGTCGCGGTGATCCTCGGCAACTCGATGGGCGGCGAGATCGGCGACGAGTACACGCTCCGCGTCATGTTCCCGGCCATGCGCAAGGCGCTCGAAGAGGTCCCCAACTTCGCGCAGCTCCCCGACCTGGTCCGCGCCCGCATCATGGCGACCTACGAGGAGTCGATGAAGCAGGGGCTGCCGCCCATCACCGAGGACTCGATGCCCGGCGAGCTCTCGAACGTGGTCGCCGGCCGCATCGCGAACGCGCTCAACCTCGGCGGCCCCAACTTCACGACCGACGCGGCGTGCGCGGGCGCCATGGCCGCCATGCAGGCCGCCGTGAAGGGCCTGCAGGACGGCGACTTCGACATGGCGCTGACCGGCGGCGCCGACCGCTCGATGGGCGTCGCGACCTACACCAAGTTCTGCAAGATCGGCGCGCTCTCGCCCGACGGTTCGCGCCCGTTCGACGCGAACGCCAACGGCTTCGTCATGGGTGAAGGCGTGGGCATCCTCGTGCTCAAGCGCCTCTCCGACGCCGAGCGTGACGGCGACCGCATCTACTCCGTCATCCGCGGCATGGGCGGCAGCTCCGACGGCAAGGGCAAGGGCATCACCGCGCCCAACCCCGAGGGCCAGCGCCGTGCGCTCACGCGTGCGTACGAGAACGCCGGCATCGACCCCTGGGACGTCGACCTGTTCGAGGCCCACGGCACCAGCACCGTGGTGGGCGACAAGGTCGAGATCGACGCCCTCGGCGAGCTCATCGGCGCCGGCCGTCGCGCCGGCCGCCCGGCCCGCATCGGCTCGATCAAGTCGAACATCGGCCACCTCAAGAGCGCGGCGGGCGCGGCCTCGGCCCTCAAGGCCAGCCTCGCGCTGTTCCACAAGGTCCTCCCGCCCTCCATCAACTACAAGACGCCCCGCAAGGACATCGATCTCGATCGGGTGCCCTTGCGCGTGCAGACCGCGACCGAGGCCTGGGACACCGCTGGCGCCCGTCGCGTCGGCATCAGCGCGTTCGGCTTCGGCGGCACCAACTTCCACATGGTGGTCGAGGAGCATCGCCCGGGGATGTTGCGGTCGAAGCCGCGATACACGACGAATGTATCAAATGTGTCACCGGTGTCCGGCACCGCCGCGATCGCAGCGTCGTCGGTGGTTGAGGGCGGGGGGCAAGCCCCCCGCAACGCCCCCCTTGCCGTTGCCGCCTCGTCGATGCCCACGGCGTCGGCGCCGCGCGCAACCTCCAGCGCCGTCACGGTCCCCGCAGGCATCTGGGCCCTCTCCGCCGAGACC
Organism: Myxococcota bacterium; assembly: GCA_040386535.1. Taxonomy (GTDB): domain Bacteria; phylum Myxococcota_A; class UBA796; order UBA796; family SXON01; genus CAJBVW01. Next base: position 12,677 of record JAZKFH010000033.1, on the reverse strand, counting down.
CCCGAAGAGATGGTCGCCCGCTGCCGCGCCCTGAAGAACGGGCAGGTCGCGCCCTTCGAGCCCGACGCCCCGATGCGCCTCGCGGCCGCCGCGGCCGATGACGCCGAGCGGGATCAGCAGCTCGACAAGGCCGTCGCCGCGCTCCAGAAGGGCAAGGGCTACGACCTGTTGCGCCAGCGCGGCATCTACCTGGAAGACGTGCCGTGTGACGGCCAGCTCGCCTTCCTCTTCACCGGGCAGGGCAGCCAATACATCGGCATGGGGCTCGACCTCGCCGAGCACTTCCCCGTCGTGGCGGCCACGTTCCGCGAGGCCGACGAGGTGATGACGCCGCTGCTCGGGCGCACCCTCACGTCGCTCATCCGGCGGGACGAGTCGCGCTCCGAGGACGACCAGTTCGAGGCCCTCCGCGCCACCGAGATCTCCCAGCCCGCCACCTTGACGGTCGACGTAGCGATCCTCCGCCTGCTCGCCAGCTTCGGCGTGCGGCCCGACATGGTCGCCGGGCACAGCCTCGGCGAGTACGGCGCCGCCGTGGCCGCCGGCATGTTGACCTTCCGCGACGCGCTGGTCGCCGTGAGCGCGCGCGGCCGCGAGATGGCCGCGGTGAAGCTCGACGACTTCGGCAAGATGGCCGGCATCGCCACCTCCGTCGAGGTGGTCGAGCAGCTCCTGGCCGAGATCCCCGGCTACGTCGTGGCCGCCAACAAGAACTGCCCCACGCAGACCGTCATCGCCGGCGAGACCGAGGCCGTCGAGGCCGCGATCGAGGCGTTCAAGAGCCGCGGCATCACGGTGTACCCGCTGCCCGTGAGCCACGCGTTCCACAGCCGCATCGTGGCCCCCGCCACCGCGCCGCTGCGCCGCGTGCTCCAGAGCCTCGACCTGCAGCCCCCGCGCCGCCGCATCACGACGAACGTCGACAGCCGCTGGTACCCCACCGGCCCCGACGCGGTCGAAAAGGCGATCGAGATCCTCGCGAAGCAGGTCGCCTCGCCCGTCGAGTGGACCTCCCAGATCGAGCGCATGTACGCCGAGGGTGCGCGCATCTTCGTCGAGTGTGGCCCCAAGCGCGCGCTCGCCGGGTTCGTCGTGAGCATCCTCAAGCACCGCCCGCACCGCGCGCTGTACACCAACCAGCCCAAGCGCGGCGGCTACCTCTCGTTCCTCGACGCGCTGGCCAACCTGCTCACGCTCGGCTTCCCGGTGCAGGGCACGGCCCTCGCCACCGCCGACCTGTTCGCCGAGTCCGACGCCCGCCGCTCGACCAGCGCGCGTCTGTCCGCCCGCGCCGAGTCCCTCCGCGCCCCGCGGGAGCTCTCCGTCCTCGACGCGCCGCCCGACGGCGCCCACGGCACCGCCGCCATCGAGCAGGGCATCCTCAAGATCGTGGCCGCGAAGACCGGCTACCCCGTGGAGTCGCTCGATCTCGACTTCGATCTCGAGGCCGACCTCGGCATCGACACCGTCAAGCTCGCGGACATCATCGCGACCGTGCGCGAGCACTTCCGGCTCGAGCAGGACCTGGGCTTCCGCATGGGCGAGTACCGCACCTTGCGGTCGCTCATCGACTACGCGGGCGGCCGTATCGGCGCCACGCGCCCGTCTGCCGTGCCCGCCCGCCGCGCCGCCCAGGCCGACGCCGGGCTCGATCCCGACGTGGCCGCGCGCTTCCTCGCCGAGGTGGCGGGCAAGGATCTGCACGGGCTCGACGCCTCCGGCTTCGCGCGCGCGTTGCTCCCGGCGCTCCAGCAGTTCCTCGCCGCGAGCTGGACCGCGTTCGAGGGGGCGCGTGGGCCGATGCCCGCGGCCGTTCCCGTGAAGGCGGCGCTGGCGGTCCCCACGCCCCCGGCCGCACTGACGCCGGTGGCCGCGCCCGTCGCACCCGGGCCCGTCGCGAGGGCGGCCGCCCCCGTGCCCGCCACGCCCGTCGCCCCGGTCCCCGGCCGCGTCTCCCCCCACGACATCAAGGTCGTGTGCTCCGGCGCCTCGCTCGGGCTCCCCGGCGGCGACGAGGTGTTCGCGCCCGACAACATCGCCCGCATGCTCGCGGGCGAGAACCGCATCGGCGTCCTGGGTGACGCCGAGCTCGACAAGCAGCTCTCGAAGAAGCTCGTGAAGCTCGTGAAGAACGCGCAGTCGGGCCAGGGCGAGTTCGTGCCCGTGGAGGACCGCGCGGGCGTGCTCCACCTCGCCGGCTACAAGCGCCACTTCGACCTCGCCGCCGACTACGGCGTCGACGCCGCGCTGGTCCGCTCGCTCGACGTGACCACGCAGCTCTCGTTCGCGGCCGGCCTCGAGGCCCTCCGCGACGCGGGGATCCCGCTCGTACGCACCTGGCGCAAGACGACCACCGGCCGCCCCGTCGCGACCGGATGGGCGCTCCCCGAGGCGCTGCGCGACGGGACCGGCATCATCTTCGCCAGCGCGTTCCCCGGCCTCGACCAGCTCGTCGCCAAGGTCCAGTCCAACGGGGACGACGGAAACGGCCAATTCGACCGCCGCTTCCTCTTCCAGATCCTCGCCATGGGGCACTCGCAGTTCGCGCAGTTCATCGGCGCCCGCGGCCCGAACACCCACGTGAACGCAGCGTGCGCGAGCACCACCCAGGCGCTCGCGGTGGCGGAGGATTGGATCCGCCTCGGCCGCGCCGACCGCGTGATCATCCTCGGCGCGGACGACGTGACCAACGAGACCCTCTTCGAGTGGATCGGCTCTGGCTTCCTCGCCGCGGGCGCCGCCACCACGACCGCCAAGGTCGAGGACGCCGCGCTCCCGTTCGACAAGCGCCGCCACGGCATGATCCTCGGCATGGGCGCCGTGGGCCTCGTGCTCGAGAAGGACGAGGACGTGCGCGCCCGCGGCATGGTCCCCATCGCGGAGCTGCTCGGCACGCGCATCTCCAACTCGGCGTTCCACGGCACGCGGCTCGACGCCGACCACATCTCGCGCGAGGTCTGCTCCTTCGCCGACGCCGTCGTCGCCCGCGCGGGCGTGTCCCACTCGGCCTTCGCCCAGCGCTGCGTGTTCCTCTCCCACGAGACCTACACCCCGGCGCGCGGCGGCTCCGCGGCCGCCGAGATGGCGAGCCTCCCCGCCGCGTTCGGTCCCTCGGCCGCCAAGATCCTCATTGCGAACACGAAGGGCTTCACCGGGCACCCCATGGGCGCCGGCATTGAGGACACCGTCGCGGTCAAGGCGCTCCAGTACCGGCAGGTGCCCCCCATCGCCAACCTCAAGGAGCGCGATCCCGACCTCGGCGAGCTCACGCTCTCTCCGGGCGGGCACGCGGACATCGACTACGCGCTTCGGCTCGCGGCGGGCTTCGGCTCGCAGCTCGCGCTCGCGGCCTGGCGCAAGGTGGCCGTGGGTGACGAGCGCGTCGACAACCCCCCCGCGTACGCCGGGTGGCTCGGCATCCAGGGCGCCGGCCACCTCGTGATCGAGCACCGGCAGCTGCGCTGGGCGGCGGACGCCATCGAGGTGGCGGTGACACATGTGTCACCCGCCCCCGGCCCGGATGCATCCTCGGCAATCCCGGATGTATTACCGGATGGTTCGCCGGATGTGTCAGCGGCCTCCAGCCCCGCCACCCCGGCCGTCACCGCTGCGCAGGTGCTCGACACCCTGCTCGGCGTCATCTCGGTCAAGACCGGGTACGACCGCACCGAGCTCGATCCCACCTACGAGCTCGAGGCCGACCTCGGCATCGACACCGTGAAGCAGGCCGAAATCTTCGGCGAGGTGCGCGAGACGTATCGCCTCGAGCGCGACGACTCGTTCCGCCTCGCGTCCTACCCGACCATCGAGAAGCTCGCCGCCTACCTCGCGGAGCAGGCCGCCAAGAGCGGCGGTGTGTCCGTCGCGGAGGCGCCGGTGGCCGATGTGCCGGCGACCGTCGCCGCGCCCGCGGTGGTTGCGCCGGCCGCCGCGCCCGCCGCGGTCGCTCCCGTGGCCCCCGTCACCCCGGCCCCTGTCGCCGTCGCCCCGGCCTCCGTTGCCGCGCCCGTCGCGTCGGCTGCCGCGGCCCCGTCCGCCTCCACCGGCCCCGCGCCGTCCGAGGCGGAGGTCCTCGACGCCCTGCTCGCCGTCGTCTCCGCGAAGACCGGCTACGACGTGAGCGAGCTCGACCCCTCCTACGAGCTCGAGGCCGATCTCGGCATCGACACGGTGAAGCAGGCCGAGATCTTCGGCGAGGTCCGCGCGAAGTACGGCCTCGGCCGCGACGACACGTTCCGCCTCGCCGACTACCCGACGTTGTCCGGCCTCGCGGGCTGGATGGCGCGCCAGGCCGCGCTGACCACGTCGGCGCCCGCGCCGGTGGGCGAGCCCGCAGCGGTGGTCGAGCCCGCCGCGGTGGTCGACGCGCCCCTCGCGGCACCCGCTCCCGCGGCCGAGCCCGCCCTCCCGGCCGAGCCCACCGCCGTCGTCGCACCCCCCGTCGTCGCGCCCCCCGTCGTCGCCCAGGCGCCGGACGCGGCGATCTTCGTCCCCCCGATCGTAGAGGAGTACGAGGCCGAGCCTTCCTCCTTCTGGGGCCCCGAGATCCCCGCGCCCGCGGTGCCGAACCTCTCCCTCGCCGCCGCGCCGGTGATCGACGCGATGCCCCCCGGCCCGGACGACACGCTGCCGGCGTCCTTCCGCGTGCGTCGCCCGATCTACGTCGACCGTCCCTCCGCCACCCACGTCTCCGTGCGGGGCCGGCGCATCCGCGTACTCGGGTTCGGCCCCCTCGCGGACGCGCTCCAGAGCGCCATCCTCGAGGCCGGCGGCGACCTCGACGGCGCGCCCGACACGGTGATCGACGTGGGCGTGCCTGTGCTCACGGCCTTCGCCGAGGCCAAGGCGTTCACCGACACGCCGCCCACCTCGTGGATCTGCGCGATCACGCAGGCCACGAGCCTGCGGGAGGCACGCGACGGCGGCGCCCGCGCGGGGCTGGCCAAGGCGCTGGGGCGTGAGTGGCCGCGCTGCCGGGCCCGGGTGCTCGACCTCGCCGCCGATCTGGACGTGGGCATGGCGTGTGACGCCATCCTCGCCGAGCTGTGCGAGACCGACAACGCGGTCGAGGTCTCTGTCGATCTGACCAGCCGCGGCGTCGCCACGCTCGGCACCGATCCGCTGCCGCCGCGGGGCCGCCTCGAGGTCGCGTCGGGCAACGCGCCGGTCATCCTGCTCACGGGCGGCACCCGAGGCATCACCGCCAAGGTCGCGACCACGTTCGCGCGCCAGGGCCCGTGCACGCTCGTCCTGGTCGGGCGCACGCGCCCCGGCGAGGAGCCGCTCGACGAGGACAAGGCCAAGGCCGAGATCCGCACGCGCCTCGAGGCGGACGGCCTCCGCGCCACGCCGAAGCGCATCGAGGACGGCCTGCGTCCGCTCCGGGTCGCCGAGGAGGCGCGTCGCAACGTGCAGCTGCTCGAGTCCTTCGGCGCCGACGTCGAGATCCACGCGCTCGATCTGGCCGACGAGGTCGAGGTGCGCCACCTCGTCGAGCTCACGCTCGCCCGGTACGGCCGCATCGACGTGTGCATCCACGGCGCGGGCGTCGAGGAGTCGCGCATGCTCGCCGACAAGGACGTGACCGCGTTCCGGCGCGTGTACGCCGGCAAGGCGGACGGCGGGCTGGCCCTCGCCACCGAGCTCCCCGTCGAGACGATGTTCGTCTCCATGGGCTCGATCGCCGGCCGCTTCGGCAACCCCGGCCAGGTCGACTACGCCGCCGCCAACGAGGCGATGGCGCGCTTGTGCCGCGCGCGGCCGCGCTCCCTGCACGTGTGTTGGACCGCCTGGGGCGAGGTCGGCATGGCCGCGCGGGGCGGCATGGAGGCCCTGCTCACCAGCCGCGGCGTCGAGCTGCTGCCGGCCGAGGCGGGCGCGCGCCTGCTCTACGACCTGGTCGCGGCCGGCACGACCGGCGAGGTGCTCGTGGCCGGGCGCCTGGGCGACTTCTCGCTGCCCTCGCTCCACCCGATGCTCGACTCGGTCGAGCTCGACGGCGACGCCGCTGTCGGCCGCCGCACGCTCTCGGTCGAGAGTGATCCCTGGATCGTGGACCACGCCATCGACGGCGTGCCCGTGCTCCCGGGTGTCATCGGCGTGGAGATGATGGTGGCGGCGGCGCTCGCGGCCCTGCCGATGGGCCGGTACGCGGGCGTCGAGGACGTGCGCTTCCACGCGCCGCTCAAGTTGCATCGCGACGAGCCGGTCGAGATCGTGGTGCGCGCCGAGCCGCTCGGGGAGGGGGCCGTGCGGTGCCACCTCGCGTCGAGCCGGGCCACCCGTGCCGGCCGCACGCTCCACACCGACCACTTCGAGGCCATCGTCCAGCTCGAGGAGATGCCGGTGCTGCCGGAGCTCCGCTCCGCGTTCTTCCCCGAGGAGCGGCTCTCGCAACGCGACATCTACCGGCGCTTCTTCCACGGCTCACGCTTCCAGGTGTTGTCCGAGGCCGAGGCGGTGGCAGTCCAGGGGTTGCTGGCGCTCGGGTCGGTCGAGCACGCCTCGATCGCCGAGGGGCTCGTGACCGATCCGCTCGTGCTCGAAGCCGCGTTCCAGGCCGCCGGCCTGCACCGCATGGCGATCGACGGCGTGATGGCGCTGCCCTCGAGCATCGACGCGGTGCGGCGTTTCCGCCCGGTGCTCGAAGGCGACACGCTGCACATCGTCGTGCACGCGCGGGACGGCGCCTACGACATCGACGTCGACGGCTCGGAGGGGCGCGTGCTCGTCGTGCGCGGCTTCCGCATGGTCGACCGCGGCCCGCTCCCCCCGGGCGATCGGTTCCCCGATCCCGAGGGCGGCTGGCCCTCCGCGAGCCTCGCCACCTCCTCCGAGGCGCGCCTGTCGCTGCCCGCGGGTGAGGTGGCATGGTCGACCGCGCGGGGCACCCCCAAGCGCCAATCCGACCGGCTCGCCGGGCAGCTCGCGGCCCGCCGTGCGGTCGAGGCACTGGTCGGGCACGGCCGCTTCACCGTGGTGCGCGCCCCCTCCGGCGAGCCCCAGGTGGAGGGTATCGCCGACGTGCACGTGACCATCTCGCATGTCGACGGTGAGGCCGTGGCGCTCGCGGTGCGCGGCGCGCGCGTCGGCATCGATCTGGAGCAGGTCGAGTCGCGCCACCCCGCCTTCGCGGAGGAGTGGTTCACGCCCGCCGAGCAGGCGCGCTTCACGGATGACGCCGGGCTCACCCGCGCGTGGGCGGTCAAGGAGGCCGTGCTCAAGGCCCTCGGCGCCGGTATGGCGCTCTCGCCCCGCGAGGTCGAGGTCATCAGCCTGCGCGCCACCGATGCCGACGTGCGTCTCACCGGGGAGACCGCGCGCCGCCACGCCGAATTGGGCGGCGCACCGCTGCGTGTCCGGCTCGGAGCCGTGGGGGGGCGGGTTGTGGCGACCGTCATCTTCGCGGCATGATGGCGGCACCCATGTACGTAGTTGCCGAACGCGACGATGAAGTCCGCATCCTCCGCCTCGAGAGCCCGGCCGACGCCGAGCCCTGGATGGCCGCCTTCGTGGGCGCCTACCAGGCGATCTGGAGCGAGCCGCCCTACAACGAGCGCTTCTTCCCGGACGAGGCCGCCGCGGTGCTGCGCCGCTCGTTGGAGGTGCCCGACAACATCACGCTCCTCGCCGTGCGGCCGAGCGGCGTCGTGGTCGGGTTCGGCATCGCGTACCCGGTGAAAGGCAAGAGCGATGTGTCACGCGACATCCGCGGCCTGCTCCCCATCGAGGACACGTATTACTTCGCCGAGCTCGGCGTGCTCGAGCACTGGCGCGTGCGCGGCCTCGGCCGCCAGCTCATCGACCTGCGGCTCCAGCTCATCGACCGCCACCGCTGGCGCCACGTGCTCCTACGCACGAGCGCCGTCCGCAACGCATCCTACGAGATGTATCGGAAGATGGGGTTCGAGGACACGGGCGTCTACATGGAGGTGCCCGCGCGTCGCAACGACGGCACCACGCGCACGGACCGCCGGTTGTTCCTGTCGATGGTGTTGTAGCGGCAGGTCCGCGGGGAGCGGCGGATCCGAGGCTGGGCAGCCGGACGGCGCGGACGCCGCCGCTGCGGAGCAGGGTTGCCGGCGCGCGGCGACCGCCCGTCATCGCTACCGCCAGTAGCTACCGCCAGTCGTACCGCGGCACCTTGGTCGGCTCCGCGAACGGCCCCGTGGCGAGGTCGAGCAGGTAGCCCTCGTCCAGCAACAGCTGGTAGTCGAACAACACCACGCCGCGCGCGCCCGCGGACCGCGCCGCGTCGATACATGCCAATACATCGGGCTCGCCGCCGTCCATCTCGGCGGTGATGCCGGCGTAGACATGGCGGCCGTTGGCGTTCGCCACGTGGTCCGCGATGAGCGTGGCGAAGTCGAGCCGGTCGCCCTGGGTGGCGGTGACCGGCCAATACACCATGGGGATGTTCGCGTCGATCACGCCCCGTGCCGCGAACGCGCGGGGGTCCTGGTAGTAGTCTTCGCGGCCCTGCGACACGCCCGACCAGCCCCAGTCGTTCGTGTAGATGCCCCACACCGCCGCGGTCACCGGGACCGGGCTCGCCGCGTACGCGCCGGCCACGGCCTCGACCACTTGCGCGCGCTGCCAGTCGGCCCAGTCCGAGCCGTCGTAGCGGGCCTCGCTGACCGCGTCGTGGGAGTAGGCGGCGCCGGGGTACCGCACGAGATCGAGGTGGATGCCGTCGACCGCGTAGCGGTTGCCGATGTCGGCCACCACGTCCGCGAGGCGCTCCTGCACCTCGGGGTTGGCCGGGTTCATCCAGACGTAGCTGGAGTTGAGCGCCATCGGCGTGCCGTTCGAGTCCGCCACGAGCCAGTCGGGGTGGGCGAGGTAGGCGTGCCGCGGCGTGGACTCGGCCGGGGGCGTGGTGCCCGTCCAGAACGGGAACGCGTTGACGTACGCGTGCACCTCCAGCCCCTCCGCGTGGCCGGCCTCGATGGCGACAGCGAGTGGATCCCAGCCCGGATCCACCCCCAGGGTACCCGACAAGCCCTTGGCCCAGGGCTCGAACGAGGACTGGTAGTAGGCGTCCGCGTTGCCGCGCACCTGGAAGAACACGGTGTTGAAGCCCGCGGCGGCGCTGTTCGCCATGATCGCGCGCACGTCGGCCTCGTCGGAGAACGTCCACCGGTCGACCCACACGCCGCGCATCTCCCCGTCATCGGGGCCGGGGTCGGTGTCGTCCGTGTCGTCCGATGTATCATCCGATGTATCAGAGTCGCCCGACGGATCGGTGTCGGTCGGCTTGGACTGGCGCAGGTCCCCCGAGGGCGGATCGAGCAGGCAGGCGAGCAGGAGGAGCATCGGGCCACGGTATCAAAATCCACGGGTTTCAACATGCCCGCGTCCCCGAGCCGATGGGCGTCCACCGCCAGCGCGCCGAACGGGGGATGGCGTCTCCATGCTTATGCACTTCCGTCAGGCGCCCGTGCGCCGAACTCGGGGGATGGGGTCCGTCTCCAGGCCTATGCACGTCGCTCAGGCGCCCGTGCGTCCCAGCAGGCCGTCGCTCCCGAGATCTCTGAAGCCCACGGCCGACGCCCAATCGCGGGACGCCGCGGCCTGTTCCCTAAGGTGGCATGACAGGGGTCGCGTCGGTGGCCGCCCCGCGGCCACGGAGGGCGTACCTGCTCGTGAGGGGTCGCGTCGGGGTGTGATCCACTTCAGTCGGCCGGCCAGCGCCAAGCCCGCCCCGTGGACCGCAGTCGAGCGATGCTCGGTCATCGGCCGACTGCGGTCCTCCCAGGCGGACCGCAGTCGAGAGATGCTCGGTCATCGGCCGACTGCGGTCCCTCGCCGTGAACCACACTCGACGCTCGGGCCGGACCGACTGAAACCGATCACACCCGTCGCGTCGGTGGACGTCCCGCGGCCAGGGAGCGGGCACCTGCTCGTCAGGGGTCACGTCGGTGGCCGCCCTGCGGCCACGGAGCGGGTACCTGCTCGTCAGGGGTCGCGTCGGTGGCCGTCCCGCGTGTCAGGCGACATCGAAAACTGAACCCCTTTCGAAATCGGAAACTGAACCCCTCAAGTGTTCAGGTGGGCGTGGGTTGAGGCCGCAGGAGGCCTGCCCGCGCCTTCTCGCGGACGCGGTATGACTCGCCGCGGATCGTCATGACGTGGCTGTGGTGGAGGAGGCGGTCCGCGGCCACGGAGCGGGTACCTGCTCGTCAGGGGTCGCGTCGATGGCCGTCCCGCGGCCACCGAGGGGGGCAGCCGGCGCCGCGGTGAACCGCCCCGCACTCTCTACTCCAACCTGCCGGTCGGTTATCGGGCGGCGTGCTGTCGCTCCTCCTGGCCTGCGCGCCGCCGCCGCCCGACGTCGTCCTGGTGAGCCTCGACACCACGCGGGCGGACGCGCTCGACGCGGAGACCACGCCGACCCTCTGGGCGTTGGCGGCGCGTGGCGCACGCTTCACCCAGGCCTACGCGCACGCCCCGACCACGCTGTCGTCGCACGCGTCGGTGTGGACGGGGCTCGACCCGCACGGGCACGTGGTGCCCCGCAACGGGTATCCGCTCGCGCCAGAGCTGCCCGTGCTGCCCGAGCGGCTGGCGGGCGCGGGCTTCGACACGATCGGCGTCATCGGGGCGAGCGCGCTGGGCAGGCCGATGGGCATCGACCGCGGCTTCGGGGTGTGGGACGAGCACCTCACGCTCAAGCACGAGCGCCGCTACGAGGCCCGCGCCGCCGAGGTGACCGACCGCGCGCTCGCGAAGCTGGCCGACCGGCGGTGGCGCACGCCCGTGTTCCTGTTCGTCCACTACTACGACGCCCACGCGCCCTACGACGCGCCCGCGCCGTGGACCACGCGCTGGTCCGACCCCGCCTACGCCGGCCCCTTCGACGGGTCCCGCCGCGCCATGACCCACCTCGCGGATGCTTCACGCGCCGGGACCGCCGCGCCCGCCGACGTCGCCGAGGCGCGGGCGCGCTACCGGGGCGAGGTGTCGTACCTGGACGCCGAGCTGGGCCGCCTCCTCGCCACGTTGAACGATCCCTACGTCGTCGTGTTCGCGGACCACGGTGAGGCTCTCGGGGACGTTGCCGAGCGCGCCTGGGGCCACGGCCCCGACGTGGACGCGCCGGCCACCCACGTGCCGTTGATCGTGGCCGGTCCGGGTGTGCCCGCGACGGTCATCGACACCCCCGTGGCGCTCTCGGACGTGGGCGCGACCGTGCTGGCCCTCGCCGGTGTTCCGGGCGGCCTCGGGGCGGGGCGGGACCTCACGCCGCTCTGGCGTGGCGGGGGGCGTGGCGAGGGGCGCGGAGGCCCGTGGGCCGACGCGCCCATCTACCTGGAGGCCACCCAGCCCCACCAGGTCGAGGCGACCACCACGTGGAACAACCTCCCGATGGAGCGCGCCGTGCTCCGGGGCGGCTGGCGCCTGACCCGCGCGCCGTGGCTCGGGCAGGGGCCGACACTGGGGCGTGTGCCAGATGTATCGCTCGGTGTATCGCCCGTATCCGATGTATCGCCCGTATCCGATGTATCACCCGATGTATCAGCCCCGCCCAGCCTCGCCGCCGAGCTCGACGCGCTGTTGTCCGCCTGGGACGCCGCCGCGCCGCCGTGGCGGGACGTGCGGATGAGCACCGCGACCACCGACGGGCTCAAGGCGTTGGGGTACCTGGAATAGGGCGCGCGGCGAATGGGGCCGAATCCGACTCAGGCGCCGCGGACGTGCCGAACTCGGCCAGCAGTCGGCCGCGGCGACCGCCGCTCGGAGGCCGTGGTGCGCGCCACACCCGCCCTCCGGGAGTCATGCCCCCGTGAGTGCACGCGGCAGGGAGTCATGCCAGGTTGAATGACTGGATTCGGGCTTCCACCGCGCGCCTGCTCGATAAAAATGCCGGTTCGTCCGTGTTGGGCGCGCGCACGATGCCTGGAGTCGGGCGTTCACGGGGGCATGACTCCGATTTAGCGTCGTTCATCGGGGCATGAGTTGGGATGACTCCCGGCCCTCGCGCTCGCGCGCTGATGTACGTGCATGCCGACGACACGCTCGGTTCGGCGCGTCCCCGGCGGAGGCCGCCGGGGCCGGTCCCCTCGCGGGATCGCGGCGAAGCCGCTCTGTTGGCGCGTCCCGCCGCTCGGCGCGCCGGGGGCGCCGAACCGGCCGCGCCCGCGCGGCCGCCCGCCGGGCACCTCGCGCTCGCGCCCTGCTCGGCGCCCCGGGTACCGCCGAGCCCGGCGGAGGAGCCGCCCGCCCCCGTGTGTTTCGTTACGGTCCCCTCGCAGGGCCGCGGCGACCCCGCTCCTTTGGCGCGTCACGGCGCTGGCGCGGCGGGGGCGCCGAGGCGTCCGCGCCCGCGCGGCCGCCCGTCGTGCACGTCGCGCTGCCGCCCGCCGGGCACCTCGCGCTGCCGCCCGACGGGCACCTCGCGTGGCCGCCCGCCGGGCACCTCGCGCTGCCGCCCGCCGGGCACCTCGCGCGGCCGCCCGCCGGGCACCCCGTGCGTCCACCCACCGGGCACGTCGCGCTGCCGCCCGCCGGGCACCTCGCGCGGCCGCCCGCCGGGCACCTCGCGCGGCCGCCCGCCGGGCACGTCGCGCTGCCGGCCGTCGGGCACCTCGCGCTGCCGGCCGGCGGGCACCCCGCGCGGCCGCCCGCCGGGCACGTCGCGCTCCCTGCCGTCGGGCACGTCGCGCCGCCGGCCGGCG
>JAZKFH010000032.1:307606-321166 GCA_040386535.1 Myxococcota bacterium | reverse complement strand
ACTGGAGAACGCTCGGAAGGGGCTCGGAATTCCCCTGAAGTGATCAAACGTCAGATCTCAGGGGCATTCCGACGGAATCGTCGTCTGGACGGCCTCACACTCGAACACGGACTCGGCGCCGCACTTGTCGTTGCTGGGGCCCGTGCCGCCGTGCGCGTAGTCCGGGCTGCCCCCGGCCCCCCACAAGATGTCCAGTCCGGACTCGCCATAGAGGTAGTCGTTCAGGCTGCCGCCGCAGATGATGTCGTTGCCGCCCTGACCGTACAGGTAGTCGGTCTCGTCCTTTCCGCTGATGTAGTCGTAGCTTCCACCGACCACGCCCGCGTTGTCACCGTAGATGATGTCGCCCTGGTCGCTGCCGGTGATGACGTCGTGATCCGAGCCGCCCTCCACGTAGCAGGCGTCTTCGCGGCACTCGATGGTGTCGTTGTCGTCTCCCCCGTAGAGGTTGTACTCGTGGTCGGTCCGGTCGGAGGTCCCCATGATGAAGTCCATTCCCTCATTCCCGTAGACGTTGACCACCAGCGCCTGGTCCATCGAGTACGTGCTGGTGGAATCCGACAACATCAGCACGTCGTCGCCCGCCCCACCGTTGATCGTGATCTCCACCATGCGCTCGGGGAACGACGACGGCTCGTCGAACGCGCAGCAGAAGTCGTCGTTGTCGGCGGTCTGGCCCCAGAACGTGTACTCCTTGGAGGAGGCGTCGTAGCGGTGCATCGCGTAGACGTGGCCGTCCGTGGTGCCGGTCGCGGTGGAGATGTCACACTCGATGGAGAAGTCGGAACCGGCGTTGGTCATGATGCACACGTCCGAACAGGGGTCGTCGTCCACCGGGTCCGGCGCATCGGTGGAGGCGCATTCGTCGGCATGGGACAAGTTCACGAGGGCGAGAGCGAGGAGGAGCATGGGTTCGGTCCTGGAGAGGGCAGCGCGACGCCAGCCACAATGGCAAAGCGTAGGAGTCTACTCGTTTTGTTGCGGTTGCGCGGCCGAACGGAAGTCCGGACGCGCAACTGCATGGTAGGATACCGGTCGCTTCTGAGTCAAGACGAACGTGCGCATGCGCGTCCCGCCAACGTGTTTGTCGGCGTCCGAGCGAATTGCCCTCGGATCTTACGACGGGCTTACGACCGTCGGTCCGGTTGCAGAAGGGCTCGAAGCCGGTGTTGGGGGAGGGTGGCGAACCCGTTCCACCGTCCGAAGTGAGAGGATGTGGGATCGTCCCGTCGCCTACTCACCCGTCCCCCGGACACAGCCACGCGTGGCCCGAACCGCAGCCCGTGGAACTGGAAGCGGCCGGCGGCGCCCCCCTCCACCGTCACCGCCGCCGCCCACCTGCCGAGCGCGCCGCCGGCTGCTACGGTAGGCAGCCCCCGGAGCCCCCGTGTACGCCTCCCTCTCCTCCATGGACCTCGTCGCCGAGATGGACGGCGGGAAGGTCGCCATCCAGACCGACCACCGCGAGGCCGACGAGATCGCCGCGGACCTCGACATGAGCGTGGTCTTCGCCGCCTCGCGCGCGCGCAACCCCCTCCGCACCGCGCAGGCCGGGCGCGTACGCTTCGCGCACATGCACGCGCCGCCGGCTGCGTACGCGGCCTTCGCGGCGCAGCTCGGCGCCGAGCTGGAGGCGGGGATCGGGTCCGCGCCCGAGCCCCCCGCGCGCGACGACGGCGCCGCCGACGCCGCCGTGGAGGCCGCGCTCGAACGCATCGGTCGCGGCGCACTCGCCGCCCATGCGTTCGCCTCGGACCCGTCGGGGCTCGAAGCATTGGAGGACCTGGTCCGCGGGCGCGTGCTCGCCGCGGAAGGCGAGGACCAGGACACGTTCTGGCGGGGCGTGGTCGAGCTCGGCGCGGCGACGCTCGTCGTCATCCGCGCGGGCTACACCGCCCACCTCCGGGCGGACACCGAGCTCTCGTCCATGATCCCGTACCGGGTGGACGTCCACGGCACGCTGCTCAACGTCTTCGGGCGGACCGAACGTTTCCTCGGTGAGGACGGCACCGAGCGCCCCTCGCGGCTCCTCGGCATGCTCGCCGACCACGACGCGCCGGAAGGGGATGTCATGTTCCACCTCCGCTCGCACGACTGGCCCGGCGTCGGCATGGCGCTGACCCTCCCGTTCCTCTCGAAGATGGACAACATGCCGATCCTGGCCGTCGCGATCGACCTGCCGACGAGCGTGAAGTCCATCCCGCCCACCCAGGACGCGGCGGAGATCGCGCGGGTGGCGGCGCAGGCCCAGCGCAACATCGAGCGGCTCGAAGTGAGCGTCGAGGAGGTTCGCGCCGGTCCGCTCCACGCGCTCGTGGTGTCCGGGAGCTACTACGCGGCCGAGAAGCTCTTCGACCCGGCGTTCCTGCGGAGCCAGGCCGAGCGGCTGGGATCAAAGCTCCTGCTCGCCGGCGTGCCCGCCAAGGGGCGGCTCTGGCTCCACGCCGGGCTCGTGCCGCCGGAGACCTCCGGGGTGTTCCTCGGCTTGATGGCCCGCCAGCACGACGAGGCGTCGCCCCAGGACCGCATCAGCGGCGAGGTGTTCCTCGTCCAGGACGGCGCCGTGGTGGGCGTGGCCCGCGCGCCCGCCGACGACACCGCGGCCGGCCCGCCGGTGCCGCCGCCCGAGCCACCCCCGAAGAAGGGGTTCTGGGCTCGGCTGTTCGGGCGGTGATGGTCGGCGAGCGCGTGCTGGCTTGGGTGGGAGGGGCGGGCTATTCGTTCGCGAGCAACCTCGCCCAGATTGGACACTCGCGCCAGTTCTCCGGGATCCCCAGGTACCGCTTTGGGATGTTCGGGTGGCTGTCGAGCAGGCTCGCGAGCCGGTGTGCCCACTGGGTGCCCGGCGAGGTGACGCCCAGGCAATGCGCGAGGATCGTGAGAGTCCCGAAAGCCTTGTCTTTCCCAACCGATACGGGTGTGTGCCAGTCCTTGTTGACGTCGATCCTCGGGAACTTCGGCTGAAGGCCAAGAGTGCGGTTCCAGAGCCGACCGTGGTGGGCGCAGACGTTGCGGACCGCATTCAGCACGAGCAACCAGGACTCGAAGACGACGGCGGGCGCGCCGAAGTCCTTGGCTACCTCTTTCTGGACCGCGTTGGGGCTGCCGCGAAACATCGATACCAAGCCGCCGAAGCTCAGGACCTCCGCCGCGACCCAGACGGGCGGGCGATCGTGCTGGTCTCCGTACTTCTCCTTGAAGTGCTGGAGAAAGGGCTCACGTCCGCTCTGGGTCAGGTCCTTGTCCAGACGCTGGAAGAATTCGGCGCGCTTGAAAGAGTCGTGCTCGAAAATCGTTTTCGGGTCGCAGGCGTACCCGAAGGGCCCGAATCGTGTCGCGTGTTCGCAGGCCAGGCGCGCGCGAAGGGAGACCTCTACCCGTTCGAGCGCGTTCATCACGAGCAGGCGGAGTTGGCGGTCGAACACATACCGCCCCCAGACCTCCTCGAAGTCGGTCCCGTCGAGGAATGACTCGGAGCCGGGCGCCCGAAAGGTGTGCCAGTAGGCGCTGAGCCGGTAATAGTTGACGTGCCGAAGCCGTCGGAGCATGCGCTCGCGGTGCCCAGTCATTCCGCGGGCGAAGAGCAGGTCGACCTGGTCGTCGATCGTCAGGGCGGGCTTCGTGAACTTCACGAATGCGCTGCGGCAAAAAGGCAAAAGCCCGCCGAGAGATAGCGTACCTTGCGGCAGAGGCCCGGCGAGCGTTCTGCGGAGGACGTAGCCGCACCGGGTGCGGGAGTCAAGCGCGCGCGGGGCGGGCGGCGCGTCATGCTGCCCGTGCGCAGCTGCGGGAGCCGACGGCTCCGGGAAGTTGACGCGGTCGGTCGGATTGTCTTCTGCACAAGCACGAATCGGAACCCTCGCCCGCACGGCTAACGAATCCGCCGTCCGTGCGCAGCCGCAGGCTCCCGGATCCGCCCATGGTCAGACCGGCCGCGCAAGGGAGGCTGGAGAGTGGCGCGGGCCGCGCGGAATCGAGGGGCCGAAGGCCGCGCCGGCGTCCAGTGCCCGCGCCAGTCGGCCGGCCCGCAGCCGGACGACGGAGGGCGCCAGCCCGACCGCGGAAGACGCCCGCCCGCGTCCGCGCGGGTGCGCCCCCAGCCCTCACCCGGGCCCCGCCCGCACCCACCCGAGCTCGAACAGCGCGAGGTAGCCCGCGATCCGGACGCTGCGGAGCGACGCCCAGAGCAGGAGGCGCCAGAGCGGCATGCCGAGGGCGGAGGCGGTCCACGCGCCGACCTCGAACGGGATGGGGGAGACGATGACGATCACGAGCGCGAGGCCGCCCCAGCGCCGCACCCAGCCGGCGACGCGCTCGTGCTGGTGGCCGAGGGCTCGGCGGAACCAGGCGGTGTGGGCGAGGAGGCGCCCGATGCCCCACGCGAGCGCGCTGCCGCCGAGCGCGCCGAGGGTGCCCCACGCCACGATGGTCCAGAACGGCACGCCGCCGAGCAGCGCGAACACGGAGAACAGATCGGGCGGGATGGGCACGGGCACGACGTCGGCGAGCACGAACACGACGGCCACGCCGGGGGCCCCCACCTCCGCGACGAAGGCCTCACCGGCGGCCTGGAACGGGGCGCGCAGCCAAGTGGCGGCGACCGCGCCGAGGAGGAAGATCGCGCCGAACAGCGCCGCGGCCTGGAGCGCGAGCCGGACGAGGGCGCGCCGCTCGGAGGGGGAGAGGGGAGGGAGCGCGGGGGCGGCGGGAGCGTCGGACACAGCCCCCCGGCCTATCGCCGGTCACGCTCTCAGCGCGAGGCGTTCAGCGCGAGTCCGTCCACGCGAACCAGGGCACCGCGGGCGGGAGGTTGCGCCACTCGACGGTGCCCTCCTGAACGCGCGGGAACCAGGCGTGCAGGCGCGCGCGGAAGGTGCGCGCCTTGGGGTGCAGGTAGGCGTTGAGGCACATGTAGGTGGCGAACACGCCGCCGGGCACGAGCGCCGCGTGCACCGCCGCGAAGATGCGCTCCTGGGCGAGCGTGGTGAGCATGGTCCACGGCAGGCTCGCCACGACCGCGCGGGCCGTGCGCGGCTCGACCATGCGGCCGAGATCCTCGGCGGGGGCACACACCACGCGGACGTCCGCGATGCGGGTGCGCAGGAAGCGCGCCATCTCCGGATCGATCTCCAGCGCGGTGACCTGCCCGGGCGCCACCGCCGCGAGGTGCCGGGTGATGGCGCCGGTGCCCGCGCCGAGCTCGACGACGTGCCCCGGCGGGCCGCGCCCGATCGGCTCGAGGAGCCGCCGCGCCAGGGCCGGCGAGGTGGGGAACACCGTTGCTACGCCGAGGGGGCGCCGCGCCGCCGCCTTGAGGAACTCTACCGCCGCTCGATCCATCCTCCAGCAGATAGGGCCCGGGCGCCTCCGCTCAAGACATCCAGCCCAAAAACGAGGAAGGCCGCCCCGGGGGACGGCCTTCTGTTCGCGACGGCCTTCTGGCGAAGACCGAGGGACTACCCGCCGATGGTCGCCACGAGCGGGGCGATGAGGAGCGACACGACGCTCATCACCTTGATGAGGATGGCGACGCCGGGGCCCGAGGTGTCCTTGAAGGGGTCACCCACGGTGTCACCGACGACCGCGGCCTTGTGCGTGTCCGAGCGCTTGGGGTGCCCGGGGAGGCCGCCCTTCTCGATGAACTTCTTCGCGTTGTCCCAGGCGCCGCCCGCGTTCGCCATGAACAGCGACATCGAGGCGCCGACCGCGAGCGCACCGGCGAGGGCGCCGGCGAGGGCCGCGGGGCCACCGACCACGCCGATGACGACGGGGCCGGCCACGGCGACGAGGCCGGGGAGGATCATCTGCGAGAGCGCGGCGGAGGTGGCGATGTCGACGATCGCCTTGGGCTGGGGCTCGGCCGTGCCTTCGCGCAGGCCGGGGATGGTGTCGAACTGGCGCTTGATCTCGAGGACGATGGCGCCGGCGGCGTTGCCGACCGCGAGCATCGTGGAGGCGCTGACGATGAACGGCATGACCGCGCCGACGAGGATGCCGATGAGGATCTCGGGGTTGTCGAGGGCGAGGTTCATCGGGGAGAGGCCGGCGGTCTCGCGGGCGTGCCCGACCTCGAGGCTGTAGGCCGAGAAGAGCGCGACCACCGTGAGGGTGGCGGAGCCGATGGCGAAGCCCTTGCCGATGGCGGCGGTGGTGTTGCCGACGGCGTCGAGCTCGTCGGTGATCTCGCGGACCTGCGGGGGCAGGCCGGACATCTCGGCGATGCCGCCGGCGTTGTCGGAGATGGGCCCGTACGCGTCGACCGTCATGACGATCGCGGTGCCGCCGAGCATGCCGACGGCGGCGAGGGCGATGCCGTAGAGGCCGAGGGCGCCCATGAACACGTTCGCGATGACCGCCACGCCGGCCACGAGGAGGAGGCAGGTCGCCACCGACTCCATGCCGACGGCCATGCCGCGGATGACGTTGGTGCCGGCGCCGGTCTTGGCGGCCTCGGCCACCTTGCGCACGGGGCTGAAGCTGCCCGTGTAGTACTCGGTGATGAGGCCGATGGCCGCGCCGCCGATGGCGCCCGCCGCGAGGGCGATGGTGACGTTCTGCGAGACGCCGAACATCGGGAGGAGCAGGCCGGTGACGATGACGAGGACGATCGGCGGGAGCACCATCGCGGCGCGGAGCACGATCGAGGGCGGGCTGTTCCGCATCGCGCGGGCGACGAAGATACCGATGATGCTCACGAACAGGCCGATGGCGGCGAGGATGAGCGGCAGGCCCACGGCGATGGCGCGGGCGTCGCCCGGGCCGGTCATGAGGGTCTGGAGGGCGGTGGCGTCGGCGGTGAGGCCGATCGCCATGGTCGCGACGACGGCGGCCACGAGGGACTCGTAGATGTCGGCGCCCATGCCGGCCACGTCACCCACGTTGTCGCCCACGTTGTCGGCGATGACGCCGGGGTTGCGCGGGTCGTCCTCGGGGATGTTCTCGATCACCTTGCCGGCGATGTCGGCGCCCACGTCGGCGGCCTTGGTGTAGATGCCGCCGCCGATGCGCGCGAAGAGCGCGATGGAGGAGGCGCCCACGGCGAAGGCGTGCAGGCTGTTGCCGAGCGCGGCGTTCGCGGCGGTGTCACCCATCGGGTAGGCCATGTAGACCGCGAAGAGGCCGATGAGCGCGAGGCCGGCCACGCAGAGGCCCATGACCGCGCCGCCGTCGAGGGCGGTGAGCAGCGCGTTGGCCTTGGAGCCGGTCGACGCCGCCTGGGCAGTGCGGACGTTGGCGTAGGTGGCGGCCTTCATGCCGACGAAGCCCGCGCCGAGGGAGAGGAAGGCGCCGAGCACGAACCAGAGGCCCGAGGACACGCCGAACGCGGCGGTCAACAGGCCGAACACCACGACGGTGTAGACGGCGAGCACCTTGTACTCACGCGCGAGGAACGCCATGGAGCCTTCGCGGATGTACCCGGCGATGCGCTTCATGGTCTCGTTCCCTTCCGGCAGGCTCAAGACCCGGAAGTAGAAGACCGTCGCGATCAGGAGCGCGAGCACGCCCGCGATGGGGGGAGTGTAGACCCAGAAGCCGAGAGTGCCGTCCATTCACGCGATCCTGTGCAGAAGGTGTGGCGCACGCCGGTTCGCATGGAGAACGCTGGGCGTGCCCGAGTGGCGGCCCTTCTTTCACGTTCGGAGCCTTAGCGCAAGCGCGCCGGCGAGATCCACGCCGCTCCGTACACGGGGCGCGCCCCCCGCTCCCCGCCGCGGGCCCGGTGACTAGCGGTCTCGGATGCCCCTCCTCGCGCTCGTGCTTGCCGGATGTTCGCCTCGAACCATAGAACTTGGCCCGCTTCCCGACGAGGTGCCGGAGGAGCCCGCGCCTCCCCTGACACATCTCGGCGACGCGCCGCCGGGCGACACCGGGTGGGACGGAAGTCCGTTGCCGCTGCTGCTGGTGGAGGCGGATGGGGCGATCGTGCAAGACGAACGGGTGCCGGCCACGGTCGAGGTCATCGAGGCGCACGACGGCACGCTCGCCGGCGTCGGCGCCGCGCCGCGCGCCCTCACGAGCCGCGCCGCCATCGAGGTGCGGGGCTCGTCCTCGTCGTATTTCCCGAAGCGCTCCTACAACCTGGAGCTGCAGGACGCCGCCGGCGAGGACGTGGCGCTCCCGGTCATGGGCTTGCCGGCCGAGGCCGACTGGGTCCTCTACGGCCCCTACACCGACAAGACCTACGTGCGTGACGCCCTGGCTTTTCGCCTGATCCGGCGGCTGGGCGGCTACGCGCCGCGCGTTCGCTTCGCGGAGATGTTCGTCGACGAGGCGTACGTGGGGATCTACGCGGTCACCGAGAAGCCGGAGCTGGACGCGAACCGGGTCGACCTCCCGCATCCGGCCCCCACGGCCCCGGGGGATCTGTCCGGGGGGTACCTGTTCAAGATCGAGGGAGGGCCGCCGGAGGAGGGCTGGCTCACGTCCGCGCAAGGGGCGATGTACGAGCTGCGGGACCCCGACGCCGACAAGATCACGCCCGCCCAGCTCGAGTGGCTCCGCGCGTGGATCGACCGGTTCGAGGCGGGCATGGCCGCGGGGGACGACCCCGCCGCGTGGATCGACGTGCCCTCGTTCGTCGACTACGTGCTCGTCAACGAGCTCTCCCGGAATGTCGACGCGTACCGACGGAGCACGTTCCTCCACAAGGCGCCCGACTCGCTCGGCGGGAAGTTGCATGCGGGGCCGGTGTGGGACTTCAACATCGCCTGGGGAAACGCGGAATTCTGCGAGGGTTGGAACCCCGAGGGCCTCGTGTGGGAGGCCGAGGACGTGTGTCTCGATTGGCAGCACATCCCCGCCTGGTGGATCACGCTGCTACGCGATCCCCGGTTCACCCAGGCGCTGCGGTGCCGCTGGGAGCTGCTCCGCGAGGGGGAGCTCTCCGATTCCGCGCTCGCCGCCACGGTCGACGAGCTGGTGGCGCCCCTCGCGCACGCGGAGCCGCGGGATCACGGCCACTGGCGCACGCTGGGTTGGGACCTGTGGCCCAACTGGTACGTGGGAGAGACGTGGGAGGACGAGCTCGCCTACCTCGTCGACTTCACCCACCGCCGCGCCGCCTGGCTCGACGCGGAGCTTCCGGGCGTGTGTCCCTGACAGTTGGGGCTTCGAAGCAGGGTACCTGGGAGATGAGGAAGGGGGCAGGGCCCAACTGGACCCTGCCCCCGTTCAATCGGTCGCTACGCGCGGCCGGCTACGCAGGCGCCTAGAACCAGACGCGGGCCCAGAGGCTGGAGACGCGGTCGAGCAGCGTGGGGTCGGAGTCGTAGCTGTCTTCGCAGTGGCCGGGGCCGGTGATGCCGTTGTTGTACGCGTCGAGAAGCCCCGCGACGCGCACCATCTCCCCACCCTCGTACGACGAGGGGGCGACGCTGTACGGGAGGTACCCCGTGTAGTCGTCGAGCAGCCCGTCGGCCTCGGTGATGACGTAGTCGATCGCCGTCGACGTCGCGCCGGATGCGACGTTCAGCTTGGCGGCGATGAGCTGGTGCGCGAGGTTCACGCTCGCGTCGCCCTCGACCGGCAGGGCGAAGAGCGCGAGGAGCGCCTCCTGATCGTAGGACTCGGCGCCGAGCGTCACGTACGCCACCGGCCACACCTCTGCGTGGTTCTTCCAGTAGCCCTGGGTGAAGGTGCAGGTGCTGTCTTCGTACGGGTCGGTGTCGGGGTAGCTGTCCGTGTCCTCGTACGAATCGGTGTCGGGGTAGCTGTCCGTGTCCTCGTACGAATCGGTGTCGGGGTAGCTGTCCGTGTCCTCGTACGAATCGGTGTCCTCGTAGGTGTCCGTGTCCGGGTAGCTGTCCGTGTCCTCGTAGGTGTCCGTGTCCTCGTAGGTGTCCGTGTCGGGGTAGCCGTCAGTGTCCGTGTAGCTGTCGGTGTCCGCGTCCGTGTCGGAATCGGTGTCGGTGTCGATGTCCGAATCGGTGTCCGAGTCCGTGTCCGAGTCCGTGTCGGCGTCCTGAAGATCCGGTTCCTTGTCAGAGCCGTCGAGAAAGGTCTCCGAGCAGCTCGCGAGGAAGAGCAGCCCGAGGATGCGATGCATGTCCTGATTCTCCACCCGATGGGGACGAACGCGGAGCAGCGGGCGGTCGCGCCGCCCTCTCCCCGCAGAGCCCGTGGGTTCGCCGAGCTCGTGCCAGGAACGTGGACACTTCCTGACTTTTCGGCAAGCCCGGTGACCGGATGACCCCCTACCGCTTGTAGGTGCGGAGCCGCTCGCGGAGCGCGTCGATCGTGCCGTCGAGGAGCTTGACGAGGGCGTCGGCGCCGGGTTCGCCGCGCATCACGTAGGCGCCGATGTCGATGTACTTGGTGGTGGTGGCGAACACGCTGTTCATCTCGTGGTTCAGCTTGATGCCACCGAGCGCGGGCATCTTGAACAGGTTCGCGAGATCCGTGCGGTACATGGCGATGAGATCGTCGGGGTCGGCCACGAGGTTCTTGACCTCGGCGGTGACCGTGAGCGTGGCTTGGGAGCCCAGCAGCGCCTCGGAGATCGCGGAGGAGCCGGTCATGCGGTTCAACGTGAGGTGCACCGCGTGGAGCACGGGATCTCCCGCGGCGCGGAACTGCACCCGCTGCCAATCCGCATGCGCCGCGAAGCCGCACGCCGGGTAGCCCTGGCGGGCCATCGCGCGGACGAGCTCCCCAACGAGGATCTCGTCCTTCGACTCCCGGATCTCGGCTTTGTGCTTGAAGCTGGCGAGGATACCGAACATCAGGAAACCCCCTTGGTGAGCTGCGGCGCGGCATCGAGCCCGGGGCGGAATCGCCCGCGGAGGTACTTCCGCAGCACGTGGACCACGGAGTCCATGTCGGCGCCCAGCTTCTCGTAGTCGATGCGCCAGGCGTCGTTCACGTAGTCGCCCGCGTTCCAGTAGAGGTCGACCTGGACGAACACGTAGCGGGTGTTCATGTCGGCATCGACCGTGATGGTGCCCGGCTCCGGCGTCTGGATGAGGCCCGAGCGGTACTCGGCCTTGATGGCGCTCCAGACCGTGGCGAAGCTGTCGATGAACTCGCCGTAGCCCACCACCACGCTCACGAGGTGTCCTTGCACCTTGGCCGCCACCGGATTGGGTGTGAGGTGGGTGAGGCGGAAGAACACCCGGGATTTGTCTGCCAACCGCTCGAACCGCGCGTAGTGGTTCTGCCCGTCACTTGTCAGATCGATGAGCGCGGAGCCGCGCTCGACCATCACGGTGATGAGGGCGCCGAGCAACACCTCGTCGACCTTGCCCGCGAACAGCGACTGGTCGAAGTGTTTCCAGCTCTTCTTCACGAGCCCGGCGAACGCGGCCTCGAGGGCCTCGCCGTCGCGCGAGCTGGTGGTGGACACGACCGCGACGCTGTCCTCGAGGAGGCCGCCCGCGGCGCCCAGGGGGGGGCCGTGCGGGGCTCCTTGGGCGGCGAGCGCCGTGGAGGCTGGCGCGAGCTGGGCGAGGGTGGTCCACGCCTCGAGGCCCTCGTGCCAGGCGCCGGTGTCAGGGTGGAGCTCACCGGCGGCGAGGCGCCGCGCGAGGGCCGCTTCGTCGTGGGGGCCGTCCGGCTTGCCGTCGACGACGATCCAGAGGGTACGGGAGGACATCCCGCACCCTAACGGTCGGTGGTCGAGCCGGCCCGTGGCCTACGGCGCGTCCATCACGAGGTCGAACCACTCGTCCTCGGGGAGGGCGAAGGCGATCTCCTGCTGGCGGCCCACGTCCCAGCCGACGCGGAAGCCGCCGAGCACCACGAGCGTGTGCGCGGCGCCGACATCGGAGACGGGCTCGCCCCAGAGAAGCCAGGCGGGCTCGCCCCCGGCGGTGGTGGCAATGCCGGTGACGGCGTCGGCGGTGCTCCAGCCGCCGCTCCCGTCGGTGTCGTCGTAGGCGGTGGGGCGGTAGCCGCCGATGGTAACGCCCTCGCGCGTCATCACGGTCGAGGGCGCGGGGCGGCCGGTCACGGTCACGGACCACGGGGCGCCGGCGTCGCCGTCGGTGACCGCGATGGTCGTGTCGAGGTCGGCCACGACCGCGATCCGCGTGCCCGAGGCCAGGCCCCAGGTGCCGCCCGCGCTCACGCTTTCGCGGAGCAGGAGGTTGTCGTCGAGGGGGATGGCGCTCGTGGAGACGATCTCGGGAGGGTCACCCTCGCCGCGGGCCGCGAGCGCGTTCCAGCCGGCCACGATGCCGATGCCCGCGTACTCCGCGGGGATGGTGCCCGACACGTAGAGCACGTCGTAGCGGGGCATGCCGACGAGGGCCTCGCCGTCGGGCGTGTCACCGGTGTAGGCCACCAGGGTGTAGGCGGCGACGAACATCCCGGGGGCGAAGGGCGCCTCCTCGAGCGTGTCGGGCGTGAAGGTCACGGCGAAGGTGCCCGTGTCGCCGAGGGTGGCGCGGTGGGCGGGCGTGGTGATGTCGGTGACCGCCGTGAACGACGACGTGAGCGGGAACAACCCGAGCGTGGTCCCGGCGAACGGGCCGGCCGCGGCGGGGATCACCGTGAACGTGTCGGTGTCGGTGTCGGTGTCGGTGTCCGTGTCGGTGTCCGTGTCCGTGTCCGTGTCGGTGTCGGTGTCCGAATCGGTGTCGGTGTCGGTGTCCGAATCGGTGTCGGTGTCCGTGTCCGTCTCGGTGGACGTGTCGTCGGGCTTCGTGGACGTGCAGGCCACGAGGACCAGCAGGAGCGTCGTGTGCATGGGGTTCTCCAAGGGCGGGCACGGTAGCCGACGAGCGGGGGTTCGGCGAGCGGTGGGGTGGGGGTCGGTGGGGGCGCGCGCGGACCTCATGCCCGCCTGAACGCCTCGATTCCAGGGCCATGCCTCCTCCAACGCCGCATCGGGCGCCGTTCGCACGCTTCCGGTACGGACCAACCGTCACAACATCGATGACACACCGCGCGCGCGCCCTGATTCCCGGCGTTCAGGGTGGCATGACTCTGGAAAACGTTCATTCATCTGGGCATGACTCCCAGGTTGGCGGAACGGCGACGCGCGAGCCGTCGGGCGCGCTACTTCCGGGTCGGCGGGCGCCAGACCTCGGCGCGGGGGCGGGCGTCCGGCGCCGGCGCGGGGACGGGCGGCGGGCGGGGGCCGCGCTGGATGATCATCGTGACATCGCCGTCCTCGGGGAGGTCGTCGTCGTCGTCCTCCACCTCGGCGAGGAGCGCGGCGCGGCGGGCGGCGAGGGCGGCGGGTGTCAGGAGCGTGGTGGCGTCGTCGTCGTCGTCGGGCGAGGGGGCCTGGCGCGGCCGGGGCGCGAGGGTAGGCGGGGGCGCTTCTGGAGCTTCGGCGGGCGCGCCGCCCGCGGCCTTGAGCGCACGCATCCGCGCGAGCAGGTCGGAGGGGCGGGCGGGACCGGCGCTGGGTTGGGCGGGCGCGGGCTCGTCGCCGCGGCGGCGCTCCGTGATGCCCAGCGTCGCGCGCACGTCGGAAGGGGGCGCGGTGGGCGGCGTGCGGACGGTCTCGTCGGTCTCGACGCGGCGGGCGGCTTCGGCGCGGACGGCTTCGGCGTGGCGGGCGGCTTCGGCGTGGCGGGCGGCTTCGGCGTGGCGGGCGGCTTCGGCGTGGCGGGC
>JAZKFH010000032.1:304809-307506 GCA_040386535.1 Myxococcota bacterium | reverse complement strand
GGCTTCCGCGGCCTGGGCGCGCAGGTCGGCGATTTCGGCTTCGAGCCGGACCGCGTGATCGTCGAAGAGGAGTTGGGCGCCGATGAGGTCGACGGTATCGGTCTCGAGCCGCTCCAGATCCTGCTCGCAGGTGACGAGCGCGGCCCTACGCTCCTCGAGGCGGGCGGTGAGGCCTCGCGCGTCATCGGCGAGGGCCCCCAGCGCCGCGTCGTGTCGCGTGAGGGTCTCGACCGTTGCCTGGAGCGCCGCGTGTTGGCGCTGCGCTTCGGCGGCGCGTCGTGTGGCCTCGGCTTGGAGCTCGGCCAGCCGGGCGCGCCCGTCCGCGAGGGCACCCTCCGAGCGCGTGTCGTCGCGGTCGGTCGCGGCCAGCAGCGCCGCGTGCTGGGCCTCGGCATCGGCGAGGTCGGCGTCAAGTCGTTCCAGCTGCGCCTGGAGGTGGGCGAGCTCGGCTTCTCGTTGGGCTTGCTCGGCCGCCGCGAGCTCGGCTGCCACCTGTTCGGCCGCTGCGAGTTCGGCCGCCGCTGTCACGATGGCGGCGTCGTTGTCCGCGATGTCTGCGCGCAGCTCGGCGACCACTTGTTCCAGCGTCGCGATCGACTCGTTGGCGAGGACGGCCGCGTTGCGCGCCGATGCTGCGGTGGCTTCGGCCGCGAGGAGGTCCGCGTCCAGTTGGGCGCGCGTCCCAGTGCGCTGGCCGAGACGGTGCCCGGTGTCCAAGAGCGCGGCGTCGAGGGCTGCGAGCACCGTGGCAGCTTGCTCGACCGCGACGTCGAGCGATGCGACGGCGTCGGCAACGGCGCTGTGTTGTTCGACGAGGCGGGCACGCGCCGGCTCCAGGTCCACGCCATCGTCGACGGGGCGGGCGAGCCGCTCGTCGTTGCGCTCGACGGTCTCCGCGAGCGCGGCGTGTTGCGCCTCGACCTCGGCGAGCTCCCGATTCATCGTCGTCAGCTGGGCTCGTACGTCGGCAAGCTCGGCTTCGAGGCGCTCGGCGGCTTCACGCTCGGCGGCTTCACGCTCGGCCCGCTGGGCGGCCGCTTGCTCCGCGCGCTCGGTGGCCTCCCAGCCCGCGATGATCGCCGCGTCGTTGTCCACGATTGCCGCTCTCAGATCGGCGATCGCGCCTTCGAGCGTCGCCACCCCCGCCACGGCTGCGGTTGTGTCGGCATGCGCTGCTGCGTTCGCTGCCTCGACAGCGTGAAGGCCCGCGTCCAGCTCGGCGCTCTGTTGGGTGCGGGCGGCGAGACGGCGCTCGCTGGTGGCGACCGCGACGTCCGCGTCCGCGAGTGAGGCCGCGGCTTGCTCGATCGTTGTGTCGAGCAACGCCACGGCGGCTGCCTCGGCGACGTGTCGCTCCGCGAGACGGATACGGGCCGGCCCCAGGTCCGCGCCCGCTTCGAGGGGCTGGGCGAGGGTCTCGTCGTTCCGCTCGATGGTGGCCACGAGCGAGGCGTGCTGCGCGTCGGCGTCCGCGATCTCCCGGTCGAGCGTCGTCAGCTGCGCTTGTACGTCGGCGAGCGCGGTTTGGAGGGCGAGGTGCGCGGCTGCTCGTTCGGCTCGGGCCGCCACTTCGCGCTCGGCTTGTTCGGTGGCGGCTTGTTCGGCGGCGGCTTGCTCCGCGGCTTCCCGTTCTGCTTGGTCGGCTGCGGCTTGTTCGGCTGCGGCTTGTTCGGCTGCGGCTTGTTCGGCTGCGGCTTGTTCGGCTGCGGCTTGTTCGGCGGCGGCTTGTTCGGCGGCGGCCTGCTCCGCGGCTTCCCGTTCTGCTTGCTCGGCTGCGGCTTGCTCCGCGGCTTCCCGTTCTGCTTGCTCGGCTGCGGCTTGGTCGGCTGCGGCTTGGTCGGCTGCGGCTTGGTCGGCTGCGGCTTCCCGTTCTGCTTGCTCGGCGGCGGCTTGCTCCGCGGCTTCCCGTTCTGCTTGCTCGGCTGCGGCTTGCTCGGCTGCGGCTTGCTCGGCTGCCGCTTGCTCGGCTGCGGCTTGGTCGGCGGCGGCCCGCTCCGCGGCTTCCCGTTCTGCTTGCTCGGCTGCGGCCTGCTCGGCTGCGGCCTTCTCGGCGGCAGCTTGCTCAGCGGCGGCTTGCTCCGCGGCTTCACGTTCAACTTGCTCGGCGGCGGCCCGCTCCGCGGCTTCACGTTCTGCTTGCTCGGCTGCGGCTTGGTCGGCGGCGGCCCGCTCCGCGGCTTCCCGTTCAACTTGCTCGGCGGCGGCCTGCTCGACGGCTGCCTGCTCGGCTGCTGCCTGCTCTGCGGCTTCACGCTCTGCTCGCTCGGCTGCTACTTGCTCGGCGGCGGCCTGCTCGGCCGCGGCTTGCTCTGCGGCTGCACGCTCTGCTCGCTCGGCTGCGACTTGCTCGGCGGCGGCCTGCTCGGCCGCGGCTTGCTCCGCGGCTTCACGTTCGGCTTGCTCGGCTGCGGCTTGCTCGGCTGCGGCTTGCTCGGCTGCGGCTTGGTCGGCGGCGACCTGCTCGGCCGCAGCCTTCTCGGCGGCGGCTTGCGCCGCGGCTTCCCGTTCAACTTGCTCCGCGGCGGCCCGCTCCGCGGCTTCACGTTCTGTTTGCTCGGCCGCGGCTTGCTCGGCTGCGGCTTGCTCGGCTGCGGCTTGCTCGGCTGCGGCTTGCTCGGCTGCGGCTTCCCGTTCAACTTGCTCCGCGGCTTCCCGTTCAACTTGCTCCGCGGCGGCCCGCTCCGCGGCTTCACGTTC
>JAZKFH010000032.1:0-304709 GCA_040386535.1 Myxococcota bacterium | reverse complement strand
GCTGCGGCTTGCTCGGCTGCGGCTTGCTCGGCTGCGGCTTGCTCGGCTGCGGCTTGCTCGGCGGCTGCCTGCTCTGCGGCTGCCTGCTCTGCGGCTGCCTGCTCCGCGGCTTCACGTTCAGCTTGCTCGGCTGCGGCCCGCTCGGCGGCGGCCCGCTCCGCGGCTTCCCGTTCAGCTTGCTCGGCGACAGCTCGCTCGACCGCAGCCTGCTCGACCGCAGCCCGCTCCGCAGCGGCCCACTCCGCGGCTTCACGTTCCGCCTGCTCGACCGCCGCCCGCTCCGCAGCCGCCCGCTCCGCCGCAGCCGCCCGCTCCTCCGCCGCCGCCCGCTCCGCCGCTTCCCATTCAGCCCGCTCCGCCGCCGCCTTCTCCTCGGCCTCCCGCTCCGCTCGCCCCGCCCCCCCGTCGACAATTCCTACAACCCCCGCGGCCTCCCCCTCAACCCCCATCTCCCCCAGAAGCCGCGCCACCAGCACCTGGTACACGGGCACCGCCATGGGCTCCGCGGCGAGCGTGTCGCGGCTCCGATCGGAGAGGTCCGGGAGCGCGGCGCGTACGGCGTCCGCCACCCAGCTCGCGCCCGCGGCGCAGGCCGTGGCGCCGCCGTCGAGCGAGGGCAGCAGCTCGTGGAGAACCGCCGCCACGTCGGGCGCGAGGTCGGGCAGCTCGGAGGACCACCGCTCGAACAGCTCGGTGGCGACGCGCTCGCCGAGCGGGTCGTCGACGGGGAGGAAGGCCAGCGCCAGCTCGACCGCGGCGAACCAGATGGCGAGCGCCCGGCCGGCGGGGCTGCAGAACAGCGCGACGGCCCGCTCGGACGGCGAGCCCCCGTACGCCCCGGCCACCACCTGCGCGAACGCGACGAGGCGCACCGCGGCATCGTGGCCGTGATCGTCCTCCAGATCGGTGACGGTGGCCCATTCCTGGTGCGCGTCGTAAAGCGAGAGCGCCATGCGCGCGCCGAGCGCCACGGAGCGGTGCGCGGGCGCGGCGTCGAGCTCGGCGGCCCAGGCCAGGATCTGCTCCGGCGAGGCCGCCCCGCGGGGTGCGGCACGCACGGAGTCGCCGTACACACGGTCGGGCGGGGCGGCGTCGAGCACCGCGGCCAGCAGCCGGACGGCCGGGCCGTCGTGGGACATCAAATCTCGGAGCGAGTACGGCACCCCGCAAGCCTATCGCAAACGGGCCCTCGCCAACGCTCCTACCGCCCGACCGCGTACTTCAACGTGCCGTTGGTCACGTCGTAGTAGCTGATGTGCACGGCGCCCTCGCTGTCGACCGCGATCGACGGCGCGCGGCCCACGTCGCCCACGGTGTCCACGTCGATGATCGTCCAGGCGCCCGACTTCGCGGTTGCGACCTGCAGGTCGCCGCGCGTCTCGTCGTAGTAGGCGATCCACGGGGTGTCGGCCGCGTCGAACACCAGCGCCGCGTCCACGCCCACGGCGCCCACACTGTCCACCGTCTCGACGGTCCACGATTCGTCGGCGTCGCGGCAGGCGTACTTCAGGTTCGCGGTGTCGGTCGACTGGTAGGCCACACACGGCACGTCGTCCGAGCGCATCGCGAGCGAAATCTCGTTGCCGGCGTCGCCGTCGATCACCTCGGAGAACACGCCGTCCACGGGCACGGAGAACTGCACCTCCTGCGCGAACACGCCGTCGTCGTAGTACGCCACGTAGTCCACGTCGTCGGAGTCGAGCGCGAGGCTCGTGTAGTACCCGGTGGCGCCCGCGTAGTTGATGTCGATCTGCGAGCTCACGCCGATGCCGAGGCTGGTGAAGTCGGTCAGCACGGGCACGCCGTTGTCGTCGTCGTAGTAGGCGAACGACGGCAGGCCGATCGTGTCGATAGCCAACGACACGTAGTAGCCGACGTACGAGGAGCCGGAGATCGCGTAGTCGTCGACCACGTAGGTGGGCGACCAGCGCCCCGACGCGTCGCGGTACAGGTAGTCGAGCTCCGTGGCCCCGCGCGAGGCGTAGGTGAAGGCCACCTGCACCTCGTCGGCGCCGTCGACCTTCGCGTCGAGCCACTCGCCCGACGTCACGTCCGACACGATCTCGTCGGCGGGGGCCCACACCGCCCCGGTGCCCGTCAGGTAGCGGATCGTGCCCGCGTCGGCATCGTGATAGACGATGTGCACGTCGTCCACCGAGTCGACATCGAGCGCGCTCGGATAGCCGCAGTCGCAGCTCGCGTCGATCGTCGTGAGGTCGAAGCGCTCGTCGACCGTGCCGTCACAGTCGTCGTCGACCCCGTTGGTGCCGTCCTCCTCGTCCGCGGGGGACACGGTGCCGTCGGTATCGTCGCAGTCCTCGGCCGCGGCGTAGCCGTCCCCGTCCACGTCGTCGTCGGGCGTCGCGCCGCTGCAGTCGTCGTCGACGCCATTGTAGGGCGTCTCGGCCGTGCCCGGCGACACGTCGCCGTCGGTGTCGTCGCAGTCGCCGTCGGCCTCGGAGATCCCGTCCCCGTCGTCATCGACCTCGCTCGGGTCCGGCTCGGTGTCGGTGTCGGCGTCGGTGTCCGAGTCGGTGTCCGCATCGGTATCGGCGTCGGTGTCCGCGTCGGTGTCGGTGTCGGTGTCCGTGTCGGTGTCCGTGTCCGAATCGGCGTCGGTGTCGGTGTCGGTGTCGGTGTCCGCGTCGGCCTCGCCGTCGGTGTCGGCGGTGTCGTCCACCGACGGGTCCCCGCCCTTGTCGTTGAACCCGTTGGAGCACGCGAGCAGGGCGAGGAGCGGGAACAGGCGCATGGCGGCGGCTATCGCCCAGGATCCGGGGGGGTGTCAAGCCGTGGCAGGGCAAACCTCGAGCGGATGGTTGGGCGACCAGCGCTGGGCGCGGTGCCCGGCCCCCCGAGCGGGGCCGCCGCGCCCCGGTGGACATCCCGGCCTTCGGGGGCGCGCCCGCCGCCCTCACCGGGGCGCTGTCGGGACTCGAGAGCGTCCAAGACCCGACAGATCTCGCCTCACGACCGGCACTGACGCCCGTTTTGTCGGGTCGTAGGGCCTCGCTCGGCGCCGTCCGCGTAGGGCGCTCGGCGAAAGTCGGCGTTGGACCGTTCGAGGCGGACGGTGACGGCAGTCTCGTCTGCCCCAACCGGCGCCAAGACCCGACAAATCTCGCGTCACGACCGGCACTGACGCCCGATCTGTCGGGTCGGCGTCACCGGAGGCAACGAGCTCTCGGCCGCGCCCCCGCCCAACCTCACCCCTTCAGATACCCCCCCGCCAACCGCATCAGCTCCTCCGCGAAGGCGTCCGACGCGAGGAGCTCGGGCGACTCGTCGACGGCCACGGACAGTGCGCCTTCGATCGCGCCGACGAGCACGCGGGCGACAAGCTCGGGATGGGCCCTGCCGGGCGCCGCCGCCTCCACGAAGGCCTGGGTCACCTGCACCAGCCGCGCCCCGACCGCGCGGATCATCTCCGGCTGGGTGAAGTCCCCGCCGGCCGCGCGCACCGCCCGCGAGAGCTGCAGGTTCTCGCGCTTGAACGTGAGGAGCGCCGTGATGACGGGGCGGAACGCCGCCTCGGGCGGGAGCCCGGCCGCGGCGCGCATCGCCGCTCCGACGTGCTCCACCAGCCCGTCGACATAACGCACCCGGAGCGCCACCACGAGCGCGCGCTTGTCGGGAAAGTACTGGTACAAGGTGCCGACCGACACGCCGGCCCGCTCCGCGACGCGGGTGGTCGTGAGCCCCTCGGCCCCCGTGGTGACGAGAACCTGAAGGGCCGCCTCCAGAATCGCGGCCACGGTGTGTTGGGCGCGCGCCTGGGATGGCGCTTTGCGCTGGCGAATCCGCGCGTCGAGCCCCTCTCCGGAGGATGCGAATGCCAAACCTGAAGGAATCCTCATATTATCCCTTCACGCGCCGGACCCGGCCGCGCAACCCCGTTTCCTCGGAGCCCGCATGCCCACCTTCCTCGTCACCGGCGCCACCCAGGGCCTCGGCCGCGCCATCGCCGCCGCGCTCGCCGCCGATCCGTCCCACCACGTGGTCCTCGCGGTGCGCGACGTGGCCCGCGGCGCCGAGGTGGCCCGCGCGCTCGGCCCCAACGTGGAGGTGCGTCGGCTCGACCTGTCCTCGCTCGGCGCGGTGCGCGCCTTCGCCGCCGCCTGGGAGGGCCCGCTCGCCGGCCTCGTCAACAACGCCGGCGTGCAGAACACCGCCGCGCTCCGCCACACGGATGACGGCTGGGAGGAGACCGTCGCGGTCAACCACCTCGCCGCGCTCGAGCTCACGATGGGGCTCCTGCCGCACCTCCACGGCGGACGCGTGATCTTCATCGGCAGCGGCACGCACCACCCCGAGAGCCGCCTCGCGCGGATGTTCGGCTTCCGCGGCGGGCGGTTCACCTCGATCGCGGCGCTCGCGCGGGGGGAGGGCGATGCGACGACCGACCCGGCGCGCGGCCGGGATCGCTACGCCACCAGCAAGCTCCTCTCCATGCTCACCGGGATGGCGCTCGCCCGCGCCGTCCCCGCCGACCGCACCACGTTCCACGTCCTCGATCCCGGCCTCATGCCCGGCACCGGCCTCGCCCGTACGGCGCCGGCGGCCGCGCGTCTGCTCTGGTCCACGGTGCTCCGCTGGCTCGTCCCGCTGCTCCCGGACGCGAGCACGCCCACCCGCTCCGCGGGCGCCGCGGCGTGGATGCTCACGTCGCCCGGCGTCGAGAACGGCGCGGTGTACAGCTTCGACCGCCTGCCGTCGCGCCGGGTCTGGCGCGGCGCGCTCGATCCGGCCCTCGCGCAGCGCGCCCTCGACGAAAGCCTGGCCTTTCTCGGCCGCCCGCTGCTCGGCCGCCCGGTCCTCGGCCGCCCGCTTCTGAGCCAATCCAGCGTGCCTGGTGTCACAAACCAACCAAACGCAACAACGTAGCCACCGTCGGCGATCTCACGTCGCATGCCTGAACACCAGGAGCCCGGCGGCGAACGTGCGCGTGCCTATGTACGGAGAAGCCAGGGGTTCGCATGTCACCTTCCATTGGCTCCCTCGCCGCGATCGTGTTCGCCTGCGCATGCCACGGTCCCGGTGAGGACGAGATCTTCGGCACCTACGTCGGGTTCCTGCGCGACGCGGAGCTCGACCCCGGCATCACCGTCGAGGAGAGGGACACCTCCTTCACGCTCACGTTGGAGCCCGGGGAGGACGGGGTGTCCGGGGTCGCGACGCTGCGCGGAAAGACCCGCGGCCCCCTCGGCGTGTTCGATGGCAAGGAGATCACCGAGATCTCCGACGTCAACATCGACGGCGACGAGCTCTGGTGCACGTACAAACGCGCGGGCTTCGGCCTCGCCGTGAACGGCACGTTCGGGCAGGGCTTCTCCGAGCTCGACCTGGACGTCGCCTACGTCGGGGTGCTGTTCCTCGACCGCCAGGACGAGCCCGCAGGTTGACCTTTTCGGGTTGACCCCTACTCCTCGCGCCGGTGCAGGAACGTGCGCCGCGCCTCGGTGACCTGCTCCTTCGTGAGCAGGCCGAGCTCGACCACGATGTCCTCCACACGCGGCTGGCGGCGGATCTGCGCCAGGATGAGCGCGCTGATCTGGCCCTCTTCGAGAAACCCGAGCTCCATCGCCAGCTCGCCAAAGCGCGCCCCCGGACGCGCCGCCTGCAACGACAGCGTGTCCATCACGGCGTGGGTGGTCATCATGCCCTCGACCCGCGCGATGCGGCCGAGCGGGATGCTGTGCGTGGCGAGGTGGCGCAGGACCGTGACCGACTGGTCGGACGTGAGGAGCCCGAGGTCGAGGAGGTGAACCAGGAACAACATGGGCACCCGCTTGCGCTGGTCAACGTGCCCCGTTCGTGCCGGCGGGACCATGGCCCGCCCCTTTCACGCATGCTTCACGCCCGCGCCGGGGCCCCGCGCCGTGGGAGCCGCACCCGGAGCGGCTCGGTGACCCCGGCGCTGCCGAGGTTTCCGAGGCGCTCCAGGATGCCGGGCGTGGCCTCGTAGCCGCGGGCGATGAGCAACATCCCGGCGCGGGTGCGCACGTCCGCCGCGAACACCATGCCGGCGCGCAGCTCGACCAGGCGCACCTCGTGCACCGCGTCGACCGCGGCGTCGGGCGCTTCGAGCGCGCACCACGCGTCGAGGAGCACCGGATCGTACCAGCCGGTCCGGCCGCGCAGGGTCGCGAGCAGGGTGTCGGTGTCGAGGCCGCGCGTGTCGAGCAGATCGTGGTCGAGGGCGAGCTTCAGCAGGCGGGCGCCCAGCGGAAGCGGGAGCCGAGCGCTCGTGTCGAAGCGACGATCCATCGCCGCGAGGATCTCGCGGACCGGCTCCATCCGCGGGATCGGCCCGAGGAGCTGGAACGCGAGGGCCGGCAGCCGGTCGACCATCGCCTGGTCCGCGGGGAGCAGGGGGAGGCCGAGGTAGTGCTTCTCCACCGTGGCCGGCGGCAGCGTGATGCAGCCGATCTGCGAGAGCATCGCGGCCACCTCGACGTGCCACGCGTC
This sequence comes from Myxococcota bacterium, assembly GCA_040386535.1. Lineage (GTDB taxonomy): Bacteria > Myxococcota_A > UBA796 > UBA796 > SXON01 > CAJBVW01. Next base: position 298,241 of record JAZKFH010000032.1, on the reverse strand, counting down.
GGGCAGCGCCAGCGCCGCGCAGAGGCGCGTCACGTGGTCCTTCACGCGGCCGGCGCGTCCGAACGCGGCGGGGCTCGCGAGGCCGAGCAGATCGGTCAGGGCGCGCACGGCGCCGCGGAGCGTCTGCTCCAACAGGACCCGCTCGGCGGTGACGAGGCGGTGTTGCTCCGCCGCCGCCGCGAGCTGGCTCACCAGCACCTCGGGGGGGCACGGCTTCGTCAGGAAGCGGAACACCTGGCCTTCGTTGACCGCGGCGATGGCGGCGTCGATCTCGGAGTAACCCGTGAGCAGCAGGCGCACCGAGTCCGGCGAGCGCTGCCGCACTTGGGCGAGCAGCGTCGCGCCGTTCATGCCGGGCATGCGCATGTCCGACATGACCACGGCGAACGGCTCGCTGTCCGCGATGAGGGCGAGCGCTTCGGGGCCGCTGGTGGCCGTCGACGTCGTGAAGCGGCGCCGCAGGTGGAGCTGGAGCCCTTCGAGCACGGCGGGCTCGTCGTCGACGAGGAGGAGGCGGGGGCGGTCGGCTGTCACGCTACACCTCGCTCCGGTTGGCTTCTTCGCGCGCGATCTCGCGCCAGGCGGGGAGGGAGCCTCCCAGATCCAGCCGCTCGACGAGCCGCGGCTCCGGTACCTCCTGGACGCCGGGCAGCCCGATCGCCTCGATGGCAAGCGCGCTGGCGCAGTGCACGGCCTCCGCCACGCCGAAGCGGGTGGGCTCCAGCCGCATCGGGTCGTGGTGGTGGGCCACGGCCTCGGCGATGCCGTAGGGCAGGCCCCACAGGCCGATCAGGTAGGCGCCCACCTCGGCGTGCGACACGCCGCCCTGCTCCCGCTCCACCACGTGGCGGGGCACGCCGCGCGCGGTGGCCTCGGCGTCGACGGTGGCGAACGCGAGGGGCTCGCGGGTGGCGAGGATGAGGGTGCCGAGCTCGTGGAGCGTGCCGGCCACGAACGCGTCTTGCGCGTCCCGACGATCGGGGAGCATCCGTTGGGCGATACGGCCGGTCACGAAACACTGGCGCTGCACCCGGTCGACGTCGAAGCCCTTGGCGGCCTCGCCGCCGCGCAGCTCGCGGAAGGCCTCCATGCTCAGCACGAGGTTCTTGATCACGCTGATGCCGAGGTAGCTCACGGCCTCCAACAGGCTGGAGAGGCGGCGGGGCAGGCCGAAGAAGGCCGAGTTGACCACCTGGAGCACCTTGGCGGACATCGCCATGTCCTTCTCGAGGATCGCCGCCACGTCGCGGAGGGACACCTCGGGGTCGACCAGGGCCTTGGTGAGGGCCACGTAGATGCGCGGGGCCGACGGGAGCGCGGTGATCTGGCCCACGCGGCGGCGCAGGTTCTCGTCGTGGAGCAGGTCCTGCAGATCGCAGGTGCGCTGGATGACGGAGCGGAGCCGGTCGGCCTCGCAGGGCTTGCCGAGGAACTGGTGGGCGATGGGCACCGTGCGCAGCGCCGCCTCCATCTCCGTGTGCCCGGACAACACGATGCGCACCACGCGCGGATAGCGCTCCTTGACCTCGCGCAGCAGGGTGGCGCCGTCCATCCGCGGCATCCGCATGTCGGACACCACGACGTCGTAGGGCTCCGTCTCCAGCACCTTCAGCGCCTCCTCGCCCGTGCGGGCGAAGCTCATCTGCCACACCTTGCGTTGCGGCCGGAGCAGATCGCGGAGGCTGTCGAGGATGGCTTGTTCGTCGTCCACGAACAGGATGCGCCTCACGCGGCGCCCACGGGGAGCCGGACGTGGAAGGTGGTGCCGACGCCCAGCTCCGTCTCGAAGGAGAGCGCCCCGCCGTGCTTCTCGACCACGATGGACCGCGCGATCGCGAGGCCCTGGCCGGTGCCGCGCCCGACCTCCTTGGTGGTGAAGAAGGGGTCGAAGATGCGCGGGCGCACGGCTTCGGGGATGCCCGAGCCGGTGTCCTCCACGCTGATGTGCACGTCCGTGCCGGAGACCTCGGAGCGGACCTTGATCGTGCCCTTCCTGCCGGTGTTCCCGACCACGTCGCCGATGGCGTGGGCGGCGTTCACGATGAGGTTCAGGAGCACCTGGTTGAGCGAGCCGACGTGACACAACACGCGCGGGAGCGGGCCCAGCTCGGTCTCCACCTCGGCGACGTACTTCCACTCGTTGCGGGCGACCGTCACGGTGTTGAGGATCGCCTGGTTCAGGTCGGCGGGGCCCAGCTCGGTCTGGCCCGGGTGGCCAAACTCCTTGAGCGCGCGCACGATCGTCGCGACGCGGGAGACGCCGTCGAGCGTGCGGGTGATGGCCTTGGGGCAGTTCTCGGCGAGGTACTCGGCGTCCACGTCGTCCTCCTTCGCGAGCAGCTGCGCCACCACCTCGGGCGCCCAGCCGCCCGCGGCCGCCAGCTGCCGCAGGCCGCGGTAGTCCTCGAGCAAGCCGAGCAGATCGGTCATGGCGCCCTGGAGGAAGTGGGCGGAGTCGCCGACGAACTGGATGGGCGTGTTGATCTCGTGGGCGATGCCGGAGGCGAGCGTGCCGATGGAGACCATGCGGTCCATCTCGCGCATCCGGGTGTCCAGCGCGCGCCGCGCCGTCAGATCGCGCACCATGAGCACGACCGCGGACTCGCCGTCGAACACCACGGGTAGCGAGACGATCTCGGCCTGCACCACACTCCCGTCGCGACGCAGCAGGCGCTTCTCCACGGCGGGGTGGGCCTCTTCGGAGGCCACGAGCGCCACCACGCCAGCGCGGTCGTCGGGGTGGAACACGTCGAGGAGCGAGGCGCCGACAACGCCCTCGGGGGCCGTGTGGCCGAGCGCGCGCAGGAACGAGGGGTTCACGTAGACGAAGCGCTGGTCCCGGTGGACGGCGATGCCGTCCGGGGAGCCCTCGATGAGCGTGCGGAAGCTCGCCGCCGAGCTGCGCGCGGCCTCGGCGCGCTTGCGGAACTCCGTGATGTCGCGGAACACGCCGAGCGTGTGGTCGCCGGGCATGTGGGAGGCCTGGCACCGCGCGAGGAACCGCGTCCCGTCGCGCCGGGAGAGCCACACCTCGCCGTGCCACGTGCCGCCGGCGGCGATCTCGGCGCGGATGGCGGCGCGGTCGGCCTCGGAGAGCGCCCCGATGCCGATGAGCGCGGTGGAGTCCTGGTCGAGCACCTCGCCCAGCGTGTACCCGGTGGCCGCGGTGAAGGCGGGGTTCACGTGTCTGACGCGCCCGAGCGGGTCCGTCACGAGGACGGCGTCGGAGAGGGCGTCGAGGGCATCGGCGCGGAGGATGGTGTTCACCCGGGTCACATCGGTCTGCGGCCGGGAACGTTGAGTGAATCCTGCCGCCGGACCCCCGTTCACGCCCGTGCGCGTACGAACGGGCCACGCCCCGCGATAGACCCGCGCCCGATGCGCGTGCTCCGACCCACCCGCTTCCATCCCCGCGGCGAGGCCGTGACGGACGGGCCACACCCCACGCGGGTGTTCGGCGGCGTGCCCGACGAGGAGGCCGAGGTCCGCGTGCTCGGCCGCGGCGGGCATGTCGACTACGCGGAGTGGGTGGGGGCCAAGGTCCCGTCGCCGGACCGGGTGGCCCCGCCGTGCCCCCACTACCGCCCGTGTGGCGGCTGCCCGTGGATGCACCTGACACCCGAGGCATCGCGACGCTGGCGGCGGGCGCTCGTGGTCGACGCGCTGACGGACGCCGGCCTGCCGACGGAAGTGTCAGGCGCGGTGCAGGCCGTCGTGCCGTGCCCCGACGGCGACACCGGCTATCGCCACCTCGCCAAGCTGGTGGCGCGCTACGACGGCGGCGCCGTGCGGCTCGGCGCGTTCGGGCGGCACAGCCATGACGTCGTGGGGGTCGAGGGGTGCGCGGTGCTCGCCCCGGCCCTCCGCGCGTGGACCACCCTGCGCCTGCCGCTGCCCGACGGGCTGCTGCGCCACGTGGTCGTGCGCCGCTCGCGGAGCCACGGCACCGTGCTCGCCACGCTCGTGGCCCGGGGCGACACCCCGGAGCTCCGTCGGGTCGCGGCGACGCTCCCGGCCGACGGGGTGTTCCTGCACGTGAACGACCGCCCGGGAGACGCGATCTTCGCCGCGGACGGGCCCACCGAGCGGATCGTGGGGGTGGAGCGCATCGACGAGCACGTGGACGGCGTGGTCTTCGGGGTGGGCCCCACCGACTTCTTCCAGACCAACCCCGCCACCGCCGCGCGGCTCTGGGCCGATCTGCCGCGCCCCGACGGGCGCCCCCTGCTCGACCTGTACTGTGGGGTCGGCGCCGTGGCGCTCCAGCTCGGCCGCGCAGCCTCCGCCGTCATGGGCATCGAGGCCTCGCCCGCCGCCGTGGCCCGCGCGCGCGAGAACGCCGACCGCAACGGCATCGCCGCGCGTTTCGAGGCGGCCGCCGTCGGGGACGCGCTCCCCGCCGCCTTCGCCGGGGGCCTCGTGGTGGTCAACCCGCCCCGGAGCGGCCTCGCGCCCGGCGTGACCGAGCGGCTCCTCGCGCTGGCGCCCTCCGAGCTCGTGTACGTGTCGTGTGACCCACGGACGCTCGCGCGCGACCTGGCGCGGCTGGTCGCCGGCGGCCTGCGGGTGCGGCGGATCACGCCCTACGACATGTTCCCGCAGACCGTGCACGTGGAGACGGTGGCGGTGCTCGGGTAGCCGGCGCCGCGCGCGTGCGGAGGGCCTCGCCCCCTCCGGCAGCCTCGGGAGCCGGCGCGAACAATGTTATTCTCGGCGCCGCCGAACGGAGAGGGCTTGCAGGTAGGATCTCGGGGGGGCCGCTCGCTCCGCTTCAAGCTCGTCGCCGCGTCCGTGGTGCTGGTGCTGACGCTCGGTGGGCTCGAGGCGTTCGCCCGCGTCGTCGGCCCGAGCATCCCGGCGTACACCGACGGTCCGTCCGGCCCCGACGTGGTGCTGCTCAACGGGCACCCGTCGCGCCTCTGGTACACGGCGCCCGGGGTCAAGTCGACCCCCAACGACGGCACCGCGCACATCAACCGCCTCGGGCTGCGCGGCGACCTCCCGGCCGACCCCAAGCCCGCGGGCGTGCCGCGCGTCCTCGTGGTGGGGGACAGCTCCCTGTTCGGGCACGGCGTGGAGGACGACGAGACCTTTCCGGCCCAGCTCGGGAGCAGCCTCGCCGGGCTCGGGCACCCCGCCGAGGTCGTGAACGGGGGCACCCCCGGCTACTCGACCGAGCAGACCCGCCTGTTCCTCGACGAGATGGGGTGGGATCTGCGCCCCGATCTGCTCGTCATCGGCAACCTGTGGAGCGACAACAACTTCGACTCCTTCCAGGACGCGGATCTGCTGCGCACCCAGAAGGCGTTCGCCAACCCGCTCGCCAGCTCCGCCTTGTACCGCATGGTCGCCTCCTGGGCGGACGTGCTGCGCGGCGGGCGCGGCGCGCGGATCGTGAGTTGGACGGCGGGGGATCAACTGCCGACCGAGGTGGGCCGGCGCGTGCCGCTGGCGCGCTACGCCGAGAACCTGGACGCCATGGTCCGGGAAGCGCGGGCGCGCGACATCGGCGTGGCATTCCTCGCGTTGACCAACATCGATCGGATCAAGGACGGGACGAAGGACTGGTCGTGGGAACCGTACTTCGCCGTCCAGCGGGAGGTGGCCGCGTGGCACGGGCTCCCGATCTTCGATGCGCAGCTGGTGTTCGTGGGCGCGAGCCGCGACGACCCGACCGACCTGTTCGTCGACTCCATGCATCCGTCTGCCCTGGGCCACCGCCTCCTCGGCCAGTTTGCCGCGCGGCGCCTCGTGGCGGCGGGGTGGCCCGACAAGCAGCGCCACCTCGGGAAGGCGGAGGCGTTCCCTGGCACCCAGGTGATCGACAACGGAGCCCCAAACGGCCCGCGGCCCCCCTCGGCGCAGGACGCGCTGTTCAAGGACACCTCGCCGCCGATGCCCGGCCTGCCGCCGCCGACGCGGTGAGCGTCCGCCGGGCCGCGCCGCGATAGCCGAGGGGCGATGACCCCACCTCCGTTCGACCCGGTCCCCGGCGTTGCCCGCCGCCTCGACCTGCCCCCCCGCGGCGTGGGCGCCGTGATCGCGCTCCTCGCCGACGGCAACACGGTCCCCTTCGTGGCGCGCTACCGCAAGGAGGCCACCGGCGGGCTGGACGAGGTGCAGATCGCCGCGGTGGAGGCCGCCTGGAAGGGCGCGCTCGCGCTCGAGAAACGTCGCGACGTGATCCTGCACGCCATCGCCGAGGTGGGCAAGCTCGACGCCGCGCTCGAGCGCCTGGTGCGGGCGTGTGACGACAAGCAGGCGCTCGAGGACCTGTACCTCCCGTTCAAGCGCAAGCGGAAGACCCGCGCCTCCGCTGCCCGCGACCGGGGCCTCGGGCCCCTCGCCGAGCGGATCCTGGCCCAGGCGCCCGGCGGCCACCCCGAGCGCGACGCCGCGCGGTTCGTGGGGGAGGAGGTGCCCGACGCGGAAGCGGCGCTCGCGGGCGCGCGCGACATCGTGGCCGAGGTGATGAGCGAGCGCGCGGACGTGCGCGTCGTCACGCGCGAGCTCACCGTGCGGCACGGCCGCGTCACGTCGAAGGCCGTGAAGAAGGCGACCGACGGCGAGCGCACCCGCTTCGAGGACTACTACGCGTTCGAGGAGGCGCTCGGGCGCGTGGCCGCGCACCGCTACCTCGCGATCCGGCGCGGGGAGACCGAGGGCGTGCTCCGCGTGGGCGTCGCGCTGGACACCGACGCGATGGTGGGGCGCCTGGAGCGCACGATGGGCGTGGCCGAGCGCTCGCCGTGGGCCGCCCAACTGCGGGAGGCCATCCGCGAGGGCTACACCCGCCTGCTCGCCCCCTCCATCGAGAACGAGGTCCGCGGCGACCTCGGCGACTGGGCCGAGCGCGAGGCGGTCGACGTCTTCGCGACCAACCTCCGCAACCTCCTGCTCGCCGCCCCGTACGGCAAACACGCGGTCGTCGCGATGGATCCGGGCTTCCGCACCGGCTGCAAGTGCGCCGCGCTCGACCCGATGGGCCGCTTCCTCGGCGCCGTCACCGTGTACCCGCACACCACGATGGACCCCTCCGCCGCCGCCGCCGAGCTGGTCGCCTTCGTGCGCCGCCACGGGGCGGACGCCGTCGCCGTCGGGAGCGGCACCGCCGGCCGGGAGACCTTCGACTTCGCCCGCGCCGCGCTCGCCGACGCGGGACTGGCCGACGTGATGGTGGTGAGCGTCAGCGAGGTCGGCGCCAGCGTGTACTCCGCGTCCGAGGTCGCCCGCGACGAGTTCCCCACGCTCGATCTCACGATCCGCGGCGCCATCTCCATCGGCCGCCGCCTCCAGGATCCGCTCGCGGAGCTGGTCAAGGTGGATCCCAAGTCGCTCGGCGTGGGCCAGTACCAGCACGACGTCACCGAGGGCCTGCTCGGCGAGCGGCTCGACGGCGTCGTTGCGAGCTGCGTCAACCATGTCGGGGTCGAGCTCGACACCGCCAGCGCCGCGCTCCTCGCGCACGTCGCCGGCATCGGGCCCACGCTGGCAAAGCGCATCGTCGCGTGGCGGGACGAACACGGCGCGTTCCCGACGCGGAGCAAGCTCCTCTCCGTGCCGGGTCTCGGCCCCAAGACCTTCGAGCAGGCCGCCGGCTTCCTCCGCATCCGCGCCGCCCGGAACCCCCTCGACGCCTCCGCCGTGCACCCCGAGCGCTATGCCCTGGTCGAGCGCATGGCCCAGGACCTCGGCGTGGACGTGCGCCGCCTCGTCGGCGACCCCACCCTCGCCGCCCGCATCGACCTGCGCCGCTACGTCGGCGGCGACGTGGGCGAGCCCACCCTCCGCGACATCCTCGCCGAGCTCGCCCGCCCCGGCCGCGACCCCCGCGACTCGTTCGAGGCGCCCCGGTTCCGCGACGACGTGCGCACCCTCGACGATCTCGTGCCCGGGATGGAGATGGAGGGCGTGGTCACCAACGTGACCGCGTTCGGCGCGTTCGTGGACATCGGCGTGCACCAGGACGGCCTGGTCCACGTGTCCGAGCTGGCCGACCGCTTCGTGAAGGACCCCTTCGCGGTGGTGCAGGTCGGCAAGCGCATCACGGTGCGGGTGGTGTCGGTCGACCGGGAGCGGAAGCGGATCGCGTTGACGGCGAAGAAGGGCTGAAGCGGGGGATCCTCCCCGCCGAGGCTACCGCCGCGCCCTCACCGCCGCGGAGAGGAGATCGTCGTGTCGAGCAGCGCGCCGTCCGCCGCGAAGCGCTTGATCTCCAGGGCCGTGCCGCGGCGGGAGGCCTCGACGCGCACGCAGGGGGTGCGGGTGCCGTCGGCGGCGGTGTACCAGGCGATGGTGGGGGGCAGATCGGCCGCGTTCTGTTCACGCGTGGAGCCGTCGGGGTCGAGGAACGTCACGGTGCCAGGATGGGTCACGGTTTCTCGGGGGGCGGCGGGGGGAGCGGGGAGGGGAGAGGGAGACGGGGCCGGAGCGACCGTGGAGGCCGGTGCCGTTGGCGCGGCGGGCTCGGCGCGGACACAACCGACGCCGAGGGCCACCCAGAGGGCGAGCAGGCTCCCGGTCACTTCATCTCCGCTTCCAGGATGGCGAAGCGAGCGGGGAGGATGGCCTTGTACTCGTCGTACGTCGGCTTCCCCTTGGTGGAGCCGTACAGTTGGATCGCCTCGGCGACATCCTCCTCGATGGCGTTGGTGGCGTAGTTGGACGGGGACGCCTTGTCCGAGTCCATCGCGGCCTGCCATTTCACCCAGCCGCCCTTGGTGTTGTCGGTGCCCCACTGCTTGTAGGCCCAGGTGTGGCCGGTCTCGTGGATCATCGTGCCGTTCATGTAGTCCTGCGACGGCATCTTCCCGGTGTCGTCCGGGTAGATCGTGACACTGCCGTCCTCGCCCGCGGTCATGTACGAGTGGAAGTCGGGCGTGTTGTAGGCGACCGCCCAGTGGGCGTCGTCCGGGTTCTCGATGGTGTTCATCGTCACGGCCGACGCGACCTTCCGGCTGGCATCGGGCAGCTTGGACACGGCCTCCTCGATCTGATCGATCGAGTGCCACGCCATCTTCGGATCCATGGTGGCGGGCACGTACACCTTGATGACCTGCGCGTCCTCGAAGGTGAGGGTGTAGACGTTCGCGTCCGCCTTGTCGCCTTCGAAGTCGTGGTCCTTCTCCAGGGTCGGCCCGCCGCGCGTCACCTTCTTCGCGGTCGCGGAGACGGGCTCCGCCACGACGGCCGTGCGCGCCGCGTCGCTCGCCAACAACCCGTCGAGGAACGTGGCCTGGTCGGTGTCGGACTTGCCCTTGAACGCCCCGGACGAAACGTCTCCTCGGAACGAGCCGATGGCCGCCGCCGACAGCTGGTTGGTCTCCCCGGCCAGCAGGTTCTCGACGGCGCCGCTGCTCGTCGCCTTGCTCCAGCCCTTGCTCTCCCGCGCCGTGTCGACGGCGAGCCGCGCGTCGATGGGCTGGAGGGACTGGCCGACGGTGCGGGTCTTCGGCGAGCTGCCCCACTCCCCGGGCCAGATGAGCTCGACCACGTTGACGCCCTTGTCCGTCGCGAGGCGGACCGCGCCCGCCTCGAGCGCGTGCTCCCAGACGCTGGCGCACACGCTCACCCGCGCCGCGTGCATCGTCAGGCTGCCGGCCGTGGCGTCATTTCCGCGCGCCAGGACCACGTAGTCGTGGCACTCGGTCTCCCCGACGCCCACCTCGGGGAGCGCGGCGGGCTCGACACTCTGGAGGGCCAGGCGCTGCGAGAGCGTCTCGTTGCCGACCTTGTCCTGGGGGGTCTTCGGCGCCTGCGCGGACGCGGCGACCTCAGACCCGGACTTCGACGTGCGCGATGCCGAGGTGTAGTTCTGCATGGTCCGTGAGGGTTAATCGGTGCCGCTCCAGGTTGTGAACGGGCGGCGGGCGATCGAGCGCAGGTTGGCACGCGGTTACGATGTGTGGATGCGCTGCGTGCCCCTCCTCACCTTCCTCCTCGCGTGCACCGGCGGTGTCGACAAGTCCGACACCGGCGCCGCGGACACCGCCGACACCGACAGCGGCGCGCCGGACATCGTCCTCGACCCGGACGTGCTCGACTTCGGCTCCCTGGAGGTGGGGTTCAGCGAGGTCGCGACGGTGGCGATCGGCAACGTCGGCACCGGAGACTTGCAGATCAGCAGCATCGCGCTCGCAGACATCGACCTCGCGTCGATCTACACACTCTCGTCGATCAGCGCCGCGGTCGTGCCGCCCGGCGAGGAGGTGACCCTGATGGTCACGTTCACGCCCGCCGACGCCGGCACGTACACGTCCGAAGTGCTCGTCGGGAGCAACGATCCCGACGAGCCGGAGGCCGCGGTCGGCGTCACGGGCTCGGGTAGGGTGCCGTAGCTACTCGGGCTCGCCGCCGGATTGGCCGTCGGCGCCCGCTTCGCCGCTCGGCGTGGGCGCCGCCGCCCCACCCCGCGCCACCGGGTACCGCAGGCCCGCCGCCTCCTCGTCGAGCAGCCCCAGCCGCACGAGGCGCGCGCGCACGGATCCCGACGTGCGGCCGAGCGCGGTGGCGATGGCGGAGGGCGTGTCCCCCTGCGTGAAGCGCTCGCGGAGCTGCGCCTCCTCGTCGTCCGACCACGCCTTGCCCCGGCGGGCCGGCCCGGTGGGCGCGGGGCGGGCGGTGGGCTCGGCCGCGTCGGTGAGCTCCCGGACGCCGGGGCCGGTGAGGTGGGGGGTGCCGTCGGGCGTGAGCACGAACGAGAAACGGTCGGCGCCGACGCGCCAGGAGACTTCCAGCAGTTCGATTGACATGATGACCTCGGGTTCGCCGACCGCCCTGGCACGTCGCATGCCACCGAGTTGTCGGCGTTGGCCCGTGCGGGGGTGGCCAGGTGGTGACGGACGTCCGACACCCGTCGGCGGACGTTCGTCAGTCGGGCGGCGTCAAGGGGGGGGCGCGGAGGGCATGTCGGGCGCGGGCGCCAGGAACCGCTCCAGGCGCTTGCGCATGACGACGACGGCGTCCTCGCTGCTGTCGACCAGCACGGCGTCGCGGCCGGCCAGCGCCGCGGCCTCGCCCAGGGTGCCGCTCCCGGCGAAAAAGTCGAGCAGGCGGTCGCCCGGGTTGCTGTGCACGCGCACGATGCGGTTGAGGATCGCGAGGGGCTTCTGCGTCGGGTAGCCGGTGCGCTCCTTGCCGCCGGGGCTCACGATCGTGTTCCACCAGCAGTCCGTCGGGGTCTTGCCACGCGCGGCCTTCTTGGGGCCCACGAGATCCGGCGCCATGTAGGGGATGCGATCGATGTCGTCGTAACGATACGTGTACCGCTTGGGATCCTTGGCGTACCAGAGGATGTTGTCGTGTTTGGACGACCACTTGCGCGTGGCGCGCGCGCCGTAGTCGTACGACCAGATGATCTCGTTGATGAAGGAGGCGCGGCCGAACAGTTGGTCGAGCAACACCTTGGCGTAGTGCACCTCGCGGTAGTCGAGGTGCAGGAACAGGCTGCCCGTGGGGGTGAGCAGCCGCCGCGCCTCGACGAGCCGGGGCTCGAGAAAACCCAGGTAGTCGTCGAACGAGTCGCCGAAGGACTGCTGCCCGATCTTCAGCGTGCGGTAGCGCTCGCCGTGGTACCCGGTGCGATCGCCCTCGGGATCGCGCACCGTCTTGAGCCGGGTGCGCGCCTGCTTGTGGCCGGTGTTGAACGGCGGATCGATGTAGATGAGATGGAACGAGGCGTCGGGAAGCGCGGGGAGCACGTCCAGGTTGTCGCCGCGGAGGATCTCGATCGCCACCCGAGCGCCTAACGCGCCCGCGATCGCCCCCCGGTCAGTGCGTGACGATGTACCGCGCGATCCCGACCGAGGGCGCGAGCGTGGGGCCCTCGCCCACCTCCGCGATGGAGCCCGCGAACCACACCGAGTCGGCGGTCACCAGCAGATCGGACACGCCCATCGCCCGCACCGCGCCGCCGAGGGGGGCGAACGCGCCGTCCTGGTAGACCAGGGCGCCGCGCGCTGCGTTCCCGTCGATCGCCCCGTCGAGCTCGGCCGCGCCGACCAGGAGCAGGGCGCCGTCGATCGGCTGGATGTCGTTGAAGTTGAAGTAGCTCTGCGGCGTGAGGCCGGCGTCCGCCGTCGCGAGCTCGGTCCACGTGGTGCCGTCGTACGCGCCGAGCAGGAGGGCGCCGTTACCCTCGTCGTAGGTGCTCACGTACACGTTCGTCGCGTCGCGGGCGAGCGCGGTCACCATGCCGGGCGCGCCGTCGCCGAGGGCCGACCAGCTCGTGCCGTCCCACAGCGCGATCCGCGCGGCGTCTACCCCGCCGACCGTGGTGAAGGTGCCGCCGACGAGCACGTCGTCGTCGCCACGCACGTCGATTCGGGTGAGGGGGCCATCGAAGCTGTCCTCCACCACGGTGAGCGTGTCGCCGTCGAGCCGCGCGAGGTAGCCGGTCGTCGCGCCGCCGCCGATCCACAGGGCGCCGTCGAGGTCGTAGACCAGGGTGAAGATCGGGCCGAGGCTCGCCTCGACCGGCTCCAGGCGCGCGCCCACCTTGCGGTAGATCCGCCCCACCGCGTCGCCGCCCTCGGGCGGGAACTCCATACACCCCACGACCACGTCGCCGTCGTCACTCGCGGCGAGCGCGGGGCACCACGCGTCCGCGGGGATCGTGTCGTCGATGGGCTCCCAACCGGCGTCGCCGAGGTGGAGGAGGCTCGCGGTGGTCGGGACGCCGCCCGCGTGGGTGAACAGGCCCAGGGCGTACAGGTCACAACCCGCGCCGGAGGCCGCGAGCCGCTCCACCGAGCCGCCGAGGCCGAGCCCGTCGGTGCCCTGGGGCACCCACGCGTCGTTCGTGTACCCGACGATCGACTGGGAGAGCACGCCGCCCGCGCCGGGGAACGAGCCGCCGAGGAAGATCGTGTCGCCCGCGCTCGCGAGCCGCTGCTGGGACACGTCCCACACCGCCGTGAGGCCCTCGTCGCCACACACCGCGGGCTCGAGCCAGGGGCCGAGCACACCGGCGCTCCCGTCGTCCAGGGGGGTCCAGCTCGTGCCGTCCAGGCGGACCAGGGAGCGGGCGGGCGTGCTGTCCGGGCCCCCGTCGGGGCCGCCGACGCCGGCAAAGCAGCCGGTGGCGTGGAGCGCGCCCTCGTGCACGGCCAGGTCGGTCACGACGCCGGGCCAGGAGTACATCGAGAAGCCGCCGCCCACGATCTGCCAGGCCGCGCCGTCCCAGCGGGACACGCCGCCCGCGCCCGACTCGTTGCCGCCGAGCGCGCCGCCGGCGTACAGCTCGCCGTCGTCGCCGCGCGTCAGGGCGTAGACGACGAGCGCGGACGCGAAGTCGAACGCGCGCCACGTGGCGCCGCCGTCGGCGAGGGGCGCGTAGGCGGCGACGTTGGCGGCAGCCACGCCGCCGACCTCGGTGAACGCGCCGCCGACGAGCAGCTCGTCTCCATCGACAGCGAGCTCGAACGCGGAGCCGACCAGGGCCCCGCCGGGCGCGGCCGACCACACCTCGCCGTCCCACGTCGCGAGGCCCTCGATCGGGGGCGACACCGTGCCCATGTCGAGGGCGTACAACCCGGCCACCCAGAGCTTGCCGTCGAACCACGCGACGCTGCGCACCAGGCCCTCGAAGGCGCCGATCGAACGGAGCCCCGTGCCGTCGTCGACCCAGATCTCGCCAAAGCGATCGCCGTACGTGTCGTAGGTGACGAGCGCGAGCGCGCCGTCGTCCGCGATGGCGATGGCCGAGAAGCCAGTCAGCTCGGGGGTGAGCTCCCACTCGGTGCGCGCGGGCGCCCAGGCGCCGTCCCGCCAGCGGGCGAGCGGCTCGATCGCGTCGCTGCCGAGCCACTGGAAGCGGCCCGTGGCGACGAGGCTCCCGTCGACGTCGACGGCGAAGTCGTACACGCTCGGCGCGAGGCCGTCGTGGCCGGTGAAGCCCGCGACGGTGAAGCGCGGGTCCCAGGTGCCGCCGGTGAGGTCCGCAGCGTCGAACGCGGGAGAACACGCCGGCACCTCGGCGTCCGGCGCCGTATCGACGACGTCGTCCTTGCCCTGGCAAGCGGCGAGCAGGGCGAGGAGCGGGAAACGGCGGAGGATGGGCATCGGGAACCTCGCGGGCTTCGATTGGTGTGTCAGCCCTATGGCGAGCCCCCCGCACCTTCCATGGCAGCCATGCACAAATTGGCTGGCGCGGATGCATTCCTCCGTGCATATCTGACGGATGGATCCCCACATGGACTTCGAGGCGCTGGCGTGCGGCGTGATGCGCGCCCTGCGCGGCCAGCGCTCACAGACCGCCTTCAGCCGACGCCTCGGCTACACGACGAACGTGGCCTACGCGTGGGAGGCGGGGCGCCGCGCGCCGACGGCCGCGGAGATGTTGCGCGCCGCCGCGGTCACCCACCTCGACGTGCGCGCCGCCCTCGTGCCGTTCTTCGGGCGGGCGCTCCCCGAGTCGCTCGCCGACCTCGATTCCACGAGCCCCGCCTTCGTGGCGGCGCTGCTGCGCGAGCTGCGCGGATCGGTGCCGATGGAGCACCTCGCCGCCGCGGCCGAGCTCTCCCGCTCCACGATCAGCCGCATCCTCGCCGGGCACGTCGAGCCGCGGCTGCCGGTCTTCTTCCGCCTCGTGCAGGCCGCGTCGCGACGCCTCCTCAACCTGTTGAGCGGCCTCGTCGATCTCACCACGATCCCCGTCGCCCAGGCCGAGTGGGAGCGCCTCGAGGCCGCGCGCCGCCTCGCGTTCGAGAACCCGCTCTCGGAGGTGGTGCCGCGTTTTCTCGAGCTGGCCGGCTACGCGCGCCTGCGCCGCCACCGCCCGGGGTGGATCGCGGAGCGGCTCGGGATCAGCCGCGAGGACGAGGAGCGCACCCTCCGCGACCTCGCCGCCGCCGGTGTCATCCGGTGGGCGCGCGAGCGGTGGGTGGTCGACCGCGAGCGCTCCGTGGACACGACGCGGGGGGACCCGAGGGCCGGCGCGGTGTCCCGCGGGTTCTGGACGGAGGCGGCCGCGGAGCGCATCCGCGCGGGCGGCGAGGGGCAGTTCGCCTACCTCGTCTTCAGCACCGACGAGGCCACGCTGGCGGCGCTCCGAGAGCTCCACCTCCGCTACTTCCGCGAGCTCCGCGGGCTCGTCGCCAGCTCCCCCCGCAACGAGCGCGTGGCCGTCGCGAACCTGCAGCTGTTCGTCGTCGACGTGGGGGCCTCTACAACACCTTCTTCAGGAAGCACGTCTTGAGGAAGATCACGATGCCGTTCACGCGGCCCTCGACCAGTGCGGGGTCGTCTCCGAGGCGGATCCCCTTCACGACGGTGCCGCGCTTCGCGGTGAAGTTGGCGCCCTTCACGTCGAGGTCCTTGATGAGGGTGACCGCGTCACCGTCCGCGAGCAGGGCGCCGTTGCTGTCGACGACGGTGGGGCCCGCCACCTCGCCCTCCACCGGGACGTCCATCCCCGCGCGGGCCCACGAGAGCATCTCCTCGTCGAGGTAGACCTGGTCGAGCAGATCGCGGGCCCACGTCTCCTCCCGCAAGCCGGCGAGGAGGCGCCACGCGGTCACCTGCACGGCCGGCACCTCGGTCCAGATGGCCTCGCGGAGGCCGTACCAGTGCTTCGGGTCGACGTCGGGGCCCCCGGTGAGCGGCCCGCGGCAGGTGCCACACACGAGCACCGCCCGGTCGGCAACGGCCTCGGTGACGGGCGGGACGAGGTGCACGGCGAGATCGTCGGTGGCGCCGCAGAGCTCGCAGCGGCCGTCGGCGCGCGCGTGCAGGGTGGGGGCGATGTGGGAGAGGTCGGTCATGGGGGGCACGTACCCTGATCGCGCCTCTCCGCCCGCGGGCCGTCGGGATATCCGAACCGCCCTGACCGAGGCATCGATGCTGGCCCTGTTCCCGTTGCTCCCGCTCCTCGTGATGATCGCCCCCGCGCACGCGGCCCCCGCGCGCGCCCCGGCGGCGGCCCCCGCCCCCGCCGCGCCGACGGTGACCCTGGCCGACGTGTTTCCCGTCGCGCCGCTCACCTCCGCCGAAGCCGCGGCGCTGCTGGTGCCCGCGACCATCGGCCCGCCCGCGCGCACCTACGACCAGACCACGGTGACCCCCGGCTTCGCCCGCGCGGAGGAGAGCGCGATCGAGGCGGCGGCCGTGGGCGCCACGCTCCCGCCCGCCTCGGACGGGCTGCGCCGCTACACCCGCCAGGTGCTCTCCCTGATGCGGAAGGGCGTGACCCAGGACCGCGTGGAGTGGTTCCTCGCCGAACACATGGGGCTCGCGACGGCGCCGCGGGTCATGGGCACGTTCTTCACGCCCACGCTCGATCCAGCCGCGGTCGGCACGCTCGTCGCGGGGTTCGTGGAGAAGGACCCGGAGCTGCGCAGCGTCGCCGTCGCGGTGGAGCGGGACGACGCGCACGGCGGCTGGGTCGGCATCCTCACCGGGATCTACGGCGCGGCCGAGTTCGAGCCCTTCCCCCGCGTGCACACGCCCGGCGCGGTCGCCGTGCTCCCCGGCACGCTGCTGGCGAGCGACACGAAGTACGCCGTCTACGTGTCCTACCCGGGCACCGAGGTGCGCGAGTTCCCGCTCGCGGGCAAGGGCGACTTCGACGTGGAGGTGGCGCTCCCGCAGCAGCCGGGCGTGTACCGCGTCGCGATGAACACGCAGAAGAAGCGCCAGCTGCCCGACAGCGCGTTCTTCTTCACCCTCTACGTCGGCCAGGAGCCGCTCACCACGTTCCCCGCGGCGCCGAGTGCGAGCGCCGTCACGACGGGCACGGTCGAGCAGGACTTCCTCGCCGAGGTGAACGCCGCGCGCGGCACCTACCAGCTCCCGCCGCTCGTGTGGGTAGACCGCACGACCGACCTTCGGGCCGCGCTCGCGGGGCTCCCGCCGGCCGACCGCGAGATGGCGCGGTGGCGCCACGTCCAGCAGATCGCCGCGAAAGATCCGCTCCCCGGCCAGCTGCACGGCGCGTGGGGCCCCGCCTTCACCGACGGCCAGGACGCCGCCGAGGCCGCGTGGACCGCTCTGGAGCACCCGATCTCGCGCGCGACCCTCCTCGGCGCGAGCTCCACGATGATGACGGCGGGCGCGCTCCCCTCGCCGAACCCGGGCGGCGTCTCCGTCCTCTCGTTCGTCGTCGAGCCCGGCTCCGCCCCGCTCGCGTCCCGCGACGCGGCGCACAAAGAGCTTCGGCGCCTCTCGGGCGGCGTCGCCTCCGTGACCGGCGCGCTCACCGGGGGCGCATCCGCGCCGGGCTCCGCGGTGCTCGTCCAGTCCAAGCTCGACGCGGTCGCGGCCGAGGTCGCCTCGGGCAAGAAGTCGATGAAGCAGGGTTTGGCCGCCGCGACGAAGGTGGTCAAGGAGCTCGAGACGGCCGGGTGGATCGGCGGCGCGATGACGTGGTCGATCTACACGGTGCCCCCGGGGCAGACGCCCAAGCTCGAGAGCCTCGGGATCCCCGCGACCGCGAAGAACTTCTCCGTCGGCGCCGCCAACGGGAACCTCGGGATGCACAACGGCTCCGAGCTCACGGTGCTCGTGGTCCTGGCCGCCGCGTCGATGAAGTAGGGGCCCGCCCCGTTCAGGGCCCGCGCCGTTCAGAGCCGGCGCCGTTCCGAGGGGTCAGGCCTTGGTGGTGCGCCGCACGAGGTGTTCGCCGATGCGGGGCAGCGGCAACACCCGGTCGGCGATGCCCGCTTCGACGACCACGCCGGGCATGCCGAAGATCTCCGAGGTCGCCTCGTCCTGGGCGATCACGTAGCCGCCAGCGGCCTTGAGGGTCCGCAGGCCCTCCAGGCCGTCGCTGCCCATCCCGGTGAGGATGACGCCGAGCGCGCCGGTCCCGTACACCCGGCCGACGGACTGGAACAGGTAGGTCCCGGCCGGGCGGAAGCCGCCCACCGGCGGCGCGTCGGACAAGGCGACGGTCGAGCGCTCGGACACGCCGAGGTGCTTGCCGTCCGGCGCGAGGTAGGCCACTCCGGGGAGGAGCGGCTCGCCGAGCCGGGCGACCTTCACCGGCATCGGCACGCTGCCGTCGAGCCAGGTGGCGAAGCCGTCTCCGAACCCCGTCGCCATGTGCTGCACGATGAGGATCGGGACGGCGAAGGTGACGGGGAGATCGCCGAGGAGCTTGTGGAGCGCCACCGGGCCGCCGGTCGACGCGGCGATCGCGACGATCCTGGCGGTCTGGGTCACGGCCTGCGGCGCGGGCTCCGGGTCCTTGTAGGGCGCGACGGTCGACCAGCGGCGGACGAGCCGCACGTCCGACATCGCCCGCACCGTGGCGGCGAGGTACCGCGCCTGCTCGGCGTGGCCGGGCGACGTGGGGCCGACCGGCTTGGGGATGACCTCGAGCGCGCCGGCGCGGAGCGCCTCCATCGAGATCTCGACGCTCCGCACGTCCAGGGACGACACCAGCACGATCGGCGTCGGGCACTCGCTCATGATCCGGCGCGTCGCGTCGAACCCGTTCATGACGGGCATCTCGATGTCCATGGTGACCAGGTCCGGTTTGAGCCGGGCGGTCATCTCCACGGCTTCGGCGCCGTCTTTCGCCTGGCCGATCACCTCGATCCCGCTGGACGCCGACAACATGCCGACGAGGAGGGCCCGAGCCGTGGGGGAGTCGTCCGCCACGAGGACCCGGATGTTGAACGCGCTCATGTGATCTGCTCGATGGTGTCGAGGAGTTGCTGCTGATCGAAGTCACTCTTCACGAGGTAGGCGCTCGCGCCGACCGCGAGCCCGCGGGCGCGGTGCTCGGGTTTGGCGAGGCCGGTGACGAGGATCACGGGGAGGTGCTGGAACCGGGGCGAGGCCCGGATTGTCTCGGTGAGCTGGAAGCCGTCCATCCGCGGCATCTCGACGTCGGAGACCACGACGTCGATGTTGGGCGTCTCCTGGAGCAGGCGCCACGCGTCCGCGCCGTCGACCCCGACGAACACGGTGTAGCCGGCGCCTTCGAGGATGCTCCGCTCGAGGCTCCGGGTGGTGATCGAGTCGTCACACAACAGAACGCGGCGCTTCGGCGCGGTGTCCTTGCCGGCGACGATCGCGCCGATGGTGCTGCCGCCGTGCCGCGCTCGCGCGACGATCTCAGGCACGTCCAGGATCAAGGCGACGCGGCCGTTGGCGAGGATGGTCGCGCCCGAGACGACCCGGCCGCGGGCGGGCGTGGTCCCGCCGGTGCCCCCCCCGGTTCCACGGAGACGATGCCCGAGGCCCTTGACCATGACCTCGCCCTCGGAGGTGAGCGTGTCGACGACGAGCGCCACGTCCGTGCCGTGGGTCAGGACCACCACCGGCACCTTGCCGCCGGCCAACGGGCTCGCCGTCGGGAGCCCGAGCAGACTCGTGAGGGGCACCAGCGGCACGGGATGGCCGTCCAACGCGATCGTGGCGATGCCACGCACCTCGTGCACGTCCTGATCTCCAATGCGGAGGAGCACCTTCACGGCGGACGCCGGGATCACGTAGGTGTGCCCCGCGGCGGTGACCTCGAGCACCCGCAACGTCGACAACGTGAGCGGCACACGCAGCGAGAAGGTCGTCCCTGCGCCGATCGACACGTCGATCGAGCCGCGGAGCTCCTCGACGGCGGTGCGCACGATGTCGAGGCCGACACCGCGGCCGGACAGGTCGGTCACCATCCGCGCGGTGGAGAAGCCCGGGGCGAACACGCTCCGGATCAGCTCGTGCTCGTCCGCCGGCTCCGGCATTCCGCGCCGCTGGAGCTGCGCCCGGATCGCGTTCGGATCGATGCCGCGGCCGTCGTCCGCCACGGTGACCAGCACGTCGGCGCCGCCGAGCGAGGCCGTGATCGTCACCGTGCCCTGCGCGGGCTTGCCGGCGGCGAGGCGCACGGCCGGCTCCTCGAGCCCGTGGTCGACCGCGTTGCGCACGAGGTGCAGCATCGGATCACGGATGGCGTCCAACACGGCGCGGTCGACCTCGAGATCGCCCCCGACGATGACCAGCGCCACGTCCTTGCCGCTCGACGCCGCCACGTCCCGCGCGGCGCGGTCGAGGTGCGCGATGCCTTCGCGGAAGGGGATCATCCGCAGCCGCCGGATGACCTCGTCGAGGGCCTCCGCCGCGGTCGTGACGGCGCGACGATCGGCCTGCACCGCGCCGGTCCACACGCCGGCGCGCTCGAGATCGGCGGCCACCGCGTCGAGGCGGCGCATCGCCACCAGCAGCTCTCCCGATCGCGCCAGGAGCAGATCGACCTTCTCCGCCGCGACCCGCAAGGGCGCCACGGTCGAGGTGCCCGACGATGTCGACTCTTCCACCCCCGCGGGCTCGCTCTCGACGTGCCCGGCGGCAACGGCGATCTGGGGGATCAACGCCTGGAGCGGCGCGTCCTCCCACGAACGGCCCGCCGCGAGGCGCTCCCCCAGGTCGGCCAGCGCGTCGGTCGCCGCGAACCACAACGCGAAGAAGTCGGGAGAGGCGGGCACGCGCCCGGCGACCAGCCCGGCGAGCAGATCTTCCAGCCGGTGGCTCGCCTGCTCGATCATCGGCACGCTCGCGGCCCGCGCCGCGCCCTTCACGGTGTGGATCGTGCGGGACAGCGCCTGGATGGGCGCGGTCCGCTCGGAGGCCGGCGCGCGTTCCAGCGCCAACAGCTCACGGTTCATCGAGGCGACATGCTCCTCGAGCTCGGCGACGAACAGCCCGCGGAGCTCCTCCGCGAGACGCTCATCCATCGAGTTGCGGGGAAGCGGCGAGCAGCGCCTTCAAGTTCGTACCCAGCGTCGCGAGATCACTCGCGGCCCGCTGCGCCTGGTGGGTGGCCGCGAGGTTTTGCGTGCTCACGTGCTTGATGTCCCGCATCGCCTGGTGGATCTGCGTGAGGCCGGTCGCCTGCTGGCCGGCGGACGCCGCGATCTGGGAGGCGGCCTCCGCCACCTCGGCGATCACGCTCCCGAGCGACTCGATGGTCTGGCCGGCGGTGTCCGCCTGCCGCGTGGCCGTCGTCATGCCCCGCGCGCCCTCCTCGGTCGACAACACGGCGGTATTGGCCATCTTCTGGATGTCGCCGAGGATCTGCCGGACCCGGCGGGTCGCCTGCTTGGACTCCTCGGCGAGCGCCTTGACCTCGGTCGCGACGACCGAGAACCCGCGCCCGTGTTCGCCGGCGCGGGAGGCCTCGATGGCGGCGTTGAGCGCGAGCAGGTTGGTCTGCTCCGCGATGTCGGTGATCAGGGCGACGATCTCGCCGATCGCCTGGGTCTGGCCCGCGAGCGAGGCGATGTTGCCGGCGACCGAGTCCGCCTGCACCTTGGCCTGGGTGATGGCCGCCACGGTGTCGTCCACCGCGCGCTTTCCGGAGATCGCCACCTCCTCGGAGCGACGTGCCGAGCTCGCCACGAACTTCGCGCGGTCGGCGGCCTGGGTCGCGGTGTGGGTGACCTCGTCCACCACCGTCACGGTCTCCGCGACCGCGGCCGCCTGCTGCTGCATGCCGGCCGCCTGCTGGGTCGCCCCGGCGAGCAGCTCCTGGGACGCGGCCGCCAGCTGCTGCACGGTCTCGGTGACCGCGGTGAGCACGTGCTCGCGCTGCGCGGATTGCGCCCGCGCCCGCCCGTCGCCCTCCTTGAGCCGCACGGCCATGCCGTTGAAGGCCATGGCGAGGTCGGTGGTCTCGTCGTGCCCGGAGACCGTGATGCGCTGGTCGAGATCGCCCGAGCCGATCCGCTCCGTCCCGGCGAGGAGCGCCGCCAGCGGCTGCGTGATGGACCGCGACACGACGTAGGTGGCGATCCCTCCCAGGATGAGCGCCAGCACACCCGCGACGATCGGCGTGACCCTCGCCACCTCGATGCTCGCTTCGGCCTTGGCCGAGCGATCCTCGAGCACGCGTGTCTCGTGCTCGCTCATCCGCGTGAGGATCTCCCGGACGGCGTCCATCGTCGTCTTGCCCTGGTCGGTGAAGAGCTCGGCCTGTGCGGCCTCGAATCCCCTCTCCCGGCGGGTCTCGATGGTGCCCTCGAGCTCCGCGAGCCGCACCGTGATGAGCGGCTCGATGCGCAGCAGGCTGCCCTGCTGCTCGGCGTCTTGCGCGGTCAGCGTGCCGAGCGACCGGAGGTTCGCCTCGAGGGCGGGCACCGCCAGCAGGTAGGGCTCGAGGTAGGCGTCCTCCCCGGTGATGACGAACCCGCGCTGCCCGGTCTCGGCGTTCACCAGCTGGGCGAGCAACGCGTCGAGCTGGAGCCGGATCTGGAAGGACTGCTTGCGCGCCTTCGTCGCGTCGACCACGCCCGCCATGCTGGTGTAGGAGACCAGGGCGCTAAGGCCCAGGATCACCAGGAGAAAGAGGACGAGTCCCCCGATTCGGCGCCCAATCGTCAGCCGCATGGGGCCCCCTTTCTGTCGGTTGTCAAGTCAAGAACAGGCGTGGATCGCGCAAGAGCGCGTCGCCATCGACCAGTACCCGTTGCCCGTCGAGGATGCCGCGGATGAGCGGGGAATCGCCGAACGGGAGCGCCCCGGTCACCGCCGCGATGCTCTCGGCCTCGGTGACCACGATCCCGAGCTCCCGGCGCTGCTCGCCCAGGATCACGAGGAGCTTCGCCCGGTCCCCGGTGGGGCGGCCGCTGGTGAGCACCCGCAGGTCCACCACGGGGAAGATCTCGCCGGCGTGGTTCACGACGCCGAGGAACACGGGCGGGAGATCGGGCACCGGCGCGATGTCGGGGAGCGGCACGATCGCGACGACGTACCGCACCTCGATCGCGAGCTGCTCGTCTCCCAGGGAGAAGAACAACATCTCGGCGCCGATGTCCTGCACGGTGGCCTGGAGGGGCCGCGCGAGCCGGCGGGCGCGTTCGTCCAGGATCTGGCGTTCGTCCGTCAAGGGCGTGACTCCTCCCTCGCGGCGATGCGTCCGAGGTAAGTCGCCGTGGCTCCGTCCGCCATCGGGATCGGCGCGTCCGGCGGGAGCCGTGCACACAACCGCTGCGCGCTCCGGAACGCGCGCCGGGCCCCTTCGGTGTCGCCCGTGGCGCGGAGCGTGGTGCCGAGGGTCATCCAGGCCATCACGAACCCCGGGTCGAGGTAGGACACGCGCCGCAGGCTCTCGAGCGCCTCCGGAGCGCGGCCGAGCTCGACGAGGAGCACCGCGTGCAGGTAGTG
This sequence comes from Myxococcota bacterium, assembly GCA_040386535.1. Lineage (GTDB taxonomy): Bacteria > Myxococcota_A > UBA796 > UBA796 > SXON01 > CAJBVW01. Next base: position 275,141 of record JAZKFH010000032.1, on the reverse strand, counting down.
CAGCTCGGGGTCCATCCCCGCCCCACGACATGCGTCGGCCGCTTCGCGCTCGGCCTCCACCACCTTCCCCTGGTCGGCGAGCGCCTTGACGATCGCGACGGGATCGGCGGCGGGGGCGGGGGCGGGGACGCCGGGCGTGGCGGCCGGCGCCGAACCGGGGGCCGGCCGAGGAGTTTCGCGTCGACCGACGGCGGGAAGTGGGGTGGCCGGTCGGCGAGCCTCGGGCGACGCGACGGCCGCGAGGCGCCGGTACATCACGCCGTGGTCGGTCCGCACCGACACGAACGGCGGCCCCAGCGGCGGATCGGAGGAGGCGAGCACCAGCCAACCCCCGTCGACCAGCACCTCGTAGAACCGCTGTGCGATCGCCGTGTACACGTCGGGCTTGAGGTAGATGAAGACGTTGCGGCAGAAGATCACGTCCTGCTGCGGCGGGTACGGATCGCTGACGAGGTTCAGGTGCTCGAACGTCACGGCGTTGCGGATGCGCGGGTCGAGCGTGTAGGCGGGGCGCGTCGGGCGGTGGTCGGACGTCATCCACATCCGCGCGCGCATCGCGGAGGGCCCCCGCAGCGACCAGTCCTCGTACCGGGCCCGGCGTGCCTTCTGGAGGGAGGCCCCGGAGATGTCGGTGCCGCGGATCCGCGTCCGCTCGGACACGCCGAGCTCCCGCGCGATGATGGCGAGCGAGTATGCCTCCTCTCCCGACGCGCAGCCGGCGCTCCACAACGAGATCGGCGTGGGGATGCCCGGCAGCACGTCGTCGAGCAGGGCGAGCTGCTCGGGCTCGCGGAAGAAGTAGGTCTCGCCGACCATGAGGTCGTCGATGAGCGCGGCCATGGGGGCACGCCCGGCGTCCAGCTCTACCAGCCACGTCGGCAGGTCCGCGATCCCGGCCCGCGCCATCGCGCGTGTCGTGGCGGCCTTCACCTCCGGCATCCGCTCGGGGCCGAGCGCGAACCCGGTCCGGTCGCGCAGCCGGTGGAGCAGCGGCTCCCAGTCGGTCAAGACCCGCCGCCGGGCTGCCCGAGCGCCGCGTCGAGCTGCGCCGACTCCGCCTCGGACAGGAAGCCCCTCAAGTCCACGATCACGACCAGGCCGTCCGCGAGGCGCGCCACCCCCGAGACGCCCGCGGACGGCGCGGGGAGCGCCTGGGCGGCGGCGATATCCGCCGTGGGGACCGCCACCAGCGCGTGGACCTGATCGACGACGAACGCCACCGTCCGACCGATCTGGGCCACGATGAGGTGATCGGTGGCGCGCATCGGCCGCGCCTGCAAACGGAACCGCGAGCGAACGTCGTACACCGGCATCAGCGCTCCGCGGACGTTCAGGAGGCCGGACACCACCGCCGGCGCGCCGGGCAGGGGGGACGGCGTCGCGGCGCGCAGGATCTCGACCACGTCGCACGCGTAGAGGCCGAACCGGTGCCCGTCCATGTCGAACTGGACCACGAGCGTGGTCTCAGCGTCGCCCATGTGGCCCTCGCGGTGGTTGCGGAACCCCGCCTGGCGGGGGCCGCGCGCCTCGCGTCAGGGAACGGTCGCGCTCAGCAGCGCCTCGAGCACGCTGTCGCGATTGCGGAGGTCACCGAGGATGGTGCGGAGCGGCAGCGGGGAGAGCTTCACCAGGGTGGGCGTGACGAAGATCCCGTCCCGCAGGCCCCGGCGCGGGTCCTCGAGGCAATCGACGACCTCCAGCTCGACGTCCCGACCGACCAGCATCTCGCGCAGGTTGGTGAGCGCGCGCTGCGAGTTCGGCCAGTCGCCGGCGATGTAGAGACAGAGCTTGAGGGGGACGCCTTCTCCCAAGGGGCCGGTCACTTGGAGCCTCCCGTGGGGGAGGGGCTCGACGGGGAGCCGTCCGCGGGGTCGGCGCCGCGACGGGCCAGCACGCCCGCCTGGGTCCGGCCGAGGCGTTCGGCCTCGGCACGTTTCTCCGAGCGCACGCGCTCCAGCTCGGCGACCCGCACCAGCTGCTCCTGGGCCAGCGTGCCCGCCCGGGCCACGGTCTCGGCGAGGGCGAGCTCGGCGCTCTTCTCGCGGAGCTCGGCCTCGTAGAGCGCGGCGGTCTGGTCGCGGTGGGCCTTGATCTCCTCCTGCCACCGCAGCGTGCCCATGAGGACCTCGCCGCCGACGGGGTACACGTCGGCCAGGTTCACGCCCTCGGGCGAGAGCACGAGCTCACGCACCTGGTTGGAGTGGTCCGTGCCGCGCGACTTGATGATGGTGAGCGCGCGGTTGCGCTCGCCGCCTTGGTTCACGTAGGAGACGTGCATCCAGGTGTCCGCGATGGTCGACACCGCCATCGGCGTCTGCTCCGACATCGGGTTCCGGTTGCCGAGCAGCGAGGTGCTGAGCACCGTGATCCCGCGGCGCTTGACGTAGTCGAGGATCGAGATGCCGGCGCGCTCGGCCACGGAGTCATCGCCGGTCCGCGTGAGCGCGGAGAGCGGGTCGATCACGAGGTAGGTCGCCGCGTGTTCGGTGAGCAGCGCGCGGATGCGCGAGACGTGCGCCTCCGGGTCGGCCGCCATCGTGCGCATGGAGCAGATGCGGAGCCGGCCGGCCGCCACCTGGGGCGCGAGATCGATGCCGATCGACAGGACGTTGCGGATGATCTGATCGGGCGCCTCGTCGAAGCTCACGAAGAGCGCGGTCTCCCCGCGTTTGCACGCGGCGTCGACGAACGAGATCGCGAGGCTGGTCTTCGCCGTGCCGGGCGCCCCGGAGATGAGCACCGAGCTGCCGCGGAAATACCCGCCACCGAGCATCGTGTCGAGGCGTTCGACGCCGGAGGACACCCGGTCCGAGTAGGCGGGATGGTCGAGCTCGACGATGCCCATGCCAGCGAGCTCGAAGCCTGCGCTGGTGATGTTGAACGGGATCTCGTTGGGGGAGTGCGCGCAGCCCCGGTACTTCGCGATGCGCAGGAAGCGGACGGCGGTGCCGTCGACCACGCGGAGCGGCAGGTACACGACGCAGTCGGCGATGAACTGGAGGAACTCGTAGTCGGAGGCGAGGCGGCCCTCCATCGAGTCGCCCTTGGCGGTGATGATGCCGGTCAGCCCGGTCTCCGCGAGCCACTCCCGGATCCGGTACACCTCGCAGCGGACGAGCGCGGAGTCGGCGAGGTGGGCGAGCAGCACGTCGACGCCGTCGAACACGACCCGCTTGGCGCCCATCTGCTTCGCCAGCACGCCGAGCATGGCGAGCAGCCCCACCAGGTCGAACGCGCCGCCGGTCACGATGGACTGGGAGAGCTGGGCGTCGATGACCTCGATCCCGTTCCCCCGCAGGTCCGCGATGTTCCAGTCGAAGCCCGAGACGTTCGCCACCACGTCGTCCGCGCGCTCCTCGAACGCCACGAAGATGCCGGGCTCGCCCAGATCCCGCGCGCCCTTGACGAGGAATTGCAGCCCGAAGAGCGTCTTGCCGCTGCCCGGCCCGCCGACGACCGCGGTGACCCGGCCGCGTGGAAGACCGCCTCCGGTCATCTCGTCGAACCCTGGAATCCCGGCCGGGGACCTGCGTGCGATCGTGGATTGCGCCATCAGGGATCCTTGCGTCGGCGGCGTTGTATCCCGTTCGTCAGGGCACGGTGGGCGGGGGGGCGCTCCCGCTCGCGGCGCCTTCCCGGGCGAGCAGGGTGCGTTTGCGCTCCACGCCCCATCGGTAGCCGGACAGCGACCCATCTCGTTTCACGACGCGATGGCAGGGAATCGCGACCGCGATGGCGTTCGCCGCGCAGGCCGCGGCCACCGCGCGTACCGACTTTGGGGCACCGATGCGCCGCGCGATGTCGGTGTAGCTGGCGGTCGACCCCGCGGGGATCTCGCGCAGCGCCTGCCACACCCGCTGCTGGAACGTGGTGCCGCGCACGTCGAGCGGCAGATCGAGCCCCGTGCCCGGCGCCTCGACGAACCCGACCACCTGGGCGACCCACTGTTCGAACGCCGCGTCCCCGCCGACCAGCTCCGCGCGGGGGAAGCGGTCCTGCAGATCGCGCACGAGCGTCTCGGCCTCGTCGTCGAGCAGGATGGCGCAGATGCCCCGGGCGCTCGCCGCCACCAGGATTGCGCCCAACGAGCAGGCGCCGACGGCGAAGTGGATGGTGACCTCGGCGCCACCCGCGCGAAACGCGGTTGGTGTCATGCCGAGCATCTGGTCCGACTTCTCGTAGAAGCGGCCGTTGGAGTGGAAGCCCGCGTCGTAGATGGCGTCGGTCACGGTGTTGCTCCGGGTGAGTTGGTTCCGGACGCGCCGGGCCTGGTGGGAGGCCGCGTAGGCCTTGGGTGTAACGCCGGCGATCGCCTTGAAGACGCGGTGGAAGTGGGAGGGGCTCATGCCGGCCCCGGCCGCGAGCGCCGCGAGGGGCGCCGTGCCGACGCCTCGCTCGATCGACCGGCAGGTCTCCGCCACCATGGCCGCGTACCGCTCCTCGAGCGGCGCCTGGTCGGGCTTGCAGCGCTTGCACGCGCGGAAGCCGGCCCGCTCCGCGTCCGCCGTGGAGAGGTGGAACCGGACGTTCTTCGGGTTGGCCGTCCGCGCGGCGCACGATGGCCGGCAGTACACCCCCGTGGTCGCCACCGAGTACCAGAACGTGCCATCCGCGGTCCGGTCTCGCGCCACCACCTGCGTCCAGCGCGGATCGTGCGCGCTCGGCAGGGTCTCGGCATTCTCGTGCGGGGGCATCGTCGTCGCTCCGGGGTGCCGAGAATCTCGCATCTCGGGGGAGGGCCGACACTCCGGTTCTTGCTCCCGAATCGAGATCGGCGCGTGCCGCCTACGGCTGCGCCGCCAACACGCTCCGCACGGTCTGCAGCAACAGCTCGGGATCGAACGGCTTCGCCAACGCCGCGTTCGCGCCGATGGCGAGCGCGGTCGCGAGGTAGCCCGTGGACGCGAGGAGCCGGCCACCACCGGACACGGCGATCACCCGCACCTCCGGGAAGCTCTTCCTCAGGGTCGCGATGGTCTCGATGCCGTCCTGGTGCGGCATGAACAGGTCCGTGATGATGAGGTCGAACGCCTGGCGCTGCTGGGCCGCGATCGCCTCGACCCCGTCCGACGCCACCTCGACGTGGTAGCCGCCCGCGGTCAGGATCACCTGCATCAGGTACCGGATGTCTTCGTTGTCATCGACCACGAGTACGCGTCGCAATGGGAACTTCCGAGGAGCAGTCTCCCGCTCCGTGGCGGGGCGCATAACGAGGTCGGAGCGCTGGTGGCAGGAGGCCTGGACTACAACGCGGAGCCGATCGTCCTCGCCATCTCGTCGAGCCCGGCGATCCCCGCCGACAGGCCCGCCTCCGCCACGACCCGCGGCATCCCGTAGACGACGCAGGTCGCCGCGGACTGCGTCAGCACCCGGCCGCCAGCGGACACCACCGCCCGCGAGCCGACGAGGCCGTCGTCTCCCATTCCCGTGAGCACCACCGCCAGCGTACGGTCGCGGAACGCCGCCGCGGCCGTGGTGAACAGGATGTCGACGGAGGGGCGGTGCGGTCGGTCGAGCGGCTGCACGCTCAAGCGGACCGAGCCGCCCGAGGGGTGGACACACAGGTGCAGCCCGCCGCGCGCGATGATCACCCGACCGGGGGCGAGCGCGGCGCCGTCGTGCGCCTCGATCACTTCGAGGGCGCAGTTGTCGTTCAGGCGCGAGGCGAAGCCCTCGGTGTACCCGCTCGGCATGTGCACCACGACGGCGACCGGCACCGGAAAGTCGGCGGGCAACGCCTTGAGGATCTGCGAGATCGCCTGCGGGCCGCCGGTCGACGCTCCGATCGCGAGGAATTGGGTCCGCACCGCCCGGGGGGCGATGGTCAGGGGCGTCAGCTCGAGCGCTGCCGGGCCGACGTGGCCCGCGCTCGCCGCCAGCTTCACCGCCTCGATCAACGGCCGCCCGATCTCGTACAGGCGCTCGGTCGCCAACGCGGTGGGCTTGTGTACCGACGCGATCGCGCCGAGCGACAGCGCGTGCACCACCATCGCGCTGTCCACTTCGGCGGTGCTGCAGATGACGACGCGCGGCGGCGAGGCGGGGAGGTGCCCCAGGAGCGTGATGCCGTCGAGGTTCGGCATCACCAGATCGAGGGTGATCACGTCCGGCGAGAGCTCGGCGATCTTCTCGAGGGCATCGAGGCCGTCCCGCGCCGTGCCCACGACCTCGATCTGCGGGTCGAGCGCGAGGCACTCCCGCACGACCTTGCGCGCGAACGCGGAATCGTCGACGACGAGCACCCGGATGCGGCGGGTCATCGTGCGTTCTCGTGGCGTCGGTACAGGAAGGTGCCCCGCGACTCGACGCAGCGCAGCGAGGTGGCGAAGCGGAGCAGGGACTCCGACGTTCCGATCAGCAAGGTGCCCCCGGGAACCAGCGCGTCGGCGAGGGTCTCGGCCACGCGGACGACCATCGCGTCGTCGAAATAGATCAGCACGTTCCTGCACAGGATCACGTCGAACGGCCCGAGCGCCGCCACCGCGGCGCTGTCGATCAGGTTCACCTTGCGCCAGTCCACCCGCTGGGTGAGCCGGGGATCGACGACGGCCACGCCGTCCTGCGCGCGGATCCAGGGCGGCATTCCGTCGGGGAGCAGCCGCAAGGAACGCAGGGTGTGGTGGCCCTTCCTCGCGCGGGCGAGCTGCCGATCGCTCACGTCGCTCGCGACGAGGCGCACGTCCTCCAAGAGGTTCTGCTCCGCGAGCATCGCGGCGAGCGACAGGATCTCCTCGCCCGTGGCGCACGCGGCCGACCAGATGCGGGTCGACAGGTGGCGGCTACGCCGCTCCTGCACGATCTCCACGACGCGCTCGAGCCCCGGCCTCTCCCGCAGGAAGTAGGTCTCGCCGACGATGAGCACGTCGACCAGCGTGTTCAAGCGCTCGCCGCCGAGGTCGTCGTACTCGACCGACCGGTAGAAGTCGAGCAGGGAGTCGAACCCTTCCGCGTCGGCGTGATCGCGGAGCTTGCCGGCCAGGATCGGGCGATCCCGCACCGCGTAGTGCAGGCCGATCCGGCGCTCGATCAGCTGCGCCAGCAGGGTGACGGCGAGCTCTTCGGGGTCCGAGATCATGCGTGGGCGAGCGCATGGCGCGCGAGGAGCCGGACTTCGGGGTCCGGATCCACGGACGCGGATCGTTCGAGTTGCAAGCGGGACGTTCCGGCGCCGATCGCGGCGAGCGCGGCGGCGGCGGCGCGACGGAGCGCCACACGCTCCATCACCAGGACGACGCCGAGCGCGGCCCGTGCCTCGGCCCGGTCCATCCGCGCGAGGGCGGAGACGAGGGACGACGTGGTGGCGGCGTCCGCCTCTTCCAACGCCAACAACATGCCCGGGATCCGGCCCGGCGCCCAGGTGGCCAGCGCGTCGACCACCGCCTGGTGGGTGCTCGCCTGCTCGAGCAGGCCGACCAGCGCGCCGGTAGCGCGGATGCCGGACCGACCCGCGAGAACGGCGACCGCCGTGTTGTGCACGGATTCGTCGGCGTCGCGGGCCGCGGCGAGCAGGATGGGCTCGACGTCGGCGCTCTCGAACCCGCCCAGCGCCGAGAGCGCGACCAGCCGCGTCGTGACCTCGGCGCCGCTCGCCGCGGCGGCGATCGGGGCCAACGCTTCGGGGGGCCGAGAGGTGCCGAGGCCGAGGATCGCGGCGCGCCGGAGATCGGGATCGGGGTCGGCCGCCGCGTCGAGCAACGCCCGGATCGCGGCGGGCGCGGGGATCCGCGCGAGCGCGTCGACCACCGCGATGCGCACCTGGGCCGCGGGATCGCGGAGCCGCTCGATGAGGGCGTCGAGCAGCCCGACCGCGCCGAGGCGGCCGGCCGACTGGCACGCGTAGTACCGGACCCACGCGTCGGGGTCGGACATCCCGGCGGAGATGCGCTCGATGGTCTCCGAGCCGGGCGTCACGTTGCCGAGCGCGCGCATGGCGCCAGCACGCTCGGACGCACGCTCCCCGACACCGGCGGCGTACAACGCCGCGAGGGCGCGCGGGTCGTCGACGTACGCGAGGCTCTGCAGCGCCGTTTCCCGCAGCCGATCGGGCCCGGTCCGCGCGGCGTCGATGAGCGTGTCGATCCCGGACGGCCACCCGAAGTAGCCGAGCAGGCGCAGGCCGGCGCGGCGCACCCGCGGCGAGGGCGACGCCGCTGCCTCGAGCGAGAGCGCCTCGGTGCGGTCGTGCCCGAGCGCCTGGATCGCGGAGGCGGCGGCCTGGCCGACCCGCGCGTCCGGATCGTCGAGTGTCCCGAACAACGCCGGGACGGCCGAGACGGCGTGGGCGCGCGCGAGGAGCTCGCAGGCGAGGCGGCGCACGTCGGGCTCCGGATCCGCCAGGCACACGGACACGGCCTCGCCGACCTCCGGAATGTTCGGCACCGCCGACAACAACAGGATCCGCGCGTCGCTGTCCCCCGCGACGAGCGCCGCGAGCAGGAACGGGGTCGCGGTGGGGCCGAGCTCGGCGAGCGCGGTCAACGCGGCGCGGGCGACGTCCGGCTCGTCCACCAGGAGCTCGACGAGAGACGCGGCACCGCGTGCATCCTGGAGCCATCCGAGCACGCGTGCGATCGCGACGCGCTCCTCGCTGTCGCCCTCGGCGGCGGCGCGGGCCAGCTCGCCCGCGGTCGACCCCGGGTCGGCGATGGCGGCCCGCACCTCGCGCGCGATCGCGTCGGCGGTGCCGAACTGGCGGACGAAGCGGCTCGCGATCGCCACCAGTGCCGTCGCGGCGCTGCGAACGCGCGCGCCTGCGTGCGAATCGAGCAGCTGTGTGAGCGCCGGGACCGCGTCGGCCAGCCCCCGGCGCCCGAGCGCGCGCGTGGCCTCGCCGCCGGCGAGCGGATCCCGGAGCAGCTCGACGAGGGGCGCCAGCGCCTGCGGGTCCTGGCAACGGGCGAGCACCTCGACCGCGCCGAACGTGCGGAACACGTTGCCGCTCCCCGCGGCGCCGGCGAGGGCGTCCACCCCGGCGCCTCCCCCGATGCGGCCCAACGCCTCCATCGCCGCGATGGCGACGTTGTCGTCTTCGTGCGCGACCCAGGCGACGAGCGTGCCCACCGCGGCGGCGCTGCGGCGGCGGCCGAGCACTTGGGCGATGTCGCACAACACGGCGGGCGTGGCGTCGTCGAGCGCCAGCAGCGCCGCGTCGGGGTCCCCGACCGACGCCACGAGGGCATCGACGGTGGCGGCCATCCGGCGCTCGTCGGTGCGGTCGGACACGAGCGACACGACCAGCGGCGTGACCGCGCGATCGCCGAGCTGCCCCAGGGCGGCGACGACGGCGCGACGCACCGGCCACTTCGGGTCGCTCAGGCGCGCGATCAGCTCGCCCACGGCGTCCTCGCCCCGGGCGAGCTCATCGACCTCGTCGAGGCGCTCCCGATCCGCGCTCGAGAGCGCCGGCACCGGCTCGCTCATGCCGGATCCTCGGCATCCGGCGGCGCGGTCGCCTCCGGTCGGGCGCGGCGGGCAACCTCGACCACCTGCTGGGCCGACGCGCGCAGGTGCGTGATCATCCGCATGATCTGCTCGCTCGCCGCGGCCTGCTCGGCGGTGGCGCTGGCGATGGAGGCCACCGCGATCGCCTGCTTCGCCGCCTCCGTGGCCACCTGTTCGAGGACGACTCCCTGGTCTTCGAGCGTCCGTGCCGCCTTCTTGGACACGCGCCGGACCTGGTCGGCGCCGCGCGTGAGCGACGCGGTGGCGGAGGCCTGCTCCTCCGTGGCCCGAGTCACGCTCTTGGCGAGCCCGGCGACCTTTCGCGCGGCGTCCTCGACGTGGCGCGCGGCCTGGGCCTGCTCGGCGATACCGCGGGCACCCGACACCACCTGGCGACGGAGATCGTCCATCGCCCGCGCGGCCTCCGCGATCGCGCGTGACTGCTCGCCGAGCCCGCTCACCGTGCGCTGCGTGGCCGTCCCCACCTCGGTCCCGAGCGCGCCGATCGCGGCGACGTTCCGGCTCTGGTCGCTCGTCGCGGTCGCCACCTGCCGGGTCAGGGTGCGCAGGTGCGCCCCGGCGCGGGCGAGATCCGACGTGGCGATCGCCTGCTCCTGGGTCGCCTTGGCGACCTGCTCCGCGCCCGACAGCAGCTGGGCGTTCACCTTCACGAGATCCCGCAGCGCCTTCGCCTGCTCCCCGGTGGCCGCGGTCGTCTGGCGCGCCATGTTCCGCATCTCGCCGCCGCCCAGCGCGAGCGCCCGCGCGGCCTGGAGCTGCTCGGCCGCGGCGGTCGAGATGCCGCGCGCCTGCTCGCTCGTACGTCCGGTGGCCTGCACCACCGCCTGGACGGCGGTCACCTGCTCGCCGGTGCCCTTCGAGACCTCACGCACGGCGTTGCCGAGCTCGTCGACGGCGCCGAGCACCTGGGTGAGGGCGCGCTCCGCGTCACTGGCGAGCGACGCGCCCTCGTCCGCGCTGCGCAAGCCCTCGGCGGAGCTGGTCACCGCGTCGCGGGCCGTGCTCTGGAGGCCGCGGACGATCTTGGCCACGTCGGCGCTCGCGGCGGCGGCGCGGTCGGCGAGGGCCCGGATCTCCTCGGCGACCACGGCGAAGCCACGCCCGTGCTCGCCGGCGCGGGCGGCCTCGATGCTCGCGTTGAGCGACAAGAGGTTGGTCCGATCGGCGAGGAGGTTGATCGTCTGCACGATGTCCCCGATCTCTTCGACGCGGCGCCCCATCTCCTTCACCACGCCCGCCGACTCGGCGATCGAGGAGCGGATCCGCACCATCCCGGCGATGGAGCGCCCCACGATCGCGCCGCCGTCCCGGGCCGAGGTGCCCAGGCGCTCCGCGGTGGCCCGGGCGCCTTCGGACACCAGCGCGATGCGCCGGGTGGACGACTCGAGCTGGGACGCGGCCGCGGCGCTGGTCGTGGCGAGCTGGTCGATGTTGCTCGCGGCGCGCGACACCGCGTCCGCGCTGCGGGTGAGCTGCTCGATCGAGGCGACGCTCGAGTCGACCGCGGCCGCGTTCTTCAGGGCGGTGGCGGCCACCTCTTCCACCGAGGCGGCGATCTCGGTCGCGGTGCTCGCGGCGTCCGCCGCCGCGGTCTGGAGCTGGCGCGCGTTGTCGGAGACGCTGCGGATCGAACGCGCGACCTCTTCGGTGGTGGCGGAGCTCTCTTCCACCGACGAGGCCATCTCCGAGGCGCTGCGTGCGACCTCGGTGAGCCCGTGCCCCACGGTGATGACGGAGCCGGCGAGCTGCTCGACGCGCTCCCCCACCGTCCGCGCGTCGGTGGCGAGGCGGCCCACACCCGCCGACATCTCCTCGAGCGTGGCGGCGAGCTCCTCGACGGCGGCCGCGGTGCTCTCGCCCCGCTTGGACACCTCGTCGACGGCGCGGCTGGTCTCGGTCGACGTCGCGAGCAGGCTGTCGCTCGTCGCGGCGAGCTCCTCGCAGCTGCCGGACACGGCGTGCACGGACCGCGCCACCTCCTCGAGGGTCACCGCGGTGGTCTCGGCGGCCTCCGCCAGCTGGGTGCTCTCGGCGCCGAGCTCGCGGATGGCGACCGCGGCCTGGCCGAGGCTCGCGCTCGTCTCCTCCGAGCCCTTTGCGATCCGCACGGTGAGGTCACGGACGGCGCGCTGGGAGCGCGTCAGCTCCTCGGTGGAGGCCGACGTTTCCTCGATCGCGGCCGACACGGTGTCCAGCAGGGACGCGAAGTCCGCCGAGGTCGCGGCGACGCCGTTGCGGGCCGCCTTCGCGCCCGCCCGCCGGGGGGGGCTCGCCTGTTCGTCACGCGCCATCGAGCGTCTCCTCTCCGACGAGACCGTCGGCATCCACCAACATCACGACGCGAGACCCGATCTGGGCGATCGCCCGCACGATCCCGCGACTTTGAACGACCACCATCGGCGGCGGCGGGCGCACGTTCTCGGGCGAGAGCCGGATGACCTCCCGGGCCCCGTCGACGAGCAACGCCACCTGCCGATCTCCGATCTGCGTGACCACGAGGCGGCTGTCCTGCGTGGCCGGGGTCGCCTCCAACCCGAACTTCACCCGCAGGTCGATGACCGGCACCACGCGACCGCGGACCTGCACGATCCCCGCGACATGCGGCGCCGCGCCCGGGATCCGCGTCACCCCGGCGAAGGACTCCATCTGGGAGACCTGCCGTGCGGGCAGCGCGTACTCGGCGGCCCCCACCCGGAACAGCACGTGCAGCTCTTCGATCATGCCGGCACCGTTCTATCGGGGGTTGGACGATCTGGCAGGCCGGAGTCGGCCAACCGCGCGCCGAGCGCGTACAGGTCGACCACGAGGGTGGGCTGCCCGTCACCGAGATCCGCCGCGCCGGCGATCCCCCGCATGTTGACGAGCGGGTCGGTCAGCGGCCGCACGACGATCTCCATCTGCCCGAGCATGCGGTCGAACGCGAACGCGAGCGCCACGTCTTCCCGGCGCACGATCATCGCCTTCGGCCGCGTGCGGATCGTGCGGGGATCCTCGAGGCCGAAGAGGACGTCGAGCTGGACGAGCGGCAGGCTCTCGCCGCGCCGCGAAAGGAGCGCGAGCCCGCCGCGCCCGGGTGGGGACACGACGGCCGCGGGGTCGATCTCGACGATCGCGTCGACCGTGGAGAGCGGGACGAGGAACCGCTGCGCGCCACACTCGAACGCGAACGCGTCGACGATGGAGATGGTCAGCGGCACCCGCAGCGCGAAGGTCGTCCCGACGCCGGGCGTGGTCTCGAGGGTCAGCTCGCCGCCGAGCTGGTCGACCACGACCTGGCGGACGATGTCCATGCCCATCCCGCGGCCGCTCGTGTCGGTCACCTCGTCGCGGGTGGAGAGCCCCGGCCGACACAACAGCTGCAACAACGCGGCGTTGGTGGTGGGGAGGGGGCGACCGGCGCGTCGGGCGAGCTCCGCGGCGTTCACGCCGCCACCGTCGTCGGTGACCTGCAGCTCGAGCTGGGCGTTGCCGCGGGAGCGACAGGTGATCCGCACGAGGCCCTCGGTGGGCTTGCCGGCGGCGACGCGGGCGTCCGGGGCTTCGATGGCGTGATCGACCGCGTTGCGCACGAGGTGGACGATCACCGGGAAGATCCGGTCCGCGACGGCCTTGTCGAGCTCGGCACGCCCCGCCTCGATCTCGAGGCGCACGCTCTTGCCGGTCGACCGCCGGAGGCCGCGGACGATCAGCGGGACGCGTTCGAACACGTCGCCGACGGGGACCATTCGGAGCCGCAGGATGGCGGCACGCAACGCGCGGGCCTTGCGGTCCTGATCGCGGGTCACCGCGTTCAGATCCCGGACGTCGACACCCTTCGCCGCGAGCTTCGCGATCTCTCGGCCGAGCGCCGCGCGACTCACGGCGAGCTGCGCGAGCTCGGTGATGGTGTCGTCGAGCCGATCGACCTCGACCCGCACGAAGTTGCGGTGCACGAGCTCCTCGTCCGCGATCTCGTCGTCCAGGCTCGACGCGCGCTCGGGCGCCTCCTGTGCGACGACCACGGCGGGGGCCGCGCCCTCGGCGAGGCACTCGATCGCGCTCGGATCGAGCCCGACGGAAGACGCGATGCTCGCATCGTCCGCGGGGGTGATCACCAGCAGAACGAACGAGAGCCCGGCGGGCGCCGCGTCCGAGCGGGGCACGGACACCGGCACGACCTTGACGATCTCGGCGACGCTGCCCAGCCGCTCGCGCACGCTGTTGATCGTCACGCCCTCCGCGGCGAGCGCGGGAGCGGGCGCGAAGCGGACGCACACCACGCGCTTGCCGTCACGCACGCCGCGCGCGAGGGCTTGCCGCTCGAAGGGCGCGAGCTTCGCGTCGAGCGCGGGATCGAGCACGAGGGCCGCCGGGGCGGCGCGCGGCTCGGGTACGACGCCCTCCTCGATGGCGTCGAGCGCGTCGAGGAGGGCCGCGGGTGCCGCGGGCACCGGCTTCTGCTGACCAAGCGCCCGGACCCGCTGCTCGATCGCCCGGACCGCCTGCAGGAGCAGATCGACGGCGCCGGGCCGGAGCAGGCCTCCGGAACGATCGGCGCTCCGAAGCAACGCCTCCGCGCGATGCGCCAGCGACACCACCGGCTCGACGCCCACCATGGCGGAGAGCCCCTTGACCGTGTGCATGGCGCGGAACAGGTCGCGGACCTGACGGGGCGTGGGCTCGCGGTTGCGCTGCGGGGCGTCGATCGCCAAGAGCAGGCCGTTCGCGCTGTTGAGCAGCTCGTCCACCTCCCCGAGGTAGGCCTCGAGGAATTCACCACGGATCGCGCCGTTCGGGTCGCCCCGGCTCACGTCCCCGCCGCCGAGATCAGCTCCCGCACCACACCCTGGATGCCGTCGGGCGTGAACGGCTTGGTCATGAACCGGGTGGCCCCGGCCGCGAGCGCGCGCTCCCGCGAGAGCTCGTCGCCCCGCGTGGTCACGATGACGATCGGGAGGTTCGCGAGCTGGTCCTGGGCCCGGACGAACTCGAGGACCTCGATCCCCCCGATGTCCGGCATGTTCAGATCGAGGACGACGAGATCGAACGACTCGAGCGACAACCGCTCGATCGCCTCGAGCCCGCTCGCCGCGTGGACGAACGTGGTCCCGGAGATGCCGCGAAGGCAGGCGACCACCATGTCGCGCATCAGCTTGCTGTCGTCGACGACGAGCAATCGGCTCATGTGGAGTCTCTCCCTGCGGTCAACGACGAGATGGCCCTCACCAGCTCTTCCGTGTCGAGCGGCCGGGCGAAGTGGAGTTGAAACCCCGCCCCCGCGGCGACCGCCGTGTCCTCGTGACCGGGCGGCGCGCCCACCACGATCGCGGGCACTCCGTGTCCGAACACGTGTCGCACCTCGCGCACCAGCGCATAGCCCTCCGGCACGGCGGTGGCGACGGCCAACACGACGACATCGGGGGGCTCCTTCCCGAGCGCGTCCATCGCCGCGGAGGCGGAGACGGCCTCGATCACCACGGCCCCACACCCGCCGAGCACGCCCAGCAGCGAAGAGCGCGCATCGGCGTCGTCCCCGGTGAGCAACACGCGGATCGATTGGAGCCGGCTGCCGGGGAGTGCATCGAGCACCGGTGCCTCCACGGGCGCAGCCTCGGCCGGGAGCGCGGGAAGCACGACGTCGAACGCCGCGCCGCCGTCCGGGCCGTTCCTCGCGACGACGGTTCCCCCGTGCATCTCCACGATCTGACGCACGATCGAGAGGCCGAGCCCGAGCCCGCCGTGCTCGCGCGTGATCGAGTGATCGCCCTGGCGGAACCGGTCGAACACCTGGGTGAGCAGCGCCGGGGAGATTCCAGGGCCGGTGTCGCTCACGGTCAGCGTGGCGTTCTTCCCGTCGGAGCGGAGCGCGATGGTCACCGTGCCTCCGGCCGGCGTGAACTTCACCGCGTTGGACAGCAGGTTCAACGCAACTTGTTGCAGGCGTGCCACGTCGCCCGACACGAAGCAGGGGGTCAGGTCGACCACCAGGCGCATACGCTTGGCCGACGCCGACGGGCGGCTTGCGTCGATGGCATTTTCGATGGCGCGCGAGAGGTCGAAGGGAGCGACGTCCAGGCGGATGCCGCCCGAGACGATCCGGGCCACGTCGAACAGATCGTCGACCAGCCGCGCCTGGTCGACCGCGTTCCGCACGATCGTCTCCACCGCGCGCGCGGTCTGCGTCGCGTCGAGGCTACCGGTCTTGAGCATCCGCGCCCAGCCGAGGATCGCGCTCAACGGCGTGCGCAGCTCATGCGAAACCATGGCGAGGAACTGATCCTTCTCGCGGTTCGCCGCTTCGGCTTCGGCGCGGGCGCTCCGCTCGCTCACCAGGAGATGCGCGAGCTCCGCCTCGGCGCGCTCCGCCCGGGCTCGCAGCGTGTTGGCGCGGATCAGCGTGCTGACGCGCGCGTTGACCTCCGCGGCCGGCGCGCCCTTGCCGACATAGTCGTCCGCGCCGGCCTCGAGGGCGTCGATGAGGTCCTCCCGGTTCCCGGTGGCGGTGAAGACGAGGATCGGGAGCCCGACGGTCGAGGCCTGCGACCGCAGGAAGCGGAGCACGTCGAGGCCACTCACCCCGTCCATGTGCCAGTCGAGCACGACCACATCGGGCAACGCGCCGTTCATGGCCCGCTCGAGGAGCATCGCGCCGTCGACGAAGGTCTCGACGTCGAAGTTCGTCCCGAGCTGTTGGCGGGCCGCTTCGAGCTCCAGGGGCACGTCGTCTACGAGCCAGAGGCGGTGGCGTACAGGCGGCAAGGGTCCCCTTGGGTCGGGTGGCGGAACCCTCTATCGCATCCGACGGGGCCGCGCGGCGCCCGGGGATGTTCGTCGACGCCGGACGTGACGCGCGGCTGCTGCTCGCGCGCCGCTTCCTCAGTCCGCGCGTTCGCAGGTGCACATCCATTGCATGCCGAAGCGGTCGACCACCATGCCGAACAGCCCGCCCCACGGCGGCGGGAACACCTTCTCGAAGACGCGGCCGCCCACGGCGAGGGCGTCGAAGGCGCGCCGCAGCTCGGCGGGGTCGTCGAACGCGATCGCGATGTTGACCATGTTGTGATCCGGCACGGGGCTGTCGGCGGGGCCGTCGCTCATCAGCAGCACGGCGCCGTTCACGCGAAGTTCCGCGTGCATGACGCGCTGTTCGAGCGCCGACGGACAGGATCCGTCGGTGTCGCCGAAGGTGGCGACGCTGTGGGTCGTGGCGCCGAGGGCCTGCTCGTAGAGCGCGATCGCGTCGCGCGTGCGGCCGTTGAGCAACAGGTAGGGGGTGATCGATTGGACGGACATCGTGGCTCCCGTGGGGTGGTTGGAGGGGTCGAGAGGGACTCCCCGCTCATTGGACCGGGGCGCGGGGCAGGACTCATCGGTGGGGCGTCGAATCGTGTCCGTTTTTCGCGCCCGGCCGACCGGACCGCGCCGGGCGCCGCGCCCGGCGGTCCCGCCCGCTTCGGGCGGACCGAGGCGCTCTGCGCCGAGCGGGGAGGGGGGCCCTGGGCGCCCAATCCACCGCCACGGGCGTCTGTCAGTCCGTGGGCCGCCAGCTTGGGTTGAGCAGGCTCGTGCGCACGTGGTCCCGAAACGCCCCGTCGATCCACATGTGTTGGCGTGACACACCCTCGCGCTCGAAGCCGAGCCGGGCCAACAACGCCCCGCTGCGGACGTTCGCCACGTCGTGGTTTGCGTCAATGCGCCGCAGGTCGAGCTCGTCGAACACGAACCGGATGGCGGCCTGCACCGCCTCGAACATCACGCCGCGCCCCTCGTGTGTCCCAGCCACGCCGTACCCGAGCGCGCACCGGTGCCACCACGCCCGCTGGATGTCGGTGAACGCCACGGTGCCGATCACGGCGCGCTCGTCGTGCTCGAACACGTAGAGCTTGAGCGCGGTGCCCGCGGTGAACGCCTCCTCCGCCGCCTCGCCGCGCGTGACCCACTCTGCTGTGTCGGTGAGGAGGTGTTGCGGGATGGCGGGGGAGTACCGGTGGCCGTTCGCGCGCCAGTATGCCAATACGCGATCGGCGTCGTTGGCGGTGGCGAGGCGAAGGAGAGTGCGGGGGGTTTGGAGTTGGGGGGGCATGGGGTTGGACCTCGAGGCGGTGTTACCTTCCAAGCGTCTCGGCGGGCGATCGTGAGCGTCGTGGCGTGGTTCGTCGTCGGCGAGATGGTGCTCTCCCTCGGCGCCGCCGGCGCGATCTTGCTGGGGACCCGCGAACGTCGCCGCTTCCTCGCCTCCCTCGCGCTCGACCCGAATTTGGTCGCGACGTCCGAGGGCGTGTCACGTGCGCCGGCGTGTTCGCCGCCCACGGGCCCGTCACCCGGATCGTGGAGATCCCCGCGCTCGCCTGGGCACTGCTGGCGTTGGTCGCGCCGCTCCTGGCGATCCTCGGGGTGTTCCGGTTCATCCAGCGCCTACAGTACGGGCCCGTGCGGGTTCGTAACTGGGCATGGTAACGACTCGGCGGGATGGGCGTGCAGGGCCGCGAGGATTGCCAGCGCCCACCCGGTGTCGATCCACCGGGTCGCGCCTTTCGCGGTCCCGTCGAGGTAGCGCACGCGGTTCACCCGCGCCTCGTCCAGGACGCCGCCCTTCTGCCGAACGTCCGCTTCGGCGGCGAGGGCCCAGCCGAGGTCGAGCAAGGAGACCGTCCGCTCGGCGAAGCCGCCGTCACCGCCGTCCACACGCAGGCCGCCGTGCGGGGCGCGCCCGACCACGCGACCGCGCTGGTTCCCGCGCTCCAGCCACACGTCGGCGAGCTGCGCCGGCGCTGCCTCCGTGAGACGAACCGCCGCATCCCTCCACATCCGGGGCAGCGTGCGTGATGCGACGCGACCCGAGGACAGGGTGCGCCAGATCCCGACCGGGGGATCTCGAAACGCCCAGGCGGACTCCTCGTCGAGCCAGCGCCCCACGCCGAGGTAGGTCCAAGACGCTTCTGCCTCGGACCGGCCCAGCACGAACGCCGTCTCTCCAGGGCGCCGGTCCGGCACGCGGACGGTCCAGCGGTCGGGCCCAGTCAGCACGTCGCGCCCCTCGGCGAGGAGAAACAGGTGTCCGTCTACCCGCGCGGCCGTGCCGGTGGGTGTCTCGGAGAGGCCGAACCCCATGGCGAGGTCGGTCAGCGTCGTCCCCTCCTCCGGAGCTAGCGCCTCGGGGCGCACCGCCCGGACCAGTCGCGCGTACGGGATCGCGCCGGCCGCCGGGCGAGACGCGACCTGGGGATTGTCCGAACGAAGCGTGTACCCGTCCGCCCCGCGGATCACGCGCTTGATGTGGAACTCCGTTCCCTCGTCCTCGGCGCCGATGGCGACCAGCGCGACCTTGCCGTCCATCGTGCCGATGCCTTGGCCGCGTGCCCACTCGAAGATCGCCCAGTCCCCGTCGTGAAGCGGACTCACGCCGCCGTCCATCGAGGACCCCGTCACCCGGACGGCGAATTGCCTGTCACTGACGGGACCTGGGAGGAGCACATCGCCCGCCTCGGGTGCCAGGTTGCCCGCGCCGTTCCACCCCGCCGCCGCCTTCAACGTCGGGAACGCCACGAACCGGCCCCGCTCGGTCGCCAGTGTCACCACCTCGCCGAGCGGCTCCATCCACCACCCGTCGGGCGAGGGCCGGAACCGCACCCGGAAATTGGTGCCCGGCCGGCCCGCCTGTGGCCCGAACCAGCGCCGCAGCAGGTCGGGGAGCTCGTTGCGGTCGCGTCCGACCGGGTGGGCCACGTTGACCGCGACCTTGGCGAACCGGAAGCGCCACGGGGCACCGTCGGGCATGCGGACATCGACATCGCCGGTGGGCAGCCGGTCGCGCCGGGCGCCGGTGGGGAGGAACAGGATTGGGTCGCGCTGGTTCCACGAGACCTTCGCGTCCACCGCCTCGCCGCCCCCTTCTCGCCGCCGCCGATAGGTCGCCAGGCGAGCGTCCACCAACTCACGGGTCATCGCAGCGAGCGTCTCCACGTCCGCGGAGGGCAGGCGGGAGACAAGCCGTGTCCCATCGAGCTTGAACCAGGGGCCGTTGCACCACGCCGCGATGGGGTTCTTCCGCCAGTACGCCGCCCACAGCTTCGGCTCAGGGTGCTGGGCGTCTTCGAGGTTCTGGACGCCGTCGAGGTCTTCGAACAGCTCGGGGGACCGGACCAAGAGGTCGTGCGAGCGCGCCGCGAGATCGGCGAGGTCCATGCCGTCGAGCAGCGCGTCCGCGTCGAGGAGCACCTCGAGGACGACCATCTTGAAGCACTTCGTCATCGGCGTGGACTGCACTTCGCGCAGCCATGCGCCGGCCGTCGTGGCGACCGAGGCCTCGACGGTTGTCAGGTCGCCTTCCGCGGCCAGGAAACCAAACCAACCTTGGTGGCCGGTCAGCAGCGAACCAAGTGTGTACCCGCGCCGCACCAGCTCGCCTGCCATCGGACGCTCGCCACGCGCGGCGCGCAGCTCCCGGTACGCCGCGACCAGGGCGCTGGCGCCGCCACCGGCCGGCAGGAGCCGTCTGAGCAGGTCGATCGCTTCGAGCTCGAAGTCGAGGGAGCAGTTGGGCGGGAGTTGGGTGACACCACGCGCCACGAACGCCTGCAGCGAAGCCTCGCCCCCTCCCAGGCTCAACAGCGTGCGCACGCGGTCGAGGAAGACCTTGTGGTTCCCGACGAAGTCGATCACGACCAGTCGTGCCTTGCCCTCGGCCTTCCGGAGTCCGCGGCCCAACTGTTGGAGGAACAGGACGGGCGACTCGGTCGGGCGCAGCATGACGACCCGATCGAGCGGGCGACAGTCGATCCCCTCGTTGAACAGGTCGACGCTGCAGATCGCGTCGATTCGCCCCGCTTCGAGGTCCTGCAACGCCGCGGTGCGGTCGTCGGAGCCCCGGCCGCCGTGGCAGAGGCGTACGCGCACGCCGCGTGCCCCGAGCCAGTCGCGCACGAACCCGGCGTGGGCGACGGACGCGCAGAACACCATCGTTCGCGAGCCGGACCTGCCGGGCTCGTTCCAGGCGGCCCAGAGCTTCTCCATCCGCGCCTGGGTCTCGAGAGCGGTCGACAGCTCGGCGACGTCGAACCGACCGCTACGCCAGGAGATCGGCCGGTAGTCGGTCGTGTCCGCGAGGCCGAAGTACGCGAACGGGACCAGCAGATCCTCGCCGATCCCGGTGCCGACGTCGGCGCGGTAGGGGACATGGTCGTCGAACAGGCCGGGAACATCGCCACCATCGGCACGTTCGGGTGTCGCGGTGAGGCCGAGCAGGAACGCCGGAGAGAAGTGGGCGAGGATGCGGCGGTAGGACGGGGCGTCGGCGTGATGCACCTCGTCGACGACGATGTAGTCGAAGCGATCCGCGGTCAGCGAGGCGAGGGTCGCCGGGCGGGCAATCGTCTGGACCGATGCGAAGAGCACGTCGAACGGCTCTTCGGGCCGCTCGCCGCCGAGCATCCACGCGAAGCGGGCGTCGGTCAGGCCGCGGCGGAGGGTGCTCGCCGCCTGTTCGAGCAGCTCGCGCCGATGGGCGATCCACAACACCGACGGAGCTGCCCCTCGCTCGCGCGCGACCGACGCGATGTCGAGGGCGGCGAGGACGGTCTTTCCGAGCCCGGTTGCCATGACGACGAGCGCTCGTCTGCGATTCTCCTGGCGGCTCGCCGCCAGCGCATCGAGCGCTTCCCTCTGCAGGCCCGTGGGGTCCGGGAGCGCGACGGCCGGCTGGTCCGCAACCTCCCCAAGGGGGAGCGGACGCGGTCGCAACCGGACCCGAGCGGCGTACCCGGCGATCCAGTCGGCGTCGATGATCCGCGCGGCCGACCACAGGCGCTCGTAGGAGGCGGCCACCCGCGACCACGCCGCCCGATCATGGTGCCGATCGACGCGGAGGTTCCACTCGATCCCGTCGTGCAGCGCCGACTTCGAAAGGTTGCTGCTGCCGACGAACGTGACACCAAAATCCTCGCCCTGCAGGTGCCATGCCTTGGGATGGAACGAGCGCCCACCCAAGTGTCTCGTCTCGATCACTCGGGCGTGAAGGTCCCCCGCGATGGCCAGGGCATCGGTGTCCGCGCCGCGCTCGGCCGCTGTGGCCGCGGCCCAATCCGCCAACCGTCGCAGCGCGTCGACCTGGGTGATGTCGAGGTAGTCGCCCGTCAGGATGCGCAGCCGCGCGCCGCGTGTGAGCGCCTCCTGCACGGCGGGCTCGATCAGCGCCAGGCCGCTGTCCTGGACGAACGCGGCGAGGATGTCGATGCGGGTGGCCCGAGCGAGCAGCGGTGCGAGCGCGAGGTAGAAGCTGCCGCCCAGGTCGCCGTCCGGAAGGATCTCGGCGCGCTGGCGCAGGTAGTTCGCCTTGTCGGGCACCACGTAGCGAACGCCGCCGCGCGGATCCTCGACGTCGCCATGGAAGCGGGGGATGACATGCACGTGGACGTGCATCACCGTCTGGCCCGCGGCCTCGCCTGCGTTGAAGCCTACGTTGTAGGCGTCCGGGTGAAGCTCGACGTCGAGGTCGGCCTTGACGCGATCGACGAGGTCGAGGAGGGCTGCGCGCTCCTCGACCGTGCAGCCGAAGAAGTCGGAGACGTGGCGCCGGGTGACGACGAGGGTGTGACCGGGGGAGACGGGGTAGCGGTCGCGGAAGGCGAAGGCGAGGAGGTTCTCGGCGACGGTTGCGATGCCCGAGGGGGCGCAGAAGGGGCAGTCGGGAGGGGAGAGGTCGGTTGGCATCGCGATCCGGCGAACCGCGCGTCGCATGACGGCGAGGGCAAGGGCGACCTAACGCGCATCCGCTTCGAGAGCGGGCTGGCCGCGTGGCTGGGCCTACCGCGGCCGGTTGTACGATGGAGGCGCGAGCATGCTTGCTTTCCTCGTCGGAGAGCCGGTACTCGTCTGCACCGTGCGGGGTTCACGGGGAGGTTCACGTTTTGGGGAAGGAGCTGGACGGGCTCCGGATTCGTTCCGAGTCAGGACACGGGGTGAAGAACCACAAGATCAGCGGGTGCCACGACACCGCGAACTTCCTCGCCACCTGCGTCCACACCGTGCCCCCCAGGGTGCACATCCACAGCCAGAACCCCTCGGGCGATCTCACGGAGTTCAGCTACTCCCTGATGACGGTCGACGGCAGCGATCCGAAGCCCGCCGTCCACACCAAGACGACACTGCAGGAATCTCGCGACACGGTGGTCCGGGTTGGAAGCGGACCTCACGACGGCGTTGGACGGCCTGATCAAGAACATGACGTTCCCCAAGGCCCCGGGTGGAGGCCCGCCAGTGACCGCGGGAGGCTACAACTGGGAGGTCTTCTTCCGCAACGACCAGATCGACTCCCGTCCTGTAGGCGCCCGGAATGACTCGCCAATCTCGTGTCCGCTTCTCGCCCTCGACCTACCCGAGCCGCGTGTGCGCGGTGTCCACCTCGGGGGAAGGCGCGGAGATCCTCGAGGATTGGCTGGGAATGTTGACGTGGTCACGCCTGCCCGTCCTCGCGGATTGCGCCGCGCGGCAGGTAGGTTTTGGCCACGAGCCTGCCCACAGCGGCTACCACGACGACCGGGACCCGGACGACGAGCCCTTCGAGGGAGTCCTCGTCACCGGGACCTTCCGGGACGCCTCGGTGGTGCTCAGCCGCGCCGAGATGGACGCGCTCCTCGCGGACCTGTTCGACTTCGTCGAGGCGACCGCGCCCCAGGCCTGGCCCGCGCTTCGTCCGCGGCCGAGGTGGTCCGCGCCCGGGCGGCGGGGGACTCATAGAAGCGCAGGCGATTCGCTGATGCAGCTGGCGGCTCGCTTGAATGCGGCGGAACGAGCCGAGAAGGCGCTGTAACGAGGAAAGCCGGCGATTCCATCAAGTAGGGGTCGTCCGTGGGGCGGACGGGGCTACGTGGGGGAACGCCGGCTTTCTTGCCGTCCCCGGATGAGGAAGAACGGGTACAAATGGAGATCTTCCCCGTGGTCTTCCCCGACGGCGCGCGCGAGGCGAGGGTGGGCTGAACGGGGCGGTTCGAACTTGATCAAGCAGGGGTAGCTTCGAGATATGGGAGGTTGGACCGTTTGGGGGACGGCGCTTGAATTGTACGGCTCAGGCCAGAGACCAGGGGCAGCGGCCCGCCTGGCTCCGTCGCGGCCGTTCAGCCGGAGCGGCCCGACCACCGGTGGCAGGTCCACCCGAGCCTCGACGGCCGCATCCCCCACTACCGCCGTCTCGTGGCTCTCCAGCACAAGCCGCTCCTCCTCACGGGCCAAAGGGGCGACGCAGCCCGGGCACCGGCTTGCCGGTCGCACGCGTCTATGCGGGGACGGGTCGGTGTAGGCCCCATGGAGAGTGCGAACCATTCATGATACGAATCCTCTCTACATAGAGTCAGTCGTGGCGGGACCGTAGCCAGCCGATGGATACGAATCATCCATAGTGTCGTCGATGTGATAAGCTTTCGTATCATGGCCCACGCGAGCACGAAGGTCGACCAGCTCCTCGCCCTCGCCCGAGAGCGCGGGGTCATCCGTGCGTCCGACCTGGACGAGGCCGCGATCCCGCGTGCCTACCTCTCCCGACTCGTCCACCGCGGCCTTCTCATCCAGACAGGCCGCGGCACCTACACGCATCCCGACGCCGAGCTGACCGAGCATCACACGCTCGCGGAGGTCTCCCGCCGGGTGCCCGCCGCGGTGGTCTGCCTGCTGTCCGCGCTTCGGTACCACGAACTCACGACGCAGAACCCCAGCGAGGTGTGGGTGATGCTCCCTCGGGAAGCATGGCGGCCCGCCTCGGTCGGCAGCACCCGGCTGCGCGTCATCACCGCGTCCCCGGCGCTGTACGGCGCGGACATAGAGGAGCACGTCGTCGAGGGCGTGCACGTGCGCGTGTACAGCGCAATACGGACGGTCGCCGAGTGCTTCCGCCACCGCTCGGCCGTGGGGCTGGATGTCGCCCTTGAGGCCCTTCGCGACCTCCTGCGGCGTCAGCCGTCGTGCAGGGATGAACTCTGGCGTTGCGCACGCCGCGTCCGCGTCTGGTCCGTACTCCGCCCGTACCTCGAGGCCCTGTCATGACCACGAACTCGGCGGCATCCGTCCGTGCCCGGCTCGCCAACCTCATCGCTACGCGCGGCGGTGACTTCCAGACCCTCCTCGACGAGTACGCGAACGAGCGGCTCCTGTGCCGCCTGGCCCGATCGCCGCACGCGGACCAGTTCGTGCTCAAGGGCGCGACGCTCTTCACCATCTGGACGGGAAAGCCGCACCGCGCGACGAAGGACATCGATCTGCTCGGCTACGGCGATGCGTCGGCAGAGCACATGGAAGCGGTGTTCCGCGAGGTCGCCGCCATCGAGATCCCCGAGGATGGACTCGTGTTTGACCCGTCCTCCGTCCGCAGCGAGTCGATCCGCAAAGAGATCCACTACGGGGGGATCCGCATCCTCATCCGGGGCAAGCTGGCGAACGCCCGGCTGAACATGCAGGTGGACGTCGGGTTTGGCGACTCCGTCCTGCCGGCGCCCGAGCGCACGACTGTGCCCTGCCTGCTCGCCGGCCTGCCCGTCACGGCGATGCGCGCCTACCCGCGAGAGGTGGCCATCGCGGAAAAGTACGCCGCGATGGCGACCCTCGGGATCACCAACAGCCGGATGAAGGACTTCTACGACGTGTGGTACCTCGCGATGACGTTCGCGTTCGACGGCGATCGCCTCGCCGCCGCGATCCGCGCCACTTTCCAGCGTCGCGAAACGCCGCTGCCCTCCGAGCCGCCGGTCGCCCTGACCCAGGAGTTCGCCGCCGACGCCGGGAAGGCCGTCCAGTGGCAGGCGTTCGCCAGGAAGGCTCGCGTGTCCGGCAGCGTCTCGCTCGACGACGTCGTCAAGGTAAACATGGAGTTTCTCTGGCCGGTCGGATCGGCCCACGCGCCCGTGCTCGGGGCCGCGTGGCCCGCCGGGGGGCCGTGGAGTGAGTGAGGGGCGGAGGGCCCAGTCACCGCGAATGAGCGGCGCGCTCGAACTCGCAAGAAGCCTGTTGAAGTTGCGCTTTGGGTCGACTACCGGGACGTGAAGGCCTGCCGCCCTCCTGTCGGGCGGGCGCTGCCTGCGAGTAGAAGGGAATGAGCGGGACACCTTCACCGCCTCGGGCACGTCCGGTGCTGGCGCGTGCACTTCTGCGGGCGGAGCTTGCGCGAGGAGCCAGGTCAAGCCGGGGCCTCCACCAGGGTGGAGACCCCGCGTCCCTCTAAATCGTCGCGAGTGCAGGTGTTGCGATTGCGCGTCTGGTAGGATGGGGATCCAACCAAGTGGAAGGTGATGAATGGGTCGATCGTACGCGCCGCGGGGAGCCGCCGTGGCGCCCGCCGTCGAGGCGTCGGTGGGGCAGGAGGCGGCCGCTCCACAGCGCGCGTCGGCGGCGCGCTCGAACCAGGTGATGCAGGGGCGGCTCCCTGCGGCTCCCCCCGACTGCGCCCTTGGCGACGAGGCGTGCGGGCTCGACGTCACCTTGGACGAGGTGCTCGGAGAGGGTGCGCAGGAAGACGTCGACGCGCTGATGTCGGACATCACGCGGCACGTGGGGAGGGTCGCCGCGCGCCTCTCGGAGCTCCGCGATCCCGAACTGGAGGCGACCTACTGTCGGCACGCGGATGGTGCCCTGAACCTCAACGGGCTCCTCAACGACAAGGGGGTCGCGCTCCTGGCCTCCGCCGAGCGGGACGAGAGCGGGGAGCTCACCTGGTCGGCGTTACTGGAAGTGCAGGTCCTCGTGGTGCAGGGGCGCGCGGAGGCCGCGATCGAAGTGCTTACGGCGGTGGAGCAGCTCCTGGACGCAAAGTCGGTGGAGCCGCTGCTGGCGGGGCTGGCGGTGTTCGCCCAGATTGGCGCCGGGGCGCTGGACGGGCTCCGGATTCGTTCCGAGTCGGGATACCGCCAGCTCGAGCTCCTCTGTACTTTGTTCGAGGACCGAAAGGAGAGCTTCGAGGCCAACCGCAATGCGGTCCTCAAGCAGTCCGCGTCGATGCTGATGGGCCCGCTGGACAAGACGCTGAAGGCGAAGGGCAATCTGAAGCGGGTATGGACCCTGGGCAACGCACTGCTCGCCGTCACGACCGAGCCCAAGAGCCCGTGGGCGACCGTGAAGGCCGTGAAGTCGGTCGGGTTTGCGGCCGTCAGCGAGTACACGCGGCTGCTCGCGGGGACCGACCCGTTCGCGATGGCTTGGGGCGAGCTCGCCATGCTGGTGAACACGTGCCAGCTCATCGTGGACCTGGGACCGACTGTAAAGGACTACGCGCTCATGGTGGATCTCGCGGAGCACGCCCGCGCCGTGCGTGACCAGTACGGAGCGGACATGGCGTTCTACCAGGAAAACAAGGAGGCGATCGCCGCTCAGGCGGAGGGGCTCGCCAAGTTCGCCGCTGCCGCCGCCACGGTGGACGCGCAGATGACCGCGGCGGAGGCGACGATCGCGGGGGCTGGTGCCGCCGCGCCGGATTTCTACGCGCCGTTCAACTGAGATCCTCCTCCACATGCCCTCCGTGCGCGCGGATGGCCTGAACGAGCACGTCGAGGGGCGTGGTGCCGTCGTGGCTCAGGAGCAACGTGCCGGTTCGTGTGGCCGTCAGGGTGAGGGTGCCGTCGTCGTCGTCACGCGTGCGGACGAGTCGCACCTCGCCCCATCGCCAAGTGTACGGCGGGCCGCCGCGCACCGGCTCGAGCGAGAGCCCCGCGGGGCCGACCACGGCACGGACGGTGGTGCGCGCGTGTCGCCAGGCGCGCCAGAGGGCCGCGGTGGTCGCGATGGCGAGGACCGCCAACCCCGCGAGGGTCAGTCGTAGCGAGAGGGGCTGAAGCAGGCGCGCGGCCACGAGGCCTGCCGCGACCGCGCCCAGCGTGGAGGCCAGGATCCGGAGCGCGAGGGGGCCTCTCCGCCAGACGAGGTAGCAGCCCACGCCCCGGGGACCGGATCCCTTCACGGCGGCGTCGCTGGCGGGCCGTCGATCACCACGACACGCTGGAACACCTCGCCGCGGACGACGAGGGTCAGGGTGACCCGCGGCGCCGTGCAGAGGCGCGTGCCGAGGTCCTCGAGGGCTGTGGGGTCCGTCGCAGGAGTGCCGTCCACCGCCGTCAGGACCGCGGGGATAGGCACGTCCAGCGCGCCCCAGAGCACGTTGGGAGCAAGGCGGACGCCGTCCTGGTGCGGGTGGCCGGACAAGGGGTCCGAGAACACGCTCCGGAGCGCGAGGCGGCTCGTTCGCACCGTGTCCCCGTCACGGACGAAGTGTTCGTCGAGCGGGTCCGGGGCGAGCTCGGGCGCACCGCGGCGGCGGGCGGGCCAGTCGTCGGGGAGGACAACCGGCTCGCCCTCCACATGGACGAGCACGCGCTTCGGCGTGGCCCCGCCGAGCTCTATACTGACCTCCGCGCCGGTGAGCAGCCGACGACGGAGCGCCGTGAGGCTCGTGGCGCCGTACACCGCCACTCCGTCCATCCGCTCCAGGGGCGCGTCCCAGGGGAGGTCGAGGAGGTCGGCCACGGTCCCGCCGAGCGCGCGGTACACCGTGACCGGTCCGGGCACGTCCTCGGGAGGGCCGCCCCGGCGGGGCGATTCGTCGCGCGCGATCGCGTCGAGGGACGTAAGCGCCGCGCGCGGCACGTATCTGTGCGCCCCGTCGATCCGCACGCCGTCGCGGCTCCGTCGTTCCCGGGCGTCCACCACGACGCGGGGTTTCCAGAGCGCCGGGGGGGCAGTGGGCGAGCCCTCGAGGGTGATCGTCAGCGGCGCACCCCCGTCCGTCGGGGTGACGAGCACCCGGTCCGCCGAGAACAGTCGTGCGAGCGCGTCGGCCACGGCTTCGTCGGAGGTGAGTGCCAGCTCGTCCACGCGCGACGTCGCGCCCGTCCAACCCAGCGCGGCGAGGACGGGGCTCTCGACCTCGTAGGCCACGATGGCGCCCTCGGCGCGGAGGGGCCGAACGTGGACGCCGTCGTCGAGGAGCCGGACGAGCGCCCCGCGGGGCATGCGGGCGCTGGTGCCGGCGCGGACGAGACCGTAGGCGACCGCGAGGCTTTCCCGGTCGGGCGGACGCTCGACAATGGGCACCGGCTCGGTGTCGAGCGCGGCGAGCGCGCGGCGCGGCGCGGGGATCGGCGGCCCGTCGAAGACGAGGTAAAGGGTGCGCGGCGTGGCGTTGCGCTGCACTTGGAGCCGCACCGCGTCGTCGGTGAAGAAGCGGGCGAAGCAGGCGTCGGCCGCCAGGACGTCGGCAACCTCCTCGCCGGCGCAGGTGAGGAGGGTATCGCCCCGCCGGAGGCCCATCGCGCCGAGGAGGCCCGTCCGGTCGCGATGGAGCCAGAGCGCACCGTCGACGAGGAGGAAGGTGTCCGGCCCCTGTCTGTGCACGAGCGAGGCCCGCGGCACGAGCACGTTGTCGGGCCGGGCGCGGACGCCGAAGGCGTCGGGTGGGCCGAGCCCGGCTGAGGGAGTGTGCGGCGCGGTGTCGGGGGGCGCGGGGTGCGGACAGCCGGGCCCGGCGAGGAGCAGCGCGCCGAGGAGGAACACCGTGCTCCGTCGCGCGGATCGCGGGATGACCGCTCCCGCGACGCCTACTCCACGCGGTGGTACTTCGCATCGCGACGGTGTGGCGATGACGCCGAGAAAGGCGAGATTCTCAAGGGAGACGGCGCAGCCTACGGTCTGGCCGCAGGCGCGGGGGAGCTGCCTCACCACCGCGGCTGGACCAGGTGGGTTTGTAGGCGCGAACCGCCGTCTCGGAACGTCGCCAGGACTTCGCGGTAGAACTCTGCCTTGTCGGCCTGTGGGTGTGTGCAGGGCAACCGGGAGGGCATGAGGGCATTATGCCCCCCGCGGGCTGCGTGGCGGTTGCCGTGGTGTCCGGAGACGCTGGCGGACGGCGTCCCGGAAGCTCCGGCGGGTCGGACGCGACGACGTTCCCAGGGCGGCTGACCGCGTTGAGACCGACCGCACCGCTGACACGTCGATATCGACGCGCTCCTGATGGGGGCGGCTGGAGAGTGGCAGCGCCTCGTCCTCCCGGAGGCTTGCCAGGAACTGAAGTCCTCGTGGTTCCCGGAGCTGAAAGCGTGGGGCGGGGCGCGGACGTGCGGGCGGCGGACCAGCGCGGGAAGTCGCCGGCGCCGTTATGGGCTCGGGTCGCACGGTCAAGGCGCTCGGGGGCGGCCAGATCCCGAAGTGCCCGACGTGTAGGACGTGGTCGAAGCTCTCCTCGAGGGCTGTCTCGCAGGCGAGCACGTCGGCGCATCGTGGGCACCGTTGATGATCGCCAGGCGCGTCCGGTCCTGGATGCCGGGGAAGGGAGCGACCGAGGCGGCCTATCGCCCGAGTTCGGGGCGCGCGACTCCTTACCGGATGGGGTGTGTTCGAACCCGGGAGAATCGAGCTTTGCCCTGCCGCCCGTCGGGATTTCCGTGCTTCCGATCAAGCAGCGGTCGGGTGCTGCTTGAATTGAACAAATACGGTGGAAGGCTGATAACTGTTCGATTTGGAAAGATGGCTCCCGCTGGTGGACTTGAACCACCGACCCCCGGATTAACAGTCCGATGCTCTAACCAACTGAGCTAAGCGGGAATGCGGGAGCCATGTACCCCTACGGCTTCACCCCGTCAACCACTTTCCGAACCTCGATTCGCTCACTCCGCGCAAAACGCCGGATCATCCGAGCGCGCATCCCGGGGTCATCCCCCCCCAGCGCCGCCTGCGCAAGCACGACCCCATCCGAAACCGAAAACGAGTCCACAGACCCAGCGACCACGATGCCCAGTCCTGAGAGCCCAGGATCAGCCACCCAGCGCGCCGCAGCGTCGACCACCACCGCATCCCCCGAAAATCCGGCAACCAGGCAGTCCGCCGCCCGAATCGACACGTAGGGCAACACGTCGCCCTCCGCGAGCGCGATGAGCTCGTCCCGCACCGCAGGCCCGGTCCCCAACTCCAAGCACGATCCCCCGTCCCGAAGCTTCAGCACGTCGTAAGCGCCACCCGCGAACGCCATCCCGACCAGCGCGATCAACATTGCACCCTCCACATCATTCGACCCCCACCCACCCGCTCAACACCCCGGCCTGGCCGCCGGTGAGGGTGTCCTGCCGCACGCACGACCCGACGCTGGCGCTCGTGCACACGGGGTAGGGGAACATGAGGTTGGCGCCCAGGTCCCGCTCGCACGCCCCGGTCGACGCGCAGTCTTCCGTGTCCGACACCGCGTCCCAGTACTCGAACCCGTCCTCGACCGGGTGGAAAAGGCCCAGGTAGTGCCCCACCTCGTGCGCCATGGTCTCGCCAAACAAGAGGACGTCGGCCTCCTGGAACTCGCCGTCCGCGCCCGCGTTGGCGAGCCAGGACACGAAGACGGCGCCGTGATCCGCCGCGGCGTAGGGGCCGGGGATGCCGCCGGCCTCGCCGTACAACCAGCGATCGTCCGCGATGCGCTCGCCGACGACCATCAAGACGCTCCGCTCGTCCCTCCCCTCCTGAAACTCAGCCACCTCCGAGAGCCCCTCGTAGGTGTCGGGCAGCTGCGCATCCACGTCGATGTCCGCATACGAGACCTCCAGCGTGATCCCGACCGCCGCGTACAGCTCCACCCAGTAGTCGGCGGAGGCCTCTACGCCCTCGACCACGCCGGCCTCGTCGCGCACGCCGTCCGCGTAGGCGATGACGGCCCGGAGCGTGCGTGCCGCCTCGGGCACCCGGCGCGTGAGCACCTCGACCTGCACCCGCTCGCCGCCCGCGTAGTAGCCCTGGGCGTCGAGGGTGGAGATGACCACCTCGTAGGTACCCTCGGCCAGGGGGCCGTCCTCCGCGCGGACGGGCCAGTTGAACGTCGTCGCGAACTCGGTGGGGAAGAAGCTCTCGGTGAGCGAGAAGCTAGAGTCGTACCAGTCCTCCCAGTCCAGGATCAGCTCCTCTTCAGGATCGTAGAGATACTCGGTCGAGAGCATGCCGCGGCCGCGCTTGGCGACGACCTGGAACACGCCGGCGCCGTCGGTCACCTCGACCGGGATGGTGAGGTAGCCGTCGCGGTCGGTGGTCGCCTCGTACGTGGTCGAGGTGACGACGTCCGAGCCGGGGCCGGGCGTGTCGGTGTCCTCGGCGCCCGGTCGGACACAAGCGAGGAGCAACGGGAACATCATGGGAGGATCTCCACCTGGGCCGGAAGGGCCGGGTCATTCTTCACACCACCGCGCAGGTGGCCGCCCTTCACCGACACGGTCGGGGCACGGGTGGTCGTCCCTCGGACGTCGAGCACGCCGTCGGCCTTCACGCCCTCCATCGCCACCTTGGCCCCCTCGCGCGCGGCCACGTCGCCGCCCAGGTGCCCGCCGACCACGAACAGCTCGGCCACGCCGGTCACGAACAGGTCGCTTCCGAGCGATGCACGATTGCGACGAAACTCGCCGCCCTGCACGCGCACGGTGCCTCGGTTGGCATACACGCCGCCGCCCCCGCTCTTCCCGCCGCCCTTCCCCGCGCCGAGCGCGCGCGAGGCGTTGTCCTCGACCGTGCAGTCCACCAGCACCACCTCGGAGTAGGCGGTCAACGACACGCCGCCCCCGGCCTCGCCGGCGCCGCCTCGGAGCGTCAGCGCCTCGATGCGCACCACGAGATCGTCGTCCTGCACCGCCACGACGGGGCCCTTGCCCTTCGCGTCGATCACCGCGCCGGCCTCGCCGCGCAAGGTCACGCTCACGGTCGGCGCCAGGGGGCCGGCATGCACGCCCGGCCCGAGACACACCACACCACCGGCCGCCAGCGCCTCGGCGAGCGGCTGGCCCGCTTCGATCCGGGCCGTACACTCCGCCATTGGCGCCTCCACGGGTAGATCTGGGAGAGTCAACCCTGCGTCTTGGTCGACGGCGGGGTGTTGGTCGTCAAGCTGTCGAAGTGGGTGAGGAACTCGCCGGGCGTGATCGGCTTCGGCTGGTAGGTGCCCCAGGGGTTGTAGAACTGGAGCTCCTCGCCGACCACGGCCTCGAACGCGTAGGCGTGGTTGCCGATGATGGTCTTCGCCACATCCAGCACGCCCTCGTAGTCGAACGCCACCTCGAGGTCCGCCGCCGCCGCCGGGCCCTTGCCCCGGCTGAAGGCCAGCTCGAGCTTGTCCTTGTCGTCGCCCTTGTAGTTCACGAGGCCGCTCTTGAGCCCCGTCCCGGAGAGCTTCCCGGTCTTGTCGCCGTGGCTGCCGCTGTCGTACACGTCGCCCGCGGCGCCCTTGGTGTCGGTGATCTCGATCGAGCCGGGGTGGATCTCGTTCCACCGGTGGGTGTGGGTCAACGCGCCGGTGAACGGCCCGTCCCCCGTGCCCGAGAAAGGCTTCTGCACCGCCGACTTCCCCGCGTCCTTCACGCCCGCGTAGATGGCCTTCCCATCCTTCTGCGCCTGCGTGAAGAAGGGGATCACCTCGTCCGCCTTCATGCTCGACGGCCGCTTGTTCACCGACCGCACGCCGGTCAGCTCGGCCATGGCCTCCTCGCCGGTGCCGCCCTCGCCGATCACGTCGTAGCCGCCCTTCCACTTGGCGTAGGCCTTCTCGATGATGGCCGACCACATCACGCCGCCCTCGTCGCCCGCGTAGCTGGGGTCCTTGCGGTTGCCCTTCTCGGTGGGGAGGTAGCCGTCGACCTCGATGTACACGGGCTTGGACGCGCCTCGGCCCTGCTCCTCGTAGAAGCGCACCGTGTACGTTCCCTTCTTCGCGTCGTACTTGACCATGTCCTTGATGGCGCCCGGCGAGGCGTTCGCCACGGCGGCCATCGACGCGATGAGGAAGCAGTCGCCCGCGGCGCCCTGGGCGGTGTCCTTGCCCTTCGGGTCCACCGGGGAGTGGTCGCCCTCGACCTTGCTGTACACGAAGTCGTCCGCCAGCTTGTTGTCGTCCTCGTCGCGCGTGAGCGTCGGCTGGTCGGAGAACACGGCGCCGTCTACCCAGCCCTCGACGTTCTTCTCGCCGTCGCGCACCGACACCTTGATGCGGCTGCCGCTCACCTGGAGCACCTTGGCGGGCGATCCGTCGGCCACCTCCGCGGCGGCGCGGCCCTTGCCGTCCGAGCTGCGCGTCAGCTTGACGGTGCTCTCGGTCCCGATCAGCGCGCCGGTCTGGCCCTTCTTGAGCGCCGTCGGCCGCATCGGCTGCTGGGCGCCGGCCTCCTGCAGCTCCTCCCCGTCGGGAAAGCTGTTGGCGTCGGCCACCCACTGCTGCGCCTCGACGTTGCTGACCTCGGGGGCCTGGCTCGTGCTCCCCGCGGGGCTCCGCTCCTGCACGGCCGCGTTCCCCAGGCGCGCCTGGCGGTCGCCACCCTCGGGGTGGGCGCCGGTGTCACTGCCGCCCTTTCGGCGTCGGACCGGGGACTGGAGCTGTCGCTGGAGCATGAGGCCTCCCGCCGCCATGGTAGCGGAAGGGCTCCGCCGATGCCAGGGAACGGGCGAGACAGGGGACAGAGCGCCGCGCGCCCGGCTACGCTACGCTCTCCCCAGCCCCAGCCGGGGTTCCGCCCGAGGACTTTCCGCCGTCGCCCGTCGACAAATCGACCCGCGGGTCGGCTTGGCTATTGACGTGCCAAGATGGACTGTGTTCTTCTGTTCGAACCCCCTTTCCTTTTGGCCGATCCGTGAAGCTCGCCCTGCGCCTCGCCTCCACCGCCATCGTCGCCGCAGGCGCGGTGTTGACCATTCACGTCGCCACGCCCGTGCTCCACGCGTCGGTTCCGGTCGCACGCTTGCCCGCCCCCGGCTCCCTGCAGGCCGGCTCCCTGCAGGCCGGCTCCCTGAACCTCGGCTCGGTCAACGCGCTCGGCTCGGTCGGCGCGCTCGGCTCGGTCAGCGGCGCCTTGCTCGCTCCGGCGGCGATCACGATCCCCGCGGCGCTCGTCCACAACGACCTGTCCGACGGCTCCGTGTGGCACCGCCCCACGTGGTTCCCCGCGGTCACCGACGTCGACACCGTAGCGCTTATGAGCGGCGTGGCCGTGGGCGGGCGCGGCCCGGCGCTCCGCTCGCGCTCCGTGTTCGTCTACGACGTTGATGCCGGCGTGCCCCTCATCGACAAGAACGCCGACGTGGTGCGCCCCGTCGCGTCGCTCACCAAGCTCGTCTCGTCGCTCGCGCTCATGTCCGCCGAGCCCAACCTCGACACGGAATTCTGCGTCACGGCCGCGCAGTACCCCACGCGCTCCGGCGCCCGGAGCCGCCTGTCCACGGGCGATTGCCTCGGCGGATGGGACGTGCTCGGCGCCGCCCTCGTCGCGTCCGACAACCGCGCGGCGTACGCGCTCGCGACCGTCTCCGGCCTCGACATGGACGCGTTCATCGCCCGCATGGACAGCGTCAGCGCCGACCTCGGCATGGACCACTCGACCTGGGCCGACCCCTCCGGCCTGGAGGACGAGAACCTCTCCACCGCCCGCGACATGGCCCGCGCCACGGTCGCCGTCGCATCCCACCCAGTGCTCTCCACCGTCGCCACCGCGCCGTTCTGGGATCTGCACCGGTCCAACAAGCAGGCGCCCCGTCGCCTCTTCACGACCGACCGCCTCTCCGGCCGCACCGATCTGGACGTGCTCAGCGCGAAGACCGGGTACACCGACACCGCGCGGTATTGCTTCACGACGATGGTGCAGACGGCCGACGGTCGCCGCCTCGTCATCACGCTGCTCGGCGCCGAGGGCAAGTTGTCCCGCTGGGCGGACGTCGACCGCATCCTGCGCTGGGTCGAGTCCGAAGCCACGTAGGCCGTCGGCATCCTCTGGGCGCCGCGCCTCGCTCCGCTCGCCGCCGGGCTCCTCCGGGGTCGGCGCAAGCGCCTCCGCTGGCGCGGCCGGCCGCTGGCCGGTGCGCCGAGCCGGCCCGACGCAGTCGGCCCGCCCTCCGTCCCCCTGGCGCGGTGCTCGTCGGCATCGGCGTGGGGCGGGGATGCCCGCCAGAACCGCAGGGGAAGGCCGGATCCGGAGAATCAGGAAGGCAGGAGTAGAGGAAAGCAGCAGGAGGGGGAACCGGACTCGGCGCTTGCTTGCCTGGCTTTTGGCGTTCTCGCTCCCTCGATCCGGAGTTCCGGAGTTCCGGAGTTCCGGAGAAGCAGGAAGGCAGGAATGAAGGAAGGCAGGAGGGGGAACCGAAATCGGTGCTTGCTTGCCTGGCTTCTGGCGTTCTCACTCCCTCCATCCGGAGTTCCGGAGTTCCGGAGAAACAGGAAGGCAGGAATGAAGGAAGGCAGGAGGGGGAACCGAAATCGGTGCTTGCCTTCTGTCCTTCTCTTCCTGCCCCTCCGGCTTCCTGCCTCCCCTCCGGCTTACTGCCTTCCTGCCCCTTCCTGCCTCCCGTCCGGCTTCCTGCCTCCCCTCCGGCTTCCTGCCTTCCTGCCCCTTCCTGCCTTCCTGCCCCTTCCTGCCTCCCCTCCGGCTTCCTGCCTCCCCTCCGGCTTCCTGCCTCCCCTCCGGCTTCCTGCCTTCCTGCCCCTTCCTACCTTCCTGATTCTCCCCCTCCTGCTCCCTGCTTCTCCCGCGCCTTCCTCCCCCAACCCGACGCGGATAAACCGTCGGCATGCCGACCCCCGTCCACATCGTCGCCGGCTTCCTCGGCGCCGGAAAGACCACCACCGTCCGGGCCTGGATGGCCGCCAACCCCGGCCGGGCCGCGATCATCGTCAACGACTTCGGAGACGCCGGGATCGACGCCGCGCTCGTGAGTGAGGGTCTCCCAGGCGACCTCTCCATCACCAACATCCCCGGCGGCTGCGTGTGCTGCACGGCCCCCGCGGGTCTCGCAAAAGCGGTCGCGACCGTGCTCGACGAGGTGCGGCCCGACCGGCTGTTCATCGAGCCGTCGGGGCTCGCCCGGCCGCAGGACGTGGTGGACATGCTCACGCGCGGCGGCGTCAAGGATCGCGTCGCGCTTGGCCCCACCATCGTCATCGTAGACCCGTCCGTGACGCTCGACAGCGCCGGCGCCGCGCTCCTCGCCACCCAGCTCGAAGCGGCCGACGTGCTCGTGCTCAACCGCGTCGATCTCGCCACCCCCGAGGCGCTCGTCGCCTTCCGAATCCGGGTCAAGCAGCTCTGGCCCGGGCCGGCACGCGTGCTCGAGACCTCCTTCGGCGTCCTGCCCGCCGACGCCCTCGCCTGGCCCGAAGGCGTGGGGCCCTCGGTCCGCTACACCGTGGCGCGCGACACCCCCTCCACCGAGGGCTTCCGCGCGCGCTCGTGGCGCTTCCCGCCCGACGTGACGATGCGCTGGGACTCGCTGCGCGCTTTGCTCACGTCCACGCCGGGGCTCGTCCGCTTCAAGGGGCTCTTCTACGGCGGCGACATGGGCTGGTTCCGTGTCGACGTGGCGGGCGGGCAGGTGCACCTCGACGGGACCGCGTGGCGGCGCGACGGCCGCGCCGACGTGATCGTGGGCGCCAGCGCCGATCTCGACGCGTTCGCTGCCGCCTTCGAGGCCTGCGCCCTCCCTGTGGAGGCGGCGGCGCCCCGCGCGCCCGGCGTCACCGTCGTCGATCTCGACGGGAGCGAGCTCCACTTCACACAAAAGGCGCTCGCCGCGCTCCCCAGCCAGGTGCCCGACGTGGGCGTCGCCGTGGCCGGCCGCGTCGGCGTCGGCGTGTTGCTCTCCGCGGTGCTCGCGCGCGCCGACGCGCTCCCGGACGCGCGGCTCATCGTCTCCGCGCTCGACGGGATGGCGACCGCGCCGTTCGCCCTCGCGGGCCTCGGCGGCACCGTCCTCGTCCACTCGCTGCCGGCCGCGGACGGGTCGCCCGGCGAACCGCTCCCCGAGAGCCAGGGCGGCCCCTTCCGCATCCTCGTCCCCACCGGGCAGGCGAAGGACAGCTGCGCGAACGTGAAGGGCGTCGCGCGGATCCGGCTGTTGCCCGGCGAGTAGGCCTACTCGATCCCGATCAGCTCGACGTCGAAGATCAAGGTCGCGTTGTGCGGGATCACGCGGCCCGCGCCGCGCTCGCCGTAGCCGAGCGCGGGCGGGATCTCGAACTGGCGCTTCTCGCCCACCTTCATCATCGCCACGCCCTCGTCCCACCCGGCGATCACCTCGCCCGCGCCCAGCACGAAGTCGAACGGGCGGCCCTTGTCCAGGCTGGAGTCGAACTTGGTGCCGTCCTGCAGCCAGCCCGTGTAGTGCACCTGCACCGTCTGCCCGCGGGCCGGCGCGGGGCCGGTGCCCGGCTTGATCACCCACGACTTGAGCCCTGAGGCGTTGGTGACCGCCTCGATCCCCGCGACCGAGCTCGGCCGGGCGTTGTCCACGGCCTTCGCGGCGGGCGCCTTGCCGCTGGAGCCCGATGGGGGGCTCTCGGTGGAGCAGCCGAGCACGAGGAGGAGGGCGACGAGCGATACGTTTCGAACCATGGGGGCCGGCTATCTGCCGCGCCGGGGCACGGCCAGCGGGGTACGTTCCGGAGCCTGAGGTGTGGATGGCGCTCGAGCGAATGGATGTCCTCGGCTGGCGGAACGTGGCGCTCGGCGTCTGGCTCGATCTGACCACCACCGGCTTGACCCCGGCCGATCTCGCGGGCGCCGAGGCCGAGTTCGCCGGCCCGTTCCGCGCCATGGCCGACCTCGAGGCCGGCGCGATCGCCAACCCCGACGAGAATCGGCGGGTCGGCCACTACTGGCTCCGCACGCCCGAGCTCGCGCCCGACGGGCTCGGCGCCGTCATCGACGCGGCGCGGGAGTCCGCGCGGGCCCTCGCCGCCAGCATCCACCGCGAGTCCGACTTCCGCACCGTCCTCGTCCTCGGCATCGGCGGCTCGGCCCTCGGCCCCCAGTTCGTCGCCGACGCGCTGGCCGAGCCCGACGATCGCATGCGGGTCGTGTTCCTCGACAACACCGATCCCGACGGCATCTGCCGCGTGCTCGGCCCGCTCGACCTCGAAGAAACGCTGGTCGTCTGCATCTCCAAGAGCGGCGGCACCGCCGAGACCCGCAACGCCCTGCTCGAGACCCAGGCCGCGTACGCGCGGGCCGAGCTCCCGTTCGAGGCCCACGCCGTCGCCGTCACGGGGGAGGGGAGCGCGCTCTGGAACGCCGCGGCGGGCTGGCGCGCCCGGCTCCCGATGTGGGACTGGGTGGGCGGCCGCACCAGCCTCGCCAGCTGCGTCGGCATCTTCCCGATGTGGCTCCAGGGCATCGACGCGGACGCGTTCCTGGCCGGCGCCGCCGCCATGGACGAGGTCACTCGCGCGCCCCGTGTCTCGCAGAACCCCGCGGCGCTGCTCGCCCTCGCCTGGCACCACCTCGGCGGCGGGCACGGCACGCGCGCCATGGTGATGCTGCCCTACCGCGACCGGCTGGTGCTGCTCTCCCGCTACCTCCAGCAGCTCGTCATGGAGTCCATCGGCAAGGAGAAGGATCTCCAGGGCAACATCGTGCACCAGGGCCTCACGGTGTACGGCAACAAGGGCTCGACCGACCAGCACGCGTACGTCCAGCAGCTCCGCGAGGGGCCGGACGACTACTTCGCCACCTTCGTGGGCGTCCTGGACGACGGCTACCACGGCGGCGTCGAGGTCGATCCCGGGCTCGACGCGGGGGACTACCTCCAGGGGTTCCTGCTCGGCACGCGCAAGGCCTTGACCGAGGGCGGCCATCCGTCGCTCACCATCCTGCTCTCGCAGGTCGACGCGTTCCGGATCGGCGCGCTCGTGGCGCTGTACGAGCGCGCGGTCGGCCTCTACGCGCTCCGCGTCAACGTGAACGCGTACAACCAGCCCGGCGTCGAGGCCGGCAAGAAGGCCGCGGCCGACGTCATCGCGATGAAGCCCCGCCTGCTCGCCGCGCTGGAGGACACCCCCGCGACCGCCGCCGTCATCGCCGAGCGCGCCGGTGTCACCGACCTGTCGGTGGCGTGGTTCCTCCTGATGCGGCTCGGCGCGAACGGCGGCGTGCGCTACCTCCCCGGCGCCGGCCCGTGGACCGACCGCTTCGCCCGATCCTCCGAGTGAGGGTGGTCTTCGCCGCGGCCCTCCTCGGCGCCTGCTCCGGCCCCGATCCGGACGCCGCGTGCCTGGGTTTCGCGCCCGACCCGTGGGACCCCGTGTTGGAGCCCGATCTCCGCGTCGACGAGGCCACGGCCGCCTGGGAGCCCGTCGGGGGCGCCACGGTCGACACCGCCTCGTCCACGATCTGCGGCGCGCCGCCCTGCCTCGCGGTCACCGGCCCCGGCGGCGCCACCCTGGCGCTCGCGCTCAACCGCGGCGTCGCGCACGTCGTGAGCGGAACCTTGCTCGCCGACACGCCCGTCACCGTCACGGTCACCCACACCGCGAACGACGGCCCGCTCCGCACCCTGGCCGAGGAGAGCTTCGAGCCCGGGTTCTCCGGCACGTTCGAGCTCCCCGTGATCATCGAGGCCGCGGGCGCCGACATCGTCGTCACCCTCACGCTGGAGCAGCCCGGCACCGCCACCGTCGATGACTTCGCGGTCGTCGGCGAGCGCTGGGCCGCCTCTCCCGAGGGCCCCGCCGCGCCGGTGCGCGTCGGCATGCTCATCCACATCGAAGACGATCCGAACTTCCTCCTCCGGGAGGACACGTGGCGACGCCGCGCGCGCTTGATCGAGGCGCTCTCGGCCCTGTTCGCCGAACACGGGGCCCACCTCACCCTCCAGGCGGACGCGACGTTCATCCGCGGCGCCGCGCTCTGGGAGGAGGGCTGGATCGCCGCGCGCTCGGCCGAGGGGCTGGGCTGGTCGGTGCACATCCACGACGAGGACAGCGAGGGCGGCGTGGAGCAGGCCATCCGCGACGGGCGCACGGCCCTGCGCGAGTCCGGCGCGCTCACGTCCGACCTGAACGGCGGCTTCGGCGAGGCCCCCTGGCTCGCGGCGCGCCTCGCCGGCATCACCAGCCTCACCGCGTTCAAGGACCCCGCCACCCAGCGCGGCCTCCCCCACGTCCAGGTCCAGCCCTGGCGCCTGTCGGACGGCGTCGGCTCCGGCGATCTCGACGCGTTCCTCCTCCACGATCCCGAGGGCCCGGTCCTCTACCTGCCCGGCCACGACGTGCGCGAGGTCGAGCACGCCCTCTTCCCGCTCGTCGCCACACAAACGCTCTCGCAGGTCCTCGCCCACGCCCGCCCGGACCACGTGAACGCCTGGTACTGGGTGCTCCACGTCGACGGGTTCGGCCCCCCCATGGGGGACCCGACGGCCGACAGCGCGGAGCTGGACGCCTACCTCGACGGCCCCGGGCTCCAGGAAGACCTCGCGGCCTACGCCGCCTTCCTCACCGACACCACCGATCCGCTCGTGGCCGATGGCCTCGTCGTCTACGACACGCCCGTCGGCATGGCGTCCGCGTGGCTGGAGTGGAACGCGGCGTGTGAAGCGCCGGAGCCAGCAGAGTAGGTTTCCGGGCGCGACCCCACGCCGCCGAGGCGTCGGCGCGGGGTCGGTCTCCTACGGGCTCGGCCTCTGGCCTCGGTCGGCGGGCGCGGCGCCCGCCGGACCGCACCGCGCAGAGCCGCGGCGCGCCCTCCGTCCCCCTCGCGCCCCCCCAGCGGCCCTACCGCGGCCCCCACCCCAGCGCGCACGCGTTCTCCATCAGCTGCTCCCGCAGCGCCTCGCCCCGCACCCGCTCCATGGCCTCGATCACGTGCACCACGAACGCGGGCTCGGAGCGGCCGCGGTGGGGGCGGGGGCACTGGTCGGGGGCGTCGGTCTCGGCGAGCAGGCGGTCCTTCCGGACGCGGCGGAGCGCGTTGAGCGGCTTGCGGGCGTTGTCCCACGTGACCGGCCCCGCGAAGGACAGGTGCAGCCCGAGGGCCACGTAGGCGTCTACCAGCTCGGGGCCACCCGAGTAGCTGTGCATCACGCCGCGCAGTGGGGCGTAGCGGCGCAGGAGGGGGAGCATCCGGTCGTGCGCGCGGAAGCAGTGCAGGATCAAAGGCAGGCCCGCGTCGCGGGCGAGCGCGAGGTGCGCGGCCAGCACGAGCACCTGCTCGTCCATCGGCACGGGGGTCGGCCCGTCGAGCCCACACTCCCCGATCGCATCGGCGCCGTCGAGGTCCTGGGGCACCGCGCGGCTCTCCGGCAGGGACTGCGGGTGCGTGCCCAC
The DNA here is from genome assembly GCA_040386535.1 of Myxococcota bacterium. Classification (GTDB taxonomy): domain Bacteria; phylum Myxococcota_A; class UBA796; order UBA796; family SXON01; genus CAJBVW01. The sequence continues at coordinate 233,638 of JAZKFH010000032.1, read as the reverse complement.
GCCGAACCGCCAGCCGTACTGCTGGGCCTGGGCCCGCAGGCGAGGCCACTGGGCCTCGATCACGCCCGGCACGACCACCCCACGAACCCCCGCGGCCGCCGCGCGCGCCATCATGGCGTCACGATCGGCGTCGAACCGCGGGTCGTCGAGGTGGGCGTGCGTGTCGATCATCGCGTCATCGGCCTGGCGTCACGGGCCCGTCGATCAGTTGGTGCTGCCCTTGACCGGGGCGTCGCCGCTCCACGTGATCACGAACTCGGCGCGACGGTTGGACGACCACGCGCGCTCGGAGGACTGCCCGTCGATGGGGCGCTCCTCACCGTAGGACACACTCTTGACGCGGCTCGACGAGATGCCGCGCGCCAGGAGGTACTGCACCACGGCGTCGGCGCGCTTCTGGCCGAGGGCGAGGTTGTAGTCGGTGGTGCCGCGCTCGTCGGCGTGGCCCTGGATCTCGAGCTTGATGTCCGAGTAGTCGTTCATGATCGCGGCGTTCGCCTCGAGCGCGGACTTGCCCTCGGCCGTGAGCGTGGCCGCGTCGAAGTCGAAGAACACGCGGCCGAAGTTCTTGGCCATCTCGGCGACGGGGGGAGGGGTCTCCTTCTTCACGTCCGTCTTTTCCACCGGCGCTTCGGTGGGCTCACCGGTCACGTCCGTGACGATCTTCTTCTTGCAGCCGTCGCATGCGACGATGAGGAGGAGGGGGAGGAAAAAGAGGCGATGCATGGCGGAGTCGCTCCGAAGTTCTGGTGTTCGCCTCCCTAAACCTCTTGACCCGCTCTTGACAAGCCTCAGGTGTACGGGCGTAGGCCGCTTCTGTCGCCTCCGGACGAATTTTGACGCGAACCATGGGATATTGGCGACGGCTGGTATAGCCTGCGCCTCTTTCGGAGCTTTCATGAAAATCGCCGGTGGTTGTTTCGGTTGCCTCGCGCTCGTGTTCCTGGCGCTCTCCCTCACGTGGGGCGTGATCTACGGCGCCATCGCCAGCGCGGAGCCGGGCCTCGCTTCCGACCTCGCCGTCCTCTCGGTGCCCATCCAGTACGGGAGCAGCGCCTGCTGCTGCCTCTCGGGCGTCCTGGCGATCGTGCTGCTCGTGGCCGGTTCCATGGGCAAGAAGACCGAAGAATACGAATGATCGCGGGGGGGCCGCCGCCCACCGTCCCCGACGCCTGGTCGGTCCTGCGTGGGCTGCCCGTGCGCCCGGGGGATGACGGCGGCCTCATCAACCTCACCTGGTACGCGGGGGAGCCGGTGGCCTGGGTCGCCCAGCGCCTCCACCCCGCGTTCGGCGCCGTGGTGCACCAGGACATCGAGGCGATCACCGCCCACCTCGCCGGCAAGGGGCTCGTCACGCCCCGGCTCGTGCGTACGGACGCGGGTGAGCTCTGTCACGTCGTGGCCCAGCCGGGCGCGCTCGATGGCGTGTACCGCGTGATGGACTACGTGCCGGGGCGCACGCACCACCGGGTGTCCTCCGCGGCGCTCGCCGGTGCGGCCGGGGCGCTCGTCGCGCGCTTCCACGCCGCGGTCGACGATCTGGAGTGGTCCTACCGCCACGTCCGGCCCGGCGCGCACGACACGCCGCTGCACATGCGGCGGCTCGAGGAGGGGCTGGCCGCGGCGTCCGGCGCCGGCGGCTCCGCCGAGGAGGCCCGCGTGGTGGCCGAGGGCATCCTCGACGCCTGGCGCACGTTCCCGCTCGCGTCGCTCCCCGTCCGGCACGCCCACGGCGACCTGAAGATCTCCAACCTCCGGTTCGACGAGCACGGCCAGGGCGTGTGCCTGCTCGACCTCGACACGCTCTCCGCCTTGCCGCTCGACGTCGAGCTGGGGGACGCGTTCCGCTCCTGGTGCAACCCCAAGGGCGAGGACGACACCGACACGTTCTTCGACCTCGACACGTTTGCCGCCGCGATCCAGGGCTACCAACGCGTGCGCGCCTTCACCGCCGAGGAGCGGGAGGCGCTGCCCGGCGCGGCCGAGCGCATCGCGCTGGAGCTCGCCTCGCGCTTCTGCCGCGACGTGTGGGACGACAATTACTTCGGCTGGAACGCGGCGAAGTTCCCGTCGCGCGCGGCCCACAACCTGTTCCGCGCCCAGGGCCAGCTCTCGCTCGCCCGATCGGCACGTGCGGGCCGGGCGGAGGCCGAGCGGGTGCTTCGCTCCTCGGGCTAAGGCGCGTTAGGCCGCGAGCGTGTTGTCGATCCTCCTGCTCGCCGGCCTGCTCCACGCGGAGGAACCCGCGGCGGCCCCGGCGTCACCCGCGGTCCCGGCCTCTCCGGCGGTCGTCCCCGCGGCGCCGGTGGATCCCGCGGTGCCGGTCGAGCCCGTCGCACCGGTAGAGCCCACGCCGCCGACAGAGGAGCCCGCCGAGGGCGACTCGCTGCCGCCGCCGGTCGGCGCCCGCGTCGCCGGGGAGGAGATCGACGTCCAGCAGAGCCAGGAGGTGCTTCGCAAGCGCGCCGAGCTCTACGAGGCCCTCGTGAAGGAGGGCTACGTGCGCCGGCTGCGCCGCAACGAGCGGACGGTGTTCCTCTCCGAGGACCCGTGGAAGCCGCGCGTGATCGTGCATGACGATGGGTGGGTGTACTTCCGGCGGGAGCCGCCGCGGGTCCACGCGCCGGGGCGCTCGTTCTCCGACCAGGGGTCGCCGGCCGCCTACCTGCTCTGCATCATCATGCCGACCTCGTGCATCTCCGTCGGCGGCCTGCTGGTGTCGCCGCGCAAGATGGGCGCGGTCACGGCGGACGTGATGGACTCCACTCGCGACAAGGTGCGCGCGATGAACGACGCGGTGGCGCGTCGTGAGCTCGGGCACCGCTTGAACCTGGACATCCCGCGGGATCTCGACGCCATCTGGGCCCGCACCGAGCTCACGCCCGAGGAGCGCCGGATCCTGCTGTTCGCCTACTGGGACACGCGCACCGACACCCCCGAGGGCAACGCCGCGAAGGGCGCCATCGAGGCGTTCCTGCGCGGGGTGGTGCAGCAGTCGGACACGCCGTTCACCGCCGACGAACTGGCCGGCTTGAACGGGGATCGGGAGAGCCTCCAGGCCCTCGACCTCGCGCCCCGCGCGCTCGCCGCCCCATAGGAGGCACACCGTCCGCCCAGGTCGCCCTCGCGGCCGCTCTCCGGCCGCGCTATTCCTGCGGGATGGATGCTCCCCCCTACGAATTCGGCGGAGCCACCTTCGACCTCGCCGATCCCACCGATCGCGAGCTGGTGCGCTTCATCCTCTCCCAGGTGCTCTACGGTGAGGCCACCGGCGTGTACTGCGGCAAGTCGCTCTACGCGGCGGGCTCGCTCGAAGCGGCCCGGTTCTACCTGCGCCAGGCCCGCCAGGAGCTGAACCACCTCGAGCTGTTCGCCGAGGTGTTCCGCAAGCTGGACATGGAGCCGCAGGACGCCCATTGGGTGGTCAAGCTCCTGTCCGCACACAACAATTACTACCCGCTCAAGGTCATGATGGAGCACGCCCTCGGCGAGGGCATGGTGCTCGACATCTTCCGCGAGGTGCTGATGCAGACCCTCCCGGACAACGACCCGCGCGTGGCCGACATCAAGAAGAAGCTGCTCGTCGTGTGTCGCGAAGAAGAGGAGCACGTCGCCTGGGGCGAGAAGGAGACCATGCGGCTCCTGGGCGAGATGCCCTGGCTCCGCACGCCCTACTACGGCCTGCTCGAGCTCCAGCTCTCCGTCGCCCCGATGATCGTTCGTGCGTTCGCCGCCCGCGCCAAGGGCCACCCCGTGCTGGCCCACCTGCCCGGGTTCGTGGACTACGTGCGCGCCCGCATGTGGAAGCAGGCGCAGCGCCTCGGGTTCGCCCCGGCCGAGCGCCCTGGGCTGCCGCGCCGCGTGTGGGCCATGACGTGGGGCGTGGCGTTGTTCGTGCGCAGCCAGTTCGCGCGCAGCCACAGCAAGCTCGAACACATCTACCGCTCCGAGCTCGGGTTCACGGGCACCGGGCGGCCGGCGCACCCGGTGGAGGCGAAGTGAGCCTCTACTTCCGGCAGCTCGTGGCCGGGCGCGACTTCGGCGCCACCGTGCCCGGGTGCGTGCAGATGGGGAACCTCGTGTACCTGATCGGTGACCGTGACACACGCGAATGTGTCATCGTCGATCCGGCGTGGGCGGTCGACGAGCTGGTCGATGTCGCCGAGGCCGACGGGATGAAGGTCGTCGGTGCGCTCGCGACGCACTACCACCCCGATCACGTGGGCGGCTCGATGTTCGGCTTCACGCTCGAAGGGGCCAGCCGCCTCGTCGCGCGCGCGGGCTGCAAGGTGCACTGCCACGATCTCGAGGCCGAGGGGATCCGCAAGGTGACCGGCCTGTCGACCACCGATCTGGTGACACATGCGTCGGGCGAAAAAGTATCGGTCGGGAAGATCGAGGTGGAGTGGCTCCACACGCCCGGGCACACCCCCGGCTCGTCCTGCTTCCGCGTGGGGGACGCGCTGGTCGCGGGCGACACGTTGTTCTGCCAGGGCTGCGGCCGCGTCGACCTGCCCGGGGGCGACCCCGAGCAGATGTACTACACGCTCACCCAGCGCCTCGCGACGCTCCCCGGCACGATGACCCTCTGGCCCGGGCACAGCTACGGCGGCCGGTCGGCCACGCTGGACGAGGTGCGGCGCACCAACCCCTCCTTGCGGGTTCGCGAAGCGAGCGCGGGGCGTTCGCGGCTCTGACACGGTTCGGGTAGACTGCGGCCGTGCTGCTGCTGACCCTCACCCTCGCGTGTACGAACGTCGCCCCCTCCGACACGGACACGGATCCGGCGGACACGAACGCGGACGACTCCGGGACAGGCCCCGACACTCCGCCCGTCGACGTTGCACCCGGCGTCAGCTTCCTCGACCCGCGGGACGGCGAGCTCATCGCCCCCGGGCAGGACGTTCGCGTCGAGATCCTCACCGGGGACGATGGCCCGCTCGAGGCCCTCGCGCTGAGCTGGGCTGGGGACGTAGGCGGCGCCTCACTCCCCGTCGCGCCGGGGGTGGATGGCAAGGCGACGTTCGCGATCCCCGCGCTCGCCCTCGGCGACTACACGGTGCAGGCCGTCGTGCGGGATGCCGCCGGGCAGTCCGCCACCGCCGAGGTCGCCTTCACGGTGGTGATCCTCGACGGAGACGCGGACGGCTTCGTCAACGCGGCGCTCCGCGGGGATGACTGCGACGACGGCGATCCCGCGGTGAACCCCGACGCCATCGAGGTCTGCGACGAGGTCGACAACGACTGTGACGACCGGATCGACGAGGGCGTGACCCTCCCGTTCTACGCGGACGCGGACGGGGACGGCTTCGGTGATACATCCATCGAGGTCGATGCATGTATCAGTACGCCGGGCTGGGTCTCCGACGCCACGGACTGTGACGACACCGCGGGGGACGTGTACCCGGGCAACGCCGAGACGTGTGACGGCCGCGACAACGACTGCGACGTCGACATCGACGAGGGCGTCCTCCTTCCCTTCTACCGGGATGTCGATGGGGACGGCTACGGCGTCGATGCCGACGTCACCTGGGCCTGCGCCGCGCCCTCCGGGTACGTCGCGCCCCCGGGCGACTGTGACGACACCACCACCGCCACCAGCCCCGCCGAGCTCGAGATCTGCTACGACGGCCTCGACAACGACTGTGACGGCACGTCCAACAGCTGCGGCCTCGGCGGCACGGTCGACCTCGGCATCGCCGACGCCAAGCTGCGCGGCGAGGGCGTGGGCGACAAGGTGGGATCGAGCGTCTCCGCGGCGGGCGACTTCGACGGGGACGGCCTCGCGGACGTGCTCGTGGGCGCGCCGGGCGCCGAGGGTGCGGCGGCCGGATCGGGCGCGGCCTACCTCTGGTTCGGCGCGGTCAGCGGCACGCAGTTCTCGTCCTCGGCGTCGGTCGTGCTCCTCGGCGAGACGACGGGGGACGGCGCGGGCTACAGCGTCGCGCCGGCAGGCGACGTAGACGCGGACGGCTTCGATGACGTGTTCGTGGGCGCGTGGTCCAGCGACTTCGGCGGCACGGACGCGGGCGCGGCGTACCTCGTGCGCGGCCCCACGGCGGGCGTCCGCGACCTGGCGGACGCGGACCTCGTGCTCGTCGGCGACTCACCGGGGGACCAGGCCGGGCTCTCGGTCGGCTCGGCGGGTGATGTCGACGGGGACGGGCAGGATGACGTGCTGGTCGGTGCCTGGGGCGCGAACGACGGCGGAGCCTACGCGGGCGCCGCGTACCTCGTGAACGGGCCGCGCTGGGGCACGGTGGGCCTGGGGGACGCGGACGCGGCCCTGGTGGGCGAGGCCTCGGGCGACTTCGCGGGCCAGTCCGTGGCGGGCGTGGGGGACATCGACGGGGACGGCTACGACGACGTGCTCATCGGCGCGCCGGGCACTTCCAGCGGCACGGGCACCGCCTACCTGCTGTTCGGGCCGCTGACCGGCACGATCGATCTGTCGCGCGCCGACGCTCGGCTCAACGGCGAGGTCGAGGATGACGCGGCGGGGGCCTCGGTCAGCGCGGCAGGTGATGTCGACGGCGACGGGACGCCCGACGTGCTCGTGGGCGCCTACAACTACGACTACGGCGGCGTCGACACCGGCGCCGCATTCCTGGTCCACGGCCCGATCAGCGGCACGCTCGGGCTCGCCTCGGCGGACGCCCTCCTGATCGGCGAGGGCACCGGCGACAACGCGGGCTGGTCGGTCGCGGGCGCGGGCGACATGGACGGCGACGGGAAGGATGACGTGCTGGTGGGGGCCATCCGCGAGGACAGCGGCGGCAGCGGCGCCGGCGCGGCCTACCTCGTGTACGGCCCGCTCGGGAGCCTCCTCGAGCTCGGCGGGGCGGACGCACGCATCCTCGGCGAGGGGACCAACGACTACGCGGGCAACAGCGTCGCGGGCGTCGGGGACACAGACGGTGACGGCAAGGGAGACGTGATGGTGGGCGCCCCCTACGAGGACTCCGGCGTCAGCTCGCAGGCCGGCGCGGCCTACCTCGTGCTCGGTACGGGCCTGTAGCCAGGCACGGTCAGAGCGCTTCGGCGGCCCGCCGCACCTCTACCCGCACCAGCTTCTTCCGCCACGGGGCCGGTTGGAGGTGCGTGCCGAGGGGCTGCACCGCCGCGAACGCGGCCTCCGCGAGCAGCTCCGGCGTGCCCCCGGACACCTCGATCGGCCGCGGACCAACGGCGCTGATCACGGCCCGATACCCGCCCGGGGAGCGGGAGGCCGCGACCAGGAGGTAGCCGTAGTCGATGGCGGCCCGCGTGCGGCCCTTGCGATGGATCACGCTGGCGGTCGGCGGGGGGAGGAGCACCCGGGTGAGGACCTCGCCCGGCCGCAACGCGTGCCACGTGATGCCGTCGTCCTGATACAAATCGGCCATTCGGATCGTGCGTTCACCGGCCGCCGAGGCGAGGACCACGCGGGCGCCGTACAGCCACAACACCGGCACGGTATCAGCAGAGTGAGCCGCGTAGCAGCCCTTTCCCTTGGGTGCAACGTGACACACGGAGCCGTCACACTTGAGACATCCGCCGATGCTGGACCGCCAGCCTTCGGGCTGGTTGTAGTACACGCAGCGTGTATCGAGCATGAGGTTGCCCCCGAGCGTCGCCATCGACTGGATGGTCGGCGTCGCGACCGTGGCGCACGCGGCAGCCAGGGCGGGGTATCGGGCGCGAACGGCGGGCAGGCGTGACACATCCCGCAGCGTGAGCCCGGCGCCAAGCGTGAGCCCACCGTCCGGGGTCTCGCCGACCGCGCGCAGGCCCGGCAGGCGGCGTGTCGACACCAACACGCCCGGGCGGAAGATGCGGTGTTTCATCGACGGGAGGAGATCGGTTCCCCCGGCGACCAGGCGCGCGCCCGGCTCGGTGAGCAGCGCGTGCGCGGCGGCCCATGTATCAGGGGTTTCCAGGGAGAACGGGGCGAACGGAAGCATCAGACCCCCTGCTCGGCGGCGCGGCGGCGGCGCTCGATGGCCCGCAACACGCGGTCGGGCGTGAACGGCGCCTGGGTGAGCAACACGCCCGTGGCGTCCTGGATGGCGTTCGCGATGGCCGGCACCGTCGAGAGCTGGGGCCCCTCGCCGGCCTCCTTGGCGCCGAACGGGCCGCCGGGATCGTGGGTCTCCACGATGGAGACGAAGATCTCGGGGGTCTCGTGCAGCGTCGGGATCTTGTACTCGAGCAGGCTCGGCGCCACGAGCACGCCGTTGCGGTAGGCCTGCTCCTCGTAGAGCGCCTCCCCCACGCCCATGTACACGCAGCCTTCGATCTGGCCCTCCACGATGGTCCGGTTCAGCGCCCGGCCGCAGTCGTGGGCGCACCACACGCGGTCGACGGAGACGATGCCTGTCTCGGGATCCACGGTCACCTCGGCCACCTGGGCGGTGAACGAGTAGGCCGGGGAGGGCCCGACCGACTGGCGGCGGAAGCGGCTCCCGATCTTCGGCGGCTTGTACCCGCCGGTGCTCCCGAGCGGGCCGTAGGCCTCCTCGGCGAGCCACACCGCGTCGACGAAGCTCACGCCCTTCTCAGGCGTCTCCTTGACGAACACACGCCCGTCGCGAGCGGCAAGAACGGTTGTGTCACACCCGAGCTTCGTCGCGACCGCGGCGAACAACTTCTCGCGGATGGCGTCGGCGGCCTCGATGGCGGCGTTGCCCGCCATGAAGGTGACGCGGGAGGAGTAGGACCCGAGGTCGACGGGGGTGAGCGAGGTGTCGCCCTCGATCACCCGCACGTCGGCGATGTCGATCCCGAGCCGTTCCGCGGTGAGCACCGCCAGCATGTGTTGGCTGCCCTGCCCCACGTCCGCCGTGCCGGAGAAGATGGTGACCTCGCCGCTGCGGTCGACCTTGAGCTGCACCCCCGACTGGGAGAGCTCGTTCTGATACACGGGGTGCAACGCGCCGCACATGTACGCGCTGACCGCGAGGCCGATGCCGCGGTTCGCCGGCATCTTGCCGCGCTTCTCGGCGTAGCCGCTCGTGGCGAGCACGGCGTCGATACACGCCTTCATCCCGACCGAGCCGATCTTGAGGCCGTTGATGGTCTCGGTCCCGGGCTCGATGCAGAGCTGGGCGCGCAACGCCGCGGGATCGAGCCCGAGCTCGCGGGCCGCGCGGTCCAGGTGCAGCTCCAGCGCGAAGCGGGGCTGGATGGCGCCGTGGCCGCGCTTGGGGCCGCACGGGGGCTTGTTGGTGTAGAGCCGGTGGGTCTCGAAGCGGTAGTTCTCCAGCTTGTACGGCAGCGTCATGAAGACGCCGAGGTAGTAGCTGGTGACGACGCCGTAGCTGGAGTACGCGCCGCCGTCCGCCCACGCCTTGAAGTCGATGGCCGTGATGGTCCCGTCCTTCTTCAGGCCCATCTTCAGCCACATCTTCGTCGGGTGGCGGCCGCGGTGGGCGTAGAAGACCTCCTCGCGGGAGAGGACGATCTTCACGGGGCGGCCCAGCGTCAGCGCCAGGTGGCTCGCGCACAGCTCGGTGCAGAAGGGGTCACACTTGCCGCCGTAGCCGGCGCCGACCGCGGGCTTGATGAGCCGAACGTCCGCGTCCCGTTTGCCGAGCACGCGCGCAACGTCGCGATGTACATAGTGCACGTTCTGGGTCGAGGTCCACAAGGTGAGCTTGCCGTCCGGCTCGGGCTGGGCGAGCGCGGCGTGGCTCTCGAGCGGCACGTGGGTGCTGCCGGGGTAGTGATACGTGTCCTCGATCACGAGGTCCGCGGCTGCGAAGCCCGCGTTGACATCGCCGTAGTCCTGCCACACGCGGCGCAGGATGTTCGAGGGTTTGCGCGCCTCATCGTGCACGAGCGGCTTGGCGGGATTCAGCGCGTCGTCGATGGAGAGCACGGTGTCGAGCGGCTCGTAGACCACGTCGACGAGGCGGCACGCGGCCATCGCCGTCTCCTCGTCGATGGCGGCGATACACACGACCGGCTCGCCGATGTATCGCACCTTGCCGAGCGCCAGCGCGGTCTCGTCCTGGGTCACCGGGATGGCGCCGTAGCGCCGCGGGAGGTCCTCGCCGCGCATCGCGCCGACCACGCCGGGGAGCGCCAGCGCGCGCGTCAGGTCGATGGAGACGATGCGCGCGTGGGCGTGGGGGGAGCGGAGGAACTTGCCGTGCACCATGCGCGGAAGCTTCATGTCCGCCACGAAGCGGGCCTGGCCGGTGATGCGGGCGCGGCCGTCGATCTTCGGGCCGCTGCGCCCGAGCACGCCACCCTCGGCGGGCTGCCCGGCGTGGTTGTCGGCGGGGCCGTGGCTCATCGGGCGCCCCCGGTGGTCTCGGAGCCAGGCCCTTCCGGAGGGGCACGCCCGGCGGCTTCCCGCGCGGCGGCGAGGATCTTCGTGTAGCCGGTGCAGCGGCAGATGTTGGAGCCGAGCGTCTGCTTCAGCGTGTCGTCGTCGGGGTGGGGGTCCTCCTCCAGCAGCGCGATGAGCGCGAGCACGATGCCTGGCGTGCAGTAGCCGCACTGGCTGGCGACGTGTTTGTCGAACGCGGTCTGCACGGGGTGCAGGCGGTCGCCCTGCGCAACGCCCTCGATCGTGCCCACCTCGCGCCCCGCCATCTCCACGGCGAGGGTGATGCACGAGAGTCGCGCCACCCCGTCGACCAGCACGGTGCAGGCGCCGCAGTCGCCCACGTCGCACCCGTGCTTGGTGCCGGTGAGATCGAGGTCGTCACGCAGCAGCTCGAGGAGCGAGCGGTGCGACGGGACCAGCCGGCGGACCGGCTCTCCGTTCACCGAGAGCGAGAGGATGTGCTCGGAAGGCATGGCGCCTCCTATCGCGCGCCGGTGGCCGCGGCTTTTTCCACACCCGCTCCCCCAAGCCCGGCGAGTCATGTCTAGACTGTGTCAAGCCGAACCCGACCGCCCCCGGAGCCCCCGATGATCCTGCTTCTCGCCGCCGCGTTCCCCACACACGCGGCCACGTTCACCGCCGAAGACCTCGTGCGCGCGCACGCGCGGGGCCTCGCGACGGAGACCACCGCCAGGATGGCCGAGAGCGTCGGCACCGGCTCCGACACGGCTGTCTACCTGTTGCGACGCGGAGTGCCGCCCGAGGCGGTGCGGGCGTGGGGGTACGCCGTCGCCGACGCGGAGGGCATCACGGCGATGCGGCTCGGCGCGCTCGCGGCCCCCGTGGCCGGGGTGTCGGACACCGACTGGTCCGAGATGACGGAGCTCCCGGTGGGCCTCGAACGCAACGAAGGGCCACGCGTCGCGGGCAACGTGGTGGACCTGGAGCCGGCGCGCGTGGTGCTCCGGACCTCCGCCGACGTGGTCACCGTCGAGCGCCCCGAGGTGCGCGACGTGTGGGTGGACGCGCGCCCGATCGACCATGCCGTACGGGACTCGCTGCTCGACACCGACGCGCCGCGGCGCGGCCTCCCCTCCTACGTGGTGCACCAGCGCCGCGGGAACACCGGGGTAGCCTTCGGATCCATCCTCGCGATCGCGGGGACGATGACCATTCTCGGCGGTGCGATGGGCCCGGACCTGCCCACGAACAGCTGGGGCGGCGGGGGCTACTCGTGGGGTCGGCTGGACTACGGGGGCGCGCTCTCCCTCTCGACCGTAGGCGAGCCGAACCCGCTGATGATGGCCGCGGGCGCGCTCGGCGTCCTCGCGGGGAGCGTCACCTTTCACTTCGGGGCCCGCCAGCTCCGCCTCGCCGCGAGTGATCGCGGCGCCTGGCTCGATGAGACTGCCCTCTGATCCCTGCCCGCCGGAGCCCCCGATGTCCCTCCTCCTGATCGCCGCCCTGTCTGCCCACGCCGCCACCTTCACCGCCGAGGACCTCGTGCTCGCCCACGGGCGTGGCCTCCCCGTCGAGACCGCCGCCCGCATGGCCGAGAGCGTGGGGACCGACGCGCCCACCGCCGTCTACCTGCTCCGCCGCGGCGTGAGCGCAGAGACACTCACGACGTGGGGGTACACGATCGGGCAGGCCGAGCAGGCCGAGGCCGCCCAGTCCGGCGCGCTGACGACGCCGCCGCCCGCCAGCCCGGTGCCGTGGGCGGATCCACGCGTGCTCGCCGCGGAGATCCACGACGCGCCGGACGAGCGGGACGTGTTGCCCGGGCCCCCGTCCGCCCGGGTGGCGCACGCCCGGCGCGGCGGAGTCAGCACCGGCATTGGCGCATTGCTCCTCGCGACAGGCGGCGCGAGCCTGCTCGCCGGCTCCGGTGTCGTCGGCCCGTCGCCCAATGTCTCGTGGGCCTCGTTGCGGAGCAACTACGGGATCGACGTCTACCCGAGCGGCGGCAACACCGTGCTCTCCGTCGCGGGTATGGTCGGGCTCCTGGCGGGCGGGGTCACGCTGCACTTCGGGGCCCGCGAGCTTCGGTTGGCCGGCGATTATCCCGGCGGATGGACGCCCTCGTCCCCCGCGCCGTAGCGGTCAGCTCACCAGCGCGCGCCCGGCCCACACCGCGAGCAGCCCGAGGCCGACGTTCGCGAGCACGTTCACCGCCGCGAGCTTCATCGCCCCGCCCTGCGCGAGCGCCAGCGTGTCGCCGCCGAAGGCGGAGAACGTGGTGAACCCTCCGAGCAGCCCCACGCCGAGCGCGGCGCGCAGCGAGCGGTCCGAGGTCAGCCCGGCGAGCAGGCCCATCGCGAAGCACCCGACCACGTTCACGAGCAGCGTGCCGAGCGGAAACGCGGGGAAGAGGCGCGTCATCGCTGAGGCCGCGAGGAAGCGGAGGGTCGAGCCGAGCCCGCCGCCGAGCGCGACGAGCAGGACCTCACGAAGCGGCGGCATGGTTCACCGTGTATCAGTGAGGCGGGCGCGCAGCTCGAGGGACGACACCGCCAAACCATCGAGCCAGATCCCGTTCTCCCCCTCCACGAGCTCCACGGGCACGCCCCTGCGGTGACACATGAGCAACACACGGGCGAGCTCGCCGTCCCAGCCATCGCGGGACAGGCGAACGCGCGCGCCCGGCGTCGACACGACGGGCCGGACCGCGCGCCGCGGCGGCCCCTCGACCGAAAGCGCCCGCGGCTCGTCGGAGGGGCCGAGGCCGAGGGCGCGCTCCAGGCCACCCCCGATGCGGTCGCGCAGTCCCATCAGCGGCCCTCAGACGTGGCGCACGTACTCGAAGTCGACCGGGTTGCCGTGGATGCCCTTGCGGGGCGCGGCGATCCAATTGGCCATCTGGCCGGGCGCCGTGCTCGGGATCATGAGCGACGTGACGTAGGCGCGATCGGCGTCGGAGGGGAGCCACCCGGCGATCTTCGCGTCGAACTCGGCCTGCGTGATGAGCTCGCCCTCGGGGTTGAACGGGAGGTTCGCGTAGATGCCCTGGCGGCGGAAGAAGCGCGAGTTCGGCAGCGTGATGCGCTCGTCCGAACCTTCCTCCTCCAACGCCTGGTTCCAGCGCTTGACCACGCGCTCGGTGTCCTTGATGTAGGACTGGCGGAGCACGTCGTTCATGGCGTTGCGGAGCGGCACGTCGCCCTCCGCCATCACGCCGTTCTTCACCATCGGCAGCGTGTACTGCTGGTTCAGCGCGGAGTGGTCCGTGTAGTCCTTGACCTCGTTCCAGCGCCCCTTAAGCCCGGCGGCGAAAAAGTCGGCGGCGTTGCTGGAGATCTCGGATCCGAACAGGTCGATGGAGTAGCAGAACCAGTAGTTGATCCACTTCTGGATCATCGCGACCGGGATGCCGCCCTGGTTCCGCGCGTCGCCGTTGGGGTCCTGCTTCGCGAGCTGCGCGGCGCGGCGCAACACACGCTCGACGCCCATCTCGCCGACGGAGAGGTGATGCGCCTCCTCGATGAGCATGAAGTTGCACGTGCGCGAGAGCGGATCGAACCCGGACTGCGCGAGCGCGCCGAGCTGATACTTCCCGTCGCGGTCGGTGAAACACGTGAAGCAGAAAAACGTGAGCCAGTCCGGGCAGGGCTGGTTGAACGCGTCGAGGATGCGCGGCTTGTCGGAGTCCCCCGAGCGCCGCGCGAGCAGATCGTCGGCCTCGTCGCGGCCGTCCTTTCCGAAGTAGGCCTGGAGCAGGTACACCATCGCCCAGAGGTGACGACCCTCCTCCACGTTGACCTGGAACAGGTTGCGCATGTCGTACAGGCTGGGCGCGGTCTGGCCGAGCCAGCGCTGCTGCTCGACGCTGGCGGGCTCCGTGTCGGCCTGCGTCACGATGATGCGGCGCAGGCTGTTGCGGTACTCACCGGGAACTTCCTGCCACACGGGCTCACCCGCGTGGTCCCCGGAGGGGATGCGGCGATCCTCTTCCGGCGCGGAGAGGAAGATGCCCCAGCGGTAGTCGGGCATCTTGGTGTAGCCGAACTGCGCCCAGCCGCCCGGGGCGGTGGAGATCGCGGTGCGGAGGTAGATGTCGTCGGCCTGGAACCCGACGGGGCCCACGTCCTTCCACCAGTCGAGGAACGCCGGCTGCCAGGTCTCCAACGCGCGCTGCAGGCGCTTGTCGGAGGAGAGGTTGACGTTGTTCGGGATCCGCTCGTCGTAGTTGATGGACATCAGGTCCTCCGGTAGTCGAAGACGGCCCGCTCGGGCGCGCCGAACATCTTGAGAGCTCCCCGCTCGCCGACCGCGTTGGGGCGCTGGAAGATCCAGTTCTGCCACGCGGTGAGACGACCGAAGATCTTGGTGTCGCAGGACTCCGCGCCGCCGAAGCGCAGGTTCTGCTCCATGCCGGTGAGCGCGTCGGGCGAGAGGCTGATGCGCTCCTCGACGGCGATGCGCACCTCGTCGTCCCAGTCGATCGCGTCGGGCGTCGCCGTGACCAGCTCGAGCCGCTCGGCCTTGGTGGCGTCGATCCAGTCGTTCACCGCGAGCACCTTGGCGATCAGATCGGGGGTGCCGGGGAACCGGGCCTGGAGGCGTGACTGGCCGCTCGACATCGGGAAGCGGCCGCCGCTCGCCGCGGTGACGCGGACGCGGTTCTCGCCGTCGTCGTCCGCGAGCATGTAGGAGCGGTCGGAGGCGAGCACCACCTCGAACAGGCTGCCCGCGAAGGCGTTGCCGGGCTCGAGGATGGAGAAGAGCGACTTCGCCATGTTGTCGAGGCGGCGGAGCACGCGCGCCTGGAAGAAGCGGACCTCGGTGGCGAACCACGAGCCGTCGTCCAGCGCGGCGTCGTGCGCGAGCACGGCGTCGGCCTCGCCCAGCGCGCGCATGGTGACGAGCCCGATGTCGAGGTAGTTGAAGCGCAGGCGCAGCAGCGCGTCGTCGAGCTCGCGCCACGCGCGGAGGGACCACGTGTCGGCCGTGGCGCTCGGGGCGTCCGTCGGCGCGAGGATGGTCAGCGCGGCAGTGCGGGCGACCGGGTCGATCTGCACCTTGATGGAGCGGTAGGCGAAGCCGTCGGCCGTGGTCTCGGGGAGCACCGCGGGGAGGGGGAAGCCTGTGGCCTCGCGGGGCCTGGCGGCGGCCACGATGGCGGCGGCGCGGGCCTTGATGCCGTCGGCCCACTTGGAGCGGGGAAAACTCCCGTCCACGAAGCGATACTTCACCGCGTCGCGCGCCTTGAAGCCCTCGGCCTTGGTGCAGAACAGGTCGGCCATGTCGCGCCGGACCTTCCGCTTGTCGGTGAGGCGCGTGAGGCCGCCGGTGCCGGGGAGCACGCCGAGCAGAGGCACTTCGGGCAGGGAGACGGCCGAGTTGCCGTCATCGATGAGGTAGATCTCCTCGCACGCCTCGGCCAGCTCGTAGCCGCCGCCGGACGCCGTGCCGTTGAGCGCCGCGATCCAGGTCTGGCCGCTGTGGGTCGTCGCGTCCTCGATGCCGCAGCGGGTCTCGTTGGTGAACTTGCAGAAGTTCACCTTGAACGCGTGGCTGGAGCTCGCGAGCATGCGGATGTTCGCGCCCGCGCAGAAGATCTTGTCGTACCCGCCGGTGACCACCACGGCGCGCACCTCGGGATGCTCGAAGCGGAGGCGCTGCACGGCGTCGGCGAGCTCGATGTCGACGGACAGATCGTAGCTGTTGAGCTTGAGCTCGTAGCCGGGCCACATCGGCCGATCTTCCTGCACCCGCATGGTCATCGTGGCGACCGCGCCCTCGACCGAGAGCTGCCAGTGCGCGTAGCGCGTGGGATGCGTGTCGAAGGAGACGGGAGGGAAGGAGACTTCAGCCATGGCACCGGGTCCGGATGTGGAAGTATACTGCACGTGTGAGTGAGCGCACTGGCAAGATACTGCATGAAGGGTCGTTCGGCGAGTCGCCGGAGGCGCCAGCGCCCCTCCTTGGTCTCCTCGCGGCCCGCGTGCGCGCGCGTCGGGCCGAGAAGGGGTGGACCCAGGAGGAGCTCGCCCGCGTCTCCGGGGTGAGCCTACGCTACGTGGCGTCCCTCGAACGGAGCGACGCCAACATGAGCATCCTCCGGCTGGCCGAGGTCGCGCAAGCCCTGGGGGTGTCGCTGGCCACCCTGGTGGCGGGCGGCGGCCCGGTTCACGACGACACCGACAAGCTCGCCTCCCTGCAAGGCGAGGCGCGGCGCCGGGCGCTTCGCGAGGTGCACGCCCCCGCGGTCATCGCGCTGGTGGGGCTGCGCGGTGCGGGCAAGACCACGGTCGGCGCGAAGGTGGCCGCGCTCCTCGGGCTGCCCTTTCGCGAGGTCGACGCGGTCATCGAGGCCGCCGCCGGCGTGCGCCTGGGCGCGATCTTCGAGTACCACGGGCCGGGCCGCTACCGCGAGCTGGAGCGCCAGGCGCTCGACTCGCTCCTCGCGGCGCGGGGCGGCATGGTGCTCGCCACCGGGGGCTCCGTGGTCACCGCCCCCGACAGCTGGGAGGTGCTCCGGCGCGGCGCGCGCACCGTGTGGCTCCAGGCGTCCCCGGAGTCCCACCTGGGGCGCGTCGAGGCACAGGGGGACTTCCGCCCGATGCGCGGCCGCGACGACGCGCTGGCCGAGCTCAAGAGCATCCTCGGGGCGCGCACGCCGCTCTACGCGCAGGCGGAGCTGCATGTCGACACCGAGGTGGAGGAGCCGGATGCGGCCGCGGCGCGCATCGTGGGCTGGGTGCGGGAGGGGTAGAGGGCCTACCGGTTCTCCAACATCCGCTTGAAGCGCTCACCGCCTTCGTCCGGGCCGAAGTGACACACGAGGGATGTGTCACCTGATACTTCCGCGCCGTGTATCACCACCTCGGCGTCCGACCCGGTGACCGAGGTGATGCTCGCGAGGGGCATCACCTTCTTGCCATCGACCCCGATGCGCATCACCTTGCCGCCGCTGATGGCGCACGCCTCCGTGCCGGGCACGTTCTCGGCGTGGTAGGCGTCGGGGATCTCGCCGACGGCGATGAGGCCGGCCTCCTGGAGGGGGACGAGCATCACGGGATCGACCACGCCGCCGTAGGACAGGCGCCGCGGGGTGAGCTCGTTGCCCGACTGCAGGATGCTGAAGGTCGAGAACAACACGCCGGTGATCCCGACCGTGAAGATGCAGACCAGGAGCATCGCGAACACGGCGAGCCCACATCCGGGGAGCTGGCGGGGGTCGGCGCCGACCGCCTTGTCGCTGGGAGCCATGGCCGCGGGGTTATCCCGTCGGGATGCGTCCTCCCACCCGCCCCCGCACCGCCCTGACCATCGCCGGCTCCGATTCCGGCGGGGGTGCGGGCATCCAGGCCGACCTCAAGACCTTCCTCGACCACCGCGTGTACGGCATGAGCGTGGTCACCGCGATTACCGCGCAGAACACGCGCGGGGTCACCGGGGTGTGGCCGGTGCCGGCGGAGGGCATCCGCGCCCAGCTCGCGGCGGTGTTCGCCGACCTGCCGGTCGACGCGGTGAAGATCGGCATGCTCGGCGACGCCGTCACCATCGGGGTCGTGGCCGATTTTCTGGCCGCCCTCCCGTCGTGTCCGCCCATCGTGCTCGACCCGGTGATGATCGCCAAGGGCGGGGCGTCGCTGCTCCACGCCGACGCCGTCGCGGCGCTGCGCGAGCGCCTGGTCCCGCTGGCTACGCTGGTCACGCCCAACGTGCCGGAGGCCGAGGCCCTCGGGGACCTGGGCGGCGCCACGGTGCTCTACAAGGGCGGGCACTCCGAGGGTGACGTGGTGATCGACCGCCTCGTGGGGCCGGGCGTCGAGGGGCCGGGGGGCGAGCGCGCCTGGCACCACCCCCGCGTCACCTCGCGGAACACGCACGGCACGGGCTGCACGTTGTCCTCGGCGATCGCCGCGGGGCTCGCGCGCGGCCTGCCGCTGGCCGACGCGTGCGACCAGGGCATCGCCTACGTGTCAGGACTCCTCGTCGCCTCCGTCGAGAGCCTGGGGAGCGGGCATGGACCACTGCTCCATGGCCTCGGCGATCGCTGACGCGTAGTCGGCGTGCCGCCGCACATCTGCCCGGGGCTGGCACGTGGCCAGGATGGAGTGGCTCACCAGCATGTACATGCGCAGCCCGGTCGCCCGGTCGAACAGCACGTAGTGCCCGGGGTCGCGCCCCTGGGGCGAGCCGATGAGCAGGTAGCCCTCACGCGTGCGCTCGGGGTCGACCCGGAGGCGCCCCATGGGGTCGAGCGTGAACATCGCCGGGGGGCCCTCGAGGAAGAGCCGCTCGTCGAACGGGGAGGCGAACTCGAGCCGGGCGCGTTCAACCATCCGGAGACAGCCGCACGACGTGGAGCGCGAGGGCGACGACGATCACCAGGGATCCGACGCCGACGGAGAGGGCAATCACCATGCGCGGTCCTAACCTCCCCGGAGGGCGTCGAACGAGGTCAGCCGCGGAAGAACGCGGTGATCCCCACCCGCATCATGCTCACCGCGATGGCCGCGAGGAAGAGCGCCATCACCTTGCCGAAGGCGCGGGTCACCGCGGGGCGCAGCAGGCCCTGGAGCCGCTGGGCGTTGTAGAGGAGGATCGCAGTGAGCGCGAGGTTCAGCACCAGCGCCACGATGACGAGGCCGCGCCCGTGGGTGTCGGCGAGGACGAGGCACGCGGTCATCGTGCCCGGGCCTACGATGAGCGGCGTGCCGAGTGGGACCACCCCCACGTCGTCCGTGTCGTCCGCCTTGCGACGCTCCTTGGACAGGATGAGGTCGTACATCGCGATGGAGAGCAGGATCAGGCCGCCCGCCACGCGCAGGTCGTTCACCGTGATGCCGAGCAGCTGGAAGACCCACTGCCCGACGAGCGTGATGGCCATCGCGACGGTGAACGCCGTGACGATGGCGCGCCGCGCGAGCGACTGCGCCTGGGGAATGGTGTAGCCCTCGGTCATCGAGAGGAACACCGGCAGCACCGTGAGCGGGCTCATGGCCACGAACACGGGCACGAACACCTGATCGAACGAACCGAGCATCGGGGGCCACGGGAGGACGGCCGGCTATCCCCGGCGCGGTCCGGCCGCCGGGGACGATGTCGTCACGTTCCGGAGACCACTGCGCGCTACTTCTGGCCCCGCGCGAGGCCCGCCGGGCACTCGGGAGCGGCGTCGACCCGGTAGTACCCGAGCTCGTCCGCCCAGATCTCGCCTTCGTACGGCCACTCGCGCCAGCCCTTCCGGACGCGCTCCTCGCGCTTCACGACGCGAGCGGCGTCCGGCATCTTCCCGATGGCGGCGGCCTGCTGGTACAGCAGCCCCTTCATGCGCAGGATGTCGAGGATGAAGATCTCGGTGTCGTCCAGCATCTGGCCCACCTGGGCCTCCTGCTCGGCGATGCGGGCGCCGATGCGGGCGCCTTCGGCGTCCACCATCACGTCCCGGCGCTCGGTCACCCAGCGGCGGGCAGTCTCGCTGAAGGGGTTGGCCGAGACCGCCTTGAGGCGCTCCAGCTCGTCATCCGCGCTCTTCACCGCCGCGATGCTCGAGAGCAGGCGGTCCTCGGTGGCGAAGGGCCGCAGGATCGCCTCGGGCAGCGGATCGTACTTGCCGCTCTCCGCGTAGCGGCGCGCGAGCTCGAACGTGTCCTTGTCGGACTTGCCGTTCCAGCCCTGGAGCGACTGGTGGATGGGCTTGTAGAAGGTCCGGAACGCCTCGATCTCGGTGTTCGCCTCGGGGAACTTGCACATCAGGAACATCGCGTAGATGCGCAGCAGATCCGCTTCGGGGAAGTACCAGGTCGTGAAGAACGGCGTGTCGAGCGAGTACAACACGCCGAGCGTGCCGTTCAGATCGTCGATGCGGAAGTGGGACCACGCGCGTTCGAACTGGGCCTGGGGCCAGAACTCGCTGCCGCGTGACACGCCCGCGTAGCCCTGGATCGCGCGCGGGTAGTTGCCCGCGGCGTAGTAGCTGCGCGCCATGTTGAGCGTGACGGAGTCCTTGAAGCGGATGTCCTTGTCGCGGCCCGCGTTCTGCGCGGCCTCGAAGGGCTTCAACGCGTCTTCCGGGCGCCCCTGCTGGTTCATGATCACGCCCTCGAGCGCCTTGGCGTCGGGGTAGATCGGGTCGCCTTCCTTGACCATCTTCAACATGCCGAGGCCGAGGCCGAAGCTGTCGTCGTGGAACGCTTCGCGCGCGGCGAGGAACGCCATCTCCCCACGCACGTCCTCCGTGCGGGCGAGCCCCAGGTTCTTGGAGAACGGCTCCTCCAGGATCGCGCTGTCGCCGACCTTCTTGGCGGTCGCGATCGCCTTGGGCACGAACAGGCCGATCTCGGCGACGTTCGTATCGTCCGCGGCGCTGAACGCGCGGGTCCACGCGGTGACGGCGGCGTAGGGGAGGTCGAGCCCGAGGAACAGGTCCCCGAGCTTGCCGTAGGCCTCGGCGTGGAACGCGGCCTGGGCCGGGTTCTCGACGAGAGCGACCAGCGCGTCCGCCGCGCGGGCCTTCTGCCCGGAGGCGAGCTGGGTGTCGTACTC
The DNA here is from genome assembly GCA_040386535.1 of Myxococcota bacterium. Taxonomy (GTDB): domain Bacteria; phylum Myxococcota_A; class UBA796; order UBA796; family SXON01; genus CAJBVW01. Next base: position 212,826 of record JAZKFH010000032.1, on the reverse strand, counting down.
GGTGAAGGCCTCGGCGCGGGCCTTCGCGAGCTTGGCCGGATCGATGGGCTTGGCGACGGGCGCCGCCGGAGCGGCCGCCGCGGCGGTAGGCGCCGGGTCAGCCTTCGGCTTCGCCATCGCGGGGCCCGCGAGGGGACCCGAGACGAGCAGCGCGAGCAAGAGGACGCGGCGCATCAGTTCTTCGCCTTCCCGAAGAAGGAGAGGCCGGCGGACACGGCGACGTTCTGCTTGAAGGCCCAGGTCTGCGACTGGGCGCGGTACTCGGCCATCAGGTTGTCGCGGAGCTCGAACTTCAGGGCGGTGTTCGGGTTGAGGAAGATGCGGGTGCCGATGCCGACGGGCAGCGTGGGCGCCACCGTGATCTCGGCGGACGGGAACACCGACTGCTCGAGCGTGGCGCCGACGCCGGCGAGCAAGTACACGTCGTGGTGGAGGATCGTGCCGTTCCCCAGGTTCATCTTGGCGTAGATGGGGGTCCACTGGAGGTCGGCCTCGACGCTCGCGAGGTAGCGGTACGCCTCGAACGCGACGGTCGCCTTCTCGAGCTCCACGTAGTTGCCGTTCTTCAGGCCGTACCCGCCGCCCACCTGCAGCTCGACGCCGACCTGCTCGGAGAGGTGCATCGTGCCCGAGGCGAGCACCGCGGGGGCGACCGTGAAGCCGTCGAACGGCATCACGCCGAGGGACACGCCGAGCTCCAGGCGGTCTTCCTTGGTGTAGAGCACCTTCTGGACGACGCGGATGTCGGAGTTCTTGAGCACACCCACGTCGACCGGGCCCGTGGCGGGGGTCTCCTCGGCCAGGGCGAGGTTCGCGGAGGCGAGGGCGGCCAGCAGCAGCGTCAGCATCGATGATCCGGGGAAGGGGCCAGAGCCTGGAGGGGGAAAGCGCCGCTTCTGAACGGCACGCGGGCCTAGAAGGGGAGCTCGCGGGGCGTGCCGCCGAGGGTGCGGTAGTAGATGCGAACGTCCTCGTTGTACTCGGGCACGGCCTCGCCGTGGAACGCCACGGCGTTCTCGGAGGCGTCGTAGCTCCAGCCGGTCTCGTACTCGGTGCGGCCGGCCTCGGTCGAGCCCGCGACCTCTTCGGAGCGCTCGACGATCTCGTCGTTGACGTACACCTCGATCGAGGCCACGTCGGGGATCGACTGGAGCGGGAAGAGCGTGAGCAGGTTCGACAGGAGGCTGCCGAGCTGGTCGAGGCTGGTGCCGAAGTCGGTCTCGCTGCACCCGTCTTCGAGGTTGGTCAGCGGGATGTAGAGGCCGTCGGTCTCTTCGACCATGCCGTAGTAGCGGTCCACACCCCACTCCTGCGCGCCGAGGAGGCAGGAGCCGTCCGAGCCGTCCCACGCGGGGCCGATGACGGCGAAGCGCACGAGGTTCGGGAACTGCTCGAACAGCTTGATGTAGCCGTCGACCACGGTGTCGACGTCGCCGGGGACGGCCGCGGCGCCGGACTCGGTGCGGAGCGAGCTGTCGCCCTCGTCCGTGACGATGACCACCAGGGTGTTGGCGCCCTCGCGCAGCAGGCCCTCGTTCGAGAGCTCGTCACCCGGGACGAAGGCCTGGGCGGCGGTGTCGACGAAGTTGTAGCAGTCCTCAGGCGGGTTCTCGACCGCGCGGCAGAGGGCCATGTAGGCGGCCTCGATGGGCTGCTCCTGGCCGGTGCCGCAGTTGCCCTGCCACCCGCCGACGCCGCACGTGCAGTCGAGGTATTCCTCGGAGACCGCGCCCTCGAGGGCATCCCCGCACACGTAGGTGGGGTCGGACGGCATGTTCTGGTCCCAACACGTGGACTCGCAGAGCAGGTTCGCCTGGAAGGCGGCCCCCGCGTCCGCCACGTCGCGGCCGATGATCCCGGGGACGGCGGACGCGGCGTCGAACGCGAGCGTGCCGGCCTCGCCGGGGTCGATCTCCAGGGTGGGGCCGTCATCGTAGTAGACCGAGCTCGTCGTGATCGCGAGCTGGTAGTCGATGAACAACGAGTCCCCGGTGGTCTCCCGGAGGTAGTTGGAGACGGCGTCACCGAGGGTCTCGGTGGGGACCGCCGACCCGGTCTCGGTGTTCGTGAGCTTCCCGATGAAGCGGTCGAAGTTCGAGGCGAGCGCCTCGGCGTACGGCTGCATCGAGTCCGAGTTGTCGATGACGAACAGGATGTCCGCGTCGTTGCTGAAGCTGGCTTGTTCGAAGCCGGTGACGCGGAACATCTCGTAACTGTTGCAGCCGGCGAGCAGCGACAGAGCCAACAAGGGCATGGGCGACCTGGGGCGGGCCGACATCTTACCGGCCACCTGCCCCCGTCGGCAACTCGGATGATTCGAGCCGCGTGGCGATCGCGTCCAGGTGGGCGCGCTCATCGGGGGCCCGCGCCCGTGTCGCCGCGGCACGAACGGCCACCGCGGCCCCCGGCGGACGCAGCAGGTCGAGGGCGTCGGCGGCGGCGAGGCGTACGAGCGGATCGGGATCGGCGAGCAGCGACGGGATGCGGTCCGTGATCCCCGCTTCCGCGCAGAGCCGCACGGCTTCGGCACGCAGGAAGGGGGAGGGGTCGCCGAGGGCTTTGAGGAGCGCTGCCACGCGGGTCGGCGCGCGGCTCTGCGAGACGACGGCGAGCACCTCCGCCCGCACCTCCTCGAGGGGGTCGATCAGCGCTGGTGACAAGCGTGTGAAGAGATCGTCCGGGGCGATCCAGCCGAGCGCCCGGACGGCGAGCTGTCGCGCGGACGGGTCCGGATCCGACAGGAGGACCGCCACGGGGTCGACCGAGGACTCGTCGCGCAGGGCGGCGAGCGCGCCGAGGACGGCGTAGCGGGTGCGGCCCGTGGTGGTGCCGAGTTGGGCGACGAGCGGGGAGACTGCGCGGGCATCACCGAGGCGGCCGAGGGCGGCGAGGGCGGCCTGGGCGAGGGCGGGCTCGGTGGCGCGCGCGGCCTCGACGAGGGGCTCCAGCGCACGACGATCGCCCGACTCCCCGAGGCGCCGCGCGGCGGTGGTGCGCTCGTCGGGGGAGCCACCGCGGAGGCGAGCGAGGTCGATCGTCACGTCGGGGGGCACCGTGGGGGCGGCGGCGAGCAGCTCGGCGGCGGCCACGGCGGCCTCGCGGCATCCGGCGGCGGGATCCCGCACGGCGGCCTTGAGCAGGGTGTCGAGCGCGACACGGTCGCCGGTGCGGCCGAGGGCCGTGTACGCCTCCTTGCGCACGAGGGTGTCGGGGTCGGCCGTGGCGACGAGGAGCGCGGCCACGGCGGCGTCGGTGCCGGCGCGGCCGAGCGAGTGGGCGGCGAAGGCGCGCGCGGCGGGCTCGGGGCTCTTCTTCACCGCGTGGATCAGCGCCTCCTCCGAGAGGGGCAGCCGCCCGAGGGCGTCCATCAGCGCGCGGCGGAGCGCGGGGTCGGACTCCTTGCCGAGGCGAGCGGCGAGCGGGTCGAGCGCGGCGGCGTCGTGGGCGAGGGTGCGGGCGGCGAGGATGCGCGCGCGGGGGTCGGGATCGTCGAGCCGCGCGAGCGCCGCGATCGTGGCGGGGGCGAGCGGCGCGGCCGGAACGGGGGCGGGCTCGGCCCGCGTTCCCGGCGGGGAGAGCGCGAGCAGGCCCAGGAGGCACGCGAGGCGAACGGTGGCGCGGAACGCCGGAGAGGCGGACCGCACCCCGATCACATCTTCTTCACGAGCGAGTTGATCGTGTTGAAGGTCGTGGTGACCTGGTGCTGGATGCGCAGGCCCTTCTTCTGGTGGTACTTGAGCAGATCCGACCAGATGGCCGTGATCTCGGCGCGCACCTGGTCGTAGGAGCGGGTCTCGATGAGGGACATGAGGTGGTTGACCGCGGGGGGCAGCTCGGCGTCCGCGTAGCTCTCGCTGATGCGCGTGACGGCCTCGATGAGCTGCTTGTGGAGCGGGTGCTCGGGGGGGATGCCCGGGGCGGCGGCCTCGACCTGGAGCTCGATCGGCGAGGGGGCGCCCTGCGAGGTGGCGGGGTCCTCCTCGGCCTCGTGGGTCTCGACCGTGTCGTCGATCGTGTCGGCGGCCTCGATCTCGATGGGGATCTCCTCCACCGAGGAGGCGGTGGGCTCGAGGTCGACGACGGTCGCGGCGGCTTCGAGCGGGATCGGGGCGGCCGCCGAGGGGGCGACGGGGGACGCCACGGGGGTGGCGGGGACGCTCGCCGAGCCCGGGGACCGGACGGGCGACTCCACGTGGACCGGGGCGGCGGGCGGCGCGGTGCCGAGCGGGGACAACCCGCGCTCCGCGAGGAAGGGCGCGGGATCACCGAACATCTCGGCGTAGTCCGCGAGGCGGAACCCGCCCTTGATGGCGTTGGGGCCGAGATCGTTCTGGCTCTCGATCACGGTCGAGCGGCCGGAGGTCTGCGGGTCGAGGTGCACCTCGGGGGCGAGGATCGCGTCGACCTGGAGCTTGGCGGCGCCGATGTGCACCGCGGAGCGGCCCTGGATGCCGCGCGCGGTGAGGGTGCCACCCGCGAAGCGCAGCACGTCGGCGTGCAGGGTGTCCGCCTTGACGGCGCCCCCGATCTCGACCCGGCCGCCCGCGCGAACGCTGCCGACGGTGGCCCCGCCGGTGACACCGATGTCGCCCCCGGCGAGGAGGCTGGCGCCCTGCGCGCTGCCGTTGATGACGATGTCGCCGCCCGCCGAGAGCGCCTCGACCTGGGTGCTCCCGGCCACGTTGACCGAGCCGCCGGCCTTGACTTCGTTCGCCTGGGTGTCCCCGTGCACGGAAACGTCGCCCGCGGCGTGGATCAGGCCGCCGGTGACCGGCGCGTGGATGGAGATGGAGCCGGCCGTGCTCACGATGCGGAGGAGCGAGCGGCCGAAGTTGGTGTGGAGGACGATGTCGCCCTCGTTCTCGATGACGACGCCCGCGTCGGTGATCTGGAAGTTCACGCCAGCGGGGACGACGAAGGGCTGCGGCTTGTCCATAACGAGCTGCCTCGGGGAGGGTCCGCCCGGTGGCGGGGTGGCCGCCATGCTACGGGCGAGGAGGCGCGGGCGTCAACACCACGCTGTGAACGGGGGCGTCAGGCGAGGGGGAAGGGCCCGGCGGTGCGCTCCTGGGGCGGCGGGAACGGCCCCAAAACGACAGCCGGGGCGCTCGCGAGGAGCGCCCCGGGTCATCTGAAGGTCAGACGCGCGACAGGAGCCGCGGCGTCAGGCGGCGGGTTCGGTCTGGCGCTTCCCGCCTGCCGCGCCCTGGCCATCATCCGGGCCGTTCGCACCCTCGCCGTCCGGCAACAGGTCCGGCGGCACGGGCAGCGCCGACGCGGGGCCGGCGATGATCGTGAACGTGACCTTGTCCCCGTCGAGGTCGGCCAGCACGCTGCCGCCCTTCATCAGCTTCCCGAAGAGGAGCTCGTCCGCCAGCGGCTTCTTCAGCTCGTCCTGGATGACGCGACCCATCTCACGGGCGCCGAACTCGGGCTTGTAGCCCTTCTCCCCGAGCCACGCGCGGAGCGTGGGGGTGATCTGCAAGGTCACGTCGCGCGCGCCGAGCTGGGCGGAGAGCTCCAGCACGAACTTGTCGACGACCTTGAGCACGATGTCCTGGGAGAGCGGGCCGAACGCGATCAGCCCGTCGAGCCGGTTGCGGAACTCGGGCGGGAACGTGCGGTTGACCGCGTCGTCCACGCGGCGGCCCTGGTCCGCGCGGCCGAACCCGGGGCTCGGACGCTGCCCCTCGCGCACGCCCGCGTTGGTCGTGAGCACGAGGATGACGTTGCGGAAGTCGGCCTTCTTGCCGTTGTTGTCGGTCAGGGTGGCGTGGTCCATCACCTGCAACAGGATGTTGTAGATGTCGGGGTGCGCCTTCTCGATCTCGTCGAGCACGAGCACCGCGTAGGGCGTGCGGTTGACCGCGCCGGTGAGCAGGCCCTCCTGCTCGAAGCCGACGTACCCCGGGGGCGCGCCGATGAGCCGGCTGACCGTGTGCTTCTCCATGTACTCGGACATGTCGAACCGCAGGAACGCCACGCCGAGCACCTCGGCGAGCTGCTTGGCGAGCTCGGTCTTGCCGACGCCCGTGGGCCCGGAGAACAGGAACGAGCCGACCGGCTTGTTGGGAGAGCCGAGGCCCGCGCGGTTGAGCTTGATGGTTTGGGTGACGGCGGCGATTGCCTCATCCTGGCCGTAGATCCGCGCGCGCAACATCTCGGGGAGGCGGGAGAGGTTGATCTGCTCCTCGTTGCTCACCGTCTTGGGCGGGACCCGCGCCATGCGGGCGACGACGGCCTCGACCTCGGGCACGCCGACGATCGAGCCGGGCTTGTGCAGGCGGGCGGCGGCGCCGGCCTCGTCGATCACGTCGACCGCCTTGTCCGGGAGGTGGCGATCGTTGATGTGCCGCGCGGCGAGGCGCGCCGCCGCGTCGATCGCGTCATCCGAGTAGGTGATGCCGTGGTGGGTCTCGAACTGCTTGCGCAGACCGTGCAGGATGAGGATGCACTCGTCCACCGAGGGCTCCGCCACGTCGATCGTCTGGAAGCGGCGCGCGAGCGCCCGATCCCGGCCGAAGGCCGCGCGGTACTCCGAGTGGGTGGTCGAGCCGATGCAGCGGAGCTCTCCGCTGGCGAGCGCGGGCTTCAGCAGGTTCGACGCGTCCATCGAGCCGCCCTGCGTGGCGCCGGCCCCGATGATGGTGTGGATCTCGTCGATGAACAGGATCGACTTCGGCTTCTCGTCGAGCGCCTTGAGGACGGCCTTGAGGCGCTCCTCGAAGTCGCCGCGGTACCGGGTCCCGGCGATGAGGGCGCCCATGTCGAGCGCGTAGAGCCGGCTGCCCTTGAGCAGGTCCGGCACGTTCCCCTCGTGGATGCGGCGAGCGAGGCCCTCGACGATCGCGGTCTTGCCGACGCCGGGATCCCCCAGGAACAGGGGGTTGTTCTTGCGGCGGCGCGCGAGGATCTGCAGGGTGCGCTCGAGCTCGGCGTCCCGGCCGACGAGCGGATCGATCTTGCCGGCGGCGGCGCGAGCGACCAGGTCGACGCAGAAGTTGGAGAGCGGGTCGTTCCCGGAGCTCGCGGACGAGGCCTCGGTCTCCGTGGAGCCGGTGGACGCGGACATCTTCTTCGGCGCGGTTTTGCGGACACCGTGCGCGATGTAGGCGGTCACGTCGAGCTTGGTGACGCTCTGCTTCTCCAGCATGTGCACCGCGTGGCTGTCGTTCTCCGAGTACATCGCGACGAGCAGGTTGCCGCCGGTCACCTCGGTCTTGCCGGAGGACTGGACGTGATGCACCGCGCGCTGGAGCACGCGGGTGAACGCCGCGGTCTGCGTGGGCTCGTAGTCCTCGGCCTCGTCTTCGGGGAGCTTCTCCATCTTCTCGAAGAAGGCGTCGAGCTCGACCTCCAGCTTCTTCAGGTCAGCGCCGCAGGCCTCGAGGCACTCGGCAGTGGTGGGGTCGGTCAACAACGCGTACAGCACGTGCTCGAGGGTCAAGAGTTCGTGCCGCTTCTCACGCGCCACCTCCATGGCGAGGGAGAGGGCGATGGTGAGTTCGCGGGAAAGCGTCATGTATCCTTCACTCCGGTTCGGTCGTCACGAGGAGCGGATACCCACGGTCGCGTGCACGGTCCATCGCAAGCTGGGCTTTTGTTTCCGCAATCTCACGCGTATAGACACCCGCCACGCCCTTTCCACTCCGATGAATGGAAAGCATGATGCGGGTCGCCTCGACGCGCGTTCGCCGGAACACCACGCTGAGGACCTCCACGACGAATTCCATCGTGGTGTAGTCGTCATTGTGGAACAAGACCTTGTACATTCGCGGCTTCTCAACGCGCGTCTTGACGTCGAGGTCGGGAGCGATGCGGACATTGCCGTCATCGTCCTTCTTCTCGGGGCCGGCTCGGAACCGGAGCATGCGGAGGCTCCACGATAGAAATCGAGAAGATGATCGAGAAAAGGGCCGCCAGCGTGTCTCCACGCTAACGGCCCTCTCGTGAGTCAGGACCTGTCTTTCCGACCGGCCGCCGACGCTGGGTAGATGGAGCGGGTGATGGGATTCGGACCCACGACACCGAGCTTGGGAAGCTCGTACTCTACCAACTGAGCTACACCCGCAATCGCGGTTGCATGTATACCCGGTGTCTGTACTCGGCAAGGCAACGCGCACGAGATTGCCGGGTGGACGTCGCCGGGCGGACGTCGGGTGGACGTCGGAGGGCGGCGCCCATAGCAGGGAGGCGTGATGGGCACCGAAGGGAGGGCGGAACCAACGGGGCGCCCGCCCGCGGGGGGTGGACGCCGTCCGGGCCGGCGCTGGCGGCTTTTGCTGGTGCCGCTCGGCGTCATCGGCGTCACGCTCGTGGTGGTGCAGTCGGAGCTCGTGGCCCGGCTCGCGGCGCGCGCGGCGGAGGGCGCGGTCGAGGCCGCGATCGGGGAGCGCGTCACCATCGGGCGCATCGAGGTCGACTACGTGCCGCTCCAGGTGGAGCTGCAGGGGGTCGTCGTCACGCACACGCCAACGGGCGAGACCATCGCCGCCGTGCGCACGGTGCGCGTCGAGCCGGGGATGGACGGGCTGCGCCCGGTCCTGCGCACGCTCACGATCGAGGCGCCCCAGGTGTCCCTGCACGTCGACGCCGACGGCCTCCGCGAGTTGCGCGGGCTGCCCCGGGGGCTCGGCGGCGGCGGTACCGGCAAGCCCCGCGCGACCCGTTTCCCGTGGCAGGAGCTGGTCGTGGTGGACGGGCGCTTCACGCTGGCGTCCGCGGCTGGCAGTGTCGAGATCGGCGGCATCGACGCGCGTCCCGGCGAGCTCTCCGGCACGACCGACCTGCGCCTCGCCACGGTCGACATCGTGGCCGGCACGATCACGCAGCACGCGGCCGACATCTCCTTTCCCGGGCTCCAGTTCGGGCCCGACCGGCTCATCGCGCCCGAGATCGACGTCCGTTTCGAGGCGCTCTCGTTGGACGGTGCTGTGGCCATGCTGCGGAACGGGCCCGTCGGCGGTGACCTCTCCGTGCACCTCGATCTCGGCCGGCTGACCGGCGGGGGGGGCGAGGGCAAGGGGTACGTCGAGGGGTTGGTCGACGTCGACGCCGCCTTGGGTGGCACGACGGACGCCCCCCAGGCCGATGGGACGGTCGCGGTGCAGGGCCTGGTCATCTGGCGGCCGGGGACGAAGGGCCTGCACGCCACGCGCATCGGCGACGCCCATGGCCCCTGGGCGCTGGTCCCGGGGGACCCCGCGTCGATGAAACCCGTCGCGATCGAGGTCGGACCGCTCGAGATGGGCTGGGGCGAGGGAACGCTCCTCGTGGACGCGCGCGTAGAGCCGGCGACCGGCGCCGTCCAGGGCGGCGTGGTCGCGGAGGGGATCCGGCTCGCGCGCATCCTCCAGTCCGCGGGCGTGGCCCCGACCCCGTGGGCGGACTTCGTCGGCGACCTCGAAACCCACGTGACCGGCACGATCAAGCCCTTCCGGCTCGACGGCCCGTTCGAGGTGAACATCGGGGGGTTCCACGTGAACGACGGCCCGGTGGACGGGCCCTCCGACACCTTGCTCGCCGTGCCGGCTGGGACGGTGGTCGGCGATCTGATGGTCGACGCGGAGCACATGGTGCTCGACGGGCGTGTGGCGGCGGGACCGAGCCGCGGCACCGCCCGGGCCGACCTGGGGTTCGCTGCCCACGGGCCGCTCGGGGTGGACGTGGCCTTCTCCACGCTCGACCTGTCCCAGCTCCAGCCGCTCGGGGACGCCGGGCTCGGCGGCCGTGCGTCGCTGTCCGGATGGTTGGGCGGCCGCTACGACCAGCCGATGTCGGCCGAGGCGACACTCACGGTCACCGACGCCGTCGTGCTCGACATGCCCCTGGCGGACCACCTCACCGCCGCGCTGGACAGCAGCGATCTGCGCCGGCTGCACTTCACCGACATCCGCGCCCGGCTCGGGGAGACCGACTACCAGGGCGACTTCGAGATCGCGTTCACCGACCCGATGTTCATCGACACGCAGGTGTACGTGGGCGCGGGCCACATCCGTGATCTCGCCGGCATCTTCGTGGATGTCGGGCCGATGGACGGCATCGTGTCCGGCACCGCCGTGCTCTCGGGCGAGCCCTACCACCTCGACGGCGACATCTCCGTGGAGCTGCGGGATGTCGATCTGTACGGCGAGACCTTCCCCAGCGGGCACGCCACCGCCTGGATGGACGACGGGGAGTTCACCCTCGACGAGCTGGTGCTCGCGCGGGGGGAGGAGTCGGTGCTGGCGCGCGGGTCGGTGGCGCGGGGCTTCGTCATGAACCTGGACGTGCTCTCCGACGGGATGGCGCTGGAGCGGCTCGATCACGTCGTGCCGCTGGGGCTGCCGCTCACCGGGAGCATCCAGCTGGACGCGCAGATCGGCGGCACGCTCCAGGATCCCGCGCCACGCGGGCGCCTCACCGCGACCCGCACGTTCTACGACGGGAGCGAGCTGGAGGACACGTCGGTCGCGTTCTCCTCGGAGGCGGGCGTGCTCGCCTGGGACGGCGGCATCCTCGGAGACGCGCTGCGCACGCGCGGGACGTTGGGGATGTGGGGCGATCAGCCCTACGAGGCCGAGGCCACCTTCACTCGCTTCCCCGCGCACCTGTTCTACCCGCGCGCGCAGGACGGGAGCCCGGTGGACGCGCGCCTGTCCGGGGATCTCTCGCTCGCCGGCCGCTTCGGCGACAGCCCGACCCCCGTGGACATCGAGGGGCGCTTCGACAGCGTGGAGGCGCGGTGGGACGGGCACGTCCTCTCGGCGCCGGAGCCGTGGGTGTTCGCCGTACACGGCACCAGCATGCAGGTGCCGCTGCTCCGCCTCGAGGGCAACGCGGGCACCCAGCTCGAATTCCAGGGCTACACCACCGGCCGCGGGCAGCTCGCGTTTCGTGGCGGCGGCGAGGTGAACCTCGACCTCGCACGCGCGTTCGTGCCGGAGCTGGAGCTCGCCCAGGGCATCGCCGAGGTGGCGGTGGAGATCGAGCGCGACCGCGACGGCCGGCCCCGTGTCGAGATCGCCGCCACACTCGAGGACGCGACGCTGCGTTCCGGGTACTTCCCCGCCGACTTCGAGAACGTCACCGCCACGATCGAGGCCACCTCCGAGCGCTACGTCATTCGCGACGTGACCGCCGAGGTCGGCGGCGGCACGTTCCAGAGCGGCGAGAGCGTGATCGAGGCGGACGGGTGGATCCCCCGCCGCTACCAGATCGAGGGCGAGCTCGAAGACGCCCGCGTGGCCTACCTCGACTACCTTCCGCCCATCGTCGGCGACGCGACGCTCCGGTTCGACGGCCCGGTCGACGACCTGTTGCTCTCGGGCACCATCGACATCGACGAGATGGAGTTCCGCGAGCGCATCGACTGGGAGGCGATGGTGCTCTCGCTGCGCGAGGAGCGGCTCACCGGGAGCGCCCCGGTCGAGGGCGCGCGGTACTTCAGCCTGGATCTGGAGGTGCGGGCCGACGACACCGTGCGGCTGCGCAACAACGTGGCGGACGCCGACGCGAGCGCCAACCTTCGCATCATCGGGGACACGTCGCGGCCGGGCATGGTGGGCGAGGTGCTCGTGGAGGCCGGCGGCGAGGTGTACCTGCACGAGCGCGAGTTCGAGGTGACGCGCGGCGAGCTCCGCTACGTCGATCCGTACACCTTCGATCCCGACCTGGACATCCTCCTCGAGACCGACGTGCGCAGCCACGATCAGGACTACCACGTGACCTACGGCGTCACCGGGCCGTTCTCCGACTGGCGCACCAACACCGCGTCCGACCCCTACCTGGCGCAGGCGGACGTGAACGCCCTCCTCCTGTTCGGCGTCACCCGCGAGGAGCTCGAGCGGTACGGCGGGCTCGGCACCGCGCTGGTCGCGGAGACGGGGGATCTGCTCCTCGCGCAGACCGCCATCTCGCGCACCAACCTGTTCATCATCGACCGCTGGAACCTCGTGAGCGGCGTGTCGGAGCGCGGATCGAGCGCGGTGACGAGCGACCTGCGGCTGGTCGCCGAGAAGCAGGTGGGCGAGTTCGACATCACGGTCGAAAAAGCCCTGGGCGTGAACTTCGGGAGCGACTGGTACGCCTCCGTCGAGCGTCGCATCGCGGAGAGGCTCTACGCCACCGCGTACGTGGCCACGCGGCAGGAGGGGCGATCGCTGCCGATCGGGGCCGCCTACGGCGCGGAGTTCAAGTTGAAGTGGGAGCTCGATTAGGAGCCCGCGGAACGCCGCCGAGCAAGGAGGCGCGCGCGTTATGGCGAGGCCCCGATGCGAGCCCCGTCTCAAGCAAGTCGCGCGATCCGAGGCGTCGCCGCCACCCTGATGTGCGCCGGCGTGACGCACTCGGCCGCGTGGGCGCAGGAACCGGCGGGCACGCCCGACCCGCTGGAGCTCGCCGCCCCGGAGGCCGCTCAGGAGGCCGCTCCGGACGACGTTCCCGGCGCGGTCGCCCCGATGCCGCTCGTGCCGCTCGCCGACGGCCCCGTCGCGACGGACTCCGATCTGCCGGCGGCGGTGCGCTACACCGGGCGGGTCGTGGCGCTCCGCACCCTGGTCGCGCCCGGCGGCGGCCTCCCCGCGGAGAGCCTGGAGCCGCTGCTCCGCGTGCAGCAGGACACCCGGTACGACCCCCAGGCCGTGCGCCAGGACATCGCCGTGCTGCACCGCGTGCTCGATTTCGCGCGGGTTGAGGTCGACGTCGAGGACTGGGTCGCCTTCGACGCGGACGGGCAGCCCGTGCCCGCGGTGAGGGTCGAGTACCGCGTGTACCCGCCCCCGCGCCTCGAGCGGGTGGTGCTCCGCGGCGCGCGGGCCATGTCCCGCCGGGAGCTGCTCGGCGTCATCGGGCGCGAGCCGGGAGACCCCTTCTTCCCCGAGGACCAGGCGCGCATCGGCACGGCCATCCGCGAGGCGTACGCGGCCATCGGGTACCCCACCGCCACCGCCGACGCCTCCACGACCACGGACGAGGACGGCGGCGTGACCCTCGCGCTGACGGTGGCGGAGGGCGCGCCGAACCGGGTGACGGAGGTGCGCATCCGCGACGGCGACGCCTTGAGCTCGCTCCGCGTGCGCTGGATCCTGGGGCAGGCGGGCCTGGGCGTCGGGCGCCCGTGGACCGAAGACGCGTTGCGACGCGCGCGGGAGGCCCTCACCAAGGCCGTGCGCAAGAAGGGGTACTACGAGGGCCGCGTGGTCGTGCAGCTCGACCCGGTCGCCGAGGGGATCCGGCTCGTCGTGCTGGTGGATCCCCGGCGGCCCTGGGCGATCGTGCGGGACGGCCCTCGGCCCCTCCGCCGGGGGCTCCCGGCGAAGCCGCGCATCGTCGACGCGTTGGGGCTGGAGGACGGCGCGCGGCTCTCCCGCCGGTACGGCGAGGAGGCGTCGCGTACGCTCACGGAAGCGCTCCAGGAGGCGAGCCACCTCGAGGCGCAGGTGACCGTGGTGGTCGAGGAGGCCGAAGACGTCGTGACCCTGCGGATCACCGGCAGCCCCGGGCCGCGGCATCGCCTCGGCACGGCGCGCTTCGTCGGAGATCCGCGGTACGACAAGCGCTACCTCACCGGCGCGTTGAAGGAGGCCAGCCCCGACCACATCGGGAAGGGCCGCATCACGCCCGAGGCGGTGGACGACGCGCTCGAGGTGCTCCAGGAGTTCTACCGGTCGCAGGGCTACTTGTCGGCCGATCTGGAGCGGCTCTCCTTCGAGGAGCGGAAGGGGCCCGAGGAGCACGGCGTGGCGGTCGTGCCCGTGGACATCGAGGTGCGCGTGGACGCCGGCCCGCGCGCGGTCCTCGGCGAGTACACCGTCGGGGGAGACGGCGTGGAGGCCGCGCGGGCCGGCGTCGACGGGCTGTTCGGGGATCTCGTGGGCCTGCCGTTGAACCCGGCGGAGGTGGAGGCGCGCAGCCGGCGCCTCGTCGAGGCCCTCAACGAGCAGGGCTTCCTCGGGGCCGACGCCCGCGCCTCCATCGTCGTCTCGGCGGACGGGAGCCGCGCGGACGCGCACATCCTGGTGACGACGGGGCCGGTGGTGTACCTGCGCTCGGTCATCCTGCGCGGGCACCGGCGCACGCGGCGGTCGGTGATCGAGCGCGAGATCGACCTGCGGGCAGGTGATCCGCTCGCGCCGTCCCGCGTGGCGGCCATCCGGCGGCGGCTCTACGAGCTCGACCTGTTCGCGCGCGTCTCCGCGGAGCTGGTGGGAGACGAGGACCGTGTAAAGGACCTCATCGTCGAGGTGGAGGAGCGCCCCAACCTGCACGCGGAGGTGGGCGGCGGCGTCGCGACCGATCTCGGCGTGAAGCTGTTCGTGCGGGGCGGGCATCGCAACCTGTTCGGGCTCGGCCACCGCGTGACGCTGCTCGCCCAGGCCGGCGTGGGCTGGGTGGGGGACGGCTGGAGCCTCGACGTGCTCGCCCCGGAGTGGAAGGCGGCGGCGCGCTACGAGGCCCCCAACATCCCCGCGCGCGGCGAGCGGGTGGCCCTCGACGTGACCTTCAACGAGCAGCAGCAGGAGCCGAGCTACCGGCTGGAGCGCTCGGGCGGCGGGATCGGGGTGCTGCTCCACCTCGGCGCGCACGGCACCGCGGAGCTCGCCTACCGGGTCCAGTTCCGGCGGCTGCTCGATGTCGATCCGGGCGCCATCGTCCCGGGGGACCCCTGGCTCGACGAGCTCGGCGTGGCCGACATCGACGATCCCGCGCTCACCCTCCCGAGCGCGGTGCGCGCCCAGTCGGGCCTGGATCTGTCGTTCGTCTACGACCGGCGCGACGATCCGTTCAACCCGACGCGCGGCGGCATCGGCAACCTGCTCGTCAACGTGACCGACGAGGTGCTCTCCGACCTGACCTACCTCCGCGCCGAGGGGAGCTGGGCGTGGTGGGCGCCGATCGGGGGCTTCGGGCTCCAGGGGCGCCTGCGGGCGGGCGCCGCGTGGGTGCCGGGGGATCCCGCCGCGGTCGAGCGGGCGACCCTCCCGCTGGAGGACCGCTTCCGCCTCGGCGGCGGCGCCAGCCTGCGCGGCTTCGCTCTCGACGAGGTGGGCCCGGCGAACGAGGTGGCCCAGGAGCGCATCGCCTTCAACGACGGCCTCGCCCCCATCGTGGCCTACGGCGGGCGGGACGCCCCCTCGCGCTGGGTGCCGACCGGCGGCGACGCGATGGCGCTGGGGAGCCTCGAGTTCCGCATCCCGTTCGAGCGGCTCGGGCTGGAGAAGTGGGAGGGCACGCAGCTCGCCTTCTTCACGGACGTGGGGAACGTGTGGTTCCTGAACCCCGGCGTCACCGACTCGATGGCGCTCTCCGCGGCGGAGGGAAACCCGGCGCTGCGCTGGTCGGTGGGTGTGGGGCTCCGACGCGCCACGGTCATCGGGCCGATCCAGGTCGATGTCGGTTTCAACCCCGCGCGCATCGAGGCCCGCGAGGAGAGCCTCGTGCGGCTGCACGTGTCGCTGGGGGCGCTGTGAACGAGGTGCCCGCCCGCCGTTCGGGGTGGGTCGGGGCGCTGATGATCGGGCTGGCGGTCGTGGTCGTGCTGGGGCCCGTGCTCCTGCACCCCACGACCCGCGTGGTCGGCTCGCCGAGCGTCGACGGGTTCGGCACGCAGTGGTTCTTCTGGTTCGCGGGCGAGGTGGTGGCGGGCCGGCAGCCCGCGGCCGCCACGGATCTGTTGTTCCACCCGTGGGGCAAGGACCTGTACGCGCACACCGGCGGCAATCTCGTGGACGCCTGGCTCGCGACCCCGCTGCGCCTGCTCCTCGGGCCGGTCGCGGGCTTCGACGCGTGGGTGATCGTCGTGCTCCTCACGAACGCGTGGGCGGGCACGCGGCTCGCGTCCGCGCTCGGCGCGCCACGGGGGTGGGGATGGATGGCGGGGCTCGCGCTCGTCGTGAACCCCTACGTGCTCGCCGAGATCGATCTCGGCCGCGTCACCCAGGCGTGGCTCGCGCCCGCGGGGCTCGCTCTCTCCGGCTTGATCACGATGCGGCGGGCCCCCCACGCGGCGCTGACCGGCCTGGCGCTCGGCGCGACCGCGCTCGCGTACTGGTACTACGGCCTCCTCCTCGCCGTGGTCGCGCTCCTCGAGGGCGGGTGGGCGCTCGGCGCGGGCCCCGATCGGCGGCGGACCCTCGGCCTCCACGGGATGGCGGCGGCGGTCGCCCTCCTCGTCACGCTGCCCTTCGCCGCCCCGATGATCGCCGCGCTCGGCGTGGGGGACGTGCCGGGCCTGCTCGCCCTCGACGGACACGGCCCTCTCGCACCGCTCGCGCTGCGCACCGTCGAGGGTGACACCCAGGGGCTCTACGTCGTGGCGCCGCTGCTCGGCGCGGCCGGCTCGCTGCTCGACGAGGGGAACGAGGGGTTGCGCTTCAACCCCGGGCTGCCGGCGCTGTTCGGCGTCCACCTGCTCATCGGCGTCCTCGGCGCCGGGGTGCTGCTCGCGGGTGGGGGCGTGCGCCGCTGGGGGTGGGTCGTGGGCGCGGGGCTGCTGGCCGTGCTCGTCGCGAGCGGGCCCGCGATCGTGCTCGGCGACGTTCTCGTCCCCAACCGCCCGTGGATCGCGCTCGTCGCGGAGGTCGACGTGCTGCGGCGCTGGTGGTGGCCCGGTCGCGCGGTGTTCCTGCTCCATCTGCTCGTGGCGGGGCTGCTCCCGGTGCTCCTCGCGGCCGTGCCGCGCGCCGTTCGGATCCCGACGGGCGCGGGTTTTGGCCTCGTCGTCCTCGGGCTCCTCCGCGAGGACGCGCTCCTCCCCGTGGCGAGCTGGGACGCCACCGTGCCGGCCACGCTCGCCTGCCTCGCGGCGGCGCCCCCCGGCGCGGTGATCGACCTGCCGCTGCTGGTGGACCAGAAGAACCTCTGGTTCCAGACCATCCACCACAAGCCGCTCCTCGGCGGGATGTTGCTGAAGAAGACCGCGTTCGCGCCGGCCGCCTTCACCCGTCTTCGGACCGAGGATCCGCTGCTCCGGGAGCTGGAGGCCATCGGCGACCGCCAGTACACGCGGGAGATGGCCCCGACCACGCCGGAGGCCCGCGCCGCGCTCGCCGCCCATGGCTATCGCTACGTCCTGGCGCGGATCGACGCGTTTCGCCGCCCGCGCACCACTCCCGACGGAGCCGTGACCTGGGTGTCCGAGTGGTCACGCCCGCGGCGGCAGCTGCTCGCGCTTCTCGGCGCGCCCGCGGTCGAGGACGACACCCTGGCGATCTGGACGCTCGACGGCGCCGCCGTGCCGTGCACGTCCGATGGCGAAGGGCGGGACGGTCGCTAGGTTCGAGGGGAGCGAGGTCCGATGTTTGGACGACGTTTCCCGCTGTTCCGCCTGTTCGGATTCAACGTACGAGCCGACGCAGGCTGGCTCATCATCGCCGTGTTCGTCACCTGGAGCCTCGCCCTCGGGGCGTTCCCCGCGATCGTGCCCGGCCTCTCCAGCGCCATGTATTGGATCATGGGGTTCGTCGGGGCGATGGGGCTCTTCGGCTCGATCCTCCTCCACGAGGTCGCCCACGCGGCCGTGGCGCGGCGGTACGGGCTCGAGACCCGCTTCATCACGTTGTGGATCTTCGGCGGGGTGGCCGAAACCGTCGCCGAGCCGCCGAGCGCCGATGTGGAGCTCCGTGTCGCGATCGCGGGGCCGTTGTGCAGCTTCGTGCTCGCCTTCGCGTCGCTGGGGCTCGGGCTCGCCGCTGACCTCGCGGGCCTGCCGATGGCCCTCGCCGCGCTGTTCGTGTACCTCGGCTGGATGAACCTGGTCCTGGCGATCTTCAACCTGCTCCCTGGCTTTCCGCTCGACGGGGGGCGGGTGTTGCGCGCGATCCTCTGGCGCATCCGGGGTGACCTCTACGCGGCCACGCGCACGGCGTCCTGGGTGGGGCAGGCCATCGGCCTGTTCCTGATGGCCGCGGGCGTCCTCGTGGGCCTCGGCGGCAACCTGCTCGGCGCGTTGTGGTGGATCCTCATCGGCTCCTTCCTGCGGCGCGCCGCGATCAGCTCGATGCAGCAGCTCGACATCCAGCGCGTGCTCGAAGGGGTGGCAGTCCACCGCGTCATGGACCGCGTCCCGCTCATCGTGGCGCCGACCCTCTCGCTCGAGCGCTTCGTGCAGGACTACGCCTTTGCGCGGGGCCGCATGCGCTTCCCCGTGGCGCAGGGCGACGAGCTCGTCGGCTACGTCGACGTGGCAGACGTTCGCGCGATCCCGCAGGAGGAGTGGGCGGGCCGCACCGTGGAGAGCGTGGCGCGCGCGCCCTCGTCGAGCGCGGTCATCGATCCGGACGCGAACGGCGCGGAGGCGCTCCGGCGCATGCACGAGACCGACGCGACCACGCTGCTGGTGGCGAGCGACGGTCGGCTCGAAGGCGTGCTGACGTTGGAGGACCTCGTGCGGGTCCTCGGGGTGAAGAGCACGCTCGAGGGCGGCGACCGGCTCGCGGCCCTGCGGGCGCAGGAGCTGCGCCGGTAGTCGGGGCGGATGACGACGGATCCGCGCCCGCCGCCATCGGATACGACTTCCGGGCGCATGCGAATCCTCCACGTCACCGACACACACCTGGGCGTCGACCGCTGGTTCCGCGGCGCGCCCCCGGGATGGCGGCGCGGCGACGACCACATCACCGCGCTGAAGGCTGCGCTGGCGCCGGCCTACCAGGGCAAGGTCGACCTCGTGGTCCACACCGGCGACCTGTTCGATCGGTCCCGCCCGCCCGCCCGTGCCGTGGCGGCGGCCGTGGACATCTTCTCCGAGCTGGGCCGCATCGTCCCGACGGTCATCATGCCCGGCAACCACGACCGCCGCGGCGTGCGGGTTCACCTCGGGGAGCTGCCCGGCGTCGAGATCGTCGACGTGGCCGCGACCGTGCGGATCGCGGGGCTCCGGCTCGCGTTGGTGCCCTACCTCCCGACCGCGCAAGCGTGGGCCGCGGCCGCGGCGGACGCGTGTGACGGTGGCGTGGATCTGCTGCTCGCGCACCAGGCCTTCGACGGGGTGCGGGTGCCCGGGTTCACCTTCCGCGTCGGGGCCGCCCCCGACACCGTCGGCGCGGCCCACCTCCCGCCGGGCGTCCGCCACGTGTTGTGCGGCCACATCCACCCGCGGCAGGTGCTCCCCGTCGGCGACGCGGTGGTGGTGCACCCCGGATCGACCGAGCGCACCGCGTTCACGGAGCGCGCCGAGACCAAGGGCTCGGCCATCTGGGACCTCGGCGGGCCGGTGCCGACGTGGCGCCTCGTGGATGGGGTCGCGCGCCCGATGCACGTGGTCACCCACCCCGACGCGCTCGGCGACGTGGGCCACGGCCACCTCGTCCTGCTAAAGGGCGCGGCGGAGACGGTCGAGGTCGAGCAGGCGCTGTTGGAGCGAGGCGCCTGGGTGTCGCCCTGGGCGCGGCCGACGGCGCAGCTCGGCTTGTTTCCGTAGGCGCCTACCAGGTGCCGCCGGGGCCGCCGCGCGCGCCCTGGTTGTTGCGGGTGCCGTCGGGGTCGTTGTAGGCGGCCGAGGGGTTGCCCGCGTTGACCGAGGAGGACGTGGTGCGCAGCGTGAACGTGTCGTTGTACGGGTTGTTCTCGCACGCGCCGGACGTGAAGTTGCTCCCGGAGGAGATCGCGCCGGAGCCGGCGGAGATCGTGCCGCCGTAGTTGACGCCGGTGCTGTTGTACACGTTGTTGTAGGTCTGGGACCCGCTGCCGCCGGCACCGTAGACGAGCGCCACGGTGGTGCTGGCCTCGGCGATGGAGTTCATCAGGTTGAACGTGGTCGACGTGCCGATGTAGGCCTGGGAGCCGCGCGCCGAGCCCGACGTGGACGACGTGTTCCCGTAGAACACGGTGTTCGTGAACGACGAGGTGCCCGAGGACTCGGTGAACAGACCGCCACCGTCGGTGTCGGCGCTGTTGCAGTAGATGGCGGCGTTCGTGAAGGTGGCCGAGGCGCCCGAGAGGTTGACGCCGCCGCCGTCCGCGGCGTCGTTCTCGCCGACGTAGCCGTGCTCGAAGGTGAAGCTCGAGCCGTTCTCCGCGAAGATGCCGCCGCCCTGGTCGGCGAAGTTGCCGGCGATCCAGGAGTCCTCGAAGTTGGCGTTCGAGTTCTGGAGGCAGACGCCGCCGCCGTAGCTGTACATCCAGACCTGGGCGTACTCACCCGACGAGACCTGCTGGAACTCGGGCAGGGTGTTGTCGCGCACGTCGACATCGTAGAACACGGGGTCGTCCCCGTTCACGAAGATGCCGCCGCCGCAGTACTCGTACGTGGTCACCGTGCAGAGGGTGCGGCCGCTGTGCGAGGCCGAGGAGTCCGCGCAGGTCGTGCTGGAGGTGGACGACGTGTACGCGCCGGTGCCGCCGGTGATGGTGAACCCGTGCACGGTCGGCGAGGCGTTGGTTCCGGAGTCGACCGTGACGGCCGCGCCGCACGCGGTCGGGTTGGTCGACGTGCAGGTGGACAGGTTGGGATCGATCGTGGTCACGTCGTAGCCCTCGACGCCCCACACATCGATGCTCTTGCCGTCGAGGTCGATGGACTCGCGGTAGGTGCCGCTGAAGGCCGCGACACAGAGGCTCGCGGCATCGATGGCGTCCTGGAGGCTGTCGAACGGGCTGGTGACGGTGCCGGTGCCGGTGGCGGAGCCGCTGACCGGATCGGCCACGACGGGCTCGGTGCGATCGGAGTCGTCACAGTCCCACGCGTTGTCGGTGTAGCCGGAGGGCATCGTGCACGCGCTGTCGGTCACGGAGGGGTTGCCGAAGCTGTCGGCGTCGGCGTCCCGGTACCAGGTGTCCCCGTCGATCGGATCGTCGTCGACCGTGCCGTCGCAGTCGTTGTCGACGCTGTCGCAGATCTCGTCCGCGCCGGGGTAGCTGATGGCGGAGGAGTCGAGGCAGTCGGTGCCGTCGGCGACGTAGCCGGCGGGCTGGCTGCACTGCACGTCGTAGCGCGCGGGGTTCCCGTACTCGTCGCCGTCGGCGTCGAGGTACCAGGTGGGCGCGTCGGCAGCGCCGTCCTCGTCGACCGAGCCGTCACAGTCGTCGTCGTAGGTGTTGCAGTACTCGGTGGCGCCGGGGTTGGTGAGCGCGCGCGCGTCGTCACAGTCGGTCGACACGGCGACGTAGCCGGCGGGCGCCGTGCAGGCGCGCATGGACACGGAGGCGTTGCCGTAGGCGTCCGCGTCGGTGTCGGCGTACCAGGTGTTCATGTCGGTCGCGCCGTCGTCCACGGTGCCGTCACAGTCATCGTCGACCGAGTTGCAGGTCTCCGTGGCGGCGGGGTTCACCGTGCGGACGGAGTCGTTGCAGTCGTCGTCGTTGGTCGTGTAGCCGGTGGGGACCGCGCAAGCCTCTTGCGTGAGCGAGGAGTTGCCGTACGTGTCGGAGTCGAAGTCGGCGTAGTACGTGGTGGTCACGCCCTCGTCGACCGTGCCGTCACAGTTGTTGTCGATCTCGTCGCACACCTCGGCGTTGCCGGGGTAGGCGTTGCTCGTGGTGTCGTCGCAATCGGTCGCGTCGAGGACCGCGCCGTCCGGACGGTCACACGCGTTGGTGGGCGCGTCGAGGTCACCGTAGGTGTCCCCATCGGCGTCGGCGTACCAGGTCGAGGTCACGCCCTCGTCGATCACACCGTTACAGTCGTTGTCGATCTCGTCGCAAACCTCGGTGGCGCCGGGGTACGCGTCGTTCTCGCTGTCGTCGCAGTCGTTGCCGTTCTGGACGTAGCCGGAGGGCGCGTCACACGAGACCGAGACGGCGTCGGGGTTGCCGAAGCCGTCCCCGTCGAAGTCCTGGTAGTGCGTGCCCTCGACGCCCTCGTCGATCGTGCTGTTGCAGTTGTCGTCGATGCCGTTGCACAGCTCGGTCGAGGAGGGGTTGACCTCGGCGTTGCTGTCGTCACAGTCGCCTTCGGAGACGAGGAAGCCGTCCCCGTCCTCATCGACCGCGGAGATCGCCGTGTCGGTGTCCACCGCGTCCGTGGCGGGCTTGTCCGTGCCATCGCAGCCGGCGAGCATGATCAACAGGGAGGCGGGGAGCAGGAACTTGACCATGCGGATCCTCCGCGGCGCGAGGGCCGGGACGAATGGGGGCACGAAGGCGGAGCTGGTAGGCGAGCCGAGATCCCGCGGGGGGGGTCTCGTAGGCTCGCATTCAACCACAGCCCCCGCCGGTTTGCAAAGAGTTTGTCCCCCTTTCCAACGGGATGTCCCGTCGTGTCAGCGCTGGATGGCCCCGAACCGGAGGCCCCGATCGGACACCCGCCATGCTTGCCTGCGGGTTCGCTCAAGTACGGCGAGCAGGATCACGGCGCCTGCCAGGACGGTGTCCGCGCGCTCCGGGGAGACGGCCACGAGGCGCTTGCGCTCCTCTGGCGACGCGGCGAGCAGGCGGTCGATCCAGCGGCGCAGCGCGGCGGCCGTGAGCGTCGAGCCGTGCACCACGGTCGGGTCGTAGGCCGTGAGCCCGAGATCGGCGGCGGCCAGGGTGGTTGCGGTGCCGGCGACCGCGACGGCGGCCTTGGGGATCAGCTCGAATTGGAGGGTCGCGACCGCGTTGTCGACGTGCGCGCGGAGACGGGCGAGCGCCGCGGCGGCCACGACGCCGGTGCCCAGGTACTGCTCGGTCAGGCGCACCGTGCCGATCTCCAACGACACCCGGCTGCGGATGTGCGGCCCCTCGCCGACGATGACCTCGGTGGAGCCGCCGCCCGGATCACACAGCAGCGCCGGGCCGGGCCCGAGGCCGAGGCCGGTGACCCCGCCCAGCCAGGTCAGGCGCGCCTCTTCCTCGCCGGTGACCACCTCGGCGCGCAACCCGGTCTTTGCGCGCACGTTCGCGTAGAACGTCGTGGCATTGAGCGCGCGGCGGGATGCCGACGTGGCGATCGTGCGCACGCTCTCCGGCGCCACCCCGAGCTCGCGGGCCTTGGCCGCGTAGGCGCCGAGGACGGTGAGCGCGGCCTCCATGCGGTCGGTCCGGAACACCCCGACGTCGCCGAGGCCACGCCCCAGGCCGACCACGTTCGCCTCGTCGTGGAGCACGTTTCCGGCGTCGTCCGTGACGAGCAGGAGCAGGGAGTTGGACCCGATGTCGATGGCGGCGCGGGGCATGGGAGCCCTCCGGTGCGGGAGAAGGGGAGCGGGCTACCAACTCAAGTGGTTCGACCAGGAGGGGTTGGTGTACCCGCCGCCGCCGGAGGTGACCTTGACCTGGTGGCGGCCGTCCTTGGACGCGATCCAGATGTGGGCGCCGCCTTCGCGGGTGGACGAGAAGCCCACGTACTCGCCGTCGGGCGACCAGCTCGGGTCTTCGTTGTCGCCCTGCCCCTGGGTGATGCGGTCCATCCCTGAGCCGTCGGGACGCACGGTGAACACGTCGAAGTGGCCGCCCTCGCGCCCGACGAACGCGATGCGATCGCCAGCGGGGGACCAGGCGGGATCGGTGTTCTGGGAGCCCGAGAACGTGACGCGTTTGGCACCCGAGCCGTCCGCGTTCATCTGGTAGATCTGGGGGCCGCCGCTGCGCTCGCTGACGAAGGCGAGCTTGGAGCCGTCGGGCGACCAGGAGGGTGACACGTCGATGCCGGGGCTCGCGGTCAGCCGGGCGATCTCGCGGCCGGCGTACGGATCGATGGTGTAGATCTCGGCGTCGCTGCCGACGGTGAGCGTGAGCGCGAGGATGTCACCGAGCGGCGAGAACGCGCCGCCCGTGTTGATCCCGGAGCGGCTCGACACGCGCCGGATCTGGCCCTTGCCGAGGTCGGCCACGTACAGATCGGGGTTGCCGGCCGCGTACGATGTGTAGGCGATCGCCGTGCCGGTGGCGTTCCACTTGGGCTTCAGGTTGATGCTGCCGTTCTTGGTGACCGAGCGACGCCCGTAGCCGTCGGCGTCGACCATGTAGATCTCTTTGTTGCCAGAGAAATTGCCCGAGAACGTGAACTTGGTGTCGAAGAAGCTGCGTTGGCCGGTGACGGTCAGGATGATGTGGTCGGCCACGCGGTGCGCGAGGCTGCGCATGCCCGACGTTGGCGCGGAGAAGGCCTTGGCGCCGAGCTTCTCGCCGCCGTCCACGCCGTACACCCAAGCCTCCGTCCGGAGCTTGCCGTCGGCCTCGGTGAGGCTGGTCTTGGCGAGGACCGCCGCGCCGGTGGGGCGCCAGTCGGCGAAGTCGAACTCGCCGACGCGGATGCCGGCGCCCGCGGGCTCGAGGGACGCGTTGACGTCGAGCACGCGGAACCAGCCGGACAGCTCCAGGTCACGACGGACGACGGTCCAGAACTCGGAGGCGGGGCCGCTGCCGGTGGGCATGGGGAGGGCGATGGGGACGGCGCGTTCGCCGGGGCTGCCGATCTCGACCAGGACGTTGGTGCGCGGCGCGTCCTGCGCGGCGGCGTCGAAGCAGCCCGTGAGGACCAGCGGCGCGACGAGCGCGGCGACGAGGCGGACGGACGGCATCATTGGCACTCCTTGCCGGTGAACTTGATCGAGGCGATGAGGCCGTCGGTGAACTTCGCCGGGGGCTTGGGAAGCGCGCCGCTGGCCTCGACGGCGCGGCGGCCCGCCTCGTCGAAAGAGGCGTTCCCGCTCTTCTTCTTGACGGTCGGGGCGCCGAGGGTGTTCCCGCTCGCGTCGATGTCGACCGCGACGATGACTTCGAGGCCGGGGTTGGCCAGGCACAAGGACCGCAGCGGGTGCCAACTCTGGCCGACCTGCTCCCGTGTCTTGGCGTTCCAGCGCGCCAGCTCCGGATCGTTGATGCCGCTCGACGCCGTGGACCCCGCGTCCTCCGACCCATCCGGATTGGAAGCCAACCGATCTTCCTTGCCGACGGGCGCGGTGAGATCCTGCAAGGCCTGCCGGCGCCGCAGATCGTCGATCGCCTTCTGGCGCGCCTCCGCGTTGGGATCCCCCTTGACCTTGGGCGCCTGGTCCGTCTTGAACGCCATGTCGCTCGCATTGGGCGGGGGCGGCGTGTCCGGCGCCTTGGGAGTGTCGGGGGCCTTGGGCGCGTCGGGCGCGCGTTCGGCCTTCTGCGGCATGCGGGTCACGTTCTTGGGCGGGCCGGCGAGCGCCACCTGGATCGTGTCCTCGGGCTTGAAGAGCGGCTCGTCCGAGCCCGAGCACTTGCCGACCGCCACGATCGCCGCCAACGCCACGTGCACGAGCAACGCGACGGGGATCTCCCAGGTGATCGAGGGCCCGACAGGCATCGGCTACGGCGCCTCGCCCAGGCCTTCGGAGACCGGGCCGGGCTGTGTCACGAGGCCCACCTTCGCCACGCCGGCGTTCTGCGCCACGGCGAGCAGCTGGAGCACCTTCTCGTAGGCGAGCGTGCCGTCCGCGCGCACGAACACCTGCTGATCCGGGTTCTCCTTGGCGATCGCCGCGAGCTTCACCTTGAGCTCGTCCAACGGGAACACGTTCTTGCCGAGGTAGTACGTCTCGTCGGCGGTGACCGAGAGGACGAGCTGCTCCTCGTCGACCGCGAGCGAAGGCGCCTCCGCGTGCGGCAGCTCCAGCGCCACGCCCGTGGTCATCATCGGCGCGGTCACCATGAAGATGATCAGGAGGACGAGCATGACGTCGACGAAGGGCGTCACATTGATGTCCGCCATCATCCCGCCGTCGCGCGAGGGGCCGCTCATTCCCATCTCAACGGCCCCGGTAGTGGCGCTTCACGATGTTGAGGAAGTCGGACGAGAACGCGTCCATCTCGCTCGCGATTCCCCGGATGCGGCTGTTGAAGAAGTTGTACGCCATGACGGCGGGGATGGCGGCGAGCAGGCCCACCGCCGTGGCGACCAGCGCGTGCGCGATGTCGGGCCCGACGGTCTGGATGGAGGCCTGGCCCGTGACGCCGATCTTCTGGAACGCGCGCAGGATGCCCCACACCGTGCCGAACAACCCGATGAAGGGGCCGGTCGAGCCGGTGGTGGCGAGGATCGGGATGAGGCTCTCGAGCCGGTTCAGCTCGGTGTTCGCGGTGCGCCGGAGCGCGCGCTCGATGTTCTCGGTCAGGCCGAGATCCATGCCGCCCGCGGCGGTCGCCGTCGTGAGGCGTTCAAGCTCGTCATACCCGGACTTGAACACCGCGCCGACGGGTGCGCTCGGGTACCGCCCCAGCCGCGCGTAGATGTCCTCGAGCGCCGGCGCCTTCCAGAAGGCGTCGAGGAACGCCTGGGACTGCACCGAGGCGCGCCGTACCGCGAGGTACTTGTTCAGGATGATGGCCCAGCAGGCCACGGACATCGCCAGGAGCAGGAAGAGCACCGACTGCACGACGAAGTCGGCCTCGAGCACGAGGGCGAAGATCGAGAAGCCGTCGTCCGCCGCGGCGACGGAGGCCAGGTAGACGGGAAGTACGGGGTCCATGAGGACCGCGGGTAACACGGGGCAGGAGGCGGCGGGGCCCCGGGACTACGGGGCGGCGGTCCGTCGCCAGCCGTCGAGCGCCTCGGGGAGGCCCGGCCTGAGCTGAAGCGCCTGTGCGTAGGCCTCGGCCGCGAGGACGTTCTGGCGGAGCGCCTCGTAGTTGCGCCCGAGCATCGTCCACGCGCCGTAATGGCCGGGGAGCAGGCGCGTGGTGTTGCGCAGCGCGCGCACGGCGAGGTCGGGCCGGGCGGCCTCGTTGGCGATGTCCCCGATGCCGTTCCACGCGTAGGCGTTGCACGGGTCCATGGTGAGGGCCGCGCGGTATTCCTGGAGGGCCCCGAGCGCGTCCTTCTTGATGCGGCGGTCATCGCCGGAGTCGACGCGCTTGCGTGCCTCGCCACGCAGGGCGTCGGCGGGGGGCTTGCAGGCGGTGGGCGGGTCGGCGGGGAGGGTGGCGGCAAGGGCGGCCATCGGATCGCTGCTCGGCGGGGGCTGCGGCGCGGCGACGGGCGGCGCGGGCGCGACTGGAGGGGGTGCGGGCGTGTACACGGGGACCGGCGCGGGAGCAGGCACGCTCGCCACCGGCACCCTCGCCTCCGGGGTCGCGGCGCCGATCGGGGCGATGCGCGGGCTCCCCGACCGTGCGGGTGCGTGGGCCCCGTTCGTCGTGCCCGGAGCGAACGCGCTGCCGCTGACCGGCTGGACGACGAGGGGCCGCCCGTCGACCACGACCACCTTGGTGCTCGGCAAGCGGGTGACGGGCTTCACGTCGGACAGCGTGATGCCGTCGACCGGCAGCTCGGTGTCACAGTCGAGCAGGAAGAAGCGCCCGAGATCGTCGGACGGGGTGACGCAGGTGGTGGCGGGGAGGGCGCACGCCTGCGTGAAGCAGTGGACCTGGAGCGGGTTGAGCGCCTGCATGATCAACTCGCCCACGAGCGGGGCATGGTCGAGGACCACGGTGGCGCCGGCGTCGAAGACGCCCACCCCGTCGCAGCCGATCTCCCAGAGCCCGACGACGCGCCACACCGCGCCCTCGCGCGCCACCCGGGCGCCCTCTCCGTAGACGCGGATCTCGGCCTTGCAGCTGGCGAGGCCGCCCGCCTGGCAGCAGGCGAAGCAGGCGTCATCGGCGGCGCGTGCGGAGGGGACCAGCGCGGAGACGGCGAGCGTGGAGAGGGCGAAGGTGATGGGGACCATGGCGCGGAATCTACAGCACTCCTCCACGAACGTCCCGCGGCACGTGCAGCAGGTCGTCGTACAGAGCGAGCACGCGCGCCGCGTGGACGTCGAGGGGCTCCGTGGCGAGGACGGGCCCCCGGGCACGCCCCCTGCGTACCTCGGCCGCGAGCGCCCGCCGCCAGGCGTCCACCGAGCCCGGCTCGACCCGCACGGCGCCCCCGGGCTCGTCGCGCGAGGCCTCGCCGAGCACCTCGGTGACGCCCGGCACGTCGCTCGCGACGATCCGGAGCCCCGCGGCCGCGGCCTCGCGCAACACCAGCGGGCTGTTCTCCTCCCACGTGCTGGGGAAGAGGAGCACGTCCGCCTCGGCGAAGAGCGCGGCCACCTGGTCCGCCGGGCACGGGCCGAGGAGCGTGGCGCCGGGCACCTGCTCCACGCGGGCGCGGAGCGCGTCGACGTAGGTGGTGCGCCCGTCGTAGGGCAGCGCGGGCCCCACGATCCGCAGGGTCGCCGCCCCGGCCGGGAGGCGCGCGAAGGCCTCGAGCGCCACGGCAGGGCCCTTGGTGGGGAGGAGGCCGCCGAGGAACAGGAACCGGACGGGGCCGTCGGGGCTCGGCGGCGCGGGCGCGATCGGTCGGAGCAGCGGGAGGGGCAGCCACGTGGCGGAGATCCCGAGCCGCGTCGGGAGGTGCCGCGAGGGGGAGAGGAACAGGTCGACCGAGGCCCGGAGAGCGGCGAGCGCGCCGGTCCGAGCGCGGATCAGGTCCCGACGGAGGGGGAGCCGATCGGCCACCGACGCGGGCAGCGGCGCCCACACCGCCGGGGCGAGGCAGCGGGCGCACCGATCGACGGACGGGCCCGCGCATCGGGCTCCGGAGCGATCGACGAGCTGCCCGCGCGCGCAGGCGAGCCACGCGTCGTGCAGCGTGAAGAGGACGCGCGCACCGAGCCCACGCGCCACGGCGGGGATCCCCATCGACGCGCCGGTGAGGTGGTGCACGTGCACGATGTCGGGCCGCTCTCCCGCGAACGCCTCGGTCGCCGCTCTCCCGAACGCGGCGTCCACCGCGGGGCGGGCGAACGTCTCGCGGAACCGGAGCGGGCCGGCGGGGGCGGGGACCCAGTGCGCCACGATCGCGCCGGCGCCGCGCTGGGCCTCGGCGAGCGCGGCCGCGTAGAGCTCGGTGCCGCCCACGTTTCCGGGGGGCCAGCCGTGGGCGACGTGCAGGACACGTAGGCTCACGGCAACACGCGAATCGTCATCCGTCTCCGGCCAGGATCTCCTCCGCCCGCTGCCCGCCGGCGAGCGCCTGGAGCTCCTCGTCGTGATCGTCGCTCACCCGCGCCACGTACTGGAGGGCGTGGCTGAACTCCTCGAACGAGAGCGTGTCGCCGAGGAGCGTGTGGGTGAACGACACCGCGTCGTCCTCGAACAGGAGGAACGCGCCGAAGAGCACCTCCGTGTTCATGCGGAGCAGCCGCATCACGAGCTCGAGCTGCGGGCGCGCCCCCGAGAGCAGGGTCGACGCGAACCGCACGAAGACGTGGGTGTCGTCCTCGAAGATCGACACCATCACGACGGTGGAGCCGTACTTCAGCAGGAAGATGCCCTCGGGGTTGCGGTCCGGATCGATGTCCATGCGCACGAGGAAGTCGCTGACGCGGTCGGCGAGCTGGCGCAGGCGGTCGCTCATGATTCCCCTTTCCGATCGAACCTTCCTTATACGCCGCCGACGCGACGGGTACGGGCTCCACCGACCGACTGGTAGAGCAACGCGACGCGATCGAGGTGGGTGGAGAAGCGGGGCGGCGGCGAGACGGGGAGCGTCGCGAGCGCGGCGGCACGCAGGCATTCGGCGAGCGCGGCCTCGTCGCCCGGGGGGTACAACCACCCGTCCACCCCGGGGGTCACGAGCTCGCGGATCCCGCCGATGTCCGGGGCCACGACCGGGCAGCCCGCGGCGCGCGCCTCGAGAATCACGAGCGGGGCGTTCTCCGGCCAGAGCGAGCCGAGCACGAGCGCGCGGGCGCGTGACAGGTGGTGGGGCACGTCGGCGGCGTCGAGCGGGCCGTCGTTGGGGAGCCCCGCGACGTAGGCGGCGTCGGAGCCGGGGGGGCCGTGCACGCGCAAAGGCACGTCGACGCCGGACGCGCGCCACGCGGCCCGGACGAGGTGGGGGCCCTTGTGCGCGGCGAGCGTGCCGAGGAACAGGAAGGGGCCGCGCGCGGCGTCGGGGTGGCGCGGGGTGACCGGGTCGACGCCGTGCGGGATGACCGTGGGGGCGGGGAAGCCCTGGGCCACGGCCGCGTCGGCGAGCCACCGGCTGGGGCTGATGATGTGCGCGCAAGACGACGCGAAGGCGCGGATGGCGGCGTCGCGGCGGGCGAGGTGCGCGGGGGTGAGAGGAGGCGCGGCACCGCCGACGAGGCGGCCGCGGAGTCCGCCGGGGAGGCGGCGCCAGAGGGCCTGGAGGCGCGCGGGATCGACGTGGCGGCCGGCGCGCCCCGCCACGCCCAACGCGCGGGTGAGGGCGGGGGTGTCGCGCGCCCAGCCGGATGCGCACGCGGCGCAGGCGGCGCCGGGGCCGTCGCAGGGCCGCTTCTCGGGGTGCCCAGGCGCTTCTCGAAGCAGCAGCCCGCCCGCCGGGCACCACGCCCAGGCGTCGTGCAGGGTCCACACCACGGGCGCGTCGACCCGGAAGGTGGTGGAGAGCGACGTGAGGTGCTGCACGTGCACGATGTCGGGGCGGAAGCGCCCCGCGAGATCGGCCACCACGCGATCGATCGCCGGGTCGGACGCCCCGCGCCGGAGCCCCGCGTAGGGCGCGTTGTTGGCGACCCGGGTGAGGCCGGGGGCCTCGGTGACCGCGTAGGGGGCGGCGCCGGGCGCGGGGGCGACCGCCAGCGTGTGCACGTCCCACCCGCGCGCGCGCAGGCCGTCCGCGAGGCGGCGCGCGTATTGTTCGGTCCCCGCGGCCTGCGCCGGGGGGTAGCCGTGAACGAGCTGGAGGAGGCGGGGCACGCACCGCTCCGGTATCATCCGCGCTCCGGTATCATCCGCCCTCCGGTATCATCCGCCGAGTGCCCGACTCCCCCCTCCGCGTGCTGGTGGTCGACGACGAGGAGAACCTCCGTCACCTCCTCACCCTCATCCTCGGACGTGCCGGCTACGGCGTGGTCGTGGCGGCGAACGGGCGCGAGGCGCTCGCGCGGCTCGGCGAGGCGGACGTGGTGCTCTGCGACGTGCGGATGCCCGAGATGGACGGGCTCACGTTCCTCGGCGCGCTGCCGCCCGGGGCCCCGCCGGTCGTGATGATGAGCGCCTACGGCACCGTCGACACCGCGCTCGAGGCGATGCGGCGCGGGGCCTACGATTACGTGTCCAAGCCGTTCAAGGCGGACGAGATCGTCCTGACGCTGCGGAAGCTCGCCGAGCGCGAGGCCCTCTCGGCCGATCGGGGGCGCCTCGCCGTGGAGAACGCGCGGCTCCAGGAGCGTGTCGGGGAGCCGGTCGAGGGCTTCGTCGGCCGTTCCCCCGCGATCGGGGAGCTGCTGAGGGTGCTCGGGCGCGCCGCGCGCCACGACTCCACGGTGCTCCTGTCGGGCGAGAGCGGGACCGGGAAGGAGCTGCTCGCCCGCGCGCTCCATCGCCTCTCGCCGCGCGCCAAGGGGCCGTGGGTCGCGATCAACTGCGCCGCCATCCCCGAGGCCCTGCTGGAGAGCGAGCTGTTCGGGCACATGCGCGGCGCGTTCACCGGCGCGGTCCAGGCGCACCCCGGCCTGTTCGAGCAGGCGGACAAGGGCACGTTGTTCCTCGACGAGATCGGGGATCTGCCCCCGCCGCTCCAGAGCAAGCTCCTCCGCGTGCTCGAAGACGGGATGGTGCGCCGCCTCGGCGCCCGCGCGGACCAGGCGGTCGACGTGCGCATCGTGGCCGCCTCCGCCCAGCCGCTCGCGCCGCCGCGCTTCCGCGAGGACCTCTTCTACCGGCTCGCCGTCGTGCATCTGCACATCCCGCCGCTGCGCGAACGCGCGGAGGACATCCCGCTGCTCGTCGAGCACCTGCTCGGCGCGCTGGCGGTGCGCATGCGGCTCCCCCGGCCCGTGCTCCCCGACGAGACGCTCCGGATCCTCCTCGCGCACGGGTGGCCGGGGAACGTGCGGCAGCTGGAGAACGCGCTGGAACGCGCGCTGCTGGTGTGCGACGGTCGTGTCATCACCCCCGAGGATCTGCCGCGCGAGCTGCGCGTGCCCGCGGCACAGTCCGAGCTCCGGAGGGGCCCGCCGAGCGGGGAGGATCTCTCGATCCCCGTGCAGGTGGCCGCCCTGGAGCGGCGCCTCATCGAGCGGGCGCTCGTGCAGTCGGAGGGCAACAAGGCGGCCGCCGCCCGCGTGCTCGAGATCGCCTACAAGACGCTGCTCTACAAGATCCGCGAGTACGGGATCGAGCCGTGACGCAGGCCCGTCGAGTCGTGATTGCCGGGGTGTTCGCCGCCGTCGCGCTCGCCGCCGTCCTGGGCCTGCGGCTCACCTCGGTGGCCCGGCGCGTGGCCGCCGCCCAGCACGCGCTCGACAGGTCCGACCTCGTGGCGGCCGAGGCCGCGTGGCGCGCGGTGCTGGCGGACGATCCGGGGCGCGCCGACGCGCTGTACGGCCTCGGGTGGACCCTGCACCTCGCCGCCGAGACCGACGCCGCGCGCGAGGCCTTCCAGCAGTGTGTCGAGGCCCATCCGCAGAGCCCCCTCGGCTACAAGGGCCTCGGCAGCGTCGCGATGGCGGAGGGCAACCCCACTCTCGCCCGGCGCCGGTTCGAGGAGGCGCTCGCGCGCGCCCCGGGCGACGTGGCGGTGCGTCACAGCCTCGGCCTGCTCGATCTTTCGAGCGGGGCAGCGGACGCGGCGGTCACGACGTTCACGGCCCTCGCAACCGAGCACCCCGAGCGCGCCGCGTTCCAACAGGCGCTCGGCGAGGCGCTCGTGGTGGTCGGGCGGCCGGAGGAGGCGCTGGAGGCGGCCACCCGAGCCGTGGCGCTCGCCGAGGACGACGATCGCGGCCGCGCCCTGGCGCAGCTCACCCGCGCCCGGGCGATCCTCGCGGCCACGGGCGGTCGCGTCGACCCCGCGGATTGTGGAGGCACCGCCCCGCCGGTCTACACGTGGCTGGTCGAGGCGGACCGCGCGCTGGACGACGCCGAGGCCACCGGCGTGCCGCTCCCGGAGCTCGTCTCCGCGCGGCGTGCCGTCCGCCAACGGCGCGGTGGCGTGGACGATGAGTGCCCGGGCGAGCGGGTGTCCGCCGAGAGCCTGGGAAGGAAACTCCCAGGTGGGTAGTTTTTTCCCATCCCCACCCGTGACAGAACGAGACGAGGCGGCGGATCGCGTAGGATCGGTTCTTGCAAGGTCAAGGTCGGGCCACAGTCTCGTGGAGCTCGTGGTGGCGATCGCCATCATCGGGATCCTCGCCGGGATGGGGTGGTCCACGATTCAACCCGAGGTCGACCGCTTCCGCATGATGAAGGCCGCGCGAATGTTGCACGCCGATCTCCAGTCGCTCCGCGCGACCGCGATCGCGACCAACCGGGAGACCCGCATCGTGTTCACCGTGGCGGATGACGCCCTCGATCCCGCTGACGTGCAGGTCGGCGAGTGGCTGTTGCAGGCGGGTGACCGCAGCACCGCGAGCGTCGAGTGGGACACGCTCCCGATCGACGACGGCACGGACAGCTCCGAGGGCGAGCGCAGCCTCTCCCCCGGCGGCGCGGACGAGACCCCGCATGTGAGCCTCGCGCGCTGGCCGACGCTCCTCGGTCCCGGCACCGACAACGCCGACGCGATCGTGTTCTCGCCGCGCGGCTGGGTCGCCAACCCCGCGGCGGACTTCGCCGACGGCTACGTCGCGCTCCGCATCGTCAACAAGCGCGCCCTCGGCCGCGGCGCCGACGAGTCCGTCACGCTCCGGGTGTCCCGCGGCGGCCTGACCCGGCTCGAGGTCGGCGCGTCGACCACGCTCCCCGCCACCACGGTCGGCACCGGGGAGGCCTCCGCCCCATGACACGCACCCTCGCTTCAGGACGCCGCACCACCGGCCTCTCCGGCCTCTCCCGCGTCTCCGGGCGCGCCGGCTTCACGATGGTGGAAGTCCTCATCGCCTCGGCGCTGCTCGGCTTCTCGCTCATCGTCATGTTCGGCTTCCACAGCCAGGCCCTCCGCGCCAACATGAACGCGCGCCGCCTGACGGACTGCACCTACCTGGCGCAGACGCAGATGGAGCGCCTGTTGTCGATGGACTGGGCGAGCACCTCGCGCCCGACCGAGCTGACCAACGGCGGCTCGGTGGATGCCGACTCGGCCGGCGTCAACGACGAGCTGGAGTGGCCCACCGCCCCGGCCGAGGTCAACGCGGTCAACAGCACGTCGGGGAGCCCCACCTTGCCGTCGCTCTACACCGTCACGTGGGATGTCGAGGACATGGACGCGAACGCAACCTGGGTCCGGCTGCGCGTGCGCTGCACCTACGAAGATTCGGCTTTCGACACCCGTCATGGCACGACCATCTCGTCGTTCCGTTACCGGGACTCCTGATGCGCACGACCTTCACGCGGACCACCTTCACGCGCACCACCCGGAACGGGTCCCGGGTCGGCTTCACGCTCATCGAGCTGATGTTCGCGCTCGTCATCGGCCTGTTCGTGGTCGCGGCGCTCTACAACCTGTTCACCGGGCAGGTCCGGCAGTTCGTGTACCAGGATCTCCAGATGGAGATGCACCAGAACACGCGGCTCGCGACCGACATGATGAGCCGCACCGCGCGCCTCGCCGGGTACGGCACGAACGGCACGACGTCGGGCGTGTTCGGCGCCGGCGGGGTGGACGACAGCTCGCTCCCCGCGATCATGTCGTTCAACAACACGGGCCCCAACGGCAGCGACGCCATCACGCTCGTCTCGATGGACCCCTCGCTCGTGGTCAACACGTCGTCGACCTTCCCGCCGAGCTGCGCGACGACCACGCTCACGGTCGACACCGCGGTGCTGCACAACGCGGCGCGCGTGGCGCAGTATCACGAGGGCGAGCTCCTCATGTGTTACGACTACGCCGCGATCGGGGGCTTCCGCAGCTTCTTGTGGCCGATGACGGCGGACGCCAACGTCGGCTCCGGTGAGCTCACGGTCGAGTCGAACGCGATCTACGCCGACTACGCGATCACCTGCCCCGCCGCCGAGAACCTGCCGCTGGTGATGTCGTGCTCGCGGGCCGAGGTGGTCACCTTCTACATCGACAATGACGACAGCGACGGCATCGGCGCGGGCAGCGCCGACCACCCGGTGCTCATGATGGATCTCGACTTCGAGTCGCCCGACGCGGACGACGTGCCGCTGGTCGACAACGTCGAGGACATCCAGTTCGCCTACTGCCTCGCCGCCGGCGCCGGGACGACCGACTGCTCGGACGCGGCGGCCTGGGTCGACACGATCGCCGCCGACCAGGCGAGCGAGGTGTACATGATCCGCATCAGCCTCGTCGTGCGCTCGAGCCGCGAGGATCTGAAGCGCCTCCACCCCGGGCAGCGCCCGGCCCTCGAGGACAACCCCGCATCGACGGGGAGCGACCACTACTTCCGCCAGGTGCTCTCCACCGAGGTCACCGTGCGGAACATGCGTCTCCAGGGCCTCCTATGATGAAGCCGACCTTGCCTGCCTCCGGTCGCGCGTCACGCCGTGAGGGCTACGCCATGCTCGTGGCGCTGGTACTCATCGCGCTGTTGACCATCATCGGCGCCACGTCGTTGTCGGTGGCGGGCGTGGATCAGCGCGTGGCGACGCACAACCGTCGGCACATGATGGTGCTCAACACGGCGGACGCGGGCACCGAGCACGCCCGGTTCCTCCTCCAGTCGGAGAACCCGGCGAACGAGGGGTGGGACACGGCGGACACGGGCAGCATGTTCGTGCCGAAGACCCAGGCGGAGGCCGCCTTCGAGGGGCTCGCGTTCCCGTATCCGATGAGCCAGGGCATCTACGAGGTCGACGCCGTCTTCCAGAAGTGCTCCAACCCGCCTCCCGGGTACAGCACCGAGCTCGGCCGCGCCGGGTACCGCTCCGACTTCTGGGACATGCGCTCCCGCGCCACCTTCGACGACGCCGCCTACACGCAGATCAACCCCACCCAGGCCGTCGTGGTCTCGACCGTTCGCAAGGTCGTCCGCGGCGACTGCAAGATCCGGTGAGGTACGCCATGAGCCGCCTTCCGTTCCATCGGGCCCCGCTCGCCCTCCTCCTCCTGCTCGGGGCGCCCTCGTGGGCCGCCAGCACCGGCACGGACGAGCTCCTCTCCACCATCGAGCGCGTGCCGCCGGTGGTGATCTTCGTGGTGGACCTCTCTGCCGACATGGCCGTGCCGTGTGACGGCAGCGGGCTCGGGGACTCGTGCCTCCAGGACACCCTCGACGCGATCCAGCAGGTCGCGCGCCACTGGGACACCGCGGCCTACGGCGTGGTCGGCACCAGCTCCGACCCGGGCGACGAGAGCTTCTACCCCATCGCGCCCGTCGGCAGCTCCTACGCCGAGATCGCCACGGCGCTCGCCGCGGTCACGACCTGGCCCGGCGCCACGCGCAACCTCGCCGAGGTGGTCGAGAGCGTCTCGGTGTCCTACCTGCAGAACGGCACGTACGACGACGAGGAGGACGACGACGGTGACGGCATGACCGGTGACTGGGGCGAGACCCCCATCGGCTACACCTGCACCGACACGCACATCATCGTGCTCGCGAAGGATCGCCCCGTCGACGACGAGCAGGTCGACTTCGCCTACGCGGCCGCCAGCAACGCGACCGCCGGTGAGATCGCGTGCGACGCGTTCGGGATCGCCTCGCCCGACGTGCAGTGCATGTACGACAACGTCGTCGCGCACATGTACAACCTGGATCTGTCGTCGCTGTCCGACGTTCAGCGCGCGTTCGTGCACACGATCTCGCTCGGCGTGCCGTCGGGCTCCATCGCCGAGCAGCTCTTCGACAACGCGAGCACCAACACCGTCGGGGACGGCATCTACACCGACGCGACGAACGGTGGCGAGATCCTGGCGGGCATCCTCGCGATCATGAGCGAGATCGCGGCGGGGCAGTACACCCGGTCGACCCCCGTGGTCACGGCGGACGGCTCCTACCTCATCTACACGTTCTACGAGGTCACCGGCGACAACCCGCTGGCCCAGGGCCACGTGCGCGCCTACGAGCTCGACGACGATCCGGCGTCGACCACCTACGGCGAGGTCGTCTACGAGGGCCCGAGCGCGTACGGCGGCGCGGTGTGGGACGGCGGAGATCTCCTCGTGAGCCGCCCGGTCACGGCGTCGGAGTCCAACCCCGAGGACCGTGACGGTGTCGGCAAGCGCGACATCTACACGTACGAAGACTACGCGTACATGGTCAGCTCGCTCGGCTCCGAGGCGAGCCTGACCCGGCGCATCGGCTTCGACTACGAGTTCGCGCAGGCGGTCGGCGGCAGCCCGAGCACCCTCGACCTGTACATGGAGTACGCCAGCACGACCGCGGGCGACTGCTCGGACGACGAGCGGTACGACCTGAACCAGGACTGCGGCGTCGACGGCGACGATCTCCAGTCCCTCATCGACTTCGCCCGCGGCCTGCCCGAGGCCGAGTTCCGGTACCTCGACATGGCCCGCGGCACCTGGAAGCTCGGCGACTCGCCGTACTCCATCCCGGTCGTCGTGAGCGCCCGCGACAACAACTTCTCGACCGACGCGACCTACCGCGAGTTCCTCGCGACGCTCGAGGCCGAGGACGTCCCCTCCATCGTGCTGCTCGCCGCGAACGACGGCATGTTGCACGCGTTCCGCCTCGAAGACGACCCCGCCACCGCCACGGAGGACGAGGCGGGCGAGGAGCTCTGGGCGTGGGTGCCCGGCTACCTGCTGATGCGCGACAAGGACGAGGAGTGGGCGAACAGCCTCGTCGACCTGATGTGGTACGGCAAGACCTTCCTCTTCGACGGCAGCCCCGTCGTGGAAGACGTGTGGATCGACGACAACGGCGATGGCGTCAAGGCCGCCGACGAGTGGCACCGCGTCGTGGTCGTGCAGCAGGGAATGGGCGGCCCGGTCACGCTCGCGCTCGACATCACCGACACCAGCGCGCCGACCTTCCTCTGGGAGCAGGTCAACGCCGACGACACGACCGCGCAGGGCTACGGCACCGGCCGCCCCGTCGTGTTCAACGTGTACGACGCGCGCTTCCCGACCGGGCCCGACCAATGGGTCGCGATGTGGGGCGGCGGGCGCGCCGTCGGCTACGCGGGCGCCTCGGGGACCAACTACTGGGAGTCCTCCGAGGTCAACCTCTACATGTGGAACGTCGGTGACGACGCCTGGGGCTCCGAGAGCGTCGGCTACGAGGACGGCGGCGACAACATCCGGACCAAGTTTCCGGACTCGGTCTCGATGGGCGGCGGCGAGACCCCGAGCGACCTGAACCTCGACGCCGATGCCAACTTCGAGCACGGCTACATCTCGGCGGCGCTCGCCGCGGTCGACGTGGACGGTGATGGCGACGGCGACGTCCTCTACTTCCCCGTGACCTCGACCTACCGCCCCACCGACGAGGGCGGCGCCGGCGCGGCGGACCCCGAGGATCCCGGCTCCTCCTGGATGTACAAGGCCATCCTGAACACGACCCAGCCGGACGACCTGACCTGGTGCGAGTTCTACGACCCGATGACCGGCACCGACGGCACCAACGGCGTCGGCGTGCGCCCCGAGGTGTACTACGCGGCCACCACGGCGTGGCTGAGCGACGGCTCGCTCGGCATCTACTGGGGCACCGGGACGCCCTTCGATCGCGACGCGTCGAACACCGGCTACTTCTTCGCGATGTACGACGAGAGCCCGTTGAGCTGCGCCAGCACCGCGCAGCCCATCCCGTGCAACGGCAACGACGGGTACTACCCGCTCGACGCCGGCGAGGGCCTCACCGCCGATCCGCTGGTGTACGCGGGCGTCGTCTACTTCACGACCTACGTGCCCGACGCGGACCGCTGCGAGATCGGCAACGGCCGTGTCTACGGCCTCCAGTTCGACGATTGCAGCCCCGGCATCGACACGAACGGAACGGACGGCGTCACCCCCTCGGATTCGCCCTACGCGGAGTTCGCCGACGAGTTCGTGTCCGGCGTGACCGCGGGGGACGGCACGATCTACGCCGGTACGACCGACGGCTCGATCGAGACCATCCGCGCCGCGACCGACCCGTTCCTCGGGACCGCCGCCATCGCGTGGATGGAGATCTACTAGGACCAGTCCGGTAGGAGCAGTCGGGCGGACATCGATCGGGCAGCCGGCCCGCGCCCGGGCGCGCGGCCGCCGCGGGGCGGGGGTGGTCCAGACGAGGTCGGCGGCTCCACTGCTTCGCAGGACGCCTCGCCTACGGCCGCTGGAGGTCCTTGAGCCGCGGCCCCACGAGCCGCAGGTTCTCGCGCGCCTTGGCGTTGTCCGGGTCGGCCGTGAGGACCGCCTGCCAGCTCTGGGCCGCGAGCTCGTACTCGCCGCGCGTCGCCTGCACCTGGCCGAG
This sequence comes from Myxococcota bacterium, assembly GCA_040386535.1. Taxonomy (GTDB): domain Bacteria; phylum Myxococcota_A; class UBA796; order UBA796; family SXON01; genus CAJBVW01. The sequence goes on along the minus strand of JAZKFH010000032.1, from coordinate 173,722 downwards.
CCCGCCCCGCGCCAGGACGTGCGAGGGGTCGAGCTTCAGCGCCTCGCGATAGTCGTTCTCCGCCTCGTCCAGCTGGCGGAGCTCGAAACGAGCGGCGCCGCGGAGGGCGAACGCGTCGGGGTTCGGGGCGAGGGTCGTCGCGCGTTGCGCCTGGGCGAGCGCGAGCTCGGGGCGCTCCGACGCGAGGTACAGGCTCGCGAGGGCGAGGTAGGGGGCGGGCGCCGCCGGGCCGCCGCCGCGGGCCTGGGTCGCGGAGGCCTGCTTCAACAGGCGTTCGGCCTCGTCGTGGCGGCCGTATTCGAGGAGGAAGAAGCCTAGATTCTGGGCCGTGGTCCACACGTCGGGGCGCGCGCGCAACGCGGCGCGGAGCGCGGTCTCGGTGCCGAGGAGGTCTCCCCGCGAGCGCCGGGCCCGCGCGAGGCCGTCGTGCGCGTAGAGCGAGGTGGGATCGAGCTCGGCGCAGGCCGCGAAGGACTCCTCGGCGCGAGCCAGCTGCCCGCGCTCGCCCGCCAGCTCGCCCTCGAGGCACCGGGTCGCGGCGTACGCGGGCGCCAGGGCACGGGCGGTGCTGATCGCGGCCTCCGCGTCCTCCCAGGCCTTCGACGCGATGCCTTCACGTTTGCCGCGCGTGATCGCCTGCCGCGCGCGCACGAGGTGGGGGCGCACGACAGGTTCGAGCGCGCGGGCGCCCCCGGGCGTCTCGGCGAGGGCGCGGGCGCGGGTGAAGGCGTCGCGGATGTCGCCGCGTGTGGCCTCCAGGAGCATCTCCAGCAGCAGCGCCCGGCTCGGCGCGCGCGCCGCGAGGTCCACGACGGGGGCGCCGTCGTAGAGGGTGGCGGGGGCGGCCGTGAGGGCGGCGAGGGCGGCGAGGGGCAGCCCCGGCGGCGCGCGGAGGGAGCCGGGGAGGCCCGGCCCGTTCGAACGGCCGGGGGCGAGGGTGCGGAGCGCGTTGGCGTCAGCCATCGCGAGCGCGCCGATGTCGAGCGCGCTGCGGAGCGAGGCGGATTCGAGTCCCTTCCGGTCGGCGGCCACGCAGCGCTCGAAGCCCGCCCAGGGGAGCGCGCCCCCGGCCGCCGTGCCGAGGAGGAGCGCGGTGTCGGCGCCCTCGGGGGGGAGCCACAAGGAGGCGTTCGTGTACACGTCGGCAAAATCGAGCAGGAGCGCGCGGAGCGCCGCCTCGTCCAGCATCGTGGTGGCGACGGCGAGCACGTGGACGCCGCCCGGGGTGAGGCCGGCGCGGGCCGCGCGCAAGGCGCTCGTGTCCGGGAAGGTGTGGCGCCCGTCGGTGAAGGGGCTGCGCACGAGGTCCACGACGGCATCCGCGCGCGGCCCGGCGCGGAGCACGGCGGGCGAGGGGAGCGCGACGAGCCGGACCGAGGGGTGGAGCCAGCCGCGGGCGAGGGCCGGGAGGGCGTCGGCCTGCGCGCGCGCGAGGCTCGCGTCGGGCACGGCCGTGTCGATGGACAGGAATCCCTGGGCGCGCAGGGCCTCGACCGCCAGCCCGAGGTCGTCTCCACCCACCCGCGCGCGGGTGCGCTCGCCGGTGGCGCAGGCCGCGAGCGTGCCCGCAAAACGTTCGGCGGCGCCGGCGCGGGTGTCGGCGTCGGCCAGCCCGCCCTCGAGCTCGACGACCACGTGGGTGTCGTCGCGGTACAGCGCCGCCGCGCCGGTCGGCCCCACGCCGGCCCAGAGGAGGGTGGCGCGGCCGCGCAGGGCGGCGAGGCGCTCCATCGACGAGGCGGTCGCCGCGTTCGCCGTCGCCGCGCGCGCCGCGAGGCCCATCGGCAGCGCCCCCGCCACCGCGGAAAGGACGAGCGCCGTCATCCCCAGGATCACGGAGAGGGCGCGCCGATCGCGGCCCGCGGCTCCGAGGAGCGCGCCGAGCAGCGGGCCGAGCCCGAGCCCGAACGCAGCGAACACGAGCAGGCCGGCGTGGGGGGATGCGCCCAGCACGTCGGGCAGGCGCGTGGTGACCAGGCCGACCATTCCGGCCGTGAGCGCCACGCCCAGCACGGCGAGACCGGCGGCTCGGCCCGCGAGCGCCCCCATCCCGAGCCCGCAGACCAGGGCCACGAGCCCGAGCACGGTGGGATCGAGGGTGGGCCGCGCCACTGCCCACCCTCCCAACGCCACGAGCGCGACTGGCAATGTGAGGAACGAACGCCCAACCAACGCGCGCCACGGCGGGCTGGCGGGAGCGGCCTCCTCGGTGCGCGCCACGGAGACCACCAGCGCACCCGCCCCCAGGATGACGATCAACAGCACGTTTCGATCGACCCACGCGCCCCCGGCGAAGCACGCGAGGGCCAGCGCCCAGGGGCCCCGCCCCGCGCGCGCCGCGGCGCTCCGCAGCGGACTGCCCAACCCCAGACCGACGAGAAGTCCGACGGCGGCGCCGATCGGCGGCAGGCCGCGGTACCCCGCCAACCACACGATCGCCCGTGTCAATTCGTCGGAAAATGCCACGAGAAGTGTGGAGAATGCCGCAGCTCCCAGCTGGATTCGCGGGCTCCGGGGCGCCCAGGTGGCAGCGGGTGCGGCGAGGGCCAACGCCACGAGCAGCGGAAGCGGGCCCGCCGCGAACACGTCGGTGCAAAGCCGGACAGACAGCGAGCCGACGCAGCCGACTCCGACTGCCGCCAGCCAGGGAGAGAGGGAAGCGGTGGACGACACGCGCACGCTCGGCATCCTATCGCGGCCTGCACGCGGTTGACCCGCTCGATCGCTTCCTGCTACAACCGCACTGCCTTTCGAAGGAATCGGTTTGGCCCTGTTTGCCCGTCCCCGAAATGCGGTCGCGCTGGACATCGGATCCAGCCACGTAAAGATGCTCGAGTTCGAACTAGACCGTTCGGGCCGTCGGCGTCTCAAACACTTTGGCGTAGCGCCGGTGCCTCCCGAGGCCATCGTCGACGGCGCGTTCATGAACACGAGCGCGGTCGTCGCGACGATCCGCGAGCTGCTCGCGCGGCATCGCGTCAAGTCGCGTGACGCGATCGTCGGCGTGGCCGGCAACTCCGTCATCATCAAGCGGATCTCGCTGCCGGTGATGACGCAGGAGGAGCTGGAAGAGTCGATCACTTGGGAGGCGGAGCAGTACATCCCCTTCGACGTGAACGACGTCAACATCGACGCGCACATCCTCAAGGGCCAGGCGGACGAGGCCGGGCAGATGGAGGTGCTGTTGGTGGCGGCCCGCAAGGAGCTGATCAACGAGTACCAGAGCCTGGTCCTCGAAGCCGGCCTGAGGCCCGCGGTGATCGACGTGGCGGCCTTTGCCCTCGAGAACCAGTACGCCCTCAATTACGACCTGCCCCGCGAGCCGACCGCGCTCGTGAACGTGGGCGCGTCCACGGTGAACCTGAACGTGCTTCGCAACGGTGTGAGCGCGTTCACGCGTGACATCGCGATGGGCGGCCGGGCCTACACCGAAGAGATCCAACGTGCCATGAACGTGTCCTACGAGGAGGCCGAAGCCTTCAAGGTAGGCGGCGGCGACAAGGATCGCGCCGCGGTCGTGCCCGAAGAGGTCGAGCGGGTGCTCACGACCGTGTCGGACACCATCGCGAGCGAGATCCATCGGTCCCTCGACTTCTTCCTCTCCACGTCGGGCGGCGCGCCCCTGACTCGGGTGGCCCTCTCCGGAGGCGCCGCCTCGACGCCGGGCTTGCGGGCTGCCTTGCATCGCCTGTGTGGTTGCACGGTGGACATCATCGATCCGTTCCGCAGGATCCAGGTGGACGAGCGGGCGTTCAACCCCCGCTTCCTCCAGGACGTGGCGCCCCAGGCCGCGGTCGTCGTTGGGCTCGGATTGCGGAGGCCGGACGACAAATGATCCGCATAAACCTCCTCCCCGTCCGGCAGACCCGGAAGCTCGAAGCCGCGCGCATCGAGCTGTCGTTGGCGCTGGTCGGCGGCTTCCTGGTGGTGCTCCTGTGTGGCGCGACCTGGGGCTTCTTCACCTACCAGCTCAGCTCCACCCGCGCCGAGAACGGTGCTCTCCAGGCCGAGATCGACCGCCTCGCCGCGGATGTCGCCAAGGTCGACGAGATGGAGAAGTTCAAGGCCGAGCTCGAGCGCAAGCTCGCGGTCATCCAGGAGCTTCGTGACAAGAAGTCGGGCCCCGTCCACATGTTGGACGAGCTCACCGCCGCCGCGCCCGAGAAGCTGTTCCTCACCGAGGTCGAGGAGAAGGGCGGCGAGGTGCGTGTCACCGGCGTCTCCGTCAGCAACGACGTGATCAGCAACTTCCTGCGCGCGCTCGACGACTCGCCCTACTTCGAGCAGGTGTACCTGCAGGACATCGAGGCGATGGCCCCCGAGAAGAACCTCTCCATCACGCTCAAGTCCTTCAAGCTCACCGCGCGGTTGGTGACACCCTCCGCGGCCAGGACCGCGGCGGTCAAGGGAGCTGGTGAGGGGAGTGTCCCCGTGCCCGTCCCGCCGGGTGCCGAGATCCCGGCCCCGACGACACCGGCCCCTTCGACGCCGGCTCCTGCTACGCCGGCCCCCGCGCCCGCTGACATCGCCCCGGCCCCCGCCGCCGCACCCGTCGCCGTACCCGGAGGTGGCAAGTGAGCCAACTCCTCGATCGTTACACCCGCCTCCCGCGCTCCCAACGCCTGCTCCTGGTCGGCCTCGGGTACCTCGTCATCTGCGTGGTGTTCTTCTTCTCGCTCGTCTCGCCCACGTGGGCCGAGATCGACAGCGCCCGCGCCGTCCAGGCCGAGCTCACGACCAAGCGGAACCAGGTGCGCACCCGCGCCGAGAATCGCGCGTCGTTCGAGGCCGAGTTGGAAGGGTTGGCGAGCCAGCTCAAGAAGGCGCTCAAGGAGCTCCCGGACGATCGCGAGATCCCCGTCCTGCTCTCCGAGATCGACGGCCACGCCCGCAAGTCCGGCCTCGACGTGCGCCGCTTCCAGCCGCTGCCCGAGGTGCTCCACGAGTACTTCGCCGAGGTGCCGGTTCAGCTCGTGATGGACGGCAGCTTCCACGAGATCGGCATCTTCTTCGATCGCGTCCGCAAGATGAGCCGCATCGTCTCCGTACAGGACATCGAGATGTCGGACCCGGTGGAGTTGGGCTCCGAGACCACCCTGAAGGTGAGCGCACAGGCGGTGACCTACCGCTTCCTCACCGAGAAGGAGATCGAGGAGCGTCGCAACGCCCCCAAGCAGGGCCGGCAGCAGCCCGCGGGCGGAGGGGCCAATGAATAGGCTCCTGGCGCTCGCACTGCTCCTCGTTGCGTGCGGCGAGCCCGTCCCCAGCGGCGGCGGCACCAGCGCGCCGATGAAGGCGCCCGTCAAGGCCGAGGGCGCCAACGTCGCCGCGACCGAGGCCGAAGAGTACTACTACAACCCCGCCGGCAAACGTGACCCGTTCCAGAGCTTCATCAAGCGGGGCCGCGCGGAGGAGATCCGCGCCGACGCGCCGCCGCTACAGCGCTGGGAGATCGACAAGTACGCGCTCAAAGGCGTGATCTGGAACACGTCGTCCCCCCGGGGCCTCCTCATCGACCCCGAGGGCACCGGGCACTCGATCGTCCTCGGCACCTACGTCGGTCGCAACTGGGGAAAGGTCACCTCCATCTCCGAGGGCTGCGTGGTCGTGACCGAGGAGTACCAGACACTCGACGGCGAGCTCGTCGTCAACCCCGTAACGGTGTGCTTCCCCACCGAGGCTAGGAAATGATCCGCTTCTCTCTTGGGGATAGGGCTCGTGTCGCGGGCCTGGTCCTGGTGGCGGCCCTCACGGCCGCGCCCGCCTTCGCCCTCGAACCCGCCAACGTGGGTACCACCCAGATTGGCACCAACGCCGACGTGACCGTCGTGCGCATCGCCCTCGACGGCACCGGTGCGCGCCCGACGGTGAGCCCGTTCCGGCAGACCAACCCCGAGCGGCTGGTGCTCGACATCGCGGGCGCGACGCTCACCGCGGGCGCGGTGCCCGCCATCGGGGGCCTCGTCTCGCGCGCCGAGTACGGCACGTTCAACGATGGCACGGACAACGTCCGCCTCACGTTGTGGCTCACCGGCCCCGCCCAATGGGACATCAAGAGCGAGGCGGGCGCCATCGTCCTCTCCCTCACCCCGGGCGCGGTCTCCGATCCGCTCGCCGAGGCGCTCGGCGCGCCGGCCGCGGGCGACGTGAAGCTCTCCGGGCCCCAGGCGCCCATCAACGGCGCCGCGCTCACCTCGCTCGATTTTCAGCAGAAGGACCGCGTGAGCCGTCTGCTCATCGGCGCCCAGGACGTCGAGCCCGCGGTCTCCCAGCCCTCGCGCAACACCATCGCCATCGATCTCCCCGGCGCGCGCATCGCCGAGAGCCTCGGTCGCGAGCTCGACACCCGCTTCTTCTACAGCGCGGTCGACTCGGTCAAGGCCACACCCACCGCGGCGGGCGCCCGCATCACCGTCGTGCTGCGCGAGGGCGCCGAGTACGAGGTGTCCCGCGAGTCCGGGCTCACGGTGATCTCCATCCAGATCCCGGCCGACATCCTCGCCAAGCGGGAGGCGGCCCTCAAGGGCGCCGCCGTGAGCCGCGCGGTCCCGGCCGCGCCCTCCACCCCAGAGACCAACGGGGGCCAAGGCCTCTCGAACAGCAAGGGCTCCGAGGTCCTCATCACGGGCTCCGGCCGCTCGGTCGATCCCCAGGCCGTGTTCGGCACCGGCGGCGGCTCGTCGTCCCCGGGCTCGTTGAGCTTCGCCACGGACGTGAAGAGCGCCAGCTCCACGCGGTCGACCGGCAAGCGGATGAGCATCGACCTGCAGGAGGCGGACATCCACGTGGTGTTCCGCTTCATCGCCGACTTCGCCGACATCAACATCATCACCTCCGACGACGTGGCGGGCAAGGTGACGGTGCGGCTCAAGGACGTGCCGTGGGACGAGGCGCTCGGCGCGGTGCTCCAGGCCAAGGGCCTCGGCGCGCAGCGGCTCGGCAACATCATCCGTGTCGCGCCGCTCGAGACGATCAAGGCCGAGCAGCAGGCCACGCTCGAGTCGGAGAAGGCCTCGGCCGACCTCGCCGAGCTCCAGCTCTACGTCGCCCCCCTCAACTACGCCCAGGCCGACGAGCTCACCGAGCAGGTGACCTCCGTGCTCTCGCCGCGCGGCAGCGTGCAGATCGACACGCGCGGCAACCAGCTCATCGTGCGTGACCGCGCGGAGAACGTGGCCCAGATCCGCGAGCTCCTCCGCACGCTCGACAAGCCCAACCGCCAGGTCAGCATCGAGGCCCGCTTCGTCGAGGCCACGAGCAACTTCACGCGGAGCCTCGGCATCCAGTGGGGCGGCATGGTCGATGCCTCCGCGGCCACCGGGTACCCCACGGGCGCGTTCTTCCCGAACAACATCGGCGTGAGCGGCGGAACGCTCGCCAATGGCGACAGCGACAGCACGTTCTTCACCGCCGGCGCCGACAGCCTCCTGGTCGACCTCGCGGCGACCGGAACCCCCGCCGGCGCGCTCGCGTTCTCGCTCGGCAGCATCCCCGGGCTCATCGATCTCGACGCGCGCCTCTCGGCGGTCGAGGCCGAGGGTTGGGGCAAGATCATCTCGAGCCCGCGCGTGACCGCGCTGGACAACGAGGAGGCCACGGTCATCCAGGGCGCGCGCGTGCCCTTCGAGACGACCAGCCAGAACGGCACCCAGGTGCAGTTCGTGGAGGCCAACCTCGAGCTCGCCGTGACGCCCCACATCACTTCGGACGGGACCATCTTCCTCGACATCATGGTGTCGAACGATCGTCCGGACTTCGCCAACGCGGTGAACGGCAACCCGCAGATCACCACGAAGTCGATCACGACCCGGGTGCTCGTGCCCGACGGCGACACGACGGTGCTCGGCGGCGTGTACGCCACCACCGAGTCCTGGTCCCAGACCCGGGTGCCGGGCCTCGGGAGCATCCCGATCATCGGGCTCCTGTTCAAGAACTCGACGAAGTCGCGCGCGCAGAACGAGATGCTCGTGTTCATCACGCCCCGCATCGTGCCGCTGGAGTCGGAGCGGTAGATGGGCGGCCCGCCGGTGCGCGTCGCGCTCGCCGGGCCGATGGGCGCCGGCAAGTCGACCGTGGGCCGCCTGCTCGCGGCGCGCTGGGGGGTGCCGTTCGTCGATCTCGACGCCGAGATCGGGGACATCCCGGCGATCTTCGCGCGGGAAGGGGAGGCCGGGTTTCGGCGTCGGGAGCAGGAGACGCTCCGGAGCGTCGTGCACGGCCCGGGATCGCGCGGGGAGGGGCCGCTCACACAGGGCGTGCTCGCGCTCGGCGGCGGCACCGTCGTGGATCCCGTGAACCGCGCGCTCTTGCAGGAGTGGCGCGTGGTCGTGTTGATGGGCGCGGCGGAGACGCTGCGGGCGCGCATCGGCGACACGCCGGGCCGGCCGTTGGCCGCCCAGCTCGAGTCATTGTTGGTCGCGCGCGCCGAGGCCTGGCGGGCAGCCGGCCCCCAGGTGTGTACGGATGGGCTGGAGCCGGCGGCCGTGGCCGATCGGGTGGAGGCGTTGTGCGGATTCCGGTAGCGGTGGCGGGGGCCGCCTACGACGTCGTCGTGGCCGACACGTTCGCGGGCCTCGGCGCCGCGATGGCCGAGCTGCGCGCGCCGGGGCGGTGTGTCGTCGTCACGAACCCGGTCGTCGGGCCGCTCCATGCCGCCGCGCTCGAGGCCGAGCTGCGCGGTGCGGGCTGGCTCCCCGAGCGCCTCGACGTGCCCGACGGCGAGGCCCACAAGACGCTCGCGAGCTGGCAGGGCCTCGTCGAGGGGCTCCTGGTCGCGCGGGTGGATCGACACACGCCGGTCCTCGCGCTCGGCGGCGGCGTGACGGGTGACCTCGTCGGGTTCGCCGCGGCCACCGTGCTGCGCGGGCTGCCGCTGGTGCAGGTCCCGACGACGCTGCTCGCGATGGTCGACTCGTCCGTCGGCGGCAAGACCGGCGTGAACACCCCGCACGGCAAGAACCTCGTCGGCGCGTTCCACCAGCCCGAGCTCGTCTGGGCCGCGCTCGACACGCTGCGGACGCTCCCGGACGCCGAGCTCCGCTGCGGCTTCGGCGAGGTGGTCAAGCACGTGGTGATCCGCGGGGAGGAGGCCCTCGCGGCGTGCGAGGCCCTCGCGCCGGCCCTCGTCCGTCGGGACGCCGTCGCGCTCGCCAGGATGGTCGCCGACTCGGTGCGCACCAAGGCGGAGATCGTGGCGGAGGACCCCCACGAGGCCGGCCGGCGCGCCATCCTGAACCTCGGCCACACCCTCGGGCACGCGGTCGAGACCGTGTGCGGCTACGGCGTGGTGCGGCACGGAGAGGCCGTCGCCCTCGGGCTCCTCGGCATGACGCGCTACGCCGCGCGCCAGGGCTGGTTGGCCGACCCGGGGCTGCCCGCTCGGCTCCACGCGTTGTGCCTCGCGCTCGGCCTGCCGACCGTGGTGCCGCCCGGTGTGGACGCGACCGCGCTCGTGGCGGCCGTGGGCTTCGACAAGAAGCGCGCCCGTGGTATGGTGAGGCTCGTAGTTCCTTCTGCGCCGGGCCGGATCGACCTTCGATCCCTCCCCGTCGAGGAGGTCCCGGCCCTGGTTCGGGCCCTGCTCGAGCCCCCGTTCGATCCGGCCGCCGCCTCCGCTTCCCCCGCCGCTTCCGATCCCGTCGTCGCCCCTCGTGGGTCCTCGTGGAGCCCCTGATGTCCCTCCTCCTCGCCCTCTCCATCGGCTGCGCATCGGGGCCCTATGGCGCCCCCAGTGACGCGATCGTCACCTACAAGGGCGGCGTCGGCTCGCTCGGGGCCATCTTCGACGTGAGCTACAACGACCCGGATGACGGCATCGGGCTGCTCGTCCGCGAGCAGGTGATGGTGAGCCGGATCGTGTCGGACGGCGGCGACGGCGGCGGCGAGACACGCGAGCTCCCGCTCAACAACATCCTCGTCGACATCACGTCCGGCTGGTCCGCCGCCTACGTCATCCCGGCCACCGCTGTGACCATCGTGGACGAGTACGAGGCCGGCTGCGACGACGACGCGTCCGAGGAGTGCAACGCCTGGTTCGACATCGGCGAGGAGCGCTACGTCGAGTTCGCGGGCGAGTACAACGATCTCGGCGGCTTCCGCCCCACGTACATGGAGGGCGGCACCGACGGCCGCGGCATCCTCGAGTTCTACGTGTTCATCGACTCCATCCCGTCCGACGACGAGGGGGAGATCATCCCGATCTCCCTCTACGCCAGCATCGGCGTCGCCGCCGATTCCTGGTCCTACGACTTCCAGTAGGTGGTCGTGGCGGAGGCCGAGATCGCCCGCCTCACCCGGCGGTTGAGGGACGATCCACGGTCGACCGCGTTCGTGGCCCTGGCGGACGCGCTCCGACGAGAGGGGCGCTTCGGCGAGGGGCTGCAGGTGCTCCGCGAGGGGTTCCGCGTGCACGCGGATCATCCGCCCGCCCGCGTGGTGCTCGGGCGCATCCACCTCGAGATGGGGCACCGGGCCCTGGCCGCCGAGGTGCTCGCCGAAGTCGTCCAGGGTGACCCCGAGAACCTCGCCGCCGCCTCGCTCCTCGCGCGCATCTTCGTCGAGGACGGGCGCATGGGAGAGGCCCGGCCGCTCATCGAGCGCCTGCGCATGGCCAACCACCCGGACGGGGCGCTGCGCGAGCTCGTGCCCGCCTCGATGCCCGCGGCGGAGCCCCCCCCGCGTGGGGCCGATCCCTTCGATGACGCCGCGCTCGCCGCGCGGTTCGCGCGTGCCGGCCACTACGCCCGGGCGCGCGGGATCTGGGAGCGCCTGCTCGCCGAGCACCCCTCGTCCGCCACGGCGCTCGCCCACATCGCGGCGCTGAACCGCGCGATCGACGGGACCGCCGACATCGAGGGTGAGCCGCCCCTGCCTGCGCGCGCGAGCCGTCGGCCGCTCCCCGGGCTCGCGGACGCGTTTGCCGCCTTCATCGAGGGCGCCGACCGGACCGTGGTCGAGCCCGCCTCGACCGGAGCGCCGAGGCGCGCGCGCCACCCCGTCGCGCGCTACGCTCGCCCGTTCTGGAGGACCCCGTGAGGATCCTGGTCGTGCACGGCCCGAACCTGGATCGCCTGGGGCGCCGGCAGCCCGAGATCTACGGGACCGAGACCCTCGCGGACATCGACGCGCGGCTGGTCTCGCTGGGGTCGGAGCTCGGCGCGGCGGTCGTGTCCTTCCAGTCGAACTGGGAGGGCGCGCTCATCGACCGGGTCCACGCCGCCGCGGACGAGGGCGTGGGCGGGATCGTGATCAACCCCGGCGGGCTCACCCACACGTCCGTCGCGCTCCGCGACGCGCTGCTGTCCGTCGCGATTCCCTTCGTCGAAGTCCATCTGTCCAACGTCCACGCACGCGAGCCGTTTCGGCGCCACTCCTACTTCAGCGACGTGGCCGTCGGGGTCGTGTGTGGATTCGGCGCGCGCAGCTATGAACTCGGACTGCGCGGTCTGTTAGGCTGCGCCGCCCCCAGCGCCCCCGTGGCCGAACCGACGAAGGGGGAGGAGGGTTGATGGACCGCAAGGAGATGGCCGAGCTCATTCGGATGATGAAGCGGCAAGGTGTCGCCGAGTTCACGTTGGAGACCGGCGCTGAGGGTTCCAAGCTCAAGGTGCGCTTCGAGGGCGCCGGTGGGGCGCCCCAGGCCGTGCAGTACGCGCCCGTCGCCTCGCCCACGGCGTCCGCCGCTCCCGCCGCGGTTTCGGCGCCTGTCGCCGCCGCGGACGGCCGGGTGATCAAGGCCCCGATCGTCGGGACCTTCTACCGCTCGCCCTCGCCCGACTCGAAGTCCTACGTCGAGATCGGGGACCAGGTCCGCAAGGGCCAGGTAGTCTGCATCGTCGAGGCGATGAAGCTGATGAACCAGATCGAGAGCGACGTGGACGGCGTCGTGACCCACATCCTGATCGAGAACGGCCAGCCCGTGCAGTTCGGGCAGGAACTCTTCCGCCTCGCCGCGAGGTAGCGGTGTTCCGCAAGATCCTCATCGCCAACCGTGGCGAGATCGCGATGCGCGTCATCCGCGCCTGCCGCGAGCTCGGCATCCGCACCGTCGCCGTGTACTCCGAGGCCGATCGCCAGGCCACGCACGTCCGGTTCGCGGACGAGAGCGTGTGCATCGGGCCGGCGCAGGCGCGCCAGTCGTACCTGTCGCTGCCCGCCGTCATCTCGGCGGCCGACATCACCCGCGTCGACGCCGTGCACCCGGGGTACGGTTTTCTCGCGGAGAACGCCACGTTCGCCGAGGCGGTCAACGCCCACGGCATGACGTTCATCGGCCCCTCGCCGGAGCACCTCCGCCAGTTCGGGGACAAGCTCTCCGCCAAGGCCGCCGCGCGCGCCGCGGGCCTGCCGCTGCTCCCCGGCAGCCATGGCGCGGTGGAGGAGCTCGAGGAGGCCGTCACGGTCGCGCGGGCGTCCGGCTACCCGCTGATGCTCAAGGCGGCCGCCGGCGGCGGCGGCAAGGGCATGCGCGTCGTGGAGGACGAGGAGACCTTGCGGAAGGTCTTCGCGATCACCTCCGCCGAGGCGAAGGCCGCGTTCGGCAGCGGCGAGGTGTTCCTCGAGCGCTTCCTCCGCGCGCCGCGCCATATCGAGGTCCAGTTCGCCGGCGATCGCTACGGCGCCGCCGTACACATCGGCGAGCGCGACTGCTCGATGCAGCGCCGCCACCAGAAGATCATCGAGGAGGCGCCCGCGCCGAACCTCGACGAGGGCCTGCGGGACCGCATCCGCGCCGCCGCCGCGCGCCTCGTGGCCTCGACCGGCTACGTCACCGTCGGCACCTGCGAGTTCCTCGTCCAGGGGGACGAGTTCTTCTTCCTCGAGGTCAACCCGCGCATCCAGGTGGAGCACCCGGTCACCGAGATGGTGACGGGGATTGATCTGGTCCAGCTCCAGATCCGCCTCGCCGCGGGCGAGCCGATGCCGTTCTCGCAGTCCGAGGTCCGGCTGCGCGGCCACAGCATCGAGGTGCGCGTCAACGCGGAGGACCCGTGGAAGTTCACGCCGTCCCCCGGGCGCATCACCGGCTACCACGCGCCGGGCGGCCCGGGCGTACGCGTGGACAGCGCGGTGCACGAAGGCGCCTTCGTCCAGCCCTACTACGACTCGCTCGTCGCCAAGCTGATCGTGTTCGCCCCCGACCGCGAGGCGGCGATCCGCAAGCTGCTCGGCGCCATGGACGAGTACGTCGTCGAGGGCATCCGGACCTCGCTTCCGCTCCAGAAGTTGCTGCTTTCGGACCCGGCTTTTCGTGATGTGAAGTTCCACACGCGCTACATCGACGAGTGGTTGAAGAACCGCCCGGGGTAGGCTGCGCCCCGACGAGGCCCTGGGATGGACCGGAATCAGCTCGAACAAGAGGCGATGCGCCAATTGAACCTCGGGAGCCAGGAGGGCGCGCTGCGTGCGTACTCCGGGATCCTGAAGCTCGATCCTCGCGACCGCCGCATCCGTCAGAAGGTCGGCGAGCTGATGCTCAAGCTCGGCCGGCCGGTCGACGCGGAGAAGCAGTTCCGCGAGGTGGCCGAGGGCCTGGTCAAGGAGGGCGCCCATCGCGCCGCCGTGGCCGTGCTCAAGCAGCTCGTGGCGTTGCGGCCGGACGATCCCGGCCTCCAGATGGACCTGGCCGAGTGCTACGTCTCGTCCGGCTACGCGAACGACGCCCGCCCGCACTTCGACTCGGCGATGCGCCTCTGGATCGGTGCCGGCCGCGCGCTCGACGCCGCGAAGGCCGCCCGTCGCGTGGCCGAACAGAGCCCCGGCGAGCCGCCGCTCCGCCTCAAGGTCGCCGAGCTGCTCGAGGCCGGCGGAGACGTGAACGGGGCCGCCCTCGCGTACCAGGAGGTCGCGGAGGAGTACCGCCGCCGTGGCCGCCCCGACGAGGTCGGCCGCATCGCGGAGATGGCGCTGCGTCTGAAGCCGGATGACATCGGCCTGCTCCTCGACGCCGCCGCGGCGCGGGTGGAGGCGAACGACTACAAGCGCGCCCTGGTGCACCTCCAGCTCGCGTTCGGCCAGGCGCCGCGCGAGCCCCGCACCCTCGACCTGCTCGCCCGCGCGTTCGAAGGTGTGGGCCAGGGCGAGAAGGCGCTCAAGGTCCTCTCCGAGCTCTCCCGCGTCGCCGCCGACCGCGGGAACCCCACCGCCGAGGCCGATGCGCTCCGGCGGGCGGCGCGCCTCGCCCCCACCGACGCCGATCTGCAGCGCCGCCTCGCGGCCGCCGAAGAGAAGGTGAACCGCATGGAGCGGCGCCTCACCCAGCTCGTGCTGGCCGAGCCCGCCACGGAGGACCAGCTCCGCGCCGCCGTCCGCGCCGAGGTGTACGTGCGGTACGGCTTCCTCGACCGGGCGGAGGCGACCCTGCGCGAGGCGCTCGCCCGGGATCCCGATGCCCTCGGGCTCCTCGCGGCCATGGCGGAGATCGACGCCGCGCGCGAGCGCCCGGCCGACGCGCTCCTCCTCATGGAGCGCATCCTCGCCCACGCTGGCGCCGAGGCCGACGCCGTGGCCGATCGGATGATGGTGCTGCGCGCCCGGTTCGGGCTCGCCGAGGCACCGCCCGTCGCGACCCCCACGACCCTGGCGGCCGCCGCGCCCGTCGCGCCGCAGGGCCGGCCCGAGCCCCGGCCGTCGTCCGCGGAGGCGCGCGCGGATGCGCTGGCCGAAGCGGGCGATTTGGTGGGGGCCATGATGGCCTACCGCGAGGCGCTCGGCGAGGATCCGCTCAACGACGGCGTCCTCACCAAGATCGCCTCGCTCCGGGGCGCCGCGCGCGCCGCCGCCGCCGCGCCGCCGCCACCCCCCACGCCCGAAGACGACGAGGCCGCCTTCGCCGACTTCGCCCCGCTGGAGGACGGCACGTTCGCCGAGGTCCTCCCCGAGGCGCTCGACGAGATCCTCCCCGAGATGGACATCGAGGAGGCCCGGTCGCTCGTCGCGGTCGGCATGTGGAGCGACGCGCTCGCGCTGCTCGACGGGGCCACCACGCTCGACGCCGCCGTCCTGCGCGCCCAGGCGGTGCGCGGCCAGGGGGACGTGGCCGGCGCGCTCGATCTGCTGCGGGAGTCCGTCAACGACGCCCTGGAGAGCGATCCCGCCTATGCCGACGCCCTCTTCGAGCTCTCCGCGCTCTACACCGGGACCGGGAAGGCACGTGCCGCCGTGCGCCTGCTGGAGGAGCTCAAGGATCTCGACCCCACCTTCCGGGTGGGTGAGGTCGAGTCGCGGATGCGCGGGCTGCAGAAGCTGCTGAAGTAGCGGCGCGGCGGCGTTCGCCCTTCAGCGCGCGCCCCTCAGATGACGCCGTAGACCGTGTCCAGCCACGTCACGCACACGTTCGCCCACGCGTGCAACAGCGCGCCGGCGAGCGGCTGGCCGGTCTTCTCGCGGAGCCAGCCGAACAGGAGGCCGGGGAAGAACGTGGCGAAGTGCCACCAGCGGATGGTCACGAGGGAGTGCCCGAACGCGAAGAAGAGCGAGGCGATGACGAGGCCCCAGCCGATCGGAACGCCGAAGACGAGGAACTTCCTCGGGAAGACCTCGTTCAGCCGGGTCTGGAAATAGCCCCGGTAGAAGAACTCTTCGGGGATCGCGACGAAGAACAGGTGGTACGGCACGAGCAGGGCCCAGTTCTCCGGCACGCGCATCCGCGGCGCCAGGTCGAACAGGAGGGTCTGGTAGAGGTGGTACCCGCCGAGCCAGGGCACGAGGATCACGGCGAGGACGAGGCCCGCGGCGACGAGCCCCTCGCGCCACGCCGGCCAGTCGGAGAAGGCGGGAATGGCGATGCGGTAGCCGTAGCTGTCCACGTTGCGCCAGCGGCAGAGCAGCACCGGCGCGTAGATGAACAGGAACGGGACCGCCGCCAACGTCCATTCGGGGAGGCCCACGCCCTGGAGCGCGACGACGCCGCGGATGGCGAGGAGGGTGACGAGCCAGAGGGCCGTCAGCTCGAGGAAGACACGTTTGCGGGCCCCTTGGGGGACGTGGTCGACGCGGTCGCCGACGCCGAGGGGGTGGAGGGCTGGGCCCCCGACGTGCTGCCCGTCCGGTAGCCCTCCAGGTCCAGCGTGATCCACGAGAATCCCTCCGCGCGGCACGTCGCCACGATGTCTTCGCGCACGCCCGGAGCGACGAGCCGCCCGAGGTCGCCGATCTCTACCTCGATGCGCAACAGCTCGGTCCCGCCGAGCTCATGGAAGCGCACCCGGAACTGGCGGAAGCCGTGGGCCCGTATGGCGCTCTCGATCCGGCCGACCCGCGTGACCCGGCCGAGCGTAACCCGCGTGCCGACGGAGAAGCGGCTCCCGAGGCACGCGAAGCTCGGCTTGTCCCACACCGGCATGCCGAGCGCCTGCGCGGCGGCGCGCACGTCCGCCTTGTCGAAGCCGGCCTCGACGAGCGGGTGGCGAACGGCGTGCTCGGCGGCAGCCTTGAGGCCCGGGCGGTGCCCTTTCAGATCGTCGACGATGGTGCCGTCGAGGATCCAGGGGATGCCGCGCGCCGCCGCCGTGTCGCGCGCGAGATCGAACAGCTCGGTCTTGCAGAAGTAGCAGCGGTCGCCGGTGTTGCGGGCGTAGCCCTCCCGCTCGAGCTCGTGGGCCGCGACGACGAGGTGGCGCGCGCCGATCTCGGCGGCGAACCGGCGGGCCTCCGCGCACTCCTCGGGCGGGAACGTCGGGGAGTCCGCCGTCAGCGCCAGCGCCCGGTCCCCGAGGGTGTCGACCGCGATCTTGAGCACGAGCGCCGAGTCCACGCCGCCGGAGAAGGTCACCAGGACATCGCCCATCTCGCGGACGAGGGCGCGCAGCGCGTCCACCTTCGCTGACAGCGCGGGGGAGAGGGGCGTCGCGAGCGGGGGCGTCAATTTGGCTCCCAGGAGACGGAGGTTCCCGGAGCGAGGCCGAGCTCGCGGGCGGCGTGGCCATCCCGCACGGCGATCTCCAGGCGGCCGGTGCTCCCGGTGAGGGCGACCGCCTCGCCGGGGATCGCCGCGGCGTAGGTGTGCACCACGGGCGCCTCCTGGCCGCGGACCCGCACCACGCCGTCGTCCATGCCGGGGAGGTTCGTGACCGCGTTGCCGTAGTGGTCGACGTAGAGGACCTCGCCCGTGCCGTCCACCGGGACGGGGAGGATGACCCGCACCGGATCGTCGACCAGCGGGCCCACGTCCTCGAAGGAGGACCCGGTGGCGAGGCGCGCCGCGACGGGCGCGAAGAGATCCCGGCCGTGGAACGTGCGCGAAGGGGAGGGGTTGCCCCATGGGGCCGTGATCTGCCGCACCTCGGCGTCCGGGAGCAGCCCGAGCAGGCCGTTGTCGGGGCCCACGAACAGGCGGCCGGCGGCGCGCACCACGATCGGGCGCCGGCGGGTGCCCACCCCGGGGTCGACCACGCACACGAACACGGTCCCGACGGGAAAGTGGGGCCACGCCGCGTCGAGGAAGAGGGCGCCGACGCGCACGTCCTGCGGGGGCACGCCGTGCGTCACGTCGATCACGGGCACGCCGGGAGCGAGGCCCGCGAGGACCCCTTTCATGGTGCCGACGTACGGATCGAGGAGACCAAAGTCGGTGAGGAGCGCGATGGGCGCCAAGGGTGTACCTCCGTGGCCTGCTTACCCCGGGCGGGCCCGCCGGTCGCGCCGAGGTGCCGCGCCGGACGTGCCGAGGTGCCATGGCGGTCGCGTCGGCTACCCGAGGACGGCGTCCGCGACGGAGAGGCCGAGGCGAGCTGGGTCGACCGTGGCGACGATGCGTGCGCGGGAGCGCGCCGGCTGGGCGAGGTCGACGAAGGGGCCGCCGCCGAGCATCGCGCCGCTCCGGTCGACCACGACCCGCACCACCGGCCGCCCCACCTGCTCGGCGGACGCGGGCGCGCGGCACACCACGGCCACCTCGCCGCTGTCGAGCACGATTACACTCCCGACGGGGTAGCGCCCGAGGCAGGACACGAGCGCGTCGACGAGCGCGCCGTCGTGCCGACGCCCGGCGTGCGCCTGGAGCCGCGCGATGGCCTCGTCCGGCAAGAGCCGGCCCTGCCCGTCCGCGCGGAGCAGCGCGTCGGCGTCGTCGGCGAGGGCCACGATGCGGCCGAAGAGGGGCAGGTGGCGCGCGGGCGCGCGGTCCGCGGCGGCGCCGGCCCCCCAGAGCGTGAGGACGACGCGCGCGTCGGTCCGCCCGAGGTGGTCGGTGGCGCGCGCCGCGATCCGCCGCGCGACGGTGTCCAGATCGGGAGCGGGCGGGAGGGAGGCGACCTCGAGCGCGGCGAGCACGAGGTCGGACAGGGCGCCGCGCGGGAGCCCGAGGCGGATGCCGAGGATGAGCGCGAGGGTGGCCACCGCGAGGGGCCGCTGCTGCGAGCGCGGCCCGGCGAACGCCAGCACGACCGGCAGGGTGCGCGGATCCTGGAGGCCCCGATCGACGAGGGCCCGGACCGCGGCCTCGACCGTGGGCGTGGCGGGGAGCTCGCCCGCGGGAGAGTGCTCGGCGGCGACGCCGAGGGTCGTCCACGCCTGGAAGACCGCGCGGAGGGTGTCCCGGCCGTCGCGCGCCATCGCCGGGCGCGGCGGGAGCAGGGACACCGCGCTGCCGCCGTGCGTCGTGACCCATTGTTGGAGCACCTCGCGGGGGGCTCCCTGCGGAACGGCGCGCGCGCCTCGGAGCAGGGCGAGGACGCTCGCGGAGTCGACCGGCCCGACGAGCCGGGCGCCGCCTACGCCGTGGGCGCGCAGCGCGCCGTCGAGGCCGGCCAGGGCGGCGCGCCACGGAGCCGGGAGGGGCACCGCCACGCCGCGCACCCAGAGGACGGCCCCATCGAGCTCGAAGGAGGGCGTGCGCGCCGCGGCGAGGAGCGACCAGTCCTGGACCACCGCCGTGAGCAGGCCCTTGACCGCGCGATCCTCCGGGTCGGGGGCGCGTGCGAGGGCCGCGAGGTGGGCGGCGAACGCGCCATTGGGGTCCGTCATCGCGCGGCCCCCGTCATCGTGCGGGCTCGGCGCCGGGCGCGCCGGACAGCAGGGACTCGACCTCGGCCCGCAGGCGGGGCACCTCGGCCGCGACGTGCTGGAGCGCCGCGCGCGCGTTCGGCGTGTTGATGGCGCGCAGGCCGTGCAGGGCAAGCCGGCCGATCGCGGGGTGGCCCATTCGGCGGCGCCCGAGGGCGAGCTCGGTCAACGGGCCCTCGGCGCGCTCGCGCCCGAGCCGGCCGAACGCCACGCAGAGCGCGCGGAGCTCGGCCTCCTGCGCGAGCGAGAGGTCAGGATCCTGGAGGCGCGCCTCGATCCACGGATACACCTCCGCGACACGATGCGCTACGCCGTAGCGGAGCGCCTCCACCCGCACCGCGGCGACGGGATCCGCGAGTCGTTGCAGCACGATCTCGCGCACGCGCGGCCCGGTCTGCTGCCGCAACGCGACCAGGGCGCCGAGGCGTACGTCGGCGTTCGTGTGGCTGGCGTGGGGGAGCACGGACTCGAGCAGGCGGGGATCGTCCACCCGCGCGGCCATGGCGAGCCCGAGCGCGATCACGCCGGGGGTGGGCGCCGAGAGGCGCGCGCGCACACGTTCGGCGCGGGGCTGCCCGTGGTCCGGTTCGCGGAGCAGCTCGGTGTCGGCCGCGACCTGGACCGCCCACGCGGGGAGCAGCGCCGGCAGCGAGAGGACGCCGTCGTCCGGCAAGGGCAGGGACAGGAGGGAGAAGAGCTGGGCGCGGAGGTCGGGGGTCTCCGACGCGGGGAGCGCCGCGACCAGGGCGCGACGCATCGGATCGCGGGTGAGGTCGGCGAACGCGGCCCGCACGACCGCCCGCATGTCGTCGTCGGGCGTGAGATCGGGATCGGCCACTTCGAGCGCGGTGTGGAGGAGGGGGCCGGCGTCGACCGGCCCGCCGAGCAGGTCGACCGCGGCGCCGAGGAGCGCGCGCGCCAGGGTGCCCGCCGCGGCGGGGGCCGCGAGCATCGCGGCGTGCAGGGCGCGGCTGAGCTCGACGGGGTCGAGGTCGACGCCGGCGCGGACCCGGGAAGCGTCCGCGATGAGCTCGGGCGGGAGGGTGCCGGCGGTGGGGAACACGTCGACGAAGGAGGCGGGCTCGGGGGGGAGGGACTCCCGGAGCATCCGGAGCGCCTGGAGGCCCTCGGCGCCGAGCGAGCCCCGACGGGTGGGCTCCTCGGGTGGGCGATCGAGCAGGTCGATCGCGGGGAGCTTGGTCGGTAGCGGGGCGCCGAGCGGCCCGGACGACACGAGATCGAGGTGCACGTGGGTCAGCTCGGCGCCCCACGCCGCGCGCAAGAGCTCGGCGGCCGCGGTCTCCCCGCTCCACTCCGTGAGCAGCAACGACAGGAGCGAGACGAGCTCGGCCTCCGACACCCCCGCGAAGAGCGTGATGGCGCGCGCGCCCGCGCCGTAGAGGCCCTCCGCGATCGCGCGATCCGCGGGCTCGAGCAGGGCGGCATCGCCGAGCACGAGGCCTGTCGGGGAGACGCCCACGGTGAAGGCCGGCGCCTTGGCGAGCGCCTCCGCCAGCCCCGCGATCCACGCGTCGCGCTCCGCGAGCGGGACACGCACGGGCGCGATGGAGCGGGGCATGGGCCGCAGCGCGCGGGAGGCGCGGGCGAGGGCGTCGAACGCGGCGCGGACCGCCGCACCGGCGTCCCGTCCGGGCGCCTGCAGCCGATCGGGCGCACGTCCGACGGCACCGAGGGTCAACATCCGCCGAACGATACCGCATCGGCCCCGGCGGCGGGAGTGGGTGGGCCGCGCGCGTCACGATGGCGTATGCTGCGGCCGCGGAGACGACATGAGTCATACGCCGCTGGGTGAGGTCTGCCTCACGCTCGGGCTGATGCGCACCGAAGACGTGGAGCGCGTGCTTGCGCGCTTGCGCGAGGGCGGGCGGGCTCGCTTCGGCGAGACCGCGATGGAGCTCGGGCTCCTCGACGACCTGGGCCTCGCGCGGGCCCTCGCCCACCAATTCCGGCTGAACATGGTCCCGCCGGAGCGGCTCGCCCGCCTGTCGATCGCGCCCGAGGTGCTGGAGCTGGTGCCCCGCGGGTTGATCCGCGAGCGCCTGCTCCTGCCGACGTTCCTCGACGAGGAGAAGCGGGTCCTCTCGCTCCTGACCGCCGACCCCACCGACATCCCGTCGTTGCGCACCGCGCAGACCTCGGCGCGCGCCGCCCGCCTCCGCCTGTTCGTCGCGCCGCGGAGCGCCATGCGAATCCTCGTCGATCGGCTGCTGCCCCCGGGCGAGGAGGACGAGCGCCCCTACGAGCGCGCCCCCGAGGTGGACGGCGAGCACCAGGCACGGCGGCTCACGGTGGTCTTCGAGCCCGACCCGGACCGCGCCTCGGCCCTCAAACGGCTGGACGCGACCGAGGGCGGCACGTCCGAGATCGTGGGCGATCCGGAGCAGGTGAGCGCCTTCATCGAGGCCAACCAGGCGGACCGCGTGTTCTTCCGGCGAGCGGTCCTCGGCGAGGTCGAGCCGTACCTGGCGTCGTGGCGGCGCCTCCGGCCGATGGTGCAGATCTGCGCGCTCGACGGCTACGGGCCGGGCCGCCGCGTCGGCATCCCCTACGAGCGCACACGCGACTTCTTCTTCGGCCTCCTCGGGCACCTGCTCATCGACGCCGACGGCCCGTCCGGCACGGGGCGCCGCACCTCCGAGCTCGCGCGCGCCATGGCCGACCACGCCAACCTCCCCGCCGAGCAGCGCGACACCGTGGCGCTCGCCGCGATGTTCACCGCCCTCGGGGAGGGGACCGAGCGCGCCGGCGATCAGGACGAGGCCGCCGGGATCGGCTGGGCGGCGGACCTGTTGCGCGTGTGGTCCCCGCCTTACGACGTTCAGGCCCTCTTCGACGCGCTGCTGCCGCGCGTCCGCGGAGAAGCGGGGCCCGGCGGGCACATGGGCGCGGAGGTGCTCTACACGGCGCGCGCCGCAGTGCGTGCGTCACTCGGACCGGGGGACGACCCCGTCGCGGCGTTCGGAGGCGAAGCCACGCGGCACGAGAGCGGGGCGCTCCAGGCGCTGGCGGCGGTCCTGCGTCGGCGCGGCCTCCAGGAGCAGGTGCAGGCCGCCGAAGGGGAGGGCGGCGCCGTGGTGGTCGTCGCGTCCGAGGCCTCCGCGTTCGCGGAGGCGGCGCGGGCCGAGCTCTCGGCCGAGGGGTACACCGTCGCGACCGCGAATGACGCCCCCGAGGCGCTCCGGCTTGCCCAGAGCCTGCGTGCCGGGGCCTTCGTCGCCGACGCCACCCTCGCCGAGGGCCTCGATCTCGACGCGGCCCTGCGCGCCGAGGCCACCATCCCCGTCGTCCGGTTGGAGCCCGTCGCCCCACAGGGCGAGGCCTCCGCGCTCCCCGCGCTGCTCGGGGCGCTGCGCAAGGTGCTCCGGCGGCGTCCCGAGGCGCCCCCCGCGGTCACCGGCCGCCTCTCCGATCTTCCGCTCGTCGACCTCCTCCAGACCCTCATGCACGGCGGGCGCACGGCGCGCATCGTGGTGGTGGGCACCGCCGACCTCGGCGCCGTGCAGGTCCGCGACGGGCGGATCGTCGCCGCGACCCACGGCACCCGCGCCGGCGAACCCGCGCTCCAGAGCCTCGTGGCCGGGCGCGAGGGGCGCTTCGAGGTGCGCTTCGAGGACGCGGGGCTCACCAACCTCGCGGGCACAAGCGAGTTCCTGCTGCTCGATGCGCTCCGGCGGCGTGACGAAGTGCGCGGCTAAGCGACGTCGGCGACGAGTGAGCCAGCGGACGGCGGAACTTCCGGATAGGGGGTGGCGCTCGGAGGTCTGCGATGGGCTCGAAGCTGACGAACTTCCTCTCCTGGAAGCCGCTCGACGTGGGGGCCCCCGCGACGCCGCTCTCCCTGACGGCGGATGACGGGACCTGGATCAAGCTCAACGACTTCAAGGGCCACTTGAACGTCCTGCTCGTGTTCTTCCGCGGGATCACCGACGCGGACACGGACGCGTGGCTCCGCGCGGTCGACGCGGCGCGCCCCGCGCTCGAGGGCCTCGACACAGCCGTGTTCGGCGTGAACACGGCGCGCACGGACGAGCTTCGGGCGTACCGCGCCCGTATCGGTACCGAGTTCTTCCTCCTCTACGATCCGTTCGCGCTCGCCGCCCGCGGCTTCCGCGCCTCTGGTCGCATCCGCCCGTTCTGCAAGGAAACGGCCGTGTTGGTCGGGAAGGACGGCAAGGTGCTCTTCTCCGAGCGCGGCCGCGTCGACATCGCGCGCATCGTCGAGGCCGCGGCGCGCGCCGAGGGCAAGCCGGCCCCGGTCGTGGCGCCGCCCCCCGCGCCGGTGGCGGCGTCCGGCCCGTCCCTCCGCACCCCGGGAAAGCCCTCCGCCGCGGTGCTGGATGTGGACTCCAAGCAGGCGCTCGCGCTGCTCGGCGAGGCCGACACGCCCTACCTCCTGGTCGACGTGCGCACCAAGGGCGAGTTCGAGGGGGATCGCTCCCCGCTCGCGCGCCACATCCCGGTCGACGAGCTCCCGCACCGGTACGGCGAGCTCGGCCAGACCAACCACATCATCTTCGTCTGCCAGGGCGGCGGGCGGAGCGCGGCGGCGGCCGAGTTCATGACGAGCATCGGCGCTTCTCAGATCTACAACGTGGTCGGGGGCATGTCCCAGTGGTCCGGCCCCCGCGAACGGGGCGCCCGCACCTCCGCCTGATCGCCGCGCCCCCTCGTCCGCCCCGGGTTGAACGCACCGGCAATCCCGCCGGTCCGCCAACTCCGCCTTGCCTGTCATGGGCGAGGCTTGCTACCTTCCGCACCTTCTCCCGGAGCCGGCCCTGGCACTGCCCGTCTGTCCCTTCTGCAAGGGTGCCGTCCCGGCCGACACGCTCCGCTTCGGCGGGAACTGTCCGCATTGCATGCTGGAGATCCCCGGCGAGGAGGCTCCCACCGACCCCGGCATCCAGGCGCGTCAGCGCAAGGAGCAGGAGGACAAGGCGCAGCAAGCCAAGAAGCAGCGCAAGAACCGCTTCCTGGGCGGGTTGAGCCTCCTCGTGTTGTTCGCGCTCGGCGGCGCCGGCGTGTGGACCTACCAGACCCAGCAGGAAGCGCTCACCTACGAGATGGACGAGTACTACGAGACCCCCCTGTCGGAGCTGCAGCACGCGCCCGTGCCGTCGGTCCCCGCGGTCGGAGGTCCGGAGGCGGGCGCGGTCGACAAGGCCACCGGCCGCCCGACCGGGCGGAAGCCGACCGAGGCGCCGCCCATCGGTACCGGCAATCCGGACGCCGGCACGGGCCCGCGTCGGCCGACCTTCCAGGCGGGCACGGACGCCGCGGCGCCGACGGTCGGCACCACCAGCGGGAGCGGCACCGGCGATGTCGGCGTCGGGCAGATCAAGGTCAGCTTCGTCGGGAGCGACAAGGTCCTCACCGACAATGACGAGATCATCGCCATGGCGAAGGCCGTCATCAACGCCTCGAGCCCCCAGCTCCAGACCTGCTACAACCAGCGCCTCAAGGCGGTGGAGGGGCTCAAGGGCGCGTGGGAGGTGGCGTTCACGATCGGCAAGGACGGCACCGCCAAGCGGGTCGCCGTCACCGGCGTCAACGGCTCCGACCCCGAGCTCGAGTCCTGCATGAACCGCCAGGTCTCGGCGTGGAAGTTTCAGAAGATCGTGAAGGACCAGCCGATCAAGAAGACCTACCGCTTCGGTGCCGGCAGCTGGTGAGCCCGCGGGCACGCCCCACGTCGAGGCCGCGGGGTGCGCTTCGTCACCCGCGGAGCCGCTTCCGGAGCAGGAGCGCGTCGCACCCGTCGGTGTAGTACTTCGGGCGGCAGCCGACCGCGCGGTAGTCGAACGCCTCGTACAACCCGATGGCGGCGACGTTGTCGCGGCGCACTTCGAGCCAGGCGTTCTCCGCCGACACGGCGCGCGCCTCGAGCGCGGTGAGCACCTCCCGTCCGAGCCCCAACCGCCGCGCGGCGGGCTCCACCGCGACCTGCAGGATGTGAAGATCGTCGAGCACGGCCCAGCCGATCGCGAAGGCCCGCGGCCGCCCGGCGTCCCCGATGACGAGGAACACGCCGCCGGGGCGAGAGAGCTCGTCCGAGAGCATGTTCCGGGTCCAGGGGTCCTCCGCGAAGCAGATCTTCTCCAGATCCACGAGGGCGTCGAGGTCGGCGGCCGTCGCGTCGCGGCAGGTCAACGGGTGGTCCGCACGGTCGTCCGCGCGCGCAGGCCCGCCATCCAGGCCTGGTAGATCGGGGGCGTGATGTCGTCCCGATCGAGCACCGCGGCGGCCTGGCCCGCGTTGCGCGCGGCGTACCGCTCGACCACGAGGCGGCTGTACAGGAAGCCGAGCAGCTGCTCGTCGTCCAGGCCCCACCGCGTCAGGAAGGCCACGTGGTCCTCGGGGTGGGGCCACCCGTCGCGAAAGCGCTCCCAGCGCGCGCGCACCTCGGCGGCGGGGGGCTTGTAGATCTCGATGTCGCCCGCGAGGTCGCGCAGGATCGCGAAGTCGACGAGCCGTTGTTCGAGGAGGTAGACCGGGTCTTCCAGGGGAGCGAGCGGACTCGCGTCGCGGCTGTCGAAGTCAGCTTCGAAGGCGAGGTCCGACCGCGTCACGATGCGATCGCCGACCACGTGCAGGATACCGTCCACCACCTCGGCGGAGGCGACCGCGGCCAGCCAGAACCAGACCATGACGCCGAATAACCCGAGCGGGAAGCGGTAGCGGGTAGCCGGCCGGCCGTCATCCGTTAGATGGCGGGCCTCTCCCGATGATCGAAGCCGTCGCCCTCACCAAGTCCTATGGCTCCCGCCTCGCGCTCAACGACGTCTCCTTCACCGTCGGAAAGGGCGAAATCGTCGGCTTTCTCGGACCGAACGGCGCCGGAAAGACGACGACGATGCGGATCCTGACCGGGTTCCTCCCCGCCACGGGGGGGGATGCGCGCGTCGCCGGGTTCGACGTGTTCGAGTCCCCGATGGAGGTCAAGCGGCGCGTCGGCTACCTGCCCGAGTCGCCGCCGCTCTACCCCGAGCTCACGGTGGGGGACTACCTCCTCTTCATCGCCGAGCTGCGCGGCTTCAGCGGGCGTGCCCGCCACCAGCGCACCGGCAGCGTGATGGAGCGAGTCGGCCTCTCGGGCTGGGAGCGCCGCGTGCTCGGGTCCCTCTCGAAGGGGTACCGCCAGCGGGTCGGCCTCGCCCAGGCGCTGCTCCACGATCCCCCGGTGCTCATCCTCGACGAGCCCACGAGCGGCCTCGACCCGGCACAGCTGGTCGGCATCCGTGACCTCGTGCTCTCGCTGGCCGGCACCCACACGGTGATCCTCTCCACACACATCCTCTCCGAGGTCGAGGCGCTCTGCCCGCGGGCCCTCGTCATCGCCAAGGGCAGGCTCGTGGCCCAGGGCTCCATCGCCGAGCTCCGCGCGATGGCCCCCGGCGGCGAGTGGTACCTCGCCGAGGTCGAGGGGATCGACGGTCCGCGCCTCGGCGCCCTCCCCGAGGTCGATCTCGTCGAGCCCCTCGGCCAGGACGGATCGTGGCGCTCGTTCCGGGTCACCGCGAAGCAGGATCCGCGCGTCGCCATCGCCGCGCTGGCACAGGCCGTCGGCGGGCGGGTGCGCACGCTGGAGCGTCGCCTCCCCACCCTCGAAGAGGCCTTCGTCGGCATCGTGGGGCGCGAGTGAAGGGTGTGCTGACCCTGTGGAAGAAGGAGCTCCGGATCTACTTCGTGAGCCCGCTCGCCTACGTGTTTCTCTCAGCGTTCCTGTTCCTCGCGGGGCTGTTCTTCTACCTGGGCGTCACGCTCACGGGAGAGGCGTCGCTGCGCGTCCTCGTCGGCAACCTCGCGATCATCCAGCTGTTCGTGCTCCCGATGCTCACGATGCGCCACTTCGCGGAGGAGCGTCGCCAGGGCACGCTCGAGCTCCTGATGACCGCGCCGGTGTCGCTCGGCTCCATCGTCATCGGCAAGTGGCTCGCATCGCTGACGTTGTGCCTGCTGATGTTCCTCGGCACGCTCGTGTTCCCGCTGGTCCTCGCCTACTACGGCGATCCTGACTGGGGCGTGATCTTCACGAGCTACCTCGGGCTGGTCGGCGTCGCCGCGGCGTTCTGCGCGGCGGGGCTGTTCGCGTCCTCGCTCACGGACGACCAGGTGGCCGCCGGCCTCGTCGGCATCGTGATCCTGCTGCCGTTCTGGCTGGTCGGCAGGGCCGAAGCGCTCCTGCCCGAGACCTGGGCCGACGCCGTGCGCCCGCTCTCCGTGCTCGTCCACCTCGACTCGTTCAACCGAGGCGTGCTCGACAGCGCGGACATCTTCTACTTCGTCGCCTTCACCGGTGTCTTCCTCTTCCTGACCTTCCGGTCGCTGGAGTCGCGCCGGTGGCGATGAACCGCACCCTGCAGCGCCGCCTCGCGGTGGGCTCCAACGCCACGATCGTGACCTTCCTCGTCGTGGCGGCGGTGGTCGTCGTGTACCTGCTGGTCGACCGCTTCCGAATCCGCGTAGACCTCTCAGCCGATCAGGGCAGCGTGCTCGCCGCGGATACGGTGAACAAGCTCGATCTGCTCGACCGGGACGCCTCGGCGGTGACCGTCACGGCGTTCTCGGCGCAGCGCGGCAAGAAGGAGTCCTACTTCAAGGACCGGCAGCTCCAGGACCTGCTCGAGGAGATGGACTACAACTCGGCCGTGGTCGAGACGAAGTTCATCGACTTCGACAAGGAGCGCCTCACCGCCGAGAAGCTCGGGGTGACCGACTACGGCACCGTTGTCGTGCAGCGCGGCGAGCGCCGCGTCGATCTGGCGGATCGCGACCTGTTCCGCCGCTCCGGCAAGGGGGACGACCGCAAGATCGAGTTCCTCGGCGAGGCCGCCATCAACCGCGCCTTCTCCCAGCTGATGTCGGACAGCCGGCGTGTCGTCTACGCCCTCGTCGGCCACGGCGAGCTCGACCCCGAGGGGCGCGATCCCGACGGACTCGCCGACCTGAAGGCGGCGCTCGATCAGGAGAACTACGAGCTCAAAAAGCTCGACTTCGTCCGGGATCGCGAGGAGGCCGCCCCCCGCGTCCCGGATGACGCCGCGGCCGTCGTCATCGCGCGTCCGCGCGTCGCCATCCCCCTCCTCGAAGAGGACCTGCTCCTGGCCTACCTCGCCACGGGTGGATCGCTCCTCTTCGCGGTCGAGCCCGGCTCGTTCGTGCCGGGCCTGCTCGGCCGGCTGGGCGTGGTGGTGCCCGAGGGCATCGTGCTCGACAAGCTGCTGGTGTTCCCGTACCCGGATCGCCCCGTGCCCCGGTACAAGTCGCACCCGATCACCAAGGACCTCTCCGACCAGGCGCTCGTCACCGTCGTGTCGCGCGCGGCGCCGCTCCAGGCCGCCGTCCCCCCGCGCGAGGGCATCCGCGCCTCCACGCTGCTGGAGACCTCGCGGGACGGGTGGATCGAACGCGGCGGCGCGCTCGAGAGCGGGCAGGCAACGTTCGAGTCCGCCGTCGACGGTGCGGGCCCCGCCACGATGGCGCTCGCCCTCGAGCTGGGCCCCGACTCCGGCATGGTCAAGCGTGGCCGCGCCCGCGTGGTCGTCCTCGGTGACGCGGACGCGATCGGGAACGGGCTCCTCTCCGAGGGCCCCGGCAACGCCAGCTTCGCGATCAACACCTTCCGCTGGCTCCTCGGCGACGAAGGCCGGCTCTCCGTCGTCGGCCGCCCGAGCATGGTGCGGCGCCTCGCGCTCTCGTCCGAGGATCTTGGCAAGGTGCGCTGGCTCGTGCTCTCGATCGGCCCGCTCCTGGCGGTGTTGCTCGGCGCCGGGGTATGGGCCTCGCGGCGCGGTCGATGAGCCCCTTCGGGGCCAAGGGAGCAGCATGAAGGCGTTTCGCGGCACCCTGCTCGCGCTCGTGGCGCTCCTCGCCCTGCTCGGGACGTTGTGGATGGTGCGTCCCGTCGACCTCACCCCCGCCGAGAAGAAGGCGGCCCTGAAGGGCGTCGAGCGCCCCATCTTCGTCTTCGAGAAGGCCAACCTCGTCAAGATCGAGGTGACCCGCCCCGAGGGCGTGATCGTGCTGGGCGAGCGCGCGGACGGCTGGTGGCTCGAAGGCGAGCAGCTCCGCGCCAGCCGGTCGATGGTGAACCGGGTCAAGCACCAGCTCCACGACCTCGTGGCGCGCGCCACCGTGGTGGAGGGCCCGACGGACGAGGCCTTGTACGGCCTCGGATCGAGCACCATCCACGTGAAGCTCACCTTCCGGGACGGCTCCACCGAAGAATTCGACGCGGGCGATCCGAACCCCTCCGGCGTCAGCTTCTACATCCGCAAGACCGGGGACACCGCGGTCTACACCGTCAAGAAGAGCGCGGTCGACTACTACAGCCTCTCGCTCTCGGAGTTCCGCGAGCGGCGCTTCGCCTCGTTCGACAGCAAGGACGTCGACGCGCTCCTGGCCGACCTCCCCGAGGGCAAGCGCCTCGCCTTCCAGCGCACGGGCGAACGCAGCTGGGACATGCTCGAGCCCAAGCAGTTCGCGGCGAACGACAGCGAGATCCGCGGCCTGCTCGGGCGGGTCTCGGCGCTCAAGGCCATCCAGTTCGTGACGGACGACGATTCGGATCTCGCGAAGTTCGGCCTGGACAAGCCCCGCGCGCGCGTCACCATCCGCTTCTCCGGCCGCGAGCCGCTCACATTGCTCCTCGGCGCCGCGACCGGCGAGAAGGACGGCGAGTACGTGCTCGCCTACGTCAAGCTCGCCGAGGAGCCGACCGTCTACGCCGCTCGCGACGGCCTGCTCGAGGACTACCTCGCCGACCCGGAGACCTTCCGCCTCAAGCGGTTCGCCCGGATGGACCCGAACACGCTCGCGTCGCTCGTCACCACCTTCTCGGGGGACGAGCGGGATCCCGACCTCACCGGCACGGTCACCGTGAAGATGGAAGCCGACAAGTGGTTCTGGGACACCGGCGTGCCGGTCCGCGGCAGCACCCCCAAGCGCCTCGCCACTCGCGTCGCCAACGTCCAGGCCGACGAGTTCGTGGCCGAGGTCGCCGCGGACGGCAAGTACGGCTTCGAGAAGCCCCGCGCCACGATCGTGATGAACGACCGCGGCGGAGAGGCCCGCACGATCGTGGTCGGGGACAACGCCCCCCCGATGCTCGACCCCGAGGGCCACGAGCGCGAGCGTTTCTACGCCCGCGCCGTCGAGTTCCCCGAGGTCTACATCATCGACAACGGGCTCATCGACGTCGTGAAGGACCTCATGCGCGAGCATCGTCGCAAGGCAACGGGTGACGACGAGAAGACCGAGCGGCGCGAGCGCATCGAGAGCGAGCGCGCCGGCGTTCCGACGCCCCCGCTGACGCCCGGCTTGCCCGGGGCCCCCAAGTGAGGTGGCGCCGGCGCGTGTACGTGGCCGCCGCGGCCATTGCACTCGCGGCCTGTGGCGCGGGCGAGCCGGTCGCCACGCCCACCGCCACCGGGGTGACCCTCGCGTACGCGGGGAACCTCGACGGCGAGATCGAGCCATGTGGTTGACCCCGTCATCCTCTGGGCGGTCTGTCCAGGCGAAATACGGTGATCGAGGGGCTCCGCACGGAGGGGCCGGTGGTCGTGGTCGACGCCGGCAACCTGTTCGCGGGCAAGGCCGTGGTGCGCCCGGAAGAGCGGGCTCAGCAGGTGGAGAAGGCGCGGCTCCTGGCCGAGGCCTACGCGCTCGCCGGGGTGGACGCGATGCTCCCCGGCGCGGGCGATCTGGCGCTGGGGCTGCCCACCGTGCGTGAGCTCGCCGCCGCCCATGCGCTGCCCTACGTGGCCGCCAACCTCGAGTGTGGCGGGGCCGCGCCCTTTCCTGCGTACGTGCACTTCGAGCGCGGTGGGCAGTCGTTCACGGTGGTCGGCGTCTCGGGGAATTCCCTGAAGGAGCCCTCCTGTCACGTCACGGAGCCGACCCAGGCGGTCCTGGCCGCCGTCCAGGCCGCGCCGGCCGACGTGGTCATCGTGCTCTCCGGCCAGAAGGTGCAGGAGGACGAGGCGCTCGCGGCCGCCGTCCCCAGCGTCGCGCTGATCGTCAACGGCCATGACCGCCAGCAGCTCGAGCAGCCGCGCGCGCTGCCCAACGGCGGCATGCTGCTCTCGGCGGGCTCCCGCGGAAAGCAGCTGGGCGTGTTGGCGTTCACCCTCACCCCCGGCGCCACCGTCTGGCGGGACGGGCAGGTGCTCGCGCGGCTCGCCGACCAGCGGGACAGCTACAGCACGCGGCTCGCCGAGCTGAAGAAGCGCCAGGCGGCGGCCACGGACGACCCCTCGCGCGAGCGCCTCGCCAAGCAGGCGTCCTTCTTCGAAGGGAAGCTGAAGGAGCTGGACGCCTCGCTCGCGACCGCCGCGGACGCCACGGGCCCCGTCCACCGCGCCACCAACCGCCTCGTCGATCTCGGGGCCGAGCTCGTCGATCACCCCGCCACCGCCGCGCTCGTCGCGAAGGCCAAGGTCGCGATCGGCGCGGTGGAGACCA
This sequence comes from Myxococcota bacterium, assembly GCA_040386535.1. Lineage (GTDB taxonomy): Bacteria > Myxococcota_A > UBA796 > UBA796 > SXON01 > CAJBVW01. The sequence goes on along the minus strand of JAZKFH010000032.1, from coordinate 142,240 downwards.
TCTCGACGGTGTCCGCGATCGCCAGCGGCCCGTTCGCCGGGTCGAGCGCGTGCACGGGATGCCACGCGGACCAGGCGAAGCAGTGGAGCAGCACCGCGCACGCCCACGCCTGGGCAACCCTGGTGAAGACCAACAACGAGCGCGACCGCGCCTGCTTCTCCTGTCACGTCACCGGCGCCCTGCATCCGGACGGTCCCCAGGACCCCGGCGCGGTCGCCGGCCTGGAGTCCGTCGGCTGCGAGGCCTGCCATGGCCCCGGCAAGGCGCACGTCGCCAATCCGCCCTCGGTCGAGATGATCGCGGCGCCGGGTGCCGATCGCTGTGTCGGGTGTCATGACGGGAAGCAGGACGGAGGCCGCTTCGACCCGCTGACGTACCTTCCCCAGGTGGTGCATTGAGCTCCGAGCCCTCCCACACGGCGTCCTCCGACACCGAGCCCTCTCGAGCGGCGCCCTCCGGCACGGCGAACCTCGTCACCGCCTCGCTCGTTCGCCGCGCGGGCTCCTGGATCGCGCTGTGTTTCGCGTGGAGCTGGGGCGTCGCGGCCGTCGTGTACCTCGCGGACGTTCCGGTCGAGGGGTATTGGAGCCTCGCCCTCGCGGTTCCGTTCCTCGTCGGGCCCCTGCTCGCCTCGCTGGTGTGGAAGCGGTTCGTGGTGCGCGAGCCCGTCGCCAGCCTCGACACGGGGCTGCGGTTCGACGGCATGGTGTTGCTCTCCTGGTTGGGCCCCGTCCTGGTCGTGTGGGCGTCCGCGCTCGTCGCGCACCTCTTCGGCTGGGGCACCCTCGACCTGACCGGCGGCCCCATCGTCGAGCGCGTCCTGGCCGTCCGAGGCGCGGACGCCGCCGCCAAGGTCCAGGAGGGGCTCGCCGCCTCCCAGGTCCCGTACGCCGTGCTCGCGTCGGTCCAGGCGCTGATCGTCGGGTTGTTCTTCTACACGCCGCTGGCGTTCGCCGAGGAGATCGGCTGGCGTGGCGTGCTCCTGCGCGAGCTCCGGCCGCTGGGGTTCTGGCCCGCCGCGCTGGGGATCGGCGTCCTCTGGGGCCTCTGGCACGTGCCCCTGGTGCTGTCGTTGGGGTACTTCCCGGACGCGCCGGTCGAGGGGACGCTGGTGCTCGTGGGCGCCTCCATCCCGCTCGGCGCGCTGCTGGCGTGGCTGCGGGAGGCCGCCGGCACCGTCTGGGCCGCGGCGCTCGCGCACGGCGTGCTCACGGCGCTCGGGGGCTTCCACGAGCTCGTCCTCTCCGGCGGCGTGCCCCAGGTGGTCGGCATCACGGGGGTCGCCGGCGGCATCGTCCTCCTCGCGATCGCCCTGGTCCTCTTCGCACGGTTTCCCGCGGGGCCCTCCGGCCCTCGGCCATCGGAACCGGCGTTGGCGGTCTGATGCGCGTGCTCGGCATCGAGTCCTCCTGTGACGAGACGGCGGCCGCCGTGGTGGGGCCCGAAGGGGTGCTCTCCGACGTGGTCTATGGGCAGGCGATCCACGCCGCGTACGGCGGCGTGGTCCCCGAGCTCGCCAGCCGCGCCCACGTAGAGCAGATCGCGCCGGTCGTGCGCGCCGCCCTCGAACGCGCGGGCGTGGAGCGCCCCGATGCCGTCGCCGCCACCGCGGGGCCCGGGCTGATCGGGGCCGTGCTGGTGGGGCTGTCCTTCGGGCGCGCGGCGGCGCTGGGCTGGGGCGTCCCGTTCATGCCGGTCAACCACCTCGAAGGGCACCTCCTGGCACCCCTGCTCGACGCGCCGGCCCCGGCCTTCCCGTTCCTCGCGCTCGTCGTGAGCGGAGGGCACACGACGCTCTACCTCGCCGAGGAGGTCGGCGTGTACCGGACCCTCGCCGAAACCGTCGACGACGCCGTCGGCGAGGCCTTCGACAAGGTCGCACGCATGTTGGGCCTCGGGTACCCCGGGGGCCCGCTGGTCGACGCGTTGGCCCTCGAAGGCGACCCGAACGCGGTGCCGCTGCCCCGCCCGCGCGTCGGAGACCTCGACATGAGCTTCTCCGGCCTCAAGACCGCGGTCCGCACGCGCCTCGAGCGGTTCCCCGACACGCCGCCGGCCGATCTCGCAGCGAGCTTCCAGGAGGCCGTCAGCGACGTTCTCATCGACCGGATCCAACGCGCCGCCGTCCGTACGGGCGTCGAGCGGATCGCGATCGGCGGCGGGGCCGCGGCGAACAGTCGCATCCGCGCCCGTGTGGACGCGTGCGGCCTCCAGGCCTTCCTCCCGCCCCGCGCGCGGTGCACCGACAACGGCGCGATGATCGCCAACGTCGGGCGCCTGCGCCTCCTCGCCGGGCTCGCCCCCGGCCCCTCCAGCGCGCGTCCACGATGGGCGGTCGGTACCCCATGATTCATCCCGCTACCCGTCTCCGCGAGCTCGAAACGCGCGCCCGTCGCCGCTTCGGTCAGAACTTCCTCGTCTCCGACGAGGCCGTCGACCGCATCGTCTACGCCGCGGGCCTCACCCCGACCGACCACGCGCTCGAGATCGGGCCCGGCCTGGGCGTCCTGACCGAGCGTATGCGCGCCACCGGCGCGGATGTGCGCTGTGTCGAGATCGACCGTGATCTCGCGGCGGCCATCCGCGAGCTCTGGCCCGACCTGACCCTGTTCGAAGCCGACGCCATGCACGTGGACCTCGACACGGTGTGCCCCGGCTCCGGGTGGAAGGTCATCGCCAACCTGCCCTACAACGTGGCGACGCCGCTCCTGCTGCGCCTGCTGAACCGGCCCGACCTGTTCTCGACGATGGTGCTCATGTTCCAGCGCGAGGTGGGCGAGCGCATCCAGGCGGGGCCGAGCCACTCCTCGCGCGGCTCGCTCTCCGTGCAGGTGCAGGCCCGCGCGAGGGTGCGCCCCGTGCTCACGCTGCCGCCCGGCGCGTTCTACCCGGCGCCGAAGGTCCACTCGGTGGTGCTCGGCTTCGAGCTCCTCGCGAAGCCCGACTTCGGGGGTGTCACTCCGCAGGTGTTCGACCGCGTCGTGCGCCTCGGCTTCCAGCACCGCCGCAAGACGCTGCTGAACTCGCTCGGGAGCGGGATGATGCGGGCGGACGTGCAGGCCGCGTGCGACACCGCGGGGGTCGATTCCAAGCGCCGCGCCGAGACGCTCGATCTGCCCGAGTGGCGCCGCCTTGCCGCGGCGATCGATGCCGCCCGCGCGGTCCCGCTCGCGGAGCCCCAGAACGTCGACGAGGGCGTGGACGAGAGCGTGGACAGCGAGGCGTAAGCCGAGGAGAAGTCGGGGCGGGCGGTCTCCTTCTGTCGGAAGCTCGTCGCTCGACGCTTGGCATTCGGGTCCGCTCGCGCTATTCGCCCCCAGGGAAGGGAAGCGAACGCCCATGCGGATCACCTCCTGCGGGATCACCGACGTCGGTGTGAAGCGCACGAACAACGAAGACAACTACCTGATCAACGACGAGCTCAACCTGTTCGTCGTGTGCGACGGGATGGGTGGCCACGCCGGCGGCGAGTTCGCGAGCGCGATCGCCGTGAACACGGTCGAAGAGGTGCTCTCCGACCTCGAAACCTCGCCCGAGATCGAAGCGGCCCGGGAAGAGGGCGCGGTCGAGGTCATGCGCGAGCGGCTCCGCTACGCCATCCGCCTCGCGGGCAAGCGCATCTTCGAGAAGGCCAACGCCGAGCCCGAGTACCGCGGCATGGGGACGACCTGCCTCGTCCTGCTGGTGGACGGGTCGAACGCGTTCGTGGCCCACGTGGGGGACTCGCGCGGCTACATCGTGCGCGAGGGCCGGATCGAGCAGCTCACGGAGGATCACTCCCTCGTGAACGAGCGGATCCGCGCCGGGCTGCTGACGCCGGAGCAGGCTCGCCACCACAAGCTCAAGAACATCATCACGCGCTCGCTCGGCTACACCGAGGACGTCGAGATCGACATCCAGGTCCGCGCCCTGCGTCGCGGCGATCGGTTCCTGCTGTGTAGCGACGGGCTGTCCAACCTCGTCGAGCCCGCCGAGCTCGGAGAGGCCGTCCGCTCGATGAACCCGCAAGAAGCCGCGCGCCACCTGGTGCAGCTCGCGTGCGCGCGGGGTGGGGACGACAACATCACGGCGGTGATCACCCGTGTCGACGAGCTCGCCTAGGCCCGTCCCGCGCGAGGCGTCCGACGCCCGCTACACGGTCATGCTCGTGCCCGAGGGCGGGCGCGGCGAGGTCTGGCAGCTGAGTGTGCCGTTGTGGCGCGTCCGCCTCGTGCTCGCGCTCGGCGCCACCGGCGTGGTGGTCCTGGTGGTCCTGGCGGGGGTCCAGGCGGCGACCTTGCCCCGCGTGGTGGCGCACGATCGGCTCGTCGGCGAGAACCTCGCGCTCAAGGCCCGCCTCGACCAGGTCGACCGCCGGATCGCCGACATCGCGCCGCTCGTGGAGCGCGTGCGCTCCTACGACGACCAGCTGCGCGCGATCGAGGCGCGCGAGGCGTTGCCGGGCTTCGGTCCGCTCGACCCCGCGGAGGCGGCCGCGCGCCAGGCGTGGATCGACGGCGTGGTCTCGAGCGGGGAGCCGGGCGACCGGGAGCGGCTCCCCGGCGAGGTCGAGGCCCATCTCGCGGCGTTGGAAGAGGACATCCGGGTGTTGACTCCGGGCCTGGACGACTACGAGGAGCTCCTCGGGCGGTTCGACGGCCTCCGGTCCGCGCTCCCCCAGGTCTGGCCGGTCGACGGCGTGCTCACGTCGCCCTTCGGCTACCGCCACTCGCCGTTCGGCCGCCAATGGAAGATGCATACCGGGCTCGACCTCGGCGCTCCGTACGGAACGGCGATCTACGCCACGTCCGACGGCCTGGTCACCTACGCCGACTGGGACTCCGGCCACGGTCGGACCGTCGTGGTCGACCACGGCTACGACGTGACCACTCGTTACTGCCACGCCTCGCGATTCACCGTGGCGGAGGGCGATCTGGTCGCTGCGGGCGACGTGATCGCCTTGGTGGGGAGCACCGGCATGAGCACGGGCCCGCATCTGCACTTCGAGCTGCTCATCGACGGCGAAAAGGTGGATCCCCTGGAGTATCTGCCCTGATCCTGCCGGCGGCGCCCCGGCCGGGCGCGCGCACGCGCGACCACGCACCCGGGCGTGATTGGGGTTATGCGCGCGGGTTCGTGGAGTACCGCCGATGATGGGACTCGATACCGTCTTCAAGCGCGTTTTTGGCACGCGCGCCGACCGACTGATCCGGAAGATGGGACCCGACGTGGCCAGGATCAATTCGCTGGAGGCCGGCCTCAGCGCGCTGACCGACGAGCAGCTGCGAGCAAAGACCGGAGAATTCAGGCAGAAGCTCGACAACGGCGCATCCGTCGACGATCTCCTGCACGAGTCGTTCGCGACGGTGCGTGAGGCCGGCCGCCGCGCGTTGGCCATGCGGCACTTCGACGTGCAGCTCATCGGCGGCATGGTCCTGCACCGCGGCATGGTCGCCGAGATGAAGACCGGTGAGGGCAAGACCCTCGTCGGGACCCTGCCGGTGTACCTCAACGCCGTCTCTGGAAAGGGCGCGCACGTCGTCACCGTGAACGACTACCTCGCCAGTCGCGACGCGGAGTGGATGGGGCGGCTCTACCGTTTCCTCGGGCTTTCCGTCGGGACCATCCTCTCGAACGAACGCTCCGACCACGTGAAGCGGATGGCCTACGGCTCCGACATCACGTACGGCACGAACAACGAGTTCGGCTTCGACTACCTGCGCGACAACATGAAGTTCAAGGCCGAGGACTATGTCCAGCGCGGGCACAACTTCGCGATCGTCGACGAGGTGGACTCGATCCTCATCGACGAGGCCCGTACGCCGCTGATCATCAGCGGTCCGACCGACATGGCGGTCGACAAGTACTTCATCATCGACGGGATCATCCCGCTGCTGCTCAAGGAGATCGACTTCACGGTCGACGAGAAGCAGCGCGCCGTGAGCCTGACCGACGAGGGCATGGACAAGGTCGAGGCCCGCCTGGGCGTCGACAACCTCTACGATCCCCACAACATGGAGATCCTGCACCACGTCAACCAGGCCCTCAAGGCGCACTTCCTCTTCAAGCGCGACAAGGACTATGTCGTGCAGGAGAGCAAGGTCGTCATCGTCGACGAGCACACCGGCCGCCTCATGTCCGGCCGCCGCTGGTCGGACGGGCTGCACCAGGCGATCGAGGCGAAGGAGCGCGTGAAGGTCGAGGCCGAGAGCCAGACCTACGCGACCATCACGTTCCAGAACTACTTCCGCATGTACAACAAGCTCGCGGGCATGACCGGCACCGCGGAGACCGAGGCGGAGGAGTTCGGCAACATCTACAAGCTCGAAGTCGTGCCCATTCCGACCAACCAGAACGTCAAGCGGTTGGACCACCACGACATCGTCTACAAGACGCAGGCGGAGAAGTTCCGCAAGGTGATGGAGGAGCTCGAGGAGTGCTACACGAAGAAGCAGCCCGTGCTCGTCGGCACCACCAGCGTCGAGAAGTCGGAGCTCGTCGCGCGCCTCCTGATGAAGAAGGGCATCCCGCACGAGGTCCTCAACGCGAAGAACCACGCGCGTGAGGCCGAGATCGTGGCGCAGGCCGGTCGGCTCGGCGCCATCACCATCTCCACGAACATGGCGGGCCGCGGCACGGACATCAAGCTCGGCGGTGACGCCGAGGGGCTCGCGCGCCTCGAGGTCGGCCACGACGTGACGCCCGACGTGTGGGCGGACGCCGTGGCGCGCTACCGGGCCCAGGTGGAGGACGAGCGCGCCAAGGTCATGGCGGCCGGCGGGCTCCACATCCTCGGCACCGAGCGCCACGAGTCGCGCCGGATCGACAACCAGCTGCGCGGCCGCGCCGGTCGCCAGGGCGATCCCGGCTCCTCCCGGTTCTACCTCTCCCTCGAAGACGACCTGCTGCGCATCTTCGGCAGCGACAAGATCATCGTCTGGATGGAGCGGATGGGTCTGAAGGACGACGAGCCCATCGAGCACCGCTGGATCACGTCCTCCATCGAGGGCGCGCAGAAGAAGGTCGAGGGGCACAACTTCAACATCCGCAAGAACCTCCTCGAGTACGACGACGTCATGAACCTCCAGCGCAAGGCGGTCTACGACCTCCGGCGCCGGGCGCTCACCGGCGAGAACGTGCGCCAGATGATGCTCGAGAGCATCAGCGCGCTCATCGACGATTTCATGGACGAGCACATCGGAGACTCCAGCTCCGAGAGCTGGAAAACCGAGCCGTTCCTTCGTCGCATCGACGAGGTGTTCGCGGTCCGCTGGCCGGAGACGCCGGAGCAGCTCAAGGAGCTGTCGCGCGCGGAGATCAAGCAGCGGCTCACCACCGACGCCATCGCCGCCTACGAGAGCAAGGAGAAGGAGGTCGGTGAGGAACGCATGCGCGAGCTCGAGCGGATGCTCCTGCTCCAGTTCGCGGACTCCTTCTGGAAGGACCACCTGCTCGCGATGGATCGGCTCCGGGACGGCATCAGCCTCCGTGGCTACGGGCAGCGCAACCCGCTCCTCGAGTACAAGAAAGAAGCGTTCCAGATGTTCCAGCTCATGAACTCGCTCCGCGACGAGTCCGTCGTGAGCCGGCTCCTGCGCATCCAGCTGCAGGTGGCGGAGACCGCTGCGAACGCGCCCGGCAAGGCGATGGCGAAGCGGGTCGCGTCGGGCGCGCTCGACGAGGACTTCGAGCAGCAGGAGGCCGCCTCGGTCCTGCCGGCGTTCGAGCCGATCCCGATGATGACGTCGCCCCAGGCCAACTTCCAGCCGCCCGCGAAGGGCGCGGAGACCCGCCTGTTCGCGATGGAGCACGGGGTGCGCCGCAACGATCCGTGCCCGTGCGGCAGCGGGAACAAGTTCAAGAAGTGCTGCTACGAGGAGCCCGAGGAGACGACCTCCTCCACGTAGCGCTCCGGTTGCCATCGGCGCCTCGTCGCGTTAGATGGCCGTGCCTTCGGGGACCTCCCCGAAGAGATCCACGCCGGATTCAAGGTTTGCAGCCCTCGGTGCCCCTGAACGCAGCTCCGCTGTGCCAGGGGTCGGGTCGCATCCTCCGGCGGTCGCAACAACCATACGCGCGGGCCAACCCGCACAGAGTCGATCCAAATGGCAAATGTCTCTCTCCGTGAGCTCCTCGAAGCCGGCGTTCACTTCGGCCACCAGACCCGCCGGTGGAACCCCCGCATGCGGCCGTACATCTACGGCCAGAAGAACGGCGTTCACATCATCGACATCCAGCAGACCGCGCGCGCCCTGGTCGACGCGTCCCGCTACATCACGTCGATCGTGAGCCGCGGCCAGCCGGTGCTCTTCGTCGGCACCAAGCGCGCCGCGCGCGACATCGTCTCCGAGGAGGCGCGTCGCTCCCAGATGTTCTTCGTCAACGACCGTTGGCTGGGCGGCACGCTCACCAACTTCCAGACGGTGAAGAAGTCCATCGAGCGCCTGAACTCCCTCACCAAGGCGCGCACCGAGGGCAAGTTCGAGCAGCTCACCAAGAAGGAAGCGCTCACGCTGACCCGCGAGATCGAGAAGATGGAGAAGGCCCTCGGCGGCATCAAGGACATGAAGTCCCTCCCCGGGGCCCTGTTCGTGATCGACCCGAAGAAGGAGCACATCGCCGTCAAGGAAGCCGGCAAGCTCGGCATCCCCGTCGTGGCGCTCTGCGACACCAACTGCGATCCCGACGGCATCGACTACGTGATCCCGGGCAACGACGACGCGATCAAGTCCATCCGCCTCTTCACCGCCGCCATCGCGGACGCCGCGACCGAAGGTGTGCAGGCCGGCCGGACCGACGCCTCCCCCATCATCCAGGGTGATGACGGGCGCGGTGTCGAGGTCTACCGTCGCACGGTCAACGAGGAGCCCGCCGCCGCCCCCGCCCCCACGGAGCCCGAGGCCTCGTAGGCCCGGCCCCTGCAGATTCTGGAGCAATCATGGCGTCCCTGTCCGATCAAATCAAGGATCTGCGCGAGCGCACCGGCGCCGGCATCCTCGACTGCAAGAAGGCCCTCGGCGAGTCCGGGAGCGACGTAGAGAAGGCGATCGACTGGCTCCGCGCGAAGGGCTTGTCGTCCGCCGCGAAGAAGTCCGGTCGAGTGGCGAGCGAAGGTCTGGTCGAGGCGTACATCCACGCCGGCGGCAAGATCGGCGTCATCGTCGAGCTCAACTGCGAGACCGATTTCGTGGCCTTGAACGATAAGTTCAAGAACCTCGCGCGCGACATCGCGATGCACATCGCGGCCGCCGCGCCCGAGTATCTCTCTCGTGACGAGGTCCCCGCGGACGCGTACGAGAAGGAGAAGGCCGTGCAGCTCGAGAAGACGATGGCCGAGGGCAAGCCCCAGGCCATCGCCGCGAAGATCGTCGAAGGCCGCATGAGCAAGTGGTACGAGGATGTCTGCCTCCTCGACCAGAAGTACGTGAAGGACGACTCCAAGACGATCGATCAGCTCGTCAAGGAGACCGTCTCGACCATCGGCGAGAACGTCAAGATCCGCCGGTTCGTACGCTACGTCATGGGCGAAGGTCTGGAAAAGAAGGCGAATGACTTCGCCGCCGAGGTCGCCGCTCAAGCGGGTCTTTAGTACCGGAGGGAATCGTGGCCGCACCCGTCTACCGCCGAATCCTGTTGAAGCTTTCGGGGGAGATGCTCGCCGGAGACGCCGATTTCGGCATCCAGCAAGAGGTGCTCGGCCGCTTCGCCGAAGAGGTCATCGAGGTCCACAAGCTCGGTGTCCAGATCGGCATCGTCATCGGGGGCGGGAACATCTTTCGGGGTGTTCCCGCGTCCGAGGGCGGAATGGACCGCGCGCATGCCGACTACATGGGCATGCTCGCGACCTGCATCAACGCGCTCGCGCTCCAGGACGCGCTCGAGCAGAAGGGTTGCTACACCCGGGTGATGTCAGCGGTCCGCATCGACGAGGTGTGTGAGCCCTACATCCGCCGCCGCGCGATGGCCCACCTGAACAAGGGGCGGGTCGTGATCTTCGCGGCCGGTACGGGCAATCCGTACTTCAGCACGGACACCGCGGCCTCGTTGCGCGCGGCCGAGATCCACGCCGACGTGATCCTCAAGGCCACCAAGGTGGACGGGGTGTACGACAAGGATCCGAAGAAGTTCGCGGACGCGGTGCGCTACGAGACCATCACGCACCTCGAGGCCCTCAAGCTCGGGCTCAAGGTGATGGACGCGACGGCCATCAGCCTGTGCATGGAGAACCGCATCCCGCTCATCGTGTTCGACGCCGCCCGCCCCGGCAACGTCCGCCGGGTCGTGCTGGGCGAGCCTGTCGGCACGCACGTAAGCTCTCCCCAGCCCTGACCGGAGGCCACCGCGATGTCTGTTGAAGAGTACCTGTCGAGTCTTTCCGACGACATGGACAAGGTGATCGACGCGCTCAAGCGTGAGCTGCTCGGTGTTCGCACCGGGCGCGCCACGCCGAGCCTCATCGAGAACCTCCCCATCCACATCGAGTCCTACGGGTCGACCATGCCGCTCAAGCAGTGCGGCAACATCACGGCCCCGGACGCCCGGCTCCTCATCGTCAACCCCTGGGACAAGTCGACGCTCCGCGACATCGAGCGGGCGATCGCGACCTCGGGTCTGGGCTTCAACCCCGGCAACGACGGGCAGATCATCCGCATCCCGATCCCGCCGCTCACGGGCGAACGTCGCCAGGCGCTGGTGAAGATCGTCAAGAAGGCCGCGGAGGACGCCAAGGTGCGCGTCCGCGGCGTTCGTCGCGAGTACAACGAGCTCCTCAAGCAGGCCTCCGACGACAAGGAGATCACCGAGGACGAGCTCAAGCGCGCCACCGAGAAGGTGCAGCAGGCCACCGACGCCCACGTGAAGAAGGTGGACGACGTGTCCGCGGCCAAGGAGAAAGAGGTCCTGGAGGTTTGAGCGGCGCCGTCCCTCCGCCGGCCGTTCCTCGGCACCTTGCCATCATCATGGATGGCAACGGGCGCTGGGCGGAGGCCCGTGGCTTGCCGCGCCTCGCGGGGCACGAAGCGGGGGCGGAGAGCGTGCGAGAGATCACGCGCGCGTGTCGCACCTTCGGGGTGGAGGCGCTGACCCTCTACAGCTTCTCGACCGAGAACTGGCGCCGCCCCGAGGACGAGGTGGCGGGGCTGATGAGCCTGCTCGGGCGGTTCCTCGTCGAGGAGCGGCGCGAGATCCTGGAGAACGGCATCCGCCTCAACGCGATCGGCCAGATCGACCGCCTGCCGGTCGCGGTGCGCCTCGCCCTCAAGGAGCTCTCGCACGCCTCCCGCAACAACCGTGGGATGACGCTGACCCTGGCGCTCTCCTACGGCGGCCGCGCCGAGATCGTCGAGGCGGCGCGCTCCCTGGCGAAGAAGGCCGCGGCCGGCCGGCTGCGCCCGGACGCGATCGACGAGGCCTCCTTCGCCGCCGAGCTCGGCACCGCGGGCCTCCCCGATCCCGACCTGCTCATCCGCACCTCGGGCGAGATGCGCCTGTCGAACTTCCTGCTCTGGCAGCTCGCCTACGCCGAGATCTACGTCACCGAGACCGCGTGGCCCGACTTCCGCCGCGCGCAGCTCGAGGAGGCGTTCGCGTCCTTCCGCACGCGGGAGCGTCGCTTCGGCAAGACCGGCGCCCAGGTCCGTAGCTGATGGGAACACGCCTCATCGCAGGGCTCGCGGGGCTGGCGGTGGTGATCCCGATCCTCGTCTGGGGCGGCCCGAACGGGGTGTGGTGGCTGATGCTACCGTTCCTGCTCGTGGCGCTGAACGAGTACGTGCGCATGGCGGCCCCCGAGCTGCCGATGGTCGAGCGCAGTGTCTATCTTCTCGCCGGGCTGGTCGTCGTCACCGCAGCGGTGCACGCAACGGCGTACCTTCCCACCGTCCTCGCGCTCCTGTTCATGGGGTTCATCACCCTGCCGATGTTCGCGCGCGAGAGCGTGGACGTGGCGGCCCGCCAGGCCCTTCGCCTTGGGTTCGGCCTCGTCTACGTGCCCGTGCTCATGGCCCCGCTCGCGCTCATCCGCATGGAGAACGATGGCCTCGGGCTGATCTTCTTCCTGCTCGCGTCGACCTGGCTCGGCGACACCGGCGCCTACTTCGCCGGGCGCGCCTTCGGCAAGACCCCATTGTTCCCGCGGGTCTCCCCCAAGAAGACCCGCGAGGGCGCGCTCGGGGGGCTGGTGCTGGCCGTGCTCGGGGCCGCGGTGTTCAAGGGCCTCTTCGGGGCGGACCTCGACCTCCCGTGGGTCGTCGTGCTGGTCCTCGCCGGGGTGCTCGACATCGCGGGTGTCATCGGGGACCTCGTCGAGTCCATGTTCAAGCGCGCGTTCGGCGTGAAGGACAGCGGGACGATCATGCCGGGGCACGGCGGCATCCTGGACCGTATCGACTCCTTGTTGTTCACCGGCCCGTTGCTCTGGGCCGTTCTACAGGTGCGCCCGCTGGTCGCACCGTGAATACTGTTCCCTGATGTTCGGTGTCGCCACCTTCCTCGCCGCGCTGCTGCTGATCGCGGCGCTCATCACGATCCACGAGTTCGGGCACTTCATCGTCGCGAAGGCGTGCGGCGTGCGGGTCCGGGTGTTCAGCGTCGGCTTCGGCGGGCGCCTGGTCGGCGTGAAGTGGGGGGACACCGACTACCGGATCTCCATGTTCCCGTTCGGCGGGTACGTCCGCATGGCGGGCGCGGACCCCTTCATGGAGGGCGGTAGCGACGACGACGATCCGCGCGCCCCGGGCGCCTTCATGGCCCAACCGGCCTGGAAGCGGCTGCTGATCGTGGTCGCGGGCCCGGCGATGAACCTCGCGCTGCCGTTCGTCGTGTTCACGGCGCTCAAGATGGCCGGCGAGCCCCAGGCGCGCGCCGACGTCGGCATGGTGGCCGCCGAGAGCGCCGCCGCCGTCGCGGGCGTGCTCCCCGAGGACCAGATCGTAGCGGTCGAGGGCAAGGACACGCTCACCTGGTCCGACGTGGCCGAGGCCTTCGCCGCGAGCACGGACAGCGCGCTCGACCTCGTCGTCCAGCGCGCCGGAGAGCGGGTCCCCGTCAGCATCCCGGTCGCGGTCGGCAGTGACGAGCGCCATCCGGCGGAGGTCGGCCTCAGCCACGTCGCCCCCGACACCACCGTGGTGGTGGACGATCCGGCGTCGCCCGCAGGCCGCGCGGGCCTGGCGACAGGCGACACGATCGCATCGGTGAGCGGCGTTCCGGTGCGCAACTGGAACGAGGTGCATCGCCTGCTCGGGGCGGCCGCGGCCCCGGAGGTGCGCCTCGAGGTGCGTCGGTCCGGCGCGGAGCCCGAGTCCGCGCTCGGCGAGCTCACGCTGCGCCGTGACGCGTCGTGGGCGCCCACGGCTACCTCGGTAGACGACACGGTCTGGCAGACATGGGGCGTGGCGAGCGGAATGGTGGCCGTCGGCGCCTTCGCGAAGGATGGCTCCGCGGCGTCGGACGCGGGCGTGAAGGAAGGGGACCGTCTCCTCGCGATCGACGGGCGCCCCATCAACGTGTGGCGCGATGTCGTGCTCTCCGTCGCCGCATCCGCGAGCGGCCAGGGAAGCGCGCAGACCACCCGCGAGATGCTCGTCACCGTGCGCCGCGGGGGCGTGGTCAGCGAGATCCGCGTCACGCCGGCGGTGGTGGAGGACACGGACGAGCTCGGCCGCTACCGCTGGCGCCCGCTCCTCGGGATCGGCACGGGTGGCGGCTATGTTCAGCCGCCCTTCGTCCCGCGGGTCTACGGTTTCCCGGACGCGCTCGTCCGCGCCACGGACGAGGTCGTGCTCGTCTCCACCGGCATCGTCGAGCAGCTCGGGAAGCTCACCACCGGCGAGGCCGCTCCGCAGGAGAGCCTGGGCGGCCCGGTCGAGATCATCCGCCAGGCGCGCGCGGCCGCGGAGCGCGGCATCTTCGACTGGGCGCGGCTCCTCGGCCTCTTGTCGATCAGCCTCGGCATCATCAACCTGCTGCCGATCCCCGTCCTCGACGGCGGGCAGCTCGTCATGTACCTGGCCGAATGGGTCCGCGGCCGCCCGCTCCCGCTCATCCTCCGCGAGCGCGCCCAGCAGGCCGGCATCATCTTCCTGGTGCTGCTGATGTTGTTCGTGCTGGTGTTCGACATCCACCGTGCCGCGGTCGGCTAGGAAGTCTCCGATGCGGATCCTGCTGGTGGACACGGCCGGGCCGGTGGTCGGGCTCGCGGCGTTCGAGGGGAGCGAGACCCGCTACGTTGCCTCCGCGCGCGTGACCTCGGGCACCGAGGTGTGGCTCGAGCAGCACCTCGCCGCCGCGCTGGGCGCGCTGTCGGGCCTCGATCGGGTCGCCGTCACCGTGGGGCCCGGCACGTTCACCGGCATCCGTGTCGGGGTCGCCGCGGCGCTGGGGCTGGCGTTCGCGCGCGGCGTCGAGGTCGCGCCGATCTCGTCGCTGGCCCTGCGCGCCACGCTCGCGCCGGGGGAGCCGCGGGTCCTCGCGTTGCTGGACGCGCGCAAGGGTCGCGTCTACGGCGGGTGGTTCGACACGCGTGGGCCCGTCCCCGTCGCGATCGGCGACGAGGAGGACGTGACCGTCGACATCGCGGCGCGCGGAGCGCCGGGCGTGGCGGTGGGGGAGGGGGCCGTCGTCTTCATCGACGCCATGCGGGTTGCCGGGCACCGGGTGCACCCCGCGGGCGCGGATTCTCCGGTGGGCAGCGGCGTCACCTTGTGTCGCTCGATCGTGGGCCGCTCGCCAGAAAACGTGGGTCTACGGTACCTTCGCGAGCCTGACGCACGGCCGTCGCACGTTTGACAGGTTGAAACCGCTTTCGTTATGCTCCCCAGGCAACCTTAGACGAGAGGTCTCATGGAAGCCACGGAACTCGAAGTCATCAACCGTTTGACCACCTCCCACGACGAGCTTCGCCACCTGTTCGGCAAGCACCAGGACTTCGAGCGGGAGCTCGGCCGTCTTGAGCGCATCCGCTACCCGTCCGAGGCCGAGCGTCGCGAGATCAACCGGGTCAAGCGCCTCAAGCTCCGTGGGAAGGACCGCATCCAGTCGATCATCGCCTCTCACCGCGAGGCGTAGCTTCAGGTGCGCCGTCTGGTCATGGTCCGGGATAAGACGCCGGGATGAGCAGAACGGCATTGGAAGTGGCGGTTGTCGGCGGCACGGGGTCGGCTGGAGCGCAGGTCCTCGCGGCCCTCGATGCCTCGGACATCGTGATCGCCTCATTGAAGGTGTACGGCTCGGCGGCGCGTTCGCCCCGGGTCGACACCGTCTCGTTTCGCGGGCAGAACGTGGGGGTCGAGCCGATCGCCGCCCTCACGAGCGCCGAGCCGGACCTCGTGATCCTGTGCGTCCCGCCGGCGGTGGCGGGCAAGCTGGCCCCCGGGCTGGTCAAGCGCGGGGTCCTCGTGGTCGACGTGGGGGACGCGACCGTGGGCGTGCTCGATGCGCCGCTCGTCCTCCCAGGTCTCACCCCCTCGCTCCCCGACGCGGTGGCGCGGGCGGGCGCCGTGCGGTCGCCGTCCTCGGTAGGCGCGCTCCTGGCCTCGCTCGTCGGGCCGCTCGTTCCCGTCGGGCTCACGGGCGTCACCGGCGTCGTGTCCCTGGCGGCCAGCGGCCGTGGGCGTGGCGGCATGGAGGAGCTCGCCCAGCAGGTCGTCGCGACGCTGAACAACCAGGACCCGCCCCGTCGGGCCTTCGTGGACGGGCTCGCGTTCGACACGCTCCCCGAGGACACGGCGATGGACGAGTGGAGCGGCGCCGAGCAGCTCGCGGCCGCCGAGGTCGAGGCCCTCACCGGGCTCGCCGCCACCAAGGTGGGCGTCCAGGTCGCGACCCAGCCGCTGTTCGCGGGCATGAGCGCGGGGCTCCACCTGCGCGGCGTCACCATCGAGGCCGTGGAGGATGCGTGGCGCGGGGCCGAAGGGCTCGTGCTCATCTCGCGCCCCGCCCGGCTCCGGCCGCGTGCGACGATCGGCAAGCCCGGCGTGTGGTGGGGCCGCCTCCGCGCCGACCCCGGTGGGGACGGCGTGTTCGTCTGGGCGGTCACCGACGATCTGCACGCCGCCGGCCTCGCCGCCGCGCGGATCGCCTCGTGGCTCTCGGCCGCCGGCCTCCTGGGGGTCGCGTGATCCTGCTGCTGCTCCAGGTCAGCTCGGTGGCGCTCGCCGCGCCCGACCGCCTCGCCAGCACGTTCCAGGTCGGCACCGACGTGACCGACATCGTCGTGAGCCCGGATGGCGCGTGGATCGGCTGGAACGATGCCGGCGGCGGCAAGTTCTGGGTGATGGACGCGGGCACGTTCGAGACCACGATCCTCACCGCGTGCCCCGGCGCGAGCGGCGCGGCGGCGTCCGGGGACATGACGCTCGAGGGCGTCAGCTTCTACACCGGCTGTGAGGACGGAACGGTGGCCGTGATCGAGATCTCCCCGGAGGGTGTGATCACCCAGCGGGAAGACTCGTTGGTCCTTGGGGACGGCCCGATCTTCGCCGTCGAGACGGACGGCGACAACGTCTACGCGGTCCTGGACGACCCCAAGCTCGGCACCGTCGTGGCCGGGGTCGCCTTGTTGGACGGCACGGCCCTCGAGGGGTTCCCCACGGAGCTCTCCCGCGAGGGGGTCGAGGACACGCTCCTGGTCGACGGTACGTTGATCGTGGTTCACGGCAGCGAAGACCTGTCGAAGGTGCAGGTCGCGACCGGCACGCTCGCGACCGCCCAGGGCGATCTCGGCAGCCGCAGCTACGTCGACGCGTTCCCGTACGAGAACGGGAACACGGTGTACCTCGCGGACTCGGGCGGTGGGCTGGTGCGTTTCCAGGCCACCACCAGCGACTACCAGGCGTCCCTGACCAACGTGGCCGACTCCGTCACCGCCGTCGGCTTCCTGCCGTCCGAAACGTGGATGGTGCTCGGCGCGGGTGAAGAAGACGCGTTGCTCTACACGTTCGAGAACACTCCCGGCGAGCAGCTCGGAACGATCCCAGGCGCGGTCAACATAAGCGAGCTGGTCACGATCCAGGGCTACGCCTTCGGCACCACCACCGACGGCACCGTGCTCGCGCTGACCGACCGTCCGTGGGTCGCCGTCTCCACGGTGGCGCCCGACTCGGGGGTCGACGGCGACGAGGTGAGCCTCACCTTCACATCGGACGTGGCGGGCACGTACGAGGTGCGCCTGAACGGCACCGCCGCCGCCAACGGTGGCGAGCTCACGACTGGGTCGGTGGAGGCCGATACGCCCACGACGGCGACGTTCACCATCGATTCGGACGACGAGTACCTCGAAGGCGCCAACACCCTCTGGGTCTTCGTGAAGGACAACGCCGGCCTCGTCGGCCGCGGCGCGGGCACCCTCGAGATCGACAACCCGCCCGGCCGGGTCTCGCTCGACGAGTCGAACGTGCAGTGGGGCAACAGGTCGGTGACGGTCGCGTTCACGGCGTTGAGCGCCACGGACATCGAGTCGTACTCCATCTACATCGACGTCGAGCCCTTCACCGCCGCCGACTACCCCACCGGCGGGCCGACGTTCAGCGGCACTGATGACATCACGGCACCCCACGTCGTCCGTCCGGCGTCTGGGGCTGAGGTTAGCGAGACCATCTCTTCTCTCACCAACGGCACTACCTACTACGTGGCCGTCCGCGCCATCGACGGGAGTGACCTCTGGGGTCCCATGTCCGCCATCGTCCCCGTCACGCCCCAAGAGACCTTCTCCATCACTGACCGCGCCAAGGAGCCGGGTGGTGTCCCGCCGCTCTGTGGCTTCGGAGGTGGCCTCGGAGGCGGCGCCGGCTCGGCGGCGATCGTGCTGGCCGCGGCCGCCGTTGCGCGTCGTCGTCGTCGCGTCGTCGTCAGTGCAGGCGTCCTCGCGCTCGCCATCTCCGCGCCGACCGCGCACGCTGAAGAGGCCGACGAGTACGAGGGCCCCCGCACGATGAACGTGCAGGTGCGGGCCGGCCCGACCACCATCGCCGACGAGTACGTGAACGACGTGTTCGGCGAGAAGACGAACGTGATCCTGTGGTTCGAGTACGGGTATGCCTCCCGCTTCATCGACGCGAACCTCGGCATCGGCTTCTTCCAGGCGAACGGGTTCATGCAGACCGCCGACGGTGTGGCGAGCGGCGAGGCCGACAAGTTCACGATGGTCCCGCTCGCGCTGACCCTCACCGGGCGCCTCGATCTGTTCGACGAGCAGCCCATCGTGCCCTTCGGGCGCGTCGGCCTCGACTACTGGATGTGGGAGGAGAACTGGTACGTGGTCAGCCCCGACACCATGGACCACAGGAGGACCGGCGGAAAGTACGGCTGGCACTTCGGCGGCGGCCTGATGATCCTGCTCGACGTGTTCGATCGTCGCGCCGCGAGCCGCCTCGAGGCGATCAGCGGCATCAACGACACGTTCCTCGTGGCCGAGTACCGCAACACGCGGCTCATCCACGGCGAGAACCAGATCAACCTGTCGTCGTCCGATTTCACGTTCGGGCTGAAGTTCGACTTCTGACCTCGGGCTCGTAGGGGTGGTCAAGTAGTTGGAATTGTTGGGGGCCGCGGGGCCCCCTATGTCGTTGTACCCGCCTGGAGGGGCCTGGAAGGGCTGGGTTGGGGTACAGTTCGGGTACAAGGGGTGCGCGTCCGGGAAGAGGCCCTGTGACGAGATCGCAGGGCCATGCCATCACACTTGCCTGTTGCGATGGCTCAGCTCGCGCGTCTGGGCCTGTCGAGGGGTGGGGGAGCGCCGGAGTGGGGCTTGAGCCGCCCCGGTTCGCCCCGCCGCCGCGGAAGGAGCGGCATCCTGGACTGCCCATGCGCATCTGGCCCAGGCTCGGCGGAAGCTCGCGCCGGTCGGCCGCGCGCTCTCGCCTCGGCCGCTTGAATCCGCCACTCCCATCGGGCACACTCCGCCTCCCTTCGTAGGATCTCGTGACCAAACCCGCCGTCGGATCGCCTGCCCGGTCGTGGCCCACAGCGTGCGCGCGCCACGGCACCTTGAACGCCGAGGCGCGCGCAAAGCAGACCCGCGGTAGCGAACGCCCGGCGAGGGGCGCATGACCGAGGGGCACCACGACGCCGAGTCGCCGGATGGCGGTCGCCGCGAGCGGTTGTCGGCCGCGTTTGAGGCGGTGGGCGAGTTGAAGCTCTGGGACGCGAACGAGGCGACCACCCGCGTCCGGACGGTAGACGAGGTCCTGCGGGTGCTCGGCTGGGACCGAGATTCCACCGAGTTCGAGGCGAGGTCGGGCGGAGGCGACTTCCTCGACTACTTGCTGCGGTGGGCGGGCGAGCCCTGGCTCGTGGTGGAGGCGAAGAGGATCAACGAAACCTTCCACGTGGACCCCGCCGCCTTCCCGTCGGACCGGTCGCACGTGCGCGCGGTCAAGGGGCTCATGAGCAAGGGCGGCGAGAACCTGCGCCGCGCGATGAACCAGGCGGCCGGATACGCGAACGCCAGGGCGGTGCCGTTCTGCGCGGTGACAAACGGGGCCCAGTGGATCTTCTTCCGGGGCCTCTCCGCGCCGCGCGCGCCCTGGACGGAGGGCCGCGCTCTGGTGTTCCTCTCGCCGGAGGAGGTGCTCGCGCGGTTCGACGACTTCATGGACTGCCTCGGGCGCGACGGGCGCCGCAGCGAGATCGTCCGGCTGCTGGAGCAGCCGACCCTCGGCGAGTTGCCAGAGCCGATCATCCCGGCGGAGGTCCTCCGCTTCAAGCGCCGGCCGCGGGACGACGAGGACGTCGCGCGGATTGCCGCGATCTCTTCGTACATGCTCGCAGACATCCATTCGGACGACCGTCTGGAGATGCTCGACCGCTGCTACGTGTCTCCCAACCTCACGAGCGACTTCGACACCAGCATCGCCCGCCTGCTCAAGGACAGCGCCGAGCACGTCGAGGGCGGCGACGCGGAGGTCCTCGACGGGGACGTGGACGACTTCGCGCGGACGGTCACGTGGCGGGAGAAGATCGGGCTGAAGCACCCGGTCGTGGTCGTCGGTAATATCGGCGCCGGGAAGACCACGTTCATCCATCGCGCCTTCCGGAAGCTCAAGGTCGACCGGCTGGCGTTCCCGGCGATCATCGACCTGGAGGGATTCGGCAGGGCCGGCACGTTCAACGCCGCCGACGAGCACCGCAAGGTCGCCGAGCGAGTCCTGGAGGGCCTGCAGCGCTCCACCAAGGGGGTGCTCCGCGGGCGGGACGACCTCGACGAGAACGCGAAGCGGCACGGCGACCCCTTCCACATGGCGACGCTCCGCACTCTCTGCCACCGGCCGCTCGACGAAGCGCGGGAGGTCGCCCGGAGCTACTGGGCCAAGCACGAGGACGAGTGGGGCCTGAAGGTTCTCGAGGTCGTGGAGAAGTACCGGGAGAATCCGGTCGGGTGGCTCGTGCACTTCATCCGCCACCTGCGGCACCGGCTGGAGCGGCCCGACGGCCTCCGGTACCCGGTCCTCCTCGCGATCGACAACATCGACCAGGCTGACAGCGACTACCAGAAGTGCGTCTACGGGCTCGCGCAGCAGCTCGCCCGGGACACGCCCGCGATCGTGGTGTTCTGCATCCGCGAGGACACGTATCGGGAGGGCCGCCACCCGCAGGGATTCCTTAGCTCCACGCCGCTGTCGTTCGTGTTCCACGTAAAGACGCCTGGCCTCGACCACGTGCTCCGGCGCCGCCTCGACTTCGCGAGGGCGCACCTCCTCAACGCGTCCCGATCCGTTCAGCTTGGGGAGGCGTCGGACGCCGTGCCTGTCTGGTGCGACCGGCTTGAGAGGAACCTGCTCGCGAACCGCTCCGCCGGCGCGGAGCTCGTGGGCGCGCTCGCCGGCCAGAATATGCGGGCGGCGCTCGACATGACCGGACGCGTCGTCGCCTCCGGCGTCGAGGCCGCGACAACCGGGGGCGCGACGGCGGCCGTCCTGCAGGGCCTGCTCTCCGTGAGCACGCCGCGGACGATGACGGAGCGGGTCGGGCTCGCGAACGTGTTCGACGCCGAGCCGGCGGTGCCCGTCCCGCACGCGCTGCGCCTCCGCCTCCTCGCCTACCTGCACGGCACTTCCAAGCTGGCGCACGCACGCCCACTCGAAGAGCGCTCCGAGGTCGTCGTCGCCCGCTTCGGGGCCTGGGGATATCGCACCGTCCTGGTGCGGGAGGCGCTCCTGAGCCTCCTCCGCAGCGGACTCGTGTGCGACGCACAGAACCGCGCCTCCCCGGCCACCGGGCTCCCGAGCCGGATCGGGCTCACGGCGTCCGGGTACGTCCACCTCATGCGCCTGAGCCGCGAGCGACAGTTCCGCTTCCTGATGGCGTGCGCCGGACGCTGGTACGACCGCGAGCTGGCAGAGCGTTTCATCGAGCGGTGCCAGGGGGCGGGCAGCGACGACGGGTGCACCTTCGGCGACCTCCTGGAGAGCACGGCCGACGACTTCTTCGAGGCGTACCTGAAGGCCCGCTACCAGGCGGAGAACGCCCAGCTCGTCGACCTCGCGGATCACCGATGGACGCGCGACGTCCTGTCCGTCACGGCGAGCATCTTCAGCGGAACCATCGAGCGGCCCCGGCAGTCGTGGCAGGAGTCTCCGAGCGCGGCCGACGGCGCGGCGCGGCCGGGACCGACCCTCTTTCCCGGCCTCGGGGCCGGCGCGAACGACGCCTCGGCCGAGAAGCTCGGCCGCATCCCGCGGGACCTCGCCTCACGCGGGACGGTGTGGGTGCCGCGGATCCTGTGGGCGCTCGAATGGACGCGGCGCCAGCAGAAGGAGCCGGCCAGCCCGAAGGAGATGAGCGAGGCGCTCGCCCAGCACGGGGATATCGACGTTCCGCACAACAACATCTCCCGCGCCTTCCGAGACCTGAAGAAGGCGGACGTGTCCGGGCTGTGGGTCGTGACGGGCAAGCGCTACGCGATCACGTCCTCCGGGACCGCGCTGTTGATCAGCCTCGTGGAGTCCGACGTCCGGTGACCCGGGAGGGCTCACGGCGTGCCTAGCTGGCCCTAGCTGCGCGCGATGGAAAGGTGGATCGTGGTCAACGAGGCGTCGAACCTCTGCGGGAGGGCGAGCAACGCGCGCGGGAGACGCCCTGACCCCGGGGGGAGACGCACTCGCACGCGCTCTACTCGAATGAGCCCGGCCAACCAGTGGGACTGCCCTGGGTGGCGGCCGGCGCAACGTCCGCCGCAATGAACCACGGGTCAGGACGAATTGCCTCGGCGTCTTCGCGCCTGCGGCCTGAAGCTACGTAGCGAGCAACTGGACACCAAGGACAGCGAGCAAAACAAGCTCAGCACCGCGCGCTGCGTCTGTCAAGTCCTGTGCTGGGCGACGCGCGCGAGGACGTACGCGTGCTCGGCCGCTTCTTCGGCGAGCAGACCGGCCCCCTCGCGGTGCTCGACGAGCCGCGGAAGCTTCGCGAACGTTCGCCTGCAAACGTCCTCGAAGAACTTAGTGGACCCGTCTATGGTGGCCTCGCCGGGCCCTCCGTGTCACCTCTCCGAGAGAGGGGGCCGCCGGGTGTCGACGTCCTCCCTGTCAATACTGTATGGCTCCCGCCCACCACATCACCCCCCACCCTTGTTCCACAACGCCACCCGCACCGCCTCCCTCGCCACCGGGCGGAACCGCTCCAGGGGGATGAACGCCCGCATCCGTCGAACCCGGCGCTCCCACTCCATCGCGCGGAGCATCCACGCGTTGCGCTTCGGGCGCTTCACGGCCTCCGGATTTTCGGGATTGGGCTCCGCCAGGGCGCTCGGCTCCCACTCCAGGATGGCGCCTGGGAAGAGCTCGTCGGCGAACATGGCGGAAATCTCATCGAGAATCGCTTCGAGGGCGTCGCCACAGCGCGACCATTCCTCCTCGTACGCGGCGACAGTGGGTGCCGGTCCGGTGACCTCGACCTGCATCGATTCGCCGGGCGTGATCCCCTGGATGTACCGAATCCGGACGCCGTGTTTCGCCCGGAGCGCGCTGGCCAGATGAACTTGGTGTGGCGTGCGGAGCTGGAACCGGCGGGTGTCCTCTGGAGGCGGCGGCGGAGGGCGGGCCGGGCGAGGGGCCGCGCGTTTGGGTGGGGAAGGCGCGCGTTTGGAGGCCTGGGCCGGACCCGCGCCACGGGCGGCCTCTCCATTCGCCCCTACGTGCCAGCCGATCGTCGCGCCGACTGTCGGATGCGCCGCGAGGAGCACCGCGAGGAACCGTCGCGCAATGCGTCCCTCATTCGTGTCGTAGGAGCCGTGGGCTGCGAGCTTCTGGGCTCGATCGAAGGGGTTGGAGATCATCTGGCCTCCCCGAGGGGCGCGCCCGAGCGAGCCAGGAGGACCTCGACCACACACGCTTCGCAGCCCTCGGTGACGAGGCGACGCAGGGGAGTCGTCCACAACCGCCCCGCTCGCGGGAACAACACCCCCACCTGCTCGATGCGCGGGGCCTCTGCGAGCCCGTCGATCCCGAAGCGGTTGGCGAAGCCCGCGTAGGCGATGAGCTGGCGCAAGTCCTTCGCCGTGGCCCGGCAGCGTGCCCGAGTCTTGAGCTCGATGAGGAGGTCGTCGACGATCAGGTCTCCGACCGCGCCGCCCACACGTCGGCTGCCCTCGCCGAACGTCGGGCTGAAGACGATGCGCTCGGAGCCCAGGAGCTCCGCGAAGGGCAGGCGGGCATAGAGGTCGCGAAGCTCGGCGATCTCGTCGTCGGAGGGCTGGGCGACGATGGCGGCGCCACGGCTCGGCAGGTGCGACAGGAACCAGAGCTCGGCGCGTGCCACCGCAGCCACCCGCGCAAGCACGAGGCAGGCGCGAGCGACCGCGGGAGCCAGGGTGTCCGCTGAGTGTTGCCGCCGGAGTGCGGTCTCCGCGTGCTCCACGCGCGTTCGCATGTCGCCGAGGCCGAAGGAGCGGAGGAGGGCAGGAGACCACGCCTCGATGCGGTCAGCACCAATCCTGGCGGCACGCGGCTCGCCGACGACCTGCCGAAGTGCGGAGAGGCCGGCGTACAGAGCGTACTCGATGGCCGTGCCGACGATCTGCGGGTGCGCGCCCGGTGCAAGGACACATGGGAACGCAGCCGGCACCTCGACTTTCGCGATGAAGGGTGAGAGCGCGCGGCGGGTGTCAGGGTTGTCGAGGAGGGAGGTGAGAGCCATGCCGAACTCCTTGGGCATGGTCGCTTAGTATAATGATATGAGCGCTTGTCTAATAACTCGACCGCCGCCCACCGGTTAGATGGCGGCGGTGACCCCAGATGAATTCGTCATCGAGACAGGCAGACGCATCCGCGAGCTGCGCACACGGCGCGGCTTGTCGCAGGCCGAGCTCGCACGTCGCTCGAAGCTGTCGATTGTTAGCCTCAACCGGATCGAATGCGCGCGGCAGGAGCCATCCCTGCGGTCTCTCGTGATGATCGCAGAGGTGCTGGAGGTACAGCCCTTCGAGCTCTTCCCGTCGGAGTCTACCGGCGACCCACGGGACGCCGTTCTGGATGCGTTCCTCCGGCTGCTTCCGCCGACGGACCCCGACACCCAGCTGCGCCTTCGCCGAGCGTTGCTGGCGCTGGTCACGACTGGGTAGCGGACGAGGGGCCTCCTCCCCGCACATCGCGGGTTGCATCCGCCAGTCTCAACCGTCGTCTTCCTCCGCGAGGAGTGCACGGGCAACACGCAGAACCCGAGCACGGTCACGGGGAGGCCGGCCCGCCACGAGCTGGACGAGTTCGAGAACGTGTTCAGGCATTTGACCCCCCGGAACCGAAGCGACCGCCTCCGTCCAGAAAATCGTGACGGGCTCGACGCCCAGCCCGGCCGCGATCCGGCCGACGGTCCGGAGCGTCGGGGACCGGCTGCCGCGCTCGATGCGCGCCAATGTGTCTGGCGGCATCTCCGCACGTTCGGCGAGCGCTTCGATGGACAAGCCCGCGCGCTTCCGCAGCTCGCGAATGCGCCGCGCGGCGTCCGCGGTGACGGGATCCTGCATGGCGGCGGAGGATAGGGTCACCTCTTGATCCCCGACAGCGACAAGAGGCAGTCATGGAGGCCGTCTTGTCATGGATCATGGTAAAGGTAGCGCTTGGCGGGTGCTGCTGCGTCGCCGACGTCCCTGGAGACCCTCATGAACGAAGCGACCGTCCGTTCGCCGGCGCCCACGCGCATACCGATCATCCGCGCCCTCGTCGTCGTCGCCGCCCTCCTGGCGCCACCGGCGGTGCAGGCGAAAGGTTGCGACCTGGACCTCCAGGTCGTCTTGTGGAACCCCGGTGAGGCCTTCGCCGCCGATCCACTGGGGGGCCTTGTGCACGCGGCGACGGCTGGGTTCCTGGGGGATGTGGAGGAGGCGATGGTCTATGACTTCGCGATGCAGCGGATCCGCGCTCGGATGGAGGAGTTGGAGGTGACAGGCCGGGTACGGCAGATCCACGCTGTGTACAGCGGGCGGCACTCGGGATGGTACTCGTGGGATCCGGCGTCGCCCGCGGACCCGCAGCCGACCGAGCGGGACTCGGACGACTTCGGCGCTCGTTGGATGCTCGCAATCCATCTGGACGACCCGGCGGAGGCCGCCGTCAGGATCAAGAACAGGCCGGCCGCCGAGCTCGCGCTCGTTTCGCTCCTGGGTGCGGACGTGAGGGGTCGCGTCTACAAGGGGGTCTTCGCGGCCATGGTCCCCTACTTGGAGGAGCACGGGCTCAAGGTGATGCTCAACACCGGCCTCGGGGTTCCGTGCGCCAAGGTGACCCAGCGGTACGATGACACCACACCGTCGGGTTTCTGAGTCGTCACCTTGGAGGAAAGCGGGCGCCAGGCCTACCGGCGGCGCGAGGGGAGGCGACCCACGCCCTGACCCCGTGACGGATTGCCCGCGGCGGGCGGTCCTTGGGCCCGGCACGTGGAGTCAGTCATAGGCGAGGACCGCAGGGATGCGAGCAGGTCGATCGGTTCGAATCCTGAAGGAACGAGTGAGCGCGGGCTCGACATCCGCGGCGGTCGTGCCGGATGCGGTGCCGACGCCCCGTTCGCGCGGGAACGTGGTTCAGAGGCTCGCGTGCTCGCCGGATGCTGCACGAGGGGCGGGTGGCCCCGGAGAAGCGCGGCGAAGTCGACGGCCGGCTGGAGACCGGCGTTCTGGTTCGCACGAACAAGGGAGGAGGTGAACGTGGCCCGCGGGCGCATGTCATCAATTGTTGACGGGAAGAGGAGCTCCATGCCATCGCGCAATCCAAGCTCCGGGAACGCGCGGTGGAGAGCGGACAGGCTCCAATCGGGGATTGGACGCCGAAGCGTCGGCGCTTGGGCGCCCGGTCCTCGGAGCCCTGATGGACGAACGACGACCTCTTTCCTGGGTAGGCGGAGGTCGCGGACTCTGAGCCGGAGCACTTGCCGCTCCGTCATTCCGGCGCCGTAGACGAGCACAATCACGGCGGCGAGCCGCTCATCGGAGCACTCGAGCAGGCGGCGCACCTGGGGCCACCGTGCAGTGTGAACGGGTTGCGCTGCGGGCGATCGCCCCGGAACCTGCGGGGAGCGCAATCGAACTATCGGTCGGAGACCAAGCGCGATCTGTGAGGACCGCCCCACGAGGCGGAGCAGGGTCGCGGCGCGGCGCCCGTGCGCGTGCGTCCAGGGGGGCTGTGCCGCCGACGGGACCGCATCCGAATCCCGCTTCCGGGAGAGCAGCCAGATGGCCGCTTTCGCGAGGAGCTGCTCGTCAACGTCAACGATCCGCGTTCGACCGAAGCGGAGCGCAAGCTGGTGCGCGATCGTGCGTCTGGCAGCGAGGACACCGGGGGATGTCGTGGAGTCTGGCAGCAAGCCGCCGACGCGGCCGGCGGCGAGCACCTCGGCGACGGTCACGTGGGGATGCCAACGAACTTCGGGGGTGCGATCCAGGAGGATGTCGCGCCAATCCCCGGGCCGCTCACGAGCGAGGGCCTTGAGCCCCGCCGTCGAGGTGGCGTCGGTCAGGCAGCCGCTCATGCCGAATCCTCCGAGGGGCGCCCCCTTCTCCGACGAGGCGGTGGAGGTGGCCCGGCGGGCGCCAGGCCGAGTCGCTCTTTCTCGGCCTCGAGGATGTGCCCGATGCGCACGACGATGTCCAGGGCGGCCCGCGCGGCGTGGTGGCTCGACTCGTCCAGGGCGTCGAGTGCGCGCGCGGCCGCCTGAACATCAGGGCCGCTCGTCGCCGCGGGGTGCCCGCGGGTCAAGACGAGGTTGGCCAGCCGAACGAGGGACGCAGCGGTACGGCCCTCCGGTCGGCCCGCTCCGATGTCGATGCGCCGGAGCGCCAGAACCAGGCGCCGCTCGTCGTCCCCGAGCTCGGCGGAAACGGCGCGCTGTTCGTCGCGATCGGCCAGGACCGTGCGGAGCGCCTCCGGATCGGTCTCCGCGAGTCTCGCGTACGAAGCCGATCGCCAGAATTCGGCTCCGTCGACGCCGAGTGCGTGCGCCAGGCGCGTACACGTTTCCTGATCCGGCGTGGGGGTTGTCCCCGCCTCCAGATGATTGGTCCAAGAGGGTTTCCGGCCCGTCGCGCGGTCCAGCTGAGCCTGCGTCAGTCCGCGTCGCTCCCGGAGCCTTCGCACCAGGGCGCCGAAGGGCTCAGTCGTGGATTTGTGGATCATTTCATCCATGTTGATACGATCGCTCCTGTATGAGCCGCCGTCAACGAGTTGACCACCCTTTTTGTAGCGAGGCCATCGCGGAGGTGTGGGACGTCCTCGACTCTTCGTCCGGTCTCGAGGTCCCGGTAGTGCGGTTGCGCCCGGGATGCATCCCAGAGGATCTCGGTGATCTGGACGTGCTCGTGGAGCGTCGTCACTTCGAGGCGTGCTACCGCCGACTCGGGATGGTCCCTCCGATCGTCGTGGGGCGATGCTCCGCGGCGGAATGGGCCGACACGGCTCGGCCGCTGAAGGAACTCCGCTCGGAGGCAGACCCCGCGGAGCGCCGCGCCCGGCGTGTCCTGCGCCTGCTCGCACGCGCGGCACTCCACGCGGCCCCGGACACGCCGTGCTCCGCGCAGGAGATCGCGGATGTGTTCGGGCGCAACGAGCAGGCCGTCTCTCGCCGCACCCCGCGAACCGCCACCCGCGCTGACTCGGCACGGACGTGGCGCGCCCCCTTCCGCGACTGGGTCGCGGTCCTTCAAGGAGCTGAAGTTGCCGCCCAAAAAGAAGATCCGCCCGACGACCATCGAGCACGCGCCGCTGAGCCTTCGCCCTGTCCGCTCGCGGACGAACGCGGAGGTCTGCGAGTGGTATTGGCAGGCACGGGCCCCGCTTCCGGGAGGGAGGCGGTGGGAGCGGAGCATGGGCTGGTTCCCCGAAGGGGGAGAGGCCGTGCTCCGCGAGGCCGCGGGGGCGCTCGTCCACGAGTTCCGCCAGTCCGCCCCATCGGAGGCCCCCGGGATCCCGAAGACAGTGGGTGAGCTGCTCGATCGGTACATCGACCAGCGGCGGCAGGACATCTGGGAGGGAGATCCGCGCGAGCGGCCGAACGCCGAGGGGCTGATCTCCCCGTCGTCATTCGAAAAGTACGAGTACGCGGTCGGGCACCTCAAGGCGTGGTTGACGGAGGTCCTTCTCTCCCAGGTGGACGAGGCCGTTGTACGCCAGTACGCGGTGAACCGGCGTCACAAGGACAAGACCCCGTCCAAGAGTGATCGGACCGTCCATTTCGAAGTGAACGTCCTCGTGTTCGCAGGGGCATGGGGAAAACGCTTCGGGTGGGTCGCGTGGCAATGGCACAACCCCGTGCACGTCGACCACGATCGCTGGGTCAACAATCACTACACGCCGCTCCCTCACGAGGCGCGGGCGGTACTGGAGCGATTGCCGGCAGAAATCGGGCTGGCGGCAGAGCTCATCGCATGGACCGGCGCACGGCGGGGCGAGGTGCTCCGCCAACTTCTGGTCCGCGATGCAGATCCCCAAGCGGGGTTCTACCACCTCTTTGGGAAAGGCCGGAAGTGGCGGGACATGCCCATCCACCCGCGACACATGCCGTGGGTCGTTGAACGAAAGAAGGCCGAGAATCAGGATGAGCCGCTGATCCTGGCACCGCCGGAGCACCTCAGGATGCGGCGCGGCGCGTACAAAGGACTCCACGAGTCGACCGTCCAGAGGCACCTCGATCTCGCGTGCAAGGCCGCGGGCACCCCGCTTTTTACCCCCCACGCGCTGCGCCGAATGGCCGAGGACCTCCTACACGACGCGCGCGTCGACCCCGGTACGGCGGGGAAAATCCTGGGACACAGCCCGGAGGTCGCGCTCAAGAGCTACCGCACCGTCCGTGCGTCGGCGAAGCGAGCAGCGATGTTCAACGCCGGGCTCGCGGCCGCGCTCCCGGGCGTCGGCGGGAACGTGCTGCAGTTTGCCGGACCGGGGGCGGCCCCGCAGGTGGATCTGACGGGCGCGTCGATGGAGGAGCTGCTCGCCGAGGTCGACAGGCGCGGCCGGATGGGCCACGACCGAAGCGGTGAAGTTCGAGGTGCAGCCGCCGCGCGTGACGCGGCGAAATGACGAGCGAACTCGTGGAGATCTCCTCCGACTACGCCTGCGTACACGACGCGAGCACCGTCGAGGGGCTGAAGCGGCTCGTTCGCGAGCAGCCGGACGATTGGATCAGGATTGTCCGGGACGGGGTGCAGCGCGAGCGGGTGCTCCATGCTGAGATCACCGTGTCGGAGGCCCTCCGTGCAGGCGCGTTCAGCGACCTCCTCCCTGACGCGACGCGCGGGCTGAACCGGATGCTGAAGCACCGTACCTGCGCGGGGCTCATCATCGAGCGCTTGGGTGAGAGGCGCGTGGCGAACATCGGCGGAAGTTGTATGCGCGAGCTGGAGGATTGGCTTGTCACGACCCCGCGGCCTCGGACGGATGAGCCACTGAGCAGCACCTGGATCTCGCGAGTGCTCTCCGTTGCGCGGCGCGCGATCCGCGACCTGCAGGACCAGTGTGGCGTGCGCGTACTTCTCCGGGCGCGCGCGAAGGCGCCGACGAAGGCGCGTGGGCGAACCCCGCCTCGGACACGTGTGACCGAGGACGCATTCGCGGCGGTGGTACGGGGAGGGGCTCCCGCAAAGGTCCGTTTTCTCGTTGGGCTTGCGGGTGCTTGCGGGATGTGGCCGTCCGAGATGAGCTCACTGCGCGCAGGGGATTTGCGCCTCCAGTACCGGGAGGTCTGGTACGATAACGGGAGCGGGGTGTTGCGCGCCTCCCTCCCGTCGTGGTTGTTGGACATCGCCCGGGAGGCGTTCCCGACCCTCGACCAGATGGACAGGCATGCCCGCCTCTTCCCGCGGCGAGGTGCCCCTGACGAAGGGCGCTCGTCGTCCTATCGGGAGGTGAGCGCCGCGTGTCGGGTCGCTGGTGTCTCGGCGCTCAGCCTCGCCGACTTTCGGCGTCTGTTCCAGGAGGTCGCCTTGTCCCGCGGTCTCGTCAGCTCGATGGTGCGCGGCACCTTCGTCCAAGCGGGACCCGGCCCGATCGAGGGGCGGCAAACGTCGGCGCTCGAGGACCTTGTCTCTCTCGCCCGCGAATGGACGGATGTTGGGCGTCCACCGTATGGGACCGTGCGGGCCAAGAAGAGCCCCAACGTCAAGCGACCCGCGGGAGTCGGGCCTCTGCAGATGGAGACCGATCGAGAGGCGAAGAAGAACGCCAAATGCAAGGCTCTCTTCCGA
Source organism: Myxococcota bacterium (assembly GCA_040386535.1). Lineage (GTDB taxonomy): Bacteria > Myxococcota_A > UBA796 > UBA796 > SXON01 > CAJBVW01. The sequence goes on along the minus strand of JAZKFH010000032.1, from coordinate 111,600 downwards.
CGCGCGATCCGGGAGGCACAGGCCAAGGCACGAGCGGCCGAGGGGGGGACGGCTGCGATCAAACTCCCGGCCGTGGTGCCGCGAGCGCACGGTTCATCTCCGCTCGCGGTCGCCAGGGAGTCATCGCTGGACACGACTCCCGCGCGGCCGAGGGCTGTGGACTCCACACCGGCCCCGCGCCGGCGCGCCGCAGAACAGTCGAGGGGAAAGCGTCTGTCGACGCCGGGGCCGCACGACAGGCGCGGTCGCTCTCAGGCGGTCGCAGCCAGGGAGGTCCCGTCGACGTCGCCTGCCGACGATCCGTACGGGCCAATCGACCTCCTCTCATCGATCCCCCAAGGGCCGACCGACATCCAGTACAGCAGGGACTTCTCCTTGCCACCCGCCCTCGCAATGCTCGCGGGACGCTCGGGCACCGCGCCTTCGCCCGCGAGGCCGAAGAAGTCTCGGTCTCGTTGAAGGCGGGCCTGGGGCCGGAGCGAGGCGATCGCTGGCGCGTCGGGCCGCCGGCAGGGCCTGTTGTTGTCCGTGCGTCGGGACGTACTCCAACTTGATGATGGCCGCTCCGTGGCAATGTCAGCCTTGTTGATGTCCGGGCCGCAGAGACCGGTCCGCTTGTTGATGTCCGTCGCGCAGCGGCGGCTCCTGGTTGATGTCCGTCCCCGCGGGCAACTCCAAACGTTGATGTCCGTGCCGCGACTGACGGGCCCTTCGTTGATGTCCGTGCCTCGGACTTGGTTGATGTCCGTGCCGTTTTCGTTCATGTAGGCGGAAACGGATCGAACTGGCCTCTGGAGGGGGTGGCCCCGCTGCGGACCTGGGGCCGACTTACGATGTGGGGGAGCCAGCCCCACACGTACAGTCCAGGCACCCATGCTCCGCGCACGTCCCACACGACCGCGCGACCTGCTTCCGCAGCGCGTCCCGGGCCCGGAACACGCGCACCGCCGCGTTGTTCGCGGTGATGCCCGCCTCCTCGGCGAACTGCTTCACCGGCACGCCGTCGACCTCGATGCGCTTGAGCGCCTGCGCGAACTCGGGCTTCAGCGTGTCGGCGAGCCGCGCGACACATTGACACACCGCGCGCGTGAGCTCGACGTCCGGCTCCTCCGCATCCACCTCCTCGGCGAAGGCGGCGAGTGCCCGGGAGCGCGCCCCGTTGCGGCGGTAGTAGTCGACGACAGCGTTGCGGAGCGCCCGGTAGAACCACGCGACGGCGGCCTCCTCGTCGCGGAGCGTCCCCGCGCGCTCCAACCCCTTCGTGAAGGCGGCCTGGAGGATGTCCTCAGCCACCACGCGGTCGCCCACGCGGCGCTCGAGGAACGCGATGAAGGCCCGGTGGTTCTCGACGAGGACCGCAGCTACCCGTCCATCGACGGGCGCCGCGACCTCTTCGTCCATCGCCGCGGATACCGGAGAGGAGGTGCACATGCGAACCCCGCTATCCCTTGGCCGCGGTGACCACGAGGGTCCCCCGGATCATGTTCATGCCGCAGTGAAACTGGTACGTCCCGGGCGCCAGGACCGGGAGGTCGATGGCAACCGCCTGGTTGGTCGGCAGCTCCTTGCGGATGCCGAGCTCGGGGAACACGACCTCGCGGGTGCAGCCCGTGTACTCGGTGCGGGTGAACACGAGGCGTGCGCGCTCCTCGGCGGTGACCTCGATGCGGTCGGGCTTGTAGGCGCCCTGCACCTGCACCGCAATCTCGCGTGGCGCCGGCTCGGCATGGGCCTCGGGGAGGAGCAGGTCGGCCACCACGGGGACGGCCGCGAAGGGCACTGCACCAGAGACGATCAGGCCAAGGAGGGCAACAGGTAGCGAGTCATGGAGGACTCCGAGAGCAGGAGGCGTCCCAAGGGGGCGCCCGAGTTGGTTTTAGGCCCGACCGAAGCGGCGGAGCCGGAGCGAGTTCAGGAGGACGGACACACTCGAGAGCGACATCGCCGCGCTCGCGAGGACGGGCGAGAGCAGCCACCCGGTCCAGATGTAGAGCGCGCCCGCGGCGACCGGAATGCCGACGATATTATAGACGAACGCCCAGAACAGGTTCTGGCGGATGGTGCCGAGCGTGGCCCGGGCGAGGTGGAGCGCGCGGGGCAGCGACGTGATGCCGCCCCGGAGCAGGGCGATGTCGGCGGCGGCCACGGCGATGTCCGTGCCCGTGCCGATCGCCACGCCCACGTGCGCACCAGCCAGCGCGGGGGCGTCGTTGATGCCGTCCCCGACCATGGCGACGATCCGGCCGCGGGCCCGCTCCTCGGCGACCACGCGGGCCTTGTCCTCGGGCCGCACCTCCGCGATCACCCGCTCGATGCCGAGCTCTGCGGCGATGGCGCGCGCGGTCCCGAGGCGGTCGCCTGTGAGCATGGCGACCTCGATGCCCTGCCGTCGGAGCTCCGCGATGGCCTCCTTCGCCCCGTCGGCGGGCCGGTCCGCTACGGCGACGATCGCGACGGGCAGGCCGTCGACGGCGACGAAGGCGGGCGTGTGGCCCCGATCGGCGAGCGCGGCGGCGACCGGTTCGAGCGCGGAGGCGTCGATCTGCACCTTCTCCAGCCAGGCGCGCGTGCCGATCCTCACCACGCGCAGGCCGACCCGCCCCGAGACTCCCGCACCGGCCTCGACCAGGAAGTCGGCGGCGGGGCGCACCCCCGCGCCGCGCTCCCTCGCCCCCTCGACGATGGCCCGGGCGACGGGGTGCTCGCTCGCGGCCTCGACGGACGCGACCAGCGAGAGGAGCTCACGCTCGTCCATGCCGCCATGGATCACCACCTGGGTGAGCACCGGCCTGCCCGTCGTGAGCGTGCCCGTCTTGTCGAGCAGCACCGTGTTGACGCGACTGGCGGCCTCGAGGGCCGCGCCGCCCTTCACGAGGATGCCGAGCTCGGCCCCGCGCCCGGTCCCTACGGCCACCGCGGCCGGCGTCGCGAGCCCAAGGGCGCACGGGCACGCGATGACGAGGACGGCGACGAACCGCTCGACGGCAGTGGCGATGCCTGTGGCGGAGGGATCGAGCGCGGCCCACACCAGGAACGTGAGGGTCGCAATCCCGATCACGACAGGCACGAAGATCGCGCTGACGGTGTCCGCGAGGCGCGCGATGGGCGCCCGCGAGCCCTGGGCCTGCTCCACCGCCTCCACGATGCGCGCGAGGGCGGTCTCGCCGCCGGTGCGGGTCACGCGCATCACGAGAGCGCCGGCCTGGTTCAGCGTGCCGCCGTACACGGCGTCGCCGGGCCGCTTGTCGACCGGGAGGCTCTCGCCGGTGAGCATCGACTCGTCGACCGCGGACGTGCCTTCGGCCACCTCGCCATCGGTGGGGAGCCGCTCGCCGGGCCGCACGCGGAGCAGGTCCCCGTGGGCCAGCGCCTCGACCGCGACCTCCTCCTCGACCTCGTCCTCGTCGGCCCCGCGGAGTCGCCGCGCGATCGGCGGTACGAGCGAGACGAGCCCGCGCACCGCGTCCGAGAGCCGCTTCCGGGCCCGCGTCTCCATCCACTTCCCGAGCAACACGAAGGTCACGATGGCGGCGGCGGCCTCGTAGTAGACGTGCGGCACCATGCCGTGCTCGGCGTGAGGGAAGAGGCCCGGCGCGACCGTCGCCACGAACGAGTACGTCCACGCCGCGAGGACACCCACGCTCACGAGCGTGTTCATCTCCGCGGTCCGGTGCCGCGCCGCCGCCCAGGCGAGGCGCAGGAAGCGCCGGCCGGGACCGAACACCACGGGAGTGGCGAGCGTGAACTGCAGCCAGGTGCCGAACGTCCCGCCCGTGCCCGGGATGGCCCCGTGGGACATCGCGAGCACGAGCAGGGGCACCGTGAGCCCGGCGGAGAACGCGAGTCCGCGACGGATCGATCGGTCCTCGGCAGCCTCGGCCTCCTCCATCGCCCGCGCGGTGTCGGCGGCCGAGGGGCGGGCGGTAGGAGCCCGGCCCGACTTCGGGCCCTTCTGTTCTTGGGGCAGGGGGGCTACGCCCCCCCGCACCGCCCCCCCGACGCGGTTGTCGGCCCCCTCCCCCAGCAGGGCGTCGGCGCCGGCAACGTCGTACCCGGCCTTCCGCACCGCCTCGACGAGCTGGGCGCCCGTCGCGAGGGCGGAGTCGATCGTGACGCTCGCGCGGTTCGTCGCGAAGTTGACGGTGGCCTCGGAGACCCCGGGCACGCCGTTGAGCGCCTTCTCGACGCGCCGCACGCAGGCCGCGCACGTCATCCCGAGGATGCCGAGGTCCAGGGTCTCGGGGGCCGGTTCCGGGGCCGGGCCCTCGTCCTCGGGCGCGCCGGGGACGGCGTAGCCGGCGTCCTCGACCGCGCGGACCAGCCGGCCGTAGGCCACGAACCCGTCCGAGAAGCGGACGGTCGCCCGCTGGGTCGCGTAGTTCACCTGCGCGTCCGCCACGCCGGGGACGCGCTTCAGCGCGGTCTGCACGCGCCGGACGCAGCTCGCGCACGTCATGCCTTGGATGGGGAGCTCACAGACCTCGCCCTCGTTCGTCTCGGGTAGGGGCCGCGCCGCGTTCGTCTTCATCTTCGCCTCCGCGGACGCCCCTTCGGCGCCCGTTCACCCCTGCTGACGCAGGCCCCCGCCGTTCATTACCGGTGCTCGACGGTCCACGGCGCCAAGGACGCCGAGGGGTCGGCCAGGACCTCGTCGGGGACGGCAGCGCCGGCCGCCACGAGGGCGCGTGCCGCTGGCACGTCGCGCGCGCGGTCGAGGGTGAAGGCGGCGGTCACGCGCCCCTCGCGGACGTAGAAAGCGACGAAGCGGCGCTCCTCGACGCTGCCCCGCACGACGACGGCCTCGTCGCCGACGACCTCGCCGACGAACTGCAGACGGTGCCCGTACTGGTTGGAGCTGCCCCCAGGGCTCGGCACGTAGGGGGTCGGCGCTCCGGCGAGCGCCCGCCCGGCGGCGGCGCCCTGCGCGGCGGCGTTGGCGTACGTCTCGAAGCGCCGTCCCAGGATGCCGCTCTCCGGCTGCCAGGTGACCGCCACGTCCCCCGCGGCGTGCACCCCGGGCACGGGCGTCCGTGTGAGCGCGTCCACGGGCACCCCGGTCGGCCCGTCCAGGCCGGTGCCCCGGAGCCAGCCAACGTCGGGCTCGACCCCGATCCCGACCACCACCAGGTCCGCGGCGACGGACACGCCGCAGGCCAGGACGACCGCCTCCACGCGCCGGTGCCCGCGCAGAGCCGTGACCGTCTCATCGAAGCGCAGCTCGACGCCCTCGTCAGCGTGCATTGCGGCGACGGTCGCGCCCATCCGCGCCCCGACCAGGCGCCGGAGCGGAGTGTGGTCCGCCTCGACCACCGTGACCTGACGGCCAAGGGATCGCGCGGCCGCGACCACCTCGAGGCCGATCAGGCCCGCGCCCACCACGACGATCCGTTGCGACGCCCGCAGCCGCGCGCGGAGGTCCGTCGCGTCGGGCAGCGTGCGCAGAGTGAGGACGCCGTCGAGCTCCACGCCGGGCACGGACAGCTGGCGTGGCCGAGCGCCCGTTGCGATCAGCAGCCGGTCGTAGGGGAGGCGCCGCCCCCCCGTGAGGGTGAGGATCCGGGCCTGCGGGTCCAGCGCTTGGGCGCGGACCCCGAGGGCCCGGTCGACGCGCCAGTCGTCCCACGAGGACGCGGGGAAGACCGCGGGCTCGTCCGGGAGCGTGTCCTCGGTGAGCCACTCCTTGGAGAGCGGCGGCCGCTCGTAGGGCAGCCGTGGCTCCTCGCCGACGAGGAGGATGTCCCCGTCGAAGCCCGTGGAGCGCGCGGCCTCCACGGCGCGGGCGGCGGCGAGGCCCGCACCCACGATTACGATGCGTTCGCTCGGCATGTCGTCCCCCGAAGGGCGGACGGGCGGGGGCACGCCCTCTGCTCGAGCGAGCCCCCACCCGCGGGTGGTTCAGGAGGCCGCGGTCGCGGGGTAGCCCGCTTCGGCCAGCGCCTCGACGAGCTGCGGAACCGGCGCCGCGTCGGCGTCGTGCCGGACGTGGACCTTTCGCTCGGAGAAGCGCACGTCGACGGTGTCGACGCCGTCGACTTCCATGAGGGCCTTCTTCACGTGCGAGACACAGGAATGGCAGGTCATCCCCTCGACGGCGAGGAGGGTGTCGGTCTGGGAGGGCATGGGGTGCTCCGATCGCGGGGCCGGGTTTCGATGGCCCCTGCACCCTGGCTGACGCGGTCGACCTCCAACCATTACGGGCGGCGCGCAGCTCCATGAACGTCCGCTGCGCTCGTTCGCCATTGGCGTGGTGAACCGGGCCGCCGTTCGTACGTGGACGATCTCGGGGGCGTAGAGGTATGCGGCGCCGATGGTCAAGACTCCGACCCCTGCCGGTCCGCCGCCGTACCCGAAGCCGCCTTGGTGGATCTGGGTGCAGATCACTGTCGCCGTGGTCGCGGCGCTGGCCGGGCTTGGAGCGATTGGCGTGCGCCTGGTGGAGGTCTACACGGCCCCCAACTCCCCCGCGGCCCCTGTCGTCACGCAGATCGCGGGCTGGATCGTCATCTGTGCTGCCGTTGTCTCCGTCGGCTTGTCCGTGGTGAACGCAGTCTGGGTCCGACGTCGCGTTGTGGAAGCGAGCACTTGGCTGGAAGCAGCGGAGACTGAAAACACCGGACTCAAGAAGCAACTCAAGGAGGAGGCGCTCCAGCGGCGAGGTGCTGCGGACCAGAACAAGGAGCTCATTGGATTGGTCGAAAAGCACCGTCGAAACTTCGAACCTTGGTCGCTACAGATGGCCGACTCCCGCAAGGTGTTCTTCAGCTGCGGCGGCGGGATCACCGTCGAAGAGGCGGCGGTCTCCGTGAGCAGCGAGCGTCTGCGACTGGTGTTTCGAAATTACGGCGTGGCCCGCGGGACCGTCGGCGCCTTGGCCTTCCAGAAAGTGGTGGGGAACGGCATCCACACGATCTTGAACGACAACTTTAGGCTCCGGCCTCCCTTGCACGCGGCGTTCGGGTTGGGGGACGCAGTTGAATACGCTGGACGCGTGGACGGCCTTGCGGCGGCGCTTCGCGACGCGCCGCAGCCGGTTACCGAGTTGTCCATCGGCGCCATCTCGTTCTCATTCACCGAGAATGGTCAGCGCGAGAGCGTCACGATTTTCATGCCGGCGCGCAACGTCAGAATCGACGCATGAACGGCGGCTCTCCCTGAGAGCGCATCAGCATCTCCCCGAAGGCGACCAGGAGGCCCAACTGTCTGAACGAACTCCCGACCCCAAGACAACGCCCCCGCCCTCCCCCGCTGGGTCCTCGTCATCGGCATCATGGCCGCCTTCCTGATCGTGACCTTCGTGCTCGTCCACCTCGCCGGCGGCGGCTTCCGGAACCACTTGCACGGATGACGATGTCCCCTCGTGTGCGGAAGCTCGCGCTCGTGCTGCACGTGGCCGCGTCTGTCGGCTGGCTCGGCGGCGTCGCCGCGTTCCTCGCGCTCGCGCTGGTCGGACTGAACGGCACCGACGAGCAGACCGTCCGCGCGGTCTACATCTCGATGGACCTCGAGACCCGCTTCGTTCTCGTCCCCCTCGCCCTCGCGTCGCTCGGGACCGGCATCATCCAGTCGTTGGGCACGCCGTGGGGCCTCGTCCGGCACTGGTGGGTCGTCGTAAAGCTCCTCCTCACGCTGGTGGCCACTGGGCTCCTCCTGCTCCACACGAGGCCCATCGCGTTCATGGCCAGGGCGGCGCAGGGCTCTCTTGCGGCGGGAGCCCACGCCGACGTGCGGCTCCAGCTCGTCGTCACCTCCGCCGCCGCGATCGCGCTCCTGCTCGTGACGACCGGGCTCTCCGTGTTCAAGCCGCCCGGCGTGACCCGCTACGGGTGGCGCAAGCAGCGCGAGGAGCGGCTCGCCGCGCGGGCGTAGGCCCGGGTCACGCGAGCCCGTCGGCCTTCATCCGCGTCGCGTCCGCCCGCCCGGCCACCGTCCCCGCCGGGTGGCGGTACCACCCGTCCGGGTCCTCAGCCGGATTCTCGCGCACCTTCAACACCGTGAACATCCCACCCATGTCGATGGAACCAAACGGGCCCGGCGTGCCACGCATCGGGAGCGAGTTGGTTGGGAACTCCATCTCCATCTCGGTCATGCTTCCCATCCCGTCGGTCCCCATCGTCATGTACTCGGGCATCACGCGGCTCATCCGGTGGTCCACCCGGCCCATGTCCGCGCCGACGAGCGCCTCAGTGTGGCCCATCTGCGTCATCACGTGGTGCGTCATGTGGCAGTGCATCGCCCAGTCACCGGGCTCGTCGGCCACGAACTCGATCACGCGCGTGCTCCCGACGGGGACGAGCACGGTGGTCTCCGGGTACTGCGCCGAGTCGGGCACGTAGCCCCCGTCCGTCGCCGTGAGCTTGAACGCGAGCCCGTGCAGGTGGACGGGGTGGTGGTCCATGGCAGAGAGGTTGCCGAACCGGATGCGCACGCGCTCGCCCCGTCCCACGAGCAGCGGCTGGGTGCCCGGGAACGCCTTGCTGTTGAAGGTGAGGACGTTGAAGTCGCTCATCGCGTTGGGGTCCGGCCGGCTCGCGCCGGCGTGGATCTTCCACTCGTGGGTCATGAGCACGAAGTCGCGGTCCACGCGGTACCGCGGGGCCTTCGGATGTACGACGAACATCCCCGCCATGCCGAGCGCCATCTGTGTCATCTCGTCGTAGTGCGGGTGGTACATGAACGTGCCCGGGTGCCGCACGGTGGACTCGTATACCCACGTCTCCCCGGGCGGGATCGGCGCCTGGTTGAGGCCCGAGACGCCGTCCATCCCGTTCGGGAGGATGATCCCGTGCCAGTGGACGGTGGTGGGCTCGGGAAGCTTGTTCGTGACGTAGATCCGCAGCCGGTCGCCTTCGACGGCCTCGATCGTGGGCCCGGGCGACGTGCCGTTGTACCCCCACGCCTGCACACGCAGGCCCGGCGCGAACTCGTGCTCGACAGGCTCTGCAACCAGGTGGCCAACCTTCACGCCATCCACGACGCGCCAGGGCAGCGTGCTCCCGTTGGGTGTCACCACGGCGGGTTGGCCAGGGACGATGAGCGAGCCCCGGGCGGCGGGGGTTGCCGGAGGGAGCGCGCCGGTGGTTGACGTGCCCGCCATCCCGTGCCCAGCGTGGGCGGCCTGGCGTGCGACCTCCTCGGCCTGCGCCCCGGGAATCAGCACCGCGCCAGCGGCGACGCCGCCCAACCCACGAAGAAACGAACGACGGTCCATCGTCAATGTCCTCCGCCCGCGGACGCGCCGCCGAGCTCGATGGTTCCGGTGTCGCCGCCGCCTTCCACACGGGCGCCGGCGAGGAGTGCGTTCCAGGCGGCCTGGGCCGTCCCGAGCTCGCGCAAGGTCTCGATGTGGGCGAGCTCGGCCGCCAGCTCGGCGGCACGGGCCTGGAGCAGCTCGTAGACCCCGCGCTGCATCGCGTTGTAGTGGAGCAGGGTCTCGCGGGTGAGGCGCCGATGCGCCGGCAGCACCACGTCGCGCTCGTGGACCGCCCGCGCATGCGCGGTGACGAGCCGCGCCCGGGCCGAGCGCACGGCGGAAGTCGTCTCCGCGACGAGCCCACGGGCCCGCGCGGCCTCCCCGTCGAACCGGGCGTCCCACGCCCGGCCCTCCGCGCGCCCGCCGTCGAACACGGGGAGCGTGGTGTGGAGCCCGACCCCGGCCCGCCACTCGCCCTCCTCCCGGAAGCTCGGCGCTCCCTCCCACGCGCCGAGGAGCGCGACGGACACGTCGGGGACGCCCTTCTCGGCGCGTGCCAAAGCGCCGTGGCGCGCCAGCGCGTCGAGGCGCGATCGGGCGGCCGCGAGGGCGTGGCTCGCCGCCAGCGCCTGCTTCTCGGCCCCCTCCGCCACCTCCACGGAGTCCGGAAGAGGGGGGAGCGCCCCGCCCAGCGTCCACCCCGTCTCGGCCCCCTCGAGCCCAAGGAGTGCGTTCAGGCGCTCCCGCGCGGCTTCGCGGCCGAGCTCGAGCGCCGCAACCTCGCCGCGGGTGCGCTCGTAGGCGGCGGTGTGCGCCGCCGCCTCGAGCGCGGGTCCGTTGCCCGAGGCGACGCGCGCCTCGGCCACGTCGCGGGCGGCAGCGAGCGCGTCCAGCGCCCGCTGGGCCACGCCGAGGCGGGCTTCCGCGGCGAAAGCGTCGTACCAGGCGGCCCTCACGTCGTAGGTCAGGCGCACGCCCGCCTCCGCGGCGCGGTGGCGCTCCGCCTCCGCGACTGAGCGGAACGCTCGCGCCCGGCCGGGGGCAAGGAGCGCGTCCGTGAGCGCGAACTCCACGCCGCCTTCCAACTCGAACACCTCGTGCTCGGGGAACGCCTCGACCTCCACCGAGGGGTTCGGCAGCCGGCTCGCCTGGACGGCGCTCCAGCGGGCAGCTTCAACGTCGTGCTCGGCGCCGACGAGCACGGGGTTGCGCACGCGGGCCAGGGCGACCGCCGCGTCAAGCGTGAGGTAACCGTCGTCTACCCCGGGGGCGGCCTCCGCGAGGCCCGCCCACTCCTCCGTCGACTCCCCGGGGAGCGGGGGGTCGGCCGCGATCGCCACCGCCACGGGTCGCACGGCCGCGGGCTCGACCTCCCGGGCCACGTCCTCTAAGCGCCGGGTGGCGCACCCCGCGGCCAGCGCGGCCCATATGATGACTCCAGCTCGGCCCAGCATTCGGCCTCCTTCGACGGGGCGGACGCACGCCGGGCGGAAGCATTACAGCCCTGGCCCCTCGCTCCTCCCTGACCCGCAAGGATCCTCCCCCCCGCGCTTCCCAGAAGTGGGAGGGGAAGTGACCAGAGCTTCCCGTCGCTGTTGACGGGCCTCGTGCAGTCCCTCGGCACCCTGTGGGGGCTCTTCCGCTACTGGTGGGTCGTCGTGAAGCTGCTGCTCACCGTCTCCGCCACCGCACTTCCGCTGCTGCACACGCAGCCGATCGCGTTCATGGCGGACGCCGTGCACGGGCCGCTGGTGAGCGGGCAGCACGACGACGTGCGGTTGCAGCTCGTCGTCACCTCGGCCGCCGCGGTCGTACTTCTACTCGTGACGACGGGGCTATCGGTGTTCAAACCGCCGGGGGTGACCGGGTACGGGCGGCGGAAGCAGCGCGAGGAGGGCCTCGTCGCCAAGGGGTAGCAAAGCATCTCTGCTGAACCCTCCCGTTCCTTTGTGCCAGTTCCGGTCGCTTTCCGACACCCCGCTGACGCGCTTGCCGTCGGAGCATTACCGCCAGGCTACGAGCCGAGGACATGTCCGTGGCCCTTCGTGCGGTAAATCTCATGCACAACGTGCTCGTAGTCAGGCTGTTCCTGATGGGGTTGCCGCTGGCCTCCGGCTGCGCCCTCCTCATCAACCCGGGCGCCGACCGCCCGATGGCACCGATCGTCGAGGCGAGCCTGGTCTCGACGCGGGAGCGCGCGATCGCGGCACGCTCGCGGGGGCTCGAGGTGCCGGATCTCGCCGACCCTGAGCGGGTCCGACAGGGCGCGGGAAACTACCAGGTGATGTGCGCGATGTGCCATCTCGCGCCGGGCAGTGAGCCGGACGAGCTCACCCGCGGCCTGCACCCCCCGCCCCCGAACCTCGCGACCGCGCCCCCCCGCGATCCGCGCCGAACGTTCTGGACCATCAAGCACGGCATCAAGATGACGGCGATGCCCGCCTGGGGAGCCAGCATCGATGACGAGGGTATCTGGTCACTGACGGCGTTCGTCCAGGCGCTTCCGTCACTGTCTCCCGAGGCCTACAACGAGCTGGTGGAGAGCAGCGCTGGTCATCATCATGGCGGCCGTGCGCCCCGTGCCGGCGCCAAGCACGCGGACGCCGGCGAAGAGCGACCGGACGAGGAAGCACGGCACGACCAGGACGGTCACAAGGAACAAGGTCACGCAGAGCGAGAAGGTCACGCGGGGCAGGAGGGTCAGGAAGATCGCGAGGAGCGCGAAGGCCACGCGAAGCGCCGGGGTAACGAAGACCACGCGGCCCCCGCGGCGCACGACGGGCACGACGACATGGGGCTCATGGAGCGAATGGAGATGCGTGCCGCTTCCGGCACGTCATGGCAGCCCGAGAGCACCCCGATGACGGCTTTCCATGGCGCGACGGGCCCCGTCCAGTGGATGGGACACGGCAACCTGTTCGCTCTCTACGACGCGCAGGGCTCTCCGCGGGGGGACGGCCAGTTCGCGAGCGTGAACTGGGTCATGGTCCACGGAACCGTCGGGGACGACGACACCGAGGTCGGCGCGCGCGCGATGCTCAGCCTGGAGCCCCTCACGGTGGGCGGGGCTGGCTATCCGCTGCTAGGCCAGACAGGGGAGACCTGGGAGGGCAGGCCCCTCGTGGACCGCCAGCATCCGCACGATCTGTTCATGGAACTCGCGCTCCAAGCGCGCCAGACGTTCGGTGAGGCGGCGGGAGTCGAGCTGTACCTGGCCCCCGTGGGAGAGCCCGCGCTCGGGCCGACCGCGTTCCCCCACCGCGCGTCCGCCATCTCGGACCCGTTCGCGCCGATCGGACACCACTGGGAGGACGCCACCCACATCTCCTTCGGCGTGCTCACCGCCGGCGTCTTCAACGAGTGGGCGAAGCTGGAGGGGTCCTGGTTCAACGGCCGCGAGCCCGACGAGAACCGCTACGACCTCGACCTCGACGTGCCTGACTCGTGGTCGTCTCGGCTGAGCGTGAGCCTGCTGCCGATGTGGACCGCGCAGGTGTCCTACGGCTGGCTCGCGGAGCCGGAGCCTCTGGAACCTGGGGCTCCGACGACCCGGATCACCGCGTCGACCACGTTCGACCACGACGGCCGGGGGAACGGGAACTGGGCGCTCACGGCCGCGTGGGGTCGGAACCTGCACGACGGCGCGGCGAGCGACGCCTTCCTCCTCGAAACCGACCTCGGCATCGGCAACAACAACGTGTTCGGGCGCGCGGAGCACGTGCTGAAATCAGCCGAGGAGCTGGCGGTGGTGGACCTGCTACCCAGCTCGGCCGCGGGGTTGACCTCCCTCGCGGTCGGGAACGTCTACAGCCTTCCGGTCGGCCCGCTGCGCCTCGGGTTGGGGGTCCGCGGGAACCTGCTGATCGTCCCTGCGGATCTCGCGGCGACCTATGGCGGCCGCGCGGCGTACGGCGGCGCGGTTTTTGTGCAGGCCCGCCCTGGAGAAGTGGAGATGCACCATGATCGTGGGGCTCCGAAGCCGCCCCGTTGACCGGCGTGTTCGGGCCGGGCCCTTCGCGCCCATGGACGTGAAGCTCCGCGAGCAGTGCACATCCAGGCGCTTACCCAGGACGGAGGGAGGCGAAATGTCCATCCATCGCACGCTTCTGGGAGCCGCCGTCATCAGCCTCGGCCTTCTGCTCGGTGCAGCGCCCAGCGGGGGGCCGGGCGCCGCTGGGCAGCCAGCCGGGCAGGCCTTCATGCAGGCTGCGGAGAAGATGAACCGCGAGATGATGGCCAAGCCCATGGTCGGCGACGCCGATGCGGACTTCGCCAGCATAATGATCGCCCACCACCAGGGGGCCATCGACATGGCGAACGTGGAGCTCCAGTACGGCAAGGATCCCGAGCTGCGCGCGGTTGCTCAGAAGGTGATCGACGACCAGACGAAGGAGATCGAGAGCCTCCAGCGCTGGCAGAAGGGACGCACGCCGGTGCAGTAGGGCGCCGAGGGGACTCGAGAGGCAGAGAAGGGGGGACGGCCGCGCTGGTCCGCGCCTTGCTAAGGGTGTCTGCGGACCGGCCGCGAACGGCCGATCCGTGACCCGCCCCGTCACACCGAGGCCCCCATGCTCCTGTCGCTCCTCGCGCTCCTCCTCCCCGCCTGCACCGGGGACAAGATCTCGGACAGCCCCGCGGACTCTGCGGGCGAGGACGACACCGGCGAGCCCTTGCCCCTCCCTACGGAGCGCTGCGGCTACACTCCCGCCGCGGACCTCGACCCCGCCGACGACGTAGTCGCGGTCGAGCTCACCCAGGCCCCTTTCGAGTGGGACCCTGGCTCCGGGACGATGCTGACGGATGGCCTCGCCTACAACGGGGAGATTCCGGGGCCCGTCCTCGAGCTGGACCTGGGGCAGGTTCTCCGCGCCGAGTTCACGAACGGGCTGGAGTACGACTCCACGGTCCACTGGCACGGCTTCCGCGCGCCGGACGCGATGGACGGCGCCGTCCGCATGATCGACATGGTCCCCGCCGGCGACTCGTTCACCTACGAGATCCCCATGGTGGACGCCGGCTTCTACTGGTACCACCCCCATATGGCCACCGAGCAGGACCTGGAGCGCGGGCTCTACGGCCGCATCATCGTGCACCACCCGGATGAACCCCGGGTCGACTGCGACCTCCCCGTGGTGCTCGACGACATCCTCCTCGACGAGGACACGATGCAGATCGCCCCGAAGGACACCGAGCACATGCAGCTCATGGGCCGCCTCGGAAACCTGATCCTGGCGAATGGCCGCTCGGATCGCCGCATCGAGGTGAAGGCCGGCGAGACGATGCTGCTCCGGCTCGTGAACGCCGCGAACGCGCGCCACTTCGATCTCACCCTCGAAGGCCAGCAAATGCGGGTCGTGGGGACGGACGGCGGATGGCTCGGCGAGGAGGTGCCCGTGGACCACCTCGTGGTCTCGCCGGGCGAGCGCTACATCGTGGCGGTCGACTGGGTCGGCGCCCCGGGCGACGAGCTGCGGCTGATGAGCGCCCGCTTCCAGCTCCACGCCGAGGATGCCCACATGGTCGAGTACGACCCGATGGGCGAGGGCGAGAACCCCGTGATGACCTTCGTGATCGGCGACGAGGCCGGCACGCCGACGCCCATGACGCTCCCCTCCGACGACCTCCCGTCTTTCACCGGCGAGGAGCCCCTGGTGCACACCTGGGTGCTCGACGAGGACATGGAGAACGGCATCGTCACGGTCGACGGCTTCTCGTACCCGGACGTGCCCGAAGTGATGGCTTCCGAGGACGTTGCCGCCACGTTCGTGGTCCAGAACGACTCCGAGATGCACCACCCCTTCCACATCCACGGCAACCGCTTCCAAGTGCTCGACGTGGACGGGATTCCGCCCGCATTGTCAGGTTGGAAGGATACCTTCGACATCCCGCCCTACGCCTCCGTCACCCTGGCGAGCGAGATGGACAACCCCGGGGACTGGATGTACCACTGCCACATCCTCGAGCACGCAGAGCTCGGCATGGCCGGCATGCTCGCGGTGGGCGACGGGATGGACGGGATGTGACATCCCAGGTCACACGCCGACAGCCAGGGTTACAGCCGGCCCTTCCGTTCGACGTGGCACGTGCCGTGCATAGGTCCCACTCGTTCCCGGAGATCCGAATGACCGTCCATCCTGCTCTCGTCCTGCTCCTTCCCCTCGCGCTGGCCGCCTGCGCCGCCCGCACCCCCGGCGCAAGGCCGCACGAGATGGGCGAAGCCCAGCACGAAGCGGAGGCCGGCACGCACGAGCAGGCAGCGACGACCCACGCCGAGCAGTACGACCCCAACGCGCCGCTGGAGAAGGACCTCTGCGGCGCCGGGAAGGGCCGGCGCCCTTGCTGGACGAACCCCACGGAGGCCCACCTTCGCGAGGCGGAGCGGCACCGGAAGATGGCCGCCGACCACCGAGCGGCCTCCGAGGCGCTGCGCGAGGCCGAAGCGCGGGCCTGCGTGGGGCTCGATCCCGCCGACGTCGACCTGAGCCCCTTCGAGCAGCACGCTGCGGACATCGCCAGCGTCGAGCCGCTCGTAGTGCATCGCGGCGGGAAGACGCCCGAGCACCGGATCGTGGGCGCAACGGTCACCGTGCGCGCCGTGGAGGGGCTGACGGCCGAGTGGCTCCAGCGCGTGACCGACTGCCACGTCGCGCGGAACGCCGCCGTCGGGCACGACATGCCCGAGATGCCGAGCTGCCCGCTCGTCCCGAAGGGGGCGACCGCGACGGTGTCCTCGACGGGGACGGGCTTCGCGGTCGCCATCCGGTCGGACGACGCCGCCGCCGCCGAGGACATCCTGGCCCGGGCGAAGCGCCTCGCCCCTTCGGCATCCCAGGTCGCTCCATAGAGCCTCTTTCGGGCACCCGGCGAGCCGGTGCGGAGGCCCCGGTGCCCCGGAGGTGCGTCGGCGGCTCCGGTGCCCGTGCGAGGGGACACACCGCGGTTGTGCCGTTTCCCCCAGCGACCAACCCGGCCACGTGTAACCAACCGTGCCACAGTCGGTTTACGGCGTGCGACGAGGTAGACTTGCCGCCCAGGTGACCCAGATGCTCCTTCTCCTCCTCGCCTGCGCCACCGACCCCGCGCCGAAGGACACCGAGGCCACGGAGCCCGAGGCAGGCTGCGACACCCCGGAGATTGACCGAGTCTGTACCGAGGACGGCCAGGACGCGCTCTACGAGCGGTACATCGAGCCGCTCGTGACCGGCGGCCAGCCGTCGAGCTGCAACCAGTGCCACCTCTCCGGGGTCGACCTCTCGATGTACGTGCGTGACACGCCCTGCGACTCGATGGCGTGCCTCGTCGAGTCGGGCATGGTCGACCTCGAGGCCCCCGAGTCCAGCGAGCTCCTCGCCCAGATCCTGCTGGCGGACCCCGCGAGCCCGCTGATCGACGGAGACGTGATTCAGCGCGAGTACGACGGCTTCCTCGCGTGGATCGAGTGGAGCGCCTCCTGCCAGGACTGCGTGTGCGGCGAGGTCGAGGACCCCTGCGGCGCGGGCACGGCGAGCACCCCGCCGACCGACGTGCAGACCCCGCTCACCGGTGCCTGCACCGAGGAGGAGCTCGGGGCCAGCTTCGAGGCGAAGGTGTGGCCGTGGCGCGACCGCTGCTCCAACTGTCACGACGCCGGCGGCGTGTACGCGGACGACGGCAACCCACCACACTGGCTCGTCACCGGCACCGACCGGGACCCGCTCTTCACCATGTACGCGGTCATCGGCGCCGGGTACGTCGACTACGCCACCCCGGCGGACAGCCTGATCCTGACGAAGCCCCTCGCGGGCGTCGTGGACCACGGCGGCGGCGACAAGATCGACAACACGAGCGACCCCGCCTACGTCGACATCCTCGCCTGGATCGAGGAGTACGCCGCCTGCCGCGCCGGCACGGAGCCCGACCCGGACACCGGCGGCCCCACCCCCGTCGGCAGCCCGCCGACGGTAGAGATCTGGCACCCCAGCGACGGCGAGACGCGCGCGGCGGGGAGCGACATCCCCTGGATCGGCGCCGGTAGCGATGCCGAGGACGGCACGCTCACGGGCGCGACCCTCGTCTGGTCCAGCAGCCTCGACGGCGTGTTCGGCACGGGCGAGAGCTTCAACGCGCCGTTGTCCGTCGGCTCGCACGTCGTCACGCTGACGGGCACGGACGCTGACGGGAACACGGGTACGGACGCGATCACGATCCGCGTCGAATAGGGTCAGAGCTCGACGCGGCGCAGCCGAAGCGAGTTGGCGATCACGGACACCGAGCTCAAACTCATCGCCGCGCTGGCGATCATCGGCGAGAGCAGCCAGCCGAAGATGGGGAAGAGCAGCCCCGCCGCGATCGGCACGCCGAGCGCGTTGTAGCCGAAGGCGAACACGAGGTTCTGACGGATGCCGCGCATCGTCGCGCGCGAGAGCCGCCGGGCCCGGACGATGCCGCGCAGGTCGCCCTTCACCAACGTCACGCCGGCGCTCTCCATCGCGACGTCCGTCCCCGTTCCCATCGCGATGCCGACGTCCGCCGATGCGAGCGCGGGGGCGTCGTTGATGCCGTCTCCCGCCATCGCCACCACGCGGCCCTCGGCCTTCAAGCGGCGGATCACCTCGGCCTTCTGCTCGGGGAGCACCTCGGCTTCGACCTCGTCGATGCCGAGCTTGCGCGCGACCGCGAGGGCGGTGGTGCGGCTGTCACCGGTGAGCATGACGACGCGCAGCCCCTCCGCGCGGAGCATCCGGATCGTGTCGGGCGTCGACTCCTTGATTGGGTCGGTGACCGCGACGACGCCGGCGGGAAGGCCGTCGATGGCGACGAGCATCGCGATCTGGCCCTCGGCCCGCAGGGCCTCGGCGCGCTCTACGAGCGCGGTGGCGTCGATTCCGCGCTCCTCCATCAGGCGGGCGTTGCCGGCGAGGACGGTGCGTCCGTCCACCTGGCCCTCCACGCCGCGCCCCGTGAGCGACTTGAACCCTTGGGTCGGCGCGAGCGTGAGCCCCCGCGCCTCGGCGCCCTTCACGATGGCGGTGGCGAGCGGATGCTCGCTGCCACGCTCCACGCTGGCGACGAGGCGGAGGAGGGTGTCGACATCCAGCGGGTTCTGGGGGGCGTTGCGGGGGGCCTGCCCCCCGCCCCATGAAACAACCTCGACCGCACCGAGCGTCGGGCGCCCCTCGGTGAGGGTGCCCGTCTTGTCGACGACGAGGGTGTCGACTTTCTCGAGGTTCTCGAGCGCCTCGGCGTCACGGACGAGGACGCCCGCGGTGGCCCCTCGCCCGGTCCCGACCATGATGGCCATCGGCGTCGCGAGGCCGAGCGCGCAAGGACACGCGATGATGAGCACGGCGACGGCATTGAGCAGCGCGTATGAGAAGCGCGGCTCGGGGCCGATCAGCGCCCAGACGATGAAGGTCGCGAGGGCGATCAGCATCACCAGCGGTACGAACCACGCGGAGACGGTGTCGGCGAGCCGCTGGATGGGCGCGCGGCTGCGCTGCGCCTCGCCGACCATCCGGACAATCTGCGCGAGGAGGGTGTCGCGGCCGACGCGTTCGGCGCGCATGAGGAACCCGCCGGCGGTGTTCACGGTGGCGCCTATCACACGATCGCCTGTGCCCTTTGCCACAGGGAGGGGCTCGCCGGTGACCATCGACTCGTCGACGTGACTCTCCCCTTCGAGGACGGTGCCGTCGACGGGGACCTTCTCGCCGGGACGCACACGGAGCTTGTCGCCGACCTGGACCTGCTCGACGGGCACGTCCTCCTCCCGCCCGTCGTCGCGGACGATGCGGGCGCTCGGCGGGGCAAGCGAGAGGAGCTTCTTGATGGCGTCGCTCGTCTGGCTGCGTGCGCGGAGCTCCAGCACCTGCCCGACGAGCACGAGGGTGGTGATGACCGCGGCGGCTTCGAAGTAGAGCGGCACGCGCCCGTGGTGGCCCCGGAAGGCCTCGGGGAGCGCGCCCGGGAACAACGTGGCGAACACGCTGTAGCCCCACGCCACGCCGATCCCGAGCGCGATGAGCGTGAACATGTTGGGCGAACGGTTCTTCACCGAGGCGGCGCCCCGCACGAAGAACGGCCAGCCGCCCCACAGGACGACCGGGGTTGCCAACACAAGTTGGATCCAGGCGTCCACCTGCGCCGGGATGAACCGCTGCACGGGCTGGCCCGGGAGCATCTCGGACATCACCAGGAGCAGGACCGGGACGGTCAGGACCACGCTCCCGACGAAGCGACGCTGCATGTCCACGAGCTCGGGCGAGGGGCCGGTGTCCCCGGCGGTCACCTCCATCGGCTCGAGCGCCATGCCGCAGATCGGGCACGACCCGGGGCCGTCCCGGACGATCTGCGAGTGCATGGGGCAGGTCCACTTGCCCGCCTTCGACGCCGGGGGCTCGCGTTTCGCGTCGGCAGCGGGGGTTCGGACGTCGTGATGTCCATGCGCTCCGTGGTCACCAGAAGGCGCGGCCTCGGTACGGACCGGGTGTCCTGCCCCGGCGTAGCGCGCCGGATCGGCCAGGAACTTCGCGTGGCAGCCCTTGCTGCAGAAATGCCAGGTGTTTCCGCCGTACTCGGCGGTAGCGGCGGCTTTCGCGGGGTCCACCTGCATGCCGCAGACGGGATCCGAGGTGCGTTCGAGAGTCGGCGCAGGGGGAGACGGGGGCATGGGTGTTCCGCGAATCCCCTCGGGGTATGCACGGACCGTGCCGCGTCCGGTGGAGGACCGAGATGTCCTTGCACCGCGGTGTTTCAACAGTTGGGGCGTCCGGGCGGTGGAACTCCGTCGGTCACTGTGTATCCGTCGAGATCACGCTTGCCGTCCCCGGGAGGTGCGTAGCTTGCGCAAACCCCGGAGGCAGGAATGCCCTTTATCAGCACGCTTCTCGTCCTTGAGGGCTGCTTTGTCCTGCGCCCGTCAAACGGGGGCGGGCAAGTGAAGGCCCCGGACGTACGCACAATCGATGTCGACGACGTGGCGCTCCCCGAGGGCTACCGGATCGAGGTCGTCGCGAAAGACCTCGTGTTCCCCACCGGCGTCACCTTCGACGACGCAGGCGGCATCTACGTTGTCGAGGCAGGGTACTCCTACGGGGAGGTCTTTACCGAGGCGCGCATCCTCCGGGTCGGGCAGGGAGGCGGAACCCAGACCGTCATCCGCGGGGCCAACGGGCCGTGGACTGGTGCCACGTGGCACGACGGCGCCTTCTACCTGTCGGAAGGCGGCCAGCAGGAGGGTGGCCGCATCGTGCGGGTCACGGCGGGGGGCGAGCGCACCGTCCTCGCCGAGGACCTTCCGGGGCGCGGCGACCACCACACGAACGGCCCCGTGGTCGGGCCCGACGGGTGGCTGTACTTCGGGCAGGGCACGGCCACGAACGCGGGCATCGTAGGGAAGGACAACCGCTTCATCGGCTGGCTGGAGCGGTTTCCGGAGTTTCACGACACGCCCTGCGAGGACGTGACCCTGCGGGGCGAGAACTTCGAGACCTTCGACCCGACCACGAAGGAGAAGGTGAGCACCGGGGCCTACCAGCCCTACGGTACGCCCACTACCCCCGGCCAGGTCGTTCCGGGCGCGGTGCCATGCAACGGAGCAGTGATGCGCCTTCCGTTGGCCGGCGGCCCTCTGGAGGTTGTTGCGTGGGGGTTCCGGAACCCATTTGGCGTCGCGTTCGCGCCGGACGGCCGACTCTTCGCAACGGACAACGGCTACGACGTCCGTGGGAGCCGGGGCGTCTTCGGAACGGCGGACTGGCTCTGGGAGGTCGCCCCGGGCGCGTGGCACGGGTGGCCGGACCATGCGGACGGTCAGCCGCTGACGGAGCGATATCGACCCCCGTTGCGAAAAACGCCGCCCCGACTCCTCGCGGAATGGCCGGGCACGCCTCCAGAGCCCGTCGCGATCCTCGAAGTCAACGGGAGCGCCGACGGCCTGGACTTCTCGCGGTCGGAGGCGTTCGGACACGTCGGAGAGGCGTTCGTGGCCATCTTTGGCGACATGGCGCCGGGCGTGGGGAAGGTCCTTCACCCGGTCGGCTTCAACGTCGTCCGCGTCGACGTTCACACGGGCCGCATCGAGGAGTTCGCGACCAATCGCGGGCGGATCCGAGGCCCGGCGTCGTGGCAGAAGAGCAGCGGGATTGAGCGGCCGGTGGCCGCCCGGTTCGACCCCTCCGGCGAGTCGCTCTACGTCGTGGACTTCGGCATCCTGACGATGAAGGGGCCGGAGCCCGTCCCGGTTCCGGGGACCGGGGTGTTGTGGCGCATCTGGCGGAAGGCAGAATGAGGCACCTGTTCCTGTTCCTGGTCCTGCTGGCGGGTTGTCTGACGCCGCGCCGGACCGAGCCCATCGCGGGACCGCTCGCGCTCGACGAGGTGTCCCTTCGCGGGGAGCAGGTGTTCCTGCAGTATTGCCATCAGTGCCACCCCTTCGGAGAGGGTGGCCTCGGTTGGTCGCTCAACGAGAAGCCGCTGCCGGGATTCGCGATCCGGGCGCAGACGCGGCTGGGCCTCGGGGCGATGCCTGCGTTTGGGCCGGACAAGATCGACGCCGAGGAAATGGACGCGCTGGTGCACTACCTGAAGGTGTTGCGCCGGCACGAGTGATCGGACCGCGGGTTGTCAGGTGGCAGGAATGCGCGCATCCAGACGTGAAGGAGGGACTCGATGCCCGTCGAGACGCTGGAGGCCGTGAAGGACCTCGTTTGCGGGATGGACGTGGAGCCGCGCACGGCCGCGGCCAGGCGGGAGTTTCAAGCCCGCACGTACTACTTCTGCTCCCATGTGTGCGCGGGAAGCTTCGACGAGAATCCGCGCAGCTACGTCGTGAGGCTGGGCGCGCCGCCGAAGAAGTGAGGTCCGACGCTACATTGAGGGCGGCCGCGAGGTCAGTGCTTCATGCCGGGGGCGGGCTCGGCCGTCGGGAACCACGCCTTGCGCCACTCCTGCATCTGGTCGATCTCTTTCTTCTGGGCGGCGGTGATCCGATCGGCGAGCTCCTTGATCTCCGGGCGTTCGGTCTTGGCGCGCACATCCTCGGCCATCCGGAGCGCATCCTGGTGGTGCGGAATCATGGCGTCGATGAACGCGAGGTCGAAAGGCTTGGCGGTCTTCAGGGCCTCGATCGACTTGGTCATGTCGGCCATGCCCGCGTTGCCAGACATCCCTGAATGCTCCATGCTCCCGCCCTGCGCCGGGGCCGCATTGCTGCCGAACCAGGCCTTGCGCCACGCCGACATCGTCGCGACCTCGGCCTCCTGGCTGGCGATGATGCTCTCGGCGAGGGACTTGATCTCGGGGTGTTCGGCGCGTTCGAGGGCGATCCGGGCCATGTCCACGGCGCCCTCGTGGTGGGGGACCATCATCTCGAGGAACATCCGGTCGGACGACGCCGTTTCGGGTCCCAGCGCCTCGGGCGTCACGTTCGGCGTCGAGCTGTGGATCGCGGGGTGAGCGGGCTCGGCCGCCGGGTCGGCAGAGGTGCCCTCGCAGGCGGCGAACAGGAGGATCAAGGTGATGACAGGAGAGGTCGGCATGGATGTTCCGTGGGTCGCGTCGCCGCTGTAACGATTGGGGAGCGGTCGCGCTGTTTGGAGGTCGGCGCTGGTAGGATGGGCCAATACACTGGTTCATCCTTGCGATCGCCTCCGTGAAGGCAGGCGTGCACTACGAAATAGACGAATTGTCATGGATGCACCTTATGGGTACACTTCGTTACATGCTTTCCGGTCGAGCCTTGTCGGCGATTTATCATTGGTAGTAACGGGACAACTACTACTGTAACAGCGCATGTCACATTCCTCCCCGAGTTCGGTCACGGCTATCGGGACATTGCCGCCACCA
The DNA here is from genome assembly GCA_040386535.1 of Myxococcota bacterium. GTDB lineage: Bacteria > Myxococcota_A > UBA796 > UBA796 > SXON01 > CAJBVW01. Next base: position 88,586 of record JAZKFH010000032.1, on the reverse strand, counting down.
GCCGGAGGAGCGCGGGATCGAGTGGACGTGTGCGGCCCGCCACCTGCGACAGCGGCACCGCGCGGATCGTCGCCTCGGAGAGCCCGAACAGCGTTCCGTGCCGCCCTTCGAGGATCGCGGTGGCGGCGGCGTTCCCAAGGCGCGTGCCGAGAAGGCGGTCGAACGCGCTGGGCCGGGCGCCGCGTAGCACGTGCCCGAGAATGGTCACTCTCAGATCGAGCCCGAGGTCCGGGCGGGCCGCGAACGCGCGCGCGAACCCCATCGCGCCGCCGGGAACCCCTTCGGCGATGACCACGATGGCGTGGCGCTTCCCCCGTGCGCGCGAGGCCGCGAGTGTGGCGGCCAGCTCGTCCGGGGTGGTGGGGAGTTCCGGCACGACTACTGCCTCCGCGCCGCCGGTGATCGCGGTGGCGACGGCGAGGTAGCCGCAGTCGCGGCCCATCACCTCGACGAGGAAGGCGCGGTCGTGCGACGCCGCTGTGGTGCGCAGGCGGTCCACCGATTCCAAGGCCACGTTCAACGCGGTGTCGACGCCGAGGGTGATGTCCGTCCCCTCGAGGTCGTTGTCGATGGTCGAGGCCACGCCGTTCACCGCCAACCCTAGGCGCGCGAGCGCGTTCGCTCCGGTCTGGGTGCCGTTGCCCCCGATGACCACGACGCCGTCGATGCCCGCCGCGCGGAGGTTGGACGCCGCACGCTCCTGGGCGTCGGTGTTCCGGAACTCAGGGCAGCGCGCGCTGCCGAGCATCGTGCCACCGCGGTCGACGATGCCGCCAACATCCCGCGCCCCGAGGGGCAGCCAGTCCGCCGCCAGGAGCCCCGCGAAGCCGTGGCGGACGCCCATTGCCTCGCCTCCCGCGCCGTCCACGGTGCGGACGACGGCCCGGATCGCCGCGTTCATCCCGGGCGCGTCGCCGCCGCTCGTGAGCACGGCGATCCTCACGCGAACCCCACGGCGATGCCCGCCTCCCGGATGGTCTCCGCCGAGCGGAGCAAGGCGGCCTGCTCGTCCGGCGCGAGCGGCAGCGGGAGCACGCGCTCGGCGCCGGTTCGCCCGATGACCGTCGGGAGGCTCAGGCACACGCCGGACAGCCCGTAGGGGCCCTCCTGGAGCGTCGACACCGAGAGCACCGTCTTCTGGTCGCGGACGATGGCCTCTACGAGGCGCACGAGGCCGGCGCCGATGGCGTAGGCCGTGTGGCCCTTCCGACGGATGATCTCGTACGCGGCCACGCGCGTCTGGCGGGCGATCTCCGCGCGCTCGTCCGGGCCGCATGCGCCCCCGAACGAACCCGGCGTGCCGGCGCGACACAGCTCGTCGAGCGGAACGCCCGCGACGTTGGCGGTCGACCACACGACGACCTCGCTGTCGCCGTGCTCCCCGACCACGTGGGCGTGCACGCTCCGCGCTTCCACGCCGAAGTGGCGGCCGAGGAGGAAGCGGAGGCGGGCCGTGTCGAGGATCGTCCCGGAGCCGATCACCCGCGCGGGAGGGAACCCCGACATGCGCAGGGTGCCGAGCGTCAGGACGTCGACGGGGTTGGTCGCGACGACGAGGACCGCCTCGGGCGCATGCCGCGCGATCTCCGGGACGAGCCCGCGGAAGATGGCGGCGTTCTTCGCAGCGAGGTCAAGGCGCGTCTCGCCGGGCTGTTGGCCCGCGCCCGCGGCGAGCACCACCACGTCGGCGCCCGCGCACGCGTCGAGGCCCCCGGCGTGGACCCGCGCAGGGCGACCGTAGGGGATCGCGTGGTCGAGGTCCATGGCTTCGCCCTCGGCCCGAGCCGTGTCGGCGTCCACGAGCACGATGTCGGAGGCGAGCCCGGAGAGCAGGAGCGCGAATGCGAACGTCGCGCCCACGTGGCCAGCCCCGACGACCGCGACCCGTACGGTGTCATTCGTCCCGGTCACGACCCCTCCGTGCCTTCTCGTCGATGACGATCCAGTCGAGCGCCGGATCCTTCGTTCGACCTGCCATGATCTCCTCCCAGTTCTCCCGGACGTAGGTCCGGAGGAAGTCGATGACGTGGCCGAAGTGGACCGTCAGGACGCCCGGCACGTCTCCCGAGGCCCCGAACGCGACGAGGCGCACGCCGTGACCGTGCGCGGTGCGCGCCTCGCCATGGGCGAGGAGCTCCCGGACGACGCCGCGGACGTGGTCCGGGCCGCAGCAGCCGAAGCGCGCGAGCGCCGCGGCGAGCACGGCCGGATCGCGGGCAGCGCGGTTGAGATCCGCCTTGCCCTCCTTCACCTCGCCGATGAGCATGTCGGGCTGGTCCGGCGGGCAGCGGAGCGCAGGGTCCGTGACGAAGCGCTCGCCGACGAGCCGGCCGGAGCCCGGGAAGCGGAACGCGAGGATGTCCACATCGGTGAGCGAGCGCGTGCCGCCCCACCGAGAGGCTTCGACGACGGGGTACTCGGTCACGGTGAAGTACCCGTTGACGCGGAGGTAGAGCTGGGCGAGGGCGACGGCGCTGTCCATGAGGCGGTGGCCTCCAGACCTGGAACCTTGTTCACGCGCGCCTCCCGTAGAGCTTGGAGAGCTCCAGCACGCTCACGGGGATGAGCCCCAGCGCGATGGAGAGCAGGCAGTCGCGAAGCGAGATGGGCGTGAGCCCAAAGATCTCCTGCGCGACGGGGACGTGGTGCATGGCGATCTGGAGCGCGGCCGAGAACACGACGACCCCGAGGAGGCGAAGGTTGCTGAACGCACCCACTTCCCAGAACAGCTTCGTCCGGCTCCGCGCCGCGAAGGCACGGAACAGCTCACCGAACACGAGCGTCGTGAACCCCATGTTGCGGGCCTCGGCGAGCCCCTCCTCCCGCAGCACCCAGGCGAACACTCCCAGCGCGACGACGGCCTGCAGCAGCCCGGTGAACGCCACGGTCGTCCACTCGGGGCGGCCGAGCATCGGCTCTTCCGGCTTCCGGGGCGGACGCTTGAGCACGTCCGCGTCCGTAGGATCCACGACCAGCGCCAGCGCCGGGAGTCCGTCGGTCACCAGGTTGATCCAGAGGAGCTGGATCGGGAGGAGTGGGAGGGGCAGTCCTGCGATGGCGGCGCCGAGCATCACGAGCAGCTCGCCGGCGTTCCCGGAGAGCAGGTACACGAGCGTCTTGCGGATGTTGTCGAAGATCCCCCGTCCCTCGCTCACCGCCGCGATGACGCTGGCGAAGTTGTCGTCCGCGAGCACCATGTCGGCGGCCTCGCGCGTCACCTCGGTGCCGGCTTTCCCCATGGCGATGCCGATGTGCGCCTCGCGGAGCGCCGGGGCGTCGTTCACGCCGTCCCCCGTCATCGCGACGACCTCGCCCTTCGCCTTCAGGGCGCGCACGATGCGGAGCTTCTCCTCGGGGGTCACCCGCGCATGGACGCGCTCCTCGGCGCGCTCGCCGGGCCGGAGGATTCCGAGCTCGCGGGCGATGGCCCGGGCGGTCACCGGGTGGTCGCCCGTGATCATCACCGTCATGATGCCGGCGGCGCGCGCGTTCGCCACCGCCTCGATCGCCTCGGTGCGGGGCGGATCCGCGATGCCGACCAGGCCGAGGAGCGTGAGGTCGGATTCGTCGTCGCCCGTGCCCGTGGCGATCGCGAGCACGCGCAGGCCGCGCTCGGCCATCTCCGCATTCGCTTCGAGGGCGCCCGCCGTACCGTGCGTGCAGAGCGGGATGGTGAGGTCCGGCGCGCCCTTGACGTAGAGCACGCCGTCCGCCCGCCGGATGGACATGCGCTTCCGCTCGGAATCGAAGGGGTTCACGTGCACGCGGGGGTGCTCCCGCTCGATGTCCTCGCGCTCGACGCCCCGTTCGTGCGCGGCTTCGAGCAGGGCCAGCTCCGTCGGGTCGCCCGTGCCGGCGGGAAGGTCGGCGTCGTTGTTGGCGGCTCCGGCGAAGAGCAGGGCCGGGTGGTTCTCCCCCCAGAGCTCGCGCACCGTCATCTGCCCGGTGGTCAGGGTCCCCGTCTTGTCCGTACACACGACGGTAGCCGATCCGAGCGTCTCCACGGCGGGCAGGCGGCGCACGAGTACGTTCCGGGCCGCCATCCGCTGCACGCCCACGGCGAGCGCGATGGTCACGACCGCGGGCAGGCCCTCGGGCACGGCCGCCACGGCGAGCGAGACGGAGGAGAGGAGCACCTCGAGCCAGCTCATCCCGCGCACGAAGCCGAGGATGGCCACGAGCAGGACAATCCCGAGGCAGAGCTTGATGAGCGTGCGTGAGACGACCTCGAGCCGTGCCTGGAGCGGCGTCGCCTGCTCCTCGGCGGTCTCCAGCAGGTGGGCGATGTGACCGAGCTGCGTGTCCATGCCGGTCGCGAAGACCTCGGCCAGGCCGGTGCCGGCGACGACGGCGGTGCCGGTGAACACGCGGTCCTTGCGGTCGGCGAGGGCCGTCTCCTCCGGGAGCGGCGTGGGGTCCTTCTCGACCGGCACGCTCTCGCCGGTGAGGGGCGCCTCGTTCACCCCGAGGGCATGCGCCTCCACGAGGTGGGCGTCCGCGGCAACGAGGTCACCGGCCTCCAGGAGGAGCACGTCGCCCACCACGATCTCGCGCGCGGGGACGACCACGGCGTGCCCGTCACGCAGGACGCGCGCACGCGGAGCGGTCATCGCTCGCAGCGCCAGGACGGCGTTTTCCGCCTGGTACTCCTGGAAGAAGCCGACGAGGCCGTTCATCGCCACGATGACGAGGATCGCGACGGCGTCGACCGTCTCGCCGAGCGCGAACGCGACGCCGGCGGCGACGGCGAGGAGCCCGATCATGGGGCTCGCGAACTGCCGGGCGAGGATGCGCCAGGGAGGGGTGCGGGCCTCGCGGCGGATCTCGTTCGGGCCGTGCTCGGCGAGCCGCGCGGCGGCGTCGGGGCCAGTGAGTCCGCGGGGGACGGGGAGGCCGTTGCTCGTCATTCTTGCGCCTTCGACACCGCCAACGAGGCCGCGAGCGTGCCTTTCTTGAGCTGCCGCGTGCGCCAGAGCACCCACATCGCAGGGAGCACCAGCGCGGTCATGAACGTGAGGGTGACGAGGCCGCCGAACATCGGCCCGGCCATGCGGCGGGCCATGTCGGAGCCGACGCCCTGGCTGAACAGGACGGGGAGAAGCCCGAAGAGGTTCATCGCGATCGCAAGCACCATGCCGCGCATGCGACCGGCGGCGCTGTCCGCGGCCACCTCGGCGAGCCGCGCGGGGGTGAGCACCTCTCCCTTCTCCAAGGCCCGCTTCACCCCGAGGTCGAGGTATACGGCGAGGACCATCCCCACCTCCGCGCCCACGCCGATGAGCGCGATCATCGCGACCCAGGAAGCGATTGAGAGGTCGTAGTCGGCCGCCGCCAGGAACCAGATGCTGCCGAGCACGGAGAAGGGCAGCGTCAGGAGCACGATGCTCGTCTCTCCGATCGTCCGGAAGGAGAGGTAGACCAGCAGGAACACGAGCACGATCGTGATGGGCGCCATGATCGCGAGGCGCTCCTGGGCGCGCTCGAGGAACTCGTACTGGCCGGTCCACTGGATCTGGAGCGAGGGGTCGAGCCCGAGGCTCTCGACCACCTTGCGGGCCTCGTCCACGTAGCCGCCGAGGTCGCGCTGACCGGGGTCGACGTAGATGTACCCCGCGAGCCGCCCGCCTTCGTCGACGAGCATCGCGGGACCGGGGACCCGGTTCACGTCGGCGAGCGCGCCGAGCGGGACCACGCCGAGGGCCGTGGCGACGGGGAGGCTGCGGATGCCCTCCTCGTCGGCCCGGAAGTCGCGGCCGAAGCGCGCGATGAGGGAGTAGCGCTCCCGTCCGTCGAAGATGCGGCCCACCGGCATGCCGCCGAGGCCCATCTCGACCACGTCGAGCACGTCGTCGGTGGCGGCGCCGTAGCGGAGCACGTCGTCACGACGCGGCACGACCTCCACGAACACCGCCGCAAGCTGGCGCTCGGCGTAGACGCTCCTCGTACCCGGCACCTCGCGGAGGGCGGCCTCGATGCGCTCGCCGGCGTCGTTGATGGTCTGCAGATCGTCGCCCAGCACCTTCACGCCGACGGGCGTGCGGATGCCCGTCGTGAGCATGTCAACGCGCGCCTTGATCGGCATGGTGAAGGCGTTCTGGACGCCGGGGTACTCCAACCCGGCCTCCATCTCGGCGATGATGTCGTCCACGGTGACGCCGGGGCGCCAGTCCTCGCGCGGCTTCAGCGTGATGATCGTCTCGAACATCGACAGCGGCGCCGGGTCGGTGGCGGTCTCCGCGCGGCCCGCCTTGCCGATGACGCGCGCGACCTCCGGGATGCTCACGAGGAAGGCATCCTGGGCCTGCAAGAGCGTGCGGGCCTGCTCCGCGGAGATGCCGGGCACGGTGATCGGCATGTAGAGGAGCGAGCCCTCGTAGAGCGGCGGCATGAATTCGCGGCCGAGCCCGTTGTAGACCGGCACAGTGATCGCGGTCGCGATCCCGGCGATCGCGATGAAGGGCCAGGGGTGGCGGGTCGCGAGGCCGACGATCGGCCGGTAGAGCGCCCGCAGCGCGCGGTTCACGGGGTTGGCGGCCTCGCGCGGCATCTTGCCGCGAAGAAGCGTCACGGCGAGGGCCGGGGCGAGCGTGAGCGTGAACAGCGCCGCGGCGAGCATGGCGAAGGTCTTGGTCCACGCGAGCGGCGTGAACAGCCGCCCCTCCTGCGCTTCCAGCGCGAAGATGGGCAGGAAGCTGACCGCGATGAGGAGGAGCGAGGACACGAGCGGCCCGCCGAGCTCCTTGGCGGCCGCGAGGACGACCTCGGTGCGGTCCTCCTCCGGGTGATCTTCGATGCGCCTGGCCGCGTTCTCGACGAGGAGCACGACCGCGTCGACCATGTCCCCGATCGCGATGATGATGCCCGCGAGCGACATGATGTTGATGGTCAACCCCATGAAGTACATGGGGATGAACGCGACGGCGATGGCACACGGGAGGACGAGGATCGGGACGAGCACCGAGCGTGCGTGGAGGAGGAAGACGCCGAGGAGGAGGGCGATGATCAGGATCTCCTCGCCGATGGACTCGAACAGCGTCGCGACGGAGCCCCGGATGAGGTCGGAGCGGTCGTAGACGGGGACGATCTCCACGCCGTCGGGGAGCGGAACCTCTGCGAGGCGCGCCTTGACCGCGTCGATGACGGCGAGCGCGTTCTCCCCCTGCCGCGCGACGACCAGCCCGCCGACAGCCTCGCCCTTGCCGTCGAGGTCCGCGATCCCCCGGCGGATGTCGGGCCCGATCTCCACGCTGGCGACGCTGCCGAGCGCGACGGGGGTGCCCCGTGGGTCCAGCCCGACGTGGACGCGGTCGAGGTCGGCGAGGTCCCCGACGAGGCCTCGTCCCTGCACGTAGAACTCGCGGCCGGCCTCCTCGATCACGCGGCCGCCGACGTCGCGGTTGTTCCGTGCGAGCGCCGAGGTGACGTCGCTCGTGGTGATGCCCGCGGCCCGCATGCGCTCGGGGTCGAGGACCGCCTGGTACTGCTTCTCGAAGCCGCCCAGCGTCGCGACCTCAGCGACGCCGTCGACGCCCTCCAGCGCGAAGCGGAGGGTCCAGTCCTGGAGCGTGCGCAGGTCCGCCACGGAGAGCTTCCCCGTCCGGTCCACTAGGACGTACTGGTACACCCAGCCCACGGCGGAGGCGTCGGGCCCGAGGGAGACCTCCACGTCAGGCGGAAGGCGGGGCTTCAGCACATCCAGCCGCTCGCTCACGCGCGTCCGCGCCCAGTAGGGATCCACGCCCTCCTCGAGCAGCACGTAGGTGAACGACATTCCGAACATCGTGAAGCCACGGACCGCCTTGACGCCGGGGAGCGCCTGGAGCCCCGTGACGAGCGGGTAGGTGACCTGGTCCTCGACGAGCTGCGGCGAGCGGCCCATCCACTCGGAGAAGACGATGACCTGCGGATCGGACAGGTCGGGGATGGCGTCGATCGGGCTCCGGAGCGCGGCCAGGAGTCCGGCGGCGGTCGCGAGGAGCGAGGCGAGGATCACGAGGAAGCGGTTCCGGCCGCTCCAGTCGATGATGCGTGCAAGCATTCAGCCGCCGTGCCCGGCGTGCCCGCTGCCCTGCATCTGGGTTTCGGAGTCGAACAGGAACGTGCCCGCCGCCACGACCTCCTCGCCGGGAGCGAGGCCCACGGTCACCTGGACCTCGTCTGCGGTCCGCACGCCGAGCGAGACTGGACGCGGTGTGTAGCCGTCCGCCCCAGCGACGAAGACGAGCTGCCGGGTCCCCGTGTCGACCACAGCGCCTCGAGGCACCCAGACGCCCTCGGTTTCGCCTCCGTTCCAGGTTGCGGTCAGCGGACGACCCACGCCGATGTCGCCTCCGGAGAGTCGCTGGGGGAGGAGACGGACGCTGCGCCCGGCCGGCCCCGCGGTGGGGAGGATCTCGAAGACGGTGGCCTCCCAGGTGCTCGCCCCGTCCGTGAGCGTCACATGTGTGCCGACGGGAGGAGGGACGACGGTGACCATCTCCACCACGCGCGCGTCGGTCGAGGCGATCTCGGCGACGAGCCCGCCCGCGCCGAGCCAGCCGCCCTCCCGAGCGGGTCGGGAGACGATGATGCCGGACACCGGCGCGCGCACGGTCCACGTGTCGGGCACGGTGTCGCCCGCGGCATCGATGTCCGCGGCGGGCACGCCCAACGCAAGCAGGCGGGAGCGAGCTGCGCTGGCCCACGGCTCGCCGAGCGGACGGGCGACCTTCTGCTCCTCGAAGGCCGCGCGCACCTCCGGAAGCCAGATCCGGGCGAGCACCTGGCCCGCACGGACGGCCTCCCCGACGCGGGGGACGCGCTCCTCTCGGATCTGGCCGCCCGCGGTGACGGTGACGCGGCGGGTGCGCGAGGGGTCGAAGGTGGCGGAGGCGGGGGCGCGGTGCCGCGTCGCGGCTGCACCGGCGCGGGCGGGGACCGTGCGGACGCCGATCGCGGCGGCGGCTTCGGGGCTGACGGTCACTGGCATGACCATGCCCGCGTCGCCCGTGGCGGCTCCCGGTTCGGAAGGGGTATCCATGCCGGGCATCCCCGCGTGTCCGTCGGTGGCGGGAGCTGCGGGTGCCGCGTGCCCTGCGTGTGGATCGGCCCCGGCCGTTGGGGGCGCAGTGCCGGGCTCCTCGCGCCCCGCGCGCGGATCGTTCCGTCCGCACGCGGCAACCAGCAGCAGGCCCACCAAAGAGAGAGACTTCATCGAACCTCCACGCGCACACGTTCGGCCGCACGCAAGGCCTCGTCCCGCTCGGCTGCCACCAGGTCGCGCTGCGCGGCCAGGAGCCCCTCCCAGGCGCGGAGGGCCTCCTCCACACCGGTCTGTCCCGCGGCGTACCTCGCGAGCGCGGCCTTCCATGCCGACTCCGCGCGGGGCACCGCCACCTCCCGAAGCACCCCGGATCGCGCGGTCGCCGCCGCCTCGGCCGCCCGCGCGGCGTCCGTCGCCGCGGCGAGGTCGCGATCGATGGCGTCTGCGCGCCGGGTGGCGGCCTCGACGCGCGCCGAGGCGGCGTCCCGCGAGCGAGCGTTCGCGCCCCAGAGCGGCACCTCCACTCCCACCATCACGTTCACGCCCTGCACCATCCCGTCGGGCATGATGCCGACGCTGGCACCCAGCTCCACATCGGGCGCGATCCGGCTCCGCGCGACGCGGAGATCCGCCTCGGCCGCGGCTCGGTCGGCGGCGGCGAGATCGATCTCGGGCGGCCGGCTGGGCGTGGAGGACGGCTCCTCCAGGTAGGCCGCGGGTACCGCGTGCACGGCGGCCGCCGCCTCGTCGCCGACGAAGCGGGTGAGGACCGCGGTCTCCCCGGCGAGGCGCGCATCGAGCGCCGCCCGATCCGCGCGGAGGCGCGCCACCTCGGCCTCCACCCGCAACAGATCGGGCAGGGTGGACCCTCCCCGCATGCCGCCAGCGCCCGGGTCCATGCCGCCGGTCCCGCCGCCGCCCATCCCTGTGTTGCCCTCCATTCCGCCCGCCGGCGCCTGGGCGCGGCCACCGCCCCCCGCTCCGCCTCCCATGCCGGGCATCCCCATGCCGCCGCCGCCGCCGCCGCCGCCTTTCACCGCCGGAGGTGTGGAGGAGGGACCGGCCTCCATGCCTTCGTCCATTTCGGACCCGCCCATGCCGCCCATCCCCGGGCGTCCCGCACCCGCGCCCCAGCGCCGCACGCCGGCCTGCCAGAGGGTCTCCGCCGCGCGGATCTGCTCGTCCAACAACCTGCGCTCCGCCTGGAATGCACGAATCCGCGCGGCCGCCTGGGCAAGCCGGAGGCGCAGGTCGGCGGCGACGCGGGCGCGGTCGGCCTCGGCGCGCGTCACGTCCACACGGGCGCGATCCGCCGAAGCGCGGGCCTCTCCCCACCCTCGCAGCATTTGCTCGACGCCGACCATGTACATCGTCGGGTCCAGATCCTCGGGCATCGCGCCGAGCGAGTCGCCGCCCACCATCAACATGGGGTTCATCGGGCGACCGGCGGCCCTCGCGTCTTCTGTGGCCGCGCGGGCGTCCAGGTCGGCGGCGGCCGCCTCCGGATCGCGTTCCAGTGCGAGGCCGACAAGCCCCTTGAGGTCAGCGGGGGCCTCCGCGAGGGCGAGGGTGACGAGGGCGAGCAGCACCATGGATCGGTTCCTGGCAAGCAGTATGCCATCCTCGAAAACGAGGAATGAACGGGGTTCATGGCCGTCGTCGCACGGCGGCTGTGCGCTTTTGCACACGCATTTGGGCGGGTCAACCCAGCGACTCCGCGGGTTTCACTGTGGCCTTCATGGTCACAGTGGACGCGACGCGCCATTCGACCACGCGGTCAGGCGGGTGCGAGCCCCAACCGAGCCTGTCCCCGATACGGCTCGGGGTCATCAGCGAACGCCGCGCGACAGCGTTGGGAGCAGAACTCCCATGTCCGACCGGTGTCGACGAGGGTGACGACCGGCGCCCCTTCCAGCACCATGCCGCACACGGGATCCCGGTGCGCGTCCCAGTCGGGGGGCCGCACGATCGGCTGTTTGTCGTGGAGGGCCTGCATCAGCCGCAGGTCGTTCAGCACCAGCCGGGGCGTCAGGAAGTGCTCGCGGACCCGCTCCCGCCCGGCCACGCCCAACGCACGTGCCCGCTCGGGGTCGCGGAGGAGTGCCACCATCGCCTCGGCGCACGCATCCACGCTGTCGACCAGCACCCCGCCGACGCCGTCCGCCATCTGGAGCGGGATGCCCCCGGCGCGTCCGGCGACAACGGGGGTGCCCTTCCAGAGGGCCTCCGACACGACGAGCCCGAAGCCCTCGCGGATGGACTTCTGGACGACGACGTCCGAGAGCATCTGGAAGGCGTTGACCTCGATGTTCCCCACGCCCACGAGGTTGGTGAAGACGTGCACGAGGGGGTCGCCGCCCGTCTCGTCCAGGATCTGTCGGTAGATCTCCGCGCCCTCGGGGTCGTCCAACGCCATGGAGCCCACCAGGGCGAGCTGGAGATCGGGCACCTCTCGCCGGGCGGCGCGGTAGGCCGCGATGACCCCGAGCGGATCCTTCCACGGGTCGAAGCGCGACACCTGGGTGACGAGCGGTCGATCCGTCCTGACCCCGATCCAGTCGAGCACCTGGCGCGCGGTCGCACGGGGAAGCGATAGGTTCTTCGGGCTCAAGGGGTCGATCGCCGGCGGCACGATCTCGACTCGGGAGATCGGAAACCCGGCAGGCACGAACTCGGCCATGGTGAAGATCGCCGCGTCGTACACCGCGAGGTAGGGTCGCAGGAAGCTCCAGATCGACGGGTTGGGATGCGACGTGTCGATGTGGCACCGCCAGATCCAGCGAGCGCCTCGCGCGCCGCGGAGCGACAGGAGCCCTGCAGGCTGCGGGTCGTGTACGAACACGAAGTCGTAGCTCTCCTCGAACGCCCGCGCGTTGGCCTCGGCTGTAGCCAACCACGTCTGCTGCTGGTCCGGTGTGAGGTCGGGCACGGCGCCTTGGAGGCCGTTGTGCATGGCCTTGGTCACGCGGAAGAACGCTTCGTCCCCGCTGATGATGCGCCAGTGCGCAACCAGGCCGAGGTCCCGGAGCAGCGGGACGACCGAGCGGAGCAGCTCGGAGACCCCGCCGCCGTACGGGGTCGCGTTGAGGTGCAGCACGCGCGCGCCTCGAAGTGGCATCGCGGCCGCACGCACCGCGTCCACGAGCTCGTCTGAAGCGACGCCTCGGTAGGCTTCCAGGGAACGTGGCCCAATGTCAACGAGGCTCAGCAACCGTGGCTCCCGATTCCCCCCTACGTAGGCGCCCGCGGCGTTCCGGGAACTGTTGCTTGCAGCGTCACGGTAGGGGGGCTGTCCGCCCCGCTACCCTTCCTCTACCTTCTCGCGTCCGGGAGGCGCGACGGCAGGCCGAGGACAGCTCGTCGGTAGGAAGGACTTGACGACACCGAGCGAAGCATGGGTCTTCCCGATCGAGCGGGCGCCGTCCTGCTCGATCCCCGTCATCGCCCGGAGCCTCGTTCGGAGACGACAATCGTTCACAGGCCGTCCCGACCGCACCGCTATGATCTCCGGTGGGGTGGCAAAATGAGGGTGGTCGCGTTGGTGTTGGTTGGGATGCTGTGTTCGGCCTGTGCCACGTTTGGCACTCACCAGACCGCACGGCCGATCGACAAGGGGTCCCTCCAGGTAGGCATCGAGCCCGGCATGTGGCACGTCAAGGATTCGGGCGCCGCGCCGGTTGCCAACCTGACGGCGAGGTACGGCTTCGGCAACCGCTGGGATCTCGGTCTGCGGCTCGGGACGGCGGGGGTCGGAGTGTCCAGCAAATTCGCTCTGACCAACCCGTACTCACGCAGGTGGGCCGTCGCGGTCGCGCCATCCGCGAGCACCGTGCCAATGGGACACTGGCCCGTTCACGTACAACTCCCTCTCCTCGTCGGCCTCGGCCTCGGCCCCCACGAGTTGACGCTCGCGCCCAAGCTTCAGGGGTGGTCCCACGTGCGCACCCTTCAGGCAAACCGAAAGCGGTCGACCCTGCTCGCCGCAGGGGTGTCGGTCGGCGGCTCAATCCGGATCGCACGGGGGGTTCGCATCCTGCCGGAGGTGACATTTGCGCGTCCGTTCGTCGGGGTACTGGAGACACGGGCGGCGTTCTCTGATGTCGAGCTCCGGCCCGGCCACTCGCTCTATCAGGTGAGCCTCGGCGTGCTGCTCGGGGGGGAGGCCAACTGGTGGCGAAGGCAGTACTACCCGCCGTACGGCACCGGTGCGTATCCCTATTGATGAGATGCCCTCAATCTGACCCGCGGGGCGAGATGTAGATGCTGCTCAACCCCGTCGAGAAGGCGCTGATGAACAACCCGATCCGGGCGGCCATCCAGCGCTACGGAGAAGGCGCCGCACTCCGTCGTCACGGGGGACGCTGCGACGGCGCCCGCGCGCTGGAGGTCGGCTGTGGACGTGGGGTAGGCATGCGCATCATCCGCGAGGAGTTCGGCGCGGCCGAGATCGTAGCGTTCGACCTCGACCCCGACATGGTCCGCCTCGCGGGCACCGGCGCGTACGTCGCCGACGCCGAGCACATCCCCGAACCAGACGCGAGCTTCGATGCGGTGTTCGACTTCGCGATCCTTCACCACGTGCCCGGGTGGCAGAGGGCGATCGGCGAGATCGCGCGAGTCCTGCGCCCCCGCGGACGGTTCTACTTCGAGGAGCCGACGGGAAAGCTGACACGGATGGCTGCGGTGCGGGCCCTCCTGGACCACCCGGAGGAAGGCCGCTTCGACCCGAAGGAGTGGTTCTCTGCGGTGGAGAATGCCGGCTTCGCGATCCAGGCGCGCCGGACGCTCCTTGCGGACCGCTGGCTCCTGGGGGTCGCCGCGCGGCGATGACGCTCCTCGCCGCGTCCGATGGAGGACACGAGCGGTGAGTCGAAACCCCGCCAGCAAACGTCGTGCCGCCGCACACGCCGCTCGGTGGCAGGGGCCCGACGCGCAGACCTCACCCCTCCTCGCTGAAGTAGGCGATGGCCCGCTCTCCCACCCCTTGCGTGCTCCTCCAGCCGATCACCGCGAGGACGGGGACGCCGATGAAGGAGGTGGCACGGACGTACCAGGGAACCGGGGCCCCGACGACGGCCCGTCCCATCATGCCCCCCATCATCATCCCGCCCGCTGTGGCGGCGACGGCGCGGGCAAGCCCGATGGCCACGAGCTTCTCCACGAGCTTCCGGACCGTGAAGCGCACCCCCATGGCCAGGGCGCGCTCCTGCAGGTCGCCGTAGTTCGCGAGCCGCACCAGCCAGAATGCGATGGTCCGCACGCGCTCGGACGGCATGCGCGTGCGGTACGCCGCGCCGATGGCGTAGCAGAGCTCCACCTCGACCGCGGCCTGCCATAGGGCGCCCCCGAGGACGGTGAGCAGGGTCGAGCCGATCATCCCGAGGACGGGGAGCGTGAGCGGCAACGCCGCGCTCGCGCCAATGGCTGCCGTGCGCAGCGCGGCGTCTTCGACGAGGTCGCGGGCGAGCGCGTCCGCGAGCGGCCGTCCGGTGAGACCCGTGCGCGCGGCGAGCGCGACCCGGCGCTCCTCCACCCGCGCGACGATCTTGCCTTCGTGCTCCCGGACGCCGTCGATCACCCGGAAGAGCGGGAACTCGCGCTCCGCAAGCTGCGCTCCGGATCCAGGATCGGCCTGCATGTGGTCTCCATTCGGTCGAGGGGGGTGAGATCGGGACGGAGGCCGCGCACGGACTCGAGGAAGGCCTCCCACGGCCCCTCTCCCGGGGCGACGAGCTCGCGCGGGTGCGCAGGTGCGGTCGTGCGGGTCGGGACCGACGCGGTACAGCCGGTCGATCTGCGTACCGACGCGGCCGCCCCTGAGCTGGGCGGCGATCGCCGCGGCGGCCCTGAGCTTCTCTTCGATCCAGGCGTCGTCCGCGAGCGCGTAGTGCGCCACGTGCCGGGTGAAGCCCGCCTGGAACACAGCGCGCTTGAGCCCCGCGAAGACAAGCGGGCAGAGCGGTGACACACCACGGGTGACGACGGCGCCGTGCAGGTCCCCGTCCCAGTCGAGCGAAGCGTCGGACACGACGGTGAGCTCTCCGGAGTGGCCCACGAAGAACGCCCACCCTTCGGCGGCGTAGGTCCGCGGCCCGTCGTGGCGGCGCCGCGCCTCATCCAGGAGCCGGCGCTTTCCCTGGTTCCGGGCGTAGGACTCCGTCCAGACGCGCAGATCTGTCAGGTCGAGGCCCGCGCCCAGGAGCACCTCCCGGTAAGGGTGCGGGACGGCCCACTCGCCCGCAGGCGGTCGGCTCCCGGCGGGGAGCGCGAGGTCCCCCACCAGGAGGCCGAGCGTGGCGCTGCCACCGGACCTCCGGATCGCCACGACCTCCGCCGCAGCCCCCGCAAGCGTCCGGATGGTCGTCTCCGAGAGCACCGGTGCGCCGTCCCGCCCGAGGCTGTAGTGTCCGCCTTCGACCAGCACCGGACCAGTGGCCTGTGACCGAGGATCGCGGACGGACGTTGACACCATGCGAGGATTGCACCCCTACCCCGAGGGGGGTATGCTCCGAGTATACCCCTACGGGGGTATGTGGCAACCGAAGGAGCCCATGCCTGAAGACGATTGCTGCTACCCCCGGCACGACGCCGAGCTCGACGCGCTCTCGCGGATCGAGGGCCAGATCCGGGGGATCCGGGGGATGGTCGTCGAGGGCCGCTACTGCGTCGACATCCTCACGCAGACGCGCGCCGTCCACGCCGCCCTGCGCCGGGTGGAGCGCAACATCTTGAAGTCCTACCTCGATACCTGCGTTCGCCAGGCGTTCGCCGAGGGGGCGCCCGAGGAGCGCGAGCAGAAGGTGCTCGAGATCCTCCAGTTGTTCGAGTGGGAGGGCACCAAGGCCCCCCGCTGATCCACACGTTTCCGGAGAGACCATGGCCATCGGTCGTTACCTGCTCCCCTTCGCCGCCGGCTTCGCCGCAGGCGCGCTCGTCCAGAAGAACTGGCCGAAGATCGTCGAGGTCGGCGGGCCGCTTGCCCGCAAAGCCCTCGCTCAGGGGTCCACCCTCTTCGAGCGCGGTCGGCAGGCGCTGGGGGAGCAGAGCGAGAGGTTCTCCGACCTCGTCGCCGAGGTGCGGGAGGAGGAGGCCTTGAAGGCCAAGGGCCAGCTTCCCGAGGGAACCCCGCCGGCATCGCCCACTCCCGCCTGACCCGGAGCCTCCATGTCCCGCTTCCTCGTTCTTCCCGTGCTGCTCCTCGTCGCGTGCAGCGACGCGTCCAACCCCGCCCGCTCGGCCATCGAGGGGAGCCCAGCCGCGCCCGGGCCCTCCGCCCCTGCGTCCGAGGCCACGGTGCCCGCACCGGCGACCCCGGTGGACGCGACTGCGACCCCCACCAACGCGCCCGCGACCGCCGCGGAGACGTGGTGGTGCCCGATGCACCCCGAGGTCACCCAGGACCACCCTGGCAAGTGCCAGAAGTGCGGCGGCATGGACCTCGTGAAGAAGGGCGCCTGATGCCCTGCGTGACGTTCCAGCCGTCGGGAACGTCCATCGAGGTGGGCGAGGGCGCCTCCGTGCTGGAAGCGGCCCTCGAGGCAGGCGCCACGGAGATCGCCTGCTGTGGGATCACCGCGGCGTGTGGGGCCTGCAGGATGTCCGTCCTCGCCGGCGAGGAAAACTTGACGCCCCCGGACGCGCTCGAAGCCGGACATCGCGCGCGTCACCGCTTCCTCCCGTTCGAGCGGCTGGCGTGCATGGCGCATGTTCGGGGGCCGGTCGAGGTCGAGCTCGTCGAATGAACCACCGGAGCCATCGATGAACTGGAAATGGGTCGGGAGTGTCACCGTCGGGCTGTTTGGCGCGGGGGTGGCCGTTGGCTACGTCGCGCAGAAGCGGGGCATCCCCCAGGATCAGGTGGGCCGCTGGCTGGTGAAGGGCGTGGTCCGACGTGCGCTCCGCGCCAGCGACGCGTTGCGCGAGATCGTCCCGGATCAGAAGCCCGTCGCCCTGACGGAGGCGCTCTCGCAGGAGCCTCCGCGGCCGCCTTCCCGGGAGTCGACATGACGGCGCTCGTTCCCGCCGAGACGAGGGAGATTCTCGTCCTACGGCGCGAAGCTGGCTATCTACGACTGCACATCCCTCCGTTGCTCTACGTCGCCGCGCTCGCGACGCGCTTGGAGAAGGCGCTCCTCGCCCTGAAGGGAGTGCGGCGCGTCGTCGTGGACCGGACCCGCGCCCGGCTCTCCGTCTTCTACGACCCCTGGCTCACTGACGACCGGCCGGCGCTCCTCGAGGTCGACCGGCAGGCCACGCCCCAGGTCCCGAAGATGGAGATCCTGCCCTTCCGGGACGCGCTCGCCGAGCAGGAGAAGGCCCGCCGCGAGCGGCTCTTCGGCAAGGTGGTCCAGGCCGCGTATCTGCTCGCGCTCGTCTGGATCCACCTGTGGGTGATCCGCTCCTGGCTCCGCGCGCCCCTCCGCTACTGGTGGGGCTGGGGCCTCCTCGGCTTCGGCGTCTGGACACACCGGCGCCAGATCCGGGCCATCCCGCAACTCTCGACCTGAGGAACGCATGGACGCCTCCTTCACCGTCGAACACGCCCTCTCCACGCGGGTGCGGCTGCGGATCCCGCTGCTCCGCGGTTCGGCGGACGCCTGCCGCGCCCTCTGCGAGGCGCTGGTGGACGAGCGGGGGGTGCTCGCCGTCTCCGCGAGCGACGCCACGGGCTCTCTCATCGTGCGCTTCGACCCCGACGTGGGGGCCCGCGAGCACCTGTTTACGCGCGTGACCGCGCTGCTGGGGGAGTTCTCCCGCCTCCTGTCGCGATTCCGGGCGAAGCTCGCCGATGCCGTGTCCTTCCTGGAGACCACCCCGGCGCTCGACGAGCGCATCCCGGGCAAGGTCACGTTCCCTGTCGAGGGCATGACCTGTGCGTCGTGTTCGGCGCGAATCGAGAAGGTGCTCGCGAAGGTGCCCGGCGTCACGACGGCGACCGTGAACCTCGCCACCGCCAAGGCCACCGTGGAGGGCGAGGCGACCTGGGGAGCGCTCTTCGAGGCCATCGAGAAGGCGGGGTACAAGCCGGTGGACCCACGGCCCTCCCGTGCCGAGGACCGCGCGTTCCGGGTGGAAGGGATGACGTGTGCTTCGTGCGTGTCGCGCGTCGAGAAGGCGCTCGCGCGAGTGCCGGGTGTCACGACGGCTACGGTCAACCTCGCGACCCACAAGGCCTCCGTGAAGGGCACCGCTACCAACGTGGCGCTCGTCAAGGCGGTACAGGCGGCGGGCTACGACCTCCATCCCATCGCTCGGACCGAACGTCCGGACGAGATCCGCGCTCGGGAGCAGTCGCGCCTCCAGTCGTTGTGGCGCCGCCTGGTCGGCGCGGCGGTGCTCTCCGTACCCGTGCTCGGCATCGCGATGTTCAACGTCATGTTCCCGGGCGTCGGGTGGGTGCAGCTCGCGCTCACCACGCCCGTGGTGTTCTGGGCCGGTCGGGAGTTCTTCTCCGTGGCGTGGAAGCTCGCGCGCGGCGGGACCGCCAACATGGACACCCTGATCGCCATCGGGACCGGCGCCGCGTTCGCGTACAGCGTCTACGAGCTCCTGACTGGCGGGATGATGTTCTACTTCGAGGTGGCGGCGATCATCGTCACGCTCATCCTGCTGGGGAAGTACCTGGAGGATCGCGCAAAGACCCAGGCGAACGACGCGATCCGCAAGCTCGCCGGCCTCCAGCCGAAGACCGCGCGTGTCCTGCGTGCCGGGGCGGAGATCGACGTGCCGATCGAGGAGGTCCTCGTCACCGAGCGTGTCGTGGTGCGGCCGGGAGAGCGGATCCCCGTCGACGGGCGCGTGCTGGAGGGGAGCTCCTCGGTCGACGAGTCGATGATCACCGGCGAGAGCCTACCCGTCCTCCGGGGCCCCGGAGACGCGGTCATCGGTGCGACGGTCAACCGCAACGGTCGGCTCCTGGTCGAGGCCACCCGCGTCGGCGAGGACACGGCGCTCGCGCAGATCATCCGCATGGTGGAGGACGCCCAGGGCAGCAAGGCGCCGATCCAGCGCATGGCGGACCAGGTCTCGGCGCGGTTCGTCCCGGGCGTGCTCGCGGTGGCAGGCGTGACCGCGGTGGCGTGGGCCGTGGCTGGCGCCGGTGTGGCCGGGACGTTGCTCCCCACGGTTGCCGTGCTCGTGATCGCGTGTCCGTGCGCGCTCGGTCTCGCGACACCCACGGCGATCATGGTCGGCACCGGCAAAGCCGCCGAGCACGGCATCCTCGTCCGGAACGCCGAGGCCCTGGAGAGGGCGCAGAACATCGACGTGCTAGTCTTCGACAAGACAGGAACGCTCACTCGGGGTGAGCCCGCCGTCACCGATCTCGTCCGCCTGGATGGCCGCGGCGACCTCGAAGTCCTCGCGCTTCTGGCGGCCGCGGAGCGGTACTCAGAGCACCCGCTCGGCGAGGCCGTCGTCGCCCATGCGAAGGCGCTCGGCGCGCTGTCTCTCGAGGCATCGGCGTTCGAGTCGGTGACTGGCCAGGGCGTCGTCGCCACCGTCGAGCGGGACGGGGTGCCGATGCGAATCCTGGTCGGGAACCGGCGGCTGATGCGGGACCACGGGGTCGCGATCGGGCCGCTCGCCGATGCGGCGGAACCCATCGAGGCGCAAGGACGCACCGCGATCCTGGCGGCGCTGGATGGTGTGCCGCTCGCGGTCATCGGCGTGGCCGACACGTTGAAGGACACCTCGAAGGGCGCGGTCGCCCGGCTGCACAAGATGGGCGTGAAGCTCATCATGGCCACGGGCGACAACAAGCGCACCGGCGAGGCGATCGCGTCGGCCGTCGGCATCGATCACGTACTCGCCGAGGCCTCCCCGGGTGAGAAGGTCGCCCTCATCAAGAAGCTCCAGGCCGCGGGCCATGTCGTCGGCATGGTGGGAGACGGCATCAATGACGCCCCAGCCCTCGCGGCCGCCGACGTGTCCTTCGCGATCGGCACCGGGACGGACGTCGCGATGGAGGCCGCGTCCCTGACCCTCATCAAGGGGGACATCGCCAAGGTCGCCACCGCGATCGAGCTTTCGGCCGCCACGATTCGCATCATCAAGCAGAACCTGTTCTGGGCGTTCGCCTACAACACGGTCGGCATCCCGGTCGCGGCGCTCGGGCTCCTCTCACCGATGATCGCGTCCGCCGCGATGGCGCTCTCGTCGGTGTCGGTTGTCACGAACGCGCTCCGGCTGCGCGGCTTCGAGCCCACTCCGGACGCGCCGGTCCTCGTGCCGCCCCCCTCGCCCGTCCCGGAGCCGGTCGGCACCCCCGCGCTCGCGAGGTAGGCGATGCAGCACCTCACAACTCGACGTGTGGCCCGTGACACGTTCTTCGTGGCATCGGCGGTGTCACTCGGGGGCGCGGGCCTCACCGGGTTCCTCTTCGAGAAGAGCCCCATGGACATGGTGCTCCTGCAGCTCGTGTTCTACGGCGCCTGGGCGTGCCTCGTTGGGGCGCGCGTCGGAGGTTGGCTGGGCGCTGCGATGGAGGAGGACTGCTGCAGCGACCTCGACATGGGCGTCACCTCGTCGATGGGCTCGATCCTGGGTACGCTCTCCGCGGGGCTCGTGGGGACGGCCCTGACCGGGCTCGCGCTCCAGGTCCCCTGGTTGCCCCTGTGGGTCGGCGCGGTCGGCCTCACCGCGCTCCACGCGCTCGTGGGATGGTGGCGCCCGCTCGTGATGATCCGGCTCCCCCACCTCGACGAACGCGGCCGGGTCTGCGGGCCGAACGGTCTCCCCTTGGCCGGGGAGCAACAGCCGCTCCGGATGCGGGACCGGCTCGCGATCCTCCTGACGGTCTCGGTGGTGCTGCTCCTTGTCCTGACGTTCGTCATGGCCGCGCTGATGGGCGGCCAGAACCTCGGCCACCCCGTGATGATGGCGCCGATGATGTACGGGATGTTCGGGACGATGCTCGGCGGCCTCCTCGGCGGCTGGCTCGCCGGGCTGCTCGACGAGCACCGGGGCCACCCGGACCACGACAACCCCGTGATGGTCGCCGCGATGGCGCTGATGGCCGGCATGATGGGCGGGATGCCCTCCGGCATGATCGGCGGGATGATGGCGGTGATGGGGATGAACGCCGTCGTGATCACGGTCGTGGCCGGTGGCATGCTCGTGCTGGTGAGTTGGGCGCTGGTCGTGCGTGGGCGGTATCGGCTCGCGGTGGGCGGCTCGGAGGAGGCGGTGCGCCCGCCGCTTCCGGAGACGCGGACCCACCTAGCGTCGAACACGGATCCCGTCGCAGCGGTGGCGGGCGGCGCCTTGCTCCGGGTGCGCGGCATGACCTGTGACGCGTGCGTCGGAAAGGTGACACGGCATGTCGGGGCGATGCCCGGTGTCACGCGGGTTCGGGTCGAGCTCCGGGAGGGGCTGGTCGAGCTCTCGTGGGGAGAGGGGTTCGGTGTGCTCGCAGATGTGGAGGAGCGGATCGAGCGGTTGGGGTATGAGGTGGGGCGGTAGCTTGGGCTGCCGGTACACGTTCCCCGCCGCGACGCGCGGCGGCGGCAGGATGCGGACCGGTACCACGCTGGACCATGGGCGGACGCTCGGCTACTACGGTCCGAATGGCCGACCTGCCCGAAGCGATGCAACCGCCCGGCTTCCGAACTGAGGAGGAGCGAGAGGCTGTCGCGACGATTGCCGGTTTTTGCTACCAAGTCGACCAGACGATCCATCACTGGCTCCAGCTCGCTGACGACCAGAGGCTGTTTCTTGAAGGCGGTGAGGACATCGATGTCATTGCGCCCGCCCTCTCGGGCGTGGCATTTGATGAGGACCGGTTGGTCACGCAGGTCAAGCGGCTGAGCGGAACGATTACACTCCGCAGCGTGTCGGCGATCTCGGCGGTTGCGCACCTTGCGGGGCATCGGCATCGTAATCCGAATGTGCACGTACACATGAACTTCCTGACGACCGCGCAGGCCGGGCAAGAGCGCCCGAATCCGTTCTCGCCGCCGAGGCGAGCGCTGCTACGGTGGAATGAACTGGGTGGCGAAGGCGCGGATTTGACCGAGGACGCGGCGGACCTTGCGACGATTCAGGGCCTGCTCGCGTCGGCCGAGCAGCCGAAGAAGGGCGTGAGCGACGAAGACTGGAAGGTCTTCCGCGCGCTCTTGGAGGCTGACCCGGTCGTGGGGGTGGTGCCGCTCCTTCGCGGCCTGCGGTGGAACCTGGACGCAAAGGACTCCAAGGAGCTGGCAGAGGGGTCTCGTCGCCGCCTTGTTGAACGAGGCCTTTGCGCCGACTCGAGCGCCGCCGAGCTTGCCTACGACTCTCTGTTCGTGCACGTGTTCCGCCTGCTGTCCGGGGACGGAGATCGTGAGGTTGACTCCGCCGACCTCACACTTCGGGTGCAGCGGAGTGATCTTCAGGCCGATCGCGCGGCTGCCGCAACGATCCGAACCCGCCTCCAACACCTCGAGCTCCGCGTTGCACGGATCGAGGAACGGATCGACCTTCACGAACAACGGATCGGCGATCACGACCACCTGATCGCCATCCTTGCCGCGCTCGTTTCGCCCGGTGACTCGCCCGAAGTAGCGGCTCCCTCCTCTTCAGCCGATTTGAAACAGGCGGAGATTGCCTCACGGCACGCGGTTGGCCGCCTCCTCCTGCGACTTGGCCCTGCGTTGCGAACGGCTCCACCGCCGTCCCTGGACCCACCTGCGGAAAGTCCGTTGGTTGTACCACGACCGATTGCAGAGCAGGCAATCGGCCAGGCCCTTGCGACGAATCCGTGGCTTCACCTCTGGGGCTCCATTCGAACGGGGAAGACCAACCTCGCACGCCGGGTTGCCACGATGGACGGCACAAGGGTGCTCTGGCTACGCCTCCGCGGTGCTGCCGACCCGGTGCTCTCCTTTCGGTCGGCGACGTGGTCAGAGGCCGCAGGTGGGGAGAGCCCTGCCAGCACAATGGCACGCCTCCTTGGCAACGACGCAGTACTGGTCCTCGACGACATCCCGGACGTGGTCTCGGACTTCGCGGCATTGGTATCGGAGCTTGTCCGCAGCCTCCAGCCAGGGGCGCGCCTTGTGACCACGGGCACGCTTCGTTTGCCTGCCAGCGTGATTGAGGGCGAGGCGGCGTTCGAGGTTCGCGCGCCCAGGTTTACCTCCGAGGATGCTCGGACGCTCCTGCACGCCCGTGCGGCGCCGGCTGAAGTTCTCGCGAACGGCGTGCTCCTGACGCACTTGCTCGCCGTCACCGACGGGCACCCCGAGCGTCTCAATCAGTGTATCTCGGTGCTTGCGTCGCAAGGATGGACGTTTGACCTGGCATCGATGAAGGCAATTTTCGCCCCAGGCGAGGACGCGCGCCAGCGCGCCTTCGTGCTCCGCCAGGTGACGGGCACAGTGGCGGACCCCGTCGCCAGGGAACTCCTGTTTCGTCTATGCATTCCGCGCACGCCGTTCAGCCACGAGGACGTGCGGGAAATAGCACTCGTGGAACCGATTGTTCGGCATGCCGGCGCCTTGCAATCACAGCTTGATGGCCTCTGGCTTGAGATGGAAGGTGACTCGCGCTGGTCTGTTTCTCCCGCAGTGGAACCTTTTGGTCCTGCCGAGCTACAGGAAGCGACGAGGAACGGAGTGCATCAGACGCTCGCGAGGAGGTATCTGGGCCGCGGCTCGCTCACGCCGATTCAGGCCGGCTGGGTGATGCACCATTTCGAAAGCAGCGATGACGCGGATTCCGCTGGGGTCGTGCTCGTCCAGTACCTCAACGCCCTGGTCTCGGACGGAGCTGTCGCTCTTGACCCTGGCTTGTCGTCGCGTTGGCCCAATGGGTTGCCTGTAAGGATGCGGCCGGACGTACGGATTCTGGTTCGGGCGATGCAGGTGAGGGTTGAACACGCGCGAGGCGTTGTCCCTGAGAAGGCCATCGGTGCGCTTCGCGCAGAGGTCGCGAGGGGCGCTGCCGGATGGGCGCTCCTCGGGGCGGCGTTGGTTGCCCATGAAGCAGTCTCGACAGTCGACCCGAACGAGGGTGCGCGTCTCCTCGCCAGCGGCGCCGCCGGCGCTGTCGGCACGTTGGAGCAGCTGCGCTCCCTGGAGCTATGTGTTCGGCTACACATGGCCCACGTCACACGACCCGAACACGTCAACTCCTGGGTGGATTTGCTGGCGTTGCTACCAGATTCGGTGCGCGCGAAGTGGGCGGGCGAGGGCGAGTTTGCCATACTTGCGAGAGGGACTGTCAATCGCCTCTGGTCGGAGGAGTTGGAGCGGCCGGCTTCGGAGCGCGCCTGGGCACCGATCCAGGCCGCGCTGGATTCCCTTGCCACAGCCGGTCGCCGCCTCCGGCTGCCAGTACTCACCGCCTGTGCCATTTCCGGCCAGATCACCGTTCGGGCGGAGCAGCTTTTCGACGTCGAGGGTGCGGTGTCCCTTGGTGACGAGGCCTTGGCTGAACTCGCTCCGGGGGCGGCGCATGCGATCGTCGAAGACATGGTCGGAAGGCAGCTCGTATACGCAGACCGTGCAACCGAAGGTGTTCAGCGGCTTGAGCGAGCCCTGCAGGAGTACCCGGGGGCGCCCCCTCTGGCGCTTGATCGTTTCCAAGCTCTGAGCGCTTTGGTCATAGGGTACGGTCAGTTGGACTTGGCCAAGGCCGTCGGAGCGGCTTCCACTGCCGTCGCGCTCGCTCGGAACGGTCCACCATGGATTCCTCCATTGGAGCTTGTGTCAGCCCTTGGCGAACTTGCGATCGCCAAGTGGCGCGACGGCGGCGCGATCGGCGCCTGGCCAGCAATGGACGAGGCGGCGGAAGTCCTCCTGTCCCAGCAACGGCGAGATCTCCGGTGGCGGGATCGCTTCGTCGTCTTCGGGCACGTGAGTGGATACCTCACGTCGCTCGCCATCACAGGGAGTCCGCCGCCGCGCACCGTTGACGGCGAGAGCTACGCTCCCCCCCGACAGGGTATGTTCTTCACATGGGTAAAGGGGCGTCCTTCACTGTTCCAGGAACGAGTCACCGCCCTACTCCCCATGCAACTCATGGGATTCGCGCTTGCGGCCGACGACGTTCCTCGAGGTCTGGTCTGGGCTCATCGTGCTCGTGAACTTGCGGCCGAGGCTGGCTTGGGCCACATGGGGGCCCAGGTTGAGCAGTTGCTCGCAACACAGCGATTTGTGGAGGGGGACGCCTTGGGCGGGCTGGTCGGCCTTCAGCGGAGCATCCTTGCGCTGGAGGAGGTTCGAAGACGAGAGCGAAGTGGCGACGGGTTCTGGGCACCGGGGCCAGTACCAACAGCCGACAGCCTGGAGGCGGATCGCAGGGGAGCACATGTCCAATGGCTATCTCGGGTTGCCATCTTCCCGGTCGCAGTGGCGCTCCTACTCTCGGCGTCCGATCGTTTCTCGGCGGCTGCTGAGGAACTGTCTAAATTTTATGCGCAGCTCCAGCGACTTGTCGGTCCCGACGAGCTGGCTCATGACGTTGAAGAGCTACTCGCTGGGGCGGCGCAGCCGGCATCTGCAGCGAGAAAGGTCCTCGAGGCCAACGCGGCTGCGTTTCCGGCTGGCGTAGACCCTTCGCGGTGGGCCGTTGCCCATTTGCTGCTGTGTAGGGAGGAGTTTGGAGAACAACCCCGAGCGCGGCTCGTGCACCAGGTCCGGTTCGCGCGGGCGGTTGAGAGGATGGCCGGCGAGCTCAGGCACTGTTACCGGTTGGCCATCGAGCCACACTTCGTAAGCTACTGGGCTGATTTTGTTCGGCGCTGCCCCTTTGCAATCCGAAGCCCGGGGTTGGTTTCTGCCGAACTCCAGCGAGTAGCGGGCGGGCCTGCGGAACACCGGCTCCGCCACACCCTCCTCTTGCTTTGCGATGCCCTTGATGTGAGGCTGGACGCGGGTATGAGAGCGTGGATGCGCGTTGGCGGCGACGGGTAAGGTGAGCTCAGCTTCTGGGACGGCGGGAACGCTGGCACACCACCGTCAGAACGCCACCACATTCACCCCCGCCGTCGCCCCCCAGTTCTCGGCCAACCAGGGATCGCCGACGATCTGCCAGAGCGGCACCTCGCCCCGCGCGAGGAGGGTCACCGAGCGAAGATCCTTCGCCCACACATTCCAGCTCGCGCCGAGGGAAACCCCGGCGCTCAGGACGCCGGTGTGCTCGTACACGAGGGCCTCCTCGCGATCCTTGTCCCGGAACTGTCCGATCAGGTACCCGCTGAACATCCACCGTCCGTTCTCCCGCGGTGTGAAGCGGACGCCGGCGGCCACGCTCGCGCTGGACCCGACCCGGTAGCGGTCGACGGGCTCGAAGATCGTGGGGCTCGCGCCCGCGGACAGGCCGACGCCCACGAGCGGAGACACCTTCCGAAGGACCTGCACGTTCACGATGCCGCCCACGGCGCCCTTCCCTGCGCGCACGGGTGTGTCGACCACCACCTTCCCAGTGGGGAGGGAGACACCGGCCCCGACACCGAAGAACGTCCGCTTGTC
This sequence comes from Myxococcota bacterium, assembly GCA_040386535.1. Lineage (GTDB taxonomy): Bacteria > Myxococcota_A > UBA796 > UBA796 > SXON01 > CAJBVW01. The sequence goes on along the minus strand of JAZKFH010000032.1, from coordinate 62,111 downwards.
CTTGGACGGGCGACCCCAGCGAACGAGCACGGTCGTGTCGGCCAGCGAGGACGAGTCCACGTCTCCGGGCATCTCGGACGGGTAGAGGTGCCGGATGTCCATCCAAGGGAGCGTCGCCTCGACCGAGAAGCTCGCCGGGAGGCCGAGGGCGGCAGTCAGGCTCGGCGTCTGCACCAGGTGCCCGGGCATGGCCATCGCCGCCATGCTGTTGCCACCGCGATCGACGGTCGAGAAGCCGGACCATCCCTCCCCGCCGCTCTGATTGACGGCGTACTCGACCGTGAACGTTCCCTCCCAGGGCCGGACCGCCACCCCCGTCGGGAGCGCCACGTTGCGCGAGCAGATGCATGCCTGCGCGTGCGCCTGCGTGGCCAGCAGCATCAAGGCGAGCATGCGATCCCCAGATGCGAGGCCGCGAGGTGCTCGGCGCCCGCCTCGTCCAGCCCGGCGGCGTGACCGAGTTCGTGGAGTACAGTCCAGGCGAGCGTGAGCGGGTCGGCGAACGCAGCCGGAAACAAGGTGATGAGGCCGGCCGCGTAGCGCCCACGGGCCGCGGGCCGCGCGCGCGATGGAGCGTCCGCCACCTCGATCGTGGCGGAGAGCGGCACCCGCGCGAGGCAGGCGGCCACGATGCCCGCGGGATCGGTCGCTCCGAGTGCCGTCGCGACGGGACGGCCGCCTCGTTCCGAGCGGAGGGGGGGCCAGGTCACGGCGCGGCGGCCTTGATCGCGGCCTTCAGCGCCACGCCCTCGCCGCACGCCGGCATCGCCTGGCCCATGTAGGGGTTCGCGAGCCCCGCCGAGGTCTGCAACCAGTAGCCGTAGCCGCCGACCATCGGGCACCGGTAGGCCCAGACCTTCGCGGGCGGGGCTGCGCTCCCCAAGCCGAGCGCAACAGCGCGGGAGAGCTCCCCGAAGGCGACGCGCATGGCCGCGAGATCGACGGCCTCCGCTACAGCGGTTGCCGGGGGGGCCAGCGCCGGATCGGAGGCGGCGAGCGCGCGTGCCGCCGCGGCCGTTCCGGTCAGATCGTCGGCGACGAGGCGGGCGCGCACGGCGTCGTACCCGTGGAGCGAGGTCGTGGCGATGGCCGGGGCGGCGAAGGGAATGTCGCTCGCGCGGGCCGGCGCACCCGTTGTCAGGAGAAGGGCGAGGAGCAGGCGCGCAATCATCCGGTACCTCCCGCGTGCGAAGGGGACGCCTTTCGGGTATCCCGACAACGGCACGAGGATGATACCCCACCGGGGTATCCGACCGCTGGAGTTCTCATGCGCGCCCTCCTCGTTCTCTTCCTGCTCTCCGCCTGCACGCCCGAGAAGCCGGAGGCCCTCGAAGGGGGAGACACCTGCACGGCGCTCACCTCAGGGAGCTGGCTGGGCGTCGGCGCCGCCCTCGGCATGCCCGAAGGCAGCGGCGACATGTTCGTCGAGCTCACCATGGACGAGGTCTCCTGCACGTTCACGCTCGACAGTTGGAGCATGGCAATGGGGGACCTGCCGACGGGCGGCGCGCTCGATGGCGACGCCCTGACCCTCGACGGGCTCACGTCCGGGTGGCGTGAGTGCACGGGCACGGCCAGTGCGTCAACGGCGTTCTCGGGGACGTGCGACAACGGGGACGGGTTCGAGTTTTCAGCGGACGAATAGCCGTTCGCGGCGTACTCCATCCTACGCTTTCACCGTTGCCGGCTTCTACACGACCTCGACCTCCATGCTGCCCACCGGGGCATCCCAGTCGATGTGCCAGAGGGTCCACACATCGGGGCCGGGCGCGTAATCGAGCGTTGCTTCGGTCCAGTCGCCGCCGTCGAAGCGGACCTGAACGCGCGCGATCGGGTCGCTCCCGGCGAACGCCATGTCCTGCACGAGGACTGGGCCGACCTCAACCGTGGCGCGGCGGCCGGGCTCGCGGACGAGCGCGTTGGGTCGATAGGTCGCCTCGTTCGACCAGCCGTAGGACTCCCAGTGGCCGCCGGTGTAGGGGGTGTCGGTGAAGGTGATGCCGACGATCCACTTGGGGTTCTTCATCCCGTAGCGCCCGGGGACGAGCAGGCGCGCGGGGTAGCCGTGCGTGGCGGGCAGCGGCTCGCCATTCATCCGCCAGACGAGCCAGAGCGGCTTGTCGATGTCGGAGACCGGCAGCGAGGTCGAGTAGCCGTCCGCGGACGTGAAGACGAGCTCCAGGGCTGTGACAGGGATGGTTACACCCAAGGACTCGAAGATGTCGCGCAGTGGCAGGCCTGTCCACACGGCGTTGGAGATGGCAAGGTTGTACTCGTTCGTGCCGCAGCAGCTAGTCACGTAGAAATCGACATTTGCGGTGATCGGGGCGATCGGCTCACCAGGGGCCGCCGCCTCGGCACCCGCTCCCGTGCCCCCCGGCGACGGGAACGAGGTGTTGTCGCAGGCTGCTGCGCCCGTAGCCGCGGCGAGGCCGGCCAGGACGTCACGGCGGGAGACCACGCGGAAGTCGACGCGGGCGCGGGGCATGCCTGCTCCAGGAGCTCGACAGGCCGACCCCAGAGACACGCGGCGCAGGAGCTACACGGCGGCCATCCGCGCGCACTCGGCCGCGCACCGGCGGCAGGCCTCGGCGCATTGCCGGCAGTGCTCGTGGTGGGCGGCGTGCCGTTCGCACTCAGTGGCGCATGCCTCGCAGACCTTTGCGCAGAACTCACAGGCCGCAGCGTCCACGGCGGAGAGGCGGCTCATCAACGCGGTGGTGGTGAGGATGACCTGTTGGGTGTCGAGGCAGAGCCGGGCGCACTTCGCGAGCTCGGGCCGCGCGGCGTCGACACACGCGGTGCCGCACGCGCCGCAGGCCGTTGCGCAGGCGTAGCACGCGTCGAGGCACTGCTGGATCTGCGCCGTTAGAGAGATGCCCTTGCCCGGCGCGGAGGTGGTAGACGTCTGCTGGCGCACGTTCGTTCCGGATCCCCGGAAAAAGCCGAGGATCAGGGGAGTCATACCCACTCGCCCGGAGCGGGGAAGTGTCACCGCCGGTGTCACGCGGCGGCGGCGCGAGAGTGTCAGCCGCGCACGCCTACCGGCGGAGCGTGAACGTGCAGCCCCCGTCGCAGGTGCCCGAGATGGTGTCGGCGTCCTCGATCGTACCCACGCAGCCGGTGATGGAGTCCCCGTCTTCGAACGTGATCGTGTCCCCGTCGATCGTGGCGACGTAGGGCATGCCCATCGTCATGCCGCCGTCCGTCGAGTAGTCGATCGAAACCGCGCACTCCTCCACGACGATGTCGCACGGGGTGCGCATCTGGGGGCACTCGCCGTTCCAGGCCCAGTCGTCGCCTGAGCTCAAGGTGGCACACGCGGGCGTTGTGTCGGTGTCGGTGTCCGTCGAGGTGTCGTCGGCGGGAGCGCCGGTGTCGTCGGCGGCCTTGCCGGTGCAGGCGGCCAGGAGGAGTACGGGGGCGAACAGGCGGAACATCAGGGTCTCCGGTAGAGGCCTGTCTCCTTAGATGGTTTGGAGGCGAAGTGGAAGAGTAACAGCGCGGGTCACGGTTCCGGTGCGGCCCCCAGGGGTCGAGACACGACGACCGTACGCCCCACAGGAGGCCCGCGCGCAGGTTGCACACCCGAGCGTCGTCGGGAGCAGCGGTCGTATCACCGCCGCCAGCGGCGCTCTCGCCAATTTATCTGTTCCAAAGGGTCGAAGCGAGCGGGCCCAGGCACTCTGTGACCCATACGGCCACAGGTTCCCGGCACCCCTCCGTGGCTAACCTTCACGGCAGGTAACTGATCAAGAGGAGGGCGAGGTGGTCACACGGGATGGTTTCCACGCGGCCGACATGCAGGAGATGTTCGCAGCGGTGAGCGAGCTCTACGCCCGCTACTGGCACGAGTACTTCCACTTCGCGCTGTTCGAGGGCGACGAGACGTGGGACGAGGCGTTCGGGCGCACTCACGACCGCTATGTACGCGCGCTCAGGGTGGCCGACGCGCGGCAGACGCTGGAGATGGCCTGCGGCCGCGGTGGTTTCGCCGAGATCATGGCCCGCAACACCAGCGGCAAGGTGACCGGCATCGACATCTCCGACACCCAACTCTCCCGGGCGCGCCAGAGAGTCCTCCCGAACCTCACCTTCCGACGTCACGACATCATGCAGGTTCACGAGCTGCCTGAAACCTTTGATGCCGTCGCTTTCATGGATGCCGCCTGCTACCTGCCGGACAAGGCGCTCGCGATTCGACGAACAGCGCAGGTGATGCGGCCGGGCGGCCGACTCTTGTGGATCGACTGGTGCCGGGCGGAGGGGCTGACCCCGGTGCAGGAGGAGCTCGTGCTGGAGCCCTTCATGCGGTATTGGGCCATCCCGTCGCTCGAGACGGGGGAGGCGTACGAGGTCCACTTCCGCCCCTACTTCCACATCCTCGAGGCCGAAGACCTCAACCACTGCACCCGTCGCAACTGGGAGTATGCCTACGAAAGCGCCATCCGGGCGATCAAGGAGCTGACGTTGGAGAACCTGCCAGGTTTGGTGGACAAGGCCGCGTCGCTGGGCCCGGAGTGCCTTCGGCTCATCAAGGAGCAGTTCCCCGCCGCGCTCTACATCCGGGCCGGCTTCGACGCGGGGTTCCTACGGTACAAATACTATCTTCTCGAACGCCGATGACAAAGGCTCACGCCGGACGGAGCCCCCGGTAGAACGACAGCGTGCCGAACACGGTGGCTTCGGTCCGCGTCTCCTCGACCTCCTCGAATCCGGCCTGTCGCAACATGGCGGGCAGCAGTCCGCGGACGTTGTCCTCGGTGGTCGAGAACCCGTCCAGCAACTGGACGCTGTAGTAGAGGCCCCGCATCAACGGGTTGGCTGCGCGTCCCCAATCGGCGATGTGGATCGACCCGCCGGGGCGCAGCCATTCATGCGCACGGGCCAGTGTCGCGGCCTTGGCGTCCGGCAGGAGGTGATGGAAGAACAGGCTCGAGAGCACGCGGTCGAAGCTGCCGGGGGGCAGCTCCACCTCGGTGGTGAGACCCTCCACGAACGTTACGGGCAGCGCCGCCGCCTTCTCGCGCGCGAGCCCGAGCGCGGTCGCATCGGCGTCCACACCTGTGATTTCCGCTCCTCGCTGCGCGGCGAGCACGGCGAGCGTACCCGTCCCGCATCCGAGATCGAGTGCTCGGATGCCGGGGCCGATCCCCGCTTGATCGAGCAGGCGCGTCTTGAAGCGCTCGTCCCGCATCGTCCACTTGAGGAGCGGGTCGAACACCCGGGTCAGGGAGTGGAAGCCCAACGCCGGGATGTAGCCGGGGCGCTCGCCCGGCCGCTCATTCGACACGCGCCTCGTACCCGGCGTCGTACACGACGGCGACCAGCGTCTCGGCGTCGAGCGCGGTGCCGCGGACGCGCGCGGTGCCCGCCTTCAGGTCAACCTTGACTTCGGTGACACCTCGGACTCGGGACACCGCTTTCTCGACCCCGTTGACGCAGCCCCCGCAGGTCATTCCGTCCACCTTCAGCGTGATTTCTTCCAACATGGCCTCCATGGACGGCACGGTATCCTCACAGGAGGAGGCGCCGCACCCCGAGCGGGAGCGCCTCTTCCTGCGGTGCCCCTTGGAGGAGCGGCTCCATGCTCGCGGTCGAGAGCGTGTGCCAGTAGAGGATGGTGGCGACGCGGGCCGCGCCCACGAGGTCGAGGGCCGCCGCAAAGGCCTTGGCGGTGTAGGTGGCGTCCAGCTCGATGCCGACAGCGGCGGCACGTTCGGTGGCGTCCGCGCCCTCCTGTGTGGGATGGCCGTACCCGGCTCCGAGGTAGCCCCCTTCCAGGGACAGGCGCGCAGGGACATCCTCGTCGGGGGCGCCCGCGGCGCGGAGGCAACGCAGCGCGAGCATGCGGGTGTAGGCGCCGAGCAGTGCGGTCGGCGGGGTCACGCTGACACCCACGACGCGCGAACGGAGGCCTTCCAACGCCAACCCCGCCGCGAGCCCTGCGGCCGTGCCCCCTGAGCCCGCCGCGACGACCACGAGGTCCGGCTCCGGCAGCTGGCCCGATCGTACCTGGCTGGCAAGCTCATGTGCCGCTTCGACGTACCCCATTGCGCCCGCGAGCGAAGAGCCTCCCGGCGGGACCAGAAACGCCCCGGGAACGAGCAGGCGCGACACGACCCGAGGCGGCACGCCGGCGTAGGTGGAAACGGGGAAGACCCGGAGCCCCTGTGCCAGGCCCGCGCGCACGTTTGCTACCGCGTGGTCGGTCCGGGGCTGCGGAACGAGGACGGCCTCTACCTCGAAGCCGAACTGCCTCCCGTAGATGGCGGTCGCGAGCACATGGTGGCTGCCGACGGCACCCATCGTGACCAGGCGCTCGGCCCCCCGGGCCTTCGCCTGGGCCAGGATGTGCTCGAGCTTGCGGACCTTGTTTCCGCCGTAGAGGGTCGACGTGCGATCGTCGTGCTTGATCCAGAGGCCCGTGCTCGCGTTCGACAGCGAAGGCAGAGGCTCGACCGGGGTTGGGTACGTGCCGAAGCGGAGGGGTGGCGCTCTGCTCGCATCCCGGGGCGCACGGGTCAATGGACTGCCAGGCTCAGACGCGCCGTCGGATGGAGAACACCATCCCGGCAGCCAGCAGGAAGGCAAACGGGCCTGGAGCGCTCGTACCCGGGGAGCCAGCGCACGCGCAGCCCCCCTCCGGTTCCGGTCGGACAAGCCGGCGCGGCTCGCCGCGCCCGCGCCCGAGGTCCGCCGGGTCGTCCTCCACGCCCTCCGAGTCCGTGTCCGTGTCGTCCGGCCCGGGCTCCCCCCCCGCCGTGTCGGCGGCGGTGTCCTCAACGGGGTCGGTCTCGTCGAGCTCGCCGAGCTCGCCGTCGAACGTCGCCGAGAGCAGGTAGGGGCCGGGGAACTCGCTCGCGCCGACGTAGGTGTCCGCGATGATCCACACCTCGCCCGGGCCCACGTCCACCGAGAGCGTGCTGTCGTTGCGTGCGACGCAATCGCCGCCGTCGGGGCCCGTCAGTACGTGGATGTCAACGTCGACGCCCACGTCATCGCTCACGTCCACCGAGAGCGTTCCCGCGGTCGCGGCCTGGAACCGGTAGAGCACTTCGGGACCGGATTCATCCGTCGTGGGGGCGCACGAGTAGCTGTCGATCACGTCGGATGCCGCGCCCGCCGTCCAGCGGAAGTCGTGGTACGGGAAGGCCTCGATGTCCCGCGGCGTGCCCTCCGTGCCGGAGACGGGCCCGTCCTCGATGTCGTCGTAACGGATGGGCTGGTAGCCATCGACGTACGACCAGCCGGAGGTCGAGTTCAGGCGCGTCTTGGAGGCGGAGCCGACGGCCTCGTAGAACACCGGCCAGCCTGCGTCGGTTTCGTGCGTGTACAGGACCATGTGGCTGCCCGGGTCGTTGATCGCGTCCCCGCGTTTCAACTCGGACCAGTCGACCTCCCCAGTGGGTCCGCTGCCGAACGACGACGTCGAGTAGTGGCCCGTCTCCCAGATCATGGAGACGAAGCCCGAGCAGTCCACGCCCGTCGTGCAAGAGAGGATGCCGTGCCAGGAGTGGCTACCGGCGCCGTACCCGTCGGCGATCTGCTCGTCGAACTCGTCCAAGGTGACGTACCCGCCCCAGTCGTAGGGAAGGCCGACGTAGTCGCCAGAGGGGTAATCGCTCTCATAGTCGCCGTCGGAGCACACTGCGGCCTGGTTGTCGGAGGACGAGGTCCAGGCATGCGTCGCGTACCGGGCTGCGTTGTCGAGGACGTCCTCGCGCGGGATGGCGGATGCCGAGGCCACGAGCAGGAGGGCGATCATGGCGTCACCTGGGCGATGTGGAGGCCATCCGCGCGGGGATCGATCCACCCGAGCGTCCCGTCGGGTGCGCAGGCCACGTCGCGGCTCGGCGCGTACAATCGCCCCTCGACCGGCAACGCCACCTCGGCGCCGTCGCGCAGCGAGACGGCCCGTCGGCTAACCGTCCCATCGTCCATCTCTTCGACCAACAGCCAGTCTCCGAGCAGCCGCCCGCCACCGCGCCCAGCCAGGGTCGCTATGCGTCGATCGTTGACGAAGAGCGCGTCCCCGACCCGCCGCACGACTCGCGTGGGTGGACGGAGGCTCGGACCGTCGTAGCTGGCGAGCCCGCCGCCACCTGTCATGATCGCGATGGTGTGGCAGCCGCCGAACAGATCCAGCGAGCAGACGACGGAACCGTCCAGACCCAGGGCGCCGCCGGGCGGCACCATGCCGGGAAGGGCGCGACGCTCGACGAGCACGCCGCTGGCATCGTATGCGGACAGGAATCCACCGGAGAGCACCAGCAGCGTGCCGGACGGCGTGAACAGGAGGTCATCCACGCCCGCGACCGGAAAACTTCCCATGCCTACGATCACGACGCTGGCGTGAACGGGGTCGTAGAAGGCGACTTCGCCATCCGGCCCCATGGCCAACAAGTCTGGACCGATGGGTGGGGACTCGGCCCGCGCCGGGACGAGACCGGCCTCGCTCCACGGGACGACCACTTCCACACTCACCGCGACGTCAATCGTGGTGTCGGGCACGGAGCCCACGACGATCGGTTCGGCCCCGTAGGACAGGGCCACCAGCCAGAGGGGCATGTCAGGCTCCAACGGCCGGATAGCTATACCCGAGGTACACGCTCGTCCATGAAGGGGAAGCGTAAACCCGGCCGCAATCGTCGAGTGTAACAGACGGCGCCATTGTGACCGGCGGGGTTACACCCGGGAACCGGGCCGTTGGGAGTGTGCGCGCTATGCTGGCGCCAATGACTTCCGCCGTCGCTCGCGTGCTCGCCTTGTTGGTTTTGGGGTTCGCTGCCTGCGAGGCCCCCCGCCCCGACTCCCCTCGCGCCACGACCTCGGACGCTCAATCCGTCGTGGTCGCGCCGGCTGGCCCCACCGGCTTCGACCTCCCGTCCGGCAAGGGCGCCATCACGCCCAGCTTCACCGCGGACGGGGAGGACCTGCTCTACGTCTGGCAGGAGCCGGGAAGGGCGTCGGCGGCGGTCGACGAGAAGCCGACGTGGCGTGTCCGTTTCGCGCGCCGACACGGCGAGTCCTGGTCGGTCCCCGTCGACCTCGCCCAGGGCAAGGACATCCTCGCCAACTGGGCAGACTTCCCCTCTGTCGGGGTTTCGCCTGACGGGACGCTCGTGGCGCACTGGTTCCGCAGCACGCCCGATGCCTACGACTTCGCGATGGTCCGCTCCACCGATCAGGGGGTCACGTGGACAGCCCTTCCGGTCCCGTTCCCCGCGGGCCTCTCCGGCGAGCGAGGCTTCCTGTCGTACGCCGCCGAGCCGGCCGGGCTCCGGGTCTTCTGGCTCGATGGGCGCGAAATGACCGGCGGCCACCATGGCGTGCACGTGGGCGCGACCGCGCTCCGCTCCGCCCTCCTGGGACCATCGGGATTCCTGCCTGACGAGGTGGTGGACGCCCGCACGTGCGACTGCTGCGCGACCGATGCGGTCCTCGCCGGGGGGAAGGGAGTGGTGGTGTACCGGGACCGCGCCGAGGACGAGCGCCGGGACATCTCCGCTGCCGTCGCGGGAGGAGCCGGCTGGACCGGCGGAATCCCCTTGGGCGCCGACGGGTGGGTGATCCACGGCTGCCCGGTCAACGGGCCGGCAGCCGATGCCCGCGGGGAGGAGGTCGTCGCCGCCTGGTTCACGGGGTCGGGCGATCGCCAGTCCGTGCGCGCGGCGTTCTCGGGCGATGCGGGCGCGACCTTCGGCTCGGCGGTGACGGTTGTGGATGCCGCGACGGATGCCCGGCCGCTCGGAAGGGCGGACGTCCTGCTGGAGCCGGACGGCACGGCGCTGGTGGTGTGGCTGTCCGCGGAGGAAGAGGACGGCCGGGTGCGGATCCGCCGCGTAGGGCGGGACGGGCGGGTCGGGCCCTCTCTGGAGCTCGGTGCAAGCGGCACCGCGCGTGCGACGGGGTTTCCTCGGCTGGCAAAGCATGGTTCGCGGGCGATCGTCTCGTGGACGGTCCCGGACGGAGAAAACACCGCTGTCACCTTCGACCCGGCGCTGGTGCCGCCGGTCGAACAAGCGGAGAAGCCCCCGACGGCCGCGGCCGCGATCGCGACGCTTCCCGCCTTCGAGGCGCCGGACCTGTCCGGCGCGACCGTGAGCGCCGAGGCGCTTCGAGGCTCGCCGGTGCTCCTCAACGTGTGGGCCACCTGGTGTGGCCCCTGCCGCGACGAGCTTCCGGCCCTGGCGGAGCTGCAACGGAAGCACCCGAGCGTGCGGGTTCTGGCCTTGTCGGTCGACGGCGCTGCGGCGGGGGCGTCCGTTCGGAAGATGGTCGAGGCGCGCGCGCCGACGCTGACCGTGCTGCACCCGGACGCGAGCGATCTGGCCGGACGCTTGGGGGTGAGCGCGCTTCCTCGGACGTTTCTCTACGATGCCTCGGGCACGCTCGCTTGGTCCTCCACCGGCGCCTTGAGCGTGGACGACCCGGCGTTCCTGGTGGCACTCGGAGGCGTCGAGAAGCCTTAGGGAGCGATCGGTCTGCTGCCATGCGGTCCCGGCCGCGCCCTTAGCGATCGTCCGGGCGAGCCGTAACCTCGGGGAGCGGACTGTGACCGGCGACATCACGCTTTGCCTCCGGCGTTTGCCGAGTCAGTCGCCTGTTTTCCCCTTAGATGCTTCCCGACCGCATCTGGCACACATTTTGCTTAGTGAGCCGTGCGGAGGTGGCCGGTGTCGAGAGCAATGGGTTGGGTCGGGGATCGCCTGCTGCGCGATGGCCGCGCCCAGACCAGGGGGTCCTGAGCGTGTCGTCGTTGCGCCGGCGCGTGTTCGCGCACACAGGCCTGCTCGTCGGGCTCCAAGTTCTGGGCACCGGCTTGGGGTTCGCGAGCTGGACACAGGTTCGCAGCGCAGGTGAGGCGCAGCAGGTGCTGGCACGCGAGCAGGAGGCTGTGCTCGGCCTCGCGGTCGCCGCCCGCGAGGTGTACGTCCACCAGGCCCACACGTTGATCGAGCGCGGGCCCGGGCACCTCGATCATTTGGACGAGGTCACGGCTGCTGTGTCCGTTCAAATCACCAAGGCGGAGTCGGAGGGCGTCGCGGCGTCCGTCGATCTCACCCCGGTTCGTGCCGCCATCGAAGAGTCCAACCGTTGGTTCGCCGCCGAGGTGGTTCCTCTCGCGCAGCAGGGCACGCTCGACACGGAGGCAGCGACCCGCCTTCACGACGAGGCCGAGCTTCGTGCTTCGGCGGTCGAGGCCCGGCTCGGTGATGTGCTCGGTGCGCTCGACATGGCGCAGGCCCGCGAGCGCGCCGCGGTGGCGGCAGCAACATCGAGCGCCTGGCTCTCCGTTGCTGCTCTGACGGTGGGCGGCGCTGCGCTCGGCCTGCTCGTCGCCTGGAGATTGGCCAGGGGTATTCTCGGCCCGGTCGGCGAGCTTCGCACCGCGGCGGCCGCCTTCGGGGAGGGGCGCTCCGTCACCGCGCCCGAGCGGGGCGACGACGAGCTCTCTGAGCTCGGGAGGGCGTTCAACCGCATGATGGAGAAGGTAGTGGCATCCGAGCGGCGGCGCCTCGAAGTGGAGCGGTTGGCCGCCCTGGGCGAGATGAGCGGAGCGGTCGCGCACGAGTTGCTCAATCCCCTCGCGGTCATCCTGGGGGAGCCCGAGATGAAGCGCCCGGAATTGGCTGGGGTGCGGCAGGAAGCGGAACACGCGCGCCGCGTCGTCCAGGGGCTCCTGGGCTTTGCGCGGCCCGGCGAGGAGCCGGCTGTCAACGTCGATTTGGTACGGTCTGCGGAAGCGGCGGTCGACCGCATCGGCACGCAGGCAGACCTCCGAGACGTGACGGTGCACCTGCTGCCGAGCACTCCTCGGTCGATCCTCGCATCTCCATCCGCGGTGCGGCAGGTCCTCGACAACCTGCTTCGGAATGCGGTGGAGGCGTCGAGCGCAGGCGCGACTGTCGAGCTCGAGTTGAAACAAGGACCGGTGTTCGAGGTGCGAGATCGGGGGCCAGGGCTTCCCGCGAACGTCCGGCCCAGGCTGTACGAGCCGTTCGTGACCGGGCGGCCCGACGGCACGGGCCTCGGACTCGCGGTGTGTCAACGGATCGCACGCGCGCAAGGCGGCTCGCTCGCACACCGGGACCGCGAGGGCGGGGGGACTGTCGCGGTTTGGACGCTGGGAGGGCTCGATGCCTGAACGCCTCCTGCTCGTGGAAGACCGTGAGAACCTTCGCAAACTGCTCGCGCGCACCCTGGGGGAGCGGTTCGAGGTCGACGAGGTGGCGGACGCCGAGTCGGCGCTGCAACGGCTGCGTGCTGGCCGCTACGCCCTGGTGATCACGGATGTACGCCTGCCCGGTGCCGATGGCACCGCCGTCCTCGCTGCCGCCCGCGCGATGGATCCTCCCCCCGAGGTGGTGTTGATGACCGCGTACGCCGAGCTTCCGGCGGCCGTCCAGGCGCTGCGGGCGGGCGCCTACGACTACGTCGCGAAGCCGTTCGAGCCCGACGATCTCTTACGGATCGCGGTTCGCGCGGCGGAGCGTCACGCGCTGCTCGGGCGCACGCGGGAACTCGAGGCGATGGTCGGGGGACAGGAGAGCGCCTTCGTGGGGCGCTCTCCCGCCGCCGTCGAGGTGCGGCGCTGGATCGAGCGCGTCGGGCGGGTTCCCGCCCCGGTGCTCCTCCTCGGGGAGAGTGGCTCCGGGAAGGAGGTCGCCGCCCGTGAGATCCACCGGGTGCACGGGAAGGGCGAGTTCGTCGCGCTGAACTGCGGGGCCATCCCCGAGAACCTGCTGGAGGCCGAGTTGTTCGGCGTGGCGCGCGGGGCATATACCGGCGCATCCGCGGACCGGCCCGGCCTGCTCGAAGCCGCGAAGGGAGGCACGCTCCTACTCGACGAGATCGGCGACATGCCGCTCCCGTTGCAGGTGAAGCTCAATCGGGTGCTCGACGAGGGGTATGTCCGACGCGTGGGAGAAACTGGTAGCCGCCCCTTTGACGCGCGCGTCGTTGCGGCCACGCACCGGGACCTCGAGAAGATGGTGGCATCCGGCGCGTTTCGGCAGGACCTCTACTTTCGGCTGAAGGTCGTGCAGGTGCGCCTACCGTCGTTGCGGCAACGCGTGGAGGACGTCTCCCTGCTCGCCACGCTCTTCCTGAAGATGGCTGGGGCCCGCTACGGGACGCGCGCACGCCGTCTGGCTCCGGAGGCGCTCGCCGCGCTGGAGGCTGCACCGTGGCCAGGGAACGTGCGTGAACTGCGCCACGCCCTGGAGCACGCCGCGGTGATCGCCCCCGACGAGACCGTCGAGGTCTACCACCTGCCCGAGTCCGTGCGGGGCGTCGTGCCACAGGCACCCGCGGGTAGCTTCCGTGCCGTGTGCGAGCGGGCTTCCGACGCAGCGGGACACGAGTACCTGCTCCAGCTCCTGCGGCGCACGTCGGGGAACGTCACCCACGCCGCGGCCGAGGCCGGCATGGAGCGCGAGTCGATGCATCGGCTCCTGAAGCGGCACGGCATCGATCCCGGGAGGTTCCGAAACCCATGATCCCGTTCTTGTTCGTTTCGCTCGGGTTCGCCCAGGATGCGCCGGCCCGGGAGCTCGACTTCGCGGAGACGGTTCGCGCGGCGGTCGAACACGGCGCGGACGCCCGGATCGTCTCGGCCGAGGCGGATCAGGCGCGGGCCGAAGCGCGAGAGTACGCCGCCTGGCAGGGCAACCCCGAGCTCGATCTGGAGCACCAGCCCGGGGAGACCACCCTCTCGGTGACCGTGCCCGTCGAGATCGCGGGCCAACCAATCGCGCGGGCGAGCGCCGCGCGCCGGTTGCGCGAGGCCGCCTCGCTGCGCGCCGAGGCGGGTCGGGCTGCGGTGGGAGCTGCCGCCGGTGCGAGCTACCTGGATGCCGTGCGGGCGCGTGAACAGGCGGAGCTCGCCGAAGCGGCCGAGGGTCTGGCCGTCCGACTCCGCGACGCGGCCGTGCGTCGCGCCGAGACGGGTGACATCTCGCGTGTCGAGTCGGCACTGCTCCATGCCGAGGCGGCGCGCGCGCTCGATGACGCGCTGACCCTGCAGCGGGAAGCCGAGGCCGCCCGCCGTCGGCTCGGCGTCCTGATCGGACAGGAGGATGCGCCTGGGATCGGGGAATGGCCCACGCTACCGGAGCCGCCGTCCGTGGAGCCAAGCCAGCTTCCCACCCTCCTGGCCGCGGGGCTCGAGGCCCGTGCTGCCCTCGCGCGGCTGACCGCCGAGAAGCTCGAGCGGGTCCCCGATCTCCACCTTCGCGGCGGGTGGTCGTTCGAAGGCGAGACCGGACCGGTGTATGGCGCGGCGATCGAGATCCCGCTCTTCGCCCCGGGTGCATCGAAGGTTCGGGTTGCGCGCGCCGAGGCCGACATCGCTGACGCGCGCGCGTCCCGGGAGACGCTCGACGCACGTGCCTCCATTGCGAACGCGCGAGCCGAGCTCGCAATCGCCGAGCGGGTGGCCGCCGCTTGGGACATCCCCGGCCTGGATGCCACGCTCGACGCCGCGGCGCGCCGGTACGAGGTCGGCGAGGCCTCGCTTTCGGTGTTCGTCGCCGAGCGGGACCTCGCCCTCGCTGCTCTCGGCGGCGCAATCGACGCCCGCTGGCGGCAGGAGCGCGCACGCCTCGCGCTCTGGGAGCTCGCCGGCCAACTGCCCTTGGAGGAACCGTGATCTTCTTGCTCCTCGCTACTTCGCTCTCCTTCGCGGGCGGGGGAGACGACCACGACCACGGGCCCCCGGTCGCCAGTGCGGCCTCCGCGAGCGCAACGACCGCGGACGCCTTTTCGGTGAGCGCGGCGTCCAGCACGTTCGAGGCGATCGTCCGCCTCCCCAGGGTGTCCGCGGGAACGGCGACGGAAGCCTCGATCCTGCTCGCCGACTACGCGACAAGCGCACCGGTGGAGGGCGCGACCGCCTCGCTCACACTGAACGGGCCGGGAGCATCGCAGGCCGAGTTCGGTGCCGCCGGGGCGCCCGGCGCCTACCACGGCACCCTGACGTTGCCGGCCTACGGCGACTACGCCGGCGCGCTCGTCGTCACCGCGCCCGCGGCGAGCGATCTGCTCGCGATCTCGGGGCTGCACTACGACCCGCCCTCCGTCGAGAGCGGGGACGGGATGGGCGCGGGCACCGTGGCGCTCGCGGGGGCCGGCGTCCTCGCGCTCCTCGGGGGGGTCGCCGTGGTCTGCCTCGGGCTCGGGTTCCTGCTCGGGCGCCGCCGGGGCGCGGCCGCGGCGGCCACCCTGCTCGCGATCGGGGTCGGCCTCGCCAGCCGGCGCGTGTCTGCCCACGGCGGCGAGGACCACGGCGAGGCGTCCGCGGCGCCGACGGCACCCGCGGGCGCGACGCTCGCGCTCCCCATGGACGGCCAGTTCCTGGTCGGCCTCCGCACCGCCATCCTCTCCCGCGACGTGTTCGTCGACCGCGTCCCGGCCCTCGGCCGGTTCGTGGCCCGCCCCGGCGAGGCCGCCACTCTCGGTGCGCCCGTAGACGGCGTGCTCGTCGCGCCCCCGGGCGGCTTCCCGACCCCCGGTCAGGCAGTCAAGGCCGGGGACACGCTCGCGCTGTTGAAGGAGGTGCCGAGCACCGCTGACCGCGCCGCGATTGCGCAGGAGCGGGGGAGCGCCGCGACCCGCGTGGCCGAAGCGAAGAGTGCGCTGGCCCTCGCGGAGCGGGACGCCGCCTCGCTCGACACGCTGCGCGACTCGATCTCCGAGCGGGAACGGCTCGAGCGCAAGAACGCCGTGGAGGTCGCGCGGGTCACGCTCCGGGAGGCCGAGGGGGCGCTCGCAGCGCTCGCGGGCGGGGTCACGGTGGCGATCCGCGCCCCTGTGGACGGGCGCCTCGGCGCCATCAACGCCCGGCCGGGCGACCAGGTGTCGGCTGGCGCCACGCTCTTCCGCGTGGTCGATACGGTGGGCCTGTGGATGGAGGCCAACGTGCCCGAGAGGCTCGCCCTCGGGCTAGTCTCCGGCGCCTCGGCGATGGTGACGCCGTCCGCCGCGCCCGATCGCTCCCTCTCCGCGGTCGTGCTCGATGCGGGCCAGGAGGCCGATCCCGCGACGGGCATGGTGACGATCACGCTCGCGGTGGAGGCCGGCGATCTCGGTCTCCGTCCCGGCATGGGCGCCACGGCCTGGATCGCCCGGGGCTCCACGAGGGACGCACTCGTGGTCCCCGCGGCCGCAGTCGTGGACAGCAACGGCGCGCGCCTCGCCTTCGTGAAAACCGGCCCCGAGGCCTTCGAGGCACGGGATCTCCGCCTCGGCGGACGCAGCGGCGGTGTTTGGGAAGTGCTCGGCGGGCTCGCCCCGGGCGAGCGCGTCGTGGTCGACGGCACCTACACGCTCCGAAGCATCGCGGGGCGCTGACCAATGTTCAACGCCCTCATCCGCTTCTCCCTCCAGAACCGCCTCTTCGTCCTCGTCGTGGCCGCGGTCGTGCTCGCCTGGGGCGGGTGGACGGCCACCCGGCTGCCCGTGGACGTCTTCCCGGATCTGAACAGGCCCACCGTCACCCTGCTCACCGAGGCAGGCGGCCTCTCACCGGAGGAGGTCGAGCTTCTCGTCACCCGCCCCATCGAGACCTCGATGAACGGCGCCCCGGGCGTCGAGCGAGTCCGCTCCCAGTCCGCGGTCGGGCTCTCAGTCGTGTGGGTAGAGTTCGATTGGGACGTCGACATCTACCGGGCGCGCCAGCAGGTGGCCGAGCGCACCGCGCAGGTCGCCGAGTCTCTCCCCGAAGGCGTGGTTCCGACGATGGGCCCCGTGAGCTCGATCATGGGAGAGATCCTCCTCATCGGCGTCGTGTCGCCCGAGGGGACGGTCCCCGGGCCCGAGCTCCGGTCGCTCGCCGATTGGACGCTCCGCCCGCGCCTCCTCTCCATCGGCGGAATTTCGCAGGTGATCGCCATCGGCGGCGGCGTCGAGCAGCTCCACGTGGAGGTCCACCCCGATCGGCTCGCCCAGCGCGGGCTCACCCTCGGGGATGTGCGCGAAGCGGCCGCTGGCGCGCAGGGCAGCACGACGGGCGGCTTCCTGGAGCAGCAGAGCCAGGAATACGTCGTGCGCAACCTCGCCCGGACGGCGGATCCCGCGGCGATCGGGGACACGGTCATCACGATGCGCGACGGTGTGCCCATCACCCTCTCGGATGTCGCCGACGTTCGGCGAGGCGTCGGCACCATGCGCGGCGACGCCGGCGTGAACGGCCAGCCTGCGGTGATCCTCTCGGTGCAGAAGCAGCCGGGCACCGACACGATCGTGTTGACCGAGCAGGTCGAGCACGCGCTGGAGGAGCTCCGCCGTGGTCTGCCCGCCGGCGTCGACGTGGTGCCGCTCTTCCGTCAGGCCGACTTTATCGAGGCCTCCGTGGCTAACGTCGAGGAGGCGCTCCGGGACGGGGCGATCCTGGTCACCATCATCCTCGTCCTGTTCCTCCTCAACGTCCGCACGACCGCGATCACCCTCACGGCGATCCCCCTCTCGATGGTCGTCGCCGCGCTCGCCCTGCAGGCCTTCGGTCTCACCATCAACACCATGACGCTCGGCGGCCTCGCGGTCGCGATCGGCGAGCTCGTGGACGATGCGATCGTGGACGTGGAGAACGTCTATCGGCGGCTACGGGAGAACCGCACCCTTCCGAACCCGCGCTCTCCGTTGCGTGTCATCCTCGACGCAAGCGTGGAGGTCCGGAGCTCCATCGTCTTCTCGACGATCCTCGTGATCCTGGTCTTCATCCCGCTCTTCGCGCTCTCGGGTATCGAGGGCCGGCTCTTCGCGCCGCTCGGCATCGCCTACATCGCGTCGATCCTGGCCTCCATGGTCGTGTCCCTGACCATCACGCCGGTCCTCGCGTCCTACCTGCTCCCGAAGATGACACAGGCGAAGGAGCACGCCGACGGGTGGTTGGTTCGCAAGCTCAAGGGCCTCGACCGTCGGGCGCTCGTCTGGGCGTTGCCCCGCCCGAAGACCATCCTGTTCGCCGTCGCCGCAGCGGTCGTCCTGGCGATCGCGAGCGTCCCCTTCCTCGGGACGAGCTTCCTGCCGCCCTTCAACGAGGGCACGGCGACGGTCAACCTGCTGGCCACGCCCGGCACGAGCCTCACCGAGTCGGACAAACTCGGCAGCCTCGCCGAGCGGCTCCTCCTCGAGGTCCCGGAGGTCAAGAGCACGGGCCGCCGCACGGGGCGCGCGGAGATGGACGAACACGCTGAGGGAGTCCACTACACCGAGATCGACGTCGACTTCGAGCGGGAGGGCCGCCCGCGCGAGGAGGTATTGGCCGACATCCGCGCGAAGCTCGCGCGGCTCCCCGGCGTGGTCATCAACATCGGCCAGCCGATCGGCCACCGGCTCGACCACTTGCTCTCGGGGGTGCGAGCGCAGATCGCCATCAAGGTGTTCGGGCCCGACCTCGCCACGCTCCGGAGCGAGGCCGCGCGCATTGAGCAGCAGCTCGCGCCCATCCCCGGGCTCGTGGATCTCCAGGTAGAGCGCCAGGTGCTGATCCCCCAGGTGCAGGTGCGCATCGACCGGGACGCAGCCAAGCGCTTCGGCGTACCGCCGGGGCACCTCGCGGAGGACCTCGAGACCGCGCTCGGCGGCGTACGTGTCGCGCAGGTGCTCGACGGCGTGCGGAGCCTCGATCTCGTGACGCGATACGCGCCCGAGTGGCGCGGGGACATCGACCGCATCGGGATCGCTCCGGTATCGCTGGAGGAAGGGCGTGCGGTCACATTGGGTCAGCTCGCGGAGGTGTCAGCGGGGACCGGGCCCAACCAGGTGGTGCATGAAGACGGCCAGCGTCGCATCGCCATCTCGGCCAACACGGCCGGGCGGGACGTCGGGAGCGTGGTCGGCGACATCCAGACCTCCCTGGCGGGGCTGACGCTCCCGACAGGGTACTACTGGACCATCGGCGGCCAGTTCGAAAGCCAGCAGTCGGCGAGCCGCACCATCGGCCTCCTCTCCCTGCTGTCGCTCGCCGGTATGTACGCGGTGCTCTACGCGCACTTCCGATCTCACACGCTCACGCTCCAGGTGCTTCTCAACATTCCTCTCGCACTGATCGGCTCCGTCGCGGCGATCTGGATCTCGGGCCAGCCGCTCTCGGTCGCAACGTTGGTCGGGTTCATCACGTTGTGTGGCATCGCGTCGCGCAACACCATCCTGATGATCTCCCACTACATCCACCTCGTCCGCCACGAGGGCGAATCCTTCGGGCCGGAGATGGTCATTCGTGGCTCGCTCGAGCGCCTCGTCCCGGTCGCCATGACCGCGCTCTGCGCCGGCATCGCGCTCATCCCGCTCGCCTTCGCGGGCGGCACGCCGGGGAAGGAGATCCTCACCCCGGTGGCCCAGGTGATCCTGGGTGGGCTCCTCTCCTCGACGCTCCTGGACATGGTGGTGACTCCCACCATGTTCCTCCGCTTCGGGGGCGACGCGCTCCGTTCGATGGTTGCCAGCTCCGAAACCGTCGATCCGCTCGAGGCTCCGTGACTCCTTCGGCTCTCACCTCCCAACTCCCACCCCGGAAAGTCTCCATGCGCACCCTGCTCCCGCTCCTCGTCCTCGCCGCCGCCTGCTCCTCCGAGCCCACCACACCCGCGCCCGCCGCGCCGCCCCAACCCGCCGAACCCACCGCGCCCGCGGCGGTCCCTGCGCCCGCGGCTCCCGGACACGACGGCGGCGCCCACGCCCACGCGAGCCCGCATGGAGGCGAGGTCAAGACCGTGGGCCAGCACCACGTCGAGGCGCTCTTCATGCCCGGCGGCATCATGTTCTACCTCTCCGATTCCGCCCAGAAGCCGCTCGCCGTAGAGGGTTTCGCGGGCACGGCCGTCGTGAAGAGCCCCAGCGGCGTCGAGACGGTGACGGTCGCGCCGATGGGGGATCACCTCCACGCCACCGCGAAGCTCGCCCAGGGAGACGCGGCCACCGCGGTCCTGACGCTCACGTTTGGTGGGAAGGCTGAGAGCGTGTCCTTCGAGACCAAGGCCGTGGGCCTCCAGGAGCACGACCACACCTCCCTCCACGGCGGTCAGGTCGGGATGTGGGGGGACTACCACCTCGAGTACGCGCCCAAGGACGGTGAGCACCGGGTGTGGGTCACCGACGCCAAGCGCGCGCAGGTGACGGGCGTGACCGGCTCGCTGAAGGACGGGGACACCGTGGTCCCGCTCACGTTCGACCCGGCGGCGGGCATGCTCTCCGGCAAGAACGAAGGGGCGGGGACGCGGCCCGTGATGGTGGATGTGAAGGTGGGCGAGACGAGCTTCTCGCTGGGGTTCAACGCGGCGGCGGGGGAGGCGGCGCCCGCGGGCGGGCATGACCATGGGGCGCACGGGCACTGAGCAGCAGCCGCAGGCCCCGCTGGTCGCTTGGACTCAGCGCCCCCAGGTCACGAGCGGACGTGGACGTAGCGTCGCGCGAGCTCCCTCTCGCCGATGCCGTGCCGCCGCATCAGATGCGCGAGACGATCCCCCTTGCTCGAATGATGAACACCTCATATGAGTGTTTCATCAATCGAGTCACCGAATGCCCTGGGACCGCCTGCTCCTGCCTGTTCTCGTCGCCGCGTTCGTCTTCCTCGCCCTGGTCTGGCCGATGGTTCGCACCTGGCGGCGTCACGGCGTGTTCGCGCTCGTCGTGCACAAGGCCCGTGACCCGCTGGGACGGTTCGTGGGCCGCAGCTTCGGCGCCGGCGTGGCGGGCATCGCCGCGTGGGCGACGGTGTACGCCGTCCTCGGGCCCGCGCCGTTGGGCGTCTGGGATGCCCCCATGGTCGTCCGCAGCGGCGGCCTGCTCGCGGCGCTCGTCGGGCTCGGCGTGGTCCTCGCCGCGCAGGCGCAGATGGGAGCGTCCTGGCGGATCGGCATCGACTCCGCCCCGACGGCGCTCGTCGCGCGGGGCCTGTACGGCTGGGTACGCCACCCGATCTACACGGGCCTCCTCGCCATGCTGGTGGGCGTGGCGGCGCTCACGCCGTCCGCGTGGACGCTCATGGGCGCCGGGTGGATCGCGAGCCTGATCGCGCTCCAGGCGCGGCTTGAGGACACCCACCTGTTCCAGCAGCACGGCGCGGAGTGGCTCGCGTGGGCGAGCCGCACGGGCCGGCTGATCCCGGGCGTCGGGACCGTCGCGGCGGACGCTGTGGAGGATGGTGCAAGCATGGCGGGTGGAGGGTGAAGGGTGGTCAAACGTGGCCTGAAGCCCGACGACGACGGCTCGTGAGGCCGCCGACAAGAAGCCCCAGCAGGAGAGATCTGGGCGGAGAGGCCGAGCACCCACAGGGGCCTGAACCAGGTGGTGGGTCGGTGTCCGTGTCGTCCGGGTCCGACTCCGCCGAGTCAACGGCAGTGTCGGTCCCGGTGTCTGGCTCACAAAGGTCCGCCCCGTCGCAGTCTTGGTCGACCTCGTCACAGGGGACTTCGGAGGCGCCAGGGAACCGGAAAGGATCGGCGTCATCGCAGTCGGACAGGATGTCGGCGCCGTCCTGGTCGGCGTCGAGCTCATCCACGACGCCGTCGCAGTCCTGGTCCACCCCGTCCGTGCGCTCCGCGGCGCCGGGGAACGTGCCGTCCTCGTCGTCGTCGCAGTCCCCGTCGACCTCGGACCAACCGTCCGCGTCGTCGTCCGTCGCCCCGTCGTCGCGCACGCCGTCGCAGTCTGCGTCGTCGGACGACACATCCGCGTCATCGAGCGCGCCGGGCATCACGCCGGGATCCGTGTCATCGCAATCGCCCTCCTGCTCGGAGAGTCCGTCCCCGTCGTCGTCCGTGTCGCTCCCAGGACACCACGCATTCGGCAAGCCCGGGGTCGGGAGGGCGGCGCACCAGTTGCCGGAAACGTCGTTCGCCCACTCGTTCCCCAAGCCCACGGGGTTCCCTGCGTGGGCTTGGGTGACATCCAACCCCCACGAGCCATCCCAGGTCACCTCGTCGACCACGCCATTGATGTCGGAGTGGGTCAACGTGTCCACGAGGGCCTCGATGTCGAAGTCCGTGACCAGGAGGGCGTCCGCGTCGACGGTGCTGTCGGGGTGCGCGAGGACGGCATACTCCCCTGTGCGGACGATCAACGTGAGCGTGAGCTGCTTGGAGCTGCCGTCCCCGTCGGTGAAGACCTGCTCGACGAGGTTCTGCCCGCTGGCGCTGTCGTTCCGCACCTCGAACCACTGCCCTCCCTCCGCGGCGGGGCCGGCGTGGATCTCGGTGATGGTGAACGTCCCGCGTTCAAACGGGACATGCGCCGTAGCCGTGGCAATCGCGAGCAGGATCACGGCGCGACCTCCAACAGGAGGTACTTGCCGTCCGCGACGCCCACGATGTCGATGGGCTCCTTGCTCCCCACCGCCGCGTCTTGCCCCGCGGCCCGTATCACTCCCAACCCCGGAGCAACACGCCCTCCCCCGGGTGCGTGAAATAGGCGATCTCTCCGTCGGGCGAGAGCTCCAGGCCGAGCTGGCTCTCCCATTCCTGCAGAGAAAACTCGATGCTTCCGGTCCAGTCCTCCCAGGTCGCTCCTGCATCCCCCGAGCGAAAGATCCCAGCCGCGGGGTCCACCGCGATCACGCGGTCGCCCGCGCATGCGACGTTCAGCACCTCGCTGTCCAGTGCCGCGGGAAGGAGCGTGGCCCAGGTGTCCCCGAGATCGTCGGTCACGAGGACGCCCTGCTCCGTCGCCGCATAGATGCGTTCGTCGCACTCGGCGAGGTGAGAGAAGGAGATCGCGGTCGTCGAGCTGAGATGGGCCCAGGTCTTGCCGAAGTCCAGCGAACGGAACACCCCGATGCCCGAGCCCTCTCCGGCGTGGCTGACCCCACCGCCGGCGCGGTAGGTGCCGAGAAGAACAGCGCCGGGGACGAGCTCGGAGAAGTGGATCACGTGGAAGGACTCGGTGCTCGCGGGTAGCCCCGTGGACGAGGTGGTCCACGTCGCGCCACGGTTGTCCGTGCGGTACACCCGCGCGGTGTCATCCGAGTATTCGCCCGACCCGACCGAACCCACCAATACGGTGGATGGCCGATGGGGTGACACGCCCAGCCCGTGGTAGTGGGCCCCCGCCACGCCGTATCCCTTGGGGTACATGTACGTCCAGGTGTCACCGTAGTCCAACGAGCGCAGGAGCTCGTCGTCGGTGACGCTCCAGATCTCCCCTGGCTCTTTGGCAGACAGCGCCACGCCCATGGTGTAATGCATGTCCTGCGAGGCCCGCGTCCAAGTCATCCCCCAGTCCTCGGACCGGAACAAGCCGCTCTTGCACTGGGTGCCTGCGAACACCACGTTGGGACAGACCGGATGGACCATCGCGTTCGAGATGTCGAGGTCGACCATCTCCTCGCTCGTCCATCCCCAGCTCGCCCCATCGTCCGGGGATACCGACACACCACCCCGGTAGCCGGCGAGAAGCGTGGTGCCGACGCGTCCCACCGAGTAGAGCCCGCGCCCATCATCCTGCAGGTCGGCCCCGATTTCTTCTTGATCAGAGCTCCAGATCCCGGTGGAGCTACTGACGAGGTACTCACCCCCTTCGGTCAGGAAGCCGCCCGACGCCGTGCCCGGCAGGGTCGCGACGGTCTCGAACGACTCGGAGCCGCCCACCCCGCTGGTGCGGCGCTGTACGTCAAAGGTGTTGTCAGCGTTCTGCCGTACCACCCACAGGTAGGCCTCGTCGGCCCGCAACGTCACGTTCATCCACGTACTGTCGGTGGCGAGCGTCACCCAGTTCCTTCCTCCATCGTTCGAGGCGGAGAGCTGCCCGCTGCGGAACATGGCGTAGAGTGTGGTGTCGGTGGAGGCGAGCCACATCAGAGAAGAGATCTGTCCGTGGCTGGAGGTGGTGGACGGCGATACGGTCGAAGGCTCGAGTGGAATCCTCGCCAACCACGTGGCCGATCCCTCGCAGTCTTCAGCCGTGTACACGTTCCCTTCTGCCGTGGCGACGTAGAGGCGTTGCTCCAGGAACGCGAGGCCCTGTATGCCTTGCGGTTCGTCGCTCACGAGGTTGATGACCTGCCAGGTGTCTCCCCCGTTGGCGCTGACGAAACCCTGCCCCGTCGCGTAAGCGAGGCAGTCGGCATCGCCGCGAGAAACGGCGAATTGCCCGTAGATATGGGCAACGTGTCCCGACACGTCGGTCCAGGAAAAACCCTGGTCCTCCGATCGGAAGATCCCATTCTGCCCCGAGCCCGCGTAGACACGATCTGGCGCTGCTGGAGACGTGCCCAGGATGATGATGTCGCCGCTCGTGGGCGGGGAGGAGGCCACCCAGTCCGCGCCGTCCACGTCGGGCGCGTCCGGCACGTCGACCGTACAGGCGAAGTCGCCCTCGGTCCACCTGAAATCGTCGGGCACCTTTCCGGAGTCACAGGCGGAGTTACAGGCGAGGAGGGCGAGCAACGGCAGAGTCAGGCGCATCACGCCTGAATCATATGGTAATCTCCGGGGCATGTCCATCCTGCTCCTCGCCCTGATGTCTTGTGCGCCTGACGCCCCCGTGCGCCGGTTCCAGGTCACCGCCACCTACGGCAGCTTTGACCTCGTCGCGATGGACGGGACCGGCGCGGGCACACTGCACGGCTATTTCGTGGACGGCCAGTTCGGTCTCCCGACGCTGGCGGTCAACCTGGGTGACACCATCGAGATCACGCTCTACAACGAGACTGGCGAGGACATGGGCCTGCACGGTCATGGCCTGAGGTACGACGAGGACAACAACGGCGTGAGCCGGGTGGCCGCCCCTGGGGAGAGCGTCACCTACACATGGTACGCAACCGAGGGGGTGGGAAACTTCCTGTACCACTCGCACCAGATGGACGCGAACATGTACGAGTACCAGGCAGAGGCCGGCATTCTGGGTGCGATCGTCGTGCTCGACCCGCGCGAACCCGCGCCGGACAACATGGTGACCTACCTGCTGATGGCGGCCTACGAGCCATGGACGGAGGCCACGTCCGGCACGGCCGTCCCGATCGAGGAAGCGCCGCGCTCCGGCACGAAGACGGCGGCGGCAACCGCGGTTCCGGCTGGCGGCACGAGCGTTGCGACTACCCGAAGCTCGTCGTCGGCTGGAGAGGCGCCGCCGAGCCCCCCAGGTACGGCGTGCGCCAGCGCCGCGGACATCGTCGTCACCGCGGACGAGGAAGAAGAGGCCTACGATCTCCCGGATGTCGTTGGCCTGCGTTCGGGGACCCACGGCGGCAGCGACACGGCTTCTGGCGGCACGGCCGGTAGCACGATGGGCAGCCACAACCACACGATGGTGGTTCAGAGCGTCAGCGGGGAGGGGTGGCTGAACACGGAGACCCATGAGTCCGCCATGTCACAGGCCCCGCTCGGCGGCAGCCTGCGCGTCAACGTGGTGTCCTTCGGGAGTGAGTTCCACACCTTCCACCTGCACGGGTACACGTGGAAGGACCCGGGCACGGGCCTCACGACCGACAGCGTGACCGTCGGCCCCGGCACCGCGTACGGGTTCGTGGTGGACGAGCTCGACAATCCCGGGACGTGGAACGTGCACTGCCACGTCGAGAGCCACAACCACCAGATGAGTGCCTGGCTCGAGGTCGAGTAGCAGGAGCCCCCAGCTTTACGGGTCGATCCGGAACACCGCCGCCGCGCCGTTGTCCACCACCCAGAGCTGCCCGTCGGGACCGAGCTCGATGCCGTGCAGGGCCTCCGCACCGAATCCGGTGTCGAGACTCCGGATTTCCGTGCCATCGAGATCGAACTCGAAGATCACTCCGGTGCCCCATTCCCCGACGAAGAGCCGGCCGTCGCCCAAGGCAATCCCACCGGGCTTGTCGAGGCCCTCGACGAGGACGCCCCAGTCCGCGCCGTCCCACTCCCGGTGCTTGACGCCCGGATCGCTGGCGTCCAGGCGACCGCCTTCGTCCCCGGACGCGGTGTCGATCCAGAGCACGCGCCCGTTGCCGGTGTCCGCGACGTAGAGCAACCCGGTGTCGTGGTCGATGACCATGTGGCCGGGCGCGTCCCGCTCGAACGACACCTCGACCTCGGTGAGGCGGCGGACGATGCCGTCGGAGTGGTCGTCCATCCCGGGGCCGTGGTCACCCTGGAAGTCGTAGCGGACGATGTTGCTGTTCCGGCCGTCGAACACCCAATAGATGTTGTCGGACTCCCAGGCGATACCCACACAGTTGGGGGACTCGTGGAGCATGTCCAGGTGCGAGCCCAGGCCGATGGGGTCGACGTTCGCGAAGATGTCGAGGTTGGTCGTCCAGAGGACCGGGCCCGAGTAGTCGTTGGGAGTGCTTTGTCCGTTGTAGGTGTTCCGGCTCTCGCCGCACGATCCGAACTGCCCGTTTCCGTCGAACGAGAAGGCGGCCGTCTCCTCCATGAAGTGCATGGCGTACGGGTCGACGCGGCGTTCGTTCTCCTGGGCGTCGGTCCCCGGAGCGTTGATGGTGAACGTCGCGTCATCCTCCCGGTTGGCCACCCACAAACGGCCGTCCTCGTCGAAGCCGAGGTCCCGCGGGTCCGTCAGGTCGTCGTTGCCGTCGAGGATGCTGGTCCAACCGACCGACTCGGGCGAGCCGTCGCCGACGCCGATAGGCGAGGTCTCGGTGGGCGCCGTGTCTTCGGGCTTCTCGGAGCCGGTGCAGGCGAGGAAGATCAACAACATCTGGAGTTCTCCGGGGGGCAAGGGTGGCCGGTAGGGCGGCGAGTGGCTGTCAAGGGTTGGTAGAAGCGAGAGGATGGGAGAGATGCACGCGTGACCGGTGCCGCCGGTTCGCGAGCACAAAGACGATACCGAGCCAAGGACAGCCAAGTACCTCCGCGGTGGCGATCGCCCGCAGGATCACGGGGCGACCTCGAAATCGAACGGCACCGTGAACGGACGCTCGGGGTCGGCTGCGCGCGCGAACTGCACCCACATCCTGTACTGTCCCGGGCTCGGGAAGACGTAGTGGAATGGGAGCTCGGGACCGGAGTAGAGGTGAGGCATCTCCATTCCGGGTGCCATGTCGCCCATGCCCGGAAACCACGCGTGGGTGTGCGTCGCGAATCCAAGGTCGTGGCTGACGAACGCCGCGTGTCCGTCAGCGCCGAGGTACTGGGCGAGGTCGGTGACGTCTTGGCCATCCTCCGTGATGGTCACCGTGAAGGACGCCTCGTACCCCGCGTAAGGTTCGACGTCCCACCGCAGTTCGACCCGCATCCCCTCGACCTCACGGACGATCGAGGGGTCCAGGACCGGCGCCTCCATCTGCGCCGGGGCACCCCCGACCGTGAGCCACGTCGTCAGGTACTGGTACTCGTTCTCGTGCGCGAAATCATAAAGGGCGAGGTAGTCCCCGGCGAGCGGGAACGTGACCGGGAAGTGGAACGTGCCGGAGCGGAGGTCCTCCGCGGTGAGGGCGTAGTAGTCCTCGTGGTGCAGGTGCTGGAACGAGGACAGGTCACGCGAGATGAGCATCGTGTGCACCATGCGCTCGTGGGCCTGCTGGACGTCCTCGATCGCGCAGCCCGCGTCGTCCTCGATGGTCAGCCAGTACTCGACCTCATCGCCGGCCTCGACCGGGGAAGGGTCGGTCCACGACGGGATGGCGTAGCCCGTGCCGGAGGCTGTGCACGCGGCCTCGGGGACCTCGCTGTCACCGGTATCGCCGCTCTGGGCGCACGCCAGGAGGAGCACCGCGATCATCGTGCGGCTCCGCACGCGTCGGCTAACACGGTGATGTAGACGAGGTCGCCCGCGTAGGGTTCGACAGGCGTGTGGTCGGCGTTGGAGAGCTCGACCTTGAGCTGGTATTCGCCGTCCTCGACCCCTTCGATCTGCAGCGCCTCTTCGCCTCCCATCGCCGCATCCTGCCCGTTGAGCGAGACATCCACGTGTCCCGTCCCAGGCAGAGCATCCGCCGGATCTTCATAGGGCTGCACGAGCTCGATGCCGACGACCTCGGTCACGACATCAAGCGGAGTTCCGCAGACGACGGAGCCCTCGGCGGGCTGCACGAGCACGATGGAAGGGTCCGTCGGCGTAGCGGTGTCGTCGCCGCCGGTGCAGCCGAGTGCGAGCAGGAGAACGAGCATGTGGACCTCAGGGGACAGGGGACCGGGCGGACATGCGTTTGAGGAGGGAGTAAGCTCATGCGTCTCGGAGGAGTCGAGGATGCTGATCTGGTTGCTTGCATGTACGGGCGAGGAAGAGGAAGAGACGGGAAGCCCGTCGATTACGTTCCAATCGCCGGCCGATGGAGCGGAGCTGGCGCTCGGCGAGAACGGCGCGTCGGTGGTGGTCGAGGACTTCACCCTGGTGGATCCGTCGAAGCACGGGGACGAGGAGATCCAGCTCGGCTGGATTGCCTTCGCGGTTGACGGGACAGAGCAGGGCGTTTCCGGCTCCACGAACTTCACCTTCACGCTCGACACGGCCGGGGAGCACACACTCGAGGCCTCGCTGGTCCACGAAGACGGGGACCAGCTCGATCCCGCTGTGGTCGCGTCGATCACCGTGACGGCGGTGGGGTAGCGGCGTCACGGCACCACCAGGTACGCCTCGCCGGCGTAGTCCCCGCCGGTGCCGCTGTACCGGGCCCCTATGAGGAGATCCGGGAGGCCGTCTCCGTCGGCGTCCGCGCCGCCGGCCACCGCGCTCCCGGCGACCGCGCCGTCGGAGGGTCCGACCCAGCGCGTGGCGGAGTCGGCGAGCGCAGTCGTCCCGGCAGAGAACGGGCCGTGCACCAGGTACGCGGCGCCCTCGTTGTACTCCGCCAAATCGACCCCGTAGGCGCCGATGAGGAGGTCCGCCCAGCCGTCCCCGTCGACATCGCCAACGGGGGCGGTGTAGGCCC
Organism: Myxococcota bacterium; assembly: GCA_040386535.1. GTDB lineage: Bacteria > Myxococcota_A > UBA796 > UBA796 > SXON01 > CAJBVW01. Next base: position 33,307 of record JAZKFH010000032.1, on the reverse strand, counting down.
CGGCCAGGTTGCCGGCTACCTCTCCGACGAAGCTCGTCTCGGCCGAGGCGACGTCGATTGGTCCCGCTTCGCCGGGACCGTGCACGAGCCAGACCGTGCCCGGCCCCTGCGAGTCCCCGCCGATGATGAGGTCGCCGTACCCGTCTCCGTCGACGTCGCCCGCGCGGGCGACCGAGTCGCCGACGTAGAGCCCATCCGTGCTCCCGAGCCACAAGCGATCGGCGTCGCGGAACGAGTGGTCCCCGTCGCCGACCGGCCCGAGGAACAACGCGGCGGCGCCCCCGTCGGCCGCGAGGTCGTCCGCGCCGTTGGCGCCGATCAGCACGTCTCCCAAGCCGTCGCCGTCGAAGTCCCCGGCCCCGGCCAGGACGCTACCGGCGCCGTCACCCACCGACGGGGCGCCGTGCGGCGGGGCGACGGCGGCGGGGCCGAGGCCGGTGATGGTCACGTCCGCCTCGCCGAGGCCGTAGGCGCCGGCCTCGACAGGTGTGCGGAACAGATACACGCGGCCCGCGCCCGTCCCGCCCCCCGCGTTCGCCTGCGCCCCGACGAGCACGTCGTGGTCTCCGTCCCCGTCCACGTCCGAGAAGGCCACGCCGCTGCCGGCGTAGTCGAGCCTCGCCTCGCCGAGCCACGAAACCGGCGCGGTCGACAGCGAGCCTGATGCGTCCGCCAGCGGCCCGTACACCAGGTAGACCTTGCCCGCGTCCGGCCCGAGCTCGTCGCTCCCGACCGCCCCCAGGAGCAGGTCCGCGACGCCGTCCCCGTTCGCGTCGCCCGTGGCGTCGAGGGACCAGCCCGCGTAGTCGAGGTCTGCCTCCTGCTCGAGGCATGCCCCCGTCCCGAGCGGGTGTGCGCCCGGCTCGATGGGAAGCGCGAACGTACACGTACTTCCGCCGAACGGTGCGGAGACCACCGCCGCGCCGGGCGTCATCGCGACGGTGGTGCCGGTGGCGCTGCTCTCCCAACCGAGGACGGTGGCGTAGGCATCGGCGAGCGGCAGGTCCCCCTCGGGGAGAACATCCGTGTCTTCCCCGGAGTCGGTGACCTCGGTGTCCGACGCCCCCGTGTCCGCGGTGTCGCCGCGGGCCTCGTCTGTGCCGGGGCCCGCGCACCCCACCAGCCACAGCAGCTCAAGCGACCTGAGCAGCATCGTCCCTCCTCATCCACCAAGCGTACAGCGCCGGGAGCACGATCAGCGTCAGGAACGTGCTCGTGACCAGGCCGCCGATCACGACCGTGGCGAGCGGACGCTGGACCTCAGCTCCCGCCGAGGTTGCCAACGCCATGGGGAGGAACCCGAGCGCCGCTACCAGCGCGGTCATCAGGACCGGTCGAAGCCGAACCTCGGCCCCGGCCCGGGCCGCCTCCGCCGCCGTGGCCCCGCCCTCCTCGTGGAGCTTCCGGATGTAGGTGACGAGCACGACGCCGTTCATCACGGCGATGCCGAACAGCGCGATGAAGCCGACGCCCGCGGAGATCGAGAACGGGAGACCCCGTAGGGCGAGCGCGAACACCCCGCCGCTGATTGCGAGGGGGACATTGGCGTAGACGAGCGCGGCGAGCCGCACCGAGCCGAACGCGGCCTGGAGCAGCACGAAAATCAGCAGGAGCACGAGCGGCACGACCACGGCCAAGCGGGCCGAGGCCTCCTTGAGGTTCTCGAACTGGCCTCCCCACGCGATCTCGTAGCCGGCTGGAACCTCTACCTCCGTGTCCATCCTCCCTTGCGCCTCCGCTACGAAGCTCGCGATGTCCCGACCCCGGACGTTGAGCTCGACCGTGAGCTTGCGCCGGAGGTTCTCGTGGCTCACCTGGGCGGGCCCGGGCTCCTCCGTGAGCGTCGCCACCTGCTTCAACGGTACCCGCACCCCGCCCGGATCGCCGACCACGATCTCACCGACGCGGTCGATATTAGCGCGGACCTCCTCGGCGAAACGGACCTGGATGTCGAATCGACGCGGCCCGTCCACCACCACGCCGACGGGCCGCCCGCCGATCGCCTCGACGGCGTCGAGCACCGCGGTGCCGTCCATCCCGAGGCGGGCGAGCGCCGGCCGGTCGGCCACGATCCGCAGCACCGGGAGCCCGGAGACCTGCTCCACCTTCACGTCCTCGGCGCCCGGTACCGTCCGGAGCACCGCAGCCGCCTCGTTGCCCACCCGGAGAAGTTCGGCGGTGTCGTCCCCGTAGATCTGGACGGCGACGTCCGAACGGACGCCCTCGATCAGCTCGTTGACCCGCAGCTCGATGGGCTGGGAGAACGAGAAGTTCGCGCCGGGCACCGACGTGGCGAGGAGCTCCTGGAGGCCCTCGACCAGCTCCGCCTTGTCCCCCACCCTGGTCCAGCCGTCGATCGGCTTGAGCATCACGAACACGTCGGAGAAGTCGACCCCCATCGGATCCGTGGCGATCTCCGCGCGCCCGGTCTTCGAGATGACCGTCGCCACCTCGTCCGGATACGCCGCGAGGATGACCCGCTCGGCCTCTCCAGCCTGACGGATCGACTCCTCCAGGGACACGGAGGGCAGCCGCGCGATCTGCAGGGCGATCGCGCCCTCGTCGAGGCGGGGCACGAACTCCGCGCCCAGGAACGGGATGATGCAGAGGCTCACCGCGAACACCGCCACCGCGGCCGCGACGGTAATCCGCCGCCAGTACATGGCCTTCCCGAGAAGGGGCACGTAGACGGTGTGGACCGCGCGGAGTAGCCAGGTCTCCTTCTCCTCGGCCTTCAGCAGGAAGAAGGTCGCGAGGACCGGCATCAGGGTGAGCGCCAGCACCAGCGAGCCGAGGAGCGCGAACACCACGGTGAGGGCCATGGGCCGGAACATCTTCCCCTCGATGCCCGTGAGCGTCAGCAGCGGCAGGTACACGAGGATGATGATCCCCACCGCGAAGACGATGGGGCGGCCCACCTCGCGGGCGGCCTCGAGCACCGTGCCGCGATCGACGGGGAGCCCCTGCTTCCGGCGGTGCCCCACGACGCGGACGATGTTCTCGATCATGACGACGGACCCGTCCACCAGGAGCCCGAAGTCGATCGCGCCGAGCGACATCAGGTTGCCGGACACGCCCGCCGCCCGCATGCCGATGAACGCGAAGAGCATCGAGAGCGGGATCGCGGTCGCGACGATGAGGCCGCCGCGCAGGTTCCCCAGGGTGAGGAGGAGCACCCCGACCACGAGCAGCCCGCCTTCGACGAGGTTCTTCTCGACCGTGCCGATCGTGCGCTTGATGAGGTCCGCGCGGTCGTAGAAGACCTCGACCGTCACGCCCTCGGGGAGCGTCGGCTCGATCTCCGCCATCCGCTCCTTGACCCGCTCCACCACCGTCCGGGAATTCTCGCCCAGGAGCATCATGACGATGCCGGTGACCGCCTCTCCGCGCCCGTCGCGCGTGACGGCGCCCTGCCGGATCATCGGAGCGAACCGGACCTCGCCGAGCGCGCCGATCGTGATCGGCGTGCCCTCGTCGGTGGTGTCGACGACCACCGCGGCGATGTCCTCCAACGAGCCGAGGAGCGCCTCCCCGCGGACGAGCACTTGTTCACGGCCCTTCTGGAGGTAGCCGCCGCCCGCGGCCGCGTTGTTGCGCTCGAGAGCCTCGTAAAGGTCCGCGAGCACGAGCCCGTGCGCCGCGAGCGCGTCCGGGCGGATGCTCACCTCGTAGGTCCGGAGCTGGCCGCCGAAGGAGTTGACCTCGACGACGCCCGGGACGCCTCGGAGACGCGGCGCGATCTGCCAGTCGAGGATGTCGCGGAGCTCCATGGCCGAAAGCGGTTCCCCGCGCACCTCCCCCCGTACTTCAAACTGGTAGATCTCGCCGAGGCCCGACGAGATCGGCCCCATCTCCGGCTCGCCGTAGCCCTCCGGGATGGCCTCCCGCGCCTCGACGAGGCGCTCCCCGATGGCCTGCCGGGCCCACCAGATGTCCGTGCCTTCTTCGAACACGACCGTGACGACGGAGAGGCCGAAGCGGGAGAGCGAGCGCAGCTCGACCACGTCGGGGACACCGCCCATCGACGCCTCCACTGGCGTGGTGATGAACCGCTCGATCTCTTCCGGGCCGAGCCCCGGCGAGTTGGTAAGGATCTGGACCTGCACGTTCGTGACGTCGGGGACGGCGTCGATCGGGAGCGAGAGGGCGCTGCGCACGCCTGCCGCGATCAAGAGCACGACGCCGATCAGGACGAGGAGCCGGTCGCGGATCGAAGCGGCGATGATTCGGTCGATGAAGTTCGGACCGCCGCCGCCCAACAGGTCGTCGGTTTTCATGTCGTTAGTGGGCATGGCCTTCCCCCAATTCGCTCTTCGCGAGCTCGCTCTTCAGGGTGAAGGCTCCCTCCATGACGACGGGCTCGCCCGCGGCGACGCCCTCCGCGAGGTGGACGTCGCTCCCGTGCCGCTCGGCGATGCGCACCGTGCGCGCCGCGAAGGTGTTGGGCGCCGACTGGACGAACACGACGCTCCGGCCCTCGAATTCCTGGACGGCTTCCGCGGGCACGACCACGAGCGTCTCCCCGTTCCCATGAGGCGCGAGCCCCAGGTCCGCGCGGGCGAACATTCCCGGCTTCAAACGACGCTCGGGGTTTGCGACCACGACGCGCAGCTCGACCGTGCGGCTGGAAGGTTGGACCGTGGCCCCCACCCAGTCGACGGTGCCGGTGAACACCTCTTGAGGCCAGGCGTCGACCGCGAAACGGACCTCTTGCCCTTTGGACACCTTTCCCAAGTCGCGCTCGTACACGTCGAGCACCAGCCAGACCTCGTCCAGGTTCCCCACGTGGAACAGGGGGGCTCCCGGCTCCACGGACTGGCCCACGCGGGCGTCGGCGGCCAGGACCTCCCCGGCGATCGGCGAGCGCACGGGGAACTGGGAGGGGTAGTGCCCGCTCGCGTTCGCCTCGGGACGCACGCCGAGCACCCGGAGCCGCTCCTCCGCGGCTTCGAACTCGGCGGCGGCTACCTTCAGCTCCGCGTCGGCCTCTGCGACGGCAGACCTGGACGACACGCCCTGGCCCTCGAGCCCGCGGAGGCGGTCGGCACGGGCGGACGCGGCCTCGCGTCGGGCGCGCGTCGTGTGGAACGCGGCGACGGTTTCGCCGAGCTCAGCGGAGACCACCGTCGCGAGAGTCTGGCCGTCCCGCACGGTTTCTCCGGCTCGGACGAGGATCCGGTCCACCTGTCCCGCCGTGGCGGCGCTGATTTGCGCCTCCCGCCGGGGGTCGAGCGTGATGCGGGCGCTCGTCGCGAACGAGCCCGACGAGGAACGGGAGGAGGCGGGCTCGACACGCAGCGCGGCGACGGTGAGGGCCTCGGGCGAGAGCGTGACGGACTCTTCGTGCTCCTCACCCTCCTCACCCTCCGCTCCCTCCTGGTGACCGGGCTCCCCGTGCCCTTCGTCCGCGTGGCCCTTCTCGTCGTGGCCCTTCTCGTCGTGGCCCTTCTCGTCGTGGCCCTTCTCGTCGTGTTCCCCCTCCTCGTGGGCCGGTTCCCCGCCGCCCCCGGAGCAGGCCACGATCAGCGCGAGAGAAGTGATGATTGCGAGAACCCTCATTCCGCACCCCCAGGGATCAACGAGCCGTTCTCGGAAGCAAGCAGGTAGTCGATGCGCGCGGCGGCGATGGCCCCGCGTGCGTTCAAGATGGCGTCGAGGCCGTTCACGACCTCCCCACGAAGAAGCACCGTCTGGAGCAGATCGAGCTCACCTGCGCGGTAGCCAGCTTCGATGCTGGCCAGGGCTTCGGTCGCCTCGTCAGCGAGGCCCTGTCCGAGGACCACGCTCGTCCGGTCCATCTCGGCCAGGCTCCGCGCGCTCGTGATCCGCTCGGCGGCCGCGCGGGCGCGAAGCGCCTCGGCTTCCCGCTCGGCCACGAGCAGCTCGGCGCGCGCCGAGGAGACCCCGCCCTGGTTCTGCTGCCAGAGCGGCACCTCCACGCCCACGATTGGCCCGACCTGCGTGAAGTCCCCGTCCCGCTCGTAGAAAGCGCCGAGCTCCACTGCCGGGAACACGGCGGCCCGCTCGCGCCCCACGGCGGCGCGCGCCGCATCGACCCGCCGATCGGCCGCAGCCACGTCGGATCGGCTGCCGGCCGCTTGCGCTTGCTCGGAGGGCGACACCGCGGGGGATGCGTCGAGCGGGTCGCCTTCCGCGTCCACATCGCCGGGGGCGAGCCCGGTGACTTGCGCCAGCGTGCGCAGCGCATCCGACTCCTGGGCCCGCGCGTCGAGGTGCGCAGCCGCTGCCTGTGCCTCCTCCAGGTGCGCGAGGCGAAGGTCGAGAATCGCGGCCTCCCCCGCCGCGACGCGCGCCTCGGTCGCCTCCCGGAGCCTCGTGGCGAGCTCGAGTGCCTGCGACGAGAGCCGAGCGCGACCGGCAGCTACCGCGGCGTCCGCCCACGCCAGCCGCGCACGCGCTGCCGTCTCGAGACGAGTGCGTCCCAGGCTGAGCTCGGCGGCGTCTCGCTCGGCGCGCGCGCTCCGAGACGCGGCGATGCCTTCACCGGTGAGGGAGAGCGACTGGACCGCTTCGAGTTCGAGGTAGGAGCCCGCGGCCCGTGCCTCGACGTGTGGGTTCTGGCGAGGGCCGCTGGAGGCCCGCAACGCGCCCTTGGCGGCGAGCAGGTCGGCCTCGGCGCGCCCGAGCGTGGGGTCGTGTTGGAGAGCGGCACGGACCGCGTCGTCAGGGGAGAGGGGCGCAGCGGAAGCCGCCCCCGCGAACAGGAGGAGGAGCGCGACGGCGGCGCCGCGCGGACGGGTATGGGGCACGAGATGACCTCGAACGGAAGGGGAGGAACATCGCGGACGTCAGGCGACGTCGCGGACCTTGGGTTCCGGACCGGGGTCAGACGTTGGGAGGCGGCGTGGGCGGCGCGGTCGCGCGGGCGAGTGGGCGATCGTCCAGGGCGACGGGGCTCGGAGCCTCGTCGGAGCGCGGGGGCGCGAGCGCCAATGCGTCCATCCCCGGAAGCGCGGAGAGCGACGCGTGGCAACCGCACGTGTGCATCATCGGCGAGCAGCCGTGCTCGTCGCTCGCGGCGCCGTGCTGCTCCTCCTCGAGGTGGTCCTCGACGTGGGCGAGGTGCCCGTCGTGGATCAGGTGCTCCATGTTCTCGAAGATCTCCGCGCCGCCGGGCATCAGCCCGACGAGGACGAAGAGAGCAACCAAGAGGCGGAGGAGGCGGCGCACTGCGGCGGGCATATTCGAGAAAGGGGAGGCGCGCAAACCATCGTCAACAACCGTGTCCCCGGTGAGATGCGCGGCATCGTCCCAAGAGCCTCATACTGTCCCTCCTGCTGCTCGTCGCGTGTGGCGTTCCGGAGCCGTCGTCGGTCTGGCCGCAGACGGGTCGCGCGCCGTCCACGGTGGCGGCGAAGGGGATGGAGACGGCGGGCGGCTCCATCGAGGCGCTGGACTTCCAGAGCCTCACGGACGAGACGTTCCTGGCCGAGCCCGGGTTCACCGATCCGTGGATCGAGCGCCTGGCCGACACCCGCCCGTAGTCCAACGGCGACCCAGCAGCGGGACGAGGACGAGAAACCAGGCGCCCGAGCCCCGGCACCCACAGGCCGGACACTCCGGCACCGCCGCCACGGCGCACGGCGTCTCCCACACCTGCAGCGGTTCCCCCTCCGAAGTCGAAACGAGGGTGCCGTCCGCGAGAAACGTGATCGCCTCGCCCTGGGGCTGTGATCCGAGGTCCACCACCGTGGGCGGCGCGCTCCAGTCGATCTCGCACCCGCTCCACAACCACGCCGCTTCGCCGCTGCGAATCACGACGGCGGTGCCGTCGGCGTTCATCGCCGCGCCGGTGATCTCCTCACCGGGGAAGAACTCCGCCTCGAGCTTCATGACCTGGACGGCGTCACCGTTGCACGTCGGATTGTCCAGGCGGAAAATCTTGGCGTCGCCGTCCTTCTCCTTGGTGACCACCCCAATCGCGCCGTCCGGCGAGACGAACATCGCCTCCGCGTCGAACCGCTCCCCGTCCGGGTAGGTGAGTCGGCAGTGAGCCGTCTCCCCGCCCGCCAGCGTGGTGTCGGCCAGGACCCATACGTCGATGGACGCACGCGTCTTGTCGTTATCCCCGATGTCGCCGATCCACAGGCAGGCGTCCGCTTCGATGGACGCGGGACACGGCCCGGAGGCGACGTCCTCCCAGTCCGTGTTGGTGGCGCCCAGCACGGTCTGGGCTCCCACGTATCGGGCCCCGTCGCCGGTGCGCTCGAACACGTGAAGCTGGGCATCGCCCCCCGCGTCGTCATGGGTGATGAAGCGACCCGCCTGGGCCCGCGAGGCCGCGACACCCGAGGACTGGATGTCCGGCATGCCTGTGACGACGATCGGAGCGCTGGTGCTGCCGTATTCGCGGCAGACCTCTACCTCCTGCGCATGGACCAAGGGGATGAGCCACATGTTTCCAACTTAGGCACAGCAGCGGGAGCACGGTTGCCGGCGTAGAGCATGGTGACCGCCCGGAGCACTCCTGTTCCTCCTCGCTCTCCTCGGCTGTGATCGCTCGGTCCTGCCCCCCTGCGGCTCGCCCCGGGCGACGCGTTGGGAGCCCGTGATCACGGAGGAGACACGTCTGGACGAAGCCAGCGCCGTCTGGGAGGACGACGAGGGCACGCCGATCGCCCTGGTAGCGGACGAGGCGTGTTCCGGCCCGCCGTGCCTGCTCTTGACGACGGGGCAGGCCTCGGCATCGATGAGGCTGAATCGGGGCGGGGCGCACCGGCTCACGGCGCGTGCCTGGTCGGATGGCGCCGCCCGGATCGCCGTCCGCCAACGGGGCGAGGACGGAAGCTGGCGGGAGATCGCGTCGCAGGACGTCGACGGGACCACCGAGATCGACCTCACCTTCTCCCCCGACGGCACCGGTGACGATGGCGCGGTCGTGTTCGAAGCAACCGGCGCTGCCGGGCTCGACGAGCTCGCCGTGACGGCGGAGACCTGGGCGGCGGTGGACACCGACGCCGAGGTGCCACTGCTGCTCGGGTTCTTGATCCACGTCGAGGCGGACGGGCGCTTCCTCGTGGAGGAGGACCGCTGGTCCGTCCGCGCGCGCCTGATCGAGGGGCTCGCGGCGACGCTGGCCGCGCACGGAGGGCGCCTCGGGCTCCAGCCGGACGTCACCTTCGTGAGCGGCGCGGAGGCCTGGGAGCCCGGGTGGCTCGCGACGCGGGCCGCGGAAGACGTGTCCTACTCGATTCACGTGCACGGCGAGGAGGAGGGAGAGCCCACGGATGTGGCGGACGCCATCCGACGTGCTCGAGGGGCGTTCCAGAGCGCCGGCCTGGAGGTGACCGACATGAACGGCGGCTTCTCCACCGGAGCCTGGGCGCGCGCCGAGGGCCTCGGCGTGCGGAGCCTCAGCGCCTACAAGGACCCCCAGACGCAGGAGTCCCTCGGTGGCGCGTACGCGCAGCCCTGGCGGCCAGCCGAAAGCGCCGCGGATCCGGCGTCCTTCGTCCTCCACGATGACGCGGGGCCGCTCACGTACCTGCCCGGCTCGCCGGTCCGGGAGGTGGAGCACGCGCGCGTCCCCGAGTTCGTCGCGCGCGTCGTCTCCCAGGTCCGCGAGAACAGCCGCGATGGGTTCGTGAACACGTGGTACTTCGTGCTCCACGTCGACAATTTCCTCCCGCAGGAGGACGACGCGCAGGCCGCCTATGTCTCGAGCGGTGCGCTCGCGGCTGACCTCGAACACTACGAGCGGATGCTCTCGGAGGTGCTCGACCCGCTCGTGAACGCCGGAGTCGTCACCTACGCGGAGCCGACCACGATGGCGGCCGCCTCGGAGGCGTGGGAGGCGGCGTGCAAGTAGGGGCGACCGAGCCGGAACGGCGCGGTCAATCCTCCAGCGCAGCCTCGACCTCTGCGTCCGCGACGGCGTTCCCGGCAGCCAGGATCTCTCCCCCCCGGGCCACGAGGGCCATGAACGGAAGCCCCCCGGTCCCTCCCATCGCCCACATGGTGGGGTACCCGTCGTCGGCGAGCACGGGAGTCGTGAGCCCGTAGGTGTCGGCCCACGTCTGCTGGTCCTCCAGGTCCACGGTCTCCGAGTTCACGTCCTCACCCAGGAGCGTGAGCACCACGAAGCCGTCCTCCCGATACGTCTGGTACTTCTCTTCGAGGCCGACCGCCTCGCTCTGGCAGGCGCCTCACCACATGCCGGCGAAGATCAGCAGCGCGACGCGCTCGCAGTAGTTGTAGAGGCGCGTGGTGCCGTCCCATTGGTTGCGCAGCTCGAAGTCCTGGGCAATGTCGCCCACCGCGCCCCCCGTGCCGGAGATGTCGTCCCTGCACAGGTCGTAGGGCTTGTCGAGCTCGTCCAGTGGATCGGTGTGCTGCTCGACCTCGGCGCCGTCGTCGAAGCCGTCGCCATCACTGTCGGCGACGACAAGGTCGGTTCCGATCTCGGTCTCCTCGGCGTCGGTAAGACCGTCGGCGTCGGGATCGAGGTTGATTTCGACCTCCGCTACGCACCCCGCGAGCAGGCCCGAGAGGATGAAGAGGCTCATCCGCCCTCCGATGTGCCCCTAATCTTGCCACGATCGGCGCGAGCAGAACAGGGCAGTTCGCCGTCTTTTGTGGGGGCCCGATCACTCCCGAACGAGCGCCAGGGTGGTGAGGATCGGCAGGGCCACGTCCCCCTCGAGCATGAGCCCGTCCTCCGTCACGACCAGCTCGCCCGCGTCGAGCCACGCGTAGGTGGTCGGCTCCGATGCGGCCCAGACTCGCGCCCGGTCGCCGGGAGCCAGCCCCCAAGTGTTGGCGAGGCGGACGCCGACGCCGCTCTCCGAGGTCGCCTCCCAGGGGCTCAGATACCAGGTGTCGAGCAGCTCGCCGTCGAGCTCCACGGGCAGGCGGTGCGCCGTCGGCACCCGGACGGCCGCGACCTCCGACGGCAGGTCCGTGAGCGGGGCCGGCTCGAGGATGTCGGCGCCCAGCGTGAGGAAAAGGCCGTCTGACACCTCGACCTCACTCGCGCTGCTGGGCAGGGGCCGCGGGGGGTCGAAGGTGTCGAGGACGACGTCGAGCACGCGCTCCTCATCCTCGGCGAGCGTGAGGACTCCCATCGGGGTGGCGAACCCCGTGCTTGCGGCGGGGGTCACGTAGAACATCGCCGTCCAGGCCTCGATGGCCGCGAAGCCCCAGGCGCCCCCCGCGTCGGTTTGGACCGTCTTGCAGAGCACCCGGCAGACGTTGACGCGCACGCCCTCGGTCGGGGCGCCGTCCGCGTCCGTCAGGGTGCCGGTGAGCGACGCCATGGGGGTCGGTTCGGCGGTGTCGCCGGTGTCGTCCTCGTCCGGAGGGTCCGTGTCCGTCTCCGTCAGCAACGCGGTGTCTTCAGGTGTGGAGGGCTCGCCGGTGCAGGCGAGGAGGAGGGAGAGGATCGATGCCATGGAGCCCTCGCGGTGGAGAGACTGCCTAACGCCGCCACGCGAGAAGGCGCGGTGCGCTGGGCTGGAGGGTGACGCCTACCCGCAGCTCCTCGCCACGATCGGCACTCGTGCGCGCGTCGTGGCGCTCCGTGCAGTGGGGCGAGGACCACGAAGCTGGGCCGAGCCTTCGAACCCCAAGACTGATACGTCGCATCGCTACTACCTTTTTGCGGACGCGGACGCCCGCAAAGCGCTGGAGACTCCGGGATGCTGCAGCGCCAGAACTTCGTTGTGATCGCTACCGTCGCGGTTTCCCAGGAAGCGCCCCCTCGTCGCAAGGTCGACTTGCCGGGGCCCCGAGTCGCACCAACCATCCAGACGAGTTCCAGTCGCGCGCGTCATCGACGAGAGCGCGGGCCGCCGGCCGCTCTCCCGCCATCCACGGCCTCCAACGGCCCATCTGACGACGGCTGGACGCTCATTTCGTGGCCTGGCTCATCGCCAGCGTGTCGACGCTGGGGAGCCTGTTCGTGAGCGAGGTGATGGAGCTGGCCCCGTGCTCCCTGTGCTGGTACCAGCGCATCTTCATGTACCCCCTGACCCTCGTGCTCTTCCGGGGGCTCCTCCCGTACGATCCCGGGGTACCGCGCTGCGCGCTTCCCCTCTCGCTCCTCGGGGCTTTCGTCGCGCTCTGGCACACCCTGCTCTACGTCGGCTTCCTCCCGGCTACGGCAGCGCCCTGCACGAGCGGCGCGTCATGCACGCGGGAGACCTTCGCGTTGTTCGGTGTTTTCCGATCCCGCTGCTCTCGCTCCTGTCGTCCCTGAGCGTGGTGGGGCTTCTACTCCTCCAGCGAAGGAGGCTCCCCCGATGAACCGAACTCTTCTCGTTGCCATCGCCACCGCCGTTCTCATCGGAGGTTTCGCGCTGGCTGCCCGCGTCTATCGCACGCGCGCCATCAAGACGGCAGCCGCCACCGCGCTCGAGCAGCCGAAAACCTTGGTGCCGGACTACGCGCAACGCCTCGGCAATCCGGCCGCGCGCGTCGTCATCGTCGAATTCTTCGATCCAGCGTGCGAAGCCTGTGCGAAGTTCAGCCCGGTGCTGAAGGAGATCGTGCAACGCGAGCCGGGTCGCGTGCAGCTTGTGCTGCGGTACGCGACGTTTCATCGCGGATCGGACACGGTGGCGGCGATCCTCGAGGCTTCGCGGCGGCAGGACAGGTACTGGGAGACACTGGAGATCATGTTCTCCCAGCAGTCCAAGTGGGCGAGTTACCAGAATCCGCAGCCGGAGCTGATCTGGGGACTCCTTGAACAGGGCGGTATCGACGTGGCCCGGTTGCGCTCGGACATGGACGACCCGGCCATCGCCGAAGTCGTCGCTAGGGACATGCAGGACGTCAAGAGGCTGGGGGTCAAGAAGACGCCGAGCTTCTTCGTCAACGGCAAGCCCCTCACCAGCTTTGGGCAGCCTCAACTCGCTGCCCTCGTCGAGGCCGAGCTCGAAGCGGCGTACTGAAGGCCGCGGCCGCTCACCGGCACCCGGCGAACGCAGTCCAGTACGGCCACACCTCGTCATCAAGCCGGCGGGAACCTCCCGCTCCGCATGACGCGCGTTGCCGGAGGACCGCAAGGATCCACTCGCCAGCGCTGCGCAGTCCACCATGAAGAGCGAGCCTCCCCGCTCGGATGGAGCGCTCGCGCTCCCTCGCTGGAAAGTGGCTCGACGTTCGTGCCGTCCCGGTTAGGCATCTATGAGGATATCTTCAGATGGGACACCGTCCACCAAGGGGCGGCCCTTGAAGGCGGGTGAGCCGCCCCCCGGGGGGGTACGACACCATTGATCTGACCGGAGAACCCGATGAACGACGCCGTACGAGAAACGCTGTTCGAGGTGCCCAAGATGGACTGCCCTTCGGAGGAGCGGCTCATTCGGATGGCGCTCCAGCCGGAGTCGGGGGTTCAGAATCTGACCTTCGACCTCGAGGCGCGGCGGCTGGTGGTCCAGCACACAGGGGAGAGCGCGCCGTTGCTCGCCCGCCTCGAACCTCTCGCCCTTGGCGCGCGAATCGTCAGCAGCGAGCCCGCCAAGGTCGTGAGGCCAGCGGCCGGGGCGGGCGAGGTGGAGGGAGAAGCGCGCGTCTTACGCGTGCTCCTCGCGATCAATGCTGCGATGTTCGTCGTCGAACTGGTCATCGGTTTCGTGGCTCAATCTACCGGCGTGCTGGCGGACTCGGTGGACATGTTCGCGGATGCGGCGGTCTACGGGGTCTCGCTGTTCGGGGTCGGGCACGCGGTTGCCCGCCAGCAGCGCGCCGCCCGTGTGAGCGGCCTCCTCCAACTTGCGCTCGCATGCGGGGTGTTGTTCGAGGTGGCCCGCCGGGCTTTCGAGGGGAGCGAGCCCATCGGTCCCCTGATGATGGGCATCTCGGTCGTGGCCCTCGCCGCGAACCTGCTTTGCATGGCGCTCCTCTCCAAGCACCGGACCGGCGGTGTCCACATGAAGGCGAGCTGGATCTTCTCGACGAACGACGTCATCGCCAACCTCGGCGTGCTCCTGGCAGGCGGGCTCGTTGCGCTGACCGGCAGTTCCATCCCCGACCTGGCGATCGGAACGATCATCGGCCTCGTTGTCCTCGTGGGCGCGGGGCGAATCCTGCGTCTCGCCCGCGGGTGACGATGGCTGCTTGTTTCTCGACCTCCGGCGCCTAGCGTTCCTTGACCGACGGCGACTCGCGCGAACCGCGCGTCGTGGCCGACACGTCAGGAGCCCCTGTGCCGAACATCCCCCGCGACCCTTCCCTGGACTCCACGTTCACGTTCATGCGAGAGGGCTACCCGTTCATCTCCAAGCGCTGCGGGGTCCTCGGCTCGGATGTCTTCGAGACGAGGCTGCAACTCCAACCGACGATCTGCGTGACGGGTGAAGAGGCCGCAAGGGTCTTCTACGATCCCGACCGGTTCGTGCGGTCCGGTGCCGCCCCGCGGCGGCTCGTGAAGACCCTGTTCGGACGCGGGGGGGTGCAGTCGCTCGACGGCGTGGCGCACCGGCAGAGAAAAGCCATGTTCCTCCAGATCATAAACTCGGACACCATCCCGAAGCTGGCGCACTCCGTCCGCCGGGAGTGGCGGGAACGGCTGCCGCGATGGGAAGGGGCGGGGCGCGTGGGCCTCTTCAGAGAGGCCGAGGAGATTCTCTGCCGGGCCGCCTGCGCCTGGAGTGGCGTACCCCTACCGGAAGCGGAGCTCCAGTCCCGTACGGACGACCTTCACGCCATGATCGACGGCGCGGGCGGAGTAGGACTCCGATTCTGGCGCGCGCGGGCAGCGCGCGAGCGCACGAACCAGTGCCGCGACCCTCATCGCCGAGGTGCGGGCGGGGCGTCTCTCGGCTGCCGAGCACGCGGCGGTCTACGTCATCGCCAACCATCGGGATCACTCGGGCGCGCTCCTGGACTTGGAAGTTGCCGCGGTGGAGCTCGTCAACGTGATCCGCCCCACGGTCGCGGTCGCGTGGTGGATCGTCTTCGCCGCCCTCGCCCTGCACGAGCATGCCGAGGCGGTGGAAGTGGCGCGAAGCAATGAGGTCGGTCGCGAGTGGTTCGCGCAGGAAGTGAGGCGCTCGTACCCGTTCTTTCCGTTCCTCGCTGCGCGGGTTCGAGATGGGTTCGAGTGGAATGGCTTCCGCTTCCCGGCCGGTCGACGCGTCCTGCTCGACATCTACGGCATCCACCGCGATCCGCGGTCGTGGCGCGAGCCTGAACGCTTCCTCCCGGAACGCTTCCGCGACTGGGATGGCGACCCCTACCGGTTCATCCCTCAGGGCGGCGGCGATCCGGCCATTGGACACCGTTGCCCCGGAGACCGCGTGTCCGTCGAGGTGATGAAGGTGGCTTTAGACCTGCTCCTCAACGAGATGCGCTATCGCGTCCCCTCGCAGGACCTTGCGCTCGACCTCGCGCGGATCCCCACTCTTCCGAGCAGCGGCTTCGTGCTCGCGGATGTCAGCCGGACTCCCTCCGCCAAAGGGCCGACTCGTGCCGACGCTACCCCCGTCGGTCAGCCAGCATGATGGCGGCGACCATGCCCCGCGCCACGGGGTCGGGTCCGAGCCGGTAGTAGACAAGCCGTCCCTCCCGGCGCTGGGTCACGACCCCCGCGAGGCGCAGGGCGCGGAGATTGTGGCTGGTATGGGTTTCGGTGGCGCCGGCCACCGCAGCCAGATCGCAGACGCAGAGCTCCAAAGCCTGCTCGCCAGCCGTGGGCGCCAACGCGACCACGATGCGAAGGCGCGTCGGATTCGACAGCAACGAACCGATTTCCGCGGCGTGGGCAATGTCGTCATCGGGGGGGATACGGGCCCGCGCGGCGCGAACGGCATCGGCGTGAACCACGTCCACGCCGCACTGGTCGGCGTCCGCTTCACCGACCTCCGGTTGCATATCTGTATGACTCGTCATATGAGCAGTCTATGCCGCGTCGGTCCGCGCATCCAACCCCTTCCTATGTCCCGGCGCTCGGGCTGCCGTGGCTGACGGGCGCCTATGATGCCTTGACCGGCACGTTCTTCCCCGAGCGCATGGTGAAGGAACGGCTCTTGAGTCTGGCGGACGTGCGAGCGGGGACGCGGGTTCTCGACCTCGGTTGTGGCACCGGGACGCTCGCGGCGATGGCGGCACGCCGAGGCGGGCAAGTCGTCGGCATCGACGCCGATCGGGCGATGTTGGAGCGCGCGCGACCGAAGATCGAGGGGCTCCCCGTCACCCTTGTGCAAGGGCTCACGACGGAGGTCGAGTTTCCCGCCGAGGCGTTCGACGTCGTGGTTTCCAGCCTGTTCTTCCACCACCTTCCCACCGAAGCGAAGGTCACGACGCTTCGACGCGCAAGGGCCTGGCTCCGTCCGGGCGGGCGCCTGTGCATCGCCGACTGGAGTCGTCCTCGCAACCCCGCCATGGCCGTGCTTTTCCTGGGCGTGCGCGCGCTGGACGGCTTCGCGCTGACCCGCGACGTGTTGGATGACCAGGTGCCGCTCAGCCTGCGTGAGGCGGGCTTCGAGGATGTGCTGGAGGTCGATACGATCGCCACCGTCGCCGGCAACCTCTCCTGGTGGACGGCCGCGGCGCCGTGATGCACGCTTCCGCCCGGTACTGGCTCCGATTCGCCACTCTGCGAAGCGCTGCCATCGTTGCGCTGTTCGGCATTCTCTTCTCCCTGCTTCCGTGTGATCGCCCCGCCGAACCGTCCGCTCGGCGTAGCGAGTCGGCGTTTACGGCGGCTCCAGACGTCGCTGACTCCGTGGATTTCCATTTCTGCGGGGACCTGTGCACCTGCGCCCGCTGTCCTGGGCATGGCCTCGCCGTACCTGCCCCTCCAGCTCTATCCGGGCCTTCGTTCGTCCTCCTGCCGGATGATCGGCCGGGATTCCCCGAAACGTTCCCCCCTCGCGGTGTCCCCGACGGCGTCTTCCATCCGCCACGAAGCGCGTAGAGCGACGACCCGGATCTGACGCTCGCGGCATTCCGCGGGCCCGACTGCCCATCCTACCCAAGGTCCTCGATGGAAATCCCTGTCCATCGGCGCGCGATCTGGCTGGGGCTACCGCTGGCGCTTCTGCTCGCCGTAGCTCCCGTCCGGGCCGAAGGTGCCGAGCCCCTGACCCTGTCCCGCGCGCTCGAACGAGCGAGAACACAGAACCCTGAGGCCGAAGTGGCGCGCCAGCGTTTGGCAGAGGCGCAAGCGGAGCTGCGCGGTGCGCGCGTCTGGTTCGTGGAGAACCCCGAGATCGAGGCAGTCGGCCTCCCCGGGCCCGGCGCGCCGCTGGAGGTGGAGGCTCGACAGGCGTTGGGCGGCCCAGGGGAGCGCGGTGCCCGCGTGCGGCGGGCGCGCGAGCTGCTCGCGGCGGGGGAGGCCGAACGCGACGATGCTTTCCGTCTCATCGACCTGGCGGTCGCGGAGGCGTTCTTCGAGGCCCTCGCAGCGGAAGAGAGCGCAGCGACGGCGGCAGAGGCAGCCGACCTGGCGAAGGACCTGGCCGACATTGCGCGGGTGCGGGTCGAGCGGGGGGCCGACTCGGTGCTCGTGTCCAACACGGCGCGGATTCGGCTTGCCGAGGCGGAGCGCTCACGAATCGACGCCGAGACGCACCGAGAGGCGGCTCGACTGGAGCTCGGCCGGCTACTGGGCGGCGGTCCGGCCGACCCTGCTGACGCATGGCCATCCGTCAATGCCCCGCCGGGCGTCGACGACGCGATCTCGAAGGCGCTCGAGAGCCGGCCCGAGCTCGCTGCGCTCCGTCATGCGACCGAAGCGGAGCGCGCCCGCGCCCGAGAAGCAGCCTCGGATGCGTGGCCGGAGGTGACAGTAGGCGCGGCATGGCGTCGGGAGAACGACGTGGATCAGTGGCTCGGCGTGGCGGGCCTCACGGTCCCGATCTTCAACCGCAATCAGGGCGAAATCGGGAGTGCGCGCGCCGCCGCCACGCGGCTCGAAGCAGAGCTGGCGGCGCGCCTCGTAGCGGTCGAGGCGGAAGTGAGGACTGCATGGCAGGCCCGCGACGCCGCCGAGCGGGGGCTCGCGGTGTACGACGCCGATGTCCTACGAGCGCAGGAAGAGAGCGTCGCGCTCCTACGGCGGGCTTTCGAGGAAGGGAAAGTGGACCTGAGCGAGCTCGTGCTGCTTCAGCGCGAGCTCCTGGAGGGGCGCCTCGGCTTCGTGGAAGCCCGGCTCGCGCTCGCCCTGGAAGATGCCCGGCTCCGCGTCGCGCTGGGCCTTCCGATCAACGTCGATGGAGGTGAGCGATGAACCGAGGCGTAGCAGCGTGGGGGAGTGTGTTCGCGGTGGTCGGCGCACTCGGTTGTGCCGGGCTTGGGGGAGGAGACAAACCCGAACCCGGTGAGGCCGCCGAGGGAGAGGGTGCGGAGGCCCGGGAGGGAGAACGATCCGAAGCCCCCACAGCGGCCACAGCCGACGGGGAGCAAGGGGAGGCCGGCGGCGAAGAGGGCCAAGAGGGCGAAAAGGGCGAAGAGGGCGAAGAGGGCGAAGAGGGCGGCATCCCTGACCGCGTCGTCCTTGGCGGAGAGGCCCTGGAGGCACTCGATCTTCAGATCGTAGAAGCGACTCAACGCGAACTCAACCCGTCGTTGGAACTTCCCGCCGAGATCGCGGCAGACCCCAACCGCCGCGCGGAGATCGGACCGTTGGTGGCCGGTCGCGTTGTTGACGTGGCGGTCGACATCGGGGACCGTGTGGAGAAGGGCGCCCCGCTCGTCGTCCTCGAGAGTCCGGAAGTCGGCCGAGCGCGGGCCGAGTGGATCGGAGCGCTCGCGCGGCTCGACGTTGCGAAGGCCAATCAGGCGCGTGAGTCGGCGCTCGCGGCCGATCAAGCCACGTCCGCCCGAGAGCTCCAGGAGGCCGAGGCCGTTTTGAAGACCTCGGCTGCGGACGAGTCGGCCGCGCGTGCACAGCTTGCCGCGATCGGAGTACGCCCAGGCCCCGAGAGCAACGATGCGAGCGCACGACTGGTCCTTCGCGCGCCGTTCGGCGGCACCGTCGTGACCCGGAACGCGCACCCGGGCCGCCCCGTTGAATCTGGAGAGACGCTGTTGGAGATCGTCGATCTCGACGCGCTGCAAGTCGTGGCCCAGGTCCACGAGCGAGAGATGCGGTTCGTGCAGACCGGGCAACCTGTCCAGGTCGAGGTACGCGCCCTGCCGGGCCAGGTTTTCAACGCCACGGTGACCAGGCTCGGGGGCGTGCTCGACGAGCGTACCCGAAGCGCGACGGTCCGTGCGGATCTGCCGAATCCGGATCACCTCCTTCGCCCTGGCATGTTCGCGACCGCTCGGGTTTCGGGTACCGACGCCAAGAACGCTCGCACGTTGCTGGTCATCCCGTGGTCCGCGGTGCAGCAGGTAGACGGGCACGCGGCCGTCTTCGTGAAGGTCGGTGAGCGCGAGTTCTCGCTCAGGCGGGTCCACACCGGAGAGCGCGCTGGCGATGACGTTGAGGTCCTGAACGGTCTCAAGCCCGGCGACGCCGTGGTCGCCAACGGCAGCTTCCTGCTCAAAGGCGAGCTGATGAAGAGCACCCTTGGGGAGGACGAGGACTGATGGCCGCTCGAATTGTCGCATGGTCCCTCTCCAACCGGTTCCTCGTGATCGTGCTGGGCGTTCTCCTCGCGGTTGCCGGCGTCGCGCACATGCTGCGCCTGCCCATCGACGCGGTCCCGGACGTGACCAACGTGCAAGTGCAGGTGCTCACAAAGGCACCCGCGCTCGCGCCGCTGGAGATCGAACGGCTGGTCACGTTCCCCGTGGAGTCGGCGATGGCCGGACTTCCGGATCTGGAGGAGGTTCGCTCGGTTTCCAAGTTCGGCCTCTCCGCCGTCACCGTCGTGTTCGAAGAGGGCACGGACATCTTGCGTGCGCGGCAGCTCGTCATGGAGCGCCTGAGCGAGGTCCGAGAGGCCATTCCGGAGGGCTATGGCGATCCGGAGATGGGCCCCATCGCCACAGGCCTGGGGGAGATCTTCCAGTTCGAGGTGAAGGGCGACCCAGCCTGCGCCGCCGGCGAGGACACGCCTGAGTGCTGGTCACCGATGGAGCTGCGGACGGTTCTCGACTGGTTCGTGGCGACCCAGCTCAAGAGCGTCCACGGTGTGGTCGAGATCAATACCTTCGGAGGACAACTCAAGACCTACGAGGTCCAACCGGACGCGATGGCGCTCGCCTCGCACACGCTCGCACTGTCAGAGATTTTCGAGGCGTTGGAGAGGAACAATCGGAACGTCGGCGGCGCCTACCTCGTCCGGAACGGCGAACAGATCGTGATCCGGGGCGAAGGTCTGCTCACGGGCCTCGACGACATCGGGGCCGTTGTACTGCGCACGAGCGAGGAGGGCGTGCCGCTCTACGTGCGCGACGTGGCCAAGGTCGTGGAGGCCCCCATGGTGCGCCAGGGGGTGGTGACGCGCGACGGGCGGGGAGAGGCTGTAGTCGGCATCGTGATGATGCTGATGGGCGAGAACTCCCGTGACGTCGCCGCGGGCGTGAAGGAGCGCATCGCGTCGATCGCCGGAAGCCTGCCCCCGGGGGTCACGATCGATCCCTTCTACGACCGCACGGAGCTCGTCGATCACACCATTCACACGGTGGAGACGAGCCTGCTCGAAGGCGGGCTCCTCGTCGTAGCCGTGCTCCTCCTCATGCTCGGGAACCTCCGCGGCGGGCTGATCGTCGCCTCCGCCATCCCGCTTTCAATGTTGTTCGCCTTCATCGGGATGGTGCAGGCCGGGGTCTCCGGCAACCTGATGAGCCTCGGCGCTATCGACTTCGGGCTCATCGTGGACGGCTCGGTCGTCATGATCGAGAACGTGTTCCGCCGCCTCGGTGCCCGGGGCACGGCCGGAAAGTCGGTGCGCGAGCTGGTGCAGGAGGCGTGCACCGAGGTCGCGCGGCCGGTCTCTTTCGCGGTGGGCATCATCATGATCGTCTACCTCCCGATCCTCACGCTCACGGGAGTCGAGGGGAAGATGTTCCGGCCCATGGCGGCGACCGTGCTGTTCGCCTTGGGCGGCTCGCTCATCCTGTCGCTCACCGTGATCCCCGTCCTCGCCTCGTTCCTCCTCAAGCGCATGCCCGAGGACCATGAGACGTGGCTCGTCCGAGGCTTTCGTCGGGCGTACACGCCGTTGCTCGCCCGAGCGATGGTACACCGTACCCTGGTGGTAGGGGCAGCGGCCGCGCTCTTCGTCGTGAGCGGCGCAGTCGCAACAAGGCTCGGCGGCGAGTTCATCCCGTCGCTGGATGAGGGTTCGATCGCCCTGGAGGCGCGCCGTCTGCCTTCGGTCTCGATCGACGAGGCCGCCAACCAATCGCTTCTCGCCGAGCGGGCGCTGCTCGAGGCGTTCCCGACCGAGGTTGCGACCGTGGTATCGAAGACCGGACGGCCGGAAATCGCGACCGACCCGATGGGCGTCGAGATGAGCGACGTGTTCGTCATGCTGCGCCCGCGTGACGAGTGGCGATTCGACGACAAGGCGGAGCTGGTGGAGGCGATGGAGGAGGTGCTCGCGGAGCGGGTCCCCGGCGTGGCGTTCGGCTTTTCCCAACCCATCCAGCTCCGTGTGAGCGAGCTGATCTCGGGCGTGCGCTCGGACGTCGCGATCAAAGTGTTCGGCGAGGATCTCGATCGTCTGCTGGAGATCGCGGAGCAGATCGCGCGTGTGGTCTCGCCGATCGAAGGCGCTACCGACGTCAAGGTCGAGCAGGTCGCCGGGCTCCCGATCTTGACGGCCAAACTCGACCGTCAAGCGATCGCCCGCCACGGCGCGGACGGAGAGGAGGTGCTCACGGCCATCGAGACGATCGGGGGCAAGCAGGTCGGGCTGGTTCTCGAGGGGGAGAAGCGGTTCGCTCTGCAGGTCCGCTTCCCTGAGGCGGTTCGTCGGGACGAGGCCAGCATCGGGCGGATCCCGGTCGTGACCGATGACGGGAGGTTGATCCCCCTCGTGGAGCTCGCCACGCTCGACATCGAGCCCGCGGCCGCGCAGGTCAGTCGCGAGCGCATCCAGAGGCGGGTTTCCGTCGAGGTGAACGTGCGGGGGCGGGACATCGCGTCCTTCGTGGCGGAAGCCCAGCGGGCCATTGAGGAAAAGGTAGACCGGCCCGCTGGCTACACGCTCGAGTGGGGCGGGCAGTTCGAGAACCTCGAGCGCGCCACAGCTCGGCTCGTCATCGTCGTGCCCCTGTCGCTGCTCCTCATCTTCGTGCTGTTGTACGGCGCGTTCGACGCGGCGCGGCCGGCGTTCCTGATCTTTCTGAACGTGCCGTTCGCGGCGACGGGTGGGGTGCTCGCGCTCGCCCTTCGCGGACTGCCCTTCAGCATCTCGGCGGGCGTCGGCTTCATCGCGCTGTTCGGCGTGGCGGTCATGAACGGCGTCGTTCTCGTCTCCTACATCCGCACGTTGGAGCGAGAGCAGGCCCTTTCGCCTCTGGAGGCCGCGCAGGCGGGCGCGCTCGCTCGCATGCGGCCTGTGTTGATGACGGCGCTGGTAGCGGCGCTTGGATTCGTCCCCATGGCCCTGGGAAGCGGCGCGGGGGCGGAGGTCCAACGGCCCCTCGCGACGGTCGTTATTGGCGGACTGCTCACTTCCACCCTCCTCACCCTGTTCGTCCTGCCCTCGATCTACGCGTGGTTCGCCGAGCGCCGCGCGGAGGTCGAGATCTGAGGCCCGCCCATGAAAGAGATCAAGGCAATCATCCAGCCCTTCAAGGTCAAGGCAGTCTGCGACGCCCTGGCGGCCATCGAAGGCCTCCCCGGCGTGACCGTGTCAACCGTACTCGGGTGGGGGAAGACCCGTGGAAAAGGGGCTTCTCCGCCGGTCGAGCAGGACGGGCATGCGTTCGCGCGCAAGGCCAAGGTGGAGGTCGTCGTGACCGAGGCGATGGCCGATCGGGTGGTCGAGGCCATCGTGAAGGCCGCACGCACTGGCCGAGTGGGCGACGGGAAGGTCTTCGTCTACGATGTCGAGCAGGTCGTGAAGATCCGGACCGGGGAGCGAGGAATCGATGCTGTTTGATCTGCTCTGGTTCGGCGCGGCCCAAGCTGCGGCACCTGAGGACGCCGGCCTCCGCCAGGTCGCGGGCATCCTCGACTACGTCGGGGCCGACTACGCGGGCGCCGTTTCGGACGACGGACGTGTGCTGAGCGAGCCCGAGTACGCGGAGCAACTCTCGCTTCTGCGCGACGCCTCGGCGCTCGTGAGCGCCAACGCGGGGAACTCGGACCCACTCCTCGCCGCGCTGGACGACGTACGGGCGAGGATCGAGCGCCATGCGCCGCCCCAGGAGGTTCAAGACGCCTGCCGCGTGGCACGCCGCGCGCTCGTCGAGGGTCACGATCTCGTGCTGGAGCCGGCCGGCACTCCAGACCGCGCGCGTGCGGCGGATCGGTATCGCACGCTCGGTTGCGACGGATGCCACGGCGCCACGGGCGGCGCCGACACGCCCGCGGCCGCCGCCTTGGATCCCGCGCCGGCCAACTTCCTCGATGCCGAGAGGGTCGCCGGGGTTTCCCCCTACCGCGCCTACCACGCCCTCACTTTTGGCGTACCCGGCACCGCCATGCCGGCGTTTGACACCATCCCGGCAGCCGAGCGATGGGACCTTGCGTTCTACGTGCTGTCGTTGCGGCATACTGGGGCTGACCTGGTCGCGGGAGAGCAGGTCTTCGACACCGCGGGTCGCCCGATTTCGCCCACAGCCTCCCGGCTCTCCCAGCTCACGGAAGACGATGTCCGCTCGGCCCTCATGCCTGCCGTTGCCGATGCCGAGAAACGTGAGGCCGCAGTCGCCTGGCTCCGGGCAGAGGCGCCGTTTCGGGACGGCGGGGAGGGGCCATTCGCGCGAGCGCGTTCGGAGATCGAGCGGGGGGCCGAGTTGTACCGGGCAGGACGGTCGCAGGAGGCCACCGCCGCGTTCGTCACCGCGTACCTCGAGGGCATCGAGCCGCGGGAGGCGGCGATCCGCGCGCGGGATGCGGCCCTGGTACCGGCCATCGAAGCGGCAGCGCTCGCTCTGAGAGAGAAGGTTTCCATGGGGGCACCGGCGGACGACGTGGACGCGCTCGTCGCGCGGCTCGCGACGCTGCTCGACGCCGCGGAGGAGGAGCCCCGAACGGGGTGGGGTGCGGGCACAGCGTCCGTGATGATCGCCCTGCGGGAGGGCCTCGAGATGGTACTCCTCGTCACGGGGCTCCTCGGCCTCGTCCGCGGGAGTGGGCGCCCCGAGCAGGCGCGCTACGTGCATGCCGGCTGGCTTGCGGCCCTGCCGGCGACGGCGGTGCTGTGGCTGGTCGCAGGGCGCTTGATCGGAGGGATCCAACGGGAGCTCGCTGAGGGGATTGCCGCCCTCCTCGCCTCGGTCGTCCTTCTCGGCGTGACCCACTGGATCGTCGGGCAGGCCGGGGCCGCCCGCTGGATGGGATTCCTCGCGAAGCAGATGCGTTCCGCCGGCGGGGCCGGGGCCGCGTGGACGTTGTTCGGACTCGCGTTCCTCGCCGTCTTTCGCGAGGGCTTGGAGATCGTGCTGTTCTACCAAGCCTTGCTCCTCGACGCCGGCCCGACAGGCGCGTCTGCGGTGTGGGGCGGCGCGCTTGCCGGCCTGGCTCTCCTCGGCGTGGCCGTCCTCGCCCTCGTGAGCGTCGGGAAGCGCTTGAAACCGCGGCCGATCATGCTCGCGTCGAGCGTCCTCCTCGCCGCGCTCTCGGTGACGATGGTAGGCAAGGGCGTTCGCGCGCTGCAAGAAGCGGACGTGCTTCCCTTGCACGGGCTCTCGTTCCCCGAGTTCCAGCTCCTCGGCGTCCATCCCACCTGGGAAGGACTCGGCGCGCAGGTCTTCGTGCTGCTCCTGCTGCTGGCCAGCGCGGCACCCTCACGCCGTCCGGCCTCAACCCCGAGTCCCGGGACGTAGATGAAGAACCGTACGCTGGAAGTCCGCGTCACCAACATGGACTGCGAAAAGGAGGCCGCTGCGATCGAGCGTGGCTTCCGAGGTGCCGTCGGAGTTCTCAAGCTGGTAACGTACCCGAAGGCCGGCAAAGTCGTCCTGACGTACGACCCGGACGCGACCTCGCCGTCCACGCTCGAAGATGGACTGGAGAAGCTCGGCTACCCGGTTGTCCGTGGCGAACAGCCTCGCGCGCCGGCTCCCTGGGAAAATCCCAAGGTACTGGCGTCCGCGGCCTCCGGGCTGCTGCTCCTCGTGGGGTTCCTCCTGAGCCTCACGGCAGCACCCGCAATCGTGAGCGTTACGCTCTACGTCCTGGCCATCCTGATCGGGGGCTACCATTTCGGCCGCGAGGCAGTCGAAGACCTCGTCTACGAGCGCACCATCGGCATCGAGCTCTTGATGGCCGTCGCCGCCATCGCCGCTTCGGTACGCGGCCAGCCGGCCGAGGGCGCGATGCTCGTGTTCCTCTACTCCATCTCCGAGGCGCTGGAGGGGTACACCGAGGAGAAGACGCGCTCCGCTATCCGCGCATTGATGGATTTGACCCCGAAGACCGCGCGGGTGCGGCGCGAAGGGAAGGAGGTCGAGATCCCGGCCGAGGCCCTCACCGTTGGCGAAATCTTCGTCATCCGGCCCGGTGAACCGGTCGTAACCGACGGCGAGATCGTTTCGGGCGAGTCGGGGATGAACGAGGCTCCTGTCACAGGGGAGAGCGTACCCGTCGAGAAGGGCCCGGGGGCCACGGTGTTCGCCGGTAGCATCAACGGTCCCGGCGCGCTGGAGGTGCGGGCCACGCGGACGTTCGCCGAGAACACGATCTCTCGCATCATCTCCATGGTCGAGGAGGCGCAAGAGCGCAAGGGGACAAGCGAGCAGTTCATCGACCGCCTCGGCCGGCGCTACAGCCCCATCGTCCTGCTGGCGGGGTTGCTGCTCGCGATCGTTCCGCCACTGCTCGGGGCGGGCTCCTCGTCCGAGTGGATCGGCCGGGCGATCGTCTTCGTCGTGGCTGCGGCACCGTGTGCACTCGTGATTTCGGTACCGGTCACCATGGTTGCGTCACTCGGTACCGCGGCCCGCCGAGGCGTCCTGATCAAGGGCGGGGTTCACTTGGAATGCCTCGCCCGCGTGCGGGTCGTTGCCATGGACAAGACCGGGACGATCACGCGCGGAGAGGCGGAAGTTACGGATGTGGTGGCGCTCGGCCACACCGCTGAGGCTCGACTGATCTCGATTGCCGCCGGCATCGAGCGCTGGAGCGAGCATCCACTCGCTCGTGCAGTCGTCCGGCATGCCGAACGGCTCGGAGTCGTGGCAGTGGAGACGACCGGGTTCGTGGCCCTCACGGGGGCCGGCGCGAAAGCCACCGCGGACGGTGCCGTGGTCCACGTGGGCAGCCCTTCGTTCTTCGAGCGCACCCTTGGGCTCGACCTCGCTGACACTCGCGTGCGTCTCGAGTCACTCGAATCCCAGGGTAAGACCGTCATTCTTGTTGGAGACGAAGGGTCGGTATGGGGCGTTATGGGGCCTCTTCGCGATTCGGGACAACGTCCGACCGAACGCGGCCGCTGCAATCCGTGCGCTCCATGCTGTGGGGGTGGAGCGGGTCGTGATGCTCACGGGAGACAACGAGCGAACAGGGCGCGCCATCGCCGCCGAGGTGGGCATCGACGAGGTCTGGGGAGGGCTAAAGCCCGAGGACAAGGTCGTGCGCATCCGCGAGATGGCCGCGCGCACCACGGTCGCGATGGTCGGGGACGGAGTGAACGACGCGCCGGCGCTCGCGGAGGCGTCCGTGGGGATCGCCATGGGCGCGGCAGGCACGGATGTGGCGCTCGAAACGGCCGACGTCGCCCTCATGGCGGACGACCTCGAGAAGCTGCCCAAGGCGATCTTGCTCGCGCAACGGAATCGCCAGATCGTCCGTCAGAACCTCGCGCTGTCCTGCGTCGTGATCAGCGTCCTGGTGATCGGCGCACTGACGGGTTCGTTCTCGCTCCCTGTCGCGGTGTTGGCTCATGAAGTCAGTGAGTTACTGGTGATCGGAAACGGCTTGCGGATGCTCCGCGCATGAAGTGGCTTGGCACGCGTTCGGCGGGCCTACTCCTGGCGCTCCCGACGTGGACCGTCCTGGGAATCTCACGTGCGCTCCATCCCGACCCGGCGGGCACGGGAACGCACACCCAGCTCGGGCTCGGACGATGCCCGGTCCTCGCCCTTACCGGGTACCCGTGTCCGATGTGTGGGATGACCACGACCTTCGCCTTGATGGCGGACCTCCGCCCGGTGGACGCCGCTTTGAACCAGCCCTTCGGGCTCGTCCTCTTCTCGTTGACGGTCGTCGCGGCCCTCAGTGGGGCGGCTCAACTCCTGACAGGACGGCCCGTGGTGGCAAGCCTGCTCGAACGAGTGCTTCGCAGGGAGCAGCTCTTCGCGGGGTTGCTGCTCGCGGGGATGATCGGCGGCTGGGTATACAAGACGGCCATCGTGCGGGGCTGGTAGCCCCTTCTCGGTACCGCGAGCACCGGACAGAGCCCCACGCCTATAGGGTGTCCTCAATCGCGGCGCGGATGGTCCCATCGCTCACCGGGTCGACGTCGACGGCAACCACCCCGTTGGCGTCCAGGACGAGCACTGCGGGAAAGCCGCGCGTGCCTCCGGTAGGGATGAGCTCGTAGGTGTAGCCTTCGGCGTCTTGTAGAATGGGCTCGTGCAGACCGAAGCTCTCACCCCAGTCGCCGAGGAACTCCTGATCCGGCACGTCTCCCTCCACGTCCTGCGGCATGACGGTGAGGTAGCGGACGTCGTGCTCCCGATACTCGTCCGCAATGGACTGGGCCTCGGCCGCAAGATCCTGGCATGGACCACACCAGCCGGTCGAGAAGTCCAGCACGACCGTGCAGCCGTGGAATTGCCAGAGCGACACCTCGGCCCCGAACTGATCCAGCATGCGGAAGTCGGGGGCCACCTGCCCCACCGCCAGCCCCTCGCCGACGAGCGAGGCGGGAGGGCCCTCGCAGAGGCCCCAGGAATTCTCGGGCGCGACCCAGTCTTCGCCCTCCCCGCCCACGGCGCCAGGCGGGCTCGTGAGCACGGGGATGCACGCGACGAGGGAGAGGAGGAGCAGCATCGCGTCATGGCCTCGACGCCAGCTTATCCTGCGCCCTTATCCCGCACCGATGCCGCAGGGGTGCACACACTGAGGCACCCGTGCCGGGTAGCGTCACCAGATGCCTGGAATCCCTCGGCTACGGACCCCGCGCTGGTACTATTCCACCCGGAGCACCGTCATCATCCCGCTCGCCTCGTGCCCGAGCAGATGGCAATGGACCATCCAGTCCCCCGGGTTGTCGGCGAGCAAACGGAGCCGAACCCTCTCCCGGATTCTGACGTTGACGGTGTCCTCGATCGTGCGGCGACCGGGTGCCACGCCGTTCACGGAGAGGACCTCGAAGGACTGCCCGTGCAGGTGGAAGGGGTGCTCGGTAGCCGAGAGGTTTCGGACCTCGATCACCGACGCCTCGCCGAGCGGGGCCGTCTCTACGGTCACCTCCGGGTAGGACTCCCCGTTGATGAGCCAGTCCTCGGCGGCAGCGCCGCCCTGGAGCACGTAGACGATGTCTGTCCAGGTGGGGTCGGCGCTCGGAGGATCCGTGGGGCCGCTCCAAAGCAGCGCAGAGCCCGGCGCCGCGGAATCCGCCATCGCGACCGCCAGGAGCGTGAGCGGGTCACCGAATGCGCTCCCGCCGCTGGGCGTGTACATGGCCGTTGCCACCTCGAAGTCCTCGTCGCTGGCAGACCACTCGAACTCGGCCCGGTCGCCCGGCGCGAGCAGGGATGACGCGGGCTCGATCGGTGCGGGCAGCAGGCCCTGGTCAGCGCCGATCTGTCGCAAACCCGGCCAGGACAGATCGAGGTAGCCCGCGTTGCTCGCGTTGATCATCCGGACGCGGACGACCTCCCCGGCGGCGAGCTCGACCCGGGGGGCCGTCAGGCCGTTCGCGGTCCATAGGAGCGTGCCCGGATCGGGCGCCGTGTGCTCATCCGCCGGGTCGGCCTCCGCCCACGCATCCCAGACGACGACGAGCTCACGATCGGCCACCGGGTCAGCGGGATCCTCGATCACGATGGCGCCGTACAACCCGAGGTCGACCTGGTGCTCGACGTCGAGGTGCGGGTGGTACCAGAACGTGCCGGCCTGGGTGGCCGTGAACGTGTAGGTGAACGAGGCGCCGGGGAGGAGCGGCTCCGACACCCATTCGACGCCGTCCATGTCGTTCGGCACCTTCAGGCCGTGCCAATGAACCGTGGTCGGGGTGTCGATCAGGTTCTGGAAATCAACGACGACGGTGTCCCCGACCTGCGCTCGAATCGTGGGACCTGGGTTCTGGCCGTTGTAGGCGTAGCCCTCGATCTCCAGCCCCCCGATGGTGTAGGTCGCGCGCGCGGCCTCGAGGGCCACATGCACGATGTCCTCGGTGGAGTCGAGGTCCTCGGCCTCCGCTGGCGACTCGAGGAGGGGGGCGAGCTCGGCGGGCTTCTCCGCGGAGTCGGGCGAGGGCGGGTGGATGGCTCCCGGTCCCTGGCAGGCGCTCGGCAGGAGCAGGAGGTAGAACATGGGTCTGACCAGGGTAACGCGTGCTGCTGTCCCTCTTGCCCCTCGCCCTCGCCCACGGAGACGGCTTCAGCTCGGCTGCCGTCGCCATCCACCCCGACGACGTCGATCAAATCTGGCTGCTCACGGAGCAGTGGGGACTCGGGCGCACTGCGGATGGAGGGGAGACGTGGGAGTGGCTGTGCGAGGAGGCGCTGGGTGTCGAAAACATTTACGGGATCCTCGCTACGGCGCCCGGTGAGGTCGTCCTCGCGACACGCACCGGGCTGCGCCGGGTCGGCTCGGATTGCACCGGCTCGTTCATCGAGGGGCTCCCGGACGAGCTGTTCGTTCCCGGTGTGACAGCGTACGGCGGGGCCTTCTTGGCCATGGGGATCGGAGTGGACGAGGGCGGGCTGTGGGCCTGCACGCTGGCAGGATGCACGCCGTCCGAGTTGATGGGCGTGGGCGTCTTTCCCAAGTCCGTGCTCGTCGACGGGGCTCGCGCGTGGGCCACCGTCGTCTACGTCGAGGGATTGGCGAGCGAGTTGTGGCGCTCCGATGACGGGATGGCCTGGACGAGGGTTTACGACTGGGAGGCCGGAGACACCGATCCGCGCGTGCTGTACGCCAAGGGAGATCGGCTTCTCGTGTGGCGGCGAACGCGGACGGCCGACGACCCACCGGGCCTGCTCGTGAGCGACGACGGTGGCGGGTCCTTCCGCGCGGTCTTGACGGACGGCCACTACACCGACCAGGTGCCCGCGCTCCTCGTCCTCGACGGCGTGATGCTGCTCGGCAGCGAGGCGGGATCGCGCACCTGGCGCTCCGAGGACGGCGGGGACACCTGGACCGACGTGCGGGACGAGGTTCCAGCCGTGCGGTGCGCCACCACCATCGGCGGCGTCGGCTGGGCATGCGGGGAGCATCTCTTCGACGGCTTCGACCTCTCCCGCACCGAGGACGGCCGCACCTGGGTACCCGTCGCCTGCCTGGAGGAGGCGTTTCCCTCTGCGTGCTCGGCGCCGACGTGCGACCCGTTGCTGTCGGCGTACCTGACCGCCAGCGCGGAGGGGGGCGGGAAGTGCGACACGATCATCCTTCCGCCGGAGCCGGTGATCGAGGACGAAGAGCCCGTGTGCGGCTGCTCGCGGGGGGGCGACGCTGCAAGCTTGCTGCTTCTGCTCGTGGGATGGCGGGGCGTGCGGGTAGGTGGGAGCGCCGGGCATGGCTGTCGCCGGCTCTTCTCATGACGCTTGTGCTCCTCCTGGCAACGGCCTGCGACCTTTCGGGCGTGGAGGTCTCGGACCCGGATGCGGACGAACCATCCGGGGACACCGGTACCTCCGACACGGGGGACCCCTCGCTCGCCGACGCCGACGCCGTCTTCCTCGGCGCGCCGTCGTCCGCGACCGGAAGCGCCGTCGTGGGGCTCGGCGACCTGGACGGCGACGGCCTCGACGATCTCCTGATCTCGGCCTTCTACGGCGAGCGTGCCTGCGTGTGGTACGGGCCCGTCCAGGACGGCAGCCATCTCCTGGCGGACGGCGCGTGCATCGCAGGCGAGGACGTGTACGACTTCGTGGGCTACGCGGCCAGCCGCACCGGCGACCTGGGCGGGCAGCACGGGCTCCTCGTGTCCGCGATCGGAAACGACGATGGCGGCAACGAGGCGGGTAAGGTGTACCTGTTTCGCGGACCGATCGGGAGCGGCCTCACGGATGCGGGAGCCGCGTCGGTCGCGTGGATCGGCGAGGCCCGCGGGGACTCCGCGGGGACCGCGGTGAGCCCCGCGGGCGACGTGGACGGGGATGGCGAGATCGATCTCCTCGTCGGGGCGCCGGGCAACGACGCAGGCGGCGGCGGGGCGGGACGGGTCTACCTGCTTCGGGGCCCCTTCGCAGACGGTGCCGTCACGCTGGCAGATGCCTGGGCCACCTTCACGGGCACCTCCACCGCCGCGCCCCCCGCGTTCGCCCATGGGGCGGCGACGGGTGGCGACGCGTTGGGAAACGCGTTGGCGGCCCTCGGCGACGTGGATGGCGACGGGTTCGGGGACGTGCTCCTCGGAGCCGACGGGACTGAGGCCGCGGGACCGGGCTCCGGCGCTGTGTGGCTTGTCCGTGGTCCTGTCGCCGAGGGGGACCACCCCTCCGCGGACGCCGACGCGGTCCTCGTAGGACCGGGTCCCGCCGCGTACGCGGGCGGGACGGTCGCCGGCCCCGGAGACCTCGACGGCGACGGGCTCGACGACCTGCTGGTCTCCGCCGACGGCTGGGAGGGCGGCCGCGTCTACGTCGTCCTGGGACCTGGACCTGCGGGGGAGAGCGCCTTGGACGATACGGTCGCCGCTCTCGCGGGCGAGCTGGCGGGGGACGTTGCCGGATGGTCCGTCGCGGGTGCGGGAGACACCGACGGCGACGGCCAGCGCGAGGTGTTGGTGGGGGCTCCCGGAGTAGACCGCACCGGGGAAGACGCCGGGGCGGTGTACCTCGTGCGTGATGCGACCCGCGGGGGTGTCCTGTTGCTCGGCGAGGTGGGCGAGATCTGGCTGGGCGAGGCCACTGGTGACTCGGCGGGCCGCGCGGTGGCGGGCGCGGGTGACGTCGACGGGGACGGGCTCGACGACATGCTTGCGGGCGCGCTGTACAACCAGGACGGAGGCGTATTCGCCGGAAAGGCCTACCTGCTCCGCGGCCAGGGTCCGTAGCGCCCAGCGGGCCGCCGCACTATTTCACCGCAGAGGTCCCCCTGCCCCTTCGCCGCTTCATCGGTTGCGCCATCGCCCTCCTAGTAGTGACGCGCAGCGCCCTCGCTGCTTGACCCGGCTGCGCAAATCCAGGCCTCCAGGCTGGGGGCCCGGTGCACATGGGGCGCGGTCAGGTGCGCGTCGACGTAGGGGTCTCCGCGTTCGAGGGGCAGGTCGACCACGAGGCGAGCTGCCCTTCCGACGATGCGATCGCCTGCGCAGCCGATCCTGGGCTGCCCGCATACGAGCACCACGTGTCCATCCCGTGGGCGCGGTTCGACGTCGGGTTGACGGTCGGCACGGGGAAGGGGTGGTTCCTATGGGGGACGGTCCCGGTCGACGCGCGGTATCGGGAGGTGTCGTACACGTTCCCGGACGGCTCGGCCTACGAGCCGCCGAGCCCCGATTTGCATCACCAGGACGGATGGCAGGGTGGACTGACAGACGGCCGCCTGATGCTGTTTCGCGCGGACAAGGTGGGCGCCATCTCCTGGGCCCTTGGCATCGGAACCACGCTTCCGCTCGGGGCGCCGCCCGTGGATCCGTACGAGCTGGCGGAGCAGGGACAGCCCCACGAGCACCTGTTGATGGGCTCGGGGACCTTCGTACCCACCGTCACCGCGCGTGTGGGGGTCAACGGCATGCGGTGGGGCGGGAGCGTGCAATACGACCTGCGGTACCCGGTCTACGAGAGCGCCGGGGGCTACTTCCCGGCGGAGGTGGTGTCGTGGAATGTCGGGCCGAGCTGGCGTGCAACGCCGAACGTGACCCTGCTCGCATCCTGGGAGTCCACCCACCAGGACGAGGAGACGTGGCACGGCGTCGAGCGCGGAGGCATGCACATGTTCGGGGTGGCCGCGGGCGCGTTGTGGACGCCTACCCCCGCGCTCAGCCTGCAGGTCCGCGTCCGTTACAACTTCGCCCACCTGCCCCACGGGGACTTCGCGGACGAACAAATCACGAAGCCGGTGATCGTGACGATCGGGGGGAGCTGGACGGCTCCTCAGGTCTGAGGTTTAGCCACTTCGGCTCATTCCTCAGGTTCTCCGATCCCTTCCTGCGCT
>JAZKFH010000031.1:0-19402 GCA_040386535.1 Myxococcota bacterium | reverse complement strand
CTGCGCATCCACCTCCACGAACGGCACCGGCCTCGCCTGGTCGGCGGCGCTGGTGACCCTCCTCGCTGTTCGTCGACGCCGGGCGGTGTAGCTCACCGGGCGCGGCGGCCCGCTCGGGGGCCGGGCACCGCGCCCCGCGTCGGTCGCCCAAGCCCCGTTCCGCCAAGCCCCGATCTCCCAAGCCCCGATCTCCCAGGGCCCATCCCTCACCCCGGCGGCCCACCCCCCCACTCCCAGATCCGTGGCAACGTCGCGTACAGCAGCCGGTGGTACATCCGCGAGGGCAGGAACCGGCGCAACAGGTCGAACAACCAGGCGTCCCAGGTGCCCGGCACGCGCAAGGGCGGGCTGCGCTGCTCGATGAGGCCGGCGATGGTCTCGGCGACGTCGGTGGGGGAGTGGAAGGTGAGCTGCATGAGCGCGCCCACGAGCTCGCCCATGTTGAGGTAGTGGTGGTGGTAGGCGTCCTTCGGGTCGGCCAGCGACGCGACGCCCTGGGGGGTGAAACGCACCTTGCGGAAGCCGTCCGAGTTGATGAAGCCGGGCCGCACCAGGGACACGGAGATGCCCCACGGCCGCACCTCGTACCAGAGCGACTCGGACGCGCCCTCCAAGGCGAACTTGGACGCGCTGTAGGCGCTCATCGTCGGCATCGCGGTCATGCCGCCGACGGAGGACACGTTGATGATGCGGCCGAAGCGGCGCGCACGCATGCGCGGAAGCACGCGGCGGACCATCGCCATGGGACCGAGGTAGTTGGCGTGGAGTTGGAAGTCCATGTCCGCGTCGGGGGTGTGCTCGGCCACGGCGCGGTAGCTCACGCCGGCGTTGTTCACGAGCACGTCCACGCCGCCCCAGCGCGCCTCCACCGCGCGCATCGCGGCCTCGCGCTCCTCGGGCACCGTCACGTCGAGGGGGAGGAGGAGCACGCGGTCGCTCGCGACGAGGCCCTCGGCGGCGAAGCGGTCGAGCGAGGTCGCGCGGGCGGTGAGCACGAGGCGGTGGTGCGTCGGGAGCAGCAGCTTCGCCAGCTCGAGGCCGATCCCCACGCTCGCGCCGGTGATCAGCACCGTGTAGGGCCCCGGGGGCACCTGGCGGCGCCGGGTGAGGAGCCGGAGCGCGGCGCGGCCCGCGTTGCGGAAGCCCCGGACCAGCGCGACGAGGCGGGCGAGGGGGCGGCTGGTGGGCCAGAGGAGGCGGGAGGGGCGGTCGTCGTCCATTTTCGGGCCCTCCTCTGGAGCCTACGTCGTGGGCGGCGGCCCGCCCAGCACCCAGCCCTCCTCCGTCACCAGCGCGGCGACCGGCTGATCCCACGGATCGACCGGCACCGCCTCGATCACCTGGAACGACCAGGCCACGCCGATGGTGAGCCCGTGGGGGCCGGCCAGCACGCGATCGTAGTACCCGCCGCCCTGGCCGAGCCGCGCGCCGCCGGGCGTGAAGGCCACGCCGGGGACGAGCAGCACGTCGATGGCGGCGGGGTCGAGCGTGGGGAGGCCCGGATCGGGCTCGGGGATGCCGAAGGCGCCGGGCACGAGCGGCTCGCCGGCCCAGATGTGGAAGGTGAGGTGCCCGTCGCGCGCGCGCGGCAACACGATGGTCACGCCGCGGGCGAGCGCGGTGCCGAGGGCCGCGGTGACGGCGAGCTCGCCCCGCACGGCGGAAAACCCGGCGACCGTGCGGGCGGACCGCCACGCGGGGAGGGCGTCGAGGTGGGCGGCGATCGCCGCGCCGTCTCCGTCGTGCGCCGCGCGTCGGGCGCGGAGGCGGGTGCGGAGGGCCCCTTTTGCGTCTTCCATCGTCGTCCTCTACCGTGCTACGTCGATCGCGCCACCGGAGGCCCCGTGCGTCCCGTCGTCCTGCTGCTCCTCGTGCCCCTCGCGCTCTCGGGCTGCGACCGCCTCCGTGCCGCCGCCCACGCCCTCACCGCGCCCGCCGCGCTCCCGCCGCCACCCCCGCCGCCGCCGGGCGCTTTGGCCGGAGAGCTCGGCGTGGTCGAGCCCAGCGCGGCCGAAGAAGGGACCGCGGCGGCGCCGGCTGCCAGTGCGCCCGCGTCCAGCGCACCAGCCTCCAGCGGGGCGGCCCCGGCCCGCAGTGCCACCGCCACCACCGCCACCACCACCGAGCCCGTCCAGAAGGGCATCCACGTCGGGGACGACGAGGGCGTGCATGTCGGCCGGGATGGGGACACACGCGGCGTCGCGGTCGGCGGCGAGAAGGGCGTGCTGGTCGGCGATCAGGAGGAGGTCGCCGGGGTGCGGATCGGCGGCGAGAAGGGCGTGATGGTGGGCAAGGACGAGGAGACCACCGGCGTGCGCATCGGCGGCGAGAAGGGGGTCGAGGTGGGCGACGAGGGGCTCTCGATCGGCGGAAAGCAGATCTTCGGCAAGAAGAAGTAGGCGCGCAGCCCCTCCGCTCAGGCCCCGCTACTCGACCTCGAGCCAGCCGCTCATGGAGTGGTTGTGGCTCTCGACGTGGCAGTGCACGTTCCACGAGCCCGGATTGTCCAGCTCGTCCAACTCGAACCCGTAGGCGGTGCCGGGGCCGACGGTCACGGAGTCGGTCGTCAAGCCGGTTCCGGGGTCCTTCCACGTGTAGCCGTGCAGATGGAACGTGTGGAAGTCGGTTCCGAACGAGATCACGTTGACACGGAGGCTCTCACCCAACGGGGCTTGGGAGATGGCGGACTCGCGCGTGTCGGTGTGCAACCACCCGGCGCCGCTCACGCTCTGCACCACCATCGTGTGGTTGTGGGTGCCGAGCGTGCCGGTCGTGCCGCCGTGGTGGGAGGCGGTGTCGGACGTGTCGGTGCCGCTGTGGGTGCCGGCCCCGAGCCCGGCCGTTTCGGGGCGATCGAGCTCCGCGTCCTCCTCGTCGGCGACCACCACGATGCCCGCGCCCTGGGTGCACGCGGCCGCGTCCTCACCGACGGGGCCCAGCGCCGCGTCGGGGGCTCCGCCCGCCCAGCCCCCGCCAGACGTGGGGGTTACACCCGTGACCGCGCGCGCCGCGTCGGATTGGGTGCCGGACGGCTCCTGCTCCGCCACCGGCTCGGAGGAGTTGCCCGATGCCACCTCGGTCCACGGCTCGTACGCCGCCATGAGCAGGTACGTGACCATGTTGTCGGGCGTCCGCTCGCGTGGATCGAGCACCACCAGCGCGCCGAGGATCCCGGCCTCCGCCTGGTATTCGTACATGCTCGCGTCCATCTGGTGCGAGTGGTACATGAACGTGCCGACACCCTCTGTCGCCTGCCACGTGTACGTGACACTCTCGCCCGGCGCGGCGACCCGATCCACGCCCTCGTTGTCCTTGTCGTAGTGCACCCCGTGCGGGTGCAGGCCCATGGACTCGAACGTGTCGTTGTGGAGGGTGATCTCGATCGTGTCACCCAACTCGACCGCCAACGTGGGGAGGCCGAACTGCCCGTCCACATGGTAGCCGTGCAGGGAGCCGCCGGCCGTACCGTCCATCGCCACGAGGTCGAAGCTGCCGTAGGTGGCGGTCACGTCGAAGCGGCGCACGGGCGCGTCGGGGGAGCAGGCGAGCAGCGAGAGGAGCAGGATGGACATGGAGGACGCGACCATACCATGGGTGCGGGTCGCCGCTACTCCGAGAGCACCAGGTACGCCGCTCCGCCGTCCCTGCCGGCGCCGTCGTTGTATTGGGCGCCCACGAGCACGTCGGCCAGGCCGTCTCCGTCCGCGTCCGCCCCGCCCGCCACGGCGCGGCCGGCGTTGTCCTCGTCGGCCTCGCCCAGCCACACCGTGCCCGCGTCGGCCAGGGCGTGCACCCCGGGCGAGAAGGGGCCGTGCGCGAGGTACACCGCGCCCGCGTTGGTGGCCGTCCGGTCCGACCCGTACGCGCCCACCACCACGTCGGCCCACCCGTCGCCGTCGAGGTCCCCCGCGCCCGCGGCGGCGGCGCCCGCGTAGTCCTGCTCGGCCTCGCCCACGAGGGAGGTGGCGGCGTCCGCCAGGGTGGACGTGCCCGCGACCCCCGGGCCCGGTACGATCCAGGTGGTGCCCGGCCCCAGGCTCCCGCCCACGAGCACGTCGGCGAGGCCGTCCCCGTCCAGATCCCCCGCGGCGGCCACGGCGTCCCCCGCGAACTGGGAGACGGCGTTGCCGAGGTAGAGCTGGTCGGCGTCGTCGAGGGTCAGGGCGCCGTCGGGCACCGGGCCGAGGAAGATCACGAACGCGCCCGCGTCGAGACCACCGCGGTCGCTCCCGTTGGCGCCGAGGGCGAGGTCGGCGAGGCCGTCGCCATCCATGTCGCCCGCGCCGGCGAGCACGACGCCCACGCCGTCCCCTTCGACCGGGGCGCCGTGTGGCGGGGCGCTGCCGACGACCCCGCTGCCGGAGATGCTGACCTCGGCGTCGGAGAGCAGCACCGTGCCGCGGGCGATCGGGCCGCGCACGAGGTAGGCGCGGCCCGCGCCGCTGCCCCCTACGTCATTGGAGGAGGCGCCCAGGAGGAGATCCGGCGTGCCGTCCCCGTCGACATCGCCGGCGAACGCGACGCCCTGCCCCGCGTAGTCCCCGGGGTTCTCGCCGAGCAGGGTCGTGCGGGCGTCGCGGAGGTCCTGGACACCGCCGACGGCGGGGGTGGCGAGGAGGTAGACGGCGCCAGCGCTCGCGCCCCGCGAGGCGTCTCCGATCGCGCCCACCAGCAGATCCCCGGCGCCGTCCCCGTCCAGGTCGTCGCCGCCCGCCAGCGCGTAGCCCGCGAAGTCCGCCTGGGCGTCGGTGCCCCAACACGCGCCCGCTGACGCCAACGCGTACGTGCCGGCCGCCGGAGCGCCCGCGAAGACACACACCTCGTTGGTGTAGGTGGCGCCCACGGCGACCGCGGCGTGGCCGTCGGGGGTGGGCGCGAACGCGACCGCGTTGCCGGCCCCGTTGGACGAGGCGCCGAGGAAGCTGGCATCGGCGTCCGCGAGCGAGTGGACGGACACCGCCGCCGACGTGTCGTCCTTGTCAGGGGCGGGGTCGCCGCTGCATCCGAGGACCGACACGAGGAGGAGCATCCGCGGCCTTTATCGGGTCAGAGCGCCGTGACCACCAACGTGGCGGGGTCGGGCGCGGGCGGATCGGCGTCGATGACGAGCAACACGCCCTTCGTGGTCTCGGCGTACAGCAGATCGAGCGCGGCGTGCACGAGCTGGCCCTCGTCGGGGAGCGTGCGGCTCGCCTTCTCCAGCGCGAGGAGCGCGGGGGGCACCTGCACCGCCACGGTCGGCGGGGCGCCGTCCGCCACGAGGGTGACCGGGCGGCCGTCCGGGCCCACGAACCCGTCGGCCCAGTGCACGTCGGCAGCCTTCTGGACGTTGAAGGGCAGGAGCGCCGTCTGCACGCCGGTGCGGGAGTCGATGACGCGCACGCTGCCGGCGAGCCGCACCTCGCCGCGGCCGACGTGGTCGACATAGCGGACCGGCACGTCTTTCAGGCACGCCACGGTCGTGGTGGTGCCGTCCGTGCGGGTCTCGGGGCAGGTCGACGCCGTGCGGCCCACGATCGTGCTCGCGGTGGCGGTGGTCGCCGGCGCCACGACCCGCACCTGCGTGAGCTTCCCGATGACCAGCCAGTGCGCCCGCGTCAGCTGGCCGGCCACGCCGGTGCGCTTCGCGGAGAGGTCCTGCTCCTCCTTGATCTGGTCCACGGCGGTGCGCTCGAGCAGCTTCACGAACCCGCTCGCGCCCGCGCGGAGAGAGGCCGCGAGCCCGTCCGCCGCGGCCTCGTTCAGCGCGATGCCGCCGGGCGATTGGCGGGTGGCGTTCTCGAAGGGGAGCAACACCACGGTGGAGACGGCGCAGCTCTCGGCGGCCTCGAGATCCTCCTTAACGGTGGCCGCGGCCGCGGGCAGGGGCGCCACGAGGTCCCGGGCGGCGCGCAGGTCCCGCACGGCCTGGCGGCAATTGCCCGACCACACGAACGCGTTGCCGAGCGCGGCGTACACGGCGGCGGCCCGCGCGTTCCCCTCGGCGTGGCCGCTCTTTGCCGCGTCGACGAAGTGGCCCGTGGCCGCCCGCCAGCGCCCCGCGCCCTCGTCCATCGTGGCCCAGGCGAAGTACGCGCCGCCGATGCGGGCCTCCGTGTCCCGGTACCCGGCCACGAGCGCCTGGGCCGACCGCCACCCCGCGATCGCGTCCGCCCACGCGCCATCGATCTGCGCTGCCTCCGCGGCGGCGTAGTGCTCGTCCGCGGCGTGGTTCTGGGTGGCCGCCATCCGCTCGGCGACATCGATCGTGGGGAAGCCGACCGCGCCGTGGGCGGCGATGCGGGTGAGCAGCACGTCGAGCTCGCCGTAGGCGGTCAGGGCCTTGGCCCAGTCCCGACGGGCCTCCGCGAGCCGCGCCTCCGCGAGCTTCGCGGTGTAGGCGTCGCGTTGCACGGATGCGAGGCCCTCGTGCGCCATCGCGTACTGGGGCGCCTCGTCGAGCGCGTCGAGGTAGCGGATGGCGGCCTCGTAGGAGGCGCCGGCCTGGGCGAGCGTCTCGCCGTCCCGGTACAGCCGGTTCGCCGCGCAGCCCGCCAGCAACACGAGCAGCGGGAGCGCGAGCAGGAGGCGCCCCGGGAGTAGGAGCCGCGCTGGGAGGAGGAACCCGGACGTGAGCATCGGTCGGCTCTAACCGGACGCGGGTCTACTCCGCCGTGAGCGAGAACGTGTCGAGCACGAGCTCGTCCTCGTCGAACGCGGTCCACGTGAGGTTCGGGCCGTCGACCTCCATCATCGCGTAGTGGTGCACCTGCTCGACCACGCTCATGAAGGGGTAGAGCCCCGTGGGCCGGTCGTCCAGCCACCCGCCGCCACCGCCGACGATGAGGTAGGTCACCCCGTTCTGCTCCCCCCGTTGGTAGCTGTGGTAGTGGCCGGAGATCACCAGGTCTACGTCGTTGTCCTCGAAGATCTCGACCCAGTCGGCCTGCGCGCCCAACATGCCCACCGACGCGTTGTCGTGGCGTGCGGCGGTGTAGGGCGCATGGTGGAAGGTCACGATGCGGAAATCCGCCAGCAACGCCTCATCCGACGTGAGGGCCGTCTGGAGGTATTCCATCTGGGAGAGCTGGGGGAGATCCTGATCGGACGGAGAGTCCGAGTCGAGCACGACGAAGAAGATGTTGCCGTAGGTGTAGGAGTACCAGTCGGGATCGGGGCCCGGCAGCGCGCTGTACGCGTAGGAGAGGGCGTGGTGATCGTCGTGGTTGCCACGGGCGAACAGCACCGGGTGGGTCTGGCTGAAGTTGGACGCGGCCTCGAGCGGGGCGAACCACTCCCCCGCCCAATCGGCGACCTCGTCTCCGTTCCACACCACGTCGCCGGTGGACATGTACAGGTCGACATCGCGGGCGAGCATGCCCTGGAGGAGCCCGGTGAACACGTGGGTTCCCCACTCGTTGTCGCCCACCCACCCGATGTTGAAGGGCTCGCCGGCCGCGGGGGCGGTACGGAACGTGTAGGTGCGGGACCAGGTGTCCCCGGAGCCGACGCGGTAGTCGTACTCGGTGCCGGCGGACAGGCCCTCGATCGTGGCGACGTGCACGTGGTGGGTGGCGTCGACCTCGACCGTGTCCACCAACGTGACCGTGTTCGTGAGCGCCTCTCCGGTGGGGGCCCACTCCACGACGTGCACGGCGCGGTTCGCGTCGGTCTCCCAGAGCAGGCGCATGGCGTCCTGGCGGTAGTCCTGCAGGAAGGGGAGCTTGGTGATCGTGGGGCTGCTGGGCGTGATCGGGCCCACGGACAGGGACACGGCGTCCGCCACGGCGTCGACGTCGATGCCCTTGCGGAGCATGCCCTGGAGCTCCACGCGCAGGATCCGCGTCCCCACGGGCAAGACCCCGGTCACGCCGCGGACCGCCCACCCGTCGTCCTGGGA
This sequence comes from Myxococcota bacterium, assembly GCA_040386535.1. GTDB lineage: Bacteria > Myxococcota_A > UBA796 > UBA796 > SXON01 > CAJBVW01. The sequence goes on along the minus strand of JAZKFH010000031.1, from coordinate 11,523 downwards.
GAGGAGGGTGCGGAGCGAGCCGAGCTCCTCGCCGGAGTCGGAGACGTAGACCACGCGCAGCAGGGTGCGGTCGAAGGCCGACGGCATGTGGAACCACTCGGAGCTCATCTCGTGCGCGAGGACCCCGAGCGCGTCGACCGCGACGTGGCCCGAGTCCAGATCCTCGGCGGCCATCCCGAGGGCCGTCAGGTCGAGCTCCTGGGACACGAGGCAGTCCGTGGTGACGCTGGTGCCGCCGTGGAGCATGTAGTCGCCCTCGTAGGCGGCGATCCAATCGAGATCGCGGTCGTCCACGACCTCGCAGCCGCCGGACTCGTGGGTCCAGCCGGTCAGGTCGCCGAGCTCGAACCCGCCGTTCTGCACTAGATCGGTCTGCCACGGGGCGGAGACCTCGTCGATCGTGCCGTCACAGTCGTCGTCGGTGCCGTCGATCCGCTCGGTGGCGCCAGGCCAGGCGGTGGCGTCGGCGTCGTCACAGTCGGTCGCGCCGCGGACGTAGCCGTCTGGCGCCGCGCACTCGACAACCCAGCTGCCGGCGTCCCCGAAGCCGTCGGCGTCGGTATCGGCGTACCAGGTGGATACGTCGAGCGCCTCGGCCTCGTCGACCCGCCCGTCACAGTTCTCGTCCACGTCGTCACACGTCTCGATCGCGTCCGGGTGGACGTAGTACGCGCGGTCGTCGCAGTCGGTGGCGTCCGCCACGGTGCCGGGGGGCGCGGCGCACCCGAACCTGGGGACGAGGGCGTCGCCGAAGCCGTCGGCGTCGGTGTCGGCGTACCAGGTGAGCGCGTCGGCGGCGTCCGGCTCGTCGGTCCAGCCATCGCAGTTGTCGTCGTGACCATTGCATTGTTCGGTCGCGGCGGGATTCACGCTGGCCCGGCTGTCGTCGCAGTCGTCGTGGCTCGCCACGCGGTCGGCGGGCTCCGCGCAGGCCAGGATGTAGTCCGCGGCGAGTCCGAAGCCGTCGGTGTCGGTGTCGGCGTACCACCGTGCCGCGTCCACGGCCTCGGGCCCGTCGGTCGCGCCGTCACAGTTCTCGTCGCGCCCGTCGCACGTCTCGACGCCGGCGGGGCTGACCGCGGCGTCGGTGTCGTCACAGTCGGCGCCGCTCGCGGCGAACCCGCCCGGCGGGTGGCAGGCGTGGATGCTGACGGTCGGGTCGCCGAAGCCGTCTCCGTCGTCATCGGCGTACCAGCTGGCCGCGTCGTCCGCCTCGGGCTCGTCGGTAGCGCCGTCACAGTTGTCGTCCAGGTCGTTGCACAGCTCGGCGGCGCCGGGGTGAACCACGGCGCGCGTGTCGTCACAGTCCGTGGCGTCCGCCACCGTGCCGGCGAAGGGCGCGCACGCGAACGAGGCCGCCGCGCGGTCGCCGTAGCCGTCCGCGTCCGCGTCGGCGTACCAGGTGCGAAGGTCGACCGCGTCCACGTCGACAGCGCCGTCGCAGTTGTCGTCTTCCCCATTGCAGAGTTCGGGCCGGTCGGGGCTCACGGTGGGGTCGGTGTCGTCGCAATCGTCCGCGAGCGCCACGTGCCCGGTCGGCGGCGCACACGCGCGCACCCCGTCGGCGGGGGTACCGTGGCCATCGCCGTCCGCGTCGCGGTACCACACGGTCGCGTCGATCGCGTCGTTGTCGGGGAGCGTGTCGCAGTCGTCGTCCGCGGCGTTGCAGACCTCGGTGGCGTCGGGGTGGATGGTGGGATCGGCGTCGTCACAGTCCCCACCGCTGCGCACGGCGCCCACCGGCGCGGTGCAGGAGCGGGCGGCGGCGGAGGTGTTCCCGAAGCCGTCACCGTCGAAGTCGGGGTACCAGAGCGACGCGGTGCACGGATCGACGCGGCCGGCCGCGCACGATCGATCCACGCTCTCCGCGGCCACGCAGATCTCCACCGAGCCCACCGTCAGGTTCGAGATCGTGCACGTCAGCTCGTCGGCCGAGGTGCAGCCGGGCACGGCCGCGCCGTTCACCGTCCACGCCACCGTCGACTCGCGCCCGACCCACGCCGCGCGCGCCACGACGATGTCCCCCTCGGTCACCACGAACCCCGCCGCGGGCTCGACGAGCGTGAGGAGCGGCCCCGGCGGATGGGCGGGGTCGAGCTCTTTGTGCGGAGACGACACCGAGGGCGTTTCCGGCGGGTCCACGCACGCGAACAGGAGCGGCAGGAGCATCGGGGCTCGTCCAGTTGTCAAGAAGTTATCACGAGTGGTCTCCGTTCCGCGCCTCCGGCCCCCGCGCCCGCCGACGATCCGCACGGGAGGCGGCTGGGAACGGCGGCGCCCCCGCTACGGCGGCGCGCCGTCCACCGGCGGGGGCGGCGCGGCGGCGGCTTCGGCCGGGGGCGCGGCCTCCGGGGGCGCGGGGGCCTCGACCGAAGGCGTGGCCGCCGCGGTCACGACGGGCGCGGTGAACGCCGCGAACAGGGCTCGGGGCGTGCGGGACACCACGCTGGCGCCCGGCGCCTCGGCGATCGTGACCCTGGCCCAGGCGGGCGGCGCGGTGGCCGGCTCCGTGTCGGCCGCCAGGATCGGGAGCGGGATCGTCCGCGGGGTGATCGGCGCAGCCGGCCCACAGCCGCTCTCCTCGGGCGCCTCCTCGACCTCGATGCCACCGGTGCCCACGCGCTTCGGCGTCAACGAGCCCGCGCGCGGCGTGACGGTGAAGGGCACGTCCACCCGCTCGGCCCCCCGCTCGGCCCCCCGCTCCGCCCCCGAAACGTCGATCAGCGTGGCGGCCTGCCGCTCTCCGGTGGCCGCCTTGCACCGCCCGGCGGCCGGCGCGGCCCACGGCTCGACGCGCGGCGCCCAGGACCACAGGTGCGCGTTGTCGGCCACCCAGAGCCCCTCGCGCCGCGCGAGCTCGATCGGGCCGCCTTCGGCGCGGTGCCACCACGCCGTCGTGGTGCCGTCCCACACGAGCACGTCGCCCATCGCGGGGCGCCGGGTGAGCAGCGTGGTGCGCGGATCCGGCGCGACCGTCTCGAGCCACGTCAGGAGCCGCGCGCTGTCGGGCTGCTTCGCCACGCCCTCCCACCGCTCGGCCGCGCCGAACGGATCACCCGCCTCGGCGAGCGAGACGGCGGCGAGGAGCTCGGCGACGGCAGAGTTCGAAGCGGGGGCGCCCGCGAGATCGGGGCAGGTGACCGCGAAAGGGAACGCCGTCTGCTTGCCCTCCGCCACGAGCACGTACGCGAAGCGCGCGAACCCCTCGCACGCGCCCGGCGCCACCAGCGGCCACGAGGGCGCCGCGACGCGGGCGGAGTGCACGCCCGGCAGCGGCTCGAGCGTGAGCAGCTCGGGGATCGAGGCCCCCACGGCCTCCTTCAGCCGGCGCCCGACTGGGGGCTCCACGCCCACGGCACCGTCGGGACCGAGCGCCACGAGGCTCCACCACTCCGAGGTGCCGCCGCGGCCCGTGCCGGGCAGGTTGACCGCCACCACGGGGCGCGCGGGCGCCATCACGAGGCGCGACGGGAACTGCACGAAGCCGTCCACCACCGGGACCCCTTCGAGCGCCTGCGGGAGCCCGTCCGACAAGCGCACGTGGATGCCCGGCGTGCGCGCCGCGAGGGACTCCCACGCGGTCGCGGCGTACGGGCTGTCGGGATGCGCCTCGGTGAACGCCGCGATGGCGGCGGGGGTGCCGATCGCGCTCGCCTCCTGGAACGCGAGGCCCACCTCGACCGCGAGCGCCTGCGCGCGGAAGGTGCTGTTCGGGTACGTCGTGACGTACGCTTTCATCGCCGCGGCCGAGCCGTCCTCCTGGGCCGCGGCGAACGCCGCCTCCCACTCGGCGCGGAGGGCCTCCTCCAGCAGCGTGCTCTGGGGCCAGTCCTGGCGGTACCGGCGCAGCGCCTCGACGGTGCGCGCGGCGAGCGCGAGGTTCAGCGCCGAGCGGTCACGCAACGCGATGAGCGCCGCGGCTTCGTCCCCGAGGGACCCACCCTTCTCCCACTTGCCGACCGTCTCGATCACCTCGGCGTGTTCACCGGCGGTCTGCAGCTCGGTGACGCGCTCCACGCGGCCGGCGAGCGCGAACGGGACGAGGAGGAGGGCGAGCACGCGGGTTTATCGCACGTTCGGGGGCGCCCTGCACGCGGCGCGCACTCGCCCACCCCGCCTCCGCAGCGGCGGCGTCCGCGCCGTCCGGCTGCCCTGGCCTCGTGTCCCTGGGGAGGCCATTCGGCTTGACTTTAAGTATTAGTTAAACTAAACAGGGTGAGAGCTAAATCAGGAGGCTCCCTCGTGACCCAACCCGCCGCCGCCTCGGCCCCCTCCAAGCTCCGCGAACAGGCCGAGTGGATGGAGCTGCTCTCCGCCGTCGCCGTGGGCGTGCTCGCGCTGAACCTCGTGGTGCACGCGTTCCCGCCCATCGCCACCGTGGTCTCGGTGCGGGATCCGGCCGCGCTGTGGGCGCTGGTACAGGTGCTGGGCGTGCGCGCCATCCAGGCCACCCCGGCGATCCTGTACCTGTGCGGCCTCTGGGCGGCGCAGCGGATGTTCGCGCGGATGGGCCGCGGCGAGGTGTTCACCGCCGCGAACGCCGCCGGGCTCTCGTCGATCGGCGCGTCGTTGCTCTGGGGCGGCGCGTGGGCGCTCGCCCTGGCGCCCACCCTGCTCCGCTGGACGGAGGGGGGTTTCAACGGCCTCGACCTGCGCCTGGAAGGGCCGGAGCTGGTCATCCTCGTGCTCGGCGGCGCGTTGATGATGTTGGGAAAGGTGATGGCCCAGGCCGTGGTGTTGCAGGCCGAAGTCGACGCGTTCGTCTGACATGCCCATCGTCGTCACGTTGGATGTCATGCTCGCGCGCCGAAAGATGCGCGCCAAGGATCTCGCCGCCCGTATCGGCATCAGCGAGACCCAGCTGTCCTTGTTCCGCTCCGGAAAGGTGCGCGGGCTGCGGTTCGAGACCCTGGCAAAGTTGTGCCTCGTGCTCGAATGTACGCCGGGGGATCTGTTGGATTACACACCCGACCCGGCGGATCTGACCGTCGGAGGGATTGGGAGCGCCGCTACAGAGGAACCGTGAGCGCCGCGCTCTCGCACACCGGGCCACAGTCGGGGCCGTTGGGCTCGACGGTGTCGTAGGTGAGGGGGAGCACGTCGTCGTAGAGGGGGGTGCCCGAGCGGACGATGGTGAGGTGCACGTCGTCCGCGTCGATCGTCTCGAGCCACATCCCTTCGATCGACTGCTGGTCCGCGGGCAGCTCCGTGCCGCTGATGCCGATCCAGCCGGGGCCGGTGCACGCCTCGCTGCCGGTGAACGGGAGCGACGCGGTGCAGCTCACGGTGCCGCCGCCGGCGACGGCCGTGATCTCGTAGTCGCCCGGCTCGTGGAGCGAGAAGTCGAGGCTCACGCCGTCGGTGCACCCGATCTCCGTGCAGGCGCCGCCTGTGTCGTCGGGCATGACGCTGCCGGGGTCACCGAACAGGTAGTGGCAGCCGCCGAGGATGAAGAGCAACATGAGGACCTCCGCCGACGTTCAAAGCAAGGGGTGTGCCAGGGGGTATCGTGCGGGGCGGGGGCTCTCCCGACGCACGCGCGGCCGCGGGGGCGACCCCTGTCGAGCAGGTACCCGCATCGGTGGCCGCCACGCGGCCATGGAGACGACCCCTGTCGAGCAGGTACCGCCTCGGTGGCCGCCGCGTCACCGACTCAGGGGTCACGCCCCTGGACGAGTTCGTTGAGACCGACGAAGTCGGGGGACCTGACGAACAGGGGGGCCGAGATCGTCCGTGTGGCGGACGAAGTCGGGGGACCTGACGAACAGGGGGGCCGAGATCGTCCGTGTGGCGGACGAAGTCGGGGGACCTGACGAACAGGGGGGGCGACTTCGTCCGTGGTCGAGGGGGTCCGTCGTCGCATCGTTCGGGTTTCTGCGCCAAGGGCGCAGAGGGCAGCCGCCCCTGGCGGCTGGTCCGGCCGGGCGCACTTGTGATCCGGGCACGCGGATGCCCCTCCCGGCCGACCAAGCGGCGCCAGCCGCGCGCCCGCAGCCGACCTGCCGCGTCGCGCGGGGCGCCCCTACGTGGAGGGATATACAGGCGCCATGATCCTCCTCCTCCTGGCATGCGCGCCTCCCGACGGCACGGCTCGCCCCGACAAGGAGGAGACCGCCGACACCGACGACAGCGCCGGCCCGGACGACACCGGGGAGACCGACTCCCCGGGCGACACGGGGGAGACCGACACGCCCCCCGACACTGGCCCCGTCGACGTGGATGGGGACAGCGTGTCGCCAGCGGCCGGTGACTGCGACGATGGCGACGCCCGCGTGTATCCGGGTGCGCCCGACGCGTGCGACGCGATCGATCAGGACTGTGACGGCGAGGCGCAGCCGGAGGGCTCGTGTGGGGAGCTCGTGCCGCTGGAGGACGCGGCGATCGGGTGGTGGGAGGGCGAGGCACAACTCTCGTCCCTGGACATGTATGAGGCCGACACGGATTACACGGGAGACGGCGTCGTTGACCCCATCGCCTTCGCGTATTGTGTCTGGTTCGACGGAGCGGAGCGGTGCAACCAGAACGTCGTTCTGCTGCCGGGCCACATCCCGGACGTGGGGGTGCGCTCGCCCGTTGAGGGCGCCCCCTTCTGGGTCTCCGAGCCAGAGTTGGACTACACCGTCGACTTCGGTAACGCCGGCGACTTCGACGGCGACGGCTCGACGGACCTTTTCGTGACCAGCATCGCCAGCACGCGCGACCGAGGGTCGCTCTACCTGATGCTTGGGCCTGCAGGGCGCTGGCCTGCGAGCGGTGCGTACCTGGCGGATGCCGCCGACGGATGGTGGCAACAGGCTGCGTTCAACGACGGGTTCGGGGCAGACGCCACCGGAGGGCACGACGTCGACGGGGACGGACTGGCAGACCTGTTGGTCAACACATTGGGCACCGAGGAGACGGGTTGGGAACAAGCCGCGTTAAGCTTCGTCCCGGGGCGCGCGGATGGCCTCCCGTATGGTGCGACGATCACGGACGAGACTTGGTTCGATGCCACTGGGGCGGGATCGTCGTTTGCGACGCTTCCGGACATGGATGGAGACGGCATCGGCGAGGCGGCGGTGAACGTGTCCAACGCGGCGACACCAGAACCTTGGGCTTTCTGCCCGTCGACACCCTCCGCGACGGCGCCAGCGGCACGCCGTTGTCGTCCGCGGTGGAGGCCGTGGCCTTCGACGAGATCATCGGCTTTCGGCTGTATAGTGGTCGTTCCGACCTCGGGGACGCGAACGGCGACGGCTTCACCGACATCGCGTTCACCGTGACCCGGGATGTCACCGGCGACGGGGTCGCGGACATTTGCGTGACGACATTTCGGGGCGCCACGAGCTTGCGAACGGGTGATCCTGACGCGCAACTCGGCGGTCTGGCTTGCATCGACGTGATGACCTTTGGCTCGGGCGCACAGGAGAAGCTCACCGAAGACCTCGATGGTGACGGAATCCCCGAAGTCCTGCTGAACGACCCCTACTCCACGTCCGGGTACCTGGCTTGCGCAATCCCCAGCCTTCGCGTCCCTACATCCGGCACCGTCATGGTCGAAGAGATCCGCCCCTACTGCTACGGAATTGGTGACAACGAGGGCGTCGGTGGTGGCATGGTCGACCTCGACGGCGACGGCCTCCCCGAGATCCTCGGGAGCCAGCCCGACTGGGGGCGCGGCGCCGAGCGCTTCGTCGGCCGTATCCTCGTGGCCCCCGGCTTCGAGATCCCGTGGGACGACGCGACGCGGTGGTAGCGGCCGGGATCCAACCGCCGGTCAGGCGAAGAACTGCGCCCAACGGATCAGCCCGTCCGCCTCGGTGTAACGAACGAGCACGGTGCCCGACGTGCGGGCCCCGGTGGCGCGCTCGACGCGGGACCACGCCTCGCGCTCGATCACGTGGGCGCCGAGCGTCACACGTTCGTCGACCGTGCCGCGCACCTCGGTGAAGTCGCGGAAGAGGGTGCCGTAGCGCTCGCGGAACGCGGCGAGGCCGGCGAACCGCACGTCCCCGTCGGCGCCGAGCACGGTCACGTCGGGGTGGTAACACGCGCAGAAGGCGTCCAGATCCGCGGCGTTGTAGGCGGCGAGCTGGGCGGTGGCGAGCTCGGTGACGGTGCGCGGGGCGACCGGATCGGTAGGGGACATGCCGCGGAGACTACACCCGCCCGAAGATGAGCGTGAGGGTGGCGCCGAGGTCGCTGCCGATGGCCTCGATGCCGTCGTCCGCGCGGCGCACGCGCCATCGCGTGCCGGCCGTGCGGTCGAGCCAGCCCTTCGCCGCGCCGAGCATCGGGCCCGCGGGCATCGCGAAGCCGCGGCGCCCGCGCGGGTGCACGGTGATGGCTTCGGGGCGCACGGCGCCGAGCTCGATCACCGAGTCCTCGCCCACAAAACCCACGAGGCGCCACGTCCCGACGAGCACGCCGCTCACGCCGTAGCGCGAGGCGAGATCGAGCGCGTCCTCGCTGGCGGGGCCGATGAAGGCGTCGGCCATGGTCACGTCGGCCGTGCCGTCCGCGTTGAGGGTGAGCTCCATGCCGCGCGCGGCGCCCACACGCTCGGCCCGGCGCCCGGCGCGCAGCACCCACGTGCCGACGGGGCCCGCGGGCGCCACGTCGACCGAGGCCTCGCCGCCCGGGAGCGACCCGACGAGCACGGTGGCGCGCTCTCCCGCGGGGAGCCGCACGGGCTCACTCGCGTCCTCTCCGGCGCGCACCGCCACGCCCTCGGTGGTCACGCGTGCGCCCGCGGGGCCGGCCGTGACGCGCACACGACGGAAGGACTGCGGCGCCGCGGACCACGGCCCTGGCGCCGCGCTCGCGACGGGCAGGGGAAGCGGGGCCAAGGTCGCGGCGTGCTCGTAGAGCCAGGCGCCGAACGCGAGCCAGGTCTCCGGGTCATGGACGATCCACATCGGGCCGGCGGTCACGCGGCGCCAGCGCACGAACCACGCGCCGCGGTACGCGTCGTCATCCACGCCGCGCTCGGGGGTGGCCAGCCAGTCGGCCAGCGCGGGCCAGAGGAGCCCCAGCTCGGGTGCCGCGAGGTCGGCCGCCTCGGCGGCGCAGGCCGCCCGCCACCAATGCGGCGCGCTGGGGTCCTTCCGCAGTCCGTCGTCCTCGGGCAGGCCCGCCTCGGGTGTGGCCGCGAGGGCCACCCCTTCGAGCACGGCGCCCGCGGCGCGGCGCCATCGGTCGAGCGCGAGGCCATGCACCTCTTCCGGCATGCGCGCGATCCACGCCGCGTCGATCGGATGGCGGCTCCCCTCCGTGGGGGCGAGGGTGGGATCGATCAGCGCCGGGTCGAGCGCGATCCCGTCGGGTGTGACCTCGACCAGCACGCCGGGGGTGCCGGCGACCAGCGGCGGCAGGAGCTCGGGGCGCGGATCGAGGCGCTCCAACGCCCGTGTGAGCACCGCGGAGACGGGGGCGAACAGGGCTGGCCAGCGGGCGTCGTCGGGAAAGCGCAGGGTCATGGGGTGAGTCCGGGTCTCGCCCAAGGTAGACACCGATCGCGACGGGGCACCGGCTCGCGCTCGAAGGGGCGGGGGGCGCGCGGTCGGCGGTGGCGGGTCAGCGGGAGCGGAGGAGGGCGAGGGCGGAGGCGAGGACGGGGTCGTCGGAGGCGGCGGGGGGCGTGAGGACCGTGACGTCGGGCGTGATCCCGACCCCTTCGAGCGCCGTGCCGTCCGGCCACGTGTCGATCCACGTCGGCGCCATCACGCGGAGCCTGCGCCCGAGGCCGTGGCCGCTGGGGCGCCCGGAGCTGCCGCGGGAGCGCTCGCCCACGAGCGTCGCGCCGGCGGCGCGCATCATCATCAGGAAGCCCTCGTTGCTGCTCGCGGCGGCTGGGCCCTGGAGGACGACCACTCGGTCCGCGGGGAAGGTGGGGCACGCGGCGATCGGCGCGAGCGCGCGGTCGAACGGGCCGAGCCACTTCCCGCGTTGGAGCACGCTTGCCCGCGCATACACGACGGGCGTGGCCACGAAGCAGCCCGCGACGGCGAGCGCGAGGGTCTCGTCCCCGCCGACGTTGGGCCGTACGTCGACGATCAGGCCACGGCCGGGATCGGTGGCGGCGACGGCCCGGTAGAACGTCGCGAGTGCGGCCCGCGCGGCGTCGTTCCATTCGCGCACGAGCACGTAGCCGACGCCGTCCGCGAACCGGCCCGTCACCACGCCACCGGCGCCGTGCTCCGACCATCCCGGCACCGCCTCGCGGATCACCGCCTCGGCCATGTTGGGAGGGGGCGTGGGCGGTGTGGTCGCGTAGTGCACGCCGCGCAGCTTCAACACGAGGTGTCCGTCTTCCGCGGCGCCGAGCAGCGCGGCGGCCTCGCGGGCGAACGACCGCGCCGACGGGCTCGTTAGCAGCGCCGCCTCGAACGACGCGAAGCGCGCCTCCCAGTCGACGGGCAGGCGGTCGCGGTAGGAATAACGTGACAGGACAATGTCGCGGAGCGCGGCGAAGGACCGCCGGTTCGCCGCCGTTCTTGGCCGGGCGCGCGGGTCCGCGGCCGTGGAGAAGCGCAGCGGATACGGCGCCGCGGCCTCCCCTCCCACGTTCCGGAACTTCTCGAACGGCGGGTAGTTGAAGGCCCCCTCGTAGTCCCAATCGGGCGAGAGCCGCACGGGCATCACGAACGTGGTGGCGTCACGCCAATAGCACTCCCCCACGACGCGTGGAGAGTGCGGGCCCGCGCCCACGACCGAGTAGCCCGTCGCCATCGGTTGGTCGTAGGTCACGACGATCTCGGCGAGGTCGGGGTCGACGTGGGCGGCGCCGACGCTCGGGCTTGACGCGAGCACGCGCGGCGGGGCGGCGTGCGCGGGGGTCGAGCCGGCACAGACGAGCATGGTGGCGATGACGACGGAGATACACATGCCGGGGAACGATAGCACCGGGGGACGCGGGGGCCTGGCCGCGTCGTGGGGCCCATCCGGCGCGGGCCACGTTCGCCACGTTCCTGGGCGCCCCGGGCCCGCGCGGACGCGGGCCCGTCGGCCCCCTGCGGTCACGCGGCGGAGCCGCGCGGTCCCGCCGAGGCGGCGGGGACCGGCCGCCCGAGGACGGTCGGCCGACCTCCGGGCGCCTGGCGCGGCCGTCCGAAGCGGCGGCCCACCCGCGATGGTCCACCTTAGCCGCCACGCGGTCACGGAGGGCAGATCATCCAGGATGATCGCGGATCTTGGCCGCCACGCGGTCGCGGAGGGCAGATCATCCAGGATGATCGCGGCTCTTGGCCGCCACGCGGTCACGGATGGCAGATCATCCAGGATGATCGCGGATCTTGGCCGCCACGCGGTCACGGAGGCAGAGGTGTGGTCTACTCCAGTCGCTCACCCGGCGTCGGCCTCCGGGCGGGGACCTGCTCGACAGGGGTGCCTCCGTGGCCGAGAGGGCGGCGGGGAGAGCGGGGTGGCCGACTGGGACGGTGCCAAACGCGAGGGGTGGCGCCTCACCCCGGCCGTTGGTCACCCGCAGAGTGCCAAACGCGAGGGGTGGCGCCTCACCCCGGCCGTTCGTCACCCGCAGGGTGC
>JAZKFH010000030.1:34815-122542 GCA_040386535.1 Myxococcota bacterium | reverse complement strand
GCTGGATGTGGGACGAGGGGGTGGTGGGGTGGGTGGAATTCGTGGGATGGGACAGGGGAAGCTCTCTGATGAGCTCGGCGAGCGGGTCTGGCGAGCTTTGCCGCCCGATGTGCTGTTGACAGTGTTTTCCGGAGCCCTCGAGTCCGGCGAGGGGATCGCTTGGGCCTGGTTGAGCCCCGCCGCGTGGGATGCCATCCTCGGTTGGTGGCGCGCCAATCCCACCGAGACGCTCCACGGCCTTGACTACATCCCCGAGGAGCAGGCGGGTAGGTTGATCGCCGCGCGCCTCGGGGGGATGGAACCCGCCTCGACGTGGCGGACACTCTGGGAGCGTTTTCCGGCCCTGTGCCGGGAGGCCGCCTACGATGAGCTCACCGGGCCACCCCAGCAACCCCCGCGTGACGGCGTCGCCTGGGCGCTCCCGGAGGAAGAACTCGCGGTGCTCGTCGAGCGGATCGCGGCGGGCGTCGATGTGCTCAGCACCGACGAGTTCGTGTGCCTTCACCTACTGAGATGGGCACACTTTCAGGCGGCGGCTCGGGGGCCCGACTGGCGGTCGGCGTTCGGGTTGATGAGTCGGCTGGCGGCCGGGCAGGTGCCGAAGCGACAAGAAACACTCGGCTGACTTGAGCGGACCGCGACTTCGGTCGCCCGCTTGGGCGTGCGCTGGCTGGACGCCCTCCCCGGCCTGACCAGTACTACGAGACCAGTCGAATTCTGTGGGTCGCGCGCGAGAACCGGCTTGTCCAGGATCGCTCGACGGCCCCCTTTATCCACGTCTCCGCCTCGTCGGCAGCGACACCAGCGAGGTGGAGCCCTGCGCGGGCGACGAGCAACTCGTCGCTGAGAGAAGCGGCGAAGGCGCGAGGGCAATCCGTGGAGATCGTGACGCGCTCGTAGCCCTTCGGGTGGAAGCCGGGCTGGGCGACGGGCACATCAAACCCCTGTGTTAGCAGGTTGGACGTTGGGTTGATCTCGATCGTCACGCGGAGCGCCGCGTACTCCATGAGGACGCGAGACTGGATCCAGGGAAGCAACCGGATCTCGCGCTCCCGGATCGGCACCTGGACGCGGACGGGATCCCCGTCGTGACAGCGAAGCACGCGCTGGAAGAAAACGAGGTCGGGTGTGACCGCGCCCGCCGCCAGGAAGCTGACCCAGCGGCTTCGATCCGCGAGCGACTCCCAGGTGGAGCAGAGCTCTACGGCCGTCAGTGTGTGTCCGAACTCGGCAAGGGAGAGCTTCTCGACCTCCTCGGTGTAGGCCTCCGCCAACGCGCCCGGCTCGTCGAGCCCGCCCACGCGTGGCCAGCGCGTGCGCGCCCAGATTAGGAACGCGAGGTCCCAGATGCGCTCGATCCTCGGCTGGAGGACCGTCGACTGCCGTCGCGCCAGCGCGCTGAGATCGAGCCCGGCCACAATGCCGTGTCCTACGCGATCGTGCCTCTCCAACATCCCGTAGGCGAGCGGCTCCGCCAGCTGGCGCAAGCCCGAGATCGGTCCCCGGAAGGTCTCCGACAGGTGGACTGTGAGGGGTACTCGCCTTCCCACCTCCGCATGCACCTCCGCTCGTATCTCCTCGATCACTGGCGCCACCACCCAGCAGGGCTCCCCCATTTCGTCGCCCGCGACGTCGAGACCCACGAGCCGCGTGTCCGGGGTCGAGACGAGCGTCTCGATCAGACGATGGAGGGGCCTCCTGTGGGCCCTTGCACAGTCCTCCAACGAGGTCTCCAGGTCCGAACCGCGACGTCGGATGAAGGTCCCCACGACCCCCACCTCGGTGCCAACGGTCGCGCGGCGCGCATCGAGCTGGCCGGCGAGCTTGATCGCCTGTGTGATGCCCAGACGCACCTCCACGCCTTTGACGTCGACCTCCCGCTCAGAGCCGGCGCGCTCCACGAGCCAGAGTGCGAGCGGTTCGCCTCCGCGAACGTGGTGGAAGCCGGGCCAGTTCCGCAACGGCTGGGCCCGGTCGTAGCAGCCGCGGTACGCGCCGAGCCCGACGTCCACGGGATCGTGGACGAGCTGCACGTATAGGCTCGTACGAAGACGAAGATACTGAAGTACAAGCCCGCGCACGTCGCGACGAAGCAGCCCTTCACGGAGTACCTCCTCCTCAAACGCCCACGGCTGGTCCTCAAGGAGCTGTTCGCGATCGACCAGATCGCCGGTGCGGGCTACCCATCCAGAGGCGCACAGCTCGATGCGACGCTTAATCCGGGGGCTCGTCTCGGCGGGGTCGGGGTACGCGCGCAGCCGAGCGCGGAGGTGCACCAGCAGGAGGGCCGCGTTGAAGAGGAGGTTCGCCCATGTCGGAGGCAGACGAGCAGAAGACCTCACACGCCCGAGTTCCAGCTCGAGCCCCCCCGGACCCGCGCAGTACACGCCCCGCAGGAGCGCCGGCCAAAGCTCGTCGAACGTGGTCACCTCGGTAGCGTGCACGTGGAGGAGCGCAGCTCTTGGGCGCGTCGCGCGGGGAGGCACAGGTGTGTGGGCCGCGAGCACCCGCCAGACGAGCGGCGGGACGCGGAGCGTGGCGTGGCGCCAAGCCATCACCTCGCGGGCACACGTGTCGCACACGCTCCCCGACGCATCACAAGCTCCGGCCGAGCAGGGCCGCCCCTGGCTCGGGTCCCCGCTAAACACCTGGGCGGCAAAGGTCTGCAGGATCTCCAGCACATGGGCCCCGCGCGCCCCGACCACCGCCCGCTCGACCTCTGCTGCCAAGTGGGGCGCGCGCCAGGCCACCAGCCGCCGTTGGAGCCAGTCGCCATACCGGGCATCCCAGCGGTCGGCCACGCCGGTGTAGGCTCCCCATTCGGTGAGCGGGAGGCACGCCGCGTCCGCCACGAGGCGCTCCAGCGGCACCATCTACCGGGAGCCAGAGAAGCGGCTGTCATTCGTGAGAAAGGCCTTCCGATAGTCCTCGGGAAGAGAGAGGTACGTCTGCCCGGTCTGGATCGCGCGCACCCAGGCGACCAGCTCCGAAGATGCCGGACCGGCTCCCATGACGTTCCAGTTTCCGTGGATCGGCTCGTTCCGGTAGCCGGGCTGCGTGCGTTCGCGCCACTGATCGATCCACGCGCCTGAGAACAACGTGATTGCGAGGTCGAGGTACGCGACGACTAGCCACTCCGTACGGCTCTCCTCGGACATCGGCGCGGTCTCGAACTCGAGGTGTCGGGCCTCCCAGGCCGACGCGAAGAGCTGGACGTCGGCCCACCGCGGGAACGGTGGCAAAGGAAGGGGTTCGCCACCGAGGACCAGAAGCGTGGGCGCGCTCCAGGAGAAGCCGTCCATAGGAAGACTGTCGGACGCACACTCGTTCTGGAGGAGCCCGAGCCAAGCGGCGAGCGCGACGCGCACGACATCGGGCGCCTCCGCGAGCCCCTCAATCTGCCAGGCGGTGAGCTTGTGATAGGGGCGCCCGCCGCCCACGAGTTCGGTCACGTGCTCGAGCCGTACGGCGGGGCGCACGCGCACCCCGCGCCCGCCGGGCCGAAGCTCCACCTGTTTGGCGAGGGCGCGCCAGTCTTGGCCCTCCGGATCCGTGCCAACCCGCGTGCACAACATTGCTGCGAGGTGCCGGTACGCCGTGACGACCGCGGCCAGCCCGCCATCCACCTGGGTCAGGAGCTGCGCGCTAAGTGTGAGCCCCGGGACGCGCAGCCCCCTGCCGAACATCCGCCCGGCGAGCGTCGCCCTGCCACGTTCGTACTCGAACAGTCCAGCGCGCCGCGGTTTCGCGCGCAACCAGCGCAGGAACCCGTCGATCACCGGAGAGCCCAGCCACCACCCCTCGGGGTCTCGGAGGTGGTACCAGGGCGAATCCGGCCGCGCGCTTTGGAGCGCGCGATCCAGCGGCAGCGCGTCTGCCTCGGTCGGCCAAGGCTCGGTGACCGTGGTTCCCGCGCGACGGGCCTCGGCGTCCCGAGCCTGTCCAACCGCGTCCGGGAGGAAGATCCGGCGGCGGTTGGAGTGCCAGATGTCGACCAGCACCGAGAGGTTGGCGTCGCCATCAAGCAGCATGCCGGCGGCGCAGGCGCGCGCCAGTGCCTCGGCCGCGCGATCCGACATTCCGAACTCCGGGGCCGCGAAGATCGGCAGCGACGTCTCCGCCCAGCGGCCGACGGCGGGATCGGTGGACTTCCCCACGCGCCCGACCAGGGCCTGCCACGCCGCTCCCTCCACCAGCACGTCCTCCTCGAGGACTGCCATCTCGGGTTCGAGCTTGCCCTGCAGGGCGATCCATCCGTAGACCAGCGCGTCCACCCCTCGGCCGTTCGCCGCCGCACAGTCCACCCAGAACGCCCAGCTCTCCGCCATCCGAAGGAGGTCGACCGGGGAGTAGGGACGGTCGACCCAGGGCCACCACACCAGCGCACCGGGAAGGGTCGTCCAAGCAAGGATAGGCCCGTAGTCCATCGTGACGCCGCGCGCCTTCACGTCGCTTGTTGCCGCGGCCAGAGACAACGCGAGGCGTGCTCGCGGACCGCCAGAAAAACGTACCCGCCTCGCGATGTTAACGCGGCCGCCGCCGAGCAGGTTCCAGCTCCGCTCCCGGGGCGACTCCGCGCGGATCTCGACGTCCTCCCGATAGTCCACCCACCCGCTCGGCCCCTTCCCGGGACGGCGCCCGAGCGTGTCGGTCCGGCGATCCTCGGGATCGAGGATGGTCCGCAGCAGCGCGAGCGCGTGGTGACGCTCCGGCCGCGCTGGCGTCGCATCCAGACGATGCCGCAGCTCGCGCCAAGTAAGCAGCGGCGCCGGATCTGCCTCCGCGAGGGCGCCCAGCCAGGTGCCGAGGGGCTCCTCGCCGGCGTCGGGCTTCGTCCGCAGCGTATCGAGCACCCTCGTGCAGCGCCCCTCCTCGGCTGCCAGGATCTCCCCCAGCGAGAGCTTGCGGAGCGGCAGCGGGTTCGGAAACGTCTTCGTACACACGGCACGGGCCAGACTCTTCGCACGTGATGCGTGCACCTTTGAGCGGCGGTGCGTCCCGAGCTGGTGCAACGCGGCGCCTTCAAAGTCGTCGGCGACGGCGTGCACGAGCAGGCGCCAGTCGCCCGCGCAGAGCCACACCAGCCGCGGATGGTGGAGCAGGCGAATCGCGTCCAGCAGCTCCCTGACCCGATCGACCTGAAGGTCGAGATCGTCGATGGTGACGACAAGGACCGTGTCCTGCGACGGGAGGACCCCGCGCTCGTGGGCGGACGCGAGCACGCCGTCGAGGAACCGTTGGAACTGTTGGCCGAAGTCGTAGCTGCTGCGGATCTGGAGGCGGTGGTCCACGATCTGCTCGATCGCTGCGCGAGCGGGCGTCCGCACGGACTCCCACCCCGCGACGGCCTTCTTAAACAGGTCCCCCCACGCGTCCGCGTGCTCTGTGCCCTTCTGCACGACGCGGCCTCGGCTCGCCTTCGTCTGGTCCCCGTCCGCGCGCTGCGCGAGGTCGTGGAACGACTGGAGCAGCCAGGCGCGAAGCGGGATGTGGTCCGCCAACGGGGTGAAGTCCCGGATGGGGAGCGCGCGCACGAGGTCAGCGAGCGGCGCGAACGTGGCCTCCGCCTCCTTTGCGCCGGGCTCGAACGCGGACCAGCTCGCCGGCTGCCCGTCCGCCGCCTGCCTCCACCCGTGGAGCAAGGTCACGAGCACCGCGCTCTTCCCCATGCCGCGTGGACCATCGACGAACAAGGCGCGGTTGCTGCGCCGCGTGTCGACCATTGCCCAGGGATCGTCCGCAACCGGCTCGTTGGGCTGATGGGCCTCGCGATTCTCCTGGACGATCGCGAGGAGCGAAGCATGGATGTCGTCGATCGCCCGGCGTTGCGGCCCGCCGAGCCACTCGAACTGGATCGGACGCGCTTCTTGTGGTGGTTTCACGCGATGGTCTCCGCGACGGGAGCACCCTCGTATCCGATCGCGGCACCCCGGTGCGCGGCCGATTTCACCCTGCGCGGTCGGCTTCGCAAGCCGCTGATGCGTCGCCGCGGGTGGAGCCGAGTCCGAGATGGTAGACTGCGCCGCCCCGGAGGAGCACGTGTCCGAGTTCGATCAGGTGGAGTTTGATCCCAGCTTCGTGGACAACCCGGAGCCTCGCTGCCCGTGCGTGCTGCTGCTCGACACCAGCGCATCGATGTCGGGCGCGCGGATCCAGGAACTCAACGAGGGCCTGCTGGCGTTCAAGAGCAGCCTCGCTGACGACGCGATGGCCAGCAAGCGGGTCGAGATAGCGATCGTGACGTTCGGCCCGGTGAACCAGCTCGTCGAGTTCGTCACCGCCGACTCCTTCGAACCCCCGACGCTCCGCACCACCGGGGACACGCCGATCGGCGCGGCCATCCGCTACGGACTTGAGCTGGTTCGTGCGCGGAAAGACGTCTACAAGACCAACGGCGTTCAATACTATCGCCCTTGGATCTTCCTCATCACCGATGGCGGGCCGACAGATGAGTGGAAGACCGCGGCCGCGCAGGTGCATGAGGGCGAGGCTGCCCGCGCGTTCACTTTTTTCGCGGTGGGGGTGGAGGGCGCCGACATGGACAAGCTCCGGCAGATCTCGCCGCCGTCACGCGTACCCCTGAAGCTGAAGGGCCTGGCGTTCCAGGAGATGTTCCGGTGGCTCTCAAGTTCGCTGGGCGCCGTGTCACACTCGTCGCCGGGCGAGTCGGTTCCGATGGACAACCCGACCGCGCCCTCTGGGTGGGCGACCGTTGGCTGAGGGCTGGCGGATCGGCAGCGCGTCCGTCGTCGGGGCAGGCCACCTTGCCGGAGACGTCCCGTGCCAGGACGCACACCTCGTCGACTTCATGGCGGCCCATGGGGCCATGATCGCTGTGGCTGCCGACGGGGCCGGGTCCGCCGCGAACGCCGCCGAGGGGGCGCAACGAGCCTGTTTGTCCTTCGTGGCCCTCGCTCGTGCCTATATCGCCGAGGCCGGGGCGCCTCCCGGCGAGGCTGAGGTCTGCGCTTGGGCGATTTCGTTCAGGGCCGAGCTCGACTCCGTGGCGCAAGCCGCCGGAAGCCGCATTCGCGAGTACGCCTCCACCCTGCTCGCCGTGGTGCTCGTCGGCGACGAGGCGCTCTTCGTTCAACTCGGAGACGGCGCGATCGTCGTTCGGGAGGAAGGCGGCGAGTTCGGATGGGTATTCTGGCCGGAGCAGGGCGAGTACGCGAACGTCACATCGTTCCTGACCGACGCCAATGCTTCCGAGCGGTTGTCATGCGAGCGGGTGAGGCGGCGCTACAAGGAGATCGCGCTCTTCACCGACGGACTGCAGCGCCTCGTCCTCAACCTGGCGGAGCGGACCGTCCATCAGCCGTTCTTCGAGCAGGTGATGGGCCCGGTCAGGAAGCCAGGGGTGCCGGATGAAGTCCTTTCCGCGCGGCTTGCGGCCTGGTTGGCGTCCGACAAGGTCAACCTGCGAACCGACGACGACAAGACGCTCGTGCTTCTGCGCCGCGAATAGGCTGGGCGCTCCAGGTGACCACTTACACTACCTCAACCGTGGGAACAATCACCATCGGCGCGGAGCTTGGGCGAGGCGGCGAGGGCACCGTCTTCGAGGTGCAGGGGCGCCCTGATCGGGTCGCGAAGGTCTTTCACACGGTGCCCGAGACAGAGAGCCGGGACAAGCTGTCCGCAATGGTGCGCGCAGGCCGCTCCGATCTGACCGCCTTCTGCGCCTGGCCTGACGACATTCTGAAGGATGAACGCGGTGCGCTTCGCGGGATCCTCATGCCCCGCGTCCCGGGCGGCTTCAAGCCGATCCACCTTCTGTACAGCCCGCGCTCCCGCGTCGACGCGTTCCCCGACGCGGGCTGGCGGTTCCTCTGCCACGTGGCCACGAACCTCGTGCGCGCCTTCGGGGCCATTCATTCTGCCGGACACGTTGTTGGAGACGTCAACCACGCGAACGTGCTGGTCGGTGCAACTGGCGTAGTGCGCATCATCGACTGCGACAGCTTCCAGGTCCGGGAGGGCAACCGGGTCTTTCGGTGCCGAGTGGGCGTCTCGACGCACACGGCTCCAGAGCTGCAGGGCGTGAACCTGGGAGGCATCGACCGCACGCCAACGCACGACGGCTTCGGTCTCGCGGTGCTCGTTTACCAACTGCTCATGATGGGAAGGCACCCCTTCGCAGGCCGACACGAAGCGTCGGGCGAGATGACGGTCGAGCGGGCGATCCGCGAGCACCGGTATGTGTTCGGCCGAGACGCGCCCCGCCTCCGCACGCATCCCCCCCCACTTTGCGCGCCCATCGAGATTTTCCCAAGGGTCGTAAGGGACGGGTTCGAGTCGGCCTTCGGCCCGAACGGCGGGCGGCAGCGCCCAAGTGCCAAGCACTGGCTTGGGGCGCTGGATGTGCTCACCAGTAACCTCACTGCCTGCGCTGCCAACCGGGCCCACGAGTACCCCTCGGAGGCCCCCTCGTGCCCGTGGTGTGGGCTCGAAGCCCGCGCGGGGGTCGTTCTGTTCCAATGGATCCGCGCGGTGACCGCCGGGAACAGCTTCGACCCCGACCTGCTGCTCAAACGGATTCAGGTGGTGCTCGGAGCCCCTTTCGCTGTCGTCGGGGACCACGAAAAGGCATGGAACCAGGCGCTCTACCAATCCCGTCCCGGGCCGCCGGTCCTCCCTCCCATGACCGAATCCGCGAGACAGCCGTCCCCAGGCCTTGCTCGAATCGAAGCCCGCGTGCGAGGGGGCCGCGACAACGCTCGTTTGATCTCCTGGACGGGGGCGGGCGTCCTCGGAATTGGCGGTATCGCAGCTGGGCTGGCGGCAAACGCCTCGCCCTGCCTGCTGCTCCCCGCCATCCCGGCATTGGCCTGGATCGCGACGCTTGTCGAGGGCCACCTCGTCGGGAGACACATTCAACCTGAGCGAGCGGTGCTTCAGGAGATCCTTCTCGCCGAGTCGGAGGCCGCACGTCAACTCGCAACCGCTCAGCAGCATTGGGAAAAGCCCCCCGCCATTCTTGACCTTGAACGCCTTTCAGCTCGGCTCGGGCGCGCCCACTCTGACGCGGAGGCCAGCATCGGATACTTCAAGCGGATCACCGCTGAACTCCGCGAGCGTTCGTTGAGGGAGGCCGGGCAGCTGCGGGATCGCTGGCGCGCGCTACCCGGAGAGCGTACCGCGCGGCTTCGGGCAATGTCCGAACAGGCTGACAGGCTAGCCCTGTCCCGTCATCTATCGAAGTTCCTGCTTGAAAACGCAGGCCTTCCCGGAATCGGGCCGAGTCGTTTGCACACGCTGCGCTTCCACGGAATCACCACCGCCGCCGACATCGACGCGGCAGCGCTGGATGGTATCGTCGGGATTGGTCCGACGCTCAGTTCCACCCTGCTCGCGTGGAGAGGGCGGGTGGCGCAGGGCTACATCCGCGATCCGCGAGCCGTGGCCCCGCCCATGCTCCAAGCCCAGGTAGACGCTGCGATACGATCCGAGCAGGACGCGGCCGAGAGGGCGCTGTCGACGCTGGCGGACGCGGCCCGCCTCCAATACGCCGCGATCAACAAGCGCGCGACGGAGAAGCTGGGGCCCCTCACAGCCGAGATCGTTGCCGGTACGGAGCTTGGCGTACAACTGTGCGCCAAGGCGATCGAGTCGTGGAGCGCGCAGCTTCCCGAGCTGTTGAGGGCGCAGGACGTAGCGCTGCAGGCCGTGGTGGACGCTAAGGTCGCGAGGGAGCTGCTCGCACGGGGGACGGGATCCTGAGCAGGTTGGCAGAGACGGCTCGACGGATGCCACCGGCGGGCCAGAGTCTTCTGGGACCAGACCCCGCCCAGGGCGAGCAGGGGGACGAGGAAACGCGGGTTCGAGCGCGCCTCGGGGACCGCCGAGCCCCGGATAGAGCGCGTGTACACGCTCGCGCCACCACCCAAGGCCGGAGATCGACCCCCTGCACTCGACCACCCACGCCGAGGGCGCGCAGGTGCTCCTACGCGCCAGGACCTCTCGGGCCCTCTCGACGGCCATCCGTAGCCCCCAAAGCGTGCCTTTGACCGCCGCCGAGGAGGCACCAGCATTTGCGCCGACAACGGAGTCAGCCCTCACGAGCACGGTGTTTGCGGCCTCGTACTGAGCACCGAGCTCTGCCGCGAGGAGCCGTGCTTCCGACGCGGCAAGCACCTCTGCCGCCCGCCTCGTTTCCACGGCCACGAGCTCGTCGGCGACGCGCCGGCCCTCGGCAGCCGCTCGTTCCTCCTGATTTTTCGTCTCCGCCCGTTGGAGCTCCGCTGCTTCCCGGCACTCATCGATCGTTAGCAGGTAGGCCGCCAACACCTCGAGTTCTCGGAGCTCTCCGCGCTCAACCGCCGCGGCCGCGGCCACGGCCCCATCGGCGTATTCGGCCCCCGCCGCCTCGGCGAACGATGCAAGCTCGTTCCAGCGTTCCAACAGCTCCGCCGCCCATCGCCCCCGGGCTTCGGCGGCGCGCGCTCCCGCCCGCCGCTCGACCTCGGCCCGATCCGCCGCGATCACCGCGCGCGCCTCCACGGCGCGTGCGATCGCGATGCGCACCATCGGCAGGGTCCACCGGACCTCCGAACCCTCGACGAGGGCCTCCTGCAGCTCGGCAACGAGCCACGACGGCGCAGCATCCACCCCCTTGCCCGCCAGCAGCTCGTATGCCACTGGCACATGCGCATCCAAGTGCTCGGCGATCAGCCAGGTCACTGCCAGCCGCTTCCTGCCCCTCCAGACGTACCACCCGTCCGCCTTGGCGAGCGAGCTATCGCGCAGGATAGTCTTACTCTTCTGGTCTCTTTGATCTCCGGAAGAGGATCGCGCACGCGTAGCGTCCCCGCTGCTGTGTACAGCCCCGCCCGGGTTGTCCACAGGCGGATGGGACAACCCCGTCGCAGGCGCGCCCGCCCAGAGGTCGAGAAGCGACACCTCCCATCCGGGCACATTCACTGCGGCGAGCCCCTGCCCCGAGAGCGATCTCGGCGACCACGCAGACGGGTGCGCGAGCGCGTACCGGAAGCACCCAGGACGTGCCGCATCCGGCCTCCGGGTGAGCAGCCCGCGGTCCATCGCCCACTGGACACCACGCTGTACATGGGTCTTGTGGAGGCCGTACCGCGCGGCGATGACCCGCACGGTCACGGGCACTCCATCATGCCGAAGCTCGGCGCCGGCAGGCCCTGCGTAGAGCTCGGCCACCGCATCGAGGACAGCCCGCGCCGCCGAGGGGGCCCCAAGCTGCGCGACCGCACGGGTCCAGCCGTGCGGGATGCGCGCGTACCAGCCCGGGACGCGCCAGACGCTGC
This sequence comes from Myxococcota bacterium, assembly GCA_040386535.1. GTDB lineage: Bacteria > Myxococcota_A > UBA796 > UBA796 > SXON01 > CAJBVW01. Next base: position 111,263 of record JAZKFH010000030.1, on the reverse strand, counting down.
CAGGAACGGCCGGCGTCGCGAGCCCCGCTGCGGCCCACGCGGGCGAGCCCCCGTCAGCCACGACGACTCGCCCGCCGGTGCTCCGCACCGTCGCCTCTCGCCGAGACACACGGCCATGGCCGTGTGTCCAACGCTGTGTCCAACCCCCGTGCACGGCCGGCGCCAGCGTGCGTCGGAGTGCGCACGCTGCACTCGCCGTTCCCCGGCGTCATACCCGCTTCTTTTGCTTCTTCGGCTCGAATTCCGCGGCGGCGGGGACTGGTTCAAATCCAGTAACGCCCACCACTGTTGCGTTTGAGCTTCGAAAGCCCACTTTCTCAACCGAGAAAGTGGGCTTTCTGCGTTTTGGATGCGGCGGGCGAGCGGATCGGGGCTCACGCCGTCGCATGGGGCCCTCCGGCACGAAGCAGTCCCGGCGCGCGTGGGCTACCTTGCAGGGGTGAACCAGCCTTCCCCGGCCCCGCGAGACGACAACGGCATCGACCTGACGTTGATCGACGCCTTCCTCGCGATGACGCCCACCGAGCGGCTGCGCCGAAACGAGGAGGCGAGCCGGACGGTGCGCGCCCTTCAAAAGGCGTACGAGGAGGCGGTAGATGAAGGCGCTTCTCGCCCTCGCTGACGCGGGTGTTGAATTTGTGCTGGTCGGAGGCATGGCGACAGTCGCGCAGGGGGGCCCTTACGTCACCCACGACACGGACATCGTTCCCGACCTTGCGCGAGAGAACCTTGACCGCCTCTGCGGGGTACTGCTCTCGCTCCACGCGCGGATGCGCGGCCGGCCCGGGGCGCCGCTCCCGCCCGCGCGTCACCACCTTGGGGCCGGTCACCTGCTCCTCGACACGGACGCGGGCTGGCTGGACATCCTCGGCACGCTCGTCGGGGGACGAGCGTATGTCGACCTGCAGCCCCACACGATCGAGCTCGTGATCGAGGGACGCCGCCTCGCTCATGGTTCGGGGCCGTTCGTGTGTCCGGGGTCGTGTCTCCGCTCGGTCATCTTGATGGTCGAGTGAGCGCCCGGACGCCGGCGAGCGGCGTCCCTGCCAAGGTGAGCTGCGACGCGAAGCTGTGCATATGCCGTGCCCGGGGGATGGCACTTGCGTTTGCGCCCCCGAGGGGGGGCGTTTCCCGCGCGGTGGGTGCCGGAGACGGGTATGCTCGGAGCATGCTCCTGCTCGCGCTCGCGTGTTTTGTCCCCGAGAACGAACCTCCCCCGGCCGGCACGGACTCGGCCACGCCCGACACCGGCGAGCCAGAGGTCCCTTGCGACGGCGCCACCTACGCGGGGGACGTCGAGATCGCGGACGAGGACGTCGGCTGGTTCTGCGCCGAGTACGACCACATCGACGGCGACCTCCTGGTGGCGGGGCGCACCCTCCCCGATCTCGCCGGGCTGGAGTGCCTCTGCGACGTCTCCGGCACCGTCGCGATCTCCGGCGTGGGGATGACGTCCCTCCATGGGCTCGAGGGGCTCACGAACGTCGGGCGACGCCTGGTCATCTCGGAAGCCCACGCGCTCACCGATCTCGACGCACTCGGGAGCGTCCGCAGCGTGGACAGCCTGGAAATCCAGCTCAACGCAGCGCTCACGTCGCTCGACGGGCTCGCCGCGCTGGAGAGCGTCCGGGTGGCGAGCATCGTCGGCAACGGCGCTCTGGTCGACGTGTCCGTTCTCGCTCGCGTCGCCTTGACGGCCTCGGAGGTGAATGTCTTTGACAACACGGCGCTGACAGACCTCTCGGCGTTGGCGGACCTTCGCTCGATCAGTTGGCTGGGGGTCGGCGGAAACGCACTAACGACCTACGAGGACCTCGCGGCGCTCGAGTCCGTCAACGACCTCATCCTCGGCGAGGCCGGCGTCGCGGACCTCCGCGGGCTCTCGAACATCACGCAGGTAGGGCGACTCTCGCTCGCCGGCCTGACCGTGCCAGACCTCACCGGGCTGGAGAGCCTGACGACCGCCCAGGAGCTCCAGATCGAGGACTGCGACGCGCTCGTCGACCTCGGCTCCCTCGCCGGCCTCCCGTTCGAAAGCGTGCTCGTCCAGGACAGTGACGCGCTTGTCGATCTCACCGGACTGGAAGCGACCGTTGGCGGCTCCGACGGGTACCTCGCACTCCGGGACAACGACGCGCTCGTTTCGCTGGCCGGCCTCGAAGGCCCGCGCACCTTCGAGGGCGTCGCGCTCGAGAGGAACGCCGCGCTGGCGGACATCTCCGCGATCTCCGAGTTGGAGACGGTCAGCGACTACTTCTCCATCCAGGACAACCCCGCACTCCCCACCTCGCAAGCCGTGGATCTGTGCGCGGGTCTCGACGGCCCCGAGGACGGCTGCACCATCACAGGGAACGGCCCGTAGGAGTTGAGCGTTTTGGACGGTTCGCTTGTCGCCTACGTGTTGCCACGCAGGGTGACGACGAGCTCGTCGAGCTGCTCGAGCTGCTCGGGCATCCCCTCCGTGCTCCCCGAGGCGATGGCATCCTCGAGCGCCTCCTTCGACGGGTAGAGGTCGTGCACGATCACCCGCGTCTGACCGCCCTTCTCCTCGAAGGTAACCGTGGTGACGGCTCCTTCCTCGTCCCCTTCTTCATTGGTCCAGACGATGCGGGTGTGTGGTGTCACTTCGATGTAACGGCCGAAGAACTCCATCTGCTGCTCCGAGCCGTTGACGCCGAACACCAGCCGGTACTTCCCCCCGGCCCGAACGTCCAGCTCGCAGGCGAGCAGGGAGATGGGGGCCGCCTTCGGCACCCACCACCGTTGGAACAGCTCGGGCCGCGTCCACGCCTCAAACACGAGGCGCGCCGGGCCGTTGATGGTTCGGCTGACGACGAGCTCACGCTCGGACTTCCGTTCCACCGTGGCGCGGCTCTGCTCGGGGGTGGCCTCACTCTTTCTTGCGTCCATCGATCCTCTCCTTCTGTATGAGCTCTGAAACAATCTTGTCCAACTCGTCGAAACGGGCGTCCCAGAGCTGGCGGTACCGCTCGAGCCACGCCGTCTCATCCTCCAGCCGCCCCGGTCCCAGCTTGCAGGTCCGCACCCGACCGACCTTCTCCGTGGTCACGAGACCGGCCTGCTCCAAGACGCCGACGTGCTTCTTCATGCCCGTCAGGGTCATGTGGAACTTCTCGGCGAGCGCCGTGATCGACGCATCCTCACGTCCGAGCTGCTCCAGCACGCCGCGGCGGGTGGCGTCCGAGAGCGCGGAGAAGGAGGCGTCGAGGCGCGTCGGCGAATGGTGAACCATATGGTTCAGTATTAGCGCACGAGTGGGTGATGTGCAAGCGACAAAGGAGCCGGCCGACTCTCTGGCTACTCCTTGTCCTGCATCGCGACCACCGGGGACACGCGCGCGGCGAGCACCGCGGGGTACAACGTGGAGAGCACGCTCACCACGAGGATCGTCGTGATGCCGAAGGCGTGATTGCCCCAGGAAGTGGTGGGGAAGAGGCGCGGTCCGCCGAACAGGATCACGATCGCGTCCTGCGGGGCGGGGAGGCCCACGCGACCCAACCAGGCGACGAACAGGGCCGCGAAGCCCGCGCCCAGCGTACCGGACGCGAGCCCCAACACCAGCGTCTCCACCACGAACATGCCTACTACGAATCCGCGGGTTGCGCCGATCGCCCGCATCGTGCCTATCTCTCCCACCCGCTCCACTGTCGCCGCCACCATCGTGTTGTTGATGATGATGAGCGAGACGAGGAAGATCACGAAAATCGCGGCGTAGAGCGCCACGCGCATCGCCCCGATGAACTGACCGAGGATGCCGGTGGCTCCCTGCCAGTCGACCACCTGGATGCCCAGGTCGTCCCGTACCGAGAGCGCCCGGATCTTCGCGGCGACGGCGTTGGTTTGTGCGGGATCGTGCAGGAGCACCGCCGCGTTCAGCGCCAGCCCGCGGTGCTGCTGGGCAGGATCGAGGGTCAGGCTCGCGCCCCCTACCCGCCCGCCGAGCGCGAGGCCGGCGAACTCGTCAAAACCGCTGGAGGCCACGGTCACCGCCCCGCTGTGCGACCCCGATCCCTCCCCGAACAGGGCATCCTCGACCGTGGCGGCGTCGACCTCGCGGAGCCCGGCCTGCGCCCGGATGTCGGACAACTCGGCCTGCTGCTCCGCGGACATCTTCCCGTACAGCTCTCGCCAGGTGATGAGGTCGAGCAGGTTCGAAGCGGTCGTGGTGTCGGACTTCTCCAGGCCCCGGAACTCGTACGTGCCCCATACGGGCACCGTGACCGACCGCGCGTACCCGGCGCGCGTGAAGGCGCGCAGCGTGACCGTCTTCCCGACCGGGATCTCGTAAAGGCGCACGAGCGGCGCAATCTCCGCGTAGAAGAAGGAGTGTCGCGCTTCGATCGTCGTGTCGTCGATCTCGAGGAAGGCGGGAAGCAGCGCGGCGAGGCCGCCTTCGATCCCGGGGAGCAGCGCGCGCAGCTTGGGCTCGAGGATGGCCGCGTCGGACGGGCTGACTTGGAAGAGGATCCGGGCATACTGCCCGGGGAGCCGCGCCGCGCGCTTCTGGAGCAGCGGGTCCTCGGCGATACGCGCCCCCACTTTCCACGCGTCGTACAGCGCGTCGAGCTCGCGCGCGACACGATTCTTGAGGAGCCGCTCGTAGGTGCGCTTGCTCAGCAGGAGCCCGCGGCGCCCCTCGGGCACGGCCTGGCCGTCCACCACGTAGAAGCGGTCGAACGTGCGGGTGAATTGGTCGAGGTCCGTACCGATCGCGCGCAGGTAGAACATCCGCCCGTCCGCCGTGAGCGGGGCGAGGTTGGACTCCAGGAAGTCGAGCCCGCCGAGCGGATCAGCCTCGAAGCCGGACCAGAACGTGTCGGAGCCCGCGCGTTCGAGCGTGGCGCCGTCGGCGGCGACCTTTTCGGGATCGGCCCCGGTCGACACGCGCGCTTCGTGGCCTGCCGCGATCGTACGCACGATCGCGCGGACCCGCTCCCGCCCCTCCGCCACCCCCGCGGCGTCGCCGAGGCCCACCGCGCCGCGCAGCTCTCCCAGCACGCGGTCGATCTCGTTGTCCCCGAACACGGTGACGGTGGTGATCCCCATCGGCACGACGGTGCGCACCTCCGGAAGCGCCCCGATCGCCGCCTCGATCCGCTCGATCTCGGGGAGCTCCCCGATGTCGCTCGTGCCGAGCCCTACCCCGCCGAACAGCGCGAGGGGGTCCTCCGCCTCGGCGCTGTACACCTGGAGGTCGCCCGCGAGGCTCGACGTGACGCTCTTCGCCGTGGCCGCCAGGATGGAGTCGAACAGCGCGCTCCCGCTGACGGTGAGGAAGGTGCCGAACGTCAACATCGACCCGACGACCGCGCTCTTCACCCGGTGCGCCGCGAGGCTGCGCAGGCCGAGGAGCAGGAGGATGCGGAGTCGGGCGAGCGTCTCCTGGGTCACCGGGGTCCTGTTCATGCCGACTCCGGGGCGGGCTCTCATGCCGGCCAGCCCCAGGTAACCGGGAACGTCAGTCCGCCGACCGCTCCGCCCCGGCCGAACGCACGATCCGCTTGGCCGCCCCCCCCCCGGAGAGGAGGCGATGTAGGTCGGTCGGGCGCCGCGGCTCGCGGACTCGCCGCCGGTCTACGCCGGGCTCGGCGCGGAGCGCCTCGGCTGGCGCGTCCGGCCCCCGGGCCGGGGCGCCGAGCCGCGCCGTCGCTCCGCGCCGCCGCGCCCTCTGTCCACCTGGCGCGGCTTGCGGTGATACATCGGTGATACATCGGTGATACATCGGTGATACATCGCGTTGATACATCGGTGATACTTCGCGATGACACATCGGCGATGACACATCGGTGCGGCGGTCGAGTTCGCGCTTCACCGCGCGAGAATCGGACCACAAAGCATCGACTCGAATACGAGCGGCACCCGGCGCACCTCGACCTCGCCGGCCGCGTTGCGAAGGCGCAACCAGTTGGCGAGCTCCGTCGCGTCCACCCCCATCGGACCCGTGGCAAGCAGCGCGCGCATCGCGGCGGAGTCGTCCGCCGGAAAGTCGAAGTCCTGCGGCGGTGGGCACGCGGCCAGCATGAACTCGCGGCGGACACCCTGTTCGTCCCACCTGCAGCGGAGCGAATCGACGCCGCGGGAACCGGCCCACTCGACCCACACGACCTCATCCTCGACGTCCGACCACCCCTCGATCCAGTGTTCCCCGTCGGTCCACCCGTCGAGCCACGGGCCGCTCTCGAGGAACACCCAGGCGCGCTCGGCATCCGAGACGCACCAGGCCCCGAGAAGGAAGATGGCGTCGTTCTGGGCGGCTGTCCTCGCGAACTCGGTGACGCCTCGCAGGAAGCGAGGGACGTCCGCCGTGCGGAGGAGCGCCACGTCGTACAAGTTGTCCCAGATCGGCCACCACCTCCGCACGTCGTAGGCCACCCACGCCAGGAGGCGCTTGAAGTAGTTCCGACGCTTGATCGGGGAGAGCCCCAGGCCCACGTCGGTACGGAGCCAGGCCTCCAGCGCAAGGTTCACGGGCGGATTGCGGCGACTCGCCATCGACGCAATCTACCGCGTGCGCGGCGCTCACGACCCTGCCGACGCGGGCTGATGCAGTGCCCCCGTCCGGATCAACGCCTCCAAACGCCGCCGCGGCACACGATCGATGGGCTTGCCATCGATGCTGCTCAGGCGAACGATCCGCAGCTCCTCCGGCGGGTAGACCGATAGCTCCACGTCCGCGTCGCGAAGATCGAAGTGGTAGTGGACGTATCGGTGAAACCGGCCGTCCAGCGTCACGTCGTGCTCCAGGCGCTCGGCGTCGTGGCCGCAGGCGCGGAGCGCCCACTCCAGCGGAGCATGGTCCGCACAGAAGACCTGGATGTCGACATCGCTGTTCCGGTGGATGGCGCCGGTTGCCACCGAGCCGATCAGGCGCGGCTCGAACGCGGCGAGCTGTCCCATCACCTCCAGTGCGACGTGGCGAAGATGACGCAGGCGTTCGCCTCTTCGCACCCCCTCGACAAGGGTGGCGCGGGCGACGATCGCGGCGCGGATCTCCCCGTTGGACGGCAGGGGGACGTTGGATCCAAGTCGCATTCCGCACACGTTGTCGGCGGCGATTTGTTTGGCGGTGATGTACTCTGTTACATCCTCGTCCACCATCAGCCGCGCCGCTTCTTCGGCGATCTCCCTACGCTGCTCCAGCCGCCGGCTCATCCGCGCACCGGTGGGGCGACCTCCAGGACAGCTTGGATCGCGTCCTCGACGGAGCACACGACGGCCCGCGGATCACGACCTGCCAGATCCCAACGTCGGAGCGCCTCGAGATCCCGGAGGAGAGCGGTTCCGCGGAGCTTCCGTCGGGTTCGCGCGGGATCCCGCAGGAGGTCGAGGTGATGGCGCACCAGCCAGAGGATGCGGTCGGGCATGAGGCCTACCAGCAGCTCGGCGCCTTCCACCTCGTGATCTCCCCCGAGGCCCTTCCCCACGTCGTGCAGCAGCGCCGCTGCCCACAGCTGCGGGTCAGCCGAGCCACGCCGGGCGTGCTGGTACACTTGGAGCGAGTGGTAGAGGGCATCCCCCTCGGGATGCCACCGGCGTTCTTGCTCGACCCCGTGGAGTCCCCATAGAAGGCCAGAGAGCTCCTCGCGGACGGAGCAGACGATCGATGATGTCGACAGCGTTCACCGCGAGCGGCATCAAGTGTGTGCCGGTCGCTGTCCACCCATCATAGAGTCGTCCGCGCGAGCCGTCCACCTCTTTGCGCCCCCGGCGCGGTCATCCCCGGTCCCGCGCGGGCGCCCGCCACGCCGGCCCCGGGGTCCGGGCAGTCTCGGCGAAGCGGGCCTCGCGCGCGACGTTGGCGACCGCGCTCGACTCGGCGAACCCGCCGTCCGCGGAGAGCTCCCCCTTGCCACAATTCACGCTCACGCCCGCGTCGAAGTTGTCCAGGTCACAGGCGGTGATGAACCCGACGAGCAGGAAGCGGGTCGGGACCTGGCCGAGGTTCATGCCCGTGGCGAAGAGCTTCTCGAGGCGGAGCAGGTCGGCGCCCATCTTCAGCGCCGAGGGTCGCAACCCCAGGCGGAGGACGGAGGCGCCGAAGCCCGCACGGGCGAGCATCGGGGCGGACTTACGACGCACGGCATACCGCTGCGCGGCGTTCGCCATCTTGCGCAGATCGACCACCTCCGAGATGGGGGTGAACCCGCCGTTCCCGTCGCGCGCCACGAGATAGTGTTGGACGTACAGGCACTTCTTCACGCGGAAGGCCGATAGCATCGCGAAGTACACCATGTTGAAGTCGTGGACGTCACGCCGCCGGATCTCCGGCACCTGCGTGCACAGCTCGTCGATGAGCCCGTCGGGCATGAGCGTCTGCCCGGCGAGCGCAGCGGTCTCCCCGTCGGCGGCGTGCTGCCGGGCGCTGCCCATGCTGCGGAGGCCGAGGAAGAACACCTCGCGGATGTGGGCGTTCTCCGGCCGGAGCGCGAAGCGGAAGGTCTCCCCGACCTGCGCCTCGTTGAGGCCGCCCGCGATCACGACGATGAGGCTCGTGGCGATGCCGAGGGTGCTCAGGTTGGCGAGCGCGGCGAGGCGTGCCTTGAGCAGCGGCCGGCCGCGCAGGGCGGTGTTCGCCTTGTCGTCGAGGCCGTCGAATTGGAGGAACACCTCGTCCACGCCGGCCTCCACGAGGCGTCGCGCGTACGCGAGGTCGGCCAGCTTGATGCCGTTGGTGTGCAGGGCGGCGATGTTGCCGCTCGCCTTCACCTTCCGCACCCAGTCCTCGAGGTCGGGGCGCAACGTGGGCTCCGCTGCCATCAGGTCGATCTTGATGCCGCGGCGCTCGGAGAGCAGCGTCTCCAGGCCGGACAGATCGAGGTCGGGCGTGTCCTCGGTGTTCGCCTTGGCCAGGCAGATCGGGCAGGCGAGGTTGCACTTCTCCGTCATGCGCACGATGAAGTCGCGCTGCGGGTAGGCCTCGTCGTTCACCGAGAAGTAGAAACGATCGAGCTCGCCCCACAACTCGGCGTGGCGGCTCAACAGCTGGGTGCTCGGCCCGTGCGTGGGGCAGCGCTTCTCGAGGATCGCTGCGCCTTCACGCACCATCACCGCCGCCGGGACGTCCGCGTGGCAGGTGGGGCAGGCACCGCGGGTCTCTCGGATGACGCGGCCGGGGTGGGTCGGCGTCGCGCGGGACGCGCCGGCCACGTGCTTGCGACGCGGTGGGGCGACGGTAGGCGGCGCGACGGTAGGCGGCGCGACGGTAGGCGGCGCGACGGCGAGGGACGGGGCGGGCGTGTATTCGTCCTCGTCCTCGTCCTCATGGGACACCCGCGGCCGCGCCTCCGCGCTGCGCGCCAGCCTCAGGGCGGACGGGAACAGGAGCTCGTCTTCTTTGCGCGCGTGTTCGGAGAGGTCGTCGAGCAGTGCCATCAGGGCCTCCTCCTCGTCGCCCGCGAGCGAGGCGACGCCGCGAAGCTCGTCCTCCAGCAGCCGGATGCCCGTGTGTTCGGCGCCCATCTGGGCGATCGGCCCATCCACACCGCACCCCCCGTTCGGCCCCCCCTCCCCGAGCGTGATGATCATCGGGAAGAGGATCCGTTCCTCCTTCATCATGTGCTCGTCCATCACCTGCTTGAGGCGCATGAACGGGGCACGGAGCTCCTTCGGCCGCTCACGGAAGGCGGCGGCGAGGCGGGGCAGCTCCCGGTGCAGGAGCGCGTGGTGGGTGTCGAGGATCGATTGCGCGAGGGCGGCGGTGTCCATGCCCCGCGTGTTTGCAAACCCCGTGCCGCGGGCGCCCGGGCCATCCGGCAGTCGCGGCACGGCATTTGCATTTCCACGGCCCATGCTCGACCCCTCCCCTTCCCCTCCGGCCCGAACCGCCTGGCGCGCCCTCACCGGCGGCACCGCCGTTTGGTTGTTCATGTGTGTCGAGGTCGTCTCCTTCGGCCTCTTCCTGCTCGCCCACGCCTGGGCGTGGCGCGGCCAGGCGGCCGTGTACCGCGAGGCCCAGGGGCTGCTCCACGTCGACTCCGGTGTGCGCGGCACCGTCATCCTCCTGCTCGGCAGCGGTCTTGCCTACCAGGCGGTCCTGACCAACGCCGCGGGCCGCCCCCGCGCCACCGCCGGGTGGCTGGCCGCCAGCGGTGTGGCCGGACTCGTGTTCACCGTGAACAAGCTCCTGGAGTACGCGAGTCCGGAGCTGGCCCACGTCACGCTCTCCACGAACGGCTTCTGGTTCTCGTACATCTTCATCACCGGGCTGCACCTCCTCCACGTGGTGGGCGGCGTCGGCATCCTGCTCTTCCTCGCGGTGCAGGCCGCGCGCGGCGTGTATGGCCCCGACAACGCCCTGAACATCGAGGCCGGCGCCGCCTACTGGCACCTCGTCGACGTGACGTGGATCCTCGTCTTCCCCATCCTCTACCTGATGCACCCATGAAGCGAACACTGCTCTCCTCTCTCGCGCTCCTGGCCCTCCTGGGCCTCACCGGTGCCATGTGGGCCCTCAGCGAGTCGTCCGCCGCGGCGCTCGCCGCCGTCGCCGCGGTCAAAATCGTCGTGATCGGCGCCGTGTTCCTGGAGCTGGACCGGGCCTGGCCCGGCTGGGCAGTGGCGAGCGCCGGCATCGTGGGCGTCGTGCTCGTGGGCGCGGTGGTGTTGATGGGCGGCTGATCTGCTGTCTCTCCCTCGGCCCGGCGCGGACCTGTGCGGCATCACCCGCGCGCCGTGGGCCGCGTCGCCCTCCGTCGAACGACGGAGTCGTCGGATCAGGGGCTTTTGGACCACATCGGCGTGAGGCTCGTGACGTTTGGCGGACCGGCAAGGAGCGGCTCCACCTCTTGCAGGTAGGCCAGGTAGCTGTCGGTCTTCAGGAACTCGGCAGCGGCTTCGGCGCTGGCATATTGCTGAAACGCGCAGATCGCATCGGGATCGGCGTTGTCGAAGCAGTAGAAGTACGCCGTGTGGGACGGGTTTGCCGAGACGGCGGGCGCCATGTGCTTCTCCCACACGCGCCGGACCTCGTCACGTTTCCCAGGCAGGGTCATGTGCTTGATGAACAGCGCGACGTTGGACACTTCGACCCCGTGTGATGGTGGCGAGCTTATCTGCAACTGGACCAACCGCGGACAGGCACCTCGCCCAGCGTGCACCGCGCCCAGTGTGAATTGCCTCGTGAGCTGTCGCCACCGCATTGTGCTCTCTCATGCTACACGGCGTTTCCAACCGTTACCTCTGGTAATCGGCCCGACGACCGCGATCGGGGTCAGATCACGTGCTGGCGCAGATCCTGGCGGCTTCGGGCCCAACGCCCGCGCGGCACGTCGGGTGGACGCAGGCCCCGGTGCCCCCTAAGTCAAGGGTGACACTCGCTTCTGCCAACGGCCTCGCGGCCCATGTACCCTTTCGAGAGGTCAGTATGGCCGTTCTCCGGCGCGCCTCGCGTAGGTCCACGCGGCGCCCCCGTCGCGGAGGCGCCTACGCCGTGCTCTTCGCCTTCGCCCTCCTCATCCTTTTGGGGTTCGGGGCGCTGGCAATCGACGTTGGTTACATCCGCCTCGCGCAGATGCAGACCCAGGACATCGCGGATGCCGCTTCCCAAGCAGCGATGTACCGACTCCGGCGCACGGGAGATCTGGACGACGCGAGGACGGCCGCGTTGGCGACCGTGGAGCAGAACCGCGTGGTCGGCACGGAGCCGGTGTTGGAGCACGTGACCTTCGGCATCTGGGACCATACCTTCGACCCCCCCAGGTTCACCGCGAACGACACGAGCCCCAACGCGGTCCGTGTCGGGGTGTCGCGGACCGGCGAGAACGGCGTGGGGCTCTTCCTCGCGCGCCTGTTCGGCTTCGACTTCGCGCACATCACCCGCGAGGCCACGTCGGCGGCACGCTCGCTCAACGTCATCCTCGTGATGGACATCACCGGCTCCTGGCACAATTCGGCGTCGGGCGGCGCGTCGCAACGTGACTTTGCAAACGCTCGCGGCGCGGCCGTGGCCTTCCTGGACACGCTGGAGACCAGCTACGGGGAGTACGATCAGGTGGCGATGACGGTGTTCACGGGGCGGTACGCGTGGGAATTCACGCCGTTCACCTACCTTCAGGACGAGGCCTCGTCCGGCACCGCTCGCGCGGCGTGGACCGCGATGAACATCGCCAGCCAGGGTGGCACGCCTCGCAGCTATCCGAAGGTCTGCACGCTCAAGACGGGCGGCTCCGGGAGCTCGGCGAAGGCCAACGTGTTCACCGGCCCGACCGGCGGTTGTTACCCCAACATGCCCCGCGAGTACACCGACGAGACGGGCACCGACCACACGACCGGCATCAGCCTCGCGCGGGAGATGTTCGAGGAAAACGACGATCCCACCGCCTTCCGCGCCATGGTGGTCCTGACCGACGGTGCCCCCAACCCGATCGGGGCGACACAGGGAAAATACCGTGCGGCGGACGGCTACACCGAGACCCGGTGGCGGGAATACGTCGGCCCGCGCCCCCACTCGGTCGCGCAGATCAAGGCCGACTCCAATACGCTCACCCAGGAGATGTACGACACCCTCGGCGTGAACACCTGGGTCGTCTCCTTCCGCGACGACAACAGCTTCATGCACACGATGCCGAAGGGCGTCGGGTACTACACGCTCACGTCCGACTCCTCGGCGCTCGCCGGGATCTTCGAGGACATCGCCAACTCCCTGCCGATGGCCATCGTGGAGTGAGGCGCGCGAGCGCGGGTGGTACACTGTCCGGATGCGACGCAGCCACCCCCTGATCGGCGCCTTCCTCGCGGGATGCGCCCGTACGACCGAAGCGTCCGCCCCGGTGGAGTGTCCCCGCTTCGCGGAGATCGCGGTCACGAACCCGGAGGGCGCCGCCACCGAGGCCGACATGGCCGAAGCCACGGCCGCGATCGCCGACTTCGCCGGCTGGACCGGCGCGGAGGGTGTCTGTGTCGCCGAGGTGCGCATGGTCGCCAACGCGGACCCCGCGTACGAGGCGGCCGCCGGCGCCTACTCCGCGTCCCGGCAGCTCATCCGCGTCGAGCCCGGGAGCGAGTTCGGCATCCCCAGGACGGTGATCCACGAGCTGTGTCACGCGTGGGACGACGTGAAGGGGTTCTCCGAGACCCACGCCGACCTCGTGCCGCAGAATTGGTTCCGGGGCGAGGAGCTCGACGCGGAGGACCAGCCGCTCCGCGAGCACTTCGCGCGGCACTGCGAGTCGGGCCCGCGCCCGCGTGCGCTGGCTGAGGCCGCCGAGGCCGCGTGCGGGCCTGAAGATCCGTGGAAGGAGATCGTCCGGAAGGAGGTGTTCCCCGGCTACGAGGAGGAGATTCCCATCGGCGTGGGCATCGAGATGAGCGTGCGGGAGCTCGAGATCCCTGGCTTCCCGGAAGACGCGGCCGCGTACCAGGTGCAATCGTTCGGCGACCAGCTCGTCATGGTGTTGAACGGGGGCACGACGTACGCCCTCGCGCTCGTCGACCTCGCGACGCTCACCTGGCGCGAAATCGCGGTTCCCCGCGCCGAAGGCGAGACCTTCTGGCTGCTCCCCGCCCTCCCGGACACCTCGCCCGTCCTGGTCATCACCGACGCGTCGGGGGCGTCCAGGCTCGTCCAGCTCGATGGGGAGGAGCTGGTGCCGCACCCGGCCGACTGGATCGTGCCCCTCCTGGCGTGGTCCGGCGGCACCACCGTGTCGTTGGGCGCCACGGGCGCGACGTGGCAGCTGTGGGGGGACGGCCAGCCCCTGCAGGCGCGGGCCTTCGACAGCGGCGACGCCTACGACGTGCCCGGCGCCGGGGCCCTGACCCTGGGGCCCACGGGGACGGCCCTGCCGGAGGGGGAGCTCGTGTGGGAAGAAGCGTGGAACAGCACCCAGGCCGCGCCGTGGATCCTCGGGCCGGACGGCGTGGCGCCCGCGTGGGTGCCGACGGGCGTCACGCCCACGGCGACGCTCCCCGACGGACGCGTCGTCGCGACGGCGTGGTGGTCCTCTCCCGACGGCGAGTACGACGGCTGGCTCGTCCGCGACACCGACGACGCCTGGTGGTTCAGCCCGTCGAGCTGCACGTCAGAGGGACACGGGATCCGGATCGTGGCGGGAGGTGGCCGGGTGGTGCGGATCGTGGGGACCGCCCCCTTGCGGCTGGAGGAGCTGGTGGTCGACGGCGGGTGACGCGGCCGCGTCCCTCCATCGAAGCCTGCGTTCGAGACGCCCGCGCAGTGAGGGACTGCCCCGGCGGCCGTGGTACACAGGTCGCAGCCCGTGCCTACGACCGCCGCCCGCGGCGCACCCAGGCGAGCGGAACGAGCACGAGCAGCGCGCCCGCCCCAGCGTCACACCCGCAGCCGGTGGGGCACGGGAGGGGGGCCGACTCCACGCAGACGGTCTCCCACATCTGCAACGGGTCCCCCTCCGACGTGCTCACGAGCGTGCCGTCGAGCGCGAACGTGACCGCTTCTCCCTGGGGTTGCACGCCAAGGTCGACCCGCGTTGGAGCGTCGGCCCAGACCAGGTCGCAGCCGGTCCAGAGCCATGCGCTCGACAGGCTGCGCAGCACGACCGCGGTGCCCGCCGCGTTCATCGTGGCGCCGGTGATCTCTTCGCCAGGGAAGATCTCCGCCTCCCGCCAGAGCACCTGCGGGGCCCCTCCGGCGCAGGTAGGCTCGTCGATTCGATAGATCTTCGCCTCGCCATCGCCCTCCTTCGTGACGATCCGGAGCGTGCCCTCGGGTGACACGAAAATGGCCTCGGCATCGTAGACCTTGCCCTCCTCGTACACGAGCGGGCAATGCGCGGTGGCGGCCCCCGCGTCCATCGTGTCGGGGATGACCCAGATGTCGAGGCTCGTACGGAGCTTGTCGTTGTCACCGATGTCGGCGATCCACAGGCACCATTCAGCGTCGATGGTCGCCGGGCACGGCCCGGTCGCGATGTCCTCCCAGTCGGTGTTGACGGCGCCCCGGACCGCCTGCTCGCCAACGTAGGCCGCGCCGCTCGCCGTCCGCTCGAAGACGTGCAAGGTCGCGTCTCCGCCAGCATCGTCGTGGGTGAAGAAGCGCCCCGGGTGGGACCGCGAGGCGGCGACGCCGGAGGACTGGATGCTCGGTGTGCCGCTCACCGAGAGGGGGGCGCTGGTCTCGCCGAAGGCGACACACACGGACTCCTCCGAGGCAGCTGCCGCCTGCAGGATCATCGTGAAGAACCACATCCGTACCTCTCCTCGCGCTGCGATGACACGAAACTCGATCGAAGTCCCTCTCGACGATATCCCCGCCGCCTGAGCGGAAGCTGAGCTTCGGGCCGGTGCCGGAGAGGCCTCCCGAGAGCCGGTCCACGCCGCTCAGCTGCCCCTCAGGACCAGGCGGTACCTTGCTCCCTGACCCCCTCCAAGGAGCCCGCCCATGCTGATCCACGCCCTCGCCCTCCTCGGGTGCACCCCGAACACCGCGGACAGCGGCACCCTCGACACCGTAAACACGGCGGACACCGACACGCCCACCGCCGACTCCGGCGCCGAGGCGCCCACGATCGTGATCAACGAGTTCATGGCCGTCAACCAGTCGACGATCACCGATGACGGCGGCTCCTACTCGGACTGGATCGAGCTGTACAACCCGACGGACGCGATCGTGTCCCTCGCGGGTGTGTACCTCACCGACGAGGACGACGAGCCCCGCCAGTTCGCCCTCCCGCAGGACCAGGTGATCACCCCCGGCGGGTACACGCTGTTCTGGGCCGACGCCCAACCGACCCAGGGCGAGGACCACACCACCTTCAAGCTCTCGGGCACCGGCGAATACGTCGGGCTGTTCTTCGTCGCCGACGGCCGCAGCCCCGAAGAGATCGACGCCGTCGAGTTCGGCGCGCAGACGGCCGACGTGAGCCGGGCGCGCATCCCGGACGGCGCCCTGGCATGGGAGTCGGCGGCGAGCCCGACGCCGGGGGCGACCAACGGGGAGTGACAGCCAAGGGGCTCCAGCCCGCCGATTTGTGGAGGCCGGGGTAGATTGCCCTCCTCTCCCAGGCGGACCCATGCAACGAGCGTCTCCCATCCCCCTGCTGGTCCTCCTCGCGTTCGGCGCCTGCATCGTCGCCTGCATCGACCCTCGGAGCTTCCTCCCGCCCCCGACGGTGCAGGACGGCGGCTCGGCCCCCACGGACACCCCTCCCCCTTCGGATTCACCTTCGGCTCCCGCCGCAGCCTCGTCGCCGTCCTCCCCCGCGGCCACCCACCGCCTGCTGGGCATCCTCGATCCGGAGCGCAACAACATGGTCGCCTTCGCGCTGAAGGTCCCGATCGGGTGGGAGGCGACGCAGTCGTTCACCCGCCAGTGGGATGGCGCGGTGGCGATTCCGCAGGTCTTGCTTCGTCTCCGCTCGCCCGACGGGGCCGCGCAGATCGAGTACCGGCCCATCATCACCCACAGCTGGTCGGAGGGGCCGATGACCCAGGGGCTGCGCCAGCAGAAGCAGCAGATGGGCTTGGACACGCGGATGAGCACGAACGAGCTCGAGCCGATGGGCGCCGCGGCGTACGCGCGCCAGGTGCTGATCCCGCGGCTGGCGCAGGAGGGCATCGTCCTGACCGATCTGCGCAACGAGCAGGAAGCTCCGGAGGACCGTACCTCTGCGCAAGAGGTCAATCGGCGCGGTTCGGTGGACGGCACACTGCCGAACGGCGACCTGGCGCGGGTCGAGTGCCGCATCCGGGTGAACGTGCAGCAGGTCAACGGCGAGACGTACTACGCGTGGAGCGTGGTCCCCTCGATCACCCAGTCCAAAAGCGATTTGGACGCGGCGCACGCGCACACCCGCATCGCGCAGGACTCGATCATCCCCAATCCGGAGTGGAAGAGGCTGGAGCAGGACGCGCAACAACGCGGGCAGCAGGCCAACAGCGACGTGAGCCGCCGCCAGCACGAGGCGACCATGGAGTCGATCCAGCGGAGCACGGACGCGATGACGGCGGGCCACAACCAGCGCATGGCCGACATCCAGCGGCAGGGGGACGCCAACACGGCCCGCTACAATGACCGGATGAACGAGATGGACCGGAGCCACGCCGCGTACCAGGAGCGCTCGGCCTCCCAGGACCGGCAGCACGAGTACAGGATCGACGGCATTCGGGAGGAGAGCAAGTACGTCGATCCCACGACGGGAGAGACCGTGAAGGTCGCGGACGGATACGACAACGTGTACCGGGCGAACAACGGAACCGACCTGGGAAACACCACCATCCTGGCGACGGAAGCGCCGCTCGATCCGCAGCAGGTCGACTGGCAGCAGCTCCAGAGGCTCTCCCAGCAGGAATACTGAGAGCGGTCGACAAACGCCGGCCCAGGAACCCGGCACCCACACCGCGCGTGTGTCCGGGTGTGAGAACCAAGCGCTTCCGCGACCTGCTCGACGCCGACGGGATCCTGGTCGGCCTCTGGGCGTGTGACCTCGAGAACCTGGCGGACGGTCCCGAGCACGTGACGACGGTCGCGACGTTGAACATCCCGCTGCACGGCGCGTTCTTGCGCCGCGGCTCGGGCGGGCAAGAGCTGGTGGACCCCCTCACCTGCAGCTTCTCGAACGTCGGAGACACCTGGCGCAGCCGCCACCCGGCCCGGTGCCGGGACACCGGCATCTACGTGACGTTCGCACCCGGGCGGCTCACGGAGCCGTTCGAGAATTCCTTCCGCCGCCTCTCGCCCGCGCGGTGGCTCGATTGGCGGGTCCACGCCGAGACGCTCCGCGCGCTCCCGCAGGCCGCCGCGGTCGATGCGACGCTGCTCCTCGTCGAGCGGGAGCTGGCCACGGAAGCCACGCCGCCGTGCATCGAGCTCGCTCGCGACGCCCGGGCGCGCCTGGGTCGTCGGGACGCCCGCGACGTGACCACCGTGGCCGCCGAGCTCGGCGTCTCTCCATTCGTCCTGTGCCGCAGCTTCCGACGCGCCACCGGGACAACGGCCCACGCGTGGCTCGACCGCATGCGCGCCATCCGCGCCGCCGACGCGATCCTCGCGGGGGCCACCGACCTGGCCTTGCTGGCGGTCGAGGTGGGTTTCGCGCACCACAGCCACCTGACCGCGCGCCTCCGTCGCGTGTTCGGCTACACGCCCACCCAGCTGCGTGCGCGCGTGGCACGAACGGACCTCGCAAGGATGTGACAGTGCCCGCGGAGGGCCCCGGCTACCCGACGTGCATGCTGCTTCTCCTCCTCCTCGCCTGTTCCCCCGACGCCGCTCCGCCGACGTCCCCTCCCCCGTCGTCCCCCGAGCCCCGCACGATCGTCGCGGTCTCGGGGTACACCAGCGGCGACATCCACCTCTACGATACCGCCGGCGTCGCGCTCGGCGTCTTGGCGGGCGTGGACGGCGCGCAGACCGTGGTCGTGTCACCCGAGGGCGAGCTGGTGGCGTGCGCCGAGAAGCTCGACCAGGTGCTGCGGTTCGACGCCGAGACGTTCGAGCCGCTCGGCGTCCTCGTGGACGGCAGCGCCGGCTTCGACGGCCCCACCGCCGCGATCTACGGTCCCGACGGCCGGCTCTACGTCGCCTCCTTCGAAGACGACCGGGTGGCGCGCTTCGAGGCCGACGGCACCTATGTCGACGACGCGGTGCCCGCCGGCGCGGGCGGGCTGGACGGCCCGGACATCGGGATGGCGTTCGGGCCCGACGGCGCGTTGGTGATCCCGAGCTGGTACAACGGCTCGGTCCTGTCGTACGCGGACGGCATCGCCACCGCGCTCGTGACGCCCGAAGACGGGTGGGAGGGCCCGCGGGCGCTGGCCTGGAACGCGGGTTCCCTGCTGGTGAGCATGAACGGGAGCAACGCCGTGGTGCGGGTGGGCGACGGGGTCAGCCTGTTCATCGAGCCACGCGGGCCGACCGGCATGGCAATCCTCGGCGATCGCCTCCTGGTCGCGTCCGGCGCCACGGACAAAGTGCTGGCCTGGAACCTCGCGAGCGGCGAGCCGGAAGGGGTGTTCCTGCCCGCCGACGGGGTCGTGGGCGCGAGCGCGCTGGCGGTGCTCGAGCTGCCCTGACAGGGGCGGCGCGACCCGCACAACCGTTCGCAGCCTTCCATAGGAGAACGGAACGACCGTTGACCCTTGGTAACCTCGACCGATCTGCAGACCGTGTTCAGTTGGCACATGGACACACCCGTGTATGTCGTGGACTACGCCGTCGAGGCCCCCATCATCGTCGCCACCGGTGCGACCTGGGTTTCCCTGCAGTTCCTCGTCGACAATGAACGGCCGGCCCCCGGCCCGGCGCTCGACGACCTGAACGTCATCGACGCCTGGGTCCTGCACCGTTGGGATCCCAAGGCGGGCACCGCCTCGGACGTGGCGACCTACGGGCTCGGGGGAGCTGCGCTGCTCACGACCGGGCTCCTCGGGAAGCGCCATGGCGGGTTGGCCCCGGCGGTCATCCTGGTAGAGGCATGGACGTGCACCGGACTGACCGTCGAGGTGCTCAAGCAGGCCACCGACCGTTCGCGCCCGTTCGTCCGCTACAACGATCCGACCGACGACATCATCAAGGCCCAGCAGAACCACGATGCCACGATGTCGTTTCCCTCCGGGCACACGGCCTTCGCCGCGGCGGCGACCTTCACCGTGGCGCGAATGCTGGACGACGTCGACGCAGTGCCGGCGTGGGTGGCCTATTCCAGCGCGGGCGCGCTCACGACGACGGTCGGGGTGCTCCGCGTCCTGGCCGGAAAGCACTACCCGACCGACGTCGTCATCGGTGCGCTGATCGGTGGCACCTATGGCCTCGTGCTGCCCGTCCTCCACCACCAGGATCGCGCCGTCTCCCTCCGCGTGGCGGGGCCTCGGGAGGTCGCGGTCGTCGTCACCTGGTGACGAGGGCGAGGAGAAACCCTCCCTCACACCACGATTCCGAACCGCGCCAGCCTCGCGCCGATCTGCGCGGCGGCCGCGCCCGCCGTCGACACATAGGCCTCGGAGTCCAGCCAACCGAGCGTGTGGACGGCGTCGACCGCGTACCCCTCCGTCGTGACGCCATCTCGAACGGTAGAGCGCGGATCGCGCCAGGTGTGCGCGATCGATTCGAGCTCCCGGCGCGCGAGCACCGTGAGGCGGGCGCGATCGTCGTCGGTGAGCTCCGCCCACTCGAGGAACAACCAGCCGAGCTGGGAGTGCGGGCCCTCGTCCTCCACGATCCGCGCGAACACGGCCTCGACGAGGGGGTGGTTCGCGACCTTGCGCGTCGCGGCCAGGACGGGCACCGCCAGCGTTTCCCCGATGCAGCACGTGCGGACCATGTTCCACGCGAGGTCCAGCAGGGGGCGTTCGGGGAAGACCGGCGCGGGGTGCAGCACGGCCTCGGACACACGATACGGCACCGCGCCGCCGAGCTCCGCGACCACGCGCGCGTGCAGCTCCACGTGCAGCATCTCGTCCGCCACGAAGTCACCGGCCATGCCGACGAGATCGATTGGCGCGCGCACCCGGAGGAGGCCCTCCACGATCGTGGAGAGCTGGACGGCGGTTGCGTATTCGACGTAGGCCCCGTCGGTCCACGCGAGGCGTGCGCGGTCGACCAACACCGGTGGGTGGTCGACCGGACGCAGGGTGCCCCACGGGAGGTCGTCCACGCCCGAACGCCGGCGGCGGAACGCGCGCTCGGCGCCCCCGCCCATCCAGGAGAGCGCGAAGAACGGGGCGTCCGTCCTCACGGGGTGGTGACCGCGACCAGCTCGGGCGCGGCCTCGAGGCCCAGGACGACCGCCTGGGGAGCGTCCTGCGGCCCGACACCCTCGACGTCCACGAAGTTGTCCGGCGCCTTCATCTCGATCATGGCGTCGTCGTAGGAGGGGGCGCGCGCGTTCCCAGACCGCGTGGTCGCGTAGGCGACGAGCTCGGCGGGCGCGGCGGGAGCGGCGGTTTCGACGACCGCGAGGTCCGCCGCGGTGGCGCCGGCCATCGCCGCTACGACGGGGGAGTCGGCGGCCCGGAAACAGCCCGGGGCGAGGCCGAGGAGGGTGAGAAAGGCGGTCGGGGCGAGCAGCGAACGTGCCATGGGCTTCTCCGTGAGAGCCGGTTTGGGTGGCTCTCGGGAGGGAGACGCAGCCGCGAGCTCCCGTGTTAGCGACCCCCGAATCTTTTTCGTGTCAGCCGCGAACTCACGGGAGCTCGGCGCTTCGCGTGGAGCAGACGGCCGCGCCGCGCAGCCAGGCAGCCAACGCCGTGGGGTCCAGGCGCAGCACCGCGTCGCGATCCCCGGGGACACTCATGCGGTCGAACAAGATGGCACGTTCCTCGAACGGCAGCCGCTGGAAGACGTGCCACAAGGTCACGTTGTCCTCGGGCCCCGACTCGGCGAGCAACCCCTCCACCGTGTCGGGACCCACCTGCGCGCCCGCCTCGAAGCGCTCGATCGCATCCCGGAACGCCGGATGTGCGTCGTCATGGATGGGGAGGCCCGGACGTTCGC
Source organism: Myxococcota bacterium (assembly GCA_040386535.1). GTDB lineage: Bacteria > Myxococcota_A > UBA796 > UBA796 > SXON01 > CAJBVW01. The sequence continues at coordinate 89,839 of JAZKFH010000030.1, read as the reverse complement.
CCACACGCGCCTCCGCGGTGCTCCCGGCCGTCACGATCGTGACGCCCCGGTCGTTCTCGAGGGAGACGGATCCGTCGTGAACCGAGAGCACGGTGCGGGCCTCGTCCGCGCTCACCTTGTACCGGCCCCCCAGGTCGACCACGAGCGCCGCGGCCGTCTCCACCCGCACCTCCCGCGGCGGCGCCAGCAACGAGACAGCTAGCGCGCCCCGGCGCAAGGCGAGCAGCTCGCCTTCGGCTGTCGGCAAGCGGGCAAGCACGGTATCCGGCGCCATCTCGACGATCCCGCGTGCGCCGAGCTGCACGCTCCACGCGTCGCTGTCGCGCGTGACCAGCTCGCCGCCCACCCCGAGCCCGCACGGGCCGATCCAGCAGGCCGGTTCTCCCGAGAGCACGGTGACCTCGAAACGATCGCGCGGCCACACCACCAGGAGGAGCGAAGCGGCCGCGAGCAGGGCCGCGGTGGAGACGATCGCGACGGTACGCCACCGACGCATCTGCACGACCTCCGCGCGGCGCACCACCGGCCGCTCGGGGAGCACCGGCACCTCGCGATCACGACGCAAGCCGCCGAGGGCGGCCGCGATCCGCTCGTCGTCGGGATCGGGCGGCGAGCCGCCGTCGAACAACCAGTCACTCATCGGTACCCTCCGATGCGCTCGCGCAGGAGCGCCATTCCACGCGTCAGGTTCACGCGCACGCTGCCCTCCGTCAGGCCGGTGCGTTCGGAGATCTCGGGCCCCGTGTACCCCGCGACGAGCCGCAGCAGCAGCGTCTCGCGGTAGGCCTCCGGCAGGGCCTGCACGGCCGCGAGCACGTCGTGCACGCCACGGTCGCTCGCGGGGGGCGCGGCGGGTTCGACGGTCAGGGGCTCGGTCGGCCGTCGCGCCCGCCAATGGTCCACGGCGCGGTTGCGCGCGATCGCGCATACCCAGCCGCCGAACGCGTCGTGATCGGTGAGCTCCCCCAAACGCAGCCACGCGGTGACGAAGACCTCCTGCACGAGATCCTCGGCGTCCTGGGGAGGGAGGCGCGCGAGCAACACCGCGTGCACGACGGGGTGCCAGCGGGCGTGCAGCCGCGCGAAGGCCGCCTTGTCCCCCGCCTGCGCGGCTTCGATGTCGGGGAGGGCGGTCACGCGGGGAGAGACGGGCCGGGAGGGGCTTCTGTTAGCACACGAGCCACAGAAACAGTCAACGCCCGCGCATCGCCTCCTCCAACCCCAGCCCCCACGCTCGCTCGCCCCGGGCGATCAGCGCCTCCGCCGGCTCGTCGAGCCCCGCGAGGTCCCACAGGCGCGCCGTCCCATCCCAGCTCCCGCTCACCAGCCACGTCCCGTCGGGGCCGAACTCGACCGAGCTCACGCGCGCGGTGTGGCCCCGGAGCAGGGCCAACTGCTCGCCGGTGTCCGCGCGGAGGAGCGCGATGTCCCCCGACAGCGTCGCGACGGCGACGTGGGGACCGAAGAGCGCGACGTCCATGATGTCGTCGGCGACCGCGGTGCAGCGGTCCTCGACGCACACCTCCCGTCGACGCGCGAAGACGAGCGGAGCGCCGCCGTCTCCGATGTCCACCGCGACGGTATCGATCTGCCGGCGTACCTCCCGCCACGTCGCGCCGTCGAGCCGCCAGATCCCGCCGCGCGTGTCCACGAGCGCCGCCGTGTCCCCGCTGGCGCTGCTGGAGCCGTCGAAGGGCGCCGATCCGATCGCCTGCGCGGTCACGGTGGCCGTTTCCGGCGCCACGAACAGCGCGGCGTGCCCGTAGGACAGCGCCCACACCCGCCCGTCGGCGAGCCGGCCGGCGCGGCGCAGGATGTTGCCGAGGTCGAGCGGCCGCGCCTCCGCCCCCGGTCCGAGCACCCGGCCCGCGGCGCCCATCGCCCCGGCGATCAGGCGCCCGTCGGTGCCGTAGGCGACACACTTGGCGACCCCCTCGACCCAGCTCCAACGGCGGAGCTCCCGGCCGTCCGCGAGGTTGCGCTCGATGATGTCGCCGCTCCCGAGCGCCACGGTGATCGCCTCTCCCGAGGGCGAAGGGATCACCTGGGACACGCCGGTGTCGTACGACAACACCGCCGGCCTGGGCATCGCGGCCACGCGCCAGAGCCGGAGCGAGTCGCCGAGGAGCAGGACCTCCCCCGCCTGCCGGCCCGGGAACATCCGGCTCGCCCCGCCGGGGAGGGAGCCGGCCCACCCCTCGGCGGCGGTGTTCCAGATGCGCGGGCCGCCGCGCTCACCGAGCACGAGCACTCCCGCCGTGCCCGGGATGGGCTGGAGCGCCCGGACGCTCCGCGAGAGGCCCGCCAGGGGCCGGCTCCAGCGGCCCTCCGGCAGCGACAGCGTCTGGACGCCGCCGTCGAGCCTCCCCACGAGCAGGCCGCCCTCGGCGTGATCGACGACGGACCACGCCGGACGCTCGCCCAGCGGGAGCACGAGGCCGAGCGCGCCGTCTGCTCCGTAGACGCGTAGGACCCCGTCGTCACAACCGACGACGAGCTCACCGTCCACCACCCGCGTGGTCGAGCGGGTCGCCGTGCAGATCGGGAAGTCGAGCGCTCCGCCGTCGGGAAGGAGCCGCCGCGCGGCGGGCCCGCGGGTCGCGAACGCCACCTCCCCCGACGCGAGCGGCCACCACGCGGCGCCCGGTGTCGTCGCCAGCACGGCGCCGTCGTCGATCCAGACCAATGCGTCTGGCGTCGCGACGAGGAGCCGCTTGCCCACCCACACCGGCTCCTCCACGACGTGCAGGTCGAGCGACACCCGCTGCACCAGGGGATCGATGCCCCAGAGCTCGAGCTTTCCGTCCGCCGCGCACGCGAGGGCGGACGCGTCGGGAGCGACCACGCCGACGTGCCGGCACCGCTCCGGGAGCGGCACGTCCCAGGCCAGCTCGGCCGCCGTGTGGCGCGTACCGGCAAGGATCCCGCGTGCCTCGGGCGAGGGCCCGTAGCGGAGGGCGTTCGCGGCCAGGACGTGCGCCTCGGGCAGCCGCTCGTCCAGGAGCGCCGCGAGCGCCTGGCGGGTGAGCGCGACGGCGAGGTTCGCCTCGGCGAGGGACCGCTCGCGCGTGGTGCGCTGCACCGCGACCGCGATGACGACGGCCAACACGAGCAGCGCGACGCCCACCACCACCAGCGGCACCCGCCACGCGCGCACCAACCGCCCCAGGAGCTCGATGGGGCGGTAATCGTGGGCGTGCACCCGCCGGCCCGAGAGCCACCGGTCGAGGTCGTCGGCCAGCTCCCCTGCGCTCGGGTAGCGCGCCGCGGGATCGACCTCCAGGCAGCGCCGCGCGATGGCGACGAGCTCGCGCGGCACATCGCCGGGCAGGGCGTCCACGAGCGGCGGCACCCCCGGAGCGCGCCCGGACAGGACCTCGTAGAGCGCCGCGCCGAGGCCGAACACGTCCGCCGCACGGCTCGCCGGCGCCCCGCTCGCCTGCTCCGGGCTCATGTACCGGGGCGTCCCCGCGGCCTCCCCCGGGCTCACGATCCGCTGCCAGTCGACGCGGGCCTCGTCGAGCGGGGTCGCGAGCCCCCAATCGGCCACCTGCGTCTCGCCGAACTCGCCGACCATGAGGTTGGACGGCTTCAGATCCCGGTGCACGATCCCCATGGAGTGCGCATAGGCGACCGCCTGGCACGCCGCGTGGAGGTGGGGGAGGAGCGCGAGCCGCGCGGCGAGGTCCGGGCACGCCGCGAGGCGCTCACGGAGCGTGCGCCCGCGGATGAGGCGCATCGTGTACCAGGCCTGCCCCTCCGTCTCGCCCGCGTCGTACACCGCGACGATGCTCGGGTGCTCGAGTTGGGCGGTGATCCAGGCTTCGCGGGCGAGCCGAGCGGCCAGCTCGGGCGTCGCGGCGACCTTGAGCGCCACCTGTCGGCGCAGCCGGGTGTCCCGCGCGGCGTACACCCGGCCCATCCCGCCGCGTCCGATCAGGCCCTGGCGTTCGTAGCGCGCGCCACCTTCCTCGGGGCCGCCTCCCTCCGCCCCCGGGCCCTCGCCGCCCCTGGGGCTCTCCCCGGGGTCGCTCGGCGCGGGCCCGCTGTCGTCTCTCACGTACGGTCCTCCACGACATCCCCGTCGAGCAGGAACAGCTCCACCTTCCCGAACCCGTCGGACCGGACGAGATCGGGGCGCACCCGGCCGTCCCGCAGCCGGGACCGAAGCCGCGACAACGTCACGTCGAGCTTGTGCCGGAGCAGGTGCGTGTCGTCCTCGTCGGGCCAGAGCTCGCCCGCCAGCACCTCCCACGCCACCGGCCCGTCGAACGCGACCACCTCGCTGATCAGCCGCGCGGCGAGCCCGGAGAGCGCGAGCGCGCCGCCGCCCTCGCTGTGGATGTGCACCGTGTCGAACTGCGCCACGACGCGCAGCGGCCGCGCCACGCTCCCGTCGAGCCGGGTCACGGTGCCGCGCGCCGTGTCGAGCGACAAGCCCACCGCGCGGAAGCGCCGCCCGTCGAGCTCCCACGTGTCTCCCACCTGGAGGGGGCGGGTCTCGCCGTTCATCGTGAGGCACCAGCCTTCGCCGTCTCCCCAGAGGTGCGCCGGCGCGTCGGGGAGGAGGCGCGGGACCAGCTCGGGCCGGGGTCGGGTCAGGAGGCTGCACACCCCGCTCACGACGACGCGCGGAAGGCCATCCCCCTCGACCGCGAACACCGCGGCGGGCAGGGAGACCTCCTCGACCACGAGGTCCAGCCCGTCGGCGAAGGTGATCCGTTGGCCCGCGGCGAGGACGAGCGAGGACTGGCGCTGCCCGTCCACCGCGAAGCGGCCCCGGAGTGGCAGCAGCAGCAGCTCCTGGCCGCGGAGGCTCACCATCGCGTGGGCTTCGGACACGCGCGCGTCCGAGATGGGCAGGGCGGCCGACCAGAGGCGGCCGATGAGATCGCCGTGGCCGAGCTCGGACGCGGAGCCATCGGGGAGCCGCAACCGGACGTAGGCACGCATCATGGGGTCGTATCTCCGTGTGCTGGCGCGTGTGAGTCGGGGCACCGGACGAGGGGGGAGCGCGGACCATACGGGCACGCGGACAACGCCGAACCTCACAGCCATCTCTCAAGCCGGTCGCCCACCACCGAGCACGCGGAGTGCCGGCGACCGGGGGTACCCTGCCAGGATGCGCTCACTCCCATCCCGGCTTCCCCTGCTCGTGCTCCTGTCGGGGGGGTGTGGAGGTCCGCCCAATCCAGCCGAGCCGTGCACGTGCGCGGACGGGCACGGGGTCACCCTCTGCGACGGCGCGGACTGCACCGCGTGCCAGTGCCTGGAGTTCGCGCCGCCGACCGAGGATCCCGCCCCTGCCGTCACCCGGTTCGTCGACGCCGACGCCTCCGGCGGCGACGGATCCCAGGGCGACCCCTGGGCCGTCCCGGACTGGTCCACGCTGGACGACGACGTCGCGATAGGACATGTGCTCGTGGTGTTCGACGCCGGCGACACCTGGCCGGACTTCCTCGCCATCGGCCGCACGGACCTCGGCCCGAACCGGATCGTGCTGGACGGGCACCGCAGCCGCAGGACCTCGGATGGTTGGGTCGACGCGGACGGGGCCCGGGCCATCGTCCCGGGCATCCGCACCGGGTTCGAGGGCGTGGTGCGCAGCCGGATGACAGTCCGCGGCTTCGACGTGACCGGAAGCAAGGACAAGGGCATCGCCTGGCAAGCGGGCGACGACATCGTGCTCGAGGACAACCTGGTCCACGACAACCGCGGGACGCCGGCCGTCAGCCTCGACTACACCTCGCGGACCGGCCACCGGTCCACCTCGTTCGTGGTGCGGAACAACCACATCTGGGACCAGGCCGGCGAGTGCATCTACATCGGGGGGGCCGAGGGCGAGGACATCGACGCGCACGAGGTCGTGGTCATCGAGAACAACCTCGTGCACGACTGCGCCCACCCGTTGTCGACCCAGGCCGACGGCATCAACATCAAGGACCGCATCGGCAGCGTCACGGTCGCGCGCAACGTCGTGTTCAAGACGAAGTGGGGCATCGAGATCGCCAGCCCGGCGAACGTCCGCGGGAACCTCGTGTTCGCGACCCGCTCGAACGGGATCCACGTCACCGACGACTGGGGGCACGGCGCCTCTGGGCTGCTCCTCGAGGACAACGTGATCCTCGATGCCGACGAGGCCGGCATCTACCTGAACGCGACCAACAACGCCTGGTCCGACGTGACGCTGTCGCGGCTCACGATCGTCGGCGCGCGCGAGGCGGCGATCGAAGCCGGCGGCGACGGCGGGATCGACGGCACGATCGACGACGTGGTGTTGGCGGACGCGACCGTCGGCCTGGACGCGTGGTCGCCGATGGGTTTCGAGTTGGGGAAGTGCACGGTCCACGGGCTGGACCTCGTCGGAGACCGCGACTTCGCGGCCCTCGCGCAGGGCTGCGTCGACGTCGATCCGGACTTCGGCGATCTCGGCGCGCCCGCGGGCCCCGACGGGCGGTTCTTCACCGACGACGACCCCTGGGTGTCCGCGGTCGGCGGCGCTCGACCGGCCAATCGTTAGCGCCGCCGCTCACCGCAAACGGAACAACCGGGACATCCAACCCGGCGCCACGAACCGCGATTCGTAGCTGCCGCCCTCGGTGCGCTCGTAGACCTGGGTGTCGGTGCCGCTGCCGAGGTACACGAAGTAGCGGTCGTCGACGTGGCTCTCGTAGTAGCTGCCGTCGCCCATCTTGATGCCCGTCGGCGCCACTTCGCGGGTGGCGAGGTCGATCCCGTACAGCTCCCAATCGTCGGCCCCCGCGTCCAGGGCCCACATGTCCATCTCTTCCGTGACCGCCACGCCCGAGCCGTGGAACACCGCCAGGATGCCGGCATCGCCCGACACCGCGCGCAGGGCCGAGCCCTCGTCGCCGCCGGTGACCCCGGGGTAGTCCAGGGTCCACGACGCGTCGAGGGTGCGGGTGGTCGTGTCGATCCGCGCGGCACAATTCGTGTCCGAGTTGCCGGCCCCGACGCTGAGCGGCATGTAGGACCAGCCGCTCACGTAGAGGAAGCCGTCGTCACCGAGGCTCGCCACGTCCATCATCGGGCAGGGAACCTCGATGGTGGTGACCAGCTCCTCCGTGACGATGTCGTACACCGCCACGTACGAGGTGTCGCCGAAGTAGTCCCAGTAGTCGTTGTGGCCGTAGATCCCGTGGAAGAAGTACCCACCCGCCACGACGCCGCCGCGGTCGGTGTACGAGTGGTATGGAAGGAGGCCCTCCTCGAACGTCACGGCGGGCCAGGGCACGGTGCCGGTGATCTCCATCGTCTCCGGGTTCCACACGACGTACTCGCGCGCCGCGTCGTTCGCGAGGAACGCCTTGGTGCGCGACAGGATCTGTTGGTTCCAGAACGCGGAGCTCGCCACCCCGTAGTTCGCGAAGCTCACGGTCGCGTCGAGGACCAGCGCGCCCTCCTCGTCCAGCGAGTACCGGCTCACCGCGGGGGACTCGCCGTCCGAGATGAACACCCACTGCTCGAACACCCAGGCGTCGGCCCAGCCGGGCACCTCGATGGCGGTCGACAGATCGAGCTCCTCCATCTCGAGAGAGTCGAAGACCGAGACGTAGGTGTTCGTGGAGTCGACGTCCGAGACCCAGGTGGATGCCAGGTAGAGCGTGCCGTCCGAGGCGCCGGGAACGGTGTCCTCGTCCGTCGTCGACACACACCCGGTCGCGAGGACCGAGGCGACCGCGAGAGCGAGGAACGGGAGGGCCTTGATGGCGGGTGAGCTGGAAAACATCGTCGTCGTCCTTCGCGGAGGGGGCGCTCCGCCTCGAGGGAGGTCGAAGTCGCGCGTGAAGTTGAAGTTGAAAGTGAAACTCAAAGTCAAAATCCCGAGCCGGCGTTATGCTGCGCAGCCAGAGCCGTCAACCCGATGTCCTTCCTGCTCCTGCTGCTGTGCGCCCCCGAAAGCCACGCGGCCGAACCCACCGAGGTGGCCCCCGCCGCCGCGTCCGTCGTGGTCGTGTTCGTGGACGAGTCCGGCGCCGAATGGTCGTCCCTCGCCGGCCTCGCCGTCACCCTCCGCAACGGCGTCGACGAACACCCCCTCTCGCTCGCGGGCGGCGCCTTCTCGGCCGAGGGCGTGCCAGCCGGTCCGTGGCGGCTCATGGTCCACGGGCGCCTCTACCTCCCCATCGACCAGGCGGTGGACGTACCTGCGGGCGGGATCCTGCGCCTCCGCCCCGTGCTCGTCGCCAACCCGGAGGGGATGGAGACCCTCGCGGTTGTCGGCTACGACGAAGCCGCGCGGATGGAGCGCTCCGCCCAGGCCGTCACGGTCGTGGAGACGGAGGCCGCCCAGCGCCAGTCGGCCGACCTCGGCGAGGTGCTCGCGCGCACGCAGGGCGTGAGCGTCCGCCGTTCGGGCGGGCTCGGCTCCGACACCCGGTTCGCGCTCAACGGGCTCACCGACGACCAGGTGCGGTTCTTCCTCGATGACGTGCCGCTCGATCTCGCCGGCTTCACGTCCGGGATCAGCAACGTCCCGGTCGACCTGGTGGAGCGGGTGGAGGTGTACCGCGGCGTCGTCCCCGTGCGGTTCGGCGCGGACGCCCTCGGCGGCGCGGTGAACCTCGTCAGCGAAGCGCCGGCGACGCCCATCGGAGGCAGCGTGGCCTACGAGGCGGGCTCGTTCCACACCCACCGGCTCGCCGCCTCCGCCCACGGCGTCCACGCCGGGACGGGGCTCTACGCTCGCGCCACCGGCTATTTCGACACGACGCTCAACGACTACCCGATCGAGGTCGAGGTGCCCGATGACGTGGGCCGGCTCTCGGCCGCCACCGTCACCCGGTTCCACGACGGGTACCGCGCGGGCGGAGGGACGCTCACGTTGGGAGTGCGCGAGCGGTCCTGGGCGGAGACGTTCGAGCTACGTGGCTTCGGGAGCTCGCTCGAGCGCGAGATCCAGCACAACGTGGTGATGACGGTACCGTACGGAGAGCCGGTCTACACGATCCAGACCGGCGGTGGAACGGCGCGCTGGGCCCAGGCGTTCGGCGCCTTCCGCCTGAGCGTCCTCGGCGGATACACGCGGACCGAGATCGCCTACCAGGACCTCGGTACCTGCGTGTACGACTGGTACGGCGAGTGTGTTCGCGACCGCACGCAGCCCGGCGAGATCGGATCGCCGGGAACGGACCAGGTCGTGTGGGACCAGGCGGTGGTCGGCCGCCTCATCGCCGGGTGGCGCCCGAGCGCGCATCACGGCCTCACGGTGTCCGTGGCCCCCACCCTCTTCACGCGGACTGGCGAGGATCTGCTCGACGACGGCGACGGCCGCGATCCGCTCACCTCCCAGCGCGACACGACGGCGGTGGTGTCCGGGGTGGAGTACCAGCTCGACGCGCTCGACGAGCGTCTTCAGGCGATCGTGTTCGGCAAGAGCTACGCGCAGCTCGTCGCGAGCGAGGAGCCCCTCCCGGGCGGCGACTTCCGCGATGTCGACCGCAGCACGATCCGCTTCGGGGTCGGCGGGAGCACCCGGCTCCATCTCGCCCCGTGGGCCTACGCCAAGGCCAGCTACGAATATGCGACCCGGCTGCCCACGCCGGAGGAGATCTTCGGCGACGCGGTGCTCACCCTCGACAACCTGGAGCTGGTTCCCGAGGAGAGTCACAACGTCAACGTCGGTGTCACGTTGGAAGGTGACACGAAGATCGGCGAGCTCGCCTTCGACGCGAACGGTTTTCTGCGCGAGGCGAGCGATCTGATCGTGCTCCTCGGCAACGACCGAACCTTCGCATATTTCAACGTGTACGGCGCGCGGTCGGTGGGCACCGACGTGGCGGCCGGCTGGACGTCGCCGGGCGACTGGGTGTCTCTCGACGTGAACGGATCGTGGATCGACCTGCGCAACACCTCCGCGGAGGGGACGTTCGGCGACTTCGCGGGCGACCGGATCCCGAACCGCCCGTGGCTCCTCGGGAACGCCGCCGCCTCGGTGGGCGCCTCCCGCGTGCTCCTGAAGGGGGACCGGGTCTCGCTGGATTGGTACACCCGGTACGTACACGCGTTCTACCGTGGGTGGGAGAGCGTCGGCCTCGCCGCGTACAAACAATCCGTGCCCGACCAACTCTCGCACACGGCCGCGCTCACCTACGTCGTGCCACTGAAGCACACGCGGTTGAGCGCGAGCTTCGAGGTGCAGAACCTGACGGACGCGCGCCTGTACGACGTCTTCGGGATCCAGCGGCCCGGGCGGGCAGTGTTCGGAAAGGTGACGATCGCGCACTGACAGGGAGAGGCGCGACCACCGCTCACTCCGAGACGATCGCGAACTCCACGCGGCGGTTGCGCGCGCGCCCCTCGTCGGTCTCGTTCGAGTCGACGGGCCGGGTCTCGCCGAGGCCGTCGGCCGTGAGGCGCGCCGGGTCGACGCCGTGGGCGCCGATCCACGTTGCCACCGCCTCCGCGCGGGCCCGTGACAACGTGAGGTTGTAGGCGTCGTCCGCGACCGCGTCCGTGTGTCCCAGGATGAGGATGCGCACGTCGGGGTATTCGCGGAGCACCGCGGCGGCGGCCGCGAGCACGGGCTCGGACTCCGGGAGGATCTCGGCCGAGTCGTGGGCGAAGACGATCCCGTCGATCGTCCCCGTGAAGGCGCGCAAGGGGGCGGGCAAGGCCTGGACGGCCGCCGGGGAGATGTCCGGGCACCCGTCGGCGTCGTGGTACTGGTTCACGTTCTCGCGGCGCGTCGGGCACTCGTCGTTCACGTCCGCGATGCCGTCCTTGTCGACGTCGTCGTCGGGGCAACCGTCGTGATCGAGGAGGCGGTCGTAGTCCTCGGGGTCGTCGGGGCAGGTGTCGTCGCGATCGATCAGGCCGTCGCGATCACGGTCGCGCTTGCCGAGGCGGATCTCCAGGCCCAGCGAGGCGTCGAGCCCCACGAAGGCCCGATCCCGGTAGCCGTACATGCCGATGCCGACCCACGCCCGGGTGTCGAGCCGCGCGTGCAGCGGGCCGACCACCTGAAAAATCACGCCGCCGCCCACCTCCCCGAACACGACGAGCGCCGGCGTGTCGAGGATGCCGAGGCGGAGGGCCTGCGACCGGTCCTCGGTGGTCGGGAAACGCGTGGACCGGTACCCGCCGCCGTAGAGCACGAAGGGATCGATCCGGTCGTCCGGGCGGAACAGGTGGAGGCCGTCGATGCGGAGGGTCTGGAGGTTGTACGAGAAGGTGCCCTCCCCCGTGCCCCAGACCGAGCGCAGCTCGAACCCCATCCGGGGGAACGTGGCGCCCGCGTACGCGCCCACCGACGCGCCGGGCACGACGTAGTCCTCCGTCAGCGGCACCGAGCCGTGCACCGTGACACCTGCGAACGGCACCGCCAGCGCGGATTGGACGAGGAGCAACATCTACGAGGCGCGATCGAGCGGCCGGCGGCCGAGGGGGTCGTTCACGCGCGCAGCTTGCGGGTGTGGACTGCCGACGTCAAGCGGGGCTACATGCCCGCCCATGTCCCTCCCCCACCAAGCCGGCGCCTGGATCGAGGCCCTGCTCGGCGCGCCCGTGCCCGACGAGCCGCGCTCCACCTGCTCCGACTGCGCCATGTGTCGCCCGGTCAACCCGGCCACGCCCGCGTTCTCGCCGAGCGTCAAGTGCTGCACGTTCCAACCGAGCCTGCCGAACTTCCTCGTCGGGGCCGCCCTCTCCGACGAACGCACCAGTGACCATGCCCGCGCGGCGCTTCGACGCCGCATCGCCGAGCGCCGCGGGGCGACGCCGCTGTACCTCGAGCGGACCCCGGCGGAGGAGCACACCCAGGAGACCCGCAAGGACGGCTACGGCCAGGACCCGTCGATGCTCTGCGACTACTACGAGGCCGGCCGCTGCGGCGTCTGGGCCCACCGCGACGCGGTCTGCTCCACCTTCTGGTGCCTCTCGGACCGGCGCGCCGTCGGGATGCGTTTTCACGATGCGACGAAGCACCTGCTCGGGCGTGTCGAAGAGATCCTTGCGATCTGGAACGTGCGCGCCCTCCTCCCTGGGCGCGTGGACGCCCTCGTCCAACTCGACGAGCGCCCGCGCCGCTACGCGCTCGGCGAGCTCCCCGGCGCCCGCACTGGCGACTCGCTCGGCCTGCCCACCCGCCGCCGCATCTGGGGGCCGTGGGTGGGCCGCGAAGAGGAATTCTACCGGGCGTGCGCGGCGCGCGTGGCGCCGCTGACCTGGGCAGACGTTCGCGCGATCGGCGGGGACGCCCTGTCCATCGGGATCGCGGAGGTGCAGGCCGCCCACGCGCGCCTCGCCGCGCCGCTCCCGGCGGTGCTGTGCGCTGGCACCGTGGAGCGGATCACGCTCGGCGCCTCTCCGGCGCAGACGAGGGCGGGGCTCACCACCGAGCGGGTGCCCGACGATCCGCTGCTGGTGCCGCACGCCGTGGCCGACTCGCTCGCCCTGTTCGACGGCCGTCCCCTCGTGGAGGTGGTCGCGGCCGCCCCCGTGGTGGGGCCTTGGCTGCGCGCGCTCGTGGACCAGGAGGTGCTGGGCGAGCCCGGTGGCGGCGACGTGGCGCCACGCGACCGCCCCACCGGCGCGCTCCAGCCGGACGACCGGCTCGCCGTGTTCCGGAACTTCCGCGGCTCCCCGATCGACAGCACCCTCCACGTGAGCGAGGAAGGCGAGCTGACCTGGGCGCTGGTGTGCGGCCTGCGCGAGGTGCCCGTGCACGACGGCGAGCAGATCCGGCTCCTCCAATACATCGAGCGTCGCGCGGGGGGCTTCCGTGCGGGCGACCCCGCCGCCCTGCTCGGCGGCTGGCCCGCGACGAAGGCCTTCCTGGAGCCGCTGGTGGAGGCGGGGTTTCTGCAGCGGCTTCCGGAGTGACGACGGCCCGATCGCCCGGCCGCGACGGTTCGCACCACGTGTGCACAAAAAACGACACTCAGGTGTAATTGCGCACCTGCCGAGCCCGGGCGACTACTACTTTCCCCGCATCGTTCAGGAACTGTTTCCCGGGCCCCCGCGCAGCCCGGCTGGCACGTCCCACCCATCACGCCGAGGCCGAGGCCTCGCTGGAGAGTCCCATGGCACGCAGCCCGTTTGGCCGTCGCTTGCTCGTCTCCGCCTCCTACGGTGCCTCGGTCCTGGCGCCCTCGCTCCTGGTCCAGGGCTGCGCGAACGACCCGCTGGACGACGAGCCCACGTCCGAGTTCGGACCGGCGCCCGCTTCGCACTCCGGGGAGTCGAACGCTTCGGAGGATCGCCGCGTCCGCGCGCCCCGCCCCACCACCAGCAGCAGCAGCAACCCCCTCGCCAGCTCGATCCTCTACGTCGATCCGAACACCAACGCGGCGGAGGAAGCCGCGTTGTGGGACTCCGTCGGCTACACCGAGGGCGTCCGGCTCATGAACAGCATCGCGAGCCAGCCGAGCTCGCTGTGGGTCGGGGACTGGACGTGGGACGTCGAGAGCACCGTGAACAACATGCTGAACGCCGCCGGCGGCAAGCTGGTCACCTTCGTGGTGTACAACATCCCCCAGCGCGACTGCGACGCGTGGTCCTCCGGCGGGGTCGCCGACGCGGCGGAATACGCGGCGTTCGTGGCGGCCGTGAGCCGCGGTCTCGCCGGTCGCACGGCGGTGATCGTGCTCGAGCCCGACGCCCTCGCGTTCACCACCTGCTTGTCGGCCGCCCAGGAGACCGAGCGGTTCGCGATGATGGCGGCCGCCGTCACCACGCTCACGGCGGGCGGGGGCCGGGTGTACCTCGACGCCGGCGACTCCAATTGGATCCCCGCCGCCGACATGGCGTCCCGCCTTCGGGCCGCCAACGTGGCGGGCGCCGCGGGCTTCGCGCTGAACGTCTCGCACACCGAGTTCACGGACAACGAGATCGGCTACGCCCGGGAGCTGCGCGCGATCCTCGGCACCAACGCGCACTACATCATCGACACGAGCCGCAACGGCCTCGGCCCTTCCGAGGACAACGAGTGGTGCAATCCGCTCGGGCGCGCGCTCGGCTCGAACCCGACGGTGGCGACCACCGAACCCGGCCTCGACGCCCTGCTGTGGGTCAAGCCCCCGGGCGAGTCCGACGGCGAGTGCAACGGCGGGCCCTCGGCGGGGGGGTGGTGGGCGGACTACGCGCGGGATCTGGCGATGGTCGCGGGGCGGTAGCGGAACAACGGCCCTGTCGAGCACGGGGACGCTTGTACCGAAACGTCGCCAAGCTTGGCAACCCGCTACGAATGGACGCCTGTAGGCCAAGGACGAGGCCGGGCCAGCTGTCAGCGTTACCGGGAGGGCATCAAGCCCAGGAACGATGCTCCTCCCTCTGCTGCTCGCCGGTTGCTTCGGACCTCACCGCTACGAAGAACCCGCGTTCGGTGATCAGCGGCTCTACACGCTCGCAGAGGTGGATTCGTACTATGCCGATGCGACGAAGGGGCTGATTGGCCCCGCCCCGTCGCGCCCGCCCGTCGACAACCTGATTTTCCGTCGCACCGCCACGGACGACGGGAGCCTCACGGAAGACTTCACCGTGATTGGGAGGTCCCCCGACGAGGTCGTACAGGATCTGTTCACGACGAACGTGCCCGCGCTGATCGGGGAGAGCGACGACCTGCTGCAGGCGACGTGGGACTTCCACGCTCGGACCCGCTTCGACGAGTCCACGCAGATGGGCGAGCGGCCGTACATCTACCTGCGCGCTTGGAACACCCTGTTCCACCCGCCGATCAAGCGCCTCGACCTCCCCCTCGACACGTACGTACGCGCGTTCGCGCCGGATCCGCGCCCCGACGCCGCCTGGTTCGCCCCGGAATTCCAGGAGTCGCTCGACGCGGAGACCGAGAGCGTGCTCACGTTCGGCAACGACGTCGCGCTGCTCTCGAACGGCGACGGCTGGGTCGAGAAGGTGCGGATGGCGCGAGAGGCCGAGACGTTCATGTTCGTCGCGGTGATGGCGATGACGTGCGACGACAGCGGCTCCGCCATCGTCGACGAGCTGGTTGCCCGCCACGCCGAGGGCGTGGACGTGCGGGTGATCCTCGAGAGCCTCTACGCGAACACCCTGAACGTCCGGTGCCTCCGCCGCCTGCGCCGGGCGGGCATCCCCGTGCTCCTGGTGGCCGACCAGCTGATCCCCGGGAAGGGCTTCGGCGGCTTCATGCACAACAAGTTCTGGATCCGGGACGGCGAGGAAGCGGTCATCGGCGGGCAGAACGTGATGGACGTGCAGAACCTCTCCACGGGCTTCGGCGGGCACAATCGCGACAACGACGTGCTGGTGCGGTCGGGCCCCACCGTCACCGAGCTCACGCGGGCGTACGTGGCCCTCTGGGACTCCCACGCCCACCTCACCCACCGGAAGATCGCCCCCCTCTACCAGCCGTGGATCGACGCCCGACTCGCGGAGGAGACCGCCGCCGGGCTGCGTGGAACGCAGGCCTACGCGCGTCGCCTCGGGGACGCCGAGACCCGCATGGACGGCGCGTGTCGCGTGGTGGTCCAGACTCCGGGCAACACCGGCATCGCGACGATGCTCACCCGTTACATCGAGGCCGCGCGCCACCTGATCGTCATGACCTCGCCGACGGTCCGCTTCGACCTCGACGGCACCGCGGTGCTCGACGTCCTGGTCGAGGCGCTTCGGAGCCGGGCGGCGGCGGGTGTCGAGGTGGAGGTGGTCTCGAACGGCCTCGCCGGCGGAAAGGGAGAGAGCGACCGGTGGCTCCACGAGAGCATGGAGGCGGCGCGCTCGACCGGCCACGTCAACAACGCCAAGATCTACGAGGAGCTGAAGGAGCGGAGCGCGCGAGCGGGGGCCAAGGGCAACCGCGCCTACCTCACGGACATCCAGACGACCAACCTCCGGGCCTGGACCTACTTCAACTACCTCCACGCCAAGCAGGCGTACTTCGACCGCACCGCGGTGGTGGTCGGCAGCTTCAACCTCGACTCCCAATCGGGAAGCAAGAACCACGAGGCCGCGCTCGTGTGCCTGGACGAGGAGCTGGCGAGCCAGATGGAGCGGCAGCTGACGCTCGACCTGGTGAACTCCCTTCCTGTGGTGAGCGCGGGACCCATCGTAGCGGCGAGGTGAGCGACCATGAGCATGAAGCACATCGATCACGTCGTCGTCCTCATGCAGGAGAACAACTCCTTCGATCGCGTGCTGGGGTGGATGACCCCTGAAGAACACGGTGTGGACGGCATCGGGCCCGGCTTCTCCAATCCGATCAGCGGCCCCCTCTATGCAGCGGGAGAGCGGATCTTCGCCGAGCCGGGCGCGAACATGATCCCCCCGGGCGCGCCCCACCAGTTCCTGGACATGTGGGCGCAATTGTGGCCGCGAGGCGGCGTCGCGAACGAGGGGTATGCCTCGGTGCAAGCGGACTACGCGCGCAAGCGAACCCGGACGCCCGAGGCCGCGGCCGAGCTCGTCCGCGAGGTGATGCGCTACCACCACAAGGACGACCTCCCGGTCACCCGGGACCTCGCCCTCAACTTTGCCGTCGCCGATCGCTGGTTCGCGTCCATCGCGTCCAACACATGGCCGAACCGCTACTTCCTCCACATGGGAACCTCTCCGACGGGCGCCTTGCCGCTGCCCCAGATTGGGAGGCGCCCCACCATCTTCGGACGGCTGTCCGAGGCCGGTCTGGATTGGCGTATCTACGTCGACGGGCCGGCTTGTATCTACACGAGCGGCGCGGTGCTCGGCGAGATCACGCGCACGGCGAAGGCGCGCCGGCGCCGCGGAGTCTCACCAGAGGAGGCGAGCCCGCTTCGCGCCTATGACCGGTTCGCGTGCGACGTGTCGCGGGCGCGCCCGCTGACCGACGATCCCGCCCAGCTGGCCCACCTCGCGGCGTGTGGCATCGACACGACCCCGGTCCCGCTCCCGGCGTACACCTTCATCGAGCCCCGCCACCTGAACGTCGGTACCCGACAGTCCAACAACGACCACCACGGCAAACACAAGGTGTGGGGCCAGCGGCTGCTCGCCGACCTCTACAACACGCTGCGCGCCGACGAGGCCGTGTGGCGCCGTACCCTCCTCATCGTGTTGTACGACGAGAACGGCGGCTACTACGACCACGTCCCCGCGCCCGATGCGCCGCACCCGCGCAGCGCCCGCCCCAGCGGGATCCTGCGCCCCGGCTCGATGGAGCGCTACGGCGGCCGCGTCCCCGCGCTGCTCATCTCCCCCTGGATCCGCCGGGGTGCGTATTCCCAGGTGTGTGACCATACGTCGGTGCTCGCCTTTCTCGAGCACCGCTTCGGGCTCGCGCCCCTCTCCCGCCGCGATGCGCTCGCCGACAGCCTCGCCGACGCGTTGTGCGACACCTACACCCCCGGGCCGGCCCGCCTCGAGCCACCGCCCCCGCCCGCCGAGGTGGGCGTGCACCTCGCGGGCGAAGCCACGAGCGAGCTCGAGTACGACCTCCAGCGCCACCTTGCCACCCTCGACGGGGCCGACGGAGACGCCGAGCTCGCGACGCTCACGGAGCACGAGCTGTCGCGGCGGGCGGAGGGACGCGCGGAGCGTCTCAGGCGCGGACTGTTGGTGTAGGGGCCGCGCTCGCCTGCAATGGCGTGCAAGTGCGATGCGGCGGCGGACGTGGAATGGTTGCGACGTGGCGAGACCGACGCTGCGCCTTGCCAGTCACACGCCCCCTACCGTCCAGGATTCAAAGACACACCATGCACGACAACGTGGACACTCCCGCGGCAACAGTTGGTGCCCCGCGGAGCTACGAATACGCAGCGATCGCGAACGATCTGGCGTCTGGATACGACTTCAGCAACCCTGGCGACCACGATGCCCTCTATCTCGACCGCCGCCGGGAGATCGCGGCGATTGCATTGTCGTATGTCGACAATCAGCCCGTTCCGCGCGTCACGTACACCGACCTGGAGCACACCGTGTGGGCGAACGTCTGGAATCATGTCCAGCCCTACCACGAACGGCTGGCCTGCCGGCCGTACCTCGACGGCCTCGCGAGCCTCGGCTTCAGCCGCACCTCCATTCCGCAGCTCGCGGATGTCAACCAACAACTCGCCCTCACGACCGGCTTTCGCATGATCCCGGTGCTGGGGTTCGCCTCCTCGCGCACGTTCATGAGCCTGCTCGGTCGTCGGATCTTCCTGTCCACGCAGTATGTGCGGCACCACAGCATCCCGGAGTTCACGCCGGAGCCCGATGTCATCCACGAGCTGCTCGGCCACGCGCCGGCCCTCTCGCATCCCATCATCGCGGAATTGAGTCGCCGCTTCGGCAAGGCGGCCGACATTGCGAATGACGTTACGCTGCAACGCATCTCCAACGTCTGCTGGTACACCTTGGAGGCCGGGCTGGTGCAAGAGCACGGCAGGGTAAAGGTCCTGGGGCAGGCGCTGCTCTCGTCGTACAAGGAGCTCGAGCGGATCGAGCAGGGCGTCGATCTGCTGCCGTTCGACCTCGACGTGATGGCGGCGACCGAGGTAGCTCCCACGCGGCCCCAGGATCGGTTGTTCGTCGCCCCGAGCTTCGAAACGCTGGCCCGGGACGTGATGGCCTGGCTCGAAGCGCTATAGACGGCCCCCCGAGGTCCCCGATGACTCCCGAGCAGTTCCGCCACTTCGGCCACATCCTGATCGACTGGATCGCCGACTACCGCGCGCAGATTTCGAGCCTCCCCGTCATGTCGCCGGTGGCGCCCGGGGACGTCCGCGCCCAGTTGCCGGCCGCCCCGCCCAACGAGCCCGAAGCGTTCGAGGGCGTGCTGCGGGACGTCGACAAGGTGATCCTGCCGGGGCTCTCGCATTGGCAGCACCCCTCGTTCTTCGGCTACTTCCCGTCGGCCACATCCCCCGCCTCGATCCTCGGAGACTTTCTGAGCAGCGGGCTCGGCGTTCTGGGACTGTCCTGGCAATCCAGCCCGGCGTTGACCGAGCTCGAGGAGGTGGTCTGCGACTGGACGCGGCAGATGTTCGGCCTGCCGGACACGTTCCACGGTGTCATCCAGGACACCGCGTCGAGCAGCACGCTCGTCGCGCTGATCTGCGCCCGGGAGCGGAGCAGCGGGTATTCGTTGGCGGGAGGCGGCCTGCAGGGCAGCGACAAGCGCCTCATCGTCTACACGTCCGTGCACGGCCACAGCTCCGTCGAGAAGGCGGCCCTGCTCGCGGGGTTCGGTCGTGACAACCTCCGCATCATCCCGGTGGACGAGCGCCACGCGATGCGCGCCGACGCGCTCGACGCCGCGATCCGGGCGGACATCGCCGCCGGTTCGGTCCCCTGCATGATCGTCGCGACGACCGGCACCACCACGACCACCGCGCTCGATCCGATCGACGATGTCGTGCAGATCGCGCGCCGCCACGGTGCCTGGCTCCACGTCGATGCCGCAATGGCGGGGTCGGCGATGATCCTGCCCGAGTGCCGCTGGATGTGGCGCGGCATCGAAGGCGCGGATTCGATTGTGATCAACGCGCACAAGTGGCTGGGCGCCGCGTTCGATTGCTCGCTCTACTACGTGCGTGACACCGAGCACCTCATCCGCGTCATGAGCACCAATCCCAGCTACCTCCAGAGCAGCGTGGACGATCAGGTCACCAACCTCCGCGACTGGGGGATCCCGCTCGGGCGACGCTTTCGATCGCTCAAGCTGTGGTTCCTGCTGCGCGAAGAGGGTGTCTCCGGAATCCAGAAGCGACTGCGGCGCGACATCGAGAACGCCCAGTGGCTCGCCGAGCAGGTTCGGGCGCGCGCGAATTGGCACGTGCTCGCCCCGGTGGTGCTCCAGACGGTGTGTGTGCGCCACGAACCGCCCGGAATGGACGCGGAGGCGCTCGAGGCCCACACGCTCGCCTGGGGAGAACGATTGAACGGCAGCGGCGAGGCCTATGTCACTCCAGCCAAGCTCGATGGGCGCTGGATGGTGCGCCTGTCCATCGGGTCATACCCGACCGAGCGCAAGCAGGTCGAGATGCTCTGGGAGGCGATGCGCCGCGAGGCCGAGGGACAGACGCTCGAAGAGACGCGCGAAGAGGGATGATCCTCATGCCGGGCCGACGTTGGCGGCTCTCACCGGCGAGCTTCCTTTCCGGACCTGAATCCAGATGTTCGCGGCCGTGATCAAGCCGCCCCCGAGGAGGAGCGGCGCCGTCGGCGTCTCATTCGGGTAGTGGGTGCCCATCCAGCCCGCCAGGATGCCCGGAAGGAAGAGCGCCAGGAGGCTCGCGAAGATCGGCTCACAACAGTAGATGAGCCCTGCTTCGGTCGCGGTGACGAACTTCTGGAATTGGTTCATCAGCAGGAACGGCGCGACGGTGCAGACGAGCGTCAAGACAACCATCAGCTCCGTCAGGTGCGGAAGCTGGAGGAGTTGGGTCCACGCCCCGGGCCCGCCGGACGAGACCAGCGCGACCGGCGCCGCCACCAGCCCCGCGGCGAAGAACATGATCACCGTGATGGTGAGGCTGCGATTGTCCTCGAATCGGGGCCTCTCCAACCAGAGGATCTGGGCCGCGCAAAACAACGAAGCCAACAGGGTTTCGAGCTCACCGCGGCCCAGGTGGAGGGAGTCGAAGCTCGCGCCCGAGAGGAGAAAGATCCCGGCTACGACGAGGCCGGTGGAGATCAGCAGGTCGCCCGATGGCACACGCCTGCTCCGCAGACAGACGTAGATGGGAATCCAGACACAGTAGCCTTGGGTGATGAACGCCGATACCGAGGCCGGACTGTAGGACAGGCCGTCGACCTGCCACAGGATGCTGATCCCGCAGAGGAGGCCGAGCCCGAGCCCTTGTGACCATTCGGACCGGGTGATGGCCTGCAGGCTGCGCGGGCTCAGCAGCGCGACGACCAATCCCCCGAGCAGAAACCGGGAGGTCACGATCACGCTGCTGACGAACCAGCTGCTGATCTCCGGCGAGTGCTGGTGCTGGGCGAGCGACAACACCCGGATGAGCGGAAAGCTGATTGCCCACAAGAATGCGGTCAGCGCCAGCAGGGCCACAGCGCGGCGTTCATGGCCTGGGAAGCTCATCTCCAGGCTCGCCCTACGTCCAGATGCTCAACGGACGACTTCCGTCCGAGCCGATGAACATGATGTTGGCGAGGCGATCGTCATCCTTGCCGGGTAGGACCGCGTGCGGACGGCGCGAATTGATGAGGATCGCGTCCCCAGTGCAGGGCTTCAGGGAGCGATATGCGTACGAATGATCGAGGTAGGGCGGCATCGGCGCATCGCGCGGGATCAGCGGATGGTCATACACGCGGAGCTCGCCGCCCACGTTGGGAACGCGACAATACACCATCGCGCCGAGCTGCGCCTGGAGCCGCGGAAACAGGAGCGACGGCACGCTGTCGACATGGATGGGGATCGTGGCCGGGTTGTCGAAGTCCGGGGATTTCTCGTTCAGCAAGAAGGTGCCGAACTTCATCTTGATGCCGTTGTACTCGGCGACCTTGATCCCGCAGGTATCGTCGAGGTGGTCGAACAGGACATCGCAGGGCCGGCGATAGGGGGCGCACAGGCGATTGTTCGTGTCGTTCGCCTTGTCCACGCTGGACAGATATTCCTTCATGATCGCCTGGACCGCCTCCTGCTGTGCGTCGGGCGCACCTGCGGCGCCGAGCAACTCGAAATATCCGTCCAGCTGGTGGTCGTCGCTCACACGGAGGACATTCGCGTGGGTGTGATAGTCGGCGGTGCCGTCCTCCCGCGTGTAGTGGACGAGGAGCGGCTCGAGCGGCGCCATCCGAACCTGCTCGTAGATGTGATCACAATGATCGACCCCGATGAATCCTCTGATCCAGATGGCCAGCGCCTCTCCTTGGAGAAGCGCGTCCACGTTGGCCCTGGTCACGCGGTCGTAGATCGGAAGCGAGAGGATGCTCATGTTGCCTCGGGTGGGCGGCGAATCGTCTTCATGGCCGTCCTGCCACGGATCGACCCGTAGCGCGGCACGGACGAGGCGGCGTACCATTCTCCGATGACTCTCCTCCTCCTCCTCGCCGCCGCCGCCAGCGCCGCATCCTGGCCCGACGCTCCCACGCCCGCCGCGCGAATCGCAGGCGCGTTGTCCGCGGCGTCCCCCGCGGCCGACACCCCATGGCGGGCGACCGTGGCGTCCATCGGTCCGTTCGAGCTGAACCCGGGAAAACGAACGTTCTCCCCCGGAGACACCCAGCCGTTCGACACCATCGTCGTGTCCGACGAGGGCTCCGTCGTCCGTGTCGCGCACGAGGATCGCGGCGTGCGCGTGGTCGTCGGGGTTCGCCGCGAAGACCTGGCGCTTCGTCCAGACGATCGCGCCCCCGTCCGCGGGCAGGCCGGCAAGGCGCCCACCGACGGCGGGGTGGCGCTCGCGGGCGGCACGCCGGTCACGCTCGGCGCGAAGGCGAAGGGCGACCTGCGGGTCGCCTGGAGTGACGAGGGGCTCACGCTCGACGGGTGGGTGCCCGCCGCGTCGTTGGGCGCGCTCTGGCGGGTCACACGGTGGCCGATGGACGGCCGGTTCGCCGATCTCGCCCTCGTCGACACGACAGACGGCGGTGCCTCCGTCTCGCTCCGCGACGCGCCGGAGGGCGACGTCCTGGCGACCCTGCGCGCCGACACCACGCTGCTGCTCTTCGCGGCGGGGCCGGCGCGCGGGACCTGGCGACCGATCGAGGTGCGCACGACGGCCGCACATGCGCGCGGGTGGGTCCCGGTCGACGCGGTGCGCGACGTCCCCGGCTACGGGGTGGGCTTCGGCGGCGGCAGCGGGAGCCCACCGCTCACCGGGTCGCTCGTCGAGATCGCGAAAGGGGCGTTCCTCCACGGGAGTGACGCGACGGCCCCGTTCGGCCGCACCCTTCGTGACGTGCGGCTCCCCCGCGTGTCCGTGGAGGGGCGCCGCGTCCGGGTGCGGGTCCCGACCGCGTGGGGCGACGTGAGCGGAGAAGTGGAGTGTGTGCGCCTCCTCGAGCGCGAGGGGAACGTGCCGCGGTGTGAGGTGGAGTAGATGCGGGATCGATACGCGGCCGAGCTCACCCGGCTCCTGGGAGCGGAACCGCTCCCCGGTGGGCGGGCCTGGCGGGCGTGCCTTCGGCCGTCGTTCTCGGTCGAGTGCCTGATCGAGGTGGTCGACAGCGGGCCGCTACGCGTCGTGAGTCCCCAGCGCCAGATCTGGGCGTGGCTCCAACAGGCGGGCGCCGATCCCTCGCGCGCCTGGGTCGAGCCCGCCATCGCCGACGAGCGCATCGAGCTGTCGGCTGCCGACCTGGAAGAGCTGGCCCACACGCTCGGCGCTCTCGCGCTTCCGGCTTCGCGGCCCGAAGGATTGACCATCGACGGCATGCCCGTCACCCTGGTGCGCGCCTCCGCGCTCGGCCGGGAGGCGATCGAGGGGGAGATCTCCCAGCTGCCTGAAGCATGGCAGAGGTTCGCGGGCGCGCTGGTGGCGTTCGCCGGGGAGCGCGTCCGGTGGGAGGCGAGCCGAGACGCGCTTGCGGGCGTGGCCGGCTACCTGTCCCCGCCGGCCTGACGATCGGTGAACGCCCGCGCCCAGCCGCGTCGCCAGCGGCGCTGGGTGTGATGCCACGGGCGACCTCGACGCCGCACGCGGAGTAGCAGGACGGCGCGCTCGTCGCGGCCAACCGCAAGCTGATCGCCGACGCGTCGGGCCCGCTGATCCGCGGCACCAATGGCCGGCGCTACTCACCCGTGACCCGACACGGCTGCCCGGGAAGGCCGACGGCTCTGTTCGACGGACTTGCCAGAAAGGCGAGGTTGGCTGGAACGGCACAGTGATTGCACAGGCCCGGCAGCGGATCGCCGCCCGCCCTGGCGCGCGACACAAACCAACGGAGTCTTCTGTGTACGAATTGTCGGCTCGATGCCGAGGGGTGCTCGCGGGCGCCACGCTCGCGCTCCTCCTCCCCTTCCCCGCCCACGCGATCGACTGCGCCGACGTGTCCGGCGGCGCGCCCACCCTCTACGGCGCCGGCGGCAGCGCCCAACGCGACCTGCTCGGCCGGGCCTCCGTGGTCCTCCAGAACGGGGAGAACCCCGTCTTCCTCGTCTACAAGGACAACGGCGGCGCCTGCTCGGGCATCAACGCGCTGGCCGGCACGGCCGACCCGAACATCACGGGCACCGCCTACTACTGGGACTCGACCACCGGCTCGCGGGCCTCCTGCGATCTGCCGTTGTCGGGCGCGCCGGTCGACTTCGCGAGCATGATCGTGACGCCGTTCGCGTGCCCGCTCATCACCGACGCCTCCCTCGTCGAAGGCATCGTCACCGCCACCGGGCCGATCTCGGCGATGAGCGTGCTCGTCCCCGAGGCCTCCACCCAGCAGGCCATCAGCGCCGAGGCGTTCTACCTCGTGTTCGGTTTCGGGCCGGCCGCCGACATCGCCCCGTGGAACAACGCGGACCTCAGCTACTACGTCCGACGGGACGAAAACTCCGCCGCCCAGCAGATCCTGGCGCTTGCCAGCGGCTTGCCGGGCACGAGCTTCTACGGCACCGACGCCGGCACCAACGCAAACTCGGTCGCGTTGCTCGCGGCGCTCGCCCAGCCCGAGCAGGGCATTGGTTTCGCCAGCGCCGACGTGGCGGACGCCAATCGTGACAGCGTGAACACGCTCGCGTGGAAGGCCCCTGGGCAGAACGTGGCGTATTGGCCCGACTCGAGCGCCACCTCCTACGACAAGCGGAACGTGCGCGACGGCCACTATCCCCTGTGGATGCCGGGCTTCCTCTACGCGCACGGTGACACCACGACCGGCATGGCCGCGGACGAGAGCGTTCAGGCGCTCCTGGACTACTTCTCCGGGGCCGTCCAACCCGCGGGGACGATCCAGACGATCACCGAGACGGCGATCCTCAACAAGAACATCCCCCAGTGCGCGATGGAGGTCCAGCGGGACGGGGATGTCGGCCCCCTGTACGCCCACGCTCCGGAAGAGCCCTGCGGTTGCTACTTCGACTACTCCACCACCGGCGCGAGCTCGTGCGACGTGTGTGACGAGGCCACCCCGTGCTCCGGCACGGACGTCTGCCGCTCCGGCTTCTGTGAGGCTCGCTGAAATGCGCACTCTTCCCTTCCTGATCCTCCTCACGCTCTTCTCCTGCAAGGACCCCGGCACGTCCGCGGACACCGACAAGGAGACCGAGACCGACACCGACACGGACACCGACGCGGACACCGATACGGACACGGACGCCGACACGGATACCGACACGGACACCGACGACCCGTCGTGCTGGGTCGAGTCCGAGAGCGGCACCTGCTACGACTGCGACCCGCCCACGGCGCCCTCGGCCGACTCGCTCGAGTTCCTCAACGCGTGCACCGACGTCGGCCACGCCTCGTTCGTGAACGCGGACAGGATCCCGGAGGGCACCTGGCGCGAGGGAGACCCGCTGCCGCCCGTGGAGTGAGCGTCGCCCAGGGAGCCGTGACTGTGACGCGCGACCGTGAAGCCGTCACGGCTCCCTGGGGCCCTTCACGGCTCGTTTGTGTGGTCCACGCAGCAACCTGCGTGATTTGTCTGGCACGCCTCGTGCAGTGCCCCCACCTGGCACCCAGGTTCCTGTGACACTCGCTCTTCCCGCTCGCGTCAGCGCTCTCCTCCTCGTCTCCACCGCCGTCGCGCGCGCGGATGACGTGGAGATCGAGGTCGAGGCCACCCCCGTCGCCACGCCCGCCGCCCCCAAGTGGTGGGAGGTCCTGGATCTGCGCGTGTCCGGCTACGTGCAGCCCCAGGTCGTGTTCTCCGACCTCTCGGAGGACGAGGTCTCGGTCGAGGGCGCGCCGCTCAACCAGGACCGGTTCCTGGTGCGTCGGGCGCGCGTGAAGGTGGAACGTTGGTTCAAGTACGCCCGCACGAGCGTGGAGCTCGACCTGAACACGGTGGACGGGCCCCACGTCAGCCCGAGCGGCGCCGAGCTCTCCCTCTTCCTGCCGAACGCGCGGGGTGACAGGCCGCCGCTGGTCGGCGTCACAGCGGGTCTGTTCGACATCCCGTTCGGCTTCGAGCTGCCCGAGGACAGCGACGCGCGGTACTTCGCGGAGCGCTCCCTGGGCTCCCGGGCGTTGTTTCCGGGTGACAACGATGTCGGCGTGCAGCTCGCGAGCGCCCTCGGCCCGATCCGCCTCGTGGTGGCCGTACAGAACGGCGTTCCCCTGCGAAACACGCCTGACGACGCGCTCGCCTACACCGCGCGCAAGACGATCCTCGGGCGCCTCGGCGCGGTGGCCGGCGTGGAGGGCCGCACCGAGCTCGCGGGGGGCGTCTCCTACCTCAACGGCGGCGGCTTCCACGCGGGCACACCAGAGAGCAAGTCGACGCTGCTCTGGAGTGACAGGAACCAGAATGGCCTGGTGTCACTCGACGAGCTGGTGGGCGTGAGCGGGCAGGCGGCGAGCCCCTCCTCGACGTTCGAGCAATGGGCGGTGAACGCCGACATCCAGGTTGGATTGCACACCCCGCTCGGGTGGACGCGCGTGTTCGCCGAGGCGACCATGGCGAGCAACCTCGACCGCGGCTGGCTCGTCGCCGATCCGGTGTCCACCGGCTACGACGTGCGCGAGATCGCGTGGACCGCGGGCGCCGTGCAGGAGGTGACACGTTACGGCGTGCTCGGCTTCCGGGCCGACTTCTACGATCCCAACTCGGATGTCTTCGAGTCGCGGCGCGGTGACTTCGTCCCCACCGACGTGAGCGTCCTGACGCTCTCCCCGATGGTCGCGGCCCAGCTCCCGGGCTTCGGACGGCTCGTGCTCCAATACGACTACGTGGTCGACCACCTCGGCCGCGACGATCTCGGCGTGCCGCGGGACCTCGCGAACGACCAATGGACGCTGCGCGGACAGGTGGAGTTCTGATGATCGTCGCGCTGTTGGCCTGTGTGTCGAACGACCAATCGAGCGGCGCGTCCGAGCCCGTGCAGGTGCGCGCGGGGACGTTCCAGCCGGGCGAGCTCCCCACGGACGACTCCGCCGCTTCCCCCAACGTGATCTACGTGTCGAGCGTGGGCTACGTCGTGACACAGGGCGATGCCAACGCCGGGTACAGCGGCCTTGCCAGCACCGAGGCGTACTCCATCGCCGTCGCCGTGCCGGACGTCGGCAGCGGGTATTGGGTCGTGCCGGTCGACGGTCCCGACGTGACCGAGGACAACAACCTGCTCTTCGATCTCACGGTCGACTTCACGCGGGAGGTGCCCTACGGCCTCCAGACCATCTCGTTCGTCGCGCTCGACGAGGGCGGCCATCCGGGCCCGCGGTACGACGCCACGCTTTGTGTCCTGCCGGACTACGCCGACAAGAACTACGCCGCCTGTGACCCGGAGACCCCGCCGCAGCACACGATCCTGTCGCTGTCGTGGGACACGGACGTCGATCTCGACCTGGTCGTCGTCACGCCGGCGGGCAAGGTCGTCCGCTCCGAGTCGGCCAGCACCCAGGTCGACCCGATCGCTTCGGACGGGGACACCTCCACCGAGGGGGTGTTGACACGGGACTCGAATTCCAATTGTGTCATCGACTCCGTCCGACTCGAGTCGTTGGTGTTCGAAGAGGAGCCTCCCGCGGGCGACTACGAGGTCTACGCGAGCCTCTTCTCCCCATGCGGAGAGCGCTCGGTGAACTACGCGCTCTCGCTGTTCGAGCGGGTGGACGAGGCCGACGGGAGCTGGTCCGTCGCGCAGGAGGACGTCGCGAGCGGCGCGCTCCTCGCGGCCCAGGCCGACGGCGGCGCGTCGCTCGGCACCCACGTCACCACCCTGACCCTTCCCTGACCGCCGAGGCCCCCGTGCAAATCGTCGAAGTCCTGCTCAACGTCGCGCTCCTCGGCAGCGCGTGGGTCCTGTACCTGCTGCTCGGGCTCTCCGTGATCTCCCTCGGAGTGGTGTTCGAACGGGCGATCTTTTTCTATCGAAACGGCCGCCGTGGCGGAGATGCCCTCCACCGCGCGCTGTACAAGATTCTGCGCGCGGGCGACGAGGAGGGCGCCAAACGTCTCCTCCGCGACAGCGGAACGGTCGAAGGCCTCGTCGTCGCGCGCGCCTTCACCTTCCGCGAGGGCGGGGCGCCGGGCTTCGGCGACGCGCTGGACGCGGAGCTCTCCCGCGCCAAGAAGGGCCTGGAGCGGGGCATGACATTCCTCGGGACCATCGGCAACAACGCCCCGTTCATCGGGCTCTTCGGCACGGTCATCGGCGTAATCCTCGCCTTCCACGAGCTCGGGAACGCGGCGGGGCGCGCCAGCGCCATGGGCGGCGTCATGAGCGCGATCGCGGAGGCGCTCATCGCCACCGCGGTCGGCATCTTCGTGGCGATCCCCGCGGTCATCGCCTACAACGTCGGCCAGCAGCGCATCGCCGAGATCGAGCGGGCGGCGTTCAGCCTCGGCCACCTCGTGTCGGGCTGGATCGAGGTCAAGGAGCGCGGCGGGACGTTGCGGCCCTCCGGCGACGCCGCCCCCCACGGCCCCGTGGCGCTCCAGAACCAGAAGCTCGCCGCCGTCGCGGACAAGGACTGACCCATGGCAGGAACGTCGTTCTCCAGCGGGCCGGGGGGCCGCGGCGGCATCGTCGGGATCAACGTCACGCCGATGGTCGACATCGTGCTCGTGCTGCTCGTGATCATGATGGTGTCGGCCAACTTCATCGTCGCCGAGAGCATGAACGTCGACCTCCCCAAGGCGAGCAACGGCGAGGGCTCGGCGTCCACACCCGCGATCGTGACCGTCACGGCCGAGGGGGCGTATGGGTGGCAGGACAGCCCGATCGACGTCACCCAGCTCGCCGGCAAGCTCCGCGAGGCCTGGACCGCCGACAACGACGTGAACCTCGTGATCAGCGCCGACGGCGCCGCGCGGCACGCCGCCGTGGTGCAGGTGATCGACCTC
This sequence comes from Myxococcota bacterium, assembly GCA_040386535.1. Taxonomy (GTDB): domain Bacteria; phylum Myxococcota_A; class UBA796; order UBA796; family SXON01; genus CAJBVW01. Next base: position 60,982 of record JAZKFH010000030.1, on the reverse strand, counting down.
GCCAAGGCCGCGGGGATCACCCACTACGCCATCGGCGTCGAGCAGCCGGACTGACGATGCCGCGCTTCGACCCCACCACGCTGGTGTATGGGCTCAGCCTCGCCGTCCACGTGGCGGCGGGCTGGATGCTCTCCCGTGCCGAGCCCCCGGCGGCGGCGAAGATCGAGGTCGTCGCGCTCCAGACGGTCGTGCTTCCCAAGCCCAAGCCGCCAGCGCCTCCCAAGCCCGCCGAGCCGCCGCCCCCGCCCACGCCCGCGGCCCCGGCACCCCGCCGGGTAGCGCCGCCCGCCGCGGCCCCCTCGGCACCCCCTCCCTCCAACACCCCCGCGGTCGCGGATCTCGGCTTCGCGCTCGGCGGCGGCGGTCCGGGCGGAATGGCGATCGCGCCCCCCTCCCCCGCGGGCACGACACGCCAGGCAGTCAAGGCGCTCGTGGCGCCCGCCGCGTCCGAGGGCGGTTGCGCCGAGGCCGAGGTCAAGGCCAAGGCGACCTCGATGCCGCGCCCCGCGTACACCGAGGAGGCGACCGCCGCCGGCATCGAGGGCAAGGTGCGGGTCCAGCTCACGGTCGACGCCGACGGCACCATCGGCGCCGCCCAGGTCCTCGAGGGCCTCGGCCACGGCCTCGACGAGGCGGCCGTTGCCGCCGTCCGTGGCGCCACCTTCACCCCCGCGACGCGGTGCGGCAAGGCCGTCCCCTCCTCCTTCACCGTCGCCATCCGCTTCGCGTTGTGAGCCCGATGTCTCCCCTCTTCGCGCGGCTCCCCGCGGTCGCCGTCGTCCTGGCCTGCTCGTCGTTCGCCCACGCCGAGGCGCCCGCTCCAGGCACGCTCACCCGGCCGCCCGAGCTGCTCCAATTCGTCGAGGCGCCGTTTCCCGCGGAGGAGGCGGGGCGCACCGCCTCCGTCGTGCTCGCGGTCACAATCGGCGCGGAGGGGGCGGTCGAGGACGTGACCGTACAGGAGTCGGCCGGCCCGGCCTTCGACGCCGCCGCGGTAGAGGCCGCGCGGCAGTTCCGCTTCTCGCCCGCCGAGATCGACGGCGTCCCCGCGCGCGTCCGCATCCTCTACCGCTACGACTTCGTCGAGCGCGTCGCCGCCATCGAGACGGCGACCTTCGCGGGCGTGGTGATGGACCGTGAGCGCAAGGTGCCGGTGCCCGACGTGACTGTCACGCTCGCGGACGGGCGCTCGGTCGTGACCGACGCCGCGGGGCGCTTCGTGGTGGAGGAGATCCCCCCGGGCGCGACGCAGGTCACGCTCGAAGGGCCGCGCCTCACGCCGCTCTCCACCGACGAGACCTTCGTGGCCGGCGAGCGCCTGGACACCATCTACGAGGTGTTCCTGGCCGAGGAAGGCGAGGAGGGCGACGACCTCGAGATCCTCGTGACGGCGCCGACGATCAAGCGACAGGCGTTCTCCACGGAGATCGCCGCCGACGCGGCGCGGAAGGTGCCGGGCACCCAGGGCGACGTGCTCAAGGTGGTCGAGAACATGCCGGGCGTGGCGCGGGCCTCGCTCGGCACCGGCGCGCTCGTCGTGTGGGGCGCGGCGCCCGAGGACACGGGCGTGTACATCGACGGGGTGCCGGTCCCGCGGCTCTACCACGACGGTGGGCTGCGATCCGTGATGGGCTCCGAGCTGGTCAAGTCGGTGGAGCTCGTGCCCGGCGGCTACGGCGCCGGCTACGGCCGCGGCCTGGGCGGGCTCGTGTCGGTCAAGACGAAGGGCCTCGCGGAGGAGACCAACGGCGCCGTCTCCGCCGACCTCTACGACGCCGCCGCCTCGCTCTCCGGGCCCATCGGGGACAAGGTGAGCTACGCCGCCGGGGGGCGCTACGGCTACGTCGGGCCGCTGCTCTCGTCGCTCTACCCGCAGGTGGAGGAGTACTTCCCGATCCCCCACTACTACGACGCCCAGGCGCGCGTCGGCGTGCGGCTCGGCCCCGGAGAGACCCTCGATCTGACCGGGCTGCTCTCCTCCGACTACACCGAGCGCACCTCGCCCAACCCGGACCCCGCGCGCGAGGCCTCCGAGGCGAAGTCAGCCGCGTTCCAGCGCGTCTCCCTGCGCTACCTCCACGACCTCGGCGACGGCGGCACGGTGTCCGCGCTCCTGTTCGTCGGCGCCGACCAATCGGATCGGGTGGCACGCTTCGGGCAGGTCGACACCTCGATCTCCCAGGACGTGCGCCTCGCGGGCCTGCGGGCCAGCTACCGTTCGCGCGTCACGTCGTTCCTCACCGCCGAGGCCGGCGTGGACGCCCTCGTCAGCGCCTCGGACATCGCGCGGGAGGGCTCGATTGCCGTGCCCGCACGCGAGGGGGACATGGTCGTGTTCGGGCAGCCGCCGCCCGACCAGGTCTCGTCCGACCAGTACACGGTCGTGTCGCTCAACGTCGCGCCCTACGCGGAGGCCGATCTCGGGCTGTTCGACGACCGCCTCCACATCGTGCCGGGGCTGCGGTTCGACCCGTACGCGCGGAGCGTGAGCCGCGCGGCGCCGCAGGTGGGGACGAGCCCGACCAACGGCCTGTTCCTCCAGGATCCGTCGGTCGAGCCCCGCCTCGCGTTGCGGTTCGCGCCGACGGAGCGGCTGTCGTTCACCGCGGCCTTCGGGCGCTACCGGCAGCAACCCCAGGCGGCCGACCTCTCCGCGTCCTTCGGCAATCCGGCGCTCCCGGCCTCCTCGGCGACGCACGGGGTGCTCGGCGCCGGCGTGCGGCCCACCGACACCCTGTCCATCGACGTCTCCGGCTTCTACACGGTCTCCGAGGAGCTCGCGACGCGGAACGCCGCCGAGCAGCCCGCGCAGGCCGAGGCCCTCGTCGCCGCGGGCGCCGGGCGCACCTATGGCGCGCAGGGGATGATCCGGCTCGACCCCACCGCGGGGTTCTACGGGTGGCTGAGCTACACGCTCGCGTGGAGCGAGCGCCAGGACTCCCCGGAGGGGGCATGGCGCCCCTCGGACTACGACCAGCGGCACGTCCTGACCGTGGTGGGCGGCTACACCCTGCCCTTCGGGATCGAGGTCGGCGTGCGCGGACGCCTCGGGACGGGTGCCCCGCGCACCGAGGTGGTCGGGGCCTACTTCGACGACCGGCGCCATCTGTACCAGCCGATGTTCGGCGAGCACAACGCCATCCGGCTGCCGACGTTCTTCCAGGCGGACGCGCGGGTCGCAAAAGAGCTGGCCCTCGGCACCACCCTTCTCGAGCTCTCGTTGGAGGTCCAGAACGTCACCAACCGGGAGAACGTCGAAGAATACATCTACGACGCGGACTACTCCTCGCGTGGCTCCATCGACGGCCTCCCCATCCTGCCGGTCCTCGGCGCGCGTTGGAGCTTCTGATGTCCCTGCTGTGGATGGTCCTTGCGTGCGCGGAGCCGCTCGTGGACTCGACCCCCTACGTGGACGACGCGCGCGTGCTCGCCGTCCAGATCGAGCCCGCCGAGGGCGAAGCCGGCGCGGAGGTGCGGCTCCGCGCGCTCTACGCCGACGCCTCCGGGGCGCTCGCGACGGGGGCCGTGGACTGGGCCTTCTGCACCGCCCGCAAGCCGCTCGCCGAGGCGGGGCCGGTCGCGACGAGCTGCCTGGAGCCCGAATCGGCCGACCTCGAGCCGATCGGCAGCGGTCTCGACGTGAGCGCGCCGATCCCCGACGACGCGTGCAGCCGCTTCGGGCCCAACCCGCCGCCCCCCGAGGAGGGCGAACCGGCCGGGAGGCCCGCCGATCCGGATCTCACCGGCGGCTACTACCAACCGGCGCTCGGGTTCGCGGACCCCGGCGGGACCACGCTCGTCTCGCCCCGCGTCCGGTGTGGCCTCGCGAACGTGACACAAGAAACCTACGTCGCGTGGAACCTCTCCTATCTCTCCAACACCAACCCGACGTTGGAGGGCCTGCTCCTCGACGGCGAACCCGTGCCGGAGGACGGCACCGGCGTGCCCTCCACGGTCGCCCCTGGGCAGCTCGTCACGCTCGGCACGAGCTGGCCCGCCTGCCCCTCCGGGGAGCCGGCCGCCTGTGAGGGCGCGGAGACCTATGTCCGCTACGATCCCGACACCAAGGTGCTCGACGCCCGCCGTGAGGCGTTGTCGGTCTCCTGGTACACCACCGGCGGCACGTTCGCGGAGGCGCGGAACGGGCGGACGGGCGACGAGGACGAGACCGGCGTCGAGAACACCTGGACCGCGCCGGACGAGCCCGGCGAGGCGTGGCTGGCCGTGGTCGTGCGCGACGAGCGGGGTGGCGTGGGGTTCAGGGGGTTCCGGATCGCGGTCGGGCCGTGACAGCGCCCTACCCGGACAGCTCCCTACGCGGACTCGGGGGCCTCACACAGGTCGGACGCGAGCGACGCGCGGATCACGATGGTCTTCCACGCGAGCAGCGCGCCATCGGCCTGCCGCGCGGTCGTCGGGGTGTAGGGCGTCGGATCGTTGTCGCCGAGCACCTTGTCCTCGTCGTTGCTCGTGCGGGGGCGGCCGCGACCGAGGTAGTCCGGGTGGGTGGTGTGGATGTCCTCGATCAGCGCCTCGTCGAAGAAGAGCTGAGAGGTCACGTGCTCGCCGGAGCCCTCGTTCGCGCCCGTCCGCACCTGGAAGTGGATGTGGATGGCGCGGCTCGAGTACCAGCCGGGAAAGCACGTGTCGAAGTCGACACGCCCGTTGGCGTCCGTCGTCTGGCGGCCGCGGAAGTAGTTCCCCGCGGTCATCTCGGCGTCACCCTCGGTGCACATCTCGGCCGTGTCCGCGCCCGAGTACAACCCGTTCGGCGCGGCGTGCCAGATGTCGACGACCATCCCCGCCACCGGCTCGCAGCCCTCGTCGACGATGCGCAGCGCGAGCCGCATCGGGAGCCCCCCGTAGCCTTCGGAGATGTCCCGCCGCTCCACCGTCTCGCCGTAGCAGGGGCCGAGCGTCATCGCGCACACCATCGCGCACGTCGACTCACTGCTCGTCTCGAACGGGTCCGCGTAGTCGCCGGACATCGCGGCGGTCCCCCCGGTGGCCCAGTCCACATCGGTGCCGCTGGTGTCCCCCGTGTCGCCAGTGTCGCAGCAGGCGACGAGCGTGCCCTTGTCTCCACACGCAACGAGCGCCAACGTGGCGCCGCCGAGGGTGAGCACGTTGCGGCGGCTCGGGGATCCAGTTGTCATGCGAACCTCCCGCCTCCTCGTAGCCGCTCGAACCCCTCCACCCGCGCCCGGAGTTCGTCACGCGCTGTCCGGAATCGTTCGAGCATCTCCTCCCGCGTGAGCGAGGCATCGTCGCTCGCCGGGTCCGGAATCGGCCAGTGCAGCCGGCGCGCGGCCCCGAGGAACACGGGGCACACCTCCTCGGCGCACAGGGTGATGACGGTGTCGACGGTGGCGGGATCGATAGTATCCACCCCCTTGGAGTGCTGGCCGGCCAGGTCGATGCCGACCTCGGCCATCACCTCGATGGCGTAGGGGTTCACGCGCGAGGGGCGGGTCCCGGCGCTCTGGATACGCGCACGGTCGCCCAGGAGCGCCCGGGCCCAGCCCTCGGCCATCTGGCTCCGCGCCGAGTTGGCGACACACATGAACAGGATTCCGGGCTTGGTCACGAGCGGCTCTCCTCCATGGCGGGGGCGGGGATCGGGGTGGCGGAGAAGTACCGGCGCCGGAGCCAGAGCGCCACGCTCACGAGGCCGATCAACACGGGGACCTCGACGAGCGGCCCGATCACGGCGGCGAACGCCGCGCCGCTGTGGATGCCGAACGTCGCGACGGCCACAGCGATGGCGAGCTCGAAGTTGTTCGACGCCGCGGTGAACGACAAGGTGGCGGTCTGCCCATACGTCGCGCCGGCCGCGCGGCTCATGAAGAACGACAGGGCGAACATGACGACGAAGTAGGCGAGCAGCGGGATCGCGATGCGCACCACGTCGAGCGGCAGGAGCACGATGGCCTCGCCCTTGAGCGAGAACATGACCACGATGGTGAACAACAGCGCCACGAGGGTGATGGGCCCGACACGCGGGACGAAGCTCGCCTGGTACCAATCGAGGCCCTTCGCCGAGACGAGCAGCTTCCGGGTGAGCAGCCCCGCGGCGAACGGGACGCCCAGATAGAGGGCGACGCTCGCCGCGATCTCCCCCATCGTGATGTCGACCACCTCGCCCTCCAACCCGAGCCAGCTCGGGAGGACCGTGGCAAAGAACCACGCGTATACGGAGAAGAACAACACCTGGAAGATCGAGTTGAACGCGACGAGCCCCGCGCAATAGTCGGTGTCCCCCTTCGCGAGATCGTTCCACACGACCACCATCGCGATGCACCGCGCGAGCCCGATGAGGATGAGGCCGATCATGTACTCGGGCTTGTCGTGGAGGAACAGCACCGCGAGGCCGAACATGAGGATCGGCCCGACGATCCAATTCTGGACGAGCGAGAGCGCGAGCACACGCTTGTTCCGGAACACCTCACCCAGCCGGTCGTACCGGACCTTGGTGAAGGGCGGGTACATCATCAGGATGAGGCCGATCGCGATGGGGATCGAGGTGGTGCCGACGCTCATCCGCCCGAGCGCGGCGGGCACGCTCGGCACGAGGGACCCGAGCGCGACACCGATCCCCATCGCGAGGAAGATCCACAGGGTGAGGTAACGATCGAGGACCGAGAGCTTGCCGAGGATCCCGGCGGGCGCCGTCACAGGCCCGCCACGAGCGCCTTGAGGCGCCGCAACGTGCCCGGCTCGATGCAGTAGCAGACCCGCGGCCCGTCGACCTCGCCGCGGATGAGCTCGGCCTCCTTGAGCACCTTGAGGTGCTGCGACACGGTCGACTGGGCCAGCGGGAGCTCGTCGACGATGTCGCCGCAGACACACGCGGTGCGGCGCACGAGCAGCCGGACGATCTGCACGCGCGCGGGATGCCCCAGCGCCTTGGCGAGAGCCGCGAGCTCCTCGTCGGCCGCCGGGCCCTCGATGGGGCGCAGATCGGGCGCGACGCTCGGGGGCGGACAGCTCGAAGGAGGACAACACGGGTCGGTCGGTTCGTTCATCGTCGATATACGATAAGACAGGCGGAGGGGGCCGTCGAGGCGTCCCGGCTGCTGCATCCTTTGGGAACCACGTCCGTCTACTACGGAGGAGTTCGAGGCGTGCTGCGCGTTCGTGCAGGACGGTCGCGGCGCGGTCATCGAGGCGACGCCGAAGGCGTGCGGGTGCGTGCGAGGCTCTCAGCCGATGTCCATTGCCAGCGCGAGGCCCGCCGCGCTCGCCGCCGCGCACAGACGCGTGTCGTAGCTTGCGACCTCGATTCCCTGCCGATTGTCGCGGAGGAACAGCGCCGTAGCGACATGGAGCGCGTCCAACGTGCGCGTCGGCGTCGGCCAGGGCGCCAGCGCTCGGGACAGCACGACCGGCGTCAACTCGACGAGGCTGACGCGGCCGAGCGCGTCCTCCGCGGCCTCCCGGGAACGGACGTCAGCCCCCCGGGCGTTGATCCGCGTCCACACCTCGTACTGGAGGAGCCTGCTCGACACGAGCGGTCGCTGCCACAAGTGCTCCGGCGGGTGGCGGTCCTCCCCGAAAATCCACGCGAGGAGCACGGACGTGTCGAGGTAGATCAACGCTCCTCTCGATCGGAGTCGAGCTCGGCGAGCAGAGCAGCGGTGGAGACGCTGGGAAGGCGCGGAGGGGGCGCGTCATCGCGCCGAAGGGGAGGACGAACGACGCCGTTCCGCACGAGCTCCGCGAGGAGCGCATCGCCGGCCTCGGCCGCGCGGCCCGCGCGCGGAGCGGAGAGTTCGGCCACCACACGGTCGCGGTCGGTGACGAGCACCAGCTCTCCCGCCGCGGCGATTCGGACGTACTCACTTAGGTGATCGCGGAGATCCTTGACACCGACTGCGCGCATTCCTCTGCGTAGCCACCGGTAGCCACCGGCGCAACGCCCCTCCCCACCGCGGCGCCGGCCCCCACCGTTAGGCGCCACGACATCGGTGCTTCCTTTGTCCTACGGGGGCCCCGTGTCCGACAGAGAAGCCGTGCGTCGCACCTCGTGGCCCGGCATCGGGCCGCGGCGCCGCTGGACGTACGCCGTGATCGGATTTGTGCTCGGGTTCGGCGCGCCCGTGGGGCTCCTCCTCGTCCGGAGCCTCGCGCTCCGCGTCCCTCCGTGGCGGCTGCTCCCCCTCGACCTCGCCACGGAATGGCCGATCTACCTGTACATCACCGTCTCGACCGTGCTGGCGTTCAGCATCTTCGGGGCGGTCGTCGGGGCGCTCCACGACGCGGTGCTGCGGTCCGCGTTGGCCGACCCGCTCACGGCGCTCCCCAACCGCCGCCACCTCGAGATCCTGCTCGAGAACGCGGTCGCGCGCGTGCGTCGCCGGCCCGAGCCGCTCTCCGTGCTGCTCATCGACGTGGACGGCCTCAAACGTATCAACGACACCGGCGGCCACGCCGCGGGCGACGCCGCGCTCAAGGCCGTCGGCGCCGCCCTCCACTCGGAGTGCCGGGGCTCCGACGTCCCCGCGCGCATCAGCGGCGACGAGTTCGCCGTGCTCGCCACCGGCGCCGACGCGCCCGACGCCCTGGCCCTCGCGGAGCGCGTGCGATCCCGGTTGGCGGCGCGGCCCGGCGCCCCCCGCGTGTCGATCGGCGTCGCGACGCTCTCCCGCGTCGGGGCCACCGATCCCGCCAGCCTCCTCGCCGCGGCGGACGCGGCCCTGTACGCCGCGAAGGCGAGCGGGCGGGACCGGGTGACGGAGGCGTCCAGGCGGGAGTAGCGGAGGCTGAACGTGGGCTCACCCGGACACACCATGCGCGCCCTGGTCCTCGAACGGCCCGGCGCCCCGCTCGTGCTCCGGAGCCTCCCCCTTCCCCTCCCCGGCCCCGGCCAGGTGCGCCTCTCGGTGCGCGCGTGCGCCGTGTGCCGCACCGACCTGCACCTCCTCGACGGTGAGCTCCCCGATCCCGTGCTCCCGCTGATCCCAGGCCACGAGGTCGTCGGGATCGTCGACGCGGCGGGCCCGGACGTGGTCACCCCGGTGGTGGGCGAGCGGGTCGGGGTCGGCTGGTTGGGGCACACGTGCGGCGTGTGTCGGTTCTGCCGCTCCGACCGCGAGAACCTGTGCCTGAGCGCGCGCTTCACCGGGTATCAGCTCCCCGGCGGCTACGCGGAGGCCATGGTCGCCGACGCCCGCGCCTGCCTCCCCCTCCCGCCCGCGTACGACGACACGAGCGCGGCGCCGCTCCTCTGCGCCGGCCTCATCGGCTTCCGCGCCTACCGGATGGCCGGAAACGCGCGATGGTCTACCCGACGCTCCTCGCGGCCATCGGCTCCCCGACAGGCCCGACACGCCGCCGCCAGAACGACGACGACGGCCAGCGCCGCTCGATGGCGCAGTACTGGGCGCGCGTGTCGAGGAAGCTCTCGAACCCCGTGCGGATGCGGGTCTCGTACTGTTCGAGCAACAGAGGGTCCCCGCGCCGGAGCAGCGCCTCGATCCCCCTTGCGGCGTGGATCCCCGCGTCGAGGGCGCGCGGAATCCCGCTCGCGGAGAGTGGATCGACCGAGGCCGCCGCGTCCCCGACGGCGATCCAGCGATCGCCCGTCACCCGAGTCAGCCGTGACGATCGCGCCGGGTACACGCGCACCCCGCCCACGAGCGCGCCCCCCTCGCCGCGCGCCCGGGTGTGCACCGTCTCCGCGAGGGCCGCGGTCCATGCCGCGGGCGAGGCCACGCCGCGCGCGCGCGCCACGTCCGCGTCGGTCACGAACGCGACGATTTGATCCGCGTTCGGCAGCCGCGCCGCGTACCACCACCCCGTCTCGACCGACTCCACGAGCGTGAAAGTGTCCTCAGAGCCGCCATCGGCGAAGCGGAGCACGCCGGCCACCGCCACCTGGCGGTCGTACGACCGACGCCGCGCCCCCTGGGCCTTGGCGAACGCCGCGGCCTTTCCGGTCGCGTCCACGACGAAGCGCGCGTGGACCGGCTCCGCGACCCCCTCCCGCGTGAGGACGGCGTCCCACCCGTCGACCGACGAGCGCTCGATCCCCGCCACCGAGGCGTCGCGCCACACGGTGGCACCCGCGGCCGTGGCCGCCTCGGCGAGCGAAGCGTCGAAGCGCGCCCGATCGAGGTGCCACCCGGGCCCGAACGGGGTGTAGAGGTAGTCGCGCATCACGACGTCCTCGCTCCCCCACGCCGCCGCGGTCCCAAACGAGGTCTGGTGCCCGTCCGCCACGAACCGGTCCCATACCCGGAGGTAGTGGAGCAACGGCACGACGCCCGGGGACAACGTCTCCCCGATCCGCGCGCCTGCGTACGCGGTGCGCTCGACCACGGCGACGCTGAGCGCCCCGTGGTTCGCGAGTGTCAGGGCCACCGCCAGGCCGGCGGGCCCCCCACCGAGCACCAGTACGTCGACGGACACCATGGTGCTATTTCTCCCCCGTGACCACGCCCTGGGCGAGGAACGACGTGTTGCGCTCGGACTCGACGAAGCTCGGGTACTCGGCGGTGCCCTCGTTCTTGACGAAGCCGAGGTCGAACCAGGACACGAGCATCTGGTTGAAGCTGGTGATGCCACGTTGGTAGCTCACGGGCTGGCCCGCCGCGACGATGTTGTAGGCGTTCTGCACCGAGTAGGACCCCGACGTCCCCGCCTGCCACACCGGCGGGTTGGACACGAACCCGTCGAGCACCTGCGCGACCGGGTCCCGGCTGCCCGCCGTCACGTGCATGGGCGCCTGCGGCGGCCACCAGTAGACGTAGTAGGCGGGCGGCACCTGGATGCCGTCGTGGGTGAGGCTCTGGTTGATCTCGGGATTGTCCATGTTGGGCGTCTGGACCGTGCAGTCGAAGAAGTCGGCCTGCCACGGGATCGCCATCTGCTTGGTCAGATCCCCCGGCTCGAGGCCCTCGCCCCGCTGCACGTCGTTGGTCGTGGAGAGCCCGGCGGTCCGGTAGTGTTCCGCGAGCGCGGCCGCGCTGCCGGTCCAATGCGCCACCTTGATCCGGAACGGCGCCGCGTAGATCGCCGGGTTGCGGGTGATCCACGTCGTCTCGATGCCGGGGCTCAGCGGCCCGCCGACACAGTTGCCGATCACCCGCCGATCGAGATCCGCGACGCCACCGTGCGCCAGCGGCGCCTCGCCCGTGTCGAAGAGCCCCTTCGCCCACTGGGAGAGGAAGAAGTATTGGGTCGGCGTCAGCGTCAGGAACTTGTAGATGAAGGCGTTGGTGACAGAGTTGTCCCCCGACTGGAGGGGCATCAGGGGCACGCCGTCGTCCGCGAGGAGCTGGTTGGGCCCCTTTTCGATCTCGTTGATGTAGGCGTAGTTCTCCGGCGGCACGGGCACGCGGAAATAGGAGAACCAACGCTCGCGCCGGGGGCGGGTCTTCTCGCTCGCGTCGCTGGGATCAAAAGCGGGGAACGCAAAATCGATCATGCTCGGGATCTGGGCCACCCAACGATACCCCTGCATCGCCCGGAAGATGGGCTCGATGTCCCGCGCGAAGTTCGGGCGGTAGCTGGCCTGGAACCCGGCGATCGGGTCGTACGCCGCGGCGGACGGGGCCTTGGTGGGCCGCCCCTCGTACAGGGAGGGATCGTACGCGAGGTACCGGATGGCGACATCGTAGGCGTTGTCGTCCAACGTCACGATGTTGGTGAGCTCCGGGGCGTACTTCGGGCTGCCGATGAGGACGTAGGCCGGCTCGAGATCTTGCTTGCTGCCGTCCCGATGGGTCAGCGTAGCGACGACATACCCGTCGCCCACGTCGTCGTAGAAGCCGGAGGCCCCGGCGAAGCTGGTGATGTCGGTGTTTGGGGGGCCGCCCGCGCACCCGAACGCGCCGAGCACGATGAGGCGGCCGGCGTCGTCCATGGTGATCTCGCCCAGCGCATTGATGTTCTGGGGGGAGAGCCCAGTCGGCGGAAAGGTGCCGTTCGGGTAGTCCTTGGGGACGTCGTAGCGGGTGATCCGGACGTGCTGGCGCGGCTCGCGGACCGAGCGGGGTCCGGGATCGATGATCAGGCCGCGCCGGGCCTCCCCGGTGGTGTCCGGGTTGCGAAGCGCGACGTGGGCGGCGTCGTAGCTGTTGTCCTCGCCGAACATCAGGTCGCCCTGGAGATCGGCGAAGTTGTACCAGCAGCCCTTCTTGTTCGCGATGTGCACCGTCCACTCGATCGCGACGATGTCCCCACTGTCGAGCGTGACCTCGCGGGGTGCGCCGTCCCCCTCGTGCTCGAAGATCCGGAACCGTGCCGCCTGGCGCTTGATGGCGTTGGTCCGGTCCTTGAAGTAGGTGACGGCCACCCCCGGCAGCTCGTTGCCGTGGGCATCGCAGGCGATCGGCAGGCCTCCGATGGCCTCCGGCCCGAGGTAGAATTCTTTTGGCGAGTTTCCGACGCGCGCAACGCCGATGCGGGGATGGATCTCGTAGGTCTTCTTCGGGGTCATGGCAGCTCCGGTGGCAGTCGTGACCGGAACCTACTCCGCAGCGCGACCGGCGGGGGTTTCACCCGATTGCACGCCATTTCGAGCCGTAGCGGCCGCCTACTCCACCACGAACCCCGCGGCCTGCCACGCGCTGGTCCCCCCGCGCACGTCGACGGGGCGGAGGCCTTGCGCGGCGAGGGTGTCGCTCGCGCTCGCCGAGCGGCGGCCCGATTGACAGACGACGTACACCTCGGTGTCCGCCGTTCCGAATTCACCCAGGCGGGCAGCGAGTTGGTCGAGCGGCACGTTCTTCGCGCCGGGCACGTGGCCGCTCGCGAACTCGTCTGGGGTTCGCACGTCGACCAGCAGGGGCACGGCGCCACGGTCGAGATCGGCCTTCAGCGTGGCGACATCGACGCTGCGCACGGCGGCCGCCGCGGCGGGGGGGGCCGAGGTCGGCGCGGTGGCGGCCGGCGCCGCGGCGTCGGCACAGCCGAGGAGGACGGCGAGGGAGGCGAAGATCGAGCGGAACATGGACATCTCCTGGAGTCGAGGAAGCGGACGAGAATCAGCCCTGGGATTCGCGCCCGCACTGCCGGTTGGCGGGCACGGCGCGGTCGATCTGGTTTGGGTAGCCCAGCTTCAGGCTGGCCATGATGTCGACGAACTCCGCCTTGGTCTTGCCGCCGCCGAGGCGGGCGTTGGTCGCCTGCTCCTCCTTCACGGTGCTGACGGTGCGGCCCTTGTAGTCATGAGCCGGGTACACGAGCGTGTCGGGCGGAAGCGTGAAGATCTGCGCGTGGACGCTGTCGTAGAGCCGGCTGGTGCTCCCCGATTGGAAATCGGTGCGCCCACACCCGCCGATGAGCAGCGCGTCGCCGGTGAAGACGCGGTCCGCGGCGACGTAGGCGACACACCCGAGGGTGTGCCCCGGCGTCTCCCGCACCTCGAGATCGATGGCCCCCGCGACCACGTGGTCCCCGTGCTTGACGGCCACGTCCGCGCACGCCGCCCCGCCCTGGTGGTGCACCACGGTCCGGCTGCCGAGGCGCTCCCGGAGCGCCGCCCCGGCGGTCACGTGGTCGGCGTGCACGTGGGTCTCGAGCGTGTAGACGAGCGTCAGGTCGAGCTCCGCGAGGAGCTTCACGTAGGTGTCGACCTCCTCCACCACCGGATCCACCAGGACGGCGCGGCGCGAGGTGGGGTCGGCGAGCAGGTACGTGTACGTGGAGGAGGCGGGCTCGAAGAGCTGGCGGAAGATCATTTCGGACTCCGTGGGAGGGTGTGCAAGTGTTGGTTTGCAACTCCCGTGCCGCCCGGTGGGGCCGGTGGGCGTTCAGCCTTCGGTCTCCACGACGCGCCGCGGGACCTCCGTCTCGAGGGCGGCGGGGGCAACGCGCGCGCGCGCGCCTTCCCAGAGGGCGAACCCCCACATCCCCGCGAGCATCGAGCCCGTGAAGATGAGCGTGGAGGACGCCCCCGCCACGACCGAGGTGAGGGCCGGGCCGGGGCAGTACCCCCCGAGCCCCCACCCCGCGCCGAACAGCGCGGCGCCGACGAGCAGCCGGGGATCGATGTCGCGGCGGGTCGGCAGGGCCCACTCCGCGGCCCGTATGGGCTGTCCGAGGCGCGGCACCAGGCGGTAGGCCAGAAAATGCACCGCGATGGCGCCGCCCATCACGAAGCCGAGCGAGGGGTCCCAGTCGCCGAGCACGTCGAGGAAGCTCGACACTTTCTTCGGCTGGGTCATGCCGGAGACGAGGAGACCGACGCCGAACAGGAGGCCGATGGCGAGCGAGAGCAGCAGGCTCTTCACGACGCACCGCGCGTGATCTGTCCGACGGCGACCGCGACCGCGACGCCCACGGCCATGAACGTGATGACGCTCGCGAGGGACCGAGGGCTCATCCGCGAGAGCCCACAGACGCCGTGGCCGCTGGTGCAGCCGCTGCCGAGCCGCGTGCCGACCCCCACGAGCAGGCCGGCCACGACGAGCATCCAGGGTTCCCGGTCGATCTCGACGGCCATGCTGCCGGGGGCGATGAAGGCGGCGCCGATCCCGGCGAGCGCCAGCCCGCCGAGGAACGCGAGGCGCCAGCCGATGTCGTCCGCTTTCGGGGTGAACAGCCCGCCGACGATGCCGCTGATGCCGGCCACGCGCCCCTCGAGGAGGAGCATCGCGGAGGCGGAGGCCCCGATCAGCGCGCCGCCGAGGGTGGCGAGCCAGGGGGTGAAGTCAGGAGACACGATCACCTCAAATCTGCTGGTAGAGGACGAAGCCGGCCATGAGGAGCACGAAGCCGGCGAAGCCGCGGCGGAGCATGTCCGGAGGGACCAGGGTGGCCATCCGGCTCCCGGCGAACGAGCCGAGGACGGCCGCGCCGGAGACGAGCGCGGCGAGCTCCAGATCGACGACCACATGGGTCGCGTGTCCCGCGTACCCGGCGAAGCTCTTGAGGGCGATGACGAGCAGCGAGGTGCCCACCGCCTTCTTCATCGGGAGGCCGCCGAGCAGCGCGAGCGCGGGGACCACGAGGAAGCCGCCCCCCGCGCCCACGAGGCCGGTGACCAGCCCCACCACGAGCCCCTCCGCGACGATCTTCCAGACCGCCTGGCCCCCGCCGGCGCCGGCGCCCGTGTCCTTGCGGCCCCGGAACATCGCCGCGGCCGTGGCCAGCATCATCGCTCCGAACAGGAGCAGGAGGACGGTGGCCGGGAGCCATGCGGCGACGAAGCCGCCGATGTACGCGCCGGCCATCCCCGCGCCGCCGAAGAGGAGGCCGGTGCGCCACTCCACGTTGCCCGCCCGGGCGTGCTGGACCACTGCGGCCACGCTGGTGACGCCCACCACGAGCAAGGATGTGGCGATCGCGGCCTTGGTCTCGATCCCGAGCGCGTAGATGAGGATGGGCGTGGTGAGGATCGAGCCGCCGCCGCCCAGCAGGCCGAGCGCGACGCCGATGAGGACGGAGAGGACCAGCGCGAGGGCCATCATGCGACGGGGACCATCAGGAGCTCCAGGGCCGCGTGGAGGGCGGACGATCCGGGCCAGAGCAAGGGATGTGCCATCCGCGCGCCACGGGGAACGCCGCCTCCCGCCGCGACCACGATGCCGTGCGGTGCGTTCCATGTTTCGTTATGTTTCACGGATGGAACAAGACGTGGGACTCGAGGGCTGGCTCCGCCGCAACGGCGTGAGCGCCAGCTTCCGGGCCCTCGCGGCGCTGCTCCCCGGCGCGGCGGTGGTCGTGACCGACGCCGCCCGCCGCGTCCTCTACTGGTCGCCGGAGGCGGAGCGGCTGTTCGGCCACGGCGCCGACACGGTCGTCGGGGGGCCGTGCCCCGACGGCGTCGTGTGTGACGACGAGGGCGTGCCCCGGTCCTACGGCGCCTCCGTGCGGGTTCGACGCGCGGACGGCACGACCGTGCACGTCCGCCAGTACACGCGCGTGTTGCCCGACGCGGCCGCCCCCACCGGCGCGATCCACGTCCTCGTCCTCGACGGCGCGGGGCCCGCGTTCGCCTCGCCCGCCATCGCGCGCACCGACGTGACCGAGTTCCACGGGCTGGTCACGCGGGACCCGGGCATGCTCCAGGTCATCCAGATCGTGCGCAACGTGGCGGAGACCGACGCGAGCGTGCTCGTGCGCGGCGAGAGCGGGACCGGGAAGGAGCTGATCGCCCGCGCGATCCACGTCGAGAGCCGCCGTCGGCGCGGCCCGTTCGTGGCGGTGAGCTGCGCGGCGTTCACGCCCACGCTGCTGGAGAGCGAGCTCTTCGGCCACACAAAGGGCGCGTTCACCGGCGCCGTCGCCGCGCGCAAGGGCATCTTCGCGCAGGCCGACGGCGGCACGTTGTTCCTCGACGAGGTGGCCGAGCTGCCGATGGAGCTCCAGGCCCGCCTCCTGCGCGTGTTGCAGGAGCGTGTGTTCGTGCCCGTCGGCGCGTCCGACCCGGTCGAGGTGGACGTGCGCGTCATCGCCGCCACCCACCGCGCGCTCCGCGAGGAGGTCCGCGCCGGGCGGTTCCGGGAGGACCTGATGTTCCGCCTCCGCGTGGTCCCGATCTTCCTTCCGTCCCTGCGCCAGCGCCCACTCGACATCGATCTGCTCCTGCGACATTTCACGGAGCTGTTCAACCGCCAGGGCCCGCGGGTGGTCGCCGGGTTCTCCCCCGAGGCGATGCGCGCGCTGCTCGACCATCCCTGGCCCGGCAACGTCCGCGAGCTGCGCAACGTGGTCGAGTACGCCTTCGCCGTCGGGCGCGGGCCCACGATCGGGGTGGACGAGCTACCGCCCGAGCTGCGCGAGACGCGCCGGAGCCCCAGCATGCGCCCACTGGTTCGCGCGGCGATGACCGGGAGCGACGCCGATCGACTCCGCGAGGCGCTCGACCGGACCGGGGGTGATCTCGACAAAGCGGCGGCGCTCCTCGGCGTGAGCCGCACCACGTTCTGGAGGATGCGGAAGCGGGCGGGGGTGTAGGCCTACCCTCCCCCCACCAACCACCCCCACACCCGCCGCTCGTCCGCGTGCACCCGGCGCGCGTTGCGCTGGTTCTCCGTGAGCAGCCCCTCCTCGTCGCCGCGCAACCGCGCGCACGCGGCCGCCGCGATCTCCGCCAAACCCTCCGGCGCCTCCCGCAGCGCCGCCCGCACCCCCTCGCGGTCCTCGTCGTGCCCCAACCGCACGCGGAGCGGCCCGTACACCCACGGGTACACGACACACTCGGCGTGGGGGTTCTCCGGCAGCGTGAAGCCGTAGTGGAGCAGAAGGCGGCCGTTGCCCTTGGGGCCGTAGTCGTCGCACACCTCCTGCCCGGCCGCGATCGGGACCCGCGCGCGCAGCACGAAGCGATCGCGCTCCAGGCCCCACGTCACCTGGGAGATCGGGGCGTGGTTCATCAGGTCCGCGAAGGGCACGAGCGCGAGGCCGCTCCCAGGGGGCGCGGGGAGCTCGCCGTCCAGCTCGAAGGCCCGCGAGCTCACCAACGTGCGCACGCGCAACCAGTCGTCGTCCGTGAGCGACGTTGGCACGAGGCCGCCCCTGCGCAGCGCTCGAAGCTCCTCGCCGAGCACCGCGCGCCGGTCCTCGACGAGACGGCGGAGGGAGGTGCCGTCGAGCCAGGCGAGATCGGCGGCGTCCCAGAACAGGGGGTGCCCGGGGAGCACGGTGGGGAGCATGTCGTGGAGGGGGCGCCATGCGGGATCGACGGCGGTGCGCAGCAGGAGGAGCGCGAGGAGCACGTGGTCGGCCATCCCGCCGGCGATGACGCGCACGTCGTCCGCGATCGCCGCGGCGTCCGCTGGGAGCAGGAGACCGCGGCGCGGGACCTCGAGCAGCACGTCCCCCGCGGCGATGTCGGCGCCCGCGTAGAGTCCGCGCACGGCCCCAGAGCCTGACCGTAAGTCCCGGACCGAGCCCGCTGAGGCGCATCCGGATGGCGGCCGCGTTCCGGCCGAGGGCGCAGGCCCGAGGCCTGTAACCGAGGCCGGAGCGCGGCCGGCGCCGGAGGCGCCCAGCGGGCGACGGGAGGGACTTACGGTCAGGCTCTCAGCCGGGCGTCGGGCTTGGAGCGCGCCGACAAAGCCGCCCAGGCTCCGGATCCACTCCGCGAGCCGCGCGCCGTCGGCCTCAGCGTCGGTACGGGAGTCGGTGGCGGCTACGGAAACGGGTACCCCCCGGCCAGCCGCGCCGCCCACCCGCCGAGCCAGACCACGCCCCACGCGATGCCGCCCACGACCGCGCCGATCCACGCGCGCCGCGGCAGGCGGCCCCCGAGGAGGCGCCAGATCTGGACGAGGCCGTTGCCGACGACCGCCGCGAGGAGCCCCACGCCCGCCGCGTTGTAGCGGAGCGCCAGCCCGATCTCGCCGCGCATCGCCCACACCCACGCCCGCGTGCTCCCGCACGTCGCGCAGGGCAGCCCGGTCATCGCCTCGAACGAACACATCCGCCCGAACGGCAGGCCGAAGAGCGAGAGCTGGTCGGGGTTGCCGGGCAGCGGGGACACGAGGGACGCGGCCACCACCGCGCCGACGGCGGCGCCGATGCCCAGCCAGGGGCCGAGGCCCTCGAATCGACGCCGCTTCGGAACGGTCACTCCCCTCCCAACACCCAGCCCTCGCCCGTAACCGTGCGCGTGCCGGTCACGGAGAGATCACACGCCGCCGTGCTCACCGACGCGGTCGTGGTGCCCTCCTGGCCATCGATGTACTCGACGCGGAGCGCGCACACGTCGCCGATGGGCGTGTCGAAGAGGATGGCGAAGTGGCGGCCGAAGTGGTGGTGGTCGGGCCGGTAGAACAGGCGGAAGTAGTCGGTCACGTCGAACGCCACGCCGTCGAGGGTGCCGCTGGCGCGCGCGAAGTCGCTCGGCGCGGTGAGGACGATGTCGCCGCCCAGGTAAAGGTCCAGCGCGACCTCGCCGCCCTCGAACGTGACCGTGTGCAGGTTGCGCACCCAGTCGGGCTCGCCGCACGGCACGAACGTTCTCGCGGTGACGTCGTAGGCGGAGGTGCCGTCCTCGTAGAGCACGAACGAGGAGCCGGCGCCGGTGCTCGGATCTCCGGCGGCCCCGTCGAGCGCCAGGGGCGCGGGGACCTCGCCGGCCGGGCCCACGAACACGAGCGTGTGGGCGAGCGTGAAGGCGGCGCCCCCCGCGGTCGCCATCGGCTGGGTGCCCGTGACGTAGGTGTACGTGGTGGAGCCGAACGTGTTGGGCGAGGCCTCGGTGCTGCCGGTCCCCGCCATGTCGGGCTGGGTGGTCGCGTCGGCAAAGCGGGTGCACACGGGGACCGCGAGGTCGTAGACGCCTTCGAGGTGCGGCATCGGGTAGGCGCCACCGACGATCTTGAGCATCGCCTTCGCGGCGACCTCCTGCTCGAGCGTGCGCTCCTCGTTCGCGACGCTGCAATACTCGGCGCCGCTGGTCACCTCGACCGAGGCCAGCCAGGCGGCGTCCCCGACGAAGGTGCCGGGTTCGGGGCAATGCGCCCAGGTCTGGTCGACGTCGGTGTCCGTGTCGGTGTCCGTGTCCGCATCGGTGTCGGTGTCGGTGTCGGTGTCGGCCGGTTCGACGCCGGTCTCCTTGTCGGACCCGGAGGGGCACGCGGCGAGCGGGAGCGCCAGGAGGGGCGGAAGCAGGAGCAGCGGGCGCAAGAGGACTCCGGATCAGCGCAGGAACGGGCGGATCTGTTTGATGATGAGCTGGCCGTCCGAGCGGATCTTCCACTCGGTGTCCCAGATGAGGGTGTGGCCGTCGGGCACGATGTCGTCGTTCGGGTACAGCTGGGCGATGTCCCAGAGCACCTCGCCGAGCTCGGCGAGCTCCGCGTCGGTCAGGACGATCTCGGCCTCCGAGCTCTCGGAGATCCGCTCCACGCGCGACACGACGCCGTCCTCGATCGTGAGCAGCGTCTTCTCGGGGTACACGCCCGACTCGGCGGACACCACCTCGAGCTCGCCCAGCTGGGCGTTCACGAGGTAACGATCGTCGCCCTCGCTGGTGGGGTTGCCGGCGAACGCCACGATGTTGGCGAGCTCGTCGGCCGAGCGCGTGTCGCACAGGATGCCCATGGCTACGCGCTCGTGGTCGATGCCGTACCAGTCGCGCTCCTCCCACGCCGCGAGGTTCCAGGCGGAGGCCCAGACCTCCTGGAGCGAGTCGGTCAGGGTCTCCTCGTCCTCCTTGTCGGGATCGCAGCGGCTGGGGCCGACGGTGTCGGCGTCCAGCTCGTCGGCGAGGCAGGCGCTGTCGGAGTTGTAGAGGCCCGCGCCGCTGAAGTCGAGGCCGTCCTCGGCGTTGGACGAGCTGCGGAAGCGCACCATCGTGGTGTCGTCCCCGAACGTGTCGAGGATGCGGGCCGAGAGCTCGGTGATGAGCCCCTCGTTCACCGGGGCGTCTTCCATGGCGTTCCGCAGCGCGGCGAGGCGGTCGCGGCGGACCGTGGCGTCGGTGAGGAAGAGGGGGTCGGCGTGCCAGGCGGTGATCGTCTCCTGGAACGTGTACATTCCCTCCCCCCCGCCGAGGTCCACGCTCCAGGTTCCCCTGTTCACGAAGTCGTCGTACCAGACGAACGGGATGACGAACCCGTCGAGCTGGTAGGCGGGATCGATCCGCTGGTAGAGGGTCGCGAGGTTGGATCCCTTGGCGCCGTACGCGCAGATGTTCGCGTCGCGTTGCTCCGCCGAGTCCGTGGGGAGCTCGAGGAGATTGGGCATCGACTCCTCGTCGAAGTTCGGCGAGCAGATGGCGACGGGATCGGGGCGGATGTCCGCCCACCAGAGCTCGGCCTCGGCGGGGGTCGCGGCGGCTACCTCGAAGGTGGAGTCGCCGCACTCGAAGCGCACGAGCTGGTCCTTCCAGGCGAGGAGCTCGTCGATCGGCTCGCGGATGTAACAATTGGGGGTGCCGCGGGCGGCGCTCCGCACGTTGAGGTGGGAGAGCGCGCCCTGGCGCGTGCCGGTCACGATCCCGCTCACGACGCGCTCGATGTCCTCGGGCGCCTCGTCGATGACGACGAAGTCCTGGTAGCCGAACGCGGAGGCCTCGGTGGCCTCGGCGAACTCCTCCAGCGTGTAGAGCCGCAGGTAGCCGTAGCCCTCGCCGGGGTTGTACGCCTCGTAGTCGATCTGCGCGGGGTTCTTGATGTCGAACGGGGCGTCCCAGTCGAGCGCCGCCTCCTGCTGCGCGCTCGAGTTCGGCACCCACGCGAGCGGCCCGATGGCGAACCGCTCCTGCAGGGCCACCCACGCCTCGGTCACCTGCTCGACGGTCACCGTGCTGGTCGGATCCGTCGGGTCGTCCCACACGGTGAAGCCGTAGTAGAACCCCTCCCCTTCGAGGTACAGCGAGTAGGTGCCGGCGTAGAACTCGCGCGACTCCGGGTGGAGCACCAGGTCCTGGTACTCGCCCGTCGTGAGGCCCGAGAAGGCGTCAGGAAACGCCGCGACGAGGAACTCGTAGTGGAGCGTGAACGCGTTCACGTCCAGGAACACGGGCGGCACGCGCGCGTCGTCACGCGCGGGCACGAGGTACTTGCCGACCCGCAGCTGGTCGACGCTGCCCGCCGAGATCGTGACGCCGTTGAACGTGTCCTCGTCGGGGATCCGCGGCACACACGCGCGGTAGCCGAGCAGGGCCTCCGCCTCGCTGCACGCCGGCTCGTCCACCGGGTCGGGGTCGACCCCGGGCGGATCGGTGTCGGGCTTCTCACCGTCGCAACCGGCCAGGGACGCGAGCGCGAGGAGAGGGACCAGGAGGATCAGATGGCGGCGCATGGTCCCCTCACGGTAGCAGCGGGAGTGGTCACTCGTTGGGGTACTTGACGTACACGGCGCCCGCCGCGGATCCGCCCGTGCGCTCGCCGGGCGCGCCGATGGCGAGGTCGCCGGTGCCGTCGCCGTCGAAGTCCCCGATGACCAGGCCCTGGCCGACATCGTCCGACGCGGCCTCGCCGTAGTAGAGCGCGCCGGCGTCCCCGAGCGTCAGGGTGCCGGAGAGCGCCCCGTAGAACAGGTAGACGCTGCCCGAGGCGGAGCCGGACGTGCTGTCGGCCGTGGCGGCCACGAGCAGGTCGCCCATGCCGTCCTCGTCGAGGTCGGACACGGCCAGCCCGAGGCCGACGTACTGCCCGGCGCGCTCGCCGCGGAGGATCACGTCGGCGCTGCCGAGCTCCGTCACGCCCGACGCCGGGCCCTTCACCACGTAGGCCGCGCCCGCGTAGGTGCCGCCGTACGCGTTGTACGAGCCGATGATCACGTCGGCGAGGCCGTCGCCGTCGACATCGCCGAGGGCAAGCTCCTCCCCGGCGTAGTCCCCGGGCCCCTCGCCGTGGAGCGTGCCGTCGGCTTCGGCGAGGTCGAGCTCGCCGGTCACCCCGCCGTAGACGATGTAGGCGGCGCCCGAGTAGGGACCGGCGCTGTTGGCGTAGGGAGCCGCCGCGAGGATGTCACCGAGACCGTCGCCGTCCACGTCCTCGCCCGCGCGGACGTACCGGCCGGCGTAGGCGCTGGCGATCTCGCCGACGAGCTGGGCGTCCGTGTCGTCCGCCAGGTCGTACGTGCCCGCGGTGATCGGGCCGTAGTCGATGAACACGCTCCCGGCCGCATACCCGCCCGTGGCCTCCTCGTAGGCGCCGATGACCGCGTCCGCCACGCCGTCCCCGTTCACGTCGGCGAGATCGGAGCCGTGGCCCGCCTCGGTGTTGACGATGCCCTCGTAGAGGATCTCGGCGTCGAGCAGGTCCACATTGCCCGTGATCGGGCCGAACATGATCCACTCCTTGTCGGTGCCGTCGGGCGCGCCGACGGCCACGTCGTCGAAGCCGTCCCCGTTCACGTCGCCCACGCCGATCGATCGGCCGGCCGAGTAGGTGGCGCGGGAGCCGGCGATCCGGTAGCCGGCATCGGCCAGGGACATCTCGCCGCGGATCGGGCCGTAGAGCACGTAGGCGCCGCCGCTGTAGCTGTCGGCATACCGCGTCGCGACGACGAGATCGTCGAACCCGTCGGCGTCGATGTCGCCCACGTCGACCACGCGGCCCGCGTCGTAGTTGGCTTCGTCCGAGTAGATCTTGGCGTCGGCCGAGGCGAGATCCTCGGTGCCGCCGTAGCCGCACCGGACGTCGATCCCGTCGCAGTCGTTGTCCATCCCGTCGTCACACACCTCGAGCGCGCCGGGGTAGCTCTCGGCGTTGGTGTCGTCACAATCGTCGCCGCCGCAGGCCGTGCTCACGTGACCGTCGGCGTCGAGCTCGAAGTCCTCGTCGACGAGCATGTCGCAGTCGTCGTCGTCGTCGTTGCAGCGCTCGGCCGCGCCGGGGAAGGCCTCGGCGTCACCCGGGCGGCAGTCGTTCCCGTCGAGGACCCAGCTGGGATCGGGATCGCAGGTGGTCTCGAAGTTGTAGATGTGGCCGTAGCCGTCGCCGTCCGTGTCGGTGTGCCAGACGTTGGACTCGCCCAGGTCCGCCCGCCCGTCGCAGTTGTCGTCGTCGCGGTCGCAGACCTCCTCGGCGCCGGGGTTGACCGCCGCGTCGGCGTCGTCGCAGTCGGTCGCGTCAATCACGAAGCCCGCGTCGGGCGTACAGGTCTCCACCCCGCGGGTCGCGTCGCCGTAGCCGTCCCCATCCGCGTCCGCGTACCAGGCGACGTACTCCGCGTCCCCCACGCCGTCGCAGTTCTCGTCGACGCCGTCGCACGCCTCCACCACGCCCGGGTGCACCGCGCCGTTTGCGTCGTCACAGTCATCGCCGTTCGCCACCTGGCCGGCCGGCGCTTCGCACGCGAGGACCGTGTTCAGCCCGGCGCCGTAGCCGTCCGCGTCGGCGTCGACCCAGAACGTCTCGATCACGCCCTCGTCTACCTCGCCGTCGCAGTCGTCGTCGTGACCGTCACACACCTCGGCCGCGCCGGGGAACACGTCGGCGTCGTTGTCGTTGCAGTCCCGGTCGGACGCCACGCCGTCGCCATCCGCGTCGACGGGGCCCGTCTCTTCATCCGGCTCGATCTTCACCGGATCACAGGCGGCGAGCCACGGCGACAGGAGCAGGAAGGGCAGGAACCGCATGGGCGACGTCGCTCCGACACGAGAATGCCACAGAAACGGGAGCCATCGCCAGGATGGGCCCCGACCGGGACATCCCGGTCAGGGTTGGCAGGGCGGCGATCTCCCAGGTACGCTGCTCCGTCCCCGGTGCCGGATGCGGTTGGTGTCGTTGCTCCTTCTCCCCGTGAACCTCGCGGCGTGCATCGAAAATGGCTTCGTGCCGCCCGGCGGCGGCAAGCCCGAGGACGACAAGCCCACGATCGAGGTGTTCCCCACCGCGTTGGACTTCGAGTCCCTCGCCCTCGGCGACAGCAGCGCGTCGACCCTCACGGTGCGCAACATCGGCCTCGCGCCGCTCACGGTGGTGGGCGCCCAGATCTCGGGCACCAGCGCGTTCACCCTCCCGGTCGAGCCGGACGTGGTGCTCGAGCCCGGCACGGAGATGCAGTTCGACGTGGCGTTCAGCCCGGTCAACCCCGAGGACGCCGGCAACCTCGAGATCCTCTCCGACGATCCGGAGGCGCCGACCGTCGGCGTGCCCCTCACCGGCGGCGCGCTCGTCGGCGAGCTGATCGTGCTGCCGAACCCGCTCGACTTCGGCGAGGTGCCGCTCGGCTGCTCGCAGAGCGGCTCGATGTACGTGCAGAACGTGGGCGAGGTCGACCTCACCATCGACACCATCGTGCCCCTCGGCGCCGACTTCGGCGCCACCTGGGAGTTCGAGCTGCCCCTGCTCCTGCACGCGGGCGAGCAGCTCGAGGTGCCCCTCACCTACTACCCGAACGATCTCGTGGCGGACGAGGGCGAGGTGTGGATCACGAGCGACGCGATCGTGGGCCTCACCGTCGCCCGCCAGCGCGGGAGCGGCACGCTCGACTCGTCGGTCGCCGACGAGTGGTGGCAGGGCAACGGCCCGTGGACACAGACCGACATCGTCTTCTACGTCGACCAGTCCGGCTCCATGCTGGACGACCAGGAGCGCCTCCGCGCCAACTTCACGCGGTTCGTCGGCATCCTCGAGGAGCTCGACCTGGACTGGCAGATCATGGTCGTCACGGATGAGACCGGCTGCCACAACGAGAGCATCATCGACGCCGACACGGCCGACGCCTCGGGCGTCTTCTCCCGCGCGGTGGACGGCCCTTACGGCCGGTGGACCGAGGCGGGCCTCTCGCTCGTGACCCAGGCGCTCGAGAACACCGAGCCCGGCGGCTGCAACGAGGGTTTCTTGCGTACCGACGCCAAGACCACCGCGGTGATGGTGTCGGACGAGATCGAGCAGTCCCGGCAGAACTGGGACGTGTACGTCGGGCGCATGCGCGGCTACGCGCCCTCCATCGGCATCACGTCGATCGTGGGCGACATCCCGGCGGGCTGCGCCACCGCGGATCCGGGCACCGGCTACGTCGAGGCGAGCCTCGCCACGGGCGGCGCGTTCCTGTCCATCTGCAACGAGGACTGGTCGAGCTACTTCGAGACCATCGCGTCGCTCTCCGCGCTCGGCCAGACCGACACGTTCGTGCTCTCCTCCGAGCCCGATCCCGCCACGCTCGTGGTCAAGGTCGACGGGGTGCTCTCCACCACCGGCTGGACCTACGACGCGACCTGGAACGCCATCAAGTTCGACCCCCGCTCGATCCCCGAGCCCGGCGTGCAGGTCCAGGCCTGGTACGACATCGAGGCGGACTGCGAGGACTGAGTCTCCTCCGGGGGCGGCGGGGGGCGGCGGGGGGCGGCGGGGCGCGCCGCGCGGACGCGGGCAGGCCGCTCCGGGCTCGGGCTGCGCCCTCGGCTGGCGGCCCCGAGCGGCCGCCGAGCCGGCGCCGGGGGCGCCGCCCTGCGCGTCCTTCGCGCGGGGGCGGGGTCGGGCGCGGCCTTTGGCGGCTCCCCCACGGGCACGCTCGGTGCGATCGGATTCCCGCGCCGGCTGGTGCGATCGCCCGCGCACGCTCGGTGCGACCGCCCGCGCACGTCGGTGCGATCGCCTGGGCACGATCGGTGCGATCGCCCGCGCACACTCGGTGCGAACGCCCGCGCACGCTCGGTGCGAACGCCCGCGCACGCTCGGTGCGAACGCCCGCGCACGTCGGTGCGATCGCCTGGGCACGCTCGGTGCGACCGCCCGCGCACACGCTCGGTGCGATCGCCCGCGCACACGCTCGGTGCGATCGCCCGCGCACACGCTCGGTGCGATCGCCC
>JAZKFH010000030.1:0-34715 GCA_040386535.1 Myxococcota bacterium | reverse complement strand
GCGCACGGTCCGTGCGATCGCCCGCACACGCTCGGCGCGATCGGCGTCCCGCGCATACTCGGTCCCCTGAATCAGCCCGTCGGCGCCCGGGCCAGCTGCCTCAACGCGTGGGCCACGGCGTCCGGGCCGGCCCCGTCCATCCGGGCCAGCGCCAGGCCGTGGATCGTGAACGAGAACAGGTCGGCCCGCGCGGCATCCCCGCCGGGGAGCCCGAGGCGACGCGTGCGCCGCGCGAACGCGGTCTGGAGCACCCGGCGGGGAGAGGGCACCTTCAGCGGGCCCGCGTCGACCCCGGTGGGCACGCGGGGCTGATCACGCCACCCTTCCCCGGAAGCCAGCCGGTACAGGAAGGGGTTCTGCTCGGCGTAGGCGACCCAGGCCTTGCCGACCACCTCCGGAGACACGCGCGCCGGGCCGACTGCTTCGGCGAAGGCGGCCTTCTCGAGGTCCGCGAGCACCGACGCCGCGACCGCTGAGCGCAGCCCCGCCCGCGAACCGAAGTGGTACACCAGCGCGGTGGCCGTCACCCCGAGCTCGCGCGCGAGCCCGCGCAGGGTGAGCGCGTCGGGCCCCCAAAGCGTGACGATCTCCCGACCGCGTCGCAACGCCGCCCGGTGGAGATTGCCGTGGTGGTAGCCGGGCTTGAGCCCGCCGCCCGGGGTCAGGGGTCGTTTCATGTGGGTATCTTAGCATCGCTAAGATTGGCCCGCAAGTGCAGTACAGGGGTCGTGATTGTTCCCCTCCAAGCCCAGGCCAGGTACAGGTCCGTCCTCGCCTGCGGCCGCATGCCGCGGGGCACGCTCGAGGGACCACCCCCCGGCCACGATCCAGGGCCCTCCCGCACCGCCGACGCGCCCGCAGGCCACGAACAAGGGACCACCCAGGCGCGCACCCGCTTTGGCCCGACGCGAGGGGTCTGGTGGCGTCCGAACGCGGGGTCCGGTGCTGCGGGGCGCGTCGCCTCCCGTGCGGTGCTGGCTGCGGGTCCGGCGCGAGGGAGCGCGTCGTCTATGGAACGGTGCTTCCGTGCGGGCCGGGCGCAAGATTTGTTCGCCTCCGGTGGGATAGGTATGCGGGGCCGGGCGCGAGACTGCGCGCCTCCGATGGATTGGTACGCGAGGTCCGGCGCCAGGGGTTGCCTCGCCTCCGATGCGGCATTGGCATTCATCGACCCGGCGGGCGCCGTCGAGGTCGACCGGCGCTTCCACGTCGAGCTTCCCGTTCCCAGACGGGGCGGCCCGGCCTCCTTCCCCCGCGCCAGGGGCGCGGAGGGCAGCCGCCCCCGGCGGCTGGTCCGGTCGGGCGGCCGCGAGGTCCCAAGCGAGACGACGCCGATCCGCCCGACCGACCGCGCGGCCCCGCCGCGTGCCCGGAGCCGACCCGGCCCGCGTCCGCGCGGGGGCGCCCCGCCGCCCGTCCACGAATCGTGAAGACCCTGGCCTCGAAGCGACCGACCGACGCCACGCCCGTCCCTTCGCGTTAGAGCCGCTTCCCCCCGAGGCGCGCGTGCCCTACGAGCTCTACAAGATCCTCCACATCATCGGCCTCGTGGCGATCTGGGCCGCCCTCGGCGGCACCGAGGTCCACGCCCTGAACGGCGGCACGCGCGAGACCAACAAGGTGCGCAAGCTCGTGGCCGCCACGCACGGGATCGGCCTGTTCCTGATGCTGCTCGGCGGCTTCGGCATGCTGGCGCGTCTGGGCATGACCAGCGGGCTGCCCGGCTGGGTCATCGCCAAGATCGTGCTGTGGCTGGCGGTCGGCGGGCTTCTCGCCATCCCGATGCGCGTTCCGGCCCTCGCGAAGCCGCTGTGGTTCGCGATGCCGCTCATCGCCGGGCTCGGCGCGTGGCTGGCGCTCACGAAGCCGTTCTGATGGCGCACACCGATTTGGCCGGGTCGGCGGATCCGTCGGTCCTCGCGCTGCGGCGCGTGGTGGAGCTCGCGCGGGCGGGCCTCGTGGAGCGGGAGAGCCTCGTCGAGGCCATCGTGCTCGCGGCGGTGGCCGGCGAACACGTGCTCGTCATCGGGCCGCCGGGCACCGCGAAGAGCGAGGCCGTCCGGCGTGTCGCGCGGGGCCTCGGCGGCGCGTACTTCGAGTACCTGCTCGGCCGTTTCACCGAGCCCAACGAGATCTTCGGCCCCATCGACCTGCGCCGGCTGCGCGAGGGCGTGGTCGAGACAGTCACGACGGGGATGCTCCCCGAGGCCGAGCTCGCCTTCCTCGACGAGGTGTTCCTCGGCTCGACCGCGATCCTCAACACGCTGCTCGGCATCCTGAACGAGCGGACGTTCCGGCGCGGGAGCACGGTGGTGCGGTGCCCGTTGCGCGTGTGCGTGGGGGCGTCGAACGCGCTGCCGGAGGACGAGTCGCTCGCGGCGTTCGCGGATCGGTTCCTGGTGCGCGTGTTCGTCGAGCCCGTGGGGGACGCGTTCCTCGAGGCCCTGCTCGAAGGGGGCTGGGCCATCGAGCGCGCCGCCGCCATCGAGGCCGTGGGGATGCTCCCGCTCGACGAGCTCGCCCGTGCCGCGCGCGCGGTCGACCTCGGCCCGGCTCGCCCAGCGCTCGCCCACGCGGTGCGCCGCCTCCGGCAGGCCGGCGTGACGCTCCCCGATCGTCGCATCGTGCGCGTGCAGCGGCTCGTGGCCGCGGCGGCGGTGCTCGACGGGCGGACCACCGCCACCAGCGCGGATCTGTGGCCCATCGTGTGGGCGGTGCAGACGCCCGAGGGGCAGTCGCTCGCGCGCGAGGCGCTCGGGGAGCTGCTCGCGGCCACGTCGAACCAGACGTTGACCGCCGCCGCCGCGGAGGCCTCGTCGGGGCCGCTCGCGCGCGCCGCGCGGGTCGTCGAGATGGGGCGCTCGGTGCTCGCAGCCCGCCCGGAGAGCGCCGATGTCGAGGCCTTGGGCGCGTGGCGCCGCCGCGTCGAGGGCATCGCGCGCGACATCGACGCGGGGTTCCCGGCCACCGCGCATCCGCCGGCCCTCGCCGAGCTCCGTCGCGACGTGGTCGCCGTGCTCGGCCCGCCGTCGGGCCCGTGACGTGCTCAACGTGAGCGGCTCCAGATGAGCTCCGGATGAGCGCCGCGGGCACGCTGGTCGTCGGCTGGCGGAGCGCGGAGCCGCCGCTCGTCCCGGTCGCCGTGGCCGCGCGTGGCGCCGCCGCGCGTTCGCTCGCGCGCGTGCTCGTAGCGGGCCCGGAGCGCCCCGACCTGCGCGGGGTGGCGGGGCCCGATCTTCTCGTGATCCTCGGGCCCGCGGACGTGCTGCCATGGGCCGACGGCTGCGAGTACCTGGGCCGCCACCCCGACGCGCCCGGCCTCCTGTTCCCCACCGTGTGGCTGCCCGACGCGCCGCTGGCGCTCTACGCGCGGGCCGTGCTCGCGGGGCTGGAGGCCGCCGAGGGCGCGGGTGGTGCGCCCGTCGCCCTGCTCCGTGGCCCCGATCTCCGCGTCCCCCTCGGCGCGGCGCGGCCCATCGCCCTCTCGTTCGTGCGGCGTTGGCTCGACGGCGCGCCCGCCACGGCCCCCGGCGCCGCTCCCCAGAACGCCGCGGCCCGCCCATGAGCAGCCTCCCCCCGGAGCTCGCCGCCTGGGCCACCGTCCTGGCCGGCTTCGCCCCCGATCTCGCCGAGCCCGTCGGCCTCCTCGCGCGGCGGCTCGAGCTGGTGATCGGCCGGGTGCGCGCGCGGCCCCGCCCCCACGGCGACGACCCCGACGGCTACGACGGGCTCGACCGCCGCGGCCCCTACGATCGGCTCGTGCTCTCCGAGTGGGCGCTCGCCGACGCGGTGCCCGAGGAGTTCGACCGCCGCGCGGCGTCGGGCGAGCAGTCGTTCCTGCGCCTCGACCGTCGTGACCGCAAGAAGGGCGTGCGGTGCGTGGCGCTGTTCGACGGCGGCCCCTCCCAGCTCGGCGGGCCGCGCGTCGTGCAGCTCGCGGCGCTCGTGGTGTTGTGGCGGCGCGCGCTCGCGTCGGGCGCCGACTTCACGTGGGGCACGGTCCATGGCGGCGTGCTCCAGGAGCGGGTCGACCGCGCGACGATCCAGGCCTTCCTCGGGGCGCGCACCGGGAAGGCCGCCAGCGCCGAGGACATCGTCCGCGCCCGCGCAAACGTCGGCGAGGTCGACGAGCTCTGGCTCATCGGGGCGCCCGCGCCGAACCCGCTCGTCGCCCTGGCGCCGACCGCGGGCCAGCCCGTCCTGTTGCAGCTCGCGTTGGCCGAGGTGGTCGCGCCCGACGTGCGCGCGGTCGACGTGCGCCTGACCCGCGGCGGGGGCCCCCTCGGCGAGGTGCGGCTGGACCTCCCGGCGCCGGCGATCACCCGGCGGCTGCTGGTCGACCCGTTCCCGGAGCCGGCCGTGCCGGGTCGTTCGCCCTCGCCCTCGTCCTCGCCCGCGCCCCCGCCGCCGGACAAGCTCTGGCGCCCCTTCCCGCGCGACGGCAAGGCGCCCCTCGTGGTCCGATTCGTCCCAGGCACCACGCAGCTGGTCGCCCTGCTGAGCGGCGGCCTCGCCTTCGCGTGGGGGTTCGACGGCGCGGTGCTGCGCTCCCCGAAGCCCAAGCAGACCACGCTGGTGTGGGACGAGCCCCTCGTCGCGCTCGGCTACCACCAGCAGCGCACCATCACTATCACGCGCACGAAGGACGGAGACTACCGGCCGTCCTGGTACGGGTCCCCGATCCTGGCCGCCCAGGTGGACGCGCCTCAGCCGGTCCTGGGCGCCGGCACGCTCGTCACCATCGGTGCGAACTCGCTCTTCCTCGACGTGGCGGGCACGCTGTACGCCATCGACGGCTCTCCCACGGAGGACAAACGCATCCGCGCCGAGGCCACCGACGTCGTGCTGCTCTTCGCGCACCACCTGCACATGGTCTATGTCGTGCGGGAGGCCGGCGGATTCGTCGTGAAGCAGTGGTGGCGCGACCGGACGGTCCACGTGGTGGGACACGTCAAGGGCGAGCAGATCTGGGTGGCGCAGGACGTGCTGATGACGCGCGGCCCCGCGGGTCTTCACGCCTGGCGCATCCCGATGTCTGGCCCCCTAGTCCAGCGGCCGCTCGTTCCCCTCACGGTGCCGGACGTTCGATTTCCGTCGGCGTCCATCCTCGGCATCGCCACGATCGCCTGGAACGACGTACGCGCCGTCACCTACGACGCTGCCACCGGCGCGATGTTCCACCCCGGCACCGAGGTCACGATCACCCCGCCGCGCACCCCCATCGAGCCCACCCTGTCGCAGGACGGCACGATCGTGGCGTGGCGCACCGAAGAGGGGTTCCTCGAGGCGTGGTCGTTCGTCACCGGCGCCCCCGTGATCCAACGGCACGGCGCATGACGCCCACCCTGCTGCGCGGCTCGGTCCTCGTGCGCGCCTTGTGGCTGGACGCGCGCTGGCATCCCCCGGCGGCGCTGCGTCGGCTTGCGCTTGCGCTCTGGCGCCCGGGCACGCTCGTCTATGAGCTCGACGGGGGCTTGCTCGTCCGCTTCGAGGCCCCGCGCCGGACCGACTGTGGCACGGCCCCGGGCCAACCGTTCGTCGAGGCCAAGGACGGCCTGTGGGCGTGGGCCCCCTCCCCCGAGGAGCTCGCCGCCGCCGCGCCCGGCCGCCTCCACCGGCTCCGTGAGGGCCGTCGCGACGAGGTCCTCCTGACCTCCCTCCGCGACGCCGAGCCCTGGTCCTGGCTCCGCGTGGACGCGCCGCTGGCGGAGACCCTCCCGCTCGGCCCGCCGCCCGCGGCCATCGTGGCGCCGCCCGGCAAGGACGTGCGCACGCGCCTCGGCAAGCCCGCGCTCGACTCCGCCGGTGTCGCGTTTCAGGAGGAGCTCGCGCGCATGGCGACGGGCGGGACGCCGCCCCCGCCCGGCTGGCTCGGGACGGTGGCGGCGGGGATCCTGGGGTGGTTCGATCGGCGCCGCGCGGCCGGGACGGTGACCGGCGCGGGCGCCGACGGGACCGGCGGGGACGCCACAGCGCGGGCCGTCGGGCCCCCCGCGATCCCGACGCCGGGGTGGTTCGAGCGGATGGCGCGT
Source organism: Myxococcota bacterium (assembly GCA_040386535.1). GTDB lineage: Bacteria > Myxococcota_A > UBA796 > UBA796 > SXON01 > CAJBVW01. The sequence continues at coordinate 28,683 of JAZKFH010000030.1, read as the reverse complement.
TCGCTCGCGGCGCCGCTCCTCGGCCCGCTCCTCGGGCGGCAGCACGGGCGTTTCCTCAACGAGCTGGTCGACCTGTTCGAGAAGGGCGATCTCGACGCCGCCCTGCGCCGGGCGATCCCGCTCGGCGGCGGCCTCGGCCCCTCGCTCCCGCCCACGCTCGGCCTCCCCACCCCGCGCGCCGACCTCGCCCTGCGCCTCTCCCAGGGCGGCCTGACCTCGTCCATCAGCGTGGACGACCAGGTGATGAAGCTGCTGCGCGAGATGTACCAGCGCGCGCTGGACAAGCTCGTTGCCGAGGGGCGTGTGGAGGAGGCGGCGTTCGTGCTCGTCGAGCTGCTCCGCGACCACCAGAAGGCCATCGATCTGCTGGAGAAGCACGAGAAGTGGGCGACCGCCGCGGAGATCGCCGAGGCGGCACAGCTCAAGCCCGAGGTGGCCGCGCGGCTCTGGGTGCGCGCGGGGAAGCTCGATCGCGCCATTTCGCTAGCGCGGCGCACCGGCTCGTTCGAGACGTGCCTCGCCGTCATCGAGGCCGCCGCGGCCGAGTCCGGCAACAAGGACCGCGGCCTCGCATTCCGCGCCTCCTACGCCGCGCACCTCGCGGCCGCCGGGGATCCCGCGGGCGCCGTGGCGATCTGCTGGCCGGAGCCCACGTTGCGCCCGCTCGCGATGCGCTGGCTCGACGATGCGCTCGCGGCCGGAGGCGCCGCCGGCGTGCAGCTCCTGCCGCGTCGGCTCGTCGTGAGCCCCGAGCGTTTCGAAGAGGTCCACGCGCAGGTACGCGAGCTGCTCACCGGTGAGTCCCCCGAGGACATGGCCCTGCGCCGCGCCTTCGCCGGGGGCCTCCTCGAGGCCGACTCGCCCGGCGCCCGCACCCTCGCGCGCCCCCTCCTCCGTCGGCTCGTGGAGGACCAGGCGCGCGCGCCCGGGTACCTCCCCGCCCACGGGCTGAACCTGCTCCGCGATTTCGCCGCCGATCCGGCGCTCGCCGCCGATCTGCCCACCTATGCCGCCGCCACCACGCTCGGCGCCCGCACCGAGCCCCTCCGATGGACGGTCGACGCCACGGATCGCGGCGCCACCCCCGTCCGCGATGTCGTGCTCCTGCCCCGCGGGCGCGTGCTCGTCGCCCTGGGCGAGGCCGGGGCCCGCGTGCTCGACCGCAAGGGCCGCGTGGTGGCGATGTTCGACGAGCCGTGCGACGCGCTCGCCGTCCACGACGCCGGCACCCGCGCCATCGCCATCGCGCGGCGCCCCGGGATGTGCCGGCTCGCGCGCCTCGATCTCGTCGCCGGCACCGCCGCCCGCTGGCTCGACGTGCCGATGGGCCTCTTCGCCGACACGTACGACGGCAGCTTCTGGTTCGTGGCCGACGGCGACGCCCTGCTCGCGCTCGATCCCCTCGCCGACCGCGCCTCCGCGCTCTGGCGCGTCACGACGGGCGGCCCCATCGAGCGGCTCACCCGCGGCGAGAGCGGCGTGGCGGTCCAGGTGGGCGGCGCCGTGCGGCAGGTGTGGCGCTACGCCTTCCCCAACCTGCGGCTCGACGAGCGCGCGGTGATCCCCGAGGACGACTGGGCGACAACCACGTTGTGTGGCTCGGGAACCCGCGTGGAGGCCCAACCCTCGCGCCGGGTCAACGCCGACGTGGTCCTGCCGTTCCGCCGCCAGCTCAAGGGCAGCGCGGAGCCGCTGAGCACGCTGTTGCCGATGCCACAGGGGCTCGGCACGCTCACGCCCCAGGGGGTGACGGCGACCGACGCCTTCTTCCTCCTCACGGGCGTGACCGACGCGGGCTGCGCGGCGCTCCTGTACACCGGAAACCGGCTCGTCCTCTCGGCGGAGCTCGCCGGGGCCCAGCATGTCATCGCGCGCCTCGGCCCCGACCACCTCGCCCTCGCCGACGACCTCGGCCGCATCGAGGTGTTCGAGCTCACCGGGGGGTCGCGGGTACGGACGGTGCGGGTCTAGATCCGCTATCGGGTCGTCGTAACGCCGCGACGCCGCCGCAGCCCGACCATCACCGCCAGCAGCCCCGCGAGGGAGCCCGCGGCCCGCTCGTTCCCGGTGGCGCAGCCGCAGCCGGTGTCGTCGTCTACGTCGCCGGTGTCGAGGTCGCCCGTGTCCTCGTCGGTGTCCTCGTCGGTGTCGTCCGTGTCATCGGTGTCATCGGTGTCATCGGTGTCATCGGTGTCATCGGTGTCATCGGTGTCATCGGTGTCATCCGTGTCCACGTCGGTGTCATCCGTGTCCACGTCCGTGTCATCCGTGTCCACGTCGGTGTCATCCGTGTCCACGTCGGCGTCATCGGTGTCCACGTCGGTGTCGTCCGTGTCCCCGGTATCCCCGGTGTCACCCGTGTCACCCTCGCCCGCCCCCTCGTACACGTACACCCGCCCGGTGTACGCGTCGTAGTTGACGGCGCCGATGGCGAGGTCGTCGTAGCCGTCGCCCGTGAGGTCGCCGAGGCCGGCCACCGAGCACCCGAAGTAGCTCTCCACCGTCTCGCCCGTCCAGGTCACCGCGGCGGCCGCCGAGACCCCGCCGGCCGAGCCCGTGTAGAGGTAGGCGGCCCCGGTGAAGGACGCGTCGCCGTACGCGCCGATGACGATGTCGTCGTACCCGTCCGCGTCCACGTCTCCCACGCCGGCCAGCGACACGCCGAAGGCCCCGTATTCGGCGGTGCCGGACCAGGTCATCGCGGGCGAGGCGGAGACGCCGGCCGCAGACCCCATGTACACGTAGGCGCGGCCCTCGAACGTCGTGGCGAACGGCGCCCCGATCACGATGTCGTCGAAGCCATCCCCGTCGACGTCGCCCGCGCCGGCCACCGACATCCCGAATTGGTCGAACGGGTACTCGCCCACCACGGTCGTGGCGGGCGTCGCGGCCGGGCCGGAGGCGGCGCCCAGGTACACGAGCGCGCGCCCGGTGGAGCTGCCGTAGCCGTCGGCGCCGATGAGCACGTCGTCGTAGCCGTCTCCGTCCACGTCCCCCGCGCCGGCGACGCCCTGGCCGAAGCCGTCGTACACCTCCGCGCCCGTCCAGATGATGTCCGGCGTCTCTGCGGGTCCGCTCGCCGAGCCGAGGTGCACGTTCACGTAGCCGAACCCGCTGGCGGAGCCGGGCGAGCCGAGGGCGATGTCGTCGTAGCCATCCGTGTTCAGGTCGCCCGCGAACGCGACCGACGTCCCGAACTCGTCGAAGCCCCCGCTGCCGAGCCACGTCCGGTCCGCGACCGTCGAGGGGCCGGCGGGGCCGCCCAGGTACAGGCGCACGCTGCCGATGATGGTGCTCCGGGACTCGCCGGGAGAGCCGATGAGGACGTCCGTGTAGCCGTCGCCGTTCACGTCCCCGCCGCCCGCGAGCACCGTCCCGAAGTAGCGCTCCTCGGGGTCCCCGGTCCAGGTGACCGCGGGGGTGCTTGCGATGCCGGTGGGGCCGCCCAGGTACAGGTACACGTCGGCGCGCCCGTCCGTGCTGTTGCCGGCCCCCACGAGCAGGTCCGGGTAGCCGTCGCCGTCGACGTCGCCCGCGTGGGCGACCCGGGTGCCGAAGTAGTCGCCCGGGGCGCTCCCCGTGAGGATCGTGGGGCCCGAGAAGGACGCCGCGGCGAGCCAGGGGAGCGTGACCGCGAGGAGCGCGCATTTCTTCAAGGAGTCGCCAGGGAGTGCGGTCGCTTATGGGCGCGCTCCCGCCGTCGCCCGCGGATCTCCATTCCCTTGTCAGGTCTGCTCAACACAATCCAGACGCTCACGCCGAGCGACAAACCAAACGATCATCTCACAACTGTTCGTGCGCCCGCCCTTGCGCCGGCGCCCGGGAACGAGCCAGATCGACGGACTCGGAGCCCCCATGTTCGCCCTCGCCCTCGCCCTGCTCCTCCCCGCCGCCCATGCGCGCAAACCGCCGCCGCCGCCCCCCGTCACCGCCCCGGCGCCCGCCCCCGATCCGGCAGCCGTGCTCGCCGGCCTCTCCTTCCTCACCGGACACTGGCGCGGCCCCCTCGGCCCCGACACGATCTTCGACGCCACCTACACCACCAGCGACGGCGGGCTCGTGCTCTCCGCGAGCCGCACGATCGAGGCGGGTCAGGCCACGAGCTACGAATTCGAGCGGTTCGCGGTCGTGGACGGCGTCGTGACGCTGACCCCCTTCCCCGGTGGCAAGGAGACGGTGTCGTTTCGCTACGTGCCCGCGGAGAGCGCCCCCGGAAAGGCGGTGTTCACCAACCCGAAGCACGACTTTCCGACCGAGCTCACGTACGCGCTCGTCGCGCCGGCGCGGCTCGTGATCACCTTGTCCGGGAAGGCCGCGGGCAGCGCCGACGTGATGGTGTTCGACCTGGCGCGGGAGCCGTAACGGCCGCGGCGGGCCGCGGAATCGCCCCCGGGTGGCGCACGGCTCGCCCAAGGGAGTAGGGTTGCCGTCGTTCGGAGCCGCCCCCATCAGACGCGCCCAGCTCGCCCTCGGACCGCTCGCCGCCGCGCTGCTCCTGCTGCACGTGGGCCACTACCTGAGCACGTGGACCGACGACGCGTACATCACGTTCCGCTACGCCCGCCGCTTCGCCGCTGGGCTCGGGATGACCTTCAACGACGGCGAGCACGTGGAGGGGCTCACCAACCTCGGGTGGGCCCTGGTGCTGGCGCCGTTCGCGGGGGGCGACCTGCTCACCGCGGCGCAGGTGCTCGGCGTGCTCGCCGCGGTCGCGACGGTGGGGTTCCTCGCGGCGTGGGCGCGGGACGCGGGGCTGGGGTTCGTCGCGACCGGGATCGCGCTCGCCACGTTCGTCCTCCCGCCGTGGGTGCCGCACTGGACGGTCCAGGGGCTGGAGACCCCGGCGGTGATGCTCCTGCTCACGATCGGCTGGTCCCGCTACGCCACGGAGCTCCGGGAGCCGCGCCGGTGGCTGCTCGCGGCGCCCGCGCTCGGCCTCGCGCCCTGGCTGCGCCCCGACGCCGCGCTGCTCCCCATCCTCCTCGGCGCGTGGCACCTGCGCGGCGGCGGCGGCGACCGGCGGCGCGTGGCGATCTCCGTCGGCATCGTGGCGATGCTCGGCGTGCTGCTCGTGGCGGTCAAGCTCGCTTGGTTCGGCGAGATCCTGCCGAACCCGTTCCACGTCAAGGTCGACCAGTTCCCGCCCGACCGCGGCCTCGCCTACCTGTGGAGCTTCCTCACGCTGCCCTCGCCGTGGCTGCCCCTCGCGCTCACGACCACCGTGGGCGTGTCGGGCCTGTGGGCCTGGAACGGCGACCGCCGCGCGATCCCCGGGGTCGTGTTCGGTGCGTGGGTGCTCGCGGCGGTGCTGGAGAACGGCGACTTCATGGCGAACTTCCGCCTGCTCGTCCCGGCGTGGCCGGCCGCGTGCGCGGCGCTCGGGCTCGCGGTGCAGGCGCTCATCGCGCGGGTGCCGGCGCGCGTGGCGCCGATCGCGGGCATCGCGCTCGCGGCGATCGCGGGCCCGGTGCTCTATCCGCAGGCCAACGCCTACTTTCTCGACGGCCTGAACCGCAACAAGGGCGAGGCCCAGCAGAACATCCTCCCGGCGCGCATCGAGGCGCCGCTGGTGACGCCCTGGAAGAGCCCGCACTGGACGGCCTTTCCAACCGGCCAGGTGCCCTTCCCAACCGCCTGGGCGCTGGTGAACGCGGGGCCCACCGACACGCTCGCGTACACGGAGCTCGGGCTCATCTCCTACGTCAACGACCACCCCGTGGTCGACCTGCTCGGGCTCACCGACCGCGTGCTCTCCGGGCGTGACGGCGAGACCTGGGCCGAGCAGTGGCCCTACATCGCCGGGCGCGCGAGCTGGCTCTTCGTGAACACCGAGGCCGGCGCGTGGCCGCGGCTCAAGCCGAGCCTCGCCGAGGCCGGGTGGACCGCGGTCGACGGGTGCGGGCCCACCTGGGCGTTCGCCAACCCGGCGCTCCCCGGCGCCGCCCCCGACGCGGCAGAGCTCGCCCGGCGCCTCGCCCAGGTGCTCGAGCGCGCGCCGCGCCACACCACGCTCCTCGAGGCCATCGCGCGCGAGCTGGCCCATAGCAAGGCGCCCACCGCCACGATCTCGAACTTCCTCCACGCCGCCGAGGCGCTCGGCATGCCGCGCGACGAAGACCTGCGCTGCGACGTGGGGCTCGGCGCGAGCTGCCCCGTGTCGGACACGTGCGACTCGGACCAGGCACGCGCGCCGCAGCGGTGGATGGCCTCCGCCGATCAGTGGCCGGACATCCCCGAAGCCGCGCGGCCCCCGGGCCTCCCGGCGGCGCCCGACGCGCTGCCTCCTGACGCCAAGGGCACCCCGGAGGCGGCAACGGGGCCCCCCACGCCGCAGGGCCCCCTGCCGGCGTGCTCGAACGCCCGGGAGCGCGCCGCCGCCGCCTGGGCGGACGCCCGCACCGCCTGGTCCGGCCCCGAAGCGGACGCCCCCCGTCGCGGCGCCCGCGTCGCGGCCCGAGCGGCGCACGCCGGCGGTGCCGAGGCGCTCGCATCGGCCCGAACGGCGGCCGCGGACGCCTCGGCTTCGTTCGCGAACGACCCGGGCCGGGCCGCGGCGCACGGCGCGTCGGTGGCCGCCCTCGCCGCGTCGGAGGCGGCCGCGGAGGTGTGCGGGGAGTGAGGCGCGCGGCTCACCTCGCCTCGAACCGCACGACGGCGCCGGGCGGGCGCAGGAACAACGCGCCGCGATCCGCGCGGATGACCACGGCGAGGACGGGGTAGCCGCCGGTGGTCGGATGGTCCGGCCCGAGCACGATCGGCGCGCCGCCCGCGGGCACCTGGAGCGCGCCCTGGACCATCGGGGCGGAGAGCGCCACGTCGCTGTCGATCCGGACGACGGCAGGGCCCTCCAGCCGTGTCCCGACGCGATCCGAGGCGGCGCCCACACGCCAGGATGCGGCGAGCAGGGCGGCCCACGCGTCGGGCGCGAAACGGGCCAGGTCGGGGCCCGGGAGCACGCGGATGGGCGCGTCCGGCGAGGGGAAGAACGTTTCGTCCGTCGCGACGGCTCCGCCCTGGTCACCGACCGCGAGCCGATCGCCCGCGCGCAGGGGCCGGCCCACCCCGCCGCCGAGGCCCGCCACCGGGAGAAGGCCGCGCCCGCCCAGCACTATCGGCACGTCGAACCCGCCCGCGACCGCGAGGTAGGTGACGCGGGCGCCCGGCACCGGCGCGAGGACCCGGACGTGGTCGCGCAGCAGCGCGGTCCCGCCGCCCTCCCAGGCCACGTGGAGGTCTCCCCCGCGCGCCGCGACGACCAGCCCGCCGAAGGCCTCGATCGCGGCGGCCCCGCCGTTCTCGCCCCGGTTCCCCACCGCCCGGTTCGCGGCGGCCCACCGCTCCGGCACCAGCGCCCCGCCGGGCGGCACGCCGTCCACCATCCGCCCGGGGCGGCCCCCGTCCTGCACCCACGCCATGCCGGGCGTCGCGACGATCTCGAGCGCGGCCCCGCCGCCCGTCACGCCGGCTCGAAGCGGACGAGGTCTCCCGGTCGCAAGGCGGCGCCCCGCTCCGGGTCGAAGGCGTGAAAATCCAGCGCGGTGGCGACGAGGTTCCAGCCACCCGGCGAGGCGAAGGGGTACACGCCGGTGCGCGTGGCGGCGATGCCGATGGCGCCGGCGGGCACGCGGGGGCGCGGCGAGGGCAGGCGCGGCGCCGCGATCGTGGGGCACACCTCCGCGAGGTAGGCGAACCCGGGCACAAAGCCGAGGTACCGCACCTCGTACGCGCGCCCCGCGTGGCGACGGATCACCTCGTCGACCGCGAGGCCCGCCCAGGCCGCGACCCGCGCGAGGTCGGGCCCGTCATACCGCGCGCGGATCGTCACCCGGCGCCCGCTCGGGCCGGTGCTCCCGCGCACCACCGCGGCGGCGGGGTCGGGGGGCGGCGGCCCGTCGAAGTACACGGCGCCGTGGGCCTCGGCGAGCACCACGTCCCGCACGCCGGGCAGCGCCAGCAGCCGCGCGAGGGTGGCGGCGCGGTCGACGTCGGGCGGGAGCGCGACCCGAAGCGCGCCGTCCCCGAGAGGCTCTACGGCGAGCGCCGCGTCCCCGAACGCCTCCGGATCGGTCACGCCCGCCCGCCCAGCGCCGCGCGGACCGCCTCGGCCACGGCCACCGCGTTCGGACCGTCCCCGTGCACGCAGAGCGTGTCGTACTCCCCCGAGGCCGCCAGCCGTAGCGCCTGCGCCGCCGCGGCCGCCGGCTCCACGATCAGCGCGCCCGGGGCCCCGCGGGGGATCAAGGCCCCGTCGGGCGCCATCCCCCGGTCGGCGAAGCCCTCGCGCAGGTACGGCAAGCCGAGGCGCTCCGCCTCCGCCCGCAACGCGCCGGAGGGGGGGCCCATCACGGCCACGGGGCCGAGCGCCGCGATCGCGCCGTCGAGCACCGCGCGAGCCACGGCGGGATCCGCCGCCGCCCGGTGGTAGAGGGCGCCGTGCGGCTTGACGTGGTCGAGCGGGATCCCGAGGGCGCGCGCCACCGTCGCGAGCCGCGCGCACTGATCGCGCACCTCGATTGCGAGTTGTTCGGTCGGTACGTCCATCACCACGCGTCCGAAGCCCGCGCGGTCGACGTAGGAGGGGTGCGCGCCCGCCTTCGCTCCGGCGGCACGCGCGCGAACCAGGGTGGTCCACATCGTCGCCTCGTCCCCCGCGTGGCCCCCACACGCCACGTTCACCCGATCCGCGGCGACCACGAGGGCCTCGGGCTCATCGGGCAGCTCGCCCGCGTCGAGGTTCAAGGAGACCCTCGAGACGGGGGGCGTGGCGACGGACAGCGGAGTGAAAGGGACGCGCACCGTGGCCTCCGGGCCCCATGTTGCCACACCGCGGCGTTGCGTCACGGGCGTTTCCAACCCGTCACGGTTTCCCAGGTTGTAAAAACTTGATAGAAGGCCTGCGCACGCGAGGAGACCATGCGCCTTTCCACGACTTCCCTGTTCAGCCTGTTGATCATGCTGCCCCTGCTCGGCTGCCCCCCCAAGGACGACGGTGCGGACGACACCGCCCCCCCCGCCGACACGGACACCGACACCGACACCGACACGGATGCCGACACCGACACGGACACCGACGTTGACGTGACCCCGTACAACTTCGCCGGCAGCGTCACGGTCTCCACGAGCAAGAACGGCGTGGCCGAGTGTGACCTCGAGGCCACCCTCACCGGCACGCCCTACACCGGCGACTGTGAAGGCTGCGACTTCGCCGTGGCGATCACGTCCGAAGTGACGCGTGACGACAGCAGCGCCGACTGCGCCGGCTACTACAGCAAGTTCTCCTTCATCGCGGACGACCTCTACACCGACCTCGTGATGGCCCACGCCGACGAGTACGTCGTGTACGGGTACTACGGCGCCTACTACATGAACGACGTGTTCATGTCCCGCTACAGCTACTACGGCTACGAGGGCTACTACGGCCTCATCAGCTACACGTACGCCGGTACGCCGTACGGCTCGGGCACCTTCGGCCGCACCGGGGACGACGTGTCCTGGAGCGTCTCTGCGGACGGCGTCCAGACCTACCTGTACGGCTACGAGTACTGCTCGACCGCCGCGGAGTCCGCGGCCACCACGAGCTTCGGCGGTGACGCCGCCACGTCCACCATCGCGTGTGACTCGTCCACGACCGACATCTGGACGTTCGTGGCCGGCGCCGACCCGGTGACCGTCACGGTCGACACGGTGGCGAGCGCCAGCTCGTTCGACCCGTGGATGTGGGTCAACGGCGCCGACGAGTGCGCGGTCGTCCTCACCGACGACAACTTCGAGTGCACGTTCCCCCCGATCAAGTACGCGTGCCCCTCGGCCGAGCTCGAGGGCCTCACCGAAGGCGAGACCTACGAGATCGTCGTGGCCTCCTACGGGCAGTGCGACGCCGAGCTCGTCGAGTACGAGCTGACCGTCGGCGGCGCCACGGACGTCGAGCTCGCCATGGACGACGCGATGGCCGGCTACGAGTACACCATCGAGATCTCGGGCAGCGGCGCGCTCTCCACGCCGTAGCTCCCCTGAGCTCTCCCGCCGCTGGCGGGGGAGCACACACCGAGCGCCTGGGGCCTTCCCCGGGCGCTCTCGTTTTTTGGGTCACACGTCGGGAAGCGGGACCGCGCCTCGTGCAGGCGGGCGCGGCGCGCCTACGGCGCCTTCGCCAGCTCCACGGCCAACGCGTAGGCCGCCTGCGCCTCGTCCTCGCGACCGAGCTTCTTCAGCACGTTCGCCTCGAGCACGGCGCAGCCCGCGTAGCGGGGCGCGAGCAGGCGGCACTCGTCCACGACCACCATCGCCTCGGGGTAGCGCTTGAGGTTGAACAGCGCCTGCGCGACGGAGTGAAGCGTCTCCGGGTTGGGCGCCTCCTTGCCGCGGAGCGCCGTGAGCTGCGCCAGCTGCTCGTCGTAGCGCTTCTGGCTGGCGTAGATCTCGACCAGCGCCCGGCGCGACGCGACCGCGGGCGGGAACAGGCGCACCTCCTCCTCGAAGAAGGTCTCGGCCTGGAGCGGCTCGCCGCGCGCGCGGAGGGACAGGCCCAGCGCGTGGTTGACGAAGGGCTGGTTCGGGTCCCGCGCGAGGGCGTCGTTGAGGAGCAGCTCGGCCGCGCCGTGGCGGCCCTGGAGCGCCTGCGCGACCCCGGCGATGCCGATGGCGACGGCGGAGTCGGGCAGGTGGCTCCGCGCGCGCGCCGCCTCGGCGGAGAGGCTCGGGTCGTTGGAGAGCACCAGCGCGTGCAGGTAGGAGGTCCACGCGTTCGCCAGGTACGGATCGATCGCCAGCGCCTCGCGCAGGAGCGTGGCGGCCTCGGCCGGCTCTCCCTGCTGCAGCTTGATCGAGCCCATCATCGCCTTGGTCTGGGAGGCGGGCCGCTCGGCTTCGAGCGTGGCGACGGCGTCGTAGGCCGCGTCCAGCTTGCCCTCGCGCCACAGCAGGTTGGCGGCCAGGATGCGCGTCTCCACCAGCCCGGGATCGGCCGCGAGCGCCTCTTCCACCGCCACCCGCGCGATCGCGAGGTCGGCGTCACGGAACGCGCGGCGCGCCTTCTCCAGCTTCGCCAGCACCGGGAGCTGCTTCACCGGGTCGGGCAGCCCGTCGGTGACGGGCCCCTCCGCCGAGGTCGTGAGGTACCCGAGCGCCTCGAGCTGGGCGACACGCTCCGGGCTCATGTCCGCCCGCGTGGCGCCCGCGGCGGGCTCCATCGCGCCGACCAGACCGGTCAGGCGGTCCCTGATCGTCGTGAGCAGGGCGGGCTCGGCCCCGGCGAGGTCGTTCCTCTCGCGCACGTCCGCGCGGGCGTACAGCTCCGGCGTGGTCGACTCGAGGAGCTTGTGGTCGTTGGTCACGAGCACCTTCTGCGGCGCCCAGCCGTAGTGATGCCACGCGTACTGGCTCTCCGCGTACACGGCGCGCGCGGCGCCCCCGGGCAGCTCCCCCGTCAGGCCCGGGCCCAGGTCCATCCCGTCGAGCCCGGCGGGCACCGGCAGGCCCACGGCGCCGAGGATCGTGGGCGCCAGGTCCACGAGGCTCACCGGCGTGCTCACCACCCGCCCACCGCCCGCCACGGCCCCGCCCTCGACCGGCGCCTTCGGCGGGCGCACCAGGAACGGGATGTGGGTCGTCGCGTCGTAGAGCAGCACCCCGTGGAGCGTCTCGCCGTGCGAGCCCATGCCCTCCCCGTGGTCGGCGACGACGTAGATCCACGTGTCGTCGAGCTGCTCGTTCTCCGCCAGCCACTTCCGCAGCCGGCCGAACTGCGCGTCGACCGTCGCGACCTCACCCACGTACGGGCGGCCCTCGAACATCGTGGCGTAGGGCTCCGGCGGCTCGTACGGGTGGTGCACGTCGAACATGTGCACCCACGCGAACCAGGGTTTGTCCCCCTTCCCGTTGGTGTCGAGCCACCGGATCGCGTCGTCCACCACCTTCTCGCCGGCCCGCTCCACGCGCCACCGGTTGCCGCCCTCCTCCCCCGCGGCGGCCGGCCCCATGTCGTCGAAGAACGTGTCGAAGCCCTGCGCGAAGCCCCAGTGGTGCGAGGTCACCTCGGCGCCGACGGACGCCATCGTCGCGTACCCCGCCGAGCTTAGGCGCTCGGCCACCGTGGTCGCGTCGTCCCCGAGGAAGAAGTCCCCGTTGTCCCGCACCCCGTGGCGCGGCGGGTACAGCCCCGTGTGGATCGACGAGTGCGCCGGGATCGTGAGCGGCGTGACGGTATAGGCGCGGTCGAACCGCACACCCTCGGCGGCCATCCGATCGAGGTGCGGCGTGGCGCCGGTGGACGCGCCGTAGCTGCCGAGCGCGTCGGAGCGCGTCGTGTCGAGCGTGATCAACAGCACGTTGGGCCGCGTGGCGCCTGGACCGGGCGAGCAGGCGGCGAGCAGCAGGAGCAGGGCGCCGAACGGTCGGGTCGCGGAGCGCGCGGGAGACGACATGGGCGCGCGTATATGCCGGGGCGGGTGCGGACGCCGTGCGGGGCCCGGGGGCAAGGACGTCGAGCGGCCGGAGACCGGGCGCCTATGTCTCGACCGCGACCGTCCACACGCCGACGAGATCCCCGTCCGCCGTCGCGCCCACCACGAACACGTCGATCGCGCCCACCAGGCCGCCCGAGCTGTGCGCGCGGCCGAAGCGGATGACGGTCACGTCGGAGAGCTCTTCGTCGAAGATGGCCCGCAACCCCTGCCACTGCGGCGCCTGCTCGACGTTGTACTCGTCCCACCAGTCCTCGGGCACCGTGTAGCGGTCGAACACGTCCGCGACCGTACGCTCCTCCACGGCGCGCTCGGCCAGCGTCTCGTAGCCCTCGTGCTCCACGTAGGCGCTGCCCAGCTTCTCCTTCGCGTTCGCGACGGTCACGGCGCTGTCGCCCTCGCCCACGACGGTGAAAACCGTGAGCCGGTAGTCGGACTCGCTCGAGTACCAGAGCCCGGCCGACGCGGAGGTCAGCGCGGCGACGGCCTCGGAGGTGCTGTACCCGCCGTCATCGGCCGCGGACCACACCCGCAGCTTGTCGAGCGCCGAGCCGCCCACGTAGGACGCGCCCGCCAGGGCCTGCACGTCCACGAAGGGCCGCTGGGCCACGATCGCGTTGGCGGCCCGGCTGTCGAGCGCCACGTCGACATCGAGCACCGCCAGCGTCGCAGTGTTGGCGAGGCCGACCGTCGCGACCGCCTCGTCCCACGTGAACGCCACGCCCTCGACGGTGCCGTAGTAGTCGGCGCCCGCCGGCACCCAGCCGTGCGCCGTTGCGTAGGCCAGGAGCGCGGCGAGCGCGCTGTCCCCGACGTACGCCACCGCGTCCACCTCGGCGATCGTTCCGAACGGATCGCTGTCACGATGCGCGATGAGGTTGGTGGCGGCGCGGCGGTCGAGCGCCACGTCGATGTCGAGCAGCGTCAGCGTGGTCGACGGGTCGTTCAGGAACGCGAGCACCCCCGAGGCGTCGCGGGTGCCCTCCTCCATCACGCGGGCCGTCCGGCCGTCGTCCTCGAGGCCGCCGAGGTCGCGGGCGGCGCGCTCGTCGGGGGCGCAGGCGGCGAGGGACAGGAGGAGCAGGACGGTCGTACGCATGGGGAACCTGGAGCGGGGGCGCGACTAACCGGGGGCTCCATGGATGCCAGGGAGGAGGAACGATTGTCGACGGATCGACACACGTTGGAGCCATGCTCCGCGAGTGGGGCGTTAGCGGGGCTCGTGCTCGCGTTCCTCTCCTTCGTTGCGCTTGTCGGTGCCGCTCGTGCGGAGGAGCCCGCGCCCGTCGTCGAACCTGCGCCTCTCGTAGAGCCCGCGCCCCTCGTAGAGCCCGCGCCCGCCCGCGAAAAGCTCAAGTGGCTCGTGCTCCCCAACCTCTCCTACGACACCGACGACAAGCTCGGCTTCGGCGTCCGCGCCGAGGTCATCCAGCCGCGCGCCGGCCTCGATCCGTACAAGAGCTCGTTCGTGGTGCACCTGTTCGCCACCACCAACGGCTACCACCACCACCGCTTCCGCTTCGATCTCGTCGGCGTCGGGCCCGAGGAGCGCATGCGCGTCACCGGCCACTTCGCCCTCCGCGCGTGGCTCAACGACGGCTACTGGGGCATCGGCAACGGCACCGAGCGCGAGGTCGCCTACCAGGACGCCGGTCCCGACGATCCCGACCGCAAGCGTTATCGTTATTCGCTCATCCAGCCCTTCGGCCAGGTGGCGGTGCGGCACGCCCTCTCCGCGAGCGACGGCGGCGCGGGCCCCTTCTCCCTCTACGGCTCCGTCAACGTGCGGTACAGCCTCATCGACGCCACGCCGGGCTCCCTCCTCGCCGAGCAGCAACCCGTCGGGATGGACGGCGGCCTCGGCGTCCAGCTCATCGCCGGCGCCTTGTGGGACACGCGCGAGCCCGAGGTCACTCCCGACCGCGGCTGGCTGCTCGAGGTGGCTGGCCGCGGCGTGACCGGCACGTACACGTTCGGCGGCCCGTTCGTCTCCGCGCGCGGCTGGGGGCGCATCACCCCGGGGGTCGTCGTCGCGCAGCGCGTCATGGCCGAGTGGCTGTTCGGCGACGTTCCCTTCTACGAGATGGTGTTCTGGGGCGGCGTCGTCCCCATCCCGGGCATGGGCGGCTCCGAGACCCTCCGCGGCGTGGCCTTCGGCCGTTGGCGCGGCCCGGGCAAGGCCGTGTCCAACACCGAGCTCCGCCTCGACGTGTTGCGTCACCGCGCGCTCAAGCAGGAGCTGCGGTGGCAGCTCGTCCCCTTCGTCGACCTCGGCGCCGTGTGGGGCTCCGGTGACGACGCCACCGCCCCCGATCCCGCGCTCCCCATCCACCCCGCCGTCGGCGGCGGCGTGCGCGCCATCTGGGGCGAGAGCATCGTCGGCCGCGTCGACGCCGGCGTGAGCCCCGACCTCACGGACCAGGGGCCGGCGTTGCAGTGGGGGTTCTATCTGATGTTCGATCATTTGTTCTGACATCGCGCCCCGAGAGTTGGACGTTGGGCGCCCCGGCTGACGCCGGCGCCCTCCTCCGGGGTCGGCGCAAAGCGCCTCCGTCCGCCGCTGACGCGTCGGGACCGGCCGCGCAGCGGCCGCCCTCCGTCCGGCTGGCGCGCTCCAGGGGTTAGCCCTTCGGATGGGGCTGCTCCTCCTCCTCCTCGCGTGTACCCCGGCGCCTCCCCGTGAGGTCGCGGCCCTCCAGGTGAGCGCCGGGTGGTCCGTCCCCGTCGCCGACTTCGTGTGGCCGCCGATCGCGGCGTCGTGCGCGTGGTACTCCGACCCTGGCGCCGAGCCGGGCCGTCTCGCCGTGCTCCAAATCGGCCCGGACGCCCGCGCGTTCATGGGCCGCGCGTTCGACTCGGACGAGGCCCTCCACGAGCAGCTGCGCCAGGACTTGCGTTGGGCCGAGTCGTGCCCGAACGCGCGCCGCGCCGCGGTGCTCGTGACGTTCGACGCCGCCACGTCGTACGACCGGGTCACGGAGCTGCTCTACTTCGTCGCCCGCCACGGCGCGGACGTGCGCATCCTGGTCGACGCCGCCACGGCCTTCCCGCCGTTCGAGGGGTGCGACTACGACAATTGGACCATCGGCTTCACCCGAGCCGGGTTGTCTGTCACGTCGTTTCCTCCGACGCCGGTGCCCTCACCGGGGGGACACAGGCCCCATACGATCGGCGTGGATGTTCGCCCCGCGCTGACGTGGGGCGAGGTGCTGGCGGGTGTGTCGCCACACCTCCAGGACAGCATCCTGTTCTTGTCTCCGTCGTGGCCCGAAGAGTCCGCGGTGACCGCGTGGCCCACCGTGTCGACGACCCAAGTGCGCCTGGACGGTCGGAGCACCGTGACGGTGCTCCCGTGGAAGCCGCCGGTGTATGACGGGCCGTGCTCCACCTACATGGAGGGCCTCGTGGAGGCGCTCGAGCAGACTCGCGTCGCGCCGTGACGATCGCGGTTGACCCGGTGTCATGTCTCATCGAATGAACGTTTTCCAGAGTCATGTCACCCTGAATGCACGAATCCGTGCCCCCACCGACGCATGACACATGAATAGTGACGCTTGGTCCGTGCGCGCCGGTGGTGGCAGCTGCCGAATGCGGCGTTCGAGAGTGCATGACCTCGATTTCGCGGCGTTCGATGGGGCATGACCTCTGCGCGGTCACCGAGCTATGCTGATCCCGTCGCGACGTCCTCGACATCCTCCCGAGTTGTGGCCGCTTTCGAGGCGCGGGCCGGTCACAACTCCCGACGTCCTCGACATCCTCCCGAGTTGTGACCGCTTTCGAGGCGCGGGCCGGTCACAACTCCCGACGTCCTCGACATCCTCCCGAGTTGTGACCGCTTTCGACGCGCGGGCGTCCAGCAAGGCGCCACCTGACCGTCAGGCCCGCCGTTGCTGGACGCGACGTCCAGCAACCCGCCACCTGACCGTCAGGCTCACCGTTGCTGGACGGCCCCCCGACCGTGGCGCCCTCGTCCTCCGGAGCGCCGTCCGCGCCCGGCAGCCCGTCGCCGCAGCGGCCGCGTCCGCGCGGTCCGGCTGCCCCGCATCGACCAACGCCCGCGCGGCGTCGCCGACCTCGGAAAACCCGGTGTACCCTCCGCCCGTGCTCCTCCTGCTCGTCGCCCTCGCCCACGCCGCGTCCTGGCTGGAGCTGCCCTCGGGCGAGGCGCCCGGCGACTGGGAGTCCGCGCTCGCGCTGGTCGAGGAGGCCGGCGCGAGCGGGGTGGTGCGCGTCCGCATCGACGGCGAGACCTGGGTGCTGACCGCGGCCGGCGCCACCGGTGCGCGCACGGCGCGGGTGCCACACCCCCGATCGGCGCGCGCCCGTGAGGATGTGGCGCTGCTCGCGTCCAGCCTCCTCGCGCCCGGCCCGGTGGCAGCCGTGCCGTTGCCGCGCGCCGTACTCGCCACCGAACGCGCGGGGGTGCCGACGGGGGTCACCTCCGCGACGCCGCCCCCGGCCCCTCCCGCCGCACCGCCCGCGAGGCGGCAGCCGGTGCCATCCGGCGCAGCGCCCGCGTCGTCGCGCACCGCCGTTGGGCCCCTCGTCGCTCCGCCCGTGACGGCTGCCTCACGTGCCGTGGATCCGCCCGCATCCGCCGCCCGTGCCGCCCTCGACCCGCGCGCCTCCGAGCAAGTCGACCCGCGGAAGGAGCCCACACCGGAGGCGCACGGCGCGCCCCTCGCCGTCAGTGCCCCGACCACCGATCCCAACGCGCTCGCCGTCGACGCCACGGACACGCCCGCCGTCGCCACCGCCGAGCGCACGGCGCCCCCGGCCGCGTCCGCGCCCGTCGCCACCGAAGCGCCCGCCGCCACCGAAGCGCCCGCCGCCACCGAAGCGCCCACCGCCACCGAAGCACCCGTCGCCACCGAAGCACCCGTCGCCACCGAAGCGCCCGCCGCCACCGAAGCACCCGTCGCCACCGAAGCGCCCGTCGCCACCGAGGCGCCCGTCGCCACCGAAGCGCCCGTCGCCCCCCAAGCCACGCCCCTCCCCGAGAAGCCCCCCACCAAACCCCAATTCCTCACCCTCTCCCTCACCGCCGGACCCGCCGCCACCCTCCGCGCCGGCCTCACCCCCGCCCCCGGCGCGCGCCTCGGCGGGCACGTGCACCTCGGGGTCCTCACCGCCGGCGTCGCGGTGTCCGGCAGCTTCGCGCGCACCCCGGCCGACCAGCCCCTCACCACCGCGCGCGCCGCCGCGCTCGTCGGGGGGCGGATCCCCGGCGCCGCCGGTCTGTACGCCGAGGCCGGCCCCGCCGTAGACGTGTTCGTGTTCCGCCAGGGCGGCGCCGACGCGCAGTCGGGTGTGGCCCCCGCGCTCCTGGCCGCGATCGGCGGGGGGCTCCCCCTCAACGAGTGGCTCCGCGTCGAGCTCTACGCGGAGGGCGGCCTGGAGCTGCGGGCCGTCGATTTCGTGCGCAACGGCGAGACGATCGCGAGCCTCGGGCGCACCTGGGCGGCCGGCGGGCTGGTATTTCGTGTGGAGAGTGATCCCGGACGCGTGGTCCCGACAAGGTGGAGTGATGGAACGACCGCTGCCCAGCCCCGCGAACACCGCTGAGAACGAGGAGAGCTTCCTCGCCTCGGTGTTGCCCGTCGATGGCTGACTACCGCACCCTCCTCCGCGAATATCGGGCGTCGGGCGAGCTCCGCCCGGACACCGAGCGCCGCCTCCGCGACCGCCTCCGCGCGCCCCGCCGCCGTCGCGCCGCGCCCGTGGTGGCCATCACCGTCGGCATGGCCGCCGCCCTCGCCCTCGCCCTCCGCGCGCCCTCCCCGATCGCCGACGTGCCCCTCTCCCACGGCGAGGTCGCGCTCACTCCCGACGTGCAGCTG
The DNA here is from genome assembly GCA_040386535.1 of Myxococcota bacterium. GTDB lineage: Bacteria > Myxococcota_A > UBA796 > UBA796 > SXON01 > CAJBVW01. The sequence goes on along the minus strand of JAZKFH010000030.1, from coordinate 10,382 downwards.
AGCGCCGACGGCACTGGGAACGCGCACCAGGGCGACGAACACATCGAGATCGCCTGGTCCAGCGGCGCCCTCACCGTCGAGGTCGAGCCGGAGCGCGGGGTGCGCCTCACCGTCGTGACCGACGAGGCGGACGTGCGCGTCGTCGGCACCGGCTTCACCGTCACCCGCGACGCGCTCGGCACCACGGTCGCCGTCGCCCACGGCCGCGTCGAGGTGGACTGCGCCTTCGGGGGCCCCGTCCTCCTCGTGGCCGACCAGGCGCGCACGTGCCTCCCGCGCACCGCCGCCGGCGCCCTCGGCCGCATCCGGGCGTTGCAGGCGCGCGGAGCCAGCGCGGCCGTCACCCTCGACGAGCTCGACGCGGCCCTCGCCCGCCCTGACGCCACAGGCGCCGCCGCAAACGAGCTGGCCGCCATGCGTGTCGGCGCGCTCCTCGCCGAAGGTCGGGACGCGGACGCGCTCGCCGCCACGGAGCATGCCCTCCGCCTGTGGCCCGGCGCGCGTGATCTCGAGCTGCGCCGCGTGGCCGCGCGGCTCCACGTCGCGGCGGGTGACTGCGCCGCGGCGCTCCCCCATTTCGATGTCCTGGAGGGCGTCGGCGCCCTCGGCGAAGACGAACGCCTCGCCTCCTCGTGTCACCCGGAGCCCCGATGATCCTCCTCCTCCTCGCCGCCTGCACCCGCACCCCGGATGCCGAGGACACCGCTGCCGCCGATCTCGACGGGGACGGGCACGCCATCCCGGCCGACTGTGACGACGAGAACCCCGATGTGCACCCTGCCGCGGTCGAGGTTTGCAACCTCGTCGACGACGACTGCGACGGCGTGGTGGACGACGGCGCGGACATGCCGACCTGGTACGGAGATGCCGACGGGGACGGGTTCGGCGGCGCAGTCCAGATAGCGGCGTGCGCCGCGCCCGCGGGGTTCGTGTCGGTGGACGGAGACTGTGACGACGCCGACGCCACGAGTTTTCCCGGCGCCGAGGAGTCCTGTAACGAGACGGTCGACTCCAACTGTGACGGCTCGGTCGGCTACGCGGACGCCGATGGGGACGGCACGCCCGCGTGCGACGACTGCGACGACACCGACGCGGCCAGGAGCCCCGACCAACCCGAGTTGTGTGACCCCGACGATCGGGACGAGGATTGTGACGGCGCGGCGGACGACGCCGACACGAGCGTGTCCGCAGCCAGCAAGTCCACCTGGTACGTCGACGCCGACAGCGACAGCTACGGCTCCGCCGCCTCCACGGTCGATTCCTGCGAGTCCCCGGCCGGGTTCGTCGCGAACGCGGACGACTGCGACGACCTCGACGCCGACGACCATCCCGGCGCATCCGAGACGGTCGGCAACGACGACGACGAGGACTGTGACGGCGGCGAGCTCTGCTACCGCGACGGCGACCGCGACGGGTATCGGTCCACGACGAGCACCACCTTCGCCTCCGCGGACACCGACTGCGCCGACGCGGGCGAGGCGAGCGCCGCGATGGACGCGACGGATTGCGACGACACGAACGCCACGGTCTCCCCGGCGGCCACCGAGTCCTGCAACCTCGTGGACGACGACTGTGACGGCGTCATCGACGACGGGCTGACGACCACCTGGTACGCCGACACGGACGGCGACGGATCCGGCGACGCCAGCTCGTCGACCGAGGCCTGCTCGGCACCCTCCGGGTACGCCGCGCTCAGCGGCGATTGTGACGACACCGAGCCGCTCGCGGCGCCGACGCTCGCCGAGGACTGCGGGGACGGCATCGACAACGACTGCGCGGGCGACCTCGGGGAGTGTGATCTCGCGGCGTCGTACAGCGCCCGGACCGCCGATTACCGTCTGACCGGCACCGAAGACAGCGACGGGTTCGGCGCCGCCATCGCCCTCGGCGACTTCGACGGGGACGGCACGGGCGACCTCTCCATCGGGATGAAGGGCTACTCCAGCCCCCTGCGGAGCGCGGGCGCGGCGGCCGTGTGGTACGGGCCGTTCGGCGCCTCCGGGCCCGCCACGGATTCGGCGCACGCGGTCGTCACCGGCTACGACTACTCGATGTACTTCGGCGGCGTCGTCGTCGCTGGGGACCACGACGGCGACGGCGCCGACGACCTCTTCGCCAACACGTACGGGAACTCCTCGACGAGCGGCTCGGCCGGCGCGGCCTGGCTCATCTATGGTGGCAGCCGCCTGGCCTCAGGCGACATCTCCTCCACCTCGGGGGTGGCGTCCTTCATGGGCGTCGTGGCCGGCGACAACCTCGCCTACAGCGTGGGCGCGGGCGGCGATCTGGACGGCGACGGGACCGAGGAGCTCGTGCTCGGCGCCCCGACGAACAGCGGCGCAGGCCCCTCAACGGGAGCGGCGTACCTCTACTACGGCTCGGCCACTCGGCGGTCGGGCGCGACCTCCGCGGAGGCCGCGGCCGCGACGGTGCAAGGGGTCTCCGCCAGCGCCTTCCTGGGCGGGGCCGTGTCGTTCGTGCGCGACATGGACGGAGACGGGCTGGACGAGCTCCTCCTCGGCGCCCTCCAGGAGGAGACCGCTGGCGCGGCATACCTCTTCCTGGGGAGCACGACGCCCCTCTCGGGCACGATGTCCGCGAGCACGGCGGACGCCACGTACCGGGGCCGGACCTCCTCCTTCGACCACGCCGGCGCCGCTGTCTACGGCCTGACCGACGTGACGGGAGACGGCTACGGCGACGCGGGCGTGTACGGCTCCGGATACGACAGCAGCACCGGCGTGTTGTGGGTGTTCGGGGGCGGTGCGAGCCTCTCCACCACCGCGGTGGCGACCCTCTACGGAGACGCCGAGTCCGACGCGTTCGGCGTCGCCGCCACCTCTCCGGGTGACCTCGACGGCGACGGGACGAACGATCTCCTCGTGAGCGCCACGGGCGACGAGCGCGCGGATCCCGCCGACGGCGCCTCCTCCCTCTGGTTCGGCCCGGTGAGCGGCTCCCTGGCGGCCTCCACGTCCGACGTCGTGTTCCTGAGCGCGACCGACTTCGGGTACTTCGGTCGTGGTCTGCCCGCGCGGGCCGGCGACGTGACGGGTGACGGCACCCCGGACATCGTCATCGGCGACTACGGGAGCGACCTGTACGACCGCAACGCCGGCGCCGTCTACCTCTGGGCCGGGCTGGGCGGCGAGTAGCGTCGCGACTGCCCTGCCCGCCTTCCCCGCCTTTCGGAGACCCCATGATCCGCGCTTCCCTGCTCCTGCTCCTCGTCGCCTGCACCCGGAGCATCGAGTTCGACGTCGAGGACACCGCCCCCCCCGACCCCGACGGGGATGGCGACGGGCACCTCGCGTCCGAGGACTGTGACGACGAGGACCCCGACGTGTTTCCCGGCGCGGTGGAGACCTGCAACGCCGTGGACGACGACTGCGACGGCGTCGCGGACGACGGCGTGGACGCGGCCGACACGCCCACCTGGTACGGCGACGCCGACGGGGACGGGTTCGGCGGCGCCCTCACCGTCGTGGCGTGCACCGCGCCGGCCGGGTTCCTGGCGGAGGACGGGGACTGCGACGACGCGGACGCCACGGTCTTTCCCGGCGCCGAGGAGTCGTGCGCCGAGACGGTCGACTCCAACTGCGACGGCTCGGTGGGCTACGCGGACGCCGACGGGGACGGCACGCCCGCGTGCGAGGACTGCGACGACGCCGACGCGGCGAGGAGCCCGGACCAACTCGAGTTGTGTGACACGGAGGACCGCGACGAAGATTGTGACGGCGCGGCGGACGACGCCGACACGAGCGTCTCCCCCGGCAGCCGGACAACCTGGTACGTCGACGCCGACAGCGACAGCTACGGGTCCGCCGCCTCCACGCTCGACGCGTGCGAGGCCCCGGCAGGGATGGTGGCGAACGCGGAGGACTGTGACGACGCCGACGCCGCCGACCACCCCGGCGCGCCCGAGACGGTCGGCAACGACGACGATGACGACTGTGACGGTGGCGAGTCCTGCTACACGGACGGGGACGGAGATGGCTATCGGCCCACCGGGACCGACACCGTCGCGTCCGCCGACGCCGACTGCACCGACCCAGGCGAGGCGGGCCTCGCGGTCGACCCGACCGACTGTGATGACACGAACGCGACGGTCTCGCCGGCGGGCGCGGAGTCCTGCAACCGGGTGGACGACGATTGTGACGGCGCCACCGACGAAGGCGTGGGCTCGGCCTGGTACGCGGACGCCGACGGCGACGGCTCCGGCGACGCGTCCGTGTCGACGATGTCGTGCTGGGCGCCCGCCGGGTACACCACGAGCCGCGACGACTGCGACGACGCCGAGCCGCTCGCGGCACCGACGCTCGCCGAGGTGTGTGGGGACGGCATCGACAACGACTGCGCGGGCGATCTCGGGGAGTGCTCGCTCGACGCGACCTACGCCGCGGACACCGCCGACTACCGCCTGACCGGCCCGACCACCAGCGACCAGATGGGCAGCGCCCTCGCCGTCGGGGACTTCGACGGGGACGGCGTGGGAGACCTGTCCGGCGGGATGTACCATTACGACGTTCCGTCCAGCACCGCGGGCGCGGCGACGGTGTGGTACGGACCGCTCGGCGCGTCCGGGACCGCCACGGCCACCGGAGACGCCGTCCTCACCGGGAGTGTGTCCAACTCCTCGTCGTACGTCGGCTACGCCCTGTCCGCGGGCGACCACGACGGCGACGGGGCCGACGAGCTCCTCGTCGGCGCGCACGGCATCAACTTCGGGGTCGGCGCGGCCTACCTCGTCTACGGCGGCAGCCGCGTGTCCTCGGGCGAGATCGCGTCGACCCCGGAGGTCGCTTCGTTCACCGGCGTCGCGCCGGCCGACGCCTTCGCCTACAGCGTCGCCGCGGGCGGGGACCTCGACGGGGACGGCACCGAGGAGCTCGTGGTCGGTGCGTACGGCAACGACGGGGCGGCGAACACGGCGGGCGCCGCGTACCTGTACTACGGGTCGGCCACGCGGCGGTCGGGTGTCAGCGCCCCAGGGGCCGAGGACGCGGTCATCCAGGGTGCCGCCGCCTCCGCGATGCTCGGGTACTCGGTCTCGTTCGTGAGCGACATGGATGGCGACGGGAACGACGAGCTGCTCCTCGGCTCCGCCCAGTACAACGCTCCCGGCGCGGCGTACCTCTTCCTCGGCGGCGCGGCGCCGCTCGCCGGCACCCTGTCGGCAAGCGCGGCGGACGCCACGTACACCGGGAGCTCCGCCCGCGACGCCGCCGGGATGGGCGTCTACGACCTCACCGACGTGACGGATGACGGCTACGGAGACGCGGGGGTGTATGGCGAAGGCTCTGACGGCAACGGCTCGTTGTACGTGTACGGCGGTGGCGCGCTCCTCTCCACTTCCGCGGTGGCGACGCTCTACGGAGGCTCCAGGGCCACGGACTTCGGCGACGAAGCCTGCTCCCCGGGCGATCTCGACGGGGACGGAGTCAATGACCTCCTGGTCGGCTCGTCCGGGGAAGCACCGTTCAACGACTGGGGCGCCGCCGCCCTCTGGTACGGGCCCGTCAGCGGCTCGATCCCGGCCTTCACCGCCGATGTCCTGTTCACGGGCGCGAGCACGGGGCGCTACTTCGGCCAGACCCTGCCCGACCGGGCGGGGGACGTGACGGGAGACGGCACGCCCGACGTGATCGTGGGCGACCCCTACGACGACGCCCTCGCCGTCCGGGAGGGCGCCATCTACGTCTGGGACGGGCTGGGCGGGGAGTAGCGCTCCACGGGCGACCGCTCGCGATACACGCGCCGGATGCTCGCCCGCTTGCTCCTCGCCTCCTCGTTGCTGTTGGCCGCGTCCGTCGCGTCTGCTGCTCCTTCCGGCAGGGTTTCGGCGAGCGCCGCCCTGATCCCGGTCCTCCCCATCGACTGGACCGCCGCCGGCGACGAGACCGCCCGCCTCCTCTCCGACTACATCCGCGTCGACACGACCAACCCCGCCGGCAACGAGCAGCGTGGCGCCGATTTCCTCGCGGCGCGCCTCGCAGCGGCCGGCATCCCGTCGGTCCAGATCGAGCACGCCCCCGGCCGCACCTCGCTGGTCGCACGGCTGGACGGCGCCAACACCGAGCCGCCGTTGTGCCTGCTCTCCCACCTCGACGTCGCGAGCGCCGAGGCCGCGCGTTGGCCCGAGGGAAAGGGGCCGCTGTCCGGCACGATCGAAGACGGCATCGTGTGGGGCCGCGGCGCCCTCGACATGAAGGGCCTGGGCGCGGTGCAGGCCATGACGATGATCGAGCTCGCGCGCCTGGGCGTGCCGCTGCGTCGTGACGTGATCCTGCTCGCCGTGGCCGACGAGGAGGTCGACAACACCGGCATGATCGAGATCGCGGAGAAGCACTGGCCGAGCATCGGGTGCTCCCAGGTCATCAACGAGGGCGGGCTCGGCATCAAGAACCTGCTCTTCGAGGGGCAGACCGTGTTCGGCATCTCCGTCGCCGAGAAGGGCCTCCTCTGGGTGCGCATGGTCGCGACCGGGCCCGCCGGCCACGGCTCCAACCCCAACCCGGAGTCCGCCCCCGCCAGGCTAGGGCGCGCCGTCGAGGCGCTCAACGCCTACAAACCCAAGCCCTCGATGCACGGTGCCTTGCGCGAGCTCTTCTGGAACGTCGGCGGCACGCGCAAGGGTTTGTACCGCTACGCGCTGCGCCATCCGCGCCTGATCTTCGGCCGCCTCCTCGCCCAGAACGCCGGCCGCGCGCTGCTCACCGACACCCTCAACGTCACCGGCTACGGCGCGCCCGGAGGGGGCGTCCTCGCGCCCAACGTCGTGCCCTCCGAGGTGTTCGCCAACCTCGACTGCCGCCTCCTCCCCGGCACCACCCCCGCCGCCATGCTCGCCCGCCTCCGCGCGCTCGTGCCCGACCCGCTCGTGCGCTTCGACGTGCTCCAACAGCGCGAGGCCAACGAGAGCCCCACCGACGACCCCTTCTACCGAGCACTCGCGCGTCACGTCGTCGCCGGCCGCACCGACGCCGTCGCCGGCCCCGCGCTGTCCATCGGCTTCACCGACTCGCTCATCCTTCGCCCCCTCGGCGTGCGCGCGTACGGCCTCGCCCCGTTCGAGGTCACGGTCGAGCAGGCCGAGACCCAGCACGGCCACGGCGAGCACATCTCCGTCGAGAACCTCCGCAACGGCCTGCGCGTGCTGCTCGGCGCGGTGGTCGAGGTCGCGGCGGTCGATCCCGCGGATCCGTTGGCGGGGGCGCGGCCGGCTCCGTGACACTCGGGCGCCCCGGCGCCGCGCGGACGCGGCGCCGTCGGCCCCTTCCAGGCGCGGCGCGAGCGCCTTGGTCCCGCCCGCGACGGGCGGGGACCGGCCGCCGAGCCGGCCGCCTTCCAGGCGCCTGGCGCGCGCCGTTTCCAGCAACGCCGGACCTGACCGCCAGGTGGCCACTTACGGGACGTGGAGTCCCACAACTCGGGACCTGACCGCCAGGTGCCGGTGGGACGCCGGCCCCCTGCCCCGCCCCGCCCGCCCCGCCTCCGCAGCGGCGGCGGTCCTCCGCCGTCCGTCTGCCCCTGCCTCCGTGCCTCGACCTCCACCGCCCTTGTCACGTCAAGTTGCAGCGCCGAGGAAGAGTCCGGCCCGTCGTACGTTAAGCACGAGATTCCCGCCTCCCTGCCCGCCCAGGACCTCCCCGTGCTGCTGCTCCTCGCCCTCCTCCCCGGCGCGTTCGCGGAGTCCCCCGCGCCGCCCGCCGCGACCACCGCCGGCGCCGCCGCGTCCTTGCCCGCCGTCGCGATCTCGCGGGCCCCGGTCGGCCCGTTCACGACGCTCGCGCCGACCGCGTTCAAGTCGGCGCTGCCGTATTCGCCGGAGCTCGCCACCGCGCTCGCGTCGCGCGAGTGGGCCACGGCGCTGCCGCTCCTCCAGAAGGTCGACCGCAGCACGCTCCCCGGCAACCTCACGGGCGATCACGCGTTCGTCCTGGCGTGGACACTCGACCGCCTGGACCGCGCCAAGGAGGCCGTCACCCTCCTGGAGCCTGTGCGCGCCGCCGTCAACGCGCCTGCCGCCTACGTGCAGCTGATGGTGGGCGAGCTGCTCCTCGCCGACGGCAAGCCCGTCGAGGCGATCACCGCGCTCGAGAAGCTCCCGGAGGACGGCCCCATCCAGGTGCGCGCCGCGCTCGCGCTCGCCGAGGCGTATCGCAAGGCCGAGCGTACGTCGGAGTCGCGCGCGGTGTACCTCTCCCTCATCGGGCGGCCCGACCCCGCCCCCGGCTCGTCGATCGCGCTCTGGGCGCTCGCGCAGAAGGTCGGCGTCACCTCGCCCGACGGGCTCGAGTACCTGCGCCGGCTCTACCGCAGCTACCCGGGCAGCGCCGAGGACAAGGCCGCCGCCGCCTCGATGCCGCCGCCCTCGATCGAGGACCTCTCCTTCCGTGGCGATCGCCTCCAGGAGATGGGCAACTTCGCCGGCGCCACCGCGCTCCTCGGCCCGCGCCTCGCCGAGGTCGGCACGAAGGACGCCGTCGCCTGTCGTTACCGCTACGCGTACGGCCGCGCGCAGCACAAGCTCTCCAACATCACGATCGCCGCCGACGTGCTCGGGCCGCTCGGCGCCGGTTGTGTCGGCAAGGACGACGATCGCGGCGCCAAGGCGCTCTACGTCGCGGGCAAGTCGCTCGAGCGCAAGAAGGAGTGGGGCGCGGCGGCCAGCATGTACGCCCAGATCCCCCAGCACTACCCGGCGCACTCGATGGCGGACGACGGGTACGCGCTCGGCGGCGTCGCCATGCAGGAAGCGGGCGACCTAGCGGGGGCGCGCCGCCTGTGGGCGAAGGGCTACGACGCCCGTCCCGAGGGCGATCTCGCCGCGGAGAGCGCGTGGCGCCTCGCGTTCGGCGCCTTCCTCGACGGCGACACCCCCGAGGCCATCCGCTGGGCCGACCGCGCCTCGGCCGAGCTTCCGCTCTCCGCCTCGCCCACGGACGTGCTCGCGGCCCGCTACTGGGGCGCCCGCTGGCGCGCGTGGCCCTCGATCACGGACACCAAGAAGCGCACCGCCGACCCCGCGGCGCTCCAGGCGGCCATCGACGGGCTCGCGCGCGTCGCGACGGACGCCCCCTGGCACTACTACGGCCTGCTCGCCTCCGCGCGCCTCGCCGAGCTCGCCCCCGAGCGCGCCGCGGCGCTCACCCGCCCGGTCATGGACGCGGACGACGCGCCCTGGCAGGTCCGCGACAGCTTCCGTGCGCGCCCCGCCGTCCAGAACGCGATGGGCCTCGCCCGCGTCGGCCTCGTCACCGACGCGCTGACCGAGCTGAACACCCTCGACGACGAGGAGCTCACCGGCGCCGAGATGGCCATCCTCACGGGCCTGATGACCGACTCGGGCAGCTTCCTGTACGCCCACGATCGGCTCCGCGCCTGGCTCAAGAACCACCCGCCCGACGTGCTCGGCCCCAACCCCTACAAGGTGCTCCGCCAGGCCTACCCCAACCGCTACTGGGACGACGTGCAGGCGGCCGCCGGCAGCTTCAGTTGGGACGCCCGCGTTTTCCACGCCCTGGTGCGCGAAGAGTCCAACTTCAACCCAAAGATCAAGAGCCACGCCGGCGCGTGTGGCCTGTCCCAGCTTATGCCCGGCACCGCGTCGGGTTGCGCCAAGCGCATGGGCGTGTCGTACAGCTCGACCAACATCTGGGACGTACCGACCAACCTCAAGATCGGCGCCTGGTACCTCGACACCCTGCACACCCGCTACAAGGGCAACAGTGCGCTGGCGCTCGCCGGCTACAACGCGGGCGAGGGCAACGCCGACCGCTGGCTCGCCGCGCGCCCCGACGCCCCGACCGATCTCATCGTCGAGACCATCTCCTTCCGCGAGACCCGTCACTACGTCAAGCGCGTCATGTCCACGTGGCTGACCTACCGCATGCTCTACGGCGACGGCCCCATCTACGCGGACGCACGGGCGTTCGTGCATGACGCGGTGCCGTAGGGGCGGCTGGCTTCGTCGACGAGCGCCCGCTCACGTCCGCAGGTCCGCCAGCCAGCGGAGCGCCCCGAGGCCGGGCATGAACGCATACTCGCCGCCGCGTGTGACGACGAACTGCGACAGGCCCGTCAGGCGCCGCGGGATGGGCCGTGTCGGGATGGAGAAGGTCCCGCTGCCGTCGTTGGCGCCGACGAGGGGATCCTTCACGTTGCCGAGCCCAAGAAAATCGCCCCCCTGTACCCACTCGGACTGCACGAACTCGAACTGGCGGCCGAGGTGCGCCCCGACGAAGGCGAACATGAGCCCACGGTCGGCGCCGTCGTCCTCGAGCACACCTTCCGGGAGCTCGGAGCCGTAGGCGGTCCCCCGACGGTGTCCCGTCCCATCAATTCCACCCACTCCAATCCCAGTCCTGCCCACCGGTAGA
>JAZKFH010000029.1:0-12581 GCA_040386535.1 Myxococcota bacterium | reverse complement strand
ACTGGAGAACGCTCGGAAGGGGCTCGGAATTCCCCTGAAGTGATCAAACGTCAGAACTGAGGAGGGGGGCCTACCAGAACTTCCACCAGGGTTTGGGTGGGGAGACGGGCGGTAGATCCGCGGGCCACAGGCCCTCGTCACGGGTTGCCCGGGCGTCCGCCAAGGCCTGTTCCGCCGGCACGACCTCCCCGCCCTCCGCGTCGAAGAAGACGCCGTCCGTGAGCGCGGTCAAGACCGCGGCGCACGCGGAGGCGGCGACGAGCGCGTGCGGATCGCTCCCCCAGCGGAAGGTCGCGCTCTGGTCCCGCCCGCCGGCGAGCTCGGCGGTGGACACCGGATCCAGGTAGAACTCGAAGCCTGTCTCGATCCCTTCGCACGTCACGGGCAGGTAGCCCTCGTGCGTCGGGAGCGACACGGAGGGGTCGAGCACGAACGCGAAGCCGTGCGCGGTCAGGCCGGCCTGCCACACCGCGACATCGGGGAGGCGGGACCCGTTGAGGTAGACGCGGATGACTTGGGACATGGGGGGGTGTAGCGCGTGGGCGCCGGCTGGACGCGAGTCCCACAACCCGGGGCCTGTCGGTCAGGTGGCGCGTTGCTGGATGCCGAGTTCGAGCTCGAGAACTGCGCCGCTGCGAGGCCGGGACGCGGAGGGATCCCTCGGGCGCTGGCGGCGACCCGGCGGACGCCCCCGACCAGGGCGAGAGCAGGTCATGTCCCTGCCAATGCACGTTTGCGCGAGTCATGTGCCCGTGAATGAGCAGATCGGGCCAAGGGAGCCCGCGCGCCTCGTGGAAAACCGTGCTTGGTCCGTGCGGACAGGAGCGGAGACGCGCCGGAAGCGGCGTTCAGGAGGGCATGACTCCGGAAAACGCGCGTTCGCTGGGGCATGACTCCGGACCCTCCCCCTCGGCAACCCCGCCCCGCGGTGGCCGCGTCCGCGCGGTCCATCCGCCCGGATCCAAACCAGGGCAGCCGGACCGCGCGGACGCGGCCGCTGCGGAAGCGGGGGGTGACACAGCGCACGTCGGCGGCCCCGGAAACTGACCGCGGCCTACCCGAGGATCACCACCCCATCCCCGAACTCGTGGTCGCGCAGGCCGAGCGTTGCCGCGCGGTCGCCAAGCGCGCGGAGCCCCTCGCGTGGCAGGTTGTTCCCCACGAGCACGGCGTCGAGCAGCGCGTGGTGGGAGGTGCCGGGGGCGTGCACGCCGGTCACGAGGCCGGTCACGACGCGCACCGGGTTGGTCGCGGACAGGTGCAGGTCGGTGACGCCCGCGAGCACGCCGCTCCGCGCGACCGTCTCCAGCGCGCGCACCACGCTGGTCCCGACGGCGACCACCCGCGCGCCGCGCGCCCGCTCGACCAACTCCCACGTGCGCGCGGGCACCGCGTAGCGCTCGGGGAACGGCAGGGCGGCGTCCAATTCGGCGTCGCCCGTCGCGGAGAGGCCCGCCGCCTCGGTGAGCGCGGCCACCTCGACACCGCGCGCCCGCAGCGCCGCGATCAGCGCGACGGTGAGGCCGAGCCCGGCGGAGGGCGGCTCGACGGCCCAGGGCGGCCCGGCGTAGGCGGTCTGCACGTCCCAGATGTCCAACGTGTCATCGAGGTGGCGGTATTGGACGGGGCGCCCGAATTGGTAGAGCGCGTGCCAGAAATCGCCGCCGCCGTCGAACACCACGACGGGCCGCCGCGGGTGGGGCACCTCCACGACCTCGGCGATCAGCGCCCCGACGCGCACGTGGTCTCCCACGACCAACTCGGGGGGCGCCCCGCGCCGGTCGGTGTCGACGTGCCAATCGCCGGCGCCGAACGCGACGGTCTCCCAGGCGCCGTCCGCGCGTTGGCCCGACAGGCGCAGCTCGATTGGGAGCCCGCGCATCGTGCCAGAGAGGGAGGCAGGCAGGGTGGCGGCGTCGTTGACCACGACCAGGTCGCCGGGGGCGAGCAGGCCTGGGAGGGCGGCGAAGGGGTGGAGGGTCAACGCCGGGAAGGTGAGGAGCCGCCGGGAAAGGCCGGGGCGGGTGGCGGCGGCGAGGCCGGACAGCGGCGCGGTCACGACGGGCTCCCGAGGGACGCGAGGATGCGACGGGCCACGTCGTCGGGGTGGCCGAGCGCGGCGCGGTCGGCGTCGGAGAGGCCGGGCATGGCGTCGTCGTGCATGCGGGTGTCCATCTCGCCGGGATCGACCGAGAGGAAGCGGATGTTGGTGCCCTCGGAGTCCGCGGCGAAGCTCCGCGCGAGGTGATCCTGCGCCGCCTTGGACACCCCGTACGCGCCCCAGCCGGGGTAGGCGTTGGTGGCGGCGTCGGAGCTGATGTGGAGCACGGTGCCACGGCCCCGGAGCGCCATGCTCCCGGCGACCACCTTGGTGAGGCGGAACGGGCCGACGAGGTTGGTTTCGAGGACGTCGGCGAGGTCCTCGCACGCCAACTCGAACAGCGAGCGGAGCGGGAGCGGGCCGAGCGTGCTGGCGTTGTGGATCAACAGATCGACCGGGCCCACGAGCGCCTCGGCGGCGGCGGCGAGGGCGTGGGTCTGGTGCTTGTCGGCGATGTCGGCGGAGAAGGCGTGGGCGTCGCCGCCGTCGGCGCGGATGCGCGCCACGACCATGTCGAGCGCGGCACGGTCACGGCCGACGAGCAGGACGCGGGTGCCGCTGGCGGCGAGGGCGCGGGCGAAGGCGGCGCCGAGGCCGCGGCTGGCGCCGGTGACGATGGCGCCGTGGAAGGTGGGAAGCGAGCTGGGGGACATTCGGAGCTCCGGATTGCCCTCCCAATGTTCTCGCCCCCGCCCGTCGAGGATGCCGATCGGCCAATACGTTGCCCGATCGCCGAGCGAAGTTACAGCGGAGGGATGCCGGGACCTCTCGCCGCCCACCTCGCTGGCAACCTGCGCCAGCTCCGAGAGGCGCGCGGCCTCTCCCAGACCGCGCTCGCCCGCAAGGCGGGCCTGCCGCGCGCCACGTGGACCCACCTCGAGAGCGGCGACGCCAACCCGACGCTCACCGTGCTCGCCGCCGCCGCCGAAGCCCTGGGTGTCGGGATCGAGGAGCTGCTCGCCGAGCGCGCGGTCGAGGCCCGCCTGTACCGCCGCGACGGCCTCCCCACGCGTACCCCGGGCAACGCGCGCGTGCGCCGGCTCCTCCCCGAGCCGCTGCCCGGCACCGAGATCGAGCGCTTCGAGCTGCCCCCGGGCGGCCGCTTCGCCGGCATTCCCCACACCCATGGCACCCGCGAGTACCTCACCTGCGAGTCCGGCGCGATCGCCCTCACCGTGGGCGGCGCGCGCTTCGAGCTCGGCCCCGGCGACGTCGTGGTGTTCCGCGGCGACCAGCGCCATGGGTACGAGAACCCCGGCGACACCGTGGCCGTGGGCTATTCGGTGGTGCTCCACCACGGTGGCGCTGCCGAAAGCCAACGATGACCCTCTTCCAGCTCTCGCTTCCCGCTCAGCGCGCCGCCTCGAGCGCCGCCATCAGGATCGGCGCAGCGTTCTCCAGCAGCTCCATCTCGGTGGCCGGCCGGTCACACGGCTTCACGTCGAAGTGGCACAGGGCGCCGAACGCCGCGCCGTCGCCATCCGTGAGCAGCACGCCGCAATAGGACACCACCGGGCTCCCGGGCCGCCAGGTCACCTCCGGCGCCGTCTTGGCGTCCCGGAACGCGATGGATTGGCGACGCTCGTGGACGACGGCGCAATAGGCGTCCTCCATCGCCACGTCCGCCCCGCGCACCAGCTCGGGGTCGAACGCATCCACGAGGTGGAGGTTGCGCAGCATCTCGCCGTCGTACCGGTAGAGGCCGGTGAACCGGTGCGGCGCCCGCGAGTTGAGGAGCCGGAGCGCCGCGACGATGCCCTGCTCGCCGAGCACCCGACGGAACTTGAGCAGCGGCGGCCCGTCGATCGAACCGTTGGTTGACATCCGCCGCGTTATCGCGGCGCCCGACGACGAGGGGGCGCCGTTCGGTACTTTGGTTCGCGGGCGCCGCGACGGCCCGTAGCTGCCGGCGCATGCGTCGCTACGCGGGTCCGAACGTATGGCCTGGAACGTTCGATGGGATCTGCGCGCCTGGGCGATCAGGTCTCCGCGGCGTGCGTGAAGATTGTTCGGAATCGCCGAACGGTGAGGACTCGATCTCTCGGATTCCCTCCGCCAGCGGGCCGGGCGACAGTGGGTGCGGAGGTTCTCATGCTGCTCCTGCTCCTCGCCTGCACCACCACCGACAAGCCTGCTGACACCGCCACCGACACCGGCCGCGGACCGGACGAGACCGACACCGACACCGACACCGACGCGGACACGGATGCCGACACCGACGCGGACACGGACGCCGACACCGACGCGGACACGGACGCGGACACCGACGCGGACACCGACACCGACGTGCCCGCGGACGACGAGCTCCTCGATGCCTGCGTGCCGAGCGGGGTGTCGCTCACGGAGACCTGGTCCAGGGCGCTCCCCGGCGTGACCGGCACGCCCGGCCGCATCGTGTGGGAGGGCGGCACGCTCGTGGTCCTCGTTGGAGGCACCGAGCTCGGCGCCGAGGCGCTCCACACCTTCGCGCTCCCCGCGCCGGCCGCGGCCGCGAGCGACCTCTCGGAGCGCTGGTCCACCACCGCCGACGAGGGCTACAAGGGCCTCGCGCTCCCCGGCGGCGCCGTGGCGGTGGGCGACGGCACCACGTTGCGCCTGCTGGACCGCGAGACGGGCGCCGCGGTCGGCACCGGCACCGCGGAGGGGCGCATCACCGCGCTGGTGGTGGACGGCGCCGGCCTGTTCGGGGGTACCACGGGCACGCCGTTCCGTTGGGACGGCGCGGCGATCGCGCACGACGCCGCCCTCGGTCTCTCCGACGCCGAAGCGGTCGGCCGGACCGCCGAGGGCTACTGGTCCGCGTCCGACGCGACCGGCGTGCCGACGGTGGCCTTGTCGGACGGCGCCGCGCGCACCGACACCGAGGTGCCCGTGTTCGGGGACGCCGTGGACGTGGTCGCGCGCCCCGACGGCGGGGCCTGGGTGATCGGCGGGCCCGAGAGCTACGCCTGGCTGGCGGCGTTCGACGCCGAGGGCGCGCTGCTCACGTCGACCCAGACGTTCGTCGGAACGCCGCAGGCGGCGGGCAGCACGGGCTCGGCCTACGCGTGGTCGTCGTCTCCGGGCATCGGCCTGGGAGCGGCGGGCGACGTCGGGTTCGGCTGGGCTGCCTCGCCGGGCGCGTACAACGTGACCGGCCTCGCCGTCGACCCCGACGGCCGCTGGCTCCTCACCGCCCACGCCGACGGCAGCCTCCGGCGTTGGACGTGCGTGCCCTGAACGCCGGCGGGGGGGGCATCGCCACAACTACGTGTCCCTGCCTCCGGGGCGTTGCGGGGGCGGAGCCCCTGCCCCAAAACTCACTCGATCGGGTCCACAACGTCGGTCCACACCCCTGCGATCCGCCGCTGCTGCGGGTGGTAGGCGCCCTTGTAGGAGAGGTGCACACAGTCGCGTACGTACAGGCCGAGGTAGAACCAATCGAGGCCCATCTCCGCGCACCACGCGATCTCGCGGAGCACGGAGTAGACGCCGAGCGAGCGGCGGGCCTCGTCGGGATCGAAGTAGTGGTACACGCTCGACGCGCCGGTGCGCCCGAGGTCGAGGATGCTCACCCCGATGAGCTTGTCGCCCACGAAGTAGCGGAATTCCTTGGAGTCGACGCACGTGTCGACCAGCCACGCGCGGTAGCCGGTGGCGCCCAGGGGCTCGTCGGTGCGGGCCAGGCCGCGCTCCATCTTGTGGCGGTTGTACAGCGCGAGACGCTCCTCGGAGACCTCGGGCGGGCCCACCTCGAGGCGCACCACACCGTCGTTTCGCCGCCACGTTCGGCGCTGGGAGGCCGACGGTTGGAACCGTGGCACCGACACGCGCAGGGGCTCGCAGGCCGAGCACGAGGGGCACTGGGTGCGGTACACCATCCGGCCCGAGCGCCGCTCGCCGAGCTCCAGGCGAATGTCGAGCTCCTCGGCGGTGAGGAGGCGGGGCGGGACCCGCAGCGGCAGGCGCGCGACCTTGTCGGGGAGGTACGGGCAGGCCTCCATCTGGTCCCAGACCACGCGGAACAACATCTCCGGGAGGTTATCTCGGCGGGATGCCGATCCGCACCGAACACCACGGCGACGTGGGCCAGCTGTGGCTCGATCGTCCCGACCGCGCCCACGCGTATGACCGGGCCCACCTCGATGCCCTGCTGGTCGCCGCCGAAGAGCTCGCGGCCGCCCACAAAGTGCTGGTCGTCTGCTCGACCGGCGAGCGAGCCTTCTGCGGCGGGGCCGACCTCGACGCCATGAAGCACGCCGCGCCCCTCGACGCGCTCGAGCTGCGCTCCCAGCGCGTGTTCACGGCCCTCGCACGGCTGCCCGTCGTCACGATCGCGGCCGTCCAGGGCGCCGCGGTGGCGGGCGGCTTCGAGCTCGCCCTCGCCTGCGATCTGCGTGTGGCCGGCCCCGCGGCGCGCTTCTCGCTGCCCGAGACGAAGCTCGGCATCCTCCCCTCCGCCGGCGGCACCACACGATTGGCGCGGTTGGCCGGGCCGTCGCGCGCCAAGGAGGTCATCCTCGCGGGGCGCGTGCTCGACGCCGACACCGCGCTGGCCTGGGGCCTCGTGCACCGCATCGCCGCCGATCCGCGCGCCGCGGCCCTCGCGTGGGCGGCCGAGATCGCCACGCGCGACCCGGTGGCGCTCGCGATGGCAAAGGAGCTGCTCGACGCGAGCGAGTCCGACGGCGCGCTGGCGCGGGAGCGGCAGGCGGAGGCGGTTTTGTATGCGTTGCGACGGGGGTAGGGGTAGGCGCGTGCCGCTCGGGGAGGCGCGCGCGTTGCTTCCGGCACTGTTCGGGCCGAGCACCGACGCAGAGTTGGATCGGCGGATCGGGACGCTCCGGCTCGTCGACGGGGTGCTGGTCGACATCGTGGAGGCCGCCCGGCGTCGTGCGACAGTGGGTCGGGTGCAGGGTGTCACGTTGTGCGCGCCTCCGGGTTGCGTCGTGGCGCAGCTTCGACTCGGGAACCTGTCCGTCCACCTCTCCCTTCACCGCCCGCGCTATTTCGTCGGCGCGGTCGACGACCTCTGGCGGCTAGGTGCGGACGCCACCCTGGTGTGTCGTCACGAAGCCCACGACATCGACCCGGTCGTGGCGTTGCCGCAGCGCCTCGCGTCGACGCCGGACGAGGCGGTCGAGCAGTTCCTGGCGCTCGCGAGGGAGTTGCGGGAGGCTGTGCCGTCCTGGGAACTCACAGCGGCGTATTGGCACGGGCGGCTCGGGGGCTGATTTGGGGATCTCGGGGGGAGGCCTGGGGCCCGCGCCGCGCGAGGCGCGCGTCGCCGCGTGTCTTCCGGGCTCACTGCGCTCGGTCGGCGCCGAGCCGCCGACGCGCCGAGGCGGCGCCCCTCCAGCCCCGCTGGGCCGGGGTGGTTTTGTGCGGGTCCGCCGTTTGGGTTGCCGCGAACGAAGCGGTGGCGCGCCGGGTCCTCGCGTTGCTACGGAAGCGGGGCGCGACCGTCCCAACTCGGGGGATGCGCACCCATCCCGTCACTTCGGCCGGTATATCCGTCCGAACCCGGGGGATGCGCACCCATCCCATCACTTCGGCCGGTATATCCGTCCGAACTCGGGGGATGCGCACCCATCCCGTCACTTCGGCCGGTCTTCCGTCCGCGGCGCGCTCCCACCTGCCGCCTCACGCCCCCGCCGCGATCTCCGCCACCCGCGCCCGCACCCACCGCGCCGCCGGATCCCGGTGGGTGCGCTCGTGCCACACCATCGCCATGGCGAAGCCGGGCAGCTCGAGCGGCGGCGGCCGAAGGACCAGGCCGAGTGGTGCGGCGACACGACGCGCCACCCGTGAAGCAAGTGTCACGATCGCGTCCGACGCGGCCACGATGTGGGGTGCCACGAGAAAGTGCGGGAGCAGCACCGCGACGCGGCGGGTGAGTCCGCGCGCGGCCAGGGCGGTGTCGACGACGCCGCCGGTCTGGCCGCGCGGCGCGACGAGCACGTGGGGCCACGCCAGGAACGCGTCGAGATCGAGGCGGTCGGCCGCGGGGTGGCCGGCGCGGAGCACACACTCGAAGTGGTCCTCGAGCAGCACCTGCTGGTACAGCCCGCCGCGCACGTCGCCCACGAGCGGGCGCGTGATCACGACGTCCACGGTGCCCGACGCGAGCTCGGTCAACCCGTCGGAGGGCGTGGTGCTGACGTGCAGATCGAGCCCCGGCGCCTCCGCGCGCAGGCGGGCCGTGAGCGCGGGCACGAGCACGAAGGCGGTGTAGTCCGTGGTCTCGACGCGCACGACGCCGCGCGCGGTGGCGGGATCGAAGGGGCGGGCGTCGAGCGCGCCGCGGATCGTCGTGAGGGCTTCTTGCACGGGACCCGCGAGCGCGTCAGCGCGGGGCGTGGGCACCATGCCCGTCGGACCGCGCACGAACAGGGGATCGCCGAGGTGCTCGCGCAGGCGCCCGAGCGCGTGGGAGAGCGCCGACTGCGTGAGGCCCAGGCGCGCGGCCGCGCGGGTCACGCTGCGCTCTTCCAGCAGCGCCTCGAAGGCCAGGAGCAGGTTCAAGTCGACATGCACGCGGTTCATGGTTCGCATGTAGCGCGACCATTGGTGTGCATGCGAGCGGCGGAGCATCTTGGTGGCGTCCTTGGGAGGATCTCATGTTCGTCGTCACGGGTGTTTCGGGAAATACGGGTTCGGTGGTCGCGGATCGGCTGCTCGCCGCGGGTCGGAAGGTGCGGGTGGTCGTGCGCGACGCCGCGAAGGGTGCGCCCTGGGCGGCGCGGGGGGCGGAGGTGGCCGTGGCCGATCTCGGCGACGCCGACGCGCTCGCCGCGGCGCTCACCGGCGCCGAGGGCGCCTGGCTTCTGGTGCCGCCCAACGTGGGCGCGGCGGACGTGCCCGCCTTCCAGAAGGGGCTCGTCGACGCGATCGTCACGGCGCTCGGCCGCAGCAAGCCCGGCCACGTCGTGTTCCTCTCGTCGGTCGGGGCGCACCTGCCCGCCGGCACCGGCCCCATCGTGGCGCTCCACCACGCCGAGCCGCGCATCGCCGCGGTGGCGCCCAACGTCACGTTCGTGCGCGCGGGCTTCTTCATGGAGAACTGGGGCGGCTCGCTCGGCGCCCTGGAGCAGGGGATCTTCCCCAGCTTCTACACGCTCGATCGCCCCATCGACCACGTCGCCACCGCCGACATCGGCCGCGTGGCCGCCGAGGCGCTCCTGGGCGGTCCCAAGGGACACCAGGTGATCGAGCTGGCCGGCCCCGTCGCGCAGACCCCGGTGCAGGTCGGCGCCGCGGTGAGCGCGCTCCTCGGCAAGGACATCCCCGTGGTGCCCGCGCCGATCGAGTCGCTGGTGCCGATGTTCACCTCGTTCGGGATGTCCGCCTCGATGGCCGGCCTCTACGACGAGATGACGCGCTCGATGAACGCGGGCACGCTGGTCTTCGAAGGCACCCCGGTGCGCGGGACGGTGCCCGTCGACGCGGTGTTGGGCCGGTTGCTCGGGCGGTAGGGCAGCGTGGGCGGGTGGCGGTGACGCGGGCGGCAGACACGTTCGCCCCGCCACCCCCGCCGCCGCGACGGCCGCGTCCGCGCGGTCCGTTCGCCCTGGTTTGGATCGGGCGCCGTCGCGACCGAGCGAAGTGATACGCTGGCGCCCCGCCCCCGGAGCGCCCGCCATGACCGTCCCCTTCACCTGTGTCGCCATCGCCTTTGCCCTGCTCTTCCTGACCAAGATCCCTGTCGGCGTGGCGCAGGGCAAGCGTCCCGAGGGCTACAACAACCGGCAGCCCCGCGATCAGCAGGCCGCGCTGGTCGGGTGGGGCCGGCGCGCGCTGGCTGCGCACCTGAACGGGTTCGAGAGCTTCCCGGCGTTCGCCTGCGCGGTGCTCGTGAGCCACGTGGCGCCCGCGGATCCGCAGTGGAGCGCCATCCTCGCGGTGACACACGTGGTGTCCCGCGTCGGCTACACGGCGGCGTACATCGCGGATGTCCACATGCTGCGCACCGCCCTTTGGGGGCTCGGGACGGCGTGTACGTTTGGATTGTTCGTGTTGCCGGCGTTCGTGTAGGTGGGGGGGGCGATGCTCCGTGCGCCGCCCAGCCCCACCAGCAGCTATTCCGCCGCCTTCACGAACATCGCATCGTACCGACGCTGCATCTCCTCGTGCGTGACCTTCTCGATCTCGTGCCCGATCGACCACTCGTGCCCGTACGGATCGCGCACGGTGCCCGAACGTTCGCCGTAGAATTGGTCGGTGGCGGGCCGCACCAGGGTGGCGCCGGCGTCGATGGCGCGTTGGATGGTGGCGTCCGCGTCGTCGACGTGCAGGTGCAGGCCCGAGGACGCGCCGCCGATGCTCTTGGGCCCGAAGATGCCGTACTCGGGGTACTCGTCCGAGATCATGATCGTGGCCGTGCCGAACTTGAGCTCGGCGTGGCCGACGCGCGTGGCGACGCCGTCGTGCGCGGGTTCGACCAGCCGGAACAGCTCGACCGCGCCGAACACCTGGATGTAGAACGTGATGGCTTCGGCGGCGGCGTGGACGCGGAGTTGGGGGAACAGCTCGTGAACGGACAAGGGCACCTCGGTTGGGTGTCCGATCGTTAGCCGGTTCGGTGTGGGGCGGGCTTGGACGAATGTGACCTTGGCGCCGGGGGCGAGCCGCGCGGCCCGATCGGCACGTGGTTCAGCCGATCGCGCGACTGCGGTACGTAGGCGCCGGGGGAGATGCCGGCGAAGGCGCGGAAATCGCGGTTCAGGTGGGGATGGTCGCAGTAGCCGGCGCCGAGCGCCACGTCGGTGAGATCGGGCGTGGGCCCGGCGGCCAACCGCACGAGGGCACCCTGGAACCGCCGCACGCGGCAGTACATCTTGGGGGTGAGCCCGACCGCCTGGTGGAACAGCTCGATGAACCGCCGGTTGCTGTAGCCGGTCTCGGCGCGGACCACGTCGACGCGCACGTTCCCGCCGGAGAGCCGCGCCAGCGCGTGGAGGACGGCGGGGTGGAGCGGGCGGGGCGAGGGGAGGGCGGCGGCGAGGCGGTCGAGCGCAGCGTCGGGGGTGCCGGCGTCGAGCAACACGTCGCGCAGGCCCGCGGCGCGGGCGCCCCACAGATCGGCGAGGGGGGTGTGTCGCTCGGCGAGTGTAGGCGCGGGCAGCCCGAGCACGGCTGCGGCCCCGCCGGCGCGGAAGTGGACGCCCACCGAGCGCGCTGGCCGCGTCGTGTCGCGCACGTAGTAGCTGGAGCGCGCCCCGCCGAGCACCGCGGCGCCGAAGGAGGTGCCCACCTCGTCGCCGAGCGCATCGTAGAGGTGGATGGGCGCGTCGGACAGGCGCACCACGAGATCCATGCCGCCCGTGGGGAGCGCGCGCTCGCGGCGGGTCGCGGTCCCGCTCGAGCGGGTGGCCGTGTCGTCCGCGTACCAGAGGCAGCGGACGTACGGGGCCAGCGCGGGCGGTGGCGGGCGACGGATCACGCGCCCAGCGTAGCCACCTGCGCCGGCAGCTGCGTGAGGAAGAACGGCGGCAGCGGCACCGCCTTGCGCGTGGCGAGGTCGAGCATCACGAACGCCATCTCCGCGTCGCACACGCGCTCGCCGCTGTGCCGGTCGACGATGTCCTGGTGCAGCCGCCCGATGCCGCGCCGCGCCGACACAGCCCGCACGGTGACGAGCAGCTCGTCCCCCAGGCGGCACTCGCGTCGGAACGACAACGTCGCACGGATGATCGCGGGGCCCACGCCCTGGTCACGCACCAGCTCCGGCAGCGGCGTGCCGAGGTGCGCGGCCCAGGCGAACCGCGCCCACTCCATGTACTCGAGGTACCGCGTGTGGTTGACGTGGCCGAACATGTCGATGTGGGTCGACATGACGGTGACGGGCAGGCCGGACCAGGGGAGCATGGGGTGCTGTAACGTCGTCACTCGGCGCGTGGCGTGGGCGGCGGGCGGTGGGGTGGGTGGCGCGTCGGCATCGAGCGATCTCGGGCGCCCCCCGGCCCGCGCCCCGCGCGCTGCCGCGCGCGTGTCCCGGGCGGGTCGGTCCCGTGCGGGGGTCGGGCTTCGGCCTCCGCTGGCGGGCCGGTCGCCTCGCGGCGTCCGGCGGCGCCGAGCCGGCCGCGCCCAGCGCGTCCGCCCCTCCCGGCACCTGGCGCGGGGATGTTTGTTGGCGTGGAGGGGGTGCTTCGGCCGGAGCGACGGTCGCTCCGAGGGTCATGCCGGTGTGGATGCACGTTTTCCTGAGTCATGCTCCCTCGAGTGACGCGTGGGGGCTTGAAGTCGCTCCTCGGCGCTCGCGCCGAAACGGACCAACCGTCACTTTTCACGGTGGAGCTCCAGGCATCCGGCGTTCGATCGGACATGACTCCCGGATTCGTGCATTCACGGGCACATGACCCTGGGGCGGCTGGTGGTCGGCGCTCGGTGTTGGGGTCGCCGAGGAGGCGCTCGGCGGCGCTGGCCCCGCGGGCAACTCCCGGCGCCAAAACCCGACAGATCTCGCCTCACGACCGGTACTGACGCCCGTTCTGTCGGGTCG
>JAZKFH010000028.1:53867-92316 GCA_040386535.1 Myxococcota bacterium | reverse complement strand
GCGCAGGAAGGGATCGGAGAACCTGAGGAATGAGCCGAAGTGGCTAAACCTCAGGCCTGAGGGAAGTGCATAGGTATGGAAACGCCATCCCCCGCGTTCAGCGCACGGCCCGAACTCACGGGGGGACCGCCGCGTCACCGCCAAACCCGCCCCACGCTCCCCGCGCGCGGCGCGAGGGGCCTGGAGGGCGGCCGCGGGTCCGCCCGCGGCCGGTCCGGCGCGCTCGGGCGCCGACCGAGGCGCTCCGCGCCGAGCCCGGAAGGGCCCGCCCACCGCCCGTCCGCGGGCGGAGGGCGCGCCCAGAGGAACCGCGCCCCCACGCGCCCACCCCACCCTACGAGCGGGTGACCGCTACCACCGCCACCCCTCCACGATCACCTCGGGGCGCTCGAGCGGCGCGAGGAAGACGACGCCCCACTCGGAGCCGTGGTAGCCGATGCGCTCGACGGGCTCCATCTGGGGCGCACGCACGTCGTGGCACCCGTCGGTCACGACGAACCAGGCGCGGAGCAGGGTGTCGGGCGCGGGCTCGATGACGAGCTTCGCGAGGTCGTCGAACTGGGGGTACACGGTCATCCACTTCGCGCGTGGGAACGTGGGGTCCCACGCCTCGGAGAAGTCGGCGATCTCGTTGTCGAGGAAGCCGAGGTCCTCCATCGTGCTCTCGATGGAGGCTTGCGCGGTGCGGCCGGGGACACACCACCCCTCCTCGAATTGGAAACGCTTGGTGTCCCACGTCATCTCGTAGAAGAAGTAGTCGCGCGGGCCAACCGGGGTCGCGAGCACGCCGTCGGGATGCGCGATGGCACGCCAGCCGTCGAGCGGGTAGCGGGGCTCGGACTCGGTGATGCGTTGCCACGCCGGGAGGGCGACCCGCACGGGCGTCGGGACCTCGGGGTACAGGTAGATGTTCGGCTTGTCGGCGTGGCTGATCTCTTCGAGCTCGATTGTCATGTCCGCCGCGCAGGTGGTCGTGTCGGTCACGTCGATGCCGGCGCAGCCGCCGTAGTCGCCGTCGGTGTAGACCTCGACCCCGTAGGTGCCGACCGGCACGGCGGCCTGGAAGAAGTTGTCCTCCGGCACGGGCGACGCCACCTCGTCGCCCCACCAACCGCCGCCGCCGCCGGTGTCCTGCGTGCACGGCGCCCGGCCGTCGAGCACCTCGAACACGCCCACGCCCGTGGGGTTGGGATCGCCGGCGTCCTGCACAATCGTGCCACACAGGTTGTTTCCTTCCTCGATCTCGGGGGCGGCGGGACAACCAAACAACGCAAGCAGGAACATGATGACCTCCGCTCCCATGTTCGCCTCAGCGGTGCCCGCTCGCTACCGCGAGACCGCGCGAACCATCCCGCGGACTCGGGGGGGCGTGTGCAGAAGTGCGCGGAGGTGCTCGCCGGATACCGCGGAGTTCGCTCCGTTGGGGCGGTCCAAGGCTGGGCAGCCGGACCGCCGCGGACGGCGGCCGCTGCGGCGGCGGGGAGGGCGGGTCGGGGCGGGCGCCGGTGTGCGGGGGTGGAGGACGCGGGGCACCGGCCCGGGAGCGCGTGGTGGTCACGGAGGCGGGATCACCTTGGATGATCGCCGATGTTGGCCGCGTGGTGGTCACGGAGGCGGGGCCGCCGTTCACCGCCTGACAGACGACGAGCGCCTCCGAGCGGCGCCGTCCCGCCGCGGCTGCCACCTTCCTCCGCGGCGAGATCCGCCCGATCGCGCTGCCGCCGCTTCGCCGCGTCCAGAACGCCCTCCAGGTGCTGCTCGACGGCGCGGAGCCGGTCGAGCGGTGACGACGGTGCCGAGCTCGTGCCGCTCCTCGGCACCCCGGACCGAATGCGAGGCCCGTGGGCGCAACACTTCAGACGAGCCAATACCGGGCGCCGCTCGGCTCGCGCGCCAGCATCCCGTGGTCGACCATCCCGCGGCGGAGCGTCGCCGTGTCGTCCGAATAGCGCTTCAGCACGACGTTCAGCTCGCGTTCGGAGTAGTGCATCCCGCGCTCGAGCGCCCCCGCGACGTGACGGAGGATCACCTCGAACTTCTTGCGCTGCATCGGGAATTGCCGCACCCGCCCGTCCGCGTCGGTGAACGCGGCGAGCACCTTCCGGTCCCACGCGCCCACGTCCGCGGACGATCCCGCGAGGCGGGGGAGCTCGTCGCGCGCGAGGAGGCGCCGGGCGTTGGCCTCGAGCGCGGCCACGTCCAGCGAGTAGAGGTGGAAGTGGCCCTCGGTCCGCGAGCTGACCAGCCCCGCCTCCGCGAGCCGGGACAGGTGGTGCGAGACCGTGGACGCGCGCAGGTCGAGCGCCGCGGCGAGCTCCTCGACCCCCCGCTCCTGGTGGGCGAGCAACCCCACGATCCGCAGCCGATTGCCGTCGGCGAGCGCCTTGAAGAACGAGAGCAGGGCTTCTGGCATGTAGGCATCCTTCGGAATGATTCGATCAGTATCGAATCATCCCGGCCAGCGTCAACTCCTTTTTCGCGCGGCGACACGGCCCCTGCGCCGCCGACGAGCGGCCTACCCCCGCCGCAACGTGAACGTGCAGCCGCCGTCGCACGCGCCCGACACGGTGTCGGGGTCCTCGAGGGTGCCGACACAGCCCTTCACGGTGTCGCCGTCCGCGAACGTGACCGTGTCGCCGACGATGGTGGCGGTGTAGGGCATCCCCATCGTCATGCCACCGTCCGCGGCGTAGTCGATGGTGAGCTCGCAGCCGCTCACGACGATGTCGCACGGGGTCGGCATCTGCGGGCACGCGCCGTTCCACGCCCAGTCGGCGCCAGCGGTCAGGGTCGCGCAGGTGCCGGAGTTGGTGTCGGTGTCGGTGTCGGTGTCGGTGTCGGTGTCGGTGTCGGTGTCAGCTTCGGCATTGCCGGTGTCATCGGCGTTGTTGGCGCCCGTGCAGGCGAGGAGCAACAGGAGGGCGACGGTCGACATGGGTGCTCGGGGAGGGCGGCCCCTATCGCGTCGCGAACGCGGCAGGGGCCTGACCCGAGGCGACGCCCCTCCGATCGATGTGTCCGAGGCTGGTCAGGCGGTTACCCGCCGCGGAACCGAGGATGCCGTGCGCCTGTCCCTCCTGCTCCTGATCTCCGGGGTGATGTCCCTCGCATGCGCTGGTGGCGGCGGCGACGGTGACCCCGAGACCGCGGTCGACGCGGACCGGGACGGCTACCCCGCGGAGGACGACTGCGACGACACGAACGCCGCGATCAACCCCGGCGTCGCCGAGGTGTGCGACGCGGGGGACACGGACGAGGATTGTAATGGCGCGGCGGACGACCTCGATCCGAATCCAGGCGGAAAGACGGTGTTCTTCCTCGATGTCGACGGGGACGGCTACGGCATCCCGACCGGAACGACGACGGAGGCCTGCGATGCTCCCGATGGGTTCGCCGACAACGTGGACGACTGCGACGATGCGAACGCAGAGGTGAGCCCGGGGGCCCCCGAGGTGTGCAACGATCGGGACGACGATTGTGACGCCGAGATCGACGAGGACGCCACGGACGCCTCCACCTGGTTCGAGGATGGCGACGACGACGGCTTCGGCGATGCGGCGGCGCCCCTGGTCGCGTGCGAACAGCCTCCCGGGCACGTCGTGGACGACACCGACTGCGATGACCGGAACAGCGCCACGAACCCCAGGGCCAGCGAGCGCTGCAACGGGCGGGACGATGACTGCGACGGCGATGTAGACGACGACGACGAGTCCCTGGACGGTTCGAGCGGGACGACCTCCTACGTCGATGGCGACGACGATGGCTACGGAGACGCCGCCTCGAGCGTGAGGACATGCGCTCTCCCCGCCGGCTACGTGACGAATGACAACGACTGTGACGACGAGGACGGCGGCGTGAGTCCAGGCGCCGAGGAGATCTGTGAGAATGGCGTGGACGACGACTGCAGCGGGGCCGGCCCGGAGTGCGGTTGGTCGGGCGCCCATTCCCTGGGATCGGCGGACGGAATCATCACGGGATCGAGGTCGCTGACGCTCGGCTACGGCTTGGCGCCCCTGGGGGACGTGGATGGGGATGGGTACGACGATTTCGGGATGGGGGGCACCGACAGAACCGAGCTCTGGATCTTTTCGGGAGCCGTCAGCGGCACGCGGGCCTATACCTCCGCAGACGTGGCGGTCACGACCTCCGGCGCCTCCGCTTACCGAATCGGCAGCGGCGACTTCGATGGCGACGGAGCGCAGGACCTCGTCGTGAGCGAATACCAGGACAGCCATGCATCCTGGAATGACGGAAGCGTCTGGGTGATCCCCGGGCCGGTGTCGGCGAGTGTCAGCGTGGGGACGGACTACGTCGGCGTCCGCTACGGGGAGGCCTCCGGCGAAGAGCTCAACAGTGGCCGCTCCGCGGGCGACACCGATGGCGACGGCTACGACGATCTGCTCGCCTCGTCCTCCGCGAACGCCGGGGGCGGAACGTTGGCGGGGGCCTCGTGGGTCGTGCCGGGGCCGATCACCGGCGCGGCGCGCGTCGACGCCGGCGCGGCGGAGTTCCGCGGGGAGGACGCCTACGACAGCGCCAGCGCTGCCGAGCCCGCGGGGGACGTGAACGGGGACGGCTACGACGACGTGCTGATCGGTGCGTTCGGCGATGACACCGGCGGCTCCGGCGGCGGTGCCGTCTACCTGATGGAAGGGCCCTTCTCGTCCTCCCTGACCGACCTCTCCGCCGCGGACGGCAAGCGCTACGGCACGACGGCATCGGCTCTCCTGGGCCCGTGCAGCGGGATCGGGGACATCGACGGAGACGGCTACGCCGATGTGGTGATGGGCGCGCTCGGCACAGGCACGGTGTCGATCGTGCTCGGCCCGTGGTCAGGGATCGCCAGCGTCGCCGGGGCCGACGCCACCCTGGTGGGGGACGCGGACGACTCCTTCGGTTCCGACGTCGCGTCGGACGGGGACGTTGACGGGGACGGGCTCTCCGACGTGCTCGTGGGCGGAATCAGGGCGAACGACCGAGAGGGGGAGGTGTGGTTGTTCCTTGCGGCCGGCGGGCTGTCGGGGACGATTGCGGCGAGCGTGGCGGACGCGACGTTCACCGGAGAGGGGCCGGACAGCTACGCGGGGACCGCGGTGGAGTTTGCCGGAGACCTCGATGCCGACGGCTTCGACGATCTGCTCGTGGCCGCCCACCACGACGACGACGGTGACGGCCGGGTCTACGTGTATCGCTCGCCGACGTACTGACCCCCGACTCGAAGGCGAGCAGCCACCACCCGCCCCACCCCACGGGATACCCTCCGCCCGCCCCCCCGGAGCTCGCGTGTCCTCGTCCCGCCGCCTCGCCCTCGTCCTGCTCCTCGCCCTCACCGCCGGCGCGGCCGGCACTGCCGACGCCAAACCCCGCGCGAGCAAGAGCGCCAAGGCCCCCGCCGCGCCCACCAGCACGCTCACCCTGGTCGAGAGCTGGCCCATCGAGACCACGCTGGACCACCCCAGCATCCCCGACGCCACCGAGGTATGGGTGGGGCTGTTCGACAACGCGAAAGTGTCGGTCGATCTCGGCGAGTTCTACGTCGCCACCGAGCCCGGCAGCCGCCTGGAGACCGTGTTGGGCGCGCTCACGCGGGCGGCCGACCGCGGCGTGAAGGTGCGGCTCGCGGCCGACGCGAAGTTCGCCAAGACCTACCCGGAGACCCTCGCGGCGCTCAACGCCCACGCGCAGATCGAGGTGCGCAAGCTCGATCTGGAGCCCACCACCGGCGGGGTGTTGCACGCGAAGTACTTCATCGTGGACGGGCGTGTCGCCTACGTCGGCAGCCAGAACTTCGACTGGCGCTCGCTGATCCACGTGCAGGAGCTCGGCTTCACCGTCGACGAACCGCGCGTTGTCGACGTGTACGAGCGCGTGTTCGCCATCGATTGGGCCGTGGCCGGCGGCGCGACCGTGGCCGACGCGCTCGCCAAAGCCCCGGTGGTCGACCCGCTGGTGGACGGCGTGCCCGTCAACGTCGGCGGCGGCACCGCGCTCATCACCCCCGTCGCGAGCCCCACCGGTTTGTTGGGCGACGAGCGCCTGTGGGATCTGCCCTACCTGCTCGGCGCCATCGAGGGCGCGCGCACCCGCATCCGGCTGCAGGCGCTCTCCTACGAGCGCGTCGGCTACGACAAGATCGAGTGGAAGGCGCTGGATGACGCCCTGCGCGCCGCCGCGAACCGCGGGGTCAAGGTCGAGCTCATCGTGGCGGACTGGTCCAAGTCGGGCGACAAGCTCGCCAGCGTCAAGGCGCTGATGGGCGTGCCGGGTGTCACCGTCAAGTTCGCGGCGATCCCCGAGGCATCCACGGGGTTCGTGTCGTTCGCGCGCGTGGTGCACAGCAAGTACGTCACGGTCGACGGGCAGTGGTCGTGGATCGGCACCAGCAACCTGTCACGCGACTACTTCTACGGCAGCCGCAACGTCGGGATCGTGGCCCGCGGCGCCCCGCTCGCCACCCAACTCGACGGGTACTTCGACACGTTGTGGACCTCGGCGTACGTCGAGGTGGTCGACCCCGCGCGCACCGACTACAGCCCTCCGCGGAGGAAGTAGCATGGGCCGGTTCGTCGCCTTGTCCCTGGTTCTCTCGCTCGTCGCGTGCACGCCCGACGTGGAGGACTCCGGCACGGTCCGCTCCAGCAAGCCGGATCCGCTCGACGACACGGCGCCGGCCGACACGGACACGGACACGGACGCCGATACGGACACGGACACCGACGCGGACTCCGACACCGACACGGACTCCGATACCGACGCCGACACCGACGCGGACACCGATCCCGTCGATGCCGACGGCGACGGCTACTCCAGCGAGTACGACTGCGACGACAACGACAACGGCGTGAACCCCGACGCGGGCGAGGGCCACTTCGGCTCGGACCGCGGCCGGGACGACGATTGTGACGGCGAGGTCGACGAGGTGCCGACCGTCGAGTTCACCACCGACGACTACCGGGTGTGGATGTACCTCGCGAACACCCAACCCGGCTCGTGGTGGTTCGGCATGGCGGAGACAGGCGTCGGCACCGACGGTTGGTACGGCGAGGACTGCATCGACGACCCGGCCGACCACGCGGACTACGGCTACGAGGTGTGCCACCCGTTCGAGGCCACCGACCTGACGCTGCTCCGCGTGAGCAGCCTCGACGACATCGTGGCGGGGGAGGCCACCCTCTTCTACGACGCGCTGCTGCCGGATGTCACGTTCTACCTCGCGACGGAGGACGAGGCGTTGTGTTGGGTGTGGGGGGACGATCCGGATTGGTACCTGGTCGACAGTCACGGCGGCGTCGGGCCGTTCGGGTGCACTGAACTGTGAGGACGATGGTTGGGCGACCGACGTAGGGCGCGGTGCCCGTCGCCCCGAGCGGCGCCGACCGCGCCCCGCGCGCCCCGGCCTGGCGTGCCTGGCGTCCCGGCGCGCAAGCACGGTTTTGCGAGGCGCTGACCGTTGAGACTTGACGCTGGCTCCGCATTGACACTAAGGTGCCCGCTTCATTGGGGTCCAATCGTGCGCAAGCATCTCCTCCTCGGTTCCGTCGTCGGGCTCGGCCTGATCGCCTCCCTCGGATGTGCCACCGGCGAAAAGGACGAGGTCGAGACCGGCACCCCCGAAGCCGACGCCGACACCGACGCCGACTCCGACGCGGACTCGGACTCCGACACGGACGCCGATACCGACGCGGACTCGGACTCGGACACCGACGCGGACACCGACACGGACACCGACGCCGACGCGGACACCGGCCTCGCCCAGTTCTACTTCCGCGCCGAGTTCGCCGTGAACGGCACCACGTTCGAGTCCGCGAGCTTCGGCTACGGCATGTACGGCGTGACGGGTGGCGACTGGGCCTGCGAGGTCATGGGGGATCTGCCCTACGAGGGCCGGGCCACGGCCGGCTGCCCCGACTGTGACTGGTCGTTCAACCTCGGCGCCGCCGAGGACTCCCGCGCGGTCGGCCCCTACTGCGACCAGTTCTTCGAGGACGGGTACGTCGACGGCACGTTCGACTACGAGTGGGGCTTCTCCGAGGTCTACTACTACGACTACGAGGGCACGCCCCTCGCGCTCGAGAACGTGGTTCACATGAACTACGAGGGCGAGTGGATCCAGTTCGCCTTCAACTACGGCGGGCGCGACTGGGTCACGGGCAACTCCGAGAACGTCTCGCTCGCGCGCCCCATCTCCGACGGCAGCAGCTACCTGTACTACTTCTACTACCTGTAGGGACTACCGGTAGGGCGCGTCAGCGCTCGCTGGAGAAGGTCATCGCGGACACGCGGGCCTCGTCGGGGTTCGACACCCAGATGAGGTCACCCGCGCCGTAGGGCCCGCCGTTCGCGAGCGCGCCGCCGAGGCCGCTCCCTGCGTCCCCCGCGAGGCGGCGCTGGGCCTCGCCCGCGGCGTGCCGGCCCGACGCGCCGTCGTCCACGGGGACCCAGCGGTACACCGCGCCGAAGTCCTCGCACGCGCCGAAATGGGCGCCCATGAGCAGGTACTGGGTGCCGTCGGGCGCGCCTTCGGTGGCCTCGGCCACGAGCAGGGAGCGCCCGAGCCCGCGGCCCTCGGCGTCCCCGCCGATGACGAGCAGGGCGCTCGCGAGCTCCTGGTCCGTGGCGCCGGTGTTCTCCACGACCTCGTTGCCGTCGAGCACGTAGACGACGCCGGCCCGCGCGTTGAGCTCCCAGGTGGCCTCGGGGGCCGCCACCACCAGCTCGCTCACACCGTCTCCCGTCAGGTCCCCGGCGGCCACGGCGGCACCGGCGCGCTCGCCCGCGCGCGACCCGACCCACGTCGGCACGGCGCCCGAGAGCACGTCCGCGCCGCCGTACCCCGTGAGGAACACGGCGCCGGCGTCCGTGCGCCCGGACGCGCCGTCGAAGCCCGGCGCCGTCGTCAGCACGAACGCCCCACCCTCCGGATGGGCATATACGCCGGTGGCGGTCCCCAGCTCGAAGGCACCGCCGCCCCCCGGGGCGGTGAGCGCATAGGTGGCGTCGTCCATCCCGTAGGCGCCCGCCATCCCGGCCGCCGAGAGCTCCAGGATCCAGGCGGCGCCCTCCCCGCCGTTCGCGCCCGGCGCGCCGACCACGAGGAAGCTCGAGGTGAAGCCGGGCACGCCCTCCACGAAGGTCACGGCGCTGCCCACGCGGTCGCCGGGCGTTCCCTCCCAGGTCACCCGCGCGGACGAGGCGTCCAGATCGCCCCCGCCCGGCGGCACGTCGATGATCGCCACCAGGCCCGCGCCCCCCGCCCAACCAGCGGCGCCGACGACGAGGTCGCTCGCGCCGACCTCGTCCACGAACGCGTCCCCCAGCGCCACCGCGGTGCCGAAGCCCTCGCCCTCGATGGAGGCGAAGCGCTGGGCGGTGGTCTGGAGGTAGCCGCGCTCGAGCGTGAAGAGGAGGACCCGCCCCGCGTCGGGGGCCCCCGCCACGAGCGTGACGCCCGCGCCGTCCATCCCGCCGGCGGCGAGCGAGGCGCCGAGCCCGACGGGGGCCTCGGTGTCGCCCGGGCCGGCGAGGCTGTAGTCGCGGAAGCTCGCCTCCACGTCCCGGAGGCCGTCACAGTTGGCGTCGGTGCCCTCGCAGAGGTCGTACGGGGCGCCCGGGTAGGTGGCGGCGTCGGTGTCGTCACAGTCGGCGGCGTCCGGCGTGGTGCCGGCGTCCGGGCAGCGGAGAAAGCCGGTCTCCGGGGCCCCGTGGCCGTCTCCGTCGGCGTCCGTGTATCGGAGCGAGGGCGCGCCGACGGACGCGTCGCTGTCGTCGCAGTCCTCGCCCGCGGCCGACGTCCACCCGGCCCCGGGCGCGGTGCACTCGGGGGTGGGGGTGGCGCCCGCGTAGCTGTCGCCGTCGGCGTCCGGATACCAGTCGACGGGCCCGCCTACGTCGGCGTCGGTGTCGTCGCAGTCGCCAGCGTCCGCGACGCCCTCATTGGCGCAGGCCTCGATGGCGGCGCCGCCGAGCGTGTCGCCGTCGAGGTCCTCGAAGCGCGGGGCCTTGCCGCCGATCGAGGCCGTTTCGTCGTCACAATCCTCCCACACGGGCACCTTGTCCCCGTCCTTGTCCCGCATGTGCGCCAGCTCCTTGTCGGTGAGCCAGGCGCAGCCGGAGAGGAGCAGGGAGAGGAGCATGGGCCTCGGCTATCCGCCCATCGCCTCGATGACATCGCGGATCTCGACCAGATCGATGTCGCCGGGGTTGGCGGCCTCGGCGCGCTCCAACGCGGCCTTCGCGGGGGCGAGCAGGGACGGCCACTGGGACGAGGCGCGGACCTGGCAAGCCTCGAGCGCCTGGGCGTAGGCGTAGACCGCCGCGCCCTTGTCGAGCAGACGCGTGTCACCTCCCAACAGATCGCCGAGCCGCGCGGTGGTGGTGGTGGTCTGCCGCGCGGAGGTGATCGGGTCCTCGTAGGTCACGCGGACCGTCAGCATCGCGTCGTCGTTCGCCAGCTCGGGGGCGCAGGTGGTGAGCGTCTGGTAGAAGACCATCGCGTCGTCGGGCGCGAGGTGCTGGGGCTCGATCTCGCGCGGATCGGTCGAGTACTCCTCGCCGGAGAAGCGCTCGATGGCGAAGCCGGGCGGCAGGTCCAGCTCGACGGCCACGTCGCGCCACGCCACGTCCATGACACGCAGGAACGCATCGTCGGTGAGCTGGCGGTGGGCCTCCGCGCGCGACCCGATGAAGAGGCTGGCGCCGCGGCCGAGGTCGGTCACGGTGTCCATGAGCTCGTCGGAGTAGGAGGTGGCGGTGCCGACGCCCAGGCCCACGAGGTAGATGCCCTCCTCGTCGGCGGCGCCCGCGTGCGCGGCGATGAGCTCGCTGCTGGTGATGCCGACGTTGGCGCCGCCGTCGCTGATGAGCACCACGCGGTTGATGCGGGTGTCGTCGAAGGTGCGCGCGGCGATGCGGTAGGCGGCCTCGAGCCCGGCGTCCAGGTTGGTGCCGCCGTTGGTCTCGAGCGCGTCGATGGCCGCGAGCAGGGCGGGGTCGTCGGGGCCGGACACGTCGAGTGCTTCGAGCCGCACGGTGTTGGTGGTGTTCCACTCGACGATGGAGATGGTGTCCCCCTCGCGGAGGCTCGACGCGATCGCCTCGCCGATGTCGCGCACCGTGCTCATCGCGTCGCCCATGGAGCCCGACGTGTCGATGGCGAGCACGAGGTTGAGCGGCTCGCGCTCCTCCACCGCCACCGTCTGGCTCGCGACGCCGATCTGGAGCACGAAGCGACTCTCGTCGAGGCGCGCGAGCGAGGAGGTGACGGTCACGGCGTCGTCGGTGCGGGGGTAGTCGAAGTCGTAGTAGTTGAAGAACTCCCACGTGCGGATGGGGACGTTGCTCAGCCGCGCCCCTCCGTCGAGCACCGCGTCGCGCACCTGGGCGGGGGAGGAGGTCGAGTTGGAGTCGTCGGGTGACAGGAAAAGGATCACCGGCGAGGTGTCGTCACACGCCGCCTCGCCCGTGTCGGTGTCGGTGTCCGCGTCGGTGTCCGTCGTGTCGCCGGTGTCCACGTCGGTGTCGGCGTCCGTGTCGGCATCGGTGTCCGCGTCGGAGTCGGCGTCGGAGTCCGCGTCGGAGTCCGCGTCCGTGTCGGCGTCGGCCTCCCAATCGGCGGAGTCGGTGTCGTGGCTTGGGGAGGTGGAGTCGGGAGACTCGAGGCCCCCGGTCGAGCAGGCGGCGAGCAGAAGCAGGGAGAGGCGGGTCATGGAGGCTCCGAAGGTGCCTTCATCCTCGCCCGTCCTCGCGGCGGCGGACAGCGCGGAACCGCTCAAACCGTCGCGCAAATCGGGCCCGCTCTGTGCAGAAGTGCGAGAGTCGGGGTCCGCGCGTCGTGTCTGCTATTCGCCGAGCCAGATCCAGACGGCGCCGCGGTTGGACGCGTAGCTGGAGGTGCCGGTGGTGTAGTCGTGCAGGATGGCGCCCATGGCGATCTCGTCCTTGCCGTCGCCGTCACTGTCGGGGATCGCGGCGACGGAGTACCCGACGTACTCGTTCAGCGTGGTGCCGGTCCAGGACGCGCCGTCGGTGGCGAGGTCGATCATGCCGGTGATGGGCCCGTAGGCGACGTAGGTGGAGCCGTTGTCGTCGGAGCCCACGAGGACGTCGGTGGCGCCATCCCCGTTGAAGTCGCCGGCGTCCAGGGTCCGCTCGCCGATGGTGTCGTAGTTGACCCCGCCGACGACCGTTCCGGCGGCCTGGGTGGCGACATCGCCGGAGGCCGGGTTCGTCACGAGGTAGACGGCGCCCCTCGCGTAGCCCTCCGGGCCCCCGTAGGGCGCGCCCAGCAGCAGGTCGTCGATCCCGTCGCCGTCGACATCGCCCGGGATCCGGATGCGCGTCCCGACGCCCTCGCTCTCGACGCCACCGACGAGCTTGAGATCGGCGGTGTACAGGGGGATCGTGCCGGTGACGGGACCGTACACGACGTACGCCGCGCCCGCGTCGACTACGTCGCCGTTGTCGGCGCCCGGCGCGCCGATCACGACGTCGTCGATCCCGTCGCCGTCGATGTCGCCCCCGCCGCCGGTCACCACGCCGCGGCCCGCGTAGTCGTTTGCGTTCTCGCCCGTCAGCGTGGCCAGGGCCGTGTCCGACTCCGAGAACCCCGAGTGGACGTACACCGTGCCGCGCCACACGGAGGTCTCGTCCTCTCCGCAGAGCCACTCGTTGCCGGCCGCGCTGGCCACGTTCCCGGCGCCCGAAACGGTCGTGCATTCGTAGCCCGAGAACGAGACGTACAGGTCCGCGGTCGTGTAGGCGGTGTAGCTCACGTCGCCGCCCTTGTAGAAGAACCACTCGTCGCCGTAGTCGTAGTAGGCCGCGAGGTCGTCCTTGCCGTCGTCGTCGAGGTCGCCGAGGTTGTACACCTGCTTGCCGAAGGTCTCCGAACCCGAGAGCGTGGAGGCCCCGTAGCCGAAGGAGTCGACGTCCGACGCGAGGGAGGTGCCGGTGGGGAAGGGGCCGTAGTAGCCGAGCACGGTGCCCTCGTAGATGCCCGTCCGGTACTGGGAGGAGCCGACGACCAGGTCGCCGACGCCGTCCCCGTTGAAGTCCCCCGCGGTCATGGTCTCGCCGAACCACTCGTCGGTGATGCGCCCGTAGAGCTTCAGGTGGTACCCCGAGTCGACGTAGTAGGCGCCGTCGTAGTGGGTCACCGGGCATTCCTCGTCGCCGCCCGCACAATCCTGGTCGATGTCGTCGTCACACACCTCGACGCCACCGGGGTGGGCATCGTCGTGTACGTCGTCGCAATCGTCGTCGTTGGTGACGTAGCCGGTGGGCATCTCACACATGGACGCCGTGACCGCGGCGTTGCCGTAGGTGTCGGTGTCCGCGTCGCGGTACCACGTGGACTTGCCGGTGGCGCTCGTGTCGCTGTCGTCGGCCAAACCGTCGCAGTCCTCGTCCACGTTGGCCGCGTCACACACCTCGGTGTCGGCGGGGCTCACGGCGTTGGTCGTGTCGTTGCAGTCGTCGTCGTTGGTGACGTAGCCGCTGGGCATGTCACAGGTGGACGTCGTGACCGCGGGGTTGCCGTACGTGTCGGTGTCCGCGTCCCGGTACCACGTGCCTTTGCCGGTGGCGGCGGTGTCTGCGTCGTCCGCGAGGCCGTCGCAGTCCTCGTCCACGTTCGTGATGTCACACACCTCGGTGTCGGCGGGGCTCACGGCGTTGGTCGTGTCGTTGCAGTCGTCGTCGTTGGTGACGTAGCCGGTGGGCATGTCACAGGTGGACGTGGTGACGGCCGGGTTGCCGTAGGTGTCCGCGTCGGCGTCGCGATACCACGTGGACGCGCCGGTGGCGCTCGCGTCGGCGTCGTCGGCCAGGCCGTCGCAGTCCTCGTCCACGTTGGCCGCGTCACACACCTCGGTGTCGGCGGGGCTCACCGCGTTGGTGGAGTCGTCGCAGTCGTCGTCGTTGGTGACGTAGCCGGTCGGCATGTCACACGTGGACGTCGTCACCGCGGGGTTGCCGTAGGTGTCCGCGTCGGCGTCGCGATACCACGTGGACTCGCCGGTGGCGCTCGCGTCGGCGTCGTCGGCCAGGCCGTCGCAGTCCTCGTCCACGTCGGAAGCGTCGCACTGCTCGGTCGCCGCGGGGCTCACCGTGTTGGTCGTGTCGTCGCAGTCGTCGTCGTTGGTGACGTAGCCGGTGGGTAGATCACACGTGGCCGTCGTGACCACGGGGTTGCCGTAGGTGTCCGCGTCGGCGTCGCGGTACCAGGTCGTCGCCCCGGAGACGCCGGTGTCGTCGTCGTCGGCGAGGCCGTCGCAGTCCTCGTCCACGTCGGAAGCGTCACACAGCTCGGTCGCCGCGGGGCTCACGGCGGCGTCGGTGTCGTCACAGTCGGCGTCGTTCGCAACATGTCCGGCGGGCGCGTCGCACGCCGCGGTGCTGTCGGCCGGGTCGCCGTAGGTGTCGGCGTCCGCGTCCGCGTACCAGGACGAATGCGTGGCGCTGTTGGTGGAGGGATCCGCGTCGTCCGCGACCGCGTCGCAGTCCTCGTCGCGGTCGGCCGCGTCGCACACCTCGGGGAGCAGCGGGGAGCGCCCGGCGTCGCCGTCGTCGCAGTCCTCGCAGGCGGGCACGCCGTCCGTGTCGCCGTCCGTGTAGCCCACCGCGCCGTCGCAGTTGTAGTCCACCGGGTCGGCGCAGTCCGCTTCGGCGGCGTCGGGGTGGATCGCCGCGTCGGCGTCGTCACAGTCGGTGCCGTCCTCCACCTGGCCCGGGCCCGCCGCGCAGGCGGTGACACCGGCGGCCGCGTCGCCGTAGCCGTCGCCGTCGTCATCCCCGTAGAACGTGCGCACGTCGTCGGCGTCCTCGTCCACCACGCCGTCGCAGTCGTCGTCCACGCCGTCGCACAGCTCCGCGGCGCCGGGGAAGGCGGTGGCGTCGGCGTCGTCACAGTCGCCCGCCTCGGCCACGGCGTCGGCGGGCGCGTCACACGCGAGGGTGGCCGCGTCGGCGTCCCCGTGCCCGTCGCCGTCCAGGTCGGCGTACCAGGTGGTCGCGTCGGTCGCGTCCTCGTCGGTGAGCAGGTCGCAGTCGTTGTCGAGGCCGTCGCACAGCTCGACGGCGTCGGGGTTCACGCTGGCGTGCGCGTCATCGCAGTCCACCTTGTCGGTGTAGCCGTCGCCGTCGTTGTCCACGTCGCGCTTCGTGACGTTCACGTCCGGGCCGCAGGCGGGGAGGAGCAGGGCGGAGGCGAGCAGGAGGGGGAGGAGGCGCAAGGGGGCTCCGCGAAGGGGCACGTACGGTACCCGGGCCGCGGCGCGCTCGATCCGAACAATCATGTTTGGCGACGGGGCCGTCGTCAGCCCGCCGCGCGCGCCCGCAGCCGCAGCGTGACCGGTCCCCTGGGCCGCAACGTCACCGTCGGGTGCGCCTCGGGCACGGCGTCCGCGGAGATGTCGAAGGCGCGGAGAACGGCGGCGAGCGCGATCCTGGCCTCGGTCCGCGCGAAATGTTCACCGATGCACCGGCGGGGGCCGACGCCGAACGGGAGGAAGGCCGCGCGGGCGGCGGGGGAGAGCGCGAGGTGGCGGTCCGGGCGGAAGGTGTCGGGATCGGTCCACCAGCGCGCGTCCCGGTGGATCGCCGCGATGGGCACGAACAGGAAGCTCCCGGGCTTCGCCACGGTGCCGCCCAGCTCGAGGTCGGCGGACACCGCGCGGGCGAGGACCCAGGCGGGCGGGTACAGCCGCAGGCCTTCGTTGAACGCGTTCTGGAGCGGCACGAGGTCGTCGACGGCCAGCCCGGCGGCCACCTTGGCCTGCTCCTCGGGGTGCGTCGCGAGCAGGGCCAACGTGAACGACATGGCGTTTGCCGTCGTCTCGTGCCCGGCGAGCAACATCGTCACGACCTCGGCGCGCAGGTCCTCGGGGGAGAGCGCCCCCTCGTCGGCGGCGCGGATCCAGTCCGCCAGCAGGTCACCCTCCAACGGTCCGAGCGCCCGCCGCCGCGCTACGAGCCGCTCGACCACCGCGTGCAGCTCCCGGACGGCGGCGCGGTGGCGGCGGCTCGCGGGGAGGGGCCACCGGTCGACGCCCTCGATGGGGAACGTCATCATCCACAGAAAACCCGACAACACCTCGTCGAGCGCGTCGTGCACCCGCGCCGCGTCCTCGCCCGGGTCGATGCCGAACAACACCTCACACACGACGGAAAGGGCCAGCCGGGACAGGCCTGCCATCGCGTCCACCTCGCCCGCCCCGTCCCGGAGCGCGCCCTGCCAGTCCTCGACCAGCCGATCCGCATGCCGCTGGGTGGCGGCCGGCATCCCCGCGAGCGCGTCGTGGCGGAACCGCGCCTGGGCCCGGCGCCGCCGATCCCGCCACACGAGCGCCTCGGTCGTCAACAGCCCCGGCCCGAGGATTCGTCGCAACAGCTTGGAGCCACGGGTGCCCTTCCACACCGTGTCTCCCGACACCATCGCGTGGTGCACCACCTCCGGCGCGTAGAGCACGTACGCGGGGATCGTCCCGAACGACAGGCGCACCACGTCCGCGCCGAAGCGGGCGCCCTCGGCCATCAGATCGAGCGGGTCGGCGCGCATGCGCAGCAGGTGGCTCCACGGCCAGCCAGGGATGCGCGGGAGCGGGGCGGGAGTGGTGGAGAGCGCGGTCGATGGCATGAAGTCCTCGCCCCCCTGGTATATGTGAGCGAGTGCTCGGGTATGAACTCGCGTTCGAGGAGTGAGCTGCCATGACGACGGTCGCCGCCGGGAAATCGCGCCACGATGGGCGTCGGACGCCCGTTCAGGAGCGGGCGCGCGCGAGCTGTGACGCGATCCTGGAGGCCACCGCTCGGATCCTGTCGAGCGCCGAGGGCCGCGAGCTGCCCTCCACCAACCGGATCGCGAAGCTCGCGGGCGTGAGCGTGGGGACGCTCTACCAGTACTTCGACAGCCGCGAGGCCATCCTCCGCGCCCTCTGCCGCCGTCACGCGGACGAGATGATGATGCTGCTCCTGGCGCACGCCGGGCCGCTGGTGGACGCGTCGCCCCGCGAAGCCGTGCCCGTGTTCATCGACGCGATGGCGGCCGCGCACGCCGTGGCGCCGCGCCTGCACCTGGCGCTGGTCCGCGAGATGCTGGCGGACGGCGGCGAGCTGCTCGCGGAGGTGCAGGACCCCGGCCGCGCGCTCGTGCTCGCCTGGCTCACCCGCCATCGCGATGTCATCCGCCCGCGCGACCTGCCCGCGGCGGCCTTCCTGCTGACCCACACTGTCGAGGCGGCCATCCACGGGCAGCTCCTCGACGACCCCTCGCGCCTGAAGGACACGGCCTGGCGGTCGGAGCTGGTCGACTTGATGTTGCGGTACTTGCTGCCGTAGGCCTACGGCACTCGCGCTTCGAGGATCCCGTCCGAGGGGTTCGAGCTCGGGGTCACCTTCTCGCCCCGCTCGCGAGGTGGCTCGAACGGGATGGTGTGGATCGACACCACGGAGCACGAGGCGGTGTCCATCTACATGTCCGGCGAGGGGAGCGCGATCTGACGCCCCGCCCGCGGACGGACGTACCGTCCAAAGTGAGGGGATAGGCGCGCATCCCCCGACCTCGGACGGACATACCGTCCAAGGTGAGGGGATAGGCGCGCATCCCCCGACCTCGGACGGACATAGCGTCCAAAGTGAGGGGGTAGGCGAGCATCCCCCGACCTCGGACGGTCGCGCCGGGCTCGGCGCCTCGTCGGCGCCCGGCCCCTGTCACAACTCGGACACCTCCCGTCACCACTCCGTGTGAACGAACGCGCGGCCTGGACGTAGGAACCGTGCGGACGCAGGCGCCGCCTCGTTCCTCGTCCCGCTCGTCCCCGCGCCCCCACGCCCAGGAGCCCCATGCACGTGTTGTTCGCCCTCGTCCTCGCCGCCGACCTCGCCGAGGCCGCACCGCTCAAGAAGATGTCCGACGCCGAGCTCGCCGCCGTGCTCGTCGCCCCCGACACGAAGGCCGCCGAGGACGCCGCCGCGCTCCTCGGCGAGCGCCGCACCCCCGCCGCGGTCACCGCGCTCGGCACCGCGTGCCCGCCCGCCGCCAGCGCCAACGTCTGCGAGGCCGCGCTCGCCGCGCTGGAGGAGATCAACACCGACGCCGCCCGCGCCGAGGTGCAGAAGGTGCTCGAGACCGGCGGCCTCGTGGACAGCGCGCGGCACAAGGCGCTGAAGATCCTCAAGAAGCAGGACCGGAGCCGCCTCGCCGCGGCGGTGCCGAAGGTGTTGACCGCGTACCGCTCGCTCGACGAGGGGTTTGCCGTCGCGGCGATCGAGGCGCTGGCCGACCTCGGCCTCAACGAGCACCAGGACATCACCGTGCTCATCGCGAAGGACGGCGTCGCGAAGCGCCGCGTGCGGGTGGCGGCGCTGAACGCCGCCGAGAAGTTGCAGCACCCCGCGTTGTGGACCGCGTACCTCGACCTGATCACCGATTCGGACGTGAAGCTTAGGATCAACGCCGCGAAGGGGCTCGGCCGCTCGGGCATCCCGGGGGCCGTGGCGCTCCCCGTGCTCACGCGCGCCGCGCGCCAGGATGCCGACGGGGGCGTGCGCGCCGCGGCGATGAACGCGCTGCGGTTCTACGCGTACCCGGGCCTGCTCCCGGTGCTCCACGAGGCGGTCATCCAGGAGCGCAACGTCTTCGCCTGGAGCGCCGCCACCGAGCTGCTGATGGTGCTCGCCGACCGCACGTCGGTGCCGACGCTGCGCCAGCTCCTCGACGGCGAGTTCCATGCCGAGGGCTACATCGCGATCATCCACGTGTTGGTCCGCATCGGGGATCCCGCGGCCATCCCCACCCTGGAGGCGCTGGCGCGGCGGACGGAGGAGCCGACCGTGAAGGAGGAGGCCCTCGCGGCGGTGCGTTTCCTGAAGGGCCCGGAGCCCGAGCGCGTGCGGATCATCGAGACGTACACCGTCATCGAGGTGCACGTGTACGACCCGATCGCGCCGCCGCCCCCGATGCCGGTGCTCTCCGTCGAGCTCGGGTCCGACGGGATGGCGGTGTGGGCGTCGGTGCGCTGATCGGCGCTTGGATCCTGGCGAGCGTGGGGCATGATGGCCGCATGCTCCTGCTCGCCGCGCTCGGCTGTTGGCCCGCCACCGGGTCTCTTCCACCCCCCGAGAAGGTCGTCGAGGCGCCGCCGCCGGTGCGCGTCGAGGCGTGGGGGGCGTGGGGCGAGGCCGGCTGGGATCCGCTGTCGTTCGAGCTCACCGACGACGGCGCCTACGAGACGGCGCGGCCGATCGTGCGCGACGTCGACGGAATCGAGTGGATGTACGACCGCGCCGTGGGCCGGGAGGGCTTCTTCCACTGGTTCGTGCCGAGCGAGGCGCTCGCGCCCGGTGACTACGAGCTGGAGAGCATCGTGGGCGTCTACCAGGCGGTGGAGGGGCCCTTCACCGTGCTGCCGTACGGCGTGGATCCGGCGTTCGATCCCGCCAACGTGCTCGGGCGGGTCTACCAGCCCGACGCCGACAGCTTCGCCATCACCGCACCGAACGGGTTCGGAGGAATTGCGCTGACCTACCTCGCGGACACCGCCCTGCAGATCGTCTCCGTCGACGAGGCGGGAGCCCACTTCCGCATCGCCGCCACCACGGACGGGGAGGCGTGGTGCGACGTGCTCCGCGCCACGGGCACGCTCTCGCCCACGGGCCTGTTC
This sequence comes from Myxococcota bacterium, assembly GCA_040386535.1. GTDB lineage: Bacteria > Myxococcota_A > UBA796 > UBA796 > SXON01 > CAJBVW01. The sequence goes on along the minus strand of JAZKFH010000028.1, from coordinate 72,658 downwards.
ACCTGGTCGCTCGACGCCTTGGAGGTCCCGACGGACCCGTTGCCCACGCACGTCCAGGACCTGCGGCTCCGCCTTGGGTTCCTCGGCGATGGATCCGCGGCCGGCGGTGTGGAGGGCAACGCCGTCGTGGATCTGGCCGTGCTCGCCGCGCTAGGGGACGACCCCTGCGTTCTGCTCCCGTCCTTCGGCGCGTACTGCTGGGACTGCATGGGCGACAACTCCTACTCGTGCATGGACGCGACCTTCTACGCCGGCACGCTCGCGCCCACGAGCCTCGTGCTACCCGACGATCTCCCCAGCTGCGGCGTCGATCTCGAGGAGACCAGCGACGCCATCACGTGCGACTTCGGGGGCTCGCTCTGCGCGTTCGCGTTCGTGCCGAGCGTGTTCCTGGTGGGGGCGGCGTTCCGGCGTCGGGGGGGACGGCGCCGGAGCCCCGACGATGGGGGCGCGAGGGGCCTGTAGGGCGGCTGCGGCCTCCGGCCTCCGGAGGGCGTGGCCGGTCCGTCCGGGCGCCGCGACCGGACGACCGAGGCGCTCGCGCCGAGCCCGGAAGGGCCCGGCCGCCGGCGCCGCGCCGGGGGACGCGCACGGATCGGGTCAGGGCGTGACGCGGCTCACGGGATCACGGGCGTCACCGCCTTCTTCAGCGGCGGCTCCACGACCCAGTTGGCCTGCACGCCCAGGAAGGGGGCGCCGCCCACGCGGTCCTGATCGATGAGGTAGAACGCGGCGAACCCCATGATCGTCGGGATGATGGGCTTGGTGCCGGGGCGCACGACCACGAGCGCGCCGAGCAGGCCGCTGCGGTCGCCCGACACGAACGCGTAGCGTTGCCGCCACGACGCGCCGACGTAGAGCAGCGGCTTCTCCCCGCCGGGCAGCACCTCGTAGAGCAGCGCGGGCTGGTGCTCCAGGTAGACCTCGTTCCACGCGATGACCATGTCCCGCAGCGGCTCGTAGACGTAGGGCGCGTCGACACCGTCGGGCTGCTCGAGGTGGATGTACGACACCGCGACGGCGTCGAGCCCGATGATGGGGCCGACCTTCATCTTGAGCGTGGGGTTGGCGTCGAGCGAGAAGCCGACGGCGGACGTGTGGTCGTCGCGTTGGTCGCGAACGGACCCGAGCTTGGACCCCAGGCCGTCATAGGGGAGCAGTCCGAACGGGCCAGGGAGATAGCCGAGGAACGTCGCGGATAGATCGATGTCGAAGATGTCGATCGGCGCGAGCGAGATCTGCACGCCCGGGTTGGCGAACGCGGGCGAGGCGTCGAGGCGGAGGCCCGCGCCAGCGTAGGTGTTCTTGAACACCATCGACTCGGACCGGTACAGCGGCGTGCGGATCTGCACGCGGGTCTCGGAGATGGCGCCGGTGGGCCACCCCGCGAAGCCGAGCGACTGCCGCACGTAGTAGCTCGGCACGTCCGCCGCGTGGGCCGTGGCGAGAAGCATGGGTAGCAGCAAGGGATCCCCGGGGTGGTGCGAGCGTAGCAGAGGCGGAGGCCGGGGGTGGGGCCGGCCCGCGTGTGTGCACGGAGCGTGCCCGATGTTCACGGTTCGTTCCGGTTTGGCGCGGGATGTGACAGGGTTCCAGTCCGCGCGGGCGCCCCCGCGCGGACGCGGGGCAGGTCGGCTCCGGGCGCGCGGCGGAGCCGCTTGGTCGGCCGGGCGAGGGGCATCGTCCCGGGCTTGTGGCGCGCGCGCGCCCGGCCGGACCAGCCGCCGGGGGCGGCTGCCCTCCGCGCCCTTGGCGCGGGGCGGAGCTGTCGCTCGCCGGTGCTCACCGACGGGCCCCGCTCGGGCCGCTAGCGGGACACGCTCGCGGCCGGCGGGAGGCCGCGCGGTGGGGCATGCCCTCGTGAGTGCACGCGGCACGGACTCATGCCGGGTTGAATGCGTGGATTCGAGCACCGCGCGTGCGTTGGCTGGCGAATAGTTCCGCTTGTTCCGTGGGGGGTGCGCGCCGCCCCGCCCGCAGGAACCCCCCGATGGGCGTTCACGGGGGCATGACTCGGATTTAGCGGCGTTCAGGGGGGCATGACTCCGATTTGGAGGGGTTCGTGGGAACACGGACCGTCCCGCGATGGCGGATCAGCCGCGGTATGGAACCTCTGAGCCTTGGAGGTCAGGTAGAGCTGCTCCAGGGCAGCGATGCTGGTATTGACGACCTCCTTCACGATCCGCCGTTTGCGTCAGTGTGTGGCGTCCTCGCCGCGGTCGCGCCCGACCCACGCCATCGGCCCACCACCGACATCTCGTTACCTCCGGAGGGCCTCGCGCCGCGCCGGATCCGGCGGCCGCGGAGATAACCGTGCGGGATGTTGCCTCTGCACACCTCGCTCGCCCTCGCGTCGTCCTTCCTCCTCGTGCTCGCCATGGCCGGCTGCGCGACCACGTCCGCGGTGGCGCCCGAGCCCGCCGCGGCACCGACCGCCACTCCCACGGCCGCCTCCGCGCCCACCACCGCCGCAGACACGAGCGCCGCCCTGGCCGCCGTGCTCGCCGGCCCGCACCGCTCCGAGGCCAACAAGGCGCGCGACGTGTATCGCCACCCCGCGGAGACCCTGGCGTTCTTCGGGCTGGCGCGCGACATGACGGTCGTGGAGATCTGGCCGGGCGGCGGCTGGTACACCGAGGTGCTGGCGCCGGTGCTCAAGGAGAAGGGCCGCTACTACGCCGCGGGTTTCGAGGCCGACACGGACAGCGACTACCGCAAGAAGAGCCTCGTCACCTTCGGCGAGAAGCTGGCGGCGAGCCCGGATCTATACGGTAGTGTCGTGGTCACGGAGCTCGGGGCGAAGAAGCTCGAGGTGGCGCCGCCCGGCAGCGCGGATCTGGTGCTCACGTTCCGCAACGTGCACAACTGGATGAGCGCCGACTTCGCCGACGCGGCTTTTGTGGCGATGTACGCGGCGTTGAAGCCGGGCGGCGTGCTCGGCGTGGTGGAGCACCGCGCGGGCACCGAGGCGCCCCAGGATCCCAAGGCGGTGAGCGGCTACGTGCGTGAGGACCACGTGATCGCGATGGCCGAGAAGGCAGGGTTCAAGCTGGTCGACCGCTCCGAGATCAACGCGAACGCGAAGGACACGCGCGACCACCCGAAGGGCGTGTGGACCCTCCCGCCGGCGTTGCGCCTCGAGGGCGTGGACCGCGAGAAGTACGTCGCCATCGGCGAGAGCGACCGCATGACGCTCAAGTTCGTGAAGCCGCAGTAGGAGCCCCAGCGGGGTCCGGAGAGGGCCCCGGAGCAGGCGCCCGCCCCGGTCCGTGCGAGACTGGGGGCGAGGGTCCCGATGCACCGCAAGCCGCTCTACACCTCGCTCTACGTGCAGGTCCTCGGCGCGATCGCGGTCGGCGTGGCGCTCGGGCACCTCTGGCCCGAGGCGGGCGCCGCGATGAAGCCGCTCGGCGACGGCTTCATCAAGCTCGTCAAGATGATCATCGCGCCGGTGGTGTTCTGCACTGTCGTGGTCGGCATCGCGGGCATGGAGGACATGAAGCGCGTCGGGAAGACGGGCGCGCTCGCGCTCTTGTACTTCGAGGTGGTCAGCACCCTCGCGCTCATCATCGGCCTGGTGGTGGTGAACGTGGTGCAGCCCGGCGTCGGCATGAACGTCGACCCCGCGACGCTCGACACCCGTGCGATCGCCGCCTACACCGAGCCCGGCAAGCTCGGGAACACGACCGAGTTCCTGCTCGCCGTGATCCCGTCGAGCGCGGTGGACGCGTTCGCCAAGGGCGAGATCCTCCAGGTCTTGTTCTTCGCGGTCCTGTTCGGCTTCGCGCTCCACGGGCTGGGCGAGCGCGGAAAGGGCGTGTTCTCGCTCATCGAGCAGCTCTCGCACGTGCTCTTCGGGATCGTGGGCATCATCATGCGCGTGGCGCCCATCGGAGCGTTCGGCGCCATGGCGTTCACCATCGGCAAGTACGGCGTCGGCACGCTGCTCTCGCTCGGCAAGCTGATGGGCACGTTCTACGTGACCTGCTTCCTGTTCGTATTCGTCGTGCTCGGCGCGATCGCACGGGTGCACGGCTTCAGCATCTGGCGCTTCGTCCGCTACATCAAGGAGGAGCTGCTCATCGTGCTCGGCACGTCCTCGAGCGAGGCGGCGCTCCCGCGCATGCTCGCGAAGATGGAGAACCTCGGGGTGACGCGCTCCACCGTCGGGCTGGTCATCCCCACCGGCTACTCGTTCAACCTCGACGGCACGGCGATCTACTTGACGATGGCCGCGGTGTTCATCGCGCAGGCGACCAACACGGCGATGAGCTGGCGGGAGCAGCTGACGTTGCTCGTCGTGTTGCTGGTCACCTCGAAGGGCGCGGCCGCCGTCACGGGGAGCGGCTTCATCGTGCTCGCGGCGACCCTCTCGGCGGTCGGCCACGTGCCAGTGGCAGGCCTCGCGTTGATCCTCGGGGTCGATCGGTTCATGTCGGAGGCGCGGGCGCTCACCAACCTCGTGGGGAACGGCGTCGCGACGATCGTGGTGGCGAAGTGGACCGGGGAGCTCGACGTGGCGCGGATGCGGCGCCACCTGACGCACGAGACGCGGACCGAGGCGGACGCGCCGGAGGAGGTGCTCGTGGAGCACGACCTCGCGGTGGCGGCGGCGGGGGAGGCGGAGCCGTAGGGCTCACCCAACCGACGGCGAAGCGAGCACCCCTTCGAGCCAATCCACCAGCGCGGCGGCCAGGTCGGCGACGTAGAGGTAGAGCGGCGCGAGCCAGAGCGGGACCCCGAAAAAATCGGGGGTGATGTACCAGAATCCGCCCGTCGAGGCCAACGTGGCCTCGAAGATTGGCCCCGTGACCGCCAGCCCGACCGCCGCCGCGAGCCGGTCCGGCCGAAGGTAGCGCCTGCTCCTCACGAGCCAGACACCGGCGAGGCCGGCCGCCAGGAGCCAGGGCCATTGCCAGAACAATGCGGTCGCGAGGTACGCGGCGATGAACCATCCGGCTTCGGCTTCGACATCACGGACGGGAACGCCAGCCTTCGCGCCCAGGACGAGCCGCGGGACGTAGTCGTTGAGAAGGACCAGGGGGGCGGCGATCGCGAACAGGAAGGGCACCCACCAGGCCTGGCCTGCCAGGACCGGGTCGCGGTACTCCAACACGCCGCTGATCACGTGGACCCGGTCGAGCCCGAGCCCGATCGCCGCGCCGATGGGCATGGTGACGAGGAGGCCTTTCGGGGTCAGGGCCCGGGGGAGCGCCGCACGCGGAACGGGTTGCGTCGTCACGGGCACCCCCGATCCGGGTTCCCCGTGCTCGGGCAGGGATCGCAGGCGTCGCCCTTGCCATCGATGTCCTCGTCGGCCTGATCGTCGGCGACCAACGGACACACGTCGACGTCGTTGAACACCCCGTCTTCGTCCACGTCGACCGGGAGCGGAGTGGGATCACACGCGTCGCCGACGCCGTCCACGTCGAGATCCGGCTGCACACCCTCGTCGAACACCCGCAACGGATCGAAGACGTCCGGGCAGAGATCGATCGCGTCGCTCAGGCCGTCGCCGTCGCTGTCCTCGGCGGTGATGCCCGCGTACTCGCCCGCTCGGCTGGGCTCGCAGGTCGGCTCGCCCACGGGCACCGGGTCGCACGAGAACGCCGGGTAGGCATCCGGAATCGCGGCGCGGATCTGCTCGTAGGTGGAGCCTGTCTCCTCGGAGGTGCACAGGGCGCGGGCCTCCCCGCACACGTCCAGGGGATCACAGGCGGGGTTGAGCGTGTCGACCACCGCGGGCTCGCCGTACAAGGCCTTGCCGGAACGCAGGACCAGCGCCACCTCCGTGACCTCCGCGCTGATGGCGGCCTCCCAGAGCTCCTTGTCGCCCGACGCGAACACCGCGATGTCGGCCTCGAGGCCCGGCACCAGTCGTCCGATGCGTTCGCTCGCCCCCGCGCTGACCGCGCCCGCGTCCGTCGCCATCCGCCACAGATCCGCGCTGGAGAAGGCGTTTCCGTAGCGGGTTTCGTTCAGGTAGGACGCGCAGGCCAGCTCCCGCCCCATGTTCATCGAGCCCGAGTACACCCAGTCCGTACCGAGCGCGATCGTGCCGCCGAGCCGCGCAAACGACGTGACCTGCGCGGTCTGGCCGTACAGGGAGATGTTGGAGCGCGGCGACCAGACGAGCACGGCGTCGTCGTGGGCCATCGTCGCGTAGTCCACGGTGCCGAGGCCGATGCCGTGGATGTGCGCGGTGTTGGCTTCGGTGAGGTCCTCCCCTGCGAAACCGTCCGACAGGCAGCGGAATTCCTCGTGGGCGTAGGTGTCGATGCCTTCGGCCACGTGCGTGACGTAGGCCGCGCGGGTGGCGACCTCCGCTTCGGTGTCGCCGTAGTCCCACGCGCAGAGCGAGTGGTAGTCCCCGTCGCTGTCGCCGAGCGGGAAGGTCGAGAGTTGGGCCGCGGGGATGTCGAGCGCCGAATTGGACGAGGAGTCCAGGTTGCGCACCAACCCCGAACGCCCGCCCGAGCCGATCATGGAGGTGACGCCGCTCATCAACATGCGGATCTCGCCCCAGAGGACGCCGTTGACCGTGTCGGTGTTGCTGGCGCTGGAGAGAGACTCGCGCCAGTCGTGCCGGTGATCGTAGCGGGTGTCGCCGTGGTCGAAGGGGGTCCCCTCGGCGAACGTGACGTGGTCGTGCGGGTTGACGAACCCGGGAGAGATCACGCCCTCCGGACAATCGATCACGGTCGCGGTACCAAAGCCGGGGTCATCGCTGCAGTCGCAGCCGACACAGGCGATCTTGCCGTCGGCGCCGATCAACACCGAGCCGCCCTCGAGCGCGCCCTCCGGCGCCAGGACATCGCCCCGCACCAACCAACCCTCGGTGCCGACCGAGACCACCGAGCACGTGGCGCCCTCGGGTGGCGCGGTGAGGGCGGTCGCACAGTCGGTCACCGTGTCGGTGTCCGTATCGGTGTCGGTGTCGGTGTCGGTATCGGTGTCGGTGTCCGTATCGGCGTCCGTATCGGCATCGGTGTCCGTATCGCTGTCGGCCGAATCGGTGGTGGGCTTGTCCGTGTCGGGCTCGCCGCAGCCCCAGACGAACCCGCAAACCAAGAGCCATCGTGTCCTATGGTTCATCGATCCTCCACGACTCGTGTAGCTTGGTCGGGCGCGCCGGCAAACCCGTACCAGCGCCGATCCGTGCGCCGACCGGGTAGGCTGCCCGCACGTGCTCCGCCGCCCTCCGCCCACCTCCCTGTTCGAGCTCGAGGCCCGCGCGGCGTCCCTCGCCGGCGTCCCCCTCGCGCGACTGGCCGCGGATCTCGACGTGCCCGTGCCCGCCGACCTGCGCCGAGCCAAGGGATGGGTGGGCCAGCTCGTGGAGGCAGCGCTCGGCGCGGACGCCGGCTCGCGCCCCGAGCCCGACTTCGCGGCGCTCGGGGTCGAGCTCAAGACGATCCCCGTCGGGCGGGACCGGGCCCCGCGCGAGTCGACGTTCGTGTGTACCGCGCCGATCGAGGGCGCCTTCGAGGCGAGCTGGGAGACGTCCCGGGTGCGCCGCAAGCTCGCGCACGTGCTGTGGGTACCCATCGCGGGCGATCGCGGGGAGCCGCCCGGGGCGCGGACGATCGGCACGCCGCGGCTGTGGGTGCCCAGTGTCATCGAGGACACCGCGCTCGCCCACGATTGGCTCCAGCTCTCCGAGCTGATCGCGGGCGGCGAGCTGCACCGCATCCACGGCCGGCTCGGCGCCGTGCTCCAGCTTCGGCCCAAGGGGGCCAACGCGGCCGACTACGCGTGGATGGTCGACGAGGAGGGCGACTGGGTGCGGTCCGTCCCGTTCGGGTTCTACTTGCGGGCGCGGTTCACGCGGGCGGTCCTCGGAGCGTAGGGGCCCTCCTCACGGCACCCCGCTCCCCAACGTCGGCACCCACCCCGCGAAGCCGAACCCCGCGCCGATGTTCGTGCTGAAGCGCCCGGCGAGCTGGCCGTCGGGGGTGTACTCGTCGATCTGGCCCGCGGTCGACCAGCCGATGAGGGTGTTGCCACCGGGGAGGCGTTGGGCGGACCCGAGGAACGTGATGAGCAGGCACCGTTCGGAGGAGAGGCCGCCGCTCCGCGAGGCCGTGCCGAGGGCCTCGTCGAGCACCAGATCGGTCGCCTCCGAGCAGGAGGTCGGATCGCGCGGGTCGCCCCGGTTGAACAGCAGGAGCCCGGTGTCCGTCGGTTGGACCGAGTGGGGGAGCCACACCATCCGGGTGTCACCCGTGTCGGCGAAGTCGCCGCCTTCGTCGGAGAGCATCCACACGAGCGCGCCGGTGCCACGGTCGATCCGGGCCACGCCGCTGTTCCACGTCATGGTCACGTAGTAGTCGTCGGACACGGCGTCGTAGGTGATCCCGTTCACGTGTGACCAGTCGGGGATCGTCGGATCGCCTGGGTATTGGTTCTCCATGACGGACCGGGGGTCGGGCACGAAATCGTCGAACACGGACCACACGATGTGGCTGACCCCGTCCGCGTCGATCTCGACGATGGTGTCGCCGACGATGACGCGGCCGTCCTCCATCGTGTGGAGCTGCCAGCCGAGCGCGGCGTAGCCGCCCGACGGGAGCTCCACAAAATCGGTGTGGGTGCCGCGCAGCGGCGTCTCGGTCGCCGCGCCTCCGTCGATCGGCATGCGGATCACGAGGCCGTCGTCGTCCTCCGCGCCGGCGGTCGCGAGGTACAGCACGGCCCGCCCGTCGAGCGAGAGGCGCGCGCGGGTCATCGCGGCCTCCTTGTCGTCGGCACGCGCGTGTGCCCACACGGGGCGGCCGGCGTGGTCGAACACGAGGATGCCGCCGCCGGACAGATCGATCATCGGCGCCACCACGAAGCCGCCCTGCGCGGCCTCCGGCGCGTCCGCCGTGTAGGTCACGTCGGGCACCCACGACGGCAGCGAGCCGGTGGCGATCGTCGCCTCCGCCGTCTCGTCGTCCACCCGCACCTCGACCGACACGTCCGTCCGCCCCGGCAGGCCCGCCAGGAGCACCTCGTGGTCGTTGGCGTCGGCGGTCTCGGTGACGACGATCGGCGCCTCCTCGTCGCCGAACCGGCCGGTGACCGTGGCGTGGGTCGGCTCCACCGTGTGCCAGCGCACCCGGATCACCGTCGGCATGTCGGTCAGCGCGACCGTGAGCGCCTCGACCACCACCAGTGGCGGCGCGGGCGGGGTGCAGGCGAGGAGGAGGAGCATGAGCCGGCCGGGAACGCGCCCAGTCTACGGCGTCGTCAAGCCGACGCGCCCTACCGACGGGATCTTGACGGGAGGGGCACCTCGTTCCCCGCGGCCCGCCCGCGCTCCAACGCCCGCCCGTCCACCCGCAATGCGCGGCCGCGCCCCAGTCGCAAGTGGCGCTCGACGTACGCGTCCACGGCGGCGGCGCGGGCGGCGCGGGCGGGCTCCAACCGCACCAGGGCGGCGGGGGCGCGGGTAGCGGCGAATTCGGCCTCCACGTCCGCCTCCACCGCGCCGAGCCGGGCCACGACGACCTCGGCGGCGCCGATGCGGAACGCCTCGTGCCAGTGCCGCGGCTTCCCTGGGCCGTGGGTGGCGGAGAGCCACTCGATCCGCGTCACGAGCCACGCCCAGAGGGAGGCCACGGCGTCGCGATCGGCGGCGCGCCCCACGAGGAGCAGGTGGGTCAGGTCCCCCACGAGGGCCGTGTACGCCACGCAGCCGTTGGCCTCGGCGAGGCCCATCGCGAGCGCCACCTTCCACGTGCGCACCTTGCGCGCGGCTTCGAGGGGCGCTTCCCGCCCGTCGGTGATGGGGTCGGCGGGATCGTCGGCGGCGGACTCCGCGGCGAGCAGCGCCTCGAGGCGGTGGCGCGCGACCAGGGCCTGGGCGGCGGCGGCCGCGGAGGCGGCCTCGTGCACGTTGGGCGAGCCCGCGAGGGCGAGGAGCTTGCGGACACGGGCCATCACGTCGGCGGGTTCGAGCGACACGCGCCCCTCTAACGCCGCGCCGGCACGCTCTCCGGCAGGGCCCCCGTACGGGCGAGGGGGCCGTGCAAGCACGCCGAAAGCGACCGCGTGCTCGGCCGGGTGACGTGAAGAGAGCCCCCGAACCTCTCTCTCTCTCCAGGTGCTCTCCATGCGGACCCACGTGCTCACCCTCCTCGCCCTCCTGTCGGTCGCGTGCTTCGGCAAGGTGGACGTGATCACCGAGGACGCCGACGGGGACGGGTACACCTCGGCCGTGGACTGTGACGACGGCGACTCCGCCGTCAATCCAGGCGCCGAGGAGGTCTGGTACGACGGCGTCGACCAGGACTGCGTGGGCGACGACAACGACCAGGACGGCGACGGCGCCCGCCTGGACATGGACTGCGACGACACCGATGCCGCCGTGTTCCCGGGCGCGGAGGAGGTCTGGTACGACGGCGTGGACCAGGACTGCGACGGCACGGACGTCGACCAGGACGGCGACGGTTACGACACCGTCGACGCGGGCGGCCTCGACTGCGACGACACGGACGCGGCCATCAACCCGGACGCGGTGGAGGTCTGGTACGACGGCGTGGACGCGAACTGCGACCAGCGCTCCGACGACGACCAGGATGGCGACGGCTACGACGTCCAGGCGGGCGGCGGCGACGATTGCGACGACACGAACGACGAGGTGAGCCCCGGCGATCGCGAGCTCATCGGCGACGACATCGACAACGACTGCGACGGGCTCGCGGACGAGGCCCCCTCCGACGAGGATGTCGACGGCGACGGGTTCTCCGAGGCGGCGGGCGACTGCGACGAGACCAGCGCGGTGGTGAACCCCGGCGCGGTCGAGGTCTGGTACGACGGGCTCGACCAGGACTGCGACGGCTGGTCCGACTACGACTTCGATCACGACGGCGCCGACGCCGACACCTACGGCGGCGCCGACTGCGACGACACCTCCGACGCGGTAGGCCCGGGCGCGATCGAGGACGAGGCCAACCTCGTGGACGACGACTGCGACGGCGAGGTGGACGAGGCGCTCTCCACCGCCGATCTCGACGGCGACGGCTTCTCCGAGGTGGCGGGCGACTGCGATGACAGCGACGCCTCGGTCAACCCGCGCGCGGTCGAGGTCTGGTACGACGGCGTGGACCAGGACTGCGTCGGCGCGAGCGACTTCGATGCGGACGGCGACAGCGCCGAGAGCGCCATGTGGGGCGGCGCGGACTGTGACGACACGAACGCCGGCATCGGCCCGGCCTCGGCCGAGGTCTGGTACGACGGCGTGGACCAGGACTGTGACGGCCAGGACGACGACCAGGACGGCGACGGCTGGCTCGTGGCCGAGGACTGCGACGACGCCGACGCCACCGCCTACCCCGGCGGCGCGGAGACCTGGTACGACGGCGTGGACGGCGACTGTGACGGCAACGGCGACTACGACGCGGACGGCGACGGCGTGGACAGCGACGCGCACGGCGGCGACGACTGCGACGACACGGACGCGTTGGTACACCCCGGCATGCGCGAAGTGGTGCTGGACGGGGTCGACCAGGACTGCGACGGGTCGGACCTGAGCTGATGTTCTGAGCGCCTTAGAGCGGGCGCCAGATCCACAACGTGTCGTCGCGCCGGACGGTCTGGAAGGCGCGCAGCGGGATCGTCGCGGGGCCCTGGAGCACCGCGCCGTCCGTCGCGAAGTGGGAGTCGTGGCAGGGGCACACGAGCGCGTCCTCGTCGGGCGTCCACTCGGTCTCGCACGCGCCGTGGGTGCAGATGCGCCAGACCGTCGCGAAGCAGCCGTCGTCGAGGTGGATGATCGTCACCTGCAGGAGCGCCGCCGGGATGTCGACGGCGGCGGAGCCGCCCGCCGTGTAGAGCGCGGGATGGTCGCTCATCGCGACGGACACCCAGCCCTCGCCGCCGGGCTCGACGTCGTCGCCGCAGGTGCTGGTGTCGGGGAGCGTGGTGTCGGGGAGCGAGGTGTCGGACGTCTCGCCGCCCGTGTCCTCGCGCCGCCGCCCGCACCCGAGCAACGCCGCGAGCGCGCAGGCCCCGCCGCCGGTGAGGGCGGCGCGACGCCCGATCACTCGCCGTCCCCGTCCGTGGGCACCGGCTCGCCGTTCACGACCGCCATCGCGTCGAGATCGAAGCCGCCGCTGGAGCCGGCGTACTCGTTCGCGCCGCTGTCGCGGACGCGCACGTAGCGGGCAGACGTGAGGCCCAGGTCCGCCAGATCGAACGCGTCCCCGCCGGCCGTGGCGGGATCGGTGGGATCCACGCCGTTGGTCTCGTTGGCGAACACCACGGCGACGCCCGCGCAGCCCGGGAACAGGTGCTCGGCGTCCGTCGGGTCGCACGGCCACTCGTGCCAGGTCTCCCCGTCGGCGCTCACCGCCACGTACGCGGTCTCGTACCACCCGGTGAAGGGGTTCTCGAACACGAGCAGATCGGCGCCGGGGCCGTCGCTCAGCGCGATGTCGTCGAACGCCACGACGATCGTGCCCGCCTCGCCGAGCGTGAGCACGTCGGTCGACGCGCCGCCGCCGCCGGGCGAGACCGGGAAGCCGTACACGATGTCGGGGAAGCGATCCTGCCCGAACCCCGCGGCCGCGCCGGGGGCGTAGTCCACGACGCGATCGATGAAGGGATCGGGCAGGTCGGGGCCCCCCGTCTCCGCGGTGTCGGTGTCACCAGAGTCGGTGTCGACCGAGGTGTCGACCGAGGTGTCCCGAGCGGTGTCGGCGGGCGCGCCGGTGTCGTCGCCCGGCTTGGGGGCGGTGCACGCGAGGAGGAGGGAGAGCAGCATCGGCTACTGCGGGAAGAGCTGGGTCCACGAGAACGTGGAGCAGCCCCCGGTCGCCGGGGTCGTGGGGTCCGGGGCGGGCGTGGCGAGCGCGGCGCTCTCGTCCGCGGCGTCGTAAGCGGACTGGCAGTACCAGAGCTGCGTCGAGGCGTCGACCGTCCAGTCGAAGCGGCTCCACAGGCCGGGGCTGTACTTGTTCGTGGCGGCGTTCTGCGCGATCACGAACATCGCGGCGTTGTCGTACTGGCTGATCTCGTAGCTGGAGGTCGCGCCCTGCGCCCAGACGGTGTCGGAGATGTCGTGCGACCCGCCCCACGTGTCCGTGTAGGTGCCGACGATCGCGAGCCCCGTCACCGTGTCGGTGTCGGTGTCCGTGTCCGTATCGGTGTCCGTATCGGTGTCGGTGTCGGTGTCCGTATCGGTGTCCGTATCGGTCTCGCTCTTGCCGGTGTCCTCGTCGATGGGCGGGTTGCACGCGGCGAGAAGGACGGCGAGGAACAACAGAGGGGTGCGGGACATCGGGGCTCCTGTGGTGGCATGGGAGGAGCGCGGACGATCCGAGCGCCCACCCATCCCTGATCCGGGGACGAGAAGGAGAACGACGCGCCGGGTCTCCCGACTTACGGCTCTCGCTCCGCCCGAAGGTGGAGAGGGGGCCGATCACGGTGGCGGCACCATGCCGGACTTTCACCGGCTTCCCACGAGACCTGACGAGTCAGGCCCACGCGTCGTTTGTTCGTCGAGACGAACGGCGGCCGTATACAGCCGGGGCGCGGGTGGTGTCAAGCGGGGGCGCTCGTGCGGATGCTGGGCGCACCCGGCGGGCCGCCGGGCCGGGTGCCTTGCGGGGTCGGGCTGCGCCCTCCGTCGTCCGGCTGCGCGCCGGCCGACCGGCGCGGGCCCTCAACGTCCGCGCGGCCTCCGGCCAATGGATCGCGCGCCGCCCGCGCCTCCCTCCAGTCCCCCTTGCGCGGGGGTGGGGGTGGGGCCCTGCGACGCGGCGTCGCGCCGCGTACCCCCGCGTGATGGCCGCTCGTTGCGGCGCCGCTCGCCGCGCGCGTCGAGGGGTGGCACTCGATCGGGTGCTCGATCAGGTCCGCGACGCAGGCCGCGGCGGTCCGCCGGGGCGGCCGACCTGCGGGTCATGTCCCTGCGAGTGCACGCGGCACGGAGTCATGCCGAGTTGAATGCTGAGATTTCGGTGGGAAGCGCTCGCCGAAGCACGAAAATGCCGCTTGCTCCGTGCCGGGTGCGCGTCGTAACCCTCACGGCACCCCTCGAGTCGGCGTTCATCGGGACATGACTCCGATTTAGCGGCGTTCATCGGGGCATGACTCTGGGGCTGTCGGCCGGCCCGCCGCCCGCGGCGCCGCCGCTACCGGCGTCCGGGGCTGCCTGCCTCCCGCGCGCCCGCCAACGCGAGGGCGGCCGGCCCGCCTCCCCGGCGCCGGGGCCCACGCGCGCCGCTCCCCGCGCGAGGCGCCTGCAGGGCGGCCGCGCCCCGCGGCCGGTCCGGCGCGTCCGCGCGCCGACCGAGGGCCTTCGGCCCGAGCCCGGAAGGGGCCGGCCGGCGTCCGCGCCGGACGCGCCCTTGTGCCGCCGAAACGCCTCCCCGCCGACGACCCGCGCCTACTCCGCCGCCGCCCCCCACGGCAGCTCCACCCACACCCGCGCGCCGCCCTCCCGCCGGTTCTCGGCGCCCGCCTCGCCCTGGTGCGCCTCGGCGATCTGGCGAACGAGCGCGAGGCCGAGGCCTTCGCCGCGGGGGGCGGGGCGGCCGTCCACGCTGGGGCCGCGCCAGAAGGGTTGGAACGCCTGCTCGGCGTCGCCGGCGGCAAACCCGGGGCCGTCGTCCTCGACCTCGAACCGCACACGCGCGAGGCGCCCGCGGACCCGCAGCACCACGGTCTGGCCGCCGTAGCGGCGCGCGTTGTCGAGCAGGCCGGCGAGCGCGCGGGCGAGCAACGTGGGGTCGGCGCGGACGGTGCGCGCGGCGCCGTCGCGATCGAGGCCCTCCACGATCAGCGCGTCGGCGGGGAGACCGGCGAGATCGAGGGCGCGGCGGGCGAGGTCGCCGAGGTCGAGGTCGCGCGGGGTGATGGCCTCGAAGTCGATGCGCGCGGCGGCGAGGAGGTCGCCGACGAGGTGGTCCATGGCGTCGATCTCGGCCTGGAGATCGTCGTGAAGCGTAGGCGGCGCCGAGCCCTCGCGCCCCATCTCGATGAGCACGCGCGCGCGGCCGAGCGGGCTGCGGAGCTCATGGGAGACCGCCGCCATCAACGAGCGCTGGTCGCGGAGCTGGCGGGCGACACGGTCGGCCAGGCCGCCCAGTGCCAGCGACACCTGGCCCACCTCGGAGGTGCCGCCGGGCAGATCCTCACGGCTCGCGAGGCGCCCGCTCCGCAGCTGCTCGGCGACGTGCGCGAGCTCCCGCAGCGGCCACGCGATGCGGACGGTGGCCATCCAGGCGAGCGGCCAGATCGCGGCGAAGAGCGCGAGCCCGAGGCAGAGCACGCCCTTGCCCGCGCCCGCCGTGAGCGAGGCGTGCACGAAGGCGCCGCCCACGCCGCCGAGCACGAGCGCCACGCACAGAAAGCCCACCACGGTGCGGTGGATGCCCCGCGCGAGCATCCAGCCGAGCGGCGGGCGCCCGTGATGCCGATGGTGACGGTGTCCCAGGCCTCCTCCGCTCCCCGGCGAGCCCTCGCCGCGGCGCCCCCACCCGCGCCTCACCCGGGGTCCCGGACGAGCACGTAGCCGGAGCCGCGGATGGTCTTGAGGCGCGCCGGGTCCTTCGCGTCGTCGCCGAGCTTGGCGCGGAGGTGGGACACGTGCACGTCTACCGTGCGCTCGTTCACGACCGTGTCACCGCGGCCGGCGGCCTGCCACAACGCGTCGCGGGGCACGACGCGGCCGGCCCGGTCGGCCAGCGCCACGAGAAGGTCGAACTCCAGGGCCGTGAGCGCCAACGTCCGCTCGCCGATGCGCGCCGTGCGGGCGTCGGGGTCGATCTCGAGATCGCCCACGACCAGCCGCCGCTCGGCCGCGCGGGGGGCGACGCGACGCAGGACCGCGCGGATGCGGGCGAGCAGCTCGCGCGGGTACACCGGCTTGGCGAGGTAGTCGTCCGCGCCGAGCTCGAGGCCCACCACGCGGTCGGTCTCGTCGCCCCGCGCGGTCAACATCACGACCGGCACGGCGCTCTGCTGGCGGAGGCGCCGCAGCACGTCGAGCCCGTCCATCCCCGGCATCATCACGTCGAGCACGACGATGTCCACGCCGCCCGCCGCCACGGCCCGCAGGCCCCGCGCCCCGTCCGCCGCGTGGGTGACGACGACATCGTGCGGCGCGAGGTAGCCCGTGAGCAGCTCCGCGAGGCGGGTGTCGTCGTCGATGAGGAGGGCGCGGACGGGCATCGGGCTCTTAGGGCTTGGCGCCGTCGTGGGGACACGACGCGTGCAATCCGTCGTAGCCCAGCGCGCGCGCCACCGCGCTGCCGTACCCGGCGACGACGCCGCTCAAGAGGAACGCCACCAAGAGGGCGCGCCGCATCAGCGCCACCCGCCTTCACTCGACGCCAGCCACTCGGCCGCGGCCTTGCGTTGGTCCGCGTCGAGCACCGCGTGCACCTGCTTCATCGCGGAGACCACCTCGCGGCGGGCGCGGGCGATGGCGTCGTCCTGGCGGGCGAACGCGGTGGCGAGCGCGGCGTCGTCGACCGACTCCGCGGCGAACGCGGCGCTGATGGCCGCGCGGCTGTCCTTCACCTCGTCGGTGAGCTCCTTGAGCGTCTTGCGCAGGTCGACCAGCGCGTGGTCGACGATGGGCTCCTGCTCCTCGTCGATGCGGAGGCGGCGCTTGAACACCTCCCCCGCCGCGCGCGCAAAGCCCTCGCCCATGCGCCCCGGGCGCCCGTGCCGCCCGCCGCGATGGTGGCCGCCCCAGCCGCCGCCGTAACCGCGGTGATGTCCTTCGCCACAGCCGCCGCCGCCACCGTATGCGTAGTGCCCGTGCCACATGCCACGTTTCGCCACGCCGACCAAACCCAACAGACACAACGTTCCGAAGAAGAAACCAAACATTCGTGCTCCTTGCCCCCTCAACGTCGCCCCCGACCGTGAAGGGTTCGTGGAGGCGGGTGTGAAGAAGTGCGAAGGGGGATTCGAGGGGGCATCGGGCGCCCCGGGCCCGCGCGGACGCGGCCCCGTTGGCCCCCTCCAGTCTCGCGGCGAAGCCGCTCGGTCCCGCCGGGGCGGCGGGGACCGTCCGCCCGTGGCGGGCGGCCGACTTCCGGGCGCCTGGCGCGGGGGAGGGGTCCTGGTAGCGCGCGTGGGCGGCATGCAATGAAGAATTCTTGCGAGTCGAGCGGCACGACTTACGTTGGAACAACCTGAAGGTACCATGACCCCACGCGCACGGCTCACTCTCTCCTTGACGGCTATTTCGTTGGCCATTGCCGCTGCTGCGAGCGTGACCCTGGCTCCGCCGGCGCACGCGGAAGCACCTCGCACCGCGGTGTGCACGGCGCGCATGCCCTGGGCAGAGGGGAAGAAGGACGACGACACGGCCAATCTGGGCGTTCAGCACTGGATGAACGAGCAGCTCGGGGCCGGGAAGACGCAATTCGTCACCGTCGTCAACGGGATGGGGAAACAGTCGCTCTGCTCCTGGTAGCGCGCCCGCCTCCGTCGGATGGGCCTGGTAGCACCAGAGGGTTACTCCCCCGAGATGTCCTTCGCTCCTCCCGGTTTCGAGGACTCCCCGTTGGCGGGGTTCGACGTCTCGTGGTTGGCTTCCGACCAGGAAGGGCACGTTGCGTGGCTGGTGACCTTCGGCTCGGCGGTCCTCCCTCCCTGGGTAATAGCATCGCTCGAGGATGACTTCGACCCGGAAGAGGCCCTGCGCGCGCTCCCCATCGTGGGAGGCTACCGCTCCGCGCGGAACCTCGCCCGCACCGACGAGCAGTGGATCGGCGTGGCGCGCCGCGGGATCTTCGCGTACGACTGGGATGTCTACTCGGGGCCCTACCTGCTGAAGGCCGAGCCGCCGATGCCCGTGCATCTCGATACCCTCCCGCCCGCCTTGGCGCGCCTGGCTCGGCTGACCCGCTTCCCACACCTGCGTTTCCGCGACTGCCAAACCATCGCGGTGACCGACGTTGCGCTGTGCACGGAAACACCGCTCAGCCCGCAGCCCCCGCCTTCCGCAACGCCCAAACCGTCTCCGTGATGCGCTCCGGCTCCAACCCGAGTTGGTTTCCGAGCCGCGCCCAATGCGTCCACGCGAGCGAGATCCCTCCGGATTGGCGCCAGCGGGCCCCGCGCGCGTCGGTGACGACCCGCCCGCCGGGGGCGAGCACCGCGGCGTAGCGCTCCATCGTGAAGCGGAAGTGTCGGCGGCAGCAGGCGTAGCTGCCCGGGTTGTTGTCCACCACCAGATCGTAGGGCCCGCGCAGCGCCGCCAACGCGGGGGCGTGTTTGTTCAGCATCCACACGTGGTAGTTCGCCAGGCCGCAGCGCGCGGCGGTGGCCTGCTCCTCTGCGATCACCGTGACGCCGTCGATGTGAGCGACCGCGCCCGCGAACCGGACCGCGAGGTCGCTGCAGCCCACGCCCACGTGCAGCAGACGGGTGCTTGGCCCCACCAGGGCGGGGAGCGCGAGGGCGATCCGCGCCTGGTCGGGGCTGACCTGATCGCGCGCGAACGAGGCGTCCGAGAACGTCGGCGACGGGTCCTGCGCGCCACAGTCGGCGGGGCACCGGACCAGGGCGGACCGCGCAAATCGGAGCCATCGGGGGAGCCATCGGGGGAGCATGGCGGGGGGCGTATCCTGGGCGGTGTGGGCGGACCCGAGCGCCCATCGTCACGCATGCGTGTGGGGCGCCCCCCCGGCGAGGGCAGCCGCGCGCGCGCTCGGGGCGGGCTCGACAGGTCCCAGGCCGCCACACGGACGAAACCCGCCTACCTGTTCGACAGGTCCCTGGACTTCGTCCGCCACACGGACGAAACCCGCCTACCTGTTCGACAGGTCCCTGGACTTCGTCCG
>JAZKFH010000028.1:0-53767 GCA_040386535.1 Myxococcota bacterium | reverse complement strand
CCGCCACACGGACGAAACCCGCCTACCTGTTCGACAGGTCCCTGGACTTCGTCCGCCACACGGACGAAACCCGCCTGGCTGTTCGACAGGTCCCTGGACTTCGTCCGCGCGGCGGCCGGCGCGTGGATCGCGCGGCGGCGCACTCTTGCTGAGCCATCACGGCGTTGCCTCCTCGCTGATCTCCCACCACCGCCGGCGCCCCGCACGACAGCGCGCCGTGACCAACGCGCCGGGTGAGCGGTCACCCCCGAAGTTGCGCACCGTGGGGGTGACCAACGCGCCGGGTGAGCCGTCACCCCCGAAGTTGCGCACCGTGGGGGTGACCAACGCGCCGGGTGAGCCGTCACCCCCGAAGTTGCGCACCGTGGGGGTGACAAGCGCGCCGGGTGAGCCGTCACCCCCGGAGTTCCGCACCGTGGGGCCCGGCGGGTGAGGCGTCACTTCCGCGTCGCGCGCCACCGGGGCCCGCCGCGTGAAGCCTCACCCCCGAAGCCCACTCACTCCCCGAACTCCCCCTCCAGCTCCCCCAACCGCTCCAGCGTGTCCACAAGCGCGTCCCGAACGGCCTCGTCGAGGGGGAGCGCCCGGGCCTCGGCGAGGCGCGCGCGCGCGGTCGCGGGGTCGTTCGTCGCGAGCGTCAGCTCGGCGCGGTAGACCAGCACGGGAGCAGGTCGCGGGGACGCGCGGCTCGACGCGGGCCAGGGCCGCGAGTCAGCGGACGCGCGCGAAGCCGGCTCACCCGGATCCAATTGCCGCCCGGGTCCACGACGCTGAAGCCGTGCACGGCATCCGAGCGCTTACGAGGGCGGGTGACACGCGGGATGCCCGTCGCGGGCACCTTGCCGTACGCGGCGCGGAGGCCGGCGGCGAAGGCGCGGTAAAGGGCGTCGGCGTCGACCACCTGGACGATGCAGCTGCCGAGCGAAGTCGCGGGGTCGAACGTCGGGAGGCCGAAGAAGTGGAGGTTCAGGTCCCCACGTTGCAGGGCCGCCCCGGCCGTCCATCGTCCGGCACGAAACGGCGTTAGTCGGGGCTGCACGTGCCTCCCGTCCCCCCGCGCGCTCTCGTCGTCGGTGCGGCCCTCCTGGCCGGGGCGGTGGCGTGGCCGCGCCTGCCCGACGTGGCCGCCGCGGATGCCCCGGCGGGCCTGTTCTCAGCGGCCCGGGCGTTGGTGCACATCGCCGAGTGGGCGAAGACCCCCCGCCCGAACGGGAGCGCCGCGCACGCCGCGGTCGTGGCGGGGGCGGAGGCGGAGTTGACAGGGCTCGGCTTCGTGGTGGAGCGCGAATACGTGCCAGGGAAAAGGCCCCTGACCAACCTCGTCGCCCACGCGCCAGGGCAGCCCACCGCGGGTGGGGTGTGGCTGGTGGCGCACACGGACAGCGTGCCGGAGTCGCCCGGCGCAGCCGATGACGGGCTGGGCCTCGGCGTGGTCGTCGAGGCGGCGCGGGCGCTCTCCCACGCGGGGGTGCCCGCCGATCTGCACGTGCTGCTCACCGACGGCGAGGAGCTCGGCCTGCTCGGCGCCATCGCGCACGTCGACGCACACCCGGAGGCGACACGAAGGATCGTCCTGAACGTCGAGGCGCGTGGGACCGAGGGGCCCGCGTACATGTTCCAGTTGGCCGGCGCCTCGCCCGCGTTGTTGGAGGTATGGCGCCAAGCGGGGTGTGGCGCGCAAGCCACTTCCCTGGCACGCACCGTGTACGACCAGCTCCCCAACGACACCGATTTCAGCGTGTTCCGGCGTGCCGGCTACTGGGGCTACGACTTCGCGCTGATCGGCGGCGCGCACCGCTACCACTCGGCCGAGGACACACCTGCCAACCTCGATCCGCGCAGCGTGCAGCAGATGGGCGACTGTGTCGTGGGGCTCGCGCAAGGGTGGTTGGGGCGGCCGCGGGAGAGCACCGACGCGACCCGTGTGTACTTCCAGGTGCCCGGGGGCACGGTGGTGTCGCCGCCCTGGGTGATCCAACTCCTGGGAGCGGCCGCGGTGCTCGCGCTCCCACGCCCCCGGTTCTGGTCGCCCGTCGCCGGGGCCGCGGCGTGGCTCGGCGCCCTGATCGTGGCCTTCCTGGCAGGCTTCGGGCTCCTCGGCGTGGCGTTGGCGACCCGGGCCGACTTCTGGGAGCGGGACGCCGAGATGGTGGGTGCGGGCGGGTGGTACCTCGCGGCGGGGGCCGTCGGGAGCCTCGTCGCGTTCGGCGCCGGTCGCCTCGCGGCGCGCCCCCTGCGGGCCTGGGGGTGGCACGCCGCCGTCGTCGTCCTCGCCGCCCTGGCCGCCCTCGCCGTGCCGACCGCCGGCTACGTGCTGGTCCCCGGCGCCTTCGTCAGCGTACTGCTCGCGCGGGGGCGGCCCGGCCTCGCCGTGATCCCCGCCGTGCTGGCCGGGCTCCTCGTGACACCGGTGCTCTACGCCATCTACCCCGCGCTCACGACGCGGATGCTGCCCATCCTCGCGGTGGTGCCGGTGTTGATGCTCGCGTGGATGCTCGGCCCTACCGCGGCAGCCCGCTCACCGGGTCCCGCTGCGCCGAGCGTTGCCCTTCCCCGGCGTGGCCCGACAAGCGCGTGAGCGTCTCGAGCAGGGTGTCGACCAACACGCGCTCCTTCTCCAGCGTCGCGTCGCGGCTCGCGTGCAACGTGGACGAGAGCCCGCGCACGAGTTGGTAGGCGCCTTCCGTGTCGTTCTGTTGGAGGTGCAGCTCGGTGGCGCGCTTCAGCACCGTGGCCTCCTCGACGAGCAGGTGGCCGCGGGTGAGCCCGAGCGGGAGCGTGGAGGAGGAGGCCAACGTGACACTCCCGCTCTCCCGCCGCCCGCCGCGCAGCTCGTAGGAGAGTGACACCGTCGCGACCGGGCCGCCGCTCCGCGAGACGGCGCCGGTCTCCGGCTTGAAGCCGAAGTAGATGCCGCCCTCGTCCTCGGAGGGGAACAACGTCGCGATCTTCATCGTGATCGAGCCGTCGGGGCCCCACGCGATCGCGTCGCCGGGCAGGCCGTATACGCCCGCGAGGTCGAGGCCGGGCGCGGGCGTGACGGTCAGCGCCATGTCGTAGGCGAGCTCGGTGACCATCAGGTCGAACTCCTTCTCGAACACCCCCTGCATCGTGGCGGCGTCCGGGAAGAAGAACAGGTTTCCACCCCGCACGCTCGACACCTTCGTGGCGAGCTCCGCCCCGAACACCGTTCCCACGCCGATCGTCGTCATGCCGACCCCGCCGCGAGAGGCGGCCTCGGCCATCCCCATGAAGCTCTCCGCGTCCGTGCGCCCCACGTTGGGACGCTCGTCGGTGAACAACATGACACGTGTCGTTCCGTCGAAGCCGGCCGCGGAGGTGCGGGCGAGGTCGAAGCCGACGCGCAGGCCCTCCTCCATCGCGGTGGAGCCCGCGGATTGGATCCCCGCGATCTGCTCGTGGATGCGCGCCTTCTGGGAGGCCGGGGTGGGGGGCATCCACACGTGCGCCTGATCACCGTAGAGCACGATGGAGAGCTGATCCTGGGGCCCGAGCTGCTCCAGCATGCCGAACAGGCTCTGGCGCACGGTCTCCAGCGGCGCGCCGCTCATCGAGCCTGATTTGTCGATGACGGCCACGAGGTTGACAGGCGCGCGGTGGAACGTGGCGGCGTCGATCCCGGTGTGGAAACCGAGCTGGGCCAGGAAACGTACGTCGGGCTGGACCGTGAGCGCGGCGGGCGCGGCGGCGCCGACGGGGCACAACAACTGGCGGCACACCTCGCCGGCAGGGATCGGCAGGTCGTGCTCCGAGAACAGGCCCTCGGGCGTGAAGACGTTGGGGTGGGGCACCTCGCCCGCCTTCACCTGGTCGCGAAAGTAGCGGATGTCCTGGGCACCGCCGGGGGTGGCGGACATTCGCGCGGCGCCGATAGCAGGGGCCGCGAGCTCCACGCCCGAGAAGTCGATCTCGGCGGCGATCTTGTACCTGGGCGCGACGCGGTCCTCGTCCTCTTCTTCGGCGGCCGCATCGGCGGCGAAGCTCCGTGCCGCGAGCAGCGCGAGGGGGACGAGCAAAGCGAGGCGGGCGAGGGGGAATCGGGACACGCGGGCTCCAGGTGCCCGGCGGAACGGCGGCGCGCACCCAGCGCTTACGGCCGGCCTCCGATCAGCGGAACTGCGCCCGGTACGCCTCGAGCGCCGCCCCGAACACCTCGGGCCCCCACCGCGCCTCGAGCGACTGGATGAGCGCCAAGACCGGCCGCGCGCCGGCCTCGCCGAGGATGTCCTGCAGCGACGCCTTGCACGTGAACAGGATGGTGAGCATGCCGACGCGGTCGCCCCGCTTCTCGCGTGCCTCCGCGATCATCAGGCACGCGTTCAGGTAGAGGATCGGATCGGTGCAGTCGAGCGCGTCACGACGCGCGGCGTCGGCGTGGGCCTCGCCGCCCACGGGATCGGCGGCCTGCAACGCGTCCGCCGCCATCTGGAGGCGGATGTATCCGGCGGCCCCCAGGTCACCGTCGGCCACGGCCTCGTCGAGCAGCTGCTGGAGCGACTCGCCCTGGATGCCGGTGCCCCGGGCGAGCAGGTGCAGCTCGAGCCGGGCGCGCACGAGCTGGGCGGGGCTGGCGCGGCTCTCGGCGAGCGCGTCGAGCAGGATGTCGAACGCCTCGCCGGGCTTGCCGGAGATCTGGAGGAGCATCGCGAGGCGACGGAGCACGTCGAGCCGCGCGTCCTCGTCGCCGCAGGTGCCGTGCAGGGCAGCTACGTCGTTGAGCAGCTTCGCAGCCTGGAGAGGCTTGCCCTCCGTGACGAGCAACCCCGCGCGCTTATCGAGCACGCGCGCGAGAAAGCGGAGGTCACCACCCCGCCGCGCCGCCGCCTCGGCCTCTTCCAACAGGCGCCGGGCTACGCCGCCCTTCGGCGCCACGTGCTGCTGCAGGAGCGCGAGCGCGTAGAGGGTGCGCGCCTCCTCGTCGCCGTCGTCCAGCTCGCGGCACAGCACGAGGGTGCGCTCCAGCGCCGAACGCGCGGCCGCGCCGTCCCCCGCGGCCAGGTACCGGGTCGCCAGCTCGCGCCGCGCCTCCGACTCCACGCGCGCGTCTCCGACGAGCGCGGCCTGCTCGGCGCGACCGTGCCATTCCTGGATCTCGGGGGTCACGATGCGTCCTCCTCGTCTTCCGCCGCGTCGTCGCCCTCGTCATCTGCCGCGCTCTCGTCGTCCCCCCACGGCAGGCGCACCACAGTGGCCATCTCCGGGTAGTCCGCCACCGCCAGGGACGAGCCCGGCAAGAGGCCGTTGACCTCGGGCGAGAGCAGCTTCTCGTCGAGGTAGAAGCCGAGGTCGGGCGCCTCCTCCCCGCGGCGGGGCAGGCGGCCGGAGCCGAACACGCCGTCCCGCAGGCCGAACACGGCGCCGACCTGGCGCTGGAGCTTGCGGAGGCCACGTTGCTCGGCCTCCATCGGGCTGCTGAGCACGGCGCGGGCGAGCACCTCGGGCTTCTCGTTGGAGACCGCGTCCGCGCGCAGCGACGCCGCGAGGCTCGCGACGGTCTCGGCGGTGGCGCGGCCCCAGCGCTCGCCCGGGCTCTGCATCACGGCCACGAGGTGGTCCCCCGACACACGCAGGGCCTCGAGCTCGGGGGGGCTGTAGCCCCACAGCTCGCCGAGCTCCCAGGCGTCGAGCCCCGCGCAGGCGGGCCCGAAGAGCGCGAGGTGGATCCCGGTGGGCGTGGCCCGCCCGGAGGCCGCCAGCTCGCTCTCGAGGACGAGGCGCAGGAGCCACGGCGGGTCATCCGCGCCGTCCTCCTCCAGCTCGTCTTCATCCTGCTCGTCGTCGATGTCGATCTTTTGATCGCTCAAGCTCCACCCGACGGGGACGTACCGAAGGGCCCCCGAACGCCCCGTCGAACCGTTCGCCGAGTATTGTACCACGGCGTTGCAGCAGGTATCCTCGACCTCTACCGAACGAGCACCCGCATGCTGCGCCTCGACAGAAAGAGCCGGGATTCCTCTCGCGTCGTCGGCCCCCTCCGCGAGGAGGAGGTCGCCCGGCCGGCAACCACTCCGGTCGAGGGCCACGCCGCCTTCGTCGCGTCGGCCCACCTGGTGTTCGGCAATCGCGCCGTCGGGGCCGCCCTGCGCGGCGAGGCCACCGACGGGCCCGAGGCCGTGCTCCACGCCGCGCTGGCCTACGGCGCGATCGGGGTCTCCGTCGGCAGCGACGTGCGGGACGTGCTGGGGAACTCCGCGCTGATCCGCCTGCTCGCGCCCGCGGGCGGCGGGTTCGATGCGGACGGGGCGGGCAGCCTCGCGACGGACAATCTGTTCGGCTTCGGCGCCAACGTCGGCAGCCTGGGCTTCGCGGACGCCGTGGGCGGCGGCTTCTCGGGCGTCGGCCTCTCGGGCGGCGGGTCGGTGGAGAGCGGGTTCGCGAGCGGCGGCACGGTCGACCGCGCCCTCGCGCGCGACGCGTCGCGGCAGGGCGGCGGCGGGCGGGCCCCCCAGCTGGTGGAGCGCGCGGCCCGCTCGGGCGCGCGGCCCCTGCCGGACGGCGTGCGCGCCGAGATGGAGGCGCGCTTCGGCGAGCGCTTCGGGGACGTGATCGTGCACACCGACGGCGCCGCCCAGGCCGCGGCCGACGCGGTGCAGGCCCGCGCCTACACCGTCGGCAACGAGATCTGGTTCGGCCGCGGCGAGTTCCGCCCCGGCGATCCGCAGGGCCTGGAGCTGCTCGCGCACGAGCTCACCCATGTCCTGCAAAACCGCGGTGGCGACGCGCGCTCCGACGGCGGCGAGACGGTCGACGGCATGGCCGTGTCCTCCCCGGGGGACGCGCGCGAGCTCGAGGCCGTGTCCACCGCGCGGGACGTGATGCGCGGGCCGGCGCCGTCGCTGGAAGGTGGTTTGGCGCTCGACGGTGGGATCGACGCTGGGCTGTCCCTGGAAGGGGGCTCCGAGATGGGCGCCGCTGCCTCATCCGGCGGTGGCGGTGTGCTCGCGCGCGACACCAAGCCGCCCCAAGGCGAGGACACCGACAAGGAAGAGAAGCCGCGCTCGAAGAAGCTCGAGGACGGCACGGTCGTCACCATCTACCCGGACGGAAACGGCGGGTACTACCTGCAGAGCCCGAAGGGCGACAAGCTGGTGTGCGACAAGGAGGGCAACCCCGACGAGGCCGCCCTCGACAAGGAGGCCAAGAAGGCCGAGACCCAGGGCAACAACTCCCCCAAGCCGGCCGAGACCGAGGCCGTCGTGCCGGGCGAGACCCCCCCGGGCACCGCGGAGACCGAGGGCGAGGCCAAGACGACGGGCGGCGGCGGCACCGAGGTCCAGACCGGGGGCGGCGGCGGTGGTGGTGGCGGGGGTGTCGGCGCCAGCGGCATGGGCACCTACGGGCAGCTCACCGGCGGGCCGCTCCAGTCCTACTCGAACGAAAAAGCGTGGCACGACGTCTGGAAGGCGGGCGGCGGGCAGACCGGCAGCGTCAACACCGTGGGCGCGGGCGACAAGGCCGGGCTCATCGGCGACGCGCTGCTCTCGGGCGGCGCGGAGGGCTTCGTCAACGGCGCCCAGGCGATGCTCATCGACACCGTCCTGAACAAGGCGACCAAGAGCATCCCCTACGCCGCCGGCTTCATCGCCATGGCGCAGATCGCCTACGACCCGAAGAAGTGGTGGGAAGACACCGTCGTCAAGGGCATCGGTGGCAAGGTCGGCGAGGGCTTCGACAAGCTCACCTCCGACAAGAGCGATTGGATCGACAAGTTCGAGGGGGTCATCTCGATCCTCGAGGGCCTGAACAACATCATCGGCCTCGCGTCGACCGTGTGCATGATCGTGGCGGCGGCGGGCTTCATCCTGTCGTTCATCTGCCCCGCGCTCATCCCGTTCGTGCTCCTCGCAGCCAAGTGGGGCCTGCTCCTCGGCGAGATCAACACCATCGTCGGGCTCGGGATCAACATCCTGCGCATGATCGTGGTGGTGTGTCGTGCGGTGCAGATCGCCGTGAGCGATGCCGATCCGGCCACCCAAGCCGAGCGCGCGGCCAAGCTCAAGGCGATGACACAGTCCTGGTCGGAGGACTTCACCAAGCGCCAGGGTGCCAAGCTCCAGCAGAAGGTGGCGAACAACGCGAAGAAGGGCGACACGCCCGATCCGGCCGCGCCCACCTCGGGCAGCCCCGGCGGTGGCAGCGGCGGGAACCAGGCGAGCAGCCAGAAGCAGAGCTGGAAGAGCCGCGCGGCCAAGATCGGCTCGGAGATCACCGGCCTCGGCGCGATGAATGATCAGCGCAAGGCGACGTTCGGCGACAAGTCGACCGGCTCCACGGGCACCGTCGGCCAGCTCAAGGACATGCGCGCGGCCAACAAGGACAAGACCCTCTCTGACCGCGGCCGCTTCGACGCGATGACCAAGGCGGATCCCAACGCCGCGACACAGAACACCAAGGACCGCTACGGCCGGCACCTCGACAAGAAGGAAGCGGCGACCAAATCCAAGGGCGAGACCACCGCCGCGTCCAAGAACCCGCAGCTGCTCGCGAACATCAAGGCGAACCGCGAGGCGATGGCCGCCAACAACGAGGGCAAGGGACTCGTCAAGGACAAGGGCACCGCGTTCGGCGATCGGGACATGAGCACGGACGGCATCCGCAAGAAGGCCGCGGATCCGGACTTCTGGGAAGGTGCCAGCAAGGCCGAGCGCAAGTCGGTGCGGCGTCAATTGGAGAAGTCGACCGACCCGGCCGATCGCGCGATGGCGAAGCAGATGAAGCTGGCCGAGCGCCGGCTCGCCGAATTCGAGCAGGGCAAGAAGCTCGCGCCGGGGGAAGAAGACAACGCCGTGGTGCGTGTCACCCAGGAGAGCGGGCTGCATGGGCGGGGCACGGTGGGGCCGCGTGGCGTGCAGGGTGTCACCAAGAACAAGGACGTTCGCGGCTCGACGACCGGCGAGAAGATGGGCGACGGCCTGGGCATGGAGAAGGGCTACGTCAAGGGTGTCAAGGACGGCAAGTTCGAGCACACCGATCGCAACGGGAACAAGACGCAGAAGGACGACCACTTCGTCGCCGCGATCTACACCCCCAGCGCCAAGCCGAAGGAGTCCACGCTCAAGGCGATGACCGATGTCATCGCCCAACACGGAAACGCCGACGGAATGTTCGGCAGCAACAAGCGCCAGATCACGGCCAATGTCAGCAAGGCGATGAACACGCCCGCCGCGCGCAAGCCCGACGGCAGCATCGACGAGGCGCTCGTCAAGTCCCGGCCCGACATCTACGGGAACATGGACATCCAGAACCGCAAGCTCCAATTGGAGCGGCGCCTGGGCGCGAACCAACAGAAGACGAGCGACGGGAAGACCCTCACCGAGAAGGGCCACCAGGAGACCGAGGCGGCGCACAAGGCCAAGCTCGACGCCATCAAGGCGGCCGAGGAGTCGGGCAAGATCTCGAAGAAGCAGGCCGCCGCCCAGCGCAACCAGGCCAACTCCAACTACGATCAGAAGCGAAAGGGCGACAGCCACAAGGAGTTCTACGACGAGCAGACGGCCACCGGCTCGGCCAACCCGCTCGACCGCGGCTCCTCGAAGAAGCTCGCCGACTACGACGAACTTCCGGTCGTCAAGCGCCTCGGCTGGGAGGGCAACACCCCCACGCCCGCCACCGGGTCGACCGACGCGCAGAAGAAGACGCTGATCTCCCAGATCACGAACCAACTGAGGGACGCGGGCCGCGAGGCGAAGAAGTCCGTCAGCGACGGCGTCAAGGACACGGCCGACGGCTTCCGGCTCAAGAACCTGGGCCGCAACACGTCCTCCGCGCAGGACCTGCCGGCCAACGGCTACGGGCACGACGGCACGGGCGGCTACGGCGGCGCGGGTGTGGGGCCGGTGCAGGGGATCCTCAACGGCTCCACCAGCGAATTCGAGAAGCCCACCGGTCCGACCGGCGCGAACAAGTCCATCACCGAGTTCCTCCGCGGCGGGGGCCCGGAGAGCAAGGATCCGAGCGGGTTGGCGGGCACCGGCGCCGGCAAGTGGCTGTCCGAGAAGACCAGCGGCGCGACGTCGGTTGCGGCCGTGAACCCCGACGGGACGCCGCGGCTCGACGCCGACGGCAAGCCCGCGCAGGTCGGCATCATGGACCGTGCCAAGTCGGGCATGACCGGCGGACTCATCGGCAAGGACGCCGCCGGCAACGACAACTACGACAAACGAAACAAGGAGTTCGTCGAGAAGGAGAAGGCCGAGCTGGCCGCCCGTCTCAAGGAATTCGACGCCAAGCACATCTCCGCCACCGGCGAGCTCACGGACGCCCCGGCGGACCAGGAGAGCGTGCTCGATACGGCGGACAACACCTGGTACGCCTACGCCAAGGAGATCGAGGCGCTCAAGGCCCAGTCCGAGCTCAACAAGGAGCTGCAGACCGACGCCCAGACCACCAAGACCAAGCTGGACGAGGAGAAGACCACCGTCGCGGCCAACAAGGAGAGCGTCACCACCCAGAAGACGGATCTGACGACCAAGCAGCAGAACCAGACCGCGGCTGACACGAAAATCACCGAACAGTCCGGCCAGGGTGACAAGCTCTCGGGCACCACCGGCAAGGTGATCGGCACCATCGCCAACTTCGTCGTGAAGTTCGCCGACATGTGCGGGATGATCCCCTCGCGGCTGACCTCCGCGGGCAGCAACGCCGCGGGCGGCGCGACGAAGATCGGCGAGGGCGTGAAGGGCGCGAACGACTCGGGCACCGCCACGAAGGACAAGTCGGACGCGGACAAGACCGCGGTCGACGAGATGCGCACCACCACGGAGACGGCGAACGCGGACACCACCGAGGCCGACACCGCGCTCACGACGCTCGACACGGGCGTCGCCACCGCGATCACCGAGACCGAGGCCGGCACCGCCGAGCTGGTGAGCGCCGACGGCCAGATCGCCGAGAAGATCTCGACCCTCCAGGGCAAGCAGGGCGAGGAGAAGGCGCGCCACGCGGGCGCGGTCTCCACGATGAGCGGGTGGGCGTCCGGCCACGAGGCGGCGCGCACGGGCCAGAAGACCGCGGGCGACAAGGAACTCGAGGACATCGAGAAGAAGAAGGCCGAAATCGCCAAGAAGGCCGAAAGCGACGGCGGCGTGGGCGGCACGGTGAACCCGGAGATGGCGGGCGCGATGCCGTCGAGCGCGCCCAAGCGCCTCGATCCGTCGCTGCTCGAGGGCGGCGCACCCATGCCGACCAACGTGCAGTCGCGCATGGAGAAGGCGTTCGGGACGAGCTTCTCGGGGGTGGAGATCCACACCGGCGCCGAGGGGAACGAGGCCGCGGCGGGCTTCAACGCCAAGGCGTTCGCGTTCGGGTCGCAGGTGTTCTTCGGCGCGGGCCAGTTCCAGCCGGGCTCGGAGGAGGGCGACCACCTCATCGCGCACGAGCTCGCCCACGTGACGCAGCAGCGCGGCCGCGGGAGCGCGGGCGTAGCCAAGCGGGACCTGACGACCACGCGGCCAGGGAGCCCGGACGAGCTGGCGGCGGATCAGGCCGCGGATGACGCGGTGGCGCAGCTGCATCCGCAGGAAGGGGAGACCACGCTCACCCCGCAGCAGCAGGCCCAGATCGACGAGGCCGAGGCCCGCCAGGGCACCGTGCAGCCCGTGACGGTGACCCAGGCGCCGGCCGCGGACGCCGTCCCGCCCGTGCCCGAGACGGAGGCGCCGGGCACGTCCTTGTTGCAGCCGGCGCGCCAGGGCCCGGCGGAGGTGCCCGACACCTCGAGCCAGTCGCGGACGCTCCCCGAGCGCCTCCCCGCGGGCACGTCGGCCCCGGCCAACCTGGGGCAGAAGCGCGAGACGGACGGGCTGGTCGACCACTACATGGCGACCCACTGGGACCAGTCCGATCTCGCGGCGAAGACCGCCGAGTTCGGCGTGTACCCGGACGCCATCGCGACCGAGACCGACCGTTGGTTGCCGCCGTCGGTGTCACCCGGCGTACGCGCCGGTGCCAACCTCCTCGTCGGGCTCGGCGCGGGGCTCCTCGACGCCTTCTTCCTGGAGTTCGCCAAGTCGATCCCGGGCGTCGGCATCGTGTTCCACGCGCTCGGCGGCCTCAAGGACGCGTGGAAGGAGTGTGGGCAGTACTCGGAGAACGGCGACACGCTCGGCGCGGTGCTCATCGGCGTCCGCCACGCGGTGAGCGCGGTGGGCGGGATCGCCGGCAACTTCGGCGACCTCTGCACCGCCGTGCAAGACGGGGCGCACGTCCTCGCGCCGTTCGTGGCCGGGGTGAGCGAGATCGTGGGCGTGCCGGCCGCGGCCCTGGCGACCGGCAGCCAGGCCGTCGCGACCTTCTGCAACGTGTTCCTCGCCACCTTCGACACGGCGTTCACCGTCTACAACGTCATCCAGGCCAACAACCACGAGACCCAGGGCAACTTCCAGCGCGCCGCGTTCTTCCGCGATTCGGCACGTGGCAGCGCGATCCGCTCGGTGACCAGCATCCTCAAGGCCATCGCGAGCGCCACCTCGACCGCGACGGTCGGCATCGTCCCCGGCGGCGCCCCCGCCAACATGTCGGAGCTCCTCGGCAAGGGCGGCAAGACGTTCCTCGACACCCTCGGCGCCATCGCCGGCAAGAACGGTTTCGAGACCGCCGGAAACGTGGTGGACCGCAGCGGCACCTCGCTCGACACGCTGATGGGCGTCGGCAAGGGCTACAACAACCTGCTCGCGGCCTCCGGCTTCGGCGACGCGATGAAGCGCGACGACGACGGTTTCATGGGCGGCCACTACATCGGGCGCTCGCAGCTCCAGGCGTCCGGCACCGACGCCGCGCGTCAGATCGGCGCCGCGCGTGCGGGCACGGTCGCGACGATGGACACCGACTGGGCCGCGCTCGAAGGCGAGGCGCCCCTGTGGCACCAGGACGTCATCAACAAGATCGTGGCCCCGGAGAGCGGGAGCTGGGTGCTCACCGGCCTCAACATCGCGACGAGCCCGAGCGAGTGGATCCGCCTGAACTTCGCCGGCATGCGCTACGCGATGACGGCGCTGGGCGACGGCGGGCTCAACGCCGTGAGCGGCCTCGCGGATCTCGCCGAGAGCGCGCTGACCGGGATCGCGCAGCCCTTCATCGACAACGTCAACGGGTGGATCTCCGAGCACAAGCCGATGCTCGACGAGTGGCTCACCGAACTGAACGACAAGATCCAGCAGCAGCGCGTCAGCCTCGAGACGATGCGCACCATGGTGGGGGACGTGCAGTCCTTCATGACCCAGGTTGGCAGCTGGGCGGATCAGGGCGGGGCGGTCGACGAGATGATCGACCCGATGATCGCGTCCGTGGAGGGCTTCCAGATCACCGCCGCCTCCCTCGGCATCCCGGACTGGGTGCCCGAGCGCCTCTACAAGTGGGCGATCGACGGCGTCAATCGCACCATCCAGAGCGCGGCGAACATGGCGCGCGACATGAAGGCGCGCATCCGCGACGGCATCGACGCGAAGCTCGACGAGATGGTGGCCTGGGCCCAGGCGAAGCTCCTGGAGGTCCAGGAGGCCATCGCCGCGGGTGGCGAGGTCGAGACGATGCTGAACGACGAGCTCGCGCAGATGCAGCGGCTCGTGCAGATGGCCACCGAGACCTTCACCGCGTGGGACGGGCGCATCCCGCTCGACTTCACCGGCGCGGCCAGCTGGCTCCGCGAGATGGCGGCGAGCGCACAGGAGAGCACCTCCCAGGCGAAGCAGGATCGCTGGCTCGAGTACATCAAGACCGTGGCGCAGGCCTACGTCGACCAGTGGAAGGCGCAGCACGGCGAGCAGGTGCGTCGCAACTACTACCCGGACATGCCGCCCGCCGAGCTCGCGGCCATCGACGCCGCGTACACCGCGCTCTCGGAGAACTACACCGCCGTGTCCCAGGACGCGACGCATCCCGACCAGGCGCTCGCGGAGTCGCGGTTGGCCGAGCTCAACGCAGCCTACCAGGCATGCGTCGGCTACCGCGGTCAGAAGGGACGCGACGCGCTGCTCGGCCTCTGGCAGGCGGAGGAGCGGCTCGCCCGCCTCGCGGCGCTGCCGCTGCCCGAGCGCGTCGAGGAGCCGCAGCCCGATCCGATCGAGGAGCCTACCGCCGTGGCCCCGGCGCCGATCGAGATCCACTTCGCGTTCGACCGCCCGAACACGGGCGGCGGGCCGTCGGGCGTCCTCGATCCCGACAAGCTCGACGCCGCCGTCGCGCTCGCGGGCCAGCACCAGGGCGCCACCGTCGCGGTCGTGGGCCACGCGTCCGTCGAGGGGACGGACGCCTACAACGAGGCGCTCGGCAGGCGCCGCGCCGATCTCGTCGCCGGCCGCATCCGCGCCGAGGCGGACGGCGTGACCGTCAACGTCTCTTCCGTGGGCGAGGCCGTGGCGGCCCAGTCGCAGGGTGAGTCGCGGGACGAGGACTGGCGCAAGGTGCGCGTGACCGTCCAACCGCTGCCCCCCGGGGCGAAGTGAAGAGGATGACGTCCGTTGTCATCGTCTGCGGGATGGTCGGCTTCTCCGTGGTCGTCGGTCTCCTCGTCGTCCTATTCATACGCCCGTCGTTCATCGCCGGGAAGAAGGGCAACTTCGAGGAGACCTGCGCCGCCCTGGGCTTCTCGCCTCTCCAGGGCCCGTCTCCGGAGTACATCGCCTGCGGCGGCGAGGTGCGCGGCCGCCCGTTCCTGTTGATGCCGGTCGAGCGCCCCTCGCTGCTCCCGCGGCGCATCGACATCCTGTCCGAGGCCGGTCTCGCCCTCGACATCGCGAGTGGGGGCGTGCTGATAACCCCCGATGGCGCCCCCCGCGTGACGGGGGCGGAGCCCGCCGCCACCAGGATCCGCGCCACGCTCACCCCCGAGCTGGATGCGGCGATCAACGCCCGTCTGGGCGGCCGCTTCGCCTACACCCTGTTCGACACGTTCACCGCCGAGGCGCCCACGCGCGTCCTCATCCGCTCGCGTTGGCCCGCCGACTGGCACGGGCTGCTCGTCCAGACCTGGGTGGACCTCGACGCCGACGCCCCCACGATCCAGGCCGCGATGGAGGGCCTCGTGGACGTGCGCGACGCGCTCGCCCGCGCTCCCGGCGTCACCGAGCGAGCGCGATGACGCCCACTCGGACCCCCCTCGACGAGGCGTCGCGCCCCCTCGTGCTGCTCGACGGCATGCCGTACGGGATGGCGCTGGAGGGCTGGATCCATGGGCTCCTCTCGGCCGATCCTCGACGCGGGCCCGCGCTCGTCCGGCTCGCCGAGCTCTTGCGCCCGATCGATCCGATCCGCGCCCTCGAGGTCGTGGCCGAGGCCGAGGCGGCGGGGGCCGACCCGCAGCGTGTCGCCGCGGTGACTTGCGCCGCGTACCTGGAGACCAACCAGCCGGACGCCGCCGAGCCGTTCCTCGTGGGCCTGCCCTACGGCCCCGCCCGCGACCTGTTGGAGGCGCGCTACGCGCTCCTGAAGAACCGTGTGGCCGAGGGCCGCACCACCCTGGACCTCTTGATCGAGACCCCCGGGGTCCCCGCCGAGATCCTGGCGGAGGCGCTCTCCTTCCGCGCGCGGGCCCGCCCGGAGGCCGGTGTCGAGGGCTCCCTCGCGGACCTCGAGCGCCTCGAGACGTTGTGCATCGCGCAGCGGTGGACGCTCACCGGCATCTGGCTCGGCGTCGTCAAGGGCGTGGTGCGGAGCCAGGGGTGGGCGAAGCTCGGTCAACTCGCGACGAGCTTCGATCTCGTGACGCTTCTCGACGAGACCCTGCGCGGCGTCGACCTCCCGGCCACCCTCGGCCCGGTCCCGCCCTGGGTGCACGCCGCCGCCGTGAAGCACCGCGCGGCCCCCCAGAAGCTCGTGGAGACGCTCGTGCTCCTCGGCGCGCTCCTGTGGAAGATCGGCCGCGAGGACGACGCCTACCGCACCGTCACGCTCGGCGCGGGCATCGCGCGCCGCCTCGCCGGTCCGCGTGCCGGCGATGACCTGGACGCCTTCCTGGCCGTGCTCCGGAAACACGCGGGCGAGTCGAAGTGGGCCGAGCTCCACGCGCGGTTGATGGGGGAGACGGGGGGGACGTGACCGGTCGTGCGCGGGGCGCTCGGCCCTACGCCATCTCCGCCTTCCGCATCTGCTTGAGGAGCTCCTCCCGCCGGTTCTCGAGCTGGTCCCCGATCTTCTCCAGCCGGTCGCCCGAGAGGTGCTTCTTGGCGAGGGGAAAGATCTCGCTCTCCTCCTCCTCGACGTGCAAATCGAAGTTCTCGCGGAGCACCTCGACCTTGGCCACGTAGTCGATGTCCTTGGGATCGAGCCGCGCGATCTCGGAGCAGAGGTCCTTGACCATCTGGTGTTCCGTGCGCGCCTCGGCGATGAGGTCGGCCGCCTCCGGCACCCGCTCCAGCTCGGGGTAGAAGAGCTCCTCCTCTACGCGTAGATGAAGGTCGAGCTCCTGTCGGATCCGGTCCACCAGCGGCCGCCGCCCGGCGGTGTCGTCGTCCGGCAGCCGCTCGAAGTCCCGGAAGAGCCCGCTTACCGTCTGGTGGTCCCGCTTCAGCACCATCGTTGCCTTCATCGTCCCCCCGCCTGCTCCTTGGCTAGGTCCCGCGCAGGGTCCCGCCAACCCTACGTTGTGGAGGAGCTTGCGGCGGGAGTGGGGGGGTGTTGAGGGAGGGGCGCTGATTCCACCTTGAAGTACTCCTGTTCCTCGTAGCCTTCTGGGGGCAAGGTCTCCTGCGTCGGCGCAATGATCCAGTGGATTGGGGGCGCGTCAGCCTTCGCACGAGTTGGCCACCGAAGCAGTTCCGCCGGAAGCGAGTAAATCCGCTCTTCCCAATACGGGGGGCCGGGCGGGTCCGTTGGTTGGACGACGGTGACTTTGTAATAGCCGGTGACCTTTAATTCCTTGCCGATGTGAGCGGTGATTTCGTACAGGCCGACGGCGTGGTAAGTCGCGAGCGGTGCGCAGCTCGGGCGGTGCCGCTCGCAAGGAAACCACTGTTTTGGACGGAAGTTGCCCCGCGTGGTGACCTTCAGGCTCACGCAGCCGTCGTGTTCCTCTGGCTTGGCTATGTGGCCGTCGACGGCGACGGTGACGTGCCAGTACCGATCCGGTATAGAGGGGGTCAGGAACTTGCCCGTCATTCCCACCGCTCGCTCGTGCCACGTCCGTCCCGGGGGGGAATCTGCGTAGATCCAAGACGTGCCAACGACGACTTGTTGTCCAGGCTCGACGACATAAATGCGCCAGGGACCATCTTCCGAGGAGTTCAAGGGCACGCATTCGGACATTCAGTACCTCACAATTGTTTCAATTTCCCCATCACACAAAACCGCATGCCAACGTCCGCCATCCACGCCAGAATCTGGCGCCCAACGCCCGCCCGTCACCGCGACCCCGAGCAGCGCCCGAGCCTGCCGATTTGCGTCGCCGTCGGTGACCGGCAACCCCGCGAGCAGCTCGGCGGCAAGTGCCGCATGTCCGCCGCAAACATACGCGAGTGCCAGCGCGACCCGCTGTTGCTCCCGCGTCACCCCATGATCCCAAGCCCCCGCCGCCCGCCGCGCGAGCCGCTCCGCGGTCACGTTGTCGCCAGCACGCCAAGCCACCGCCGCCTCGTTCAGGCAGGCGGGGCCGAGCAGGCGGACATCGCCCACGGCGTCGATGGCGGCGATCACGTCCAGGTCGGGCTCCCGTAGCGCGCCCAGACGGTACAACACCGTGCGTTCGCCCACAACGGCGTGGCCTTCCAACACCGTGAGGCGGCCGGCCGCGGCGAGGGCACGGGCGCTCCGGAAGGCGCCCAGGGCCTCGCCCAACACATGTCCGTCCCGCCAAGCGAGGCCAGCGTTGACGAACGAATTGGCCCGCCGCGTGCCGCTGCGCTCGACCGACGCGGCGCGCGCGTGGAGCTCGGCCGCCTCGACGTAGCGGCGCTGCCGGTAGCGCAGGTGCCCGAGCCATTCGGTGCGGCGGCGGCCCACCACCGAGTCGGGGTCGACCAGCAGCGCGGCGAGGCGTCGTTCGGCTTCGTCCAGGTCGGTCGCGACCGCCACGCGTACGGGCAGGCCCACGCGCCAGGCGTCGAGCTCGTCGTCCGCGAAGGGGGGCAGCGCCGCCTCGGCGGCCTCGGCGTCCGCGTAGCGCCGCTCGCCGGCGGCCTCCCAAGCCGAGAGGAGCGCCGCCAGCGCCGTCCCGCCCGCGCGTGTCAACGTCCGCCGCGCCTCACGCAATGCCGGCCCGCCCCCGTCGGCGAGCGCCGCGCGGGCGAGCTCCACGAGCACCGCGTCGTTCACGTCGGCGCGGGCCGCCTGCACCTCCGCGATCGCGTAGTGGAGCGCCGCCAGCGCCCGCCCCGCCGCGCCCGTGTCGAGCAGCGACCGCGCGAAGGTCACCGCCGCGTCCGCGATCGCGCCGGTGTCCCCCGCCGCCGCGAGGTGCAGCAGCCGCTCGTGCGAGTCGGGCGGCATCACCGCCGCGAGGCGACGGTGCGCGTGCGCGCGCTCCTCCTCGGACCACTGCCCGAGCGCGCGCGGCAGGGTGAGCGCCTGGAGCCGGCCGTCCGGCATGCGCCGCACCGCCGCGGCCTCCTCCAGCGCGCCCAGCTCCATCTCGATCTCCCAGGCTGGCAGCCCGGTCGCCGCCACGAGCAGCGCCGCGGTGACCGAAGATCCGCCGAGCAGCACCCACGCGAGGAGCGCGTCCAGCGGCGCCTCGAGCTGCGCGGCCGCGCGTCCCCCCATCAGCGCCCGCCCGCCCGAGAAGGCCTCGATGGCGCCGCGATCCACGCGCAGCCGCCCGTCGTCCCACCGCGCGCCCCCGCGCGCCACCCACCCGCGCACCTCCTCGGCGACGCGGGCGGGCACGCCTCCGGTGCGTTGGAACAGGGCGTGCGCGGCGTCCTCGCGCAGGTGCAACACGACGTCGGGCCCGTGGAACAACGCGCGGAGATCGGCCTCGGCCAGCGGGTCCAGCCGCACGTCGCCGGTGCCCGTCGTCACCCGCAGCACCGCACCCAGGCCGCGCACGCGCTCGAGCACCGCGCGGGTCCAGCGGTCGAGGCGTCCGGCGTCGTCCGCGACCACCACCATGCCGCGCCCGAGCGCGTCGCGGAGCCGGCCCTCGGCGGCGGGGATGGGCGCGTCGCCGACCAACGTGCCGAGGAGCGGCGCCAGGCTCTCCAGGGGGCGCTCCCCGGGGACGAGCACGACGACCTCGCGCTCCGACCCTACGATCTCCACCGCCTTGCGGAGCACGCGCGAACGCCCGCTCCCGGGCAGGCCCCACACGTCCATCGGCCGCCCGGCCCGGATCGCGTCGACCACGGCCTCGATGGCGGTCCGGGGGCCGAGCCAGGGCAGCGGCGCCTCCTCTCCGGCCTCCAACGCTGCGAGTACCGCGTCCGCGGACGCCGGGCGATCCTCGGGCCTGCGCGCGAGCAGCGCCGCGACCAGCCGCACGACCCGCTCCGGCACGCCCGGCGCGTCCAGCGGCGCCGCCTCGCAGGTCACCCGGGCGATCAGGACCTCCTGCGCGCTCCGCCCCACGAACGCGCGCTTTCCGGCGAGGGCCTCGTAGATCATGTGGCCCAACGCGTACAGATCGGCGCGGCCGTCCACCGGCGCCTCCCGATGGACCTGCTCGGGCGCGAGGTACAGCGGCGTGCCCACCACGTCCGCCGACCCGGTCACGGTGCTCCCGATCGCGTCGCCCCGCGCGACGCCGAAGTCGAGCACCACCACCCGCCCGTCGTCCGTCACGAGCACGTTGGAGGGCTTCAGATCGCGGTGCACCACGCCGTGCGCGTGGATGTGGCGCAACGTCTCGCAGAGCCGCGCGACGAGCGGCGCCAGCTCCGACCAGCCGCGGGCGCGCCCGGGAAACGGCAGCCCCGCCACGAGCTCCATCACGAGGTAGTGGCGCCCCTGCTCGGTGCCCGCGTCGAGCAGCTCGACCACGCCAGGCACGCGCAACAGGCGCAGGGCCGCGATCTCCTTGCGCACGCGCGCCAGGTCGACCGTCGTCTCCGGCTCCAGGAACTTGACCGCGGCGTGCTCCCCTGTGGCGTCGTCCACGGCGCGCCACACGCTGCCGAACGCGCCGCGCCCGATCGGAGCCTCCACGCGCCAACGCCCGGCCACCCACGCGAGCGGCGGCGGGTCGGACGGGGGCCGGAGGGTGGTCTCCACCGCGCGGATGTTACACCCCGGACACGACCCGCCGCGCCAGGACCGCCGTGGCCTCCTCCGCCACCGCACGCGCCCCCTCGGGGACCGGCACCCGGATGGTGTCCGACGCCGGACCGCCACGGGTCTGCCAGCGCACGGTGAGCTCCAGGGCGCCGGGGACCAGCGCGACACGTGTCAATTGGCGGTCACCCGCCAAGGCATGCCAACTCCCGAGCACGAACACGCTGTCCGCGAACACGGCCACCTCCCCGGTGTCACGCTGGGCGTTGACGTACTCGAGCCCGTACTTGCCGAGCCCGATGACCAGGTAGAGCCCGCCGAGCAGCGCGCCGGTCGCGACCGCGGCCCCGGGCGGGGCGTCCTTGGTGAGCCAGACCAGCGCGGCGCCGAGCACGAGCAGGCCGAGCGCGCCGCCCGCGACCTCCACCTTCCGGCTGGCCCACTCCCGCGCCGAGAACGCGCGCGCCTCGCCCACGTCGACCTGCCAGCGGGCCAGGGCAACGTCGGCGCTCCTCGTCGTGACCGACGAACGTACGCCCGCGAGCCGGGCGCGCTCGACCTTGCCGACCTGCCACGCGTCCCACACGGTCGACACCGCGCCGCCCACGCCCAGCACGCACCCGACGACCATCATCCCCCACGCCGGGCGCATCGGCCCCTCGTCGCTCACGACGCCCACGACGCCCAGGAGGCCGACGGGGAGCATCACCCAGCCGACCATCACGGCGGCGAGGATGCGGAAGGGGTGGGAGGGGGAGGCCACGGCGGGGAGTCTACCAAAGAGCGACGTCCCCGCTCACCGGGCGCGGGCGGCGCCGCTCTGGGCGCCGGGGCACCGCGCCCTGCGTTGGTCGCCCAGACACCTTGCGACGGCCTACAAACCCCCGCCGTCGAACCAGAACACCGCCCCCGAGTTGGTGCCGCCGTCCGAGTTGGTGTAGGCGCCGAGGAGCAGGTCCGAACCGTCGATTCCGGTGAACGCTGCGCTGAAGCCGGCGCCGGCCGCGGAGATGCCGCCCGAGATGTAGTAGTCCGCCGTCGCCTGCGTGCGCGCGCCCGAGACCGGGCCGAGGAACACCGACACCGAGCCCGAGTTGGAACCGTCGGTGGAGTCCGTCGGGTTGCCGATGACGATGTCGGCGTAGTCGTCCAGATCGAGGTCGCCGCCGCCGGCCAGGGTCTTGCCGTACACGCCGATGGTGCCGGAGAGGGTGGCGTCCGCGTAGGTCGACAGCGATCCGCTGCTGCTCATCGGGCCGTACTCGACGTACACGATGCCGTAGGAGCCGTAGCCGTAGGCGCCGACGAGCACGTCGTCGTAGCCGTCGTTGTTGATGTCTCCGGCGCCCGCGACCGCAAAGCCGGCGTAGTCGCTGCTGGTGACGCCGCGCCGCTTCGCGTCGGCCGTGCTCAGCGAGGCGGTGCCGGTCTGGGGGCCGAGGAAGATGTACGAGGCGCCGGCGGAGGAAGCGCCGTCGTCGTCGCCGTAGGCGCCCACGAGGATGTCGTCGTAGCCGTCTCCGTTCACGTCTCCCGCGCCGTCCACCGTGGTGCCGGCGTAGTCCGAGCTGGACTCGCCGGTCAGGATCGCGCTGGCGACGGACAGGTCGGTGGTGCCGCCCGCGATGCTCGTGAACAGGTACACGCCGCCCGCCGAGCTGCTGCGCCCGGGTGCGCCGATGAGCAGGTCGGCCTTGCCGTCTCCGTTCACGTCGCCCACGCCGGCGACGCTCGAGCCCGCCGCGTCGCTCGCGTTCTCGCCGATGATCTTGCCGTAGGACACGGACAGGTCGTAGGTGCCGGTCAGCGAGCCGCGCAGGTAGTAGGCCTTGCCGGCGCCGCTCCCGCCGTCGTCGTCGCCCGGGGCGCCCACCAACATGTCGTCCCAGCCGTC
The DNA here is from genome assembly GCA_040386535.1 of Myxococcota bacterium. GTDB lineage: Bacteria > Myxococcota_A > UBA796 > UBA796 > SXON01 > CAJBVW01. Next base: position 31,716 of record JAZKFH010000028.1, on the reverse strand, counting down.
GCCGTCGACATCGCCGACGCCCGCGACCGAGGTGCCCGCGGCGTCGCTCGCGTCCTCACCCACGAGGATCGCGTTGGCGACGGACAGATCCACGTCGCCGCTGCCGCCGCCGTTGATGACGTAGGCCGCGCCCGCGGAGGACCCGCCGGCGTCGTTGCCGGTCGCGCCGATGATGAAGTCGTCCACGCCGTCGTTGTTCTGGTCGCCCGCGGAGGAAACCGCGTAGCCGGCATAATCGCCGGCGGCGTCGCCAATGAACTCGCGCTCGGCGTCGTTCACGTCCCGGTCGCACCGGGTGGAGGAGTTGCAGTCGTCGTCCACCGAGTCGAAGCAGACCTCGTCGGCGCCCGGGCTGATCGACGAGGCGCCGTCGTTACAATCGGTGCTCACGGCCGCGTAGCCGCTCGGCACGTCACACCGGGTGATGGTGCTGGTGGTGACGCCGTACCCGTCGGCATCCGCGTCGAGGTACCAGGTGGATCGTGTGGAGGCGCGGACGGAGCCGTCCGAGTCGTCCGAGAGCGAGTCGCAGTCCTCGTCGGTGTTGGCCGCGTCGCAGGCCTCGTAGGCGCCGGGGTTGCGCGCGGCGTTGCCGTCGTCACAGTCGGTCGAGTTGGTCGCGTAGCCGCTCGGCAGGTCGCAGCGGCTCACCGAGGAGGTGGAGAGCCCGAAGTTGTCGGCGTCCGCGTCGACGTAGTACGTCGACTTTCCGGCGGCGCTCACCGACGTGTCGCTGTCATCCGTCGTACCGTCACAATCCTCGTCGTCGTTCGCGCTGTCACAAATCTCGCTGCCACCGGGGTGGATGTTGGAGTCCGTGTCGTCGCAATCGGACGTGTCGGTGACATAGCCGGAGGGCAGGTCACAGGCGGCCAGGGTGGAGTCCTCGTTCCCGAAGGTGTCCGAGTCCCTGTCCGCGTAGTAGGTGGTCTTTCCGGTGCTCGACACGCCGCTGTCGTCGTCGTCCGCGAGGCCGTCACAGTCCTCGTCGACATCGGCGCCGTCACACACCTCGGTGCGCGAGGGGTTGATCGTGGCGCGCGCGTCGTTGCAATCGTCGTCATTGTCGACGTGGCCGGCGGGTTGTTCGCAGTCGAGCGTGGAGTCGGAGGCGTCTCCGTAGCCGTCGAGATCCACGTCGGCGTACCAGGTCAGGACGTCGACAGCGTCGTCCTCATCGGTGGTGCCGTCACAGTTGTCGTCTTCCCCGTCGCAGCGCTCGGGTGCGCCGGGGTACACGTCGACCGAGGTGTCGTCACAGTCGTCCGAGGACGCCACGAAACCCGGGGGGCGCTCACACGCCGCGCGCGTGGAGTCGAGGTCGCCGTGGTTGTCGTCGTCGTCGTCGGCGTACCAGGTGCTCGCGTCGATGGCGGAGTTCTCGTCGGAGAGGCCGTCACAGTCGTCGTCCACCCCGTCACACACCTCGGACGCGTCCGGGTGGATCCAATCCGCGGCGTCGTCACAATCGTCGTCGTTCCGCACCCAGCCGGAGGGGATGTCACAGAACTGCTCGACCTTGTACGGATCGCCGAATCCGTCCGCGTCCGTGTCGGCGTGGCCGGTGACCTGATCCGCCAGGAGCACGCCGGGATCGGCATCCTCCGCGACGCCGTTGCAGTCCTCGTCCTCATCCAGCTCGTCGCAGATCTCCACCGCGGCCGGGCTGATGGCGGGATCACTGTCGTCACAGTCCCCATCGATGACGACGTAGCCGGGGGAGGGCTCGCACGCGGCGACCACGCTCGCGTCCTCTCCGTAGCCGTCCGCGTCGGCGTCGTGGAACACCACGATGCCGCCCTGGACGCCCGGATCCGCGTTGTCCGAGAACCCGTTGCAGTCCTCGTCGATGTCGGCCGCGTCACAACGCTCGACGGCGCCGGGGAAGATGCTGGGGTTGGCGTCGTTACAGTCCTTGTCGTAGTTGACGCCGTCGTCGTCGGCGTCCTGGTCCTCGAAGATGCCGGGCTCGTCGGGGTCCTTCCCGCCGACGCAGGCGGGGAGCAGGGCGAGGGAGAGCAGCAGGTAGTTGAGCATCAGGTTCCCGTGCACTCGGAGACGAGCGTGATGGTGTCCGTGGAGGACTCGCCGTAACAATCGGTGGCCGTGACGGTCACGATGACGGCGGTGGCGGTCGAGTCGCCGCTGGTGGTGGTGCCGCCGGGGATCGTGAGGACCGTGGTCTCGCCGGACGCGCTGGAGAAGCTGCCGGTCCCCGACGTGACGAGCCAAGTGTACTGGAGGCCGTCCCCGTCGGCGTCCGTCGACCCGGTGGCGTCGAGCACGAACGTGGCGTCGGCGCAGTCCTCACAGACCGCGGTGTAGGCGTCCCCGTCGCAGGTCACTTCCTGCTCGGCGGTCTGGTCGGACCCCGCGCGGGCCACGGGCGCCGTGTTGGTCGCCCGGTCCGCGATGGTGACGGTCAGGTCGTCCGGGTAGGACGCGACCGAGATGCCGTTGGTCACGACGAGCTCGAACGTGTAGTCCCCCGCGATCCAGGGGCTGAACGTGGGGGACACGTCGTCGTAGTCACGGATGTCGTCGGTCGTCTGGATGCTCGACGTGGGGGCGGAGACGAGCGCCCACGCGTAGGTGAGCGCCAGGCCGGCGGGATCGGAGGAGCCGGTGCCGATGAGGTAGATGGCCTCGCAGGTGTCGAGCGTCGAGCGGCGCGTGTCGTAGTCCGCGTCGGCGAAGGGCATGGCGCGGACCACACCGTCACAGTTGCTGTCGACCGAGCCGCTCTCGTAGGCGCCGTAGTACACGTCGTCGTCGCTGTCGTCACAGTCGTTGCCGCCCCACTCGTCGGACTCCTGTCCGTCGCCATCGGCGTCGAAGTCGGAGCCGCTCGAACAATCGGCGTTCACGCCGTCGTACCACTCGTCACGCGCGCCGGGGTACACCGCGTTGGCCCGGTCGTCACAGTCGTCCCCGCCGTAGGACTCGGCGTCGTAGGTGTCACGATCCTGGTCGAAGTCGGAGCCGCCGGAGCAGTCGGCGTCGACCCCGTCGTACCAGACCTCCAGCGCGTCGGGGTTGGTGGCGGAGTCGTCATCGTCGCAATCTTCGCTGTTGTCCGCGTAGCCGGCGGAGGCGTCACACGCGCCCTCGGCGCCGCCGCGCCCGAAGCCGTCCCCGTCGGTGTCCTCGTAGAAGGACAGGAAGCTGCTCTCCGCCACGTCACGATCGTCGTCGTCGGAGGAGCCGTTGCAGTCCTCGTCGACGTCGGCGTAGTCGCAGATCTCGACCACGCCGGGGTTGATGACGGGATCCGTGTCGTCACAGTCGGTGTTGTCGCCGACGTACCCGGACGAGAGCTCGCAGACGCTGATGGGGTTGGTAGGGTCCCCGTAGCCGTCCAGATCCGCGTCGTGAAAGGCGCTTACGCTGCCGGTGGAGCCGATATCAGCGCTGTCGGCTACGCCGTTGCAGTCCTCGTCAACGTCCGCAGGGTCACACTTCTCTTCGGCATCCGGGTGGATGTCCGCGTTGTCGTCGTTGCAGTCCTTGGAGAAGACGAACCCATCGTCGTCCTTGTCCTGGTCTTCGAGCAGGCCGGGATCGTTCTCCGCCTCTTCGTCGGTGGTGGCGGTGTCCTCCCCCGCGCATGCGAGGATCGCGAGCAGAAAGGCAGCCGACGTGAACAGGGAAGAAACGCGCACAGGCATGCCCGGGGGAGTGCCGGCGAAGGTAGCACGTGTGCGCCCGTTTCGCGGCGCGAAACGGCTCGGTGGTGCCGGGATTTTGGCGGTTGGAACCGGCGCTCGGCGTTCCGCCCAGGGCGAAACCTTCGGCGCGCGCGCGAGGGTGTGGGCCCGCCGCGCCGACCGTTACTGCGTGTACCAGCTCTCTCCGTGGTCCCGCGTGACGATGGAGACCACCGCCTCGCCGGTGGGACTCGAGATCCAAACGTGGTCGGGCCAGATTGGGGATCGAAACGGGCCCAGGCGTAGGGAAATCCGGGGCCGGTCGGCTCGGGAATGCCAATACGCGCGTTGATGGCGGTCATTTGGTCCCGGTGCTGGGCGAGCAGCGGGTACAGGGCCCGCCATGTCGCCTCGTCGACGAACGGGCTGGCACCGGCTTTGATCGCGGCGAGTTGGCTCGCGCCAGGGGTCTCGACGGCGTGGGGCGGGGGGCCGCGCAGGCGGACGGCAAGGTCGGTGGCGCGGCCGCTGACGGCGCACCAGGCGACCGGCCCCGGGGACGCAAATGGCGGGGACGGGGGACCATGTGATTACGCCTGCGGGGGAGACCTCGTCGGAGGCGTTGGGATCACACCGCATCGGCGGCGACTCTCCCCATGCCAACCAACCGTCGACCGTGGCGCCGAGGAGCAGTCGCGGGCCGGCGCCGCCGAGCAGGATCGCCAACGCGGCGAGGCGGGATCCGAACGCCGTGAGCGCGATCCAAGCGGCGTCGACGGCGATGAAACAGGCCATCCCGCTGGGGGTGAGCAGCAGCCAGTAGTGCTCGTTCCGGGGCCAGTGCCAGAAGAGCGGCCACTGCTCCCACCACGCGCAGCCCGCCACGCCGATCGTGAGGGCGGCGGCCCGCCACGCAGTTCGCCGCACCTGGGCGCGGCGTTGGAGGAGGGCGGGGGGGAGTTGGTGGGGCACCAGGAGAGGATGGCACCGGTGGGGCGGGGGTGTGTCAACAGGGTGCAAGGGGCGCAATTCGGTGGCGTCGTGACGCAACGGCAAAAACTCGGGGGCTCGCCGTCGAGCCTCCGAGTTGTTGCCGCCCCGGCGCTGCGGGTGGCGAGCGGGCAACGGGTGAACGCCGGGAATGTGGCATTCGTCGGGGCCAACGTTGGCGGCGGGGCCCAGATGGCAACAACTGCGGCAACAACGTGGGGGCTCGCTATCGAGCCGGTGAGTTGTTGCCGCGGGACCTCGAATGCACGTTTGGGCGCGACCCCGCCCGCGGACGGTCGGGGTCGGGCGGCCTCCAGGGTCGCGGCCGAGCCGCTCCGTCCGCCCGCCGCGCGCGGGCCGACCGGCGCGGGCGATACGACGGTGGCGTCGCCTGCGGCGTTGGGCGATCGGGCGGCCCGCGCCGCCTTGCGGACGCCCTCGCGCGGGTGCTCTACGCGGTCACGGGGCCGAAACATCCGGGCTCGTTCTGGCGGGCGCTGCCCTCGGGCGCCGGCGTGACGATCGATGTTGTGCACGACGGGCTTGACCTCCGCTCAGCGGTCGGAACTAGAGAAGCGGACGCCGGGAATCTTGGCGCGCCGGAAAGCGCTCCGCATGGATTGGAGGTTGGCGTAGGTGCTTGTGCTACGTGGACATTCGCGGAGCCCCGCCTCGACGGCCTCAATCGCATCCTGGTGATGGCGAGGGTTGCCGGTTTCCTCGCCGAGGCTCCATTGGGCGTCGGCTAAATGATAGCGCACAGATGCCACGCTCTCCGAGCGCGAACCGGTGGCCTTGGCTCCCAGGGTAGCAGCCGAGCGGTAATGCCGCACCGCCGCGTCAAGGTGCTCCACTAGCGCGGTCCGGTCGGTATCCACAGTTGCTTCGGCCGCACCTTTATGAAGTTCACCGAGTAAAATTTCAATGGATCCGAGGCGTAACAAGTCGTGAGGACTCACCATTACCTGCTGCGCCCGAACGGCATGCGCAAGGCTCAGAGCGTTGTCGCTTCCGAGAACTGCTTTCGCTTCCTGGACCCGTAAATTCAGTACGCTTTGATGGTTCTCCCCTAACAACGGCACCAGTTCTTGCAGTGCCGACTGGCAAACGCGGAGCGCGTCATCCCTGTGCTCGCCGCTACGGAGTACATGGGCCATGGCTCTAGCCGCCTCAGCGCGCACAAGGTCTCCCGGGGGAAGATCTTCGGCGGCGACGCGCGCCTCCTGCGCGTACGCCGTCGCATCCTCAAGGCTCCCCGAAGATGCCCGATCAATCGCCGCATTCCCTGCGACACGAGCTAAGTCCCTATTTGCGCCGGCCAGCCGTCGCAGGCGGCCAAGAGCCCGTTGCACATAGTCCTCCGCCCGGCTGTTGGTGCCACAGAATGACTCGCACGTCCCCATGTCCGTTAGGATTCGCCCCTCCAACAACGGGTCGGCAACAGCCACCCGCGGCATCAAGGCGACAGCCCGCGCGACACTTTGGTAGGCCTCTACCATACGCCCCCAGTGGAATGGCGGATACCCCTGCAACCACGCTAGCGCTGCTGCCTCGCGCCACCACCCCCGCTCCTCCGCACGGCGCTGCCAGGCATCGAGGTGGTCGTGCTCCGCCTCGAACATCGGAAGGTTGCCGAACTCTTCCCGGCGCTCGGTAAACCACGCTTCGAGCCGCTTCGCGCGGTCGTGGTCAGTTTCAAGCTCCATCACCAGTTGCTCGCGGAGCACCAGCCGCACCAGCCGGTGCAACCGGTAGCGGCGGTTCCCCTCGAGCCGCAGGAGTTGAAGGCGCTCGCCCAAGCCGAGCGCACCAACGAGGTCTGTCTCCTCGACCGCGAGGACCCGCGCTAGGAGCGGCCTCCCCATCGCCGTGGGACCACTCCAAGCGAGCACTTCAAGGACTGCGCTCAGCTGGGCGTTCCCTTCCAGGAGCCGCGTGCTGACGCGCAGGGCGGCGCGCAGGTCGGCGTCATGACCGGTCGTGCTGGCATTGACGACGGTTGGATCGGACAGCACATCGGCGTCGAGGCCCGCGCGGTCAAGCAACTCGGCGTAGTCTTCCACGCCGATCCCCTCGTTGGCCCGCAGGTACGCTCCCGCGAGCTCGATCGCGAGGGGCAGGCCGTCCAGCTGTTCGAGGAAGCGCGCTACCCAGGGCTCGTCCCGGCGAGCCTCGAGGGGACGTCTGGATTCGCGCTCGAGGAGCAGCCAGGTGTCGTCGGCTTCGAGTGGCCGCACTGCGACGATCTCCTGCCGGAACCGGGGTAGATCAAGCGGCTCCCTGCTCGTGATGATCACATGCGAGCGAGCGCCGGCTGGAAGTAGCTCGATGACGTCGGCGGCCTCTTCCACGTTGTCCAGCACGATGAGTGCGTGATCAAGGGACGGAAGACGTATCCTCGCCTCGGCGATCTTCGACACCGGCTCCGCGTTGGGGTGCACCCAGCCGGCGTCTTCCACGAGGCGCTGGAGCTGGGGCGCCAGCTCGGCATCCATCGTGAGCCAGAACAGCCCGCCCGGGTACTCGGCTTGCCAGCGGTGCGCGTATTCGGCGGCGAGCTGGGTCTTTCCCAATCCGCCAACGCCCGTGAACGCGACCGCGGAGGTCAAGCGGGTAGGCCGCAGCAGGCGGGTGCGGACGTCGTCGAGGGCGCGGTCGCGCCCTACGAGCCCCGCGCCCTTGGACGCGAACGGGACGACGTACGGGATTGGAGTAGTCCGCGCCGGCTCCGGGATGGGTTCCGGGCGAGGCGGAGTGGCCTTCTGCGGCAGCCGGCCGATCTTCTCGGCGATGCGGAGGATCTCTGCCTCTTGACGGGGGCGAATCCGGACCAGCGTGGTGAAGAACCCCTCGTCCAGCAGGTCGTAGCGCTCCAACGCCCCTACGACATCGCGCGTGAGTCGCAGGATCGGCTGGTCCCACGTGATTCCTCGGGCCAGATCCTCCGCGTCGTCAATCTCGTCTACGAGCCGATGTAGATCGTCAGCAGAGAACTTCCTCTCCAGGTACGCAATCAGCTCCCGAACCGCGGGCTTCGCCATGCACGCTCCCGTGACGACCTAACGCGTCGGGAGCACGCGCTGCGGCGTGAGGTCGGCCGCCGCACAAAGACTGGTTAGCGAGCGACATGACACCGACGCGCGTCTTCATCAGCTATAGCCACGACTCTGAGGCCCACCGCGAGCGGGTGCGCAGCTTGGCGGAACGCCTTCGTCACGCCTCGCTCGATGCGTGGATCGATCGGTTCGAGCCCTACCCCAAGCAAGGCTGGCCGCGCTGGATGGAGGAACAACTTGATGTCGCGCGCTTCGTGCTCGTGGTCTGCACACCTCGGTATCGGCAGCGCTTTGAGGCCCCCGACGCTACCGGCGGCGTGACGTGGGAGAGCGTCCTCGCCCGGAACGACCTCTATGCGCAGGGCGGGCGCAACACGGACACGCGGGAGTTTGTGCCCGTCTGGTTTTCCGACGCCGATAGGGCCAACGTCCCGCGCGTGCTTGCACACCTCGCGGGGCACGACCTCTCGACCGAGGCGGAGCTCTCGCGGCTGGAGCGGCGCCTGCGTGGCGAGGTGGAGACGTCCGTGCCTCCCCTTGGCGCCGCTGCGCTTGGGGGCGTGGACGTGAGTCCCGCGTTCACCGCGGCTGTGGTGGGACTCGGGGCGATGAGCGCGCCGCCGTCGGACCGCGCGAGCGCGAGACGTGCCCTCCGTGAGCTCCTGGCCCGCTTGTTCGATCCGGAAGAGTTGCGGTCCTTCCTCCGCGACGTCGGCCGTGAAGACGTTGTCGGTGCGGTTGCCTGGAGTCGCGCCCGAGACACGGTGGTGGGTGACACGTTGGACGCGTTGCACCGTTACGGCGGGCTGGATGAGGTGCTCGACGCGCTCCTTGTCGTACGCCCCCGGGAGAGCGTGGAGATTGGTCGGGTCCGGGGCACGTTCCTGTAGGAAACGGCGCCCCTCGCCTTTCAGCACCCCACCGCCCACCGGGCGCGGTCGGCGCCGCGCCGGGCACCGCGCCCAGCGCCGGTCGCCCAAACCCGCTCTCCCAACCAAGCCTACTTGGCCGCCGTATCCTCGACCGCCACCGGCACCGAATCCGGATTGAACCGCACCCACAACGCCCCGAGGCGCGCGCTCTGGCGCTCGACCCACAGGAAGGCGACGGGCACGACGAACACGGTCAGGACGGTGGAGGAGAGCACGCCGCCGATGACCGACACCGCCATGGGCGCGCGGAACTCGGAGCCGACGCCGGAGCCGATGGCGGTGGGGATCATGCCGAGCACCATGGCCGCGGAGGTCATGAGGATGGGACGCAAACGACGGGGGCCGGCCAAACGGATGGCGTCCTCGGCGGTGTGTCCTTCGCGGATGAATTGGAGCGCGCCGTCGACCAACAAGATTGCGTTCTTGGTCACGAGGCCCATCAGCAGGATGATGCCGATTTGGGAGCCCATGGAGATGCTCTGGCCGGCGACGAACAGGCCCAGGAAGGCGCCGACCATCGCCAGCGGCACGGAGATGAGCAGGGTGAAGGGGTGGAGCAGGCTCTCGAACTGGCTGGCGAGCACCATGAACACGAAGATCGCCGCGACGCCGATGGCGAGGCCCATGGCGCCGGCGGTCTCGGTCATGTCCTTGGCCTGGCCGTCGAGCGTGAGGAAGTAGCCGTCGGGGAGGGGGGCCTGGAACAACGCGGCGTTGAAGCCCTCGACCACGGCGCCGAGGGCGGCGCCGTTCGCCACCTGGGAGGTGACGGTGACCGAGCGCATGCGGTTGTAGCGCGCGATCTCGGAGGCGCCGGCGCCCATCTCGACGCTGGCGATCTCGCCGAGCGTCACGAGGCCGCGGGGGCTGGGGACGGGGAGGGCGCGCAGGGCGTCGAGATCGTCGGTGAAGCGGCGGGCGGCGCGCACGCGGATGTCGGCCTCGTCGCCGCCGTCACGCAGGGTGCCGACCAGCTCGCCCTCGACGAGGAGGCGGGCCATGGAGCCGGCGAGGCCCGCGGGGATGCCGCGATCGGAGGCGACGGCGCGGTCGATGCGCACGGTGAGCTCGGGCTGGCCGGGCTCGATGGTGAGCCGCACGTCGGAGGTGCCGGGCACCGCCTGCATCATCGCCTTGAGACGTTCACCCTCGGCGAGCAGGCCGTCGAGATCCTCGCCCTGGATGATGAGGAGGATGGGCGGCCAGTCGCCGAGGCCCTCGATGAAGCCGGGCGCTGAGAGGGTGACCTCGGCCTGGGGCACCTGGTCGAGCCGCTCGCGCACGGCGTTCTCGTAGACGGAGAGCGGATCGGTGCGCTGGGACTTGTCGATCGCACGGATGCGGAAACGTACGCGGTTGGGCTGGTTCTCGTGGCCGACGATGCTGTACACGCGCTCGATGCCGGGCAGGGTCAAGAGGTCGGCCTCGACCTTGCGTGACACGGCGTCGGTCACTTCGAGGTCGGTCCCGACGGGCAGGCGCACGTCGGCGAAGATCTCGCCGCGGTCCTCCTTCGGCATGAACTCGGTCGGCAACTGCAGCGCGATGCCGACGGTGGCGAGGAGCAGGAGCACGGTCACGCCGACCGTGGTCCACTGGTGGCCGAGCACCCACTCGAGCATGCGGCGGTAGCGGTCGTCCACCGCGTCGAGGAAGCGCTCGATGACCCCGGCGAGGCCCTTGCGCTTGCCGTGGTGGACGCGCGTGGAGAGCCGCGCGGAGAGCATCGGATCGAGGGTGAACGCCACGAAGAGCGAGAGGAGCACGGCTACGGCGATGGTGAGGCCGAACTGCTTGAAGAACTGGCCGACGATGCCGCTCATGAAGGCGACGGGTACGAACACGGCCACGAGCGACAAGGTGGTGGCGAGCACGGCCAGCGCGACCTCGCGGGTCCCCCGGGAGGCGGCCTCGGCCGGAGAATCGCCCGCCTCGAGGCGGCGCGTGATGCTCTCGCGCACGACCACCGCGTCGTCGATGAGCAGGCCGATGGCGAGGCTCATGCCGATGAGCGTCATCATGTTGAGCGAGAAGCCGAGCGCGTACATCGCGGCGAAGGTGCCGACGATGGACGTCGGGAGCGCGAGGGCGCTGATCATCGTGCCGCGCAGGTCGAGCAGGAAGAAATAGATGACGAAGATCGCCATCGCGCCGCCGAAGAAGATGGCGATCCACACCTCGTGGGCGTTGGCGCGCACGTCGCGGGACTGGTCGGAGATGATCTCGTAGGCGGCGCCGCTGCCGAGCGTGGGGATGACCTCGGCGAGGGCGGCCATGGCGCCATCGGCAACGGCGACGGTGTTGGCACCCGACTTCTTGACGATCTCGAGCGCCACCGCGGAGCGGCCGTTGTTGCGCACGTAGCGCTGGGCGTCGCTCCAGCCGTCGATCACGTCGGCGACCTCGCCGAGGCGCACCTGCTTGCCCTCGCGTGTCATCGACACGACGACACTCTTGAGATCGTCGACCGAGCTGAGCTGGCCCTCGGCGCGGATCGCCACGTCGAACGCGCCGGAGTTGAAGGAGCCGACGGGCACGGACACGTTCTCGTAGCCGATGCGCTGGGCGATGTCGGCGGGGGCGAGATCGAGCGCGCGGAGGCGATCCAGGTCGAGGTTGACCTGCACCTCGCGGTCCTGGCCGCCGATGACGTTGACCGCGCCGACCCCGGGCACCTGCTCCAGGAACGGGCGCAGGCGCTCGTCGGCCATCGCGCGGGTCTCGTTGACGGAGCCGTTGCTGGAGAGCGCGAGCACGACCACGGGGAGGGCGCCGATGTCGATCTGCTGGATGACCGGCTTCTCCGCGCCGGCGGGGAGCTTGCCCTCGACGGCGCCGATGCGGTCGCGCACGGCGTTGGTGGCGGCCTCCAGATCGGTGCCCATCGCGAACTTGAGGAGCAGGAGCGTGTAGCTGTCCCGCGCGAAGCCCTGGAGCGTCTCGATGCCGGAGATGCCGGCGACCGCGTCCTCGATGGGACGCGTCACGTCGCGCTCGATGTCGGCGGGGCTGGCGCCCGGGTACACGACCTGGACGGTCATGAAGGGGAAGGCGACCGGCGGGTACAGATCGGTGCCGAGGCGGCCGAGCGAGAGGAACCCCATCACGAGGATGGCCACCGACAGCATCGCGGTGAAGACCGGGCGCCGAATCGCGATGTCGGAGATGTTCATCTACTCTCCCAGGCCGTTGGGCGGATCGACCACGACGACCGCGCCGGCGTCGAGCCCGAGGCCGCGCACGATGGACTTGCCGTCGCGTTCGGCGAGCACCTCGACGGCGACCTTGCGGACCGCACCGTCGGTCGTCCCGGAGGCGGCGTCCTGGACGATCACGCAGAAGTCGGGCCGCGCGATGACCGCGCCCTTCGGCACCGACACGGCGGCGACGTCCTCGCCGGCCTCAATGCGCACGCGGGCGAACGCGTGGGCGCGCACGGTGGGGGGCGGGGAGTCGATGCGCACCTCGACCGGGATGCGGCGGGTGGCGGGGTCGAGCGAGGGGAGGACGCGGACGACCTTGGCGGGGGCGCCGCCGAGCACGCCGGGGGTGCCCGGGAGGACCAGCGCGGGCAGATCGGCGCGGATCCACGCGGCGGTCTCGGGGGCGGTGGCCTTGAACTGGAGCGCCGAGAGGTCCTCGACGACGAACAGCGGCGTGCCCGCGCCGACGAGCATGCCGGCGTTGTCGGGGCCGTTGGTCACGACGCCGTCGATCGGGGCGCGGAGCGTGTGGTAGCCGAGGTTGGCGCGGGCCATGCGGACGGCGGCGGTGGCCTGGTCGACCCCGGCGCGCCCGGCGAGCACGCCGGCTTCGGCGTCCATGAACTGCTGCTTGGAGACGCCGCCGGCGTCGTTCAGCGTCGTGACGCGGGCGAACGCGGACTCGCCCGCGGCGACCTGGGCGGCGGCGCCAGCGAGGGCGGCCTCGGCCTGGGCGAGCTGGGCGGAGGCGATGGCGTTGTCGAGGCGGGCGATGGCCTCGCCCTTCTTCACCGTGCCGCCGCGCGGGACCAGGATCGCCTCGATGCGGCCGGGCACGTCAAACCCGAGCTGCACTGACGCGATGGGCTCGAGCGAGCCGGTGAGCTCGGTCGTGGGCCGGTAGCCGACGGCCTCGGCAGTCGCGGTTCGTAGCGTGACCGGGGTGACGGCGGCGGCCTGCGCCGCGGGCACCGCCGGGTCGGCGGAGCAGCCGGCGAGCAGCGCGATCAGCACGGCGCAAGCGGGGTGAAAGGCGGCGCGACCGAGGCGCGGCGCGACAGACGGAGGGAGCAGAACGAGGTTCATGGGGCACCGTCCGGTCGCGCTTCGGCGTTCCCCGGGGCCCACCCGCGACCCCGGGCCGCGCCGTACGGCGCCCGGAGAAAGGCGGGTTTCGGGGGTTGGGGCATGGGCGCGCGACCGGCGCCCCCCCTATTCGACCGCCCGGTTCCTCGGCAAGCCGGGAAGCACGCCCGCGCCGTAGGGCGGGGTACCGGGGCGTCTGTGTGGTGAGCTCTGCCCGGGCCGCGCGTTACCACGGAGCATGCGCTTCGGAACACACGGCCCGGTCGAGTCTCACGGGACACGGGTTCCAACCTGCATCGGTCGCGACGCGACGCGTGGAATCGCCGCCGATCCGCGCCGGCGGGGTTGAGCATGGAGCCCTCCCTCCCGCCCGAGCCGGTGCCGGTGAAGAAGAAGGACTGGGTCGGCGTCGTCACCCGCGTCTTCGTCCTGCTCATGCTGCTGCCGCTGGTGATGCTCCTCGGCGCCAACGTGTTCATCAACCTCTGGCTGCCGATGGTGATCAACCTCCAGCCCGAGCGTGTCCGCATCACGTGGGACGTGGCGTGGATGATCCGGCCCTTCGACGTCGAGGTGCGCAACCTCCAGATCCGCTCCCAGAGCCCCCAGGATCAGCTGCTCATCGAGGTGGACCGCGCGGCCGCCACCATCGACATCCAGGCGCTCTTCGACCAGACCTTCAGCGCCCACACCATCCGTGCGAGCGGCGCCAGCTTCCGCTACCGCGCCCGAGAGGACGCGCCGCCGCCTCCCGCCCCGCCGGCGCCCGCCGTGCCGCCCGTCGCGGGCATCGTGCTTCCGCTCGTCGAGCCCCCCGTCGTTCCCGAGCCCGCTGTAGTGCCCGAGCCCGCCGTGGCCGACGGCGTGGTGCCCGAGGGCGGAGACCCCGCCGCGCCGACCGTGGCGCCCCCGCCCGCCGCGCCGCGTACCCCGCCGATCGCGGGCCTGGAGAACCCCCCGGTGCCCCGCCCCGAGGACATCTACCCGCCCCCCGGCGACTACTGGACGATCGTGCTCGGCGACGTCGCTGTCGAGGGCGTGCGGGAAGTGTGGATGGGGGACTACCACTTCGTCGGGGACGCGCGCGCCACGAGCAAGGAGTTCCGCCTCCAGCCCACCCTCTACGTGTCGGTCACGGACACCGTGCTCGAGATCGCCGACGGGCAGATCGTCACGGGCGACGACGCGCTGCTCATCGGCCTGCACGGCAAGGTCGCGGTCGCGCTCGACGGCCTGCGGCCGAAGGAGCACCCGGGCCGCACCGTGTTCGGCTTCATCTCGGCCCAGATCCTGCTCGACGCCAAGGTCAAGAACCTCGCGTTCCTCGACTACTACCTGCGCAAGGCCCCGTGGCTCGGCGTCCGCGGCGGCGAGGGCGATCTGCACGTCGACGTGAAGATGGACAACGGCGCCTTCCAGGTGGGGAGCGTCTTGACGGCGGGCGTGAAGGACATCGCGGCGCGCTTCATGTCCTACTCGGTCGTGGGGGACGGCGGCGTGCGCTTCGAGGTCAAGACGCAGGAGGACGGCACGCCCGAGTCCCGCCTCGGCATCGACTTCGACAACTTCGCCATCAGTCGCGACGGGGACGCCACGCCCCACGTCGAGGGCAAGGGCTTCAGCGTCTCCGCCCGCACGGACGACGTTGCGTTGGACGCCCCCTTCACCGCGCTCGACGTGCTCCTGGTGATCCCGCCCTCCGAAGCGCGCGACGTGGGCGTGTTCAACGCCTACCTGCCGACCGACGTGGGCCTCGTCCTCCAGAGCGGCACCGCCTCGGTCAACGGGCGGCTCGAGGTCTCGACGGTCGACAACGTCGGCCGCGGCGAGATCTTCGTCTCCGGAAAGCAGCTCCGCGCCACGCTCGACGATCTGACCATCACCGGCGACGTGTCGCTCGAGGCCAAGGTGCCCGAGGCGCGCCTGAACGACGGGCACTACGACATCTCCGGCTCCCGGTTCGAGATGCGGAACATCGCGATCTCCGACAAGACCCTGCGGCGGGGCGGCAAGGACGCCTCGCAAGGGTGGTGGGCCACGATCAACCTCCCGCGCGGCCACGCGGCCACCGGCGCGGCCGTGTTCCTCGACGCGAGCCTGACCCTGAAGATGCGGGACACCGTCCCCTTCATCACCGTGTTCGCCCAGAAGGAGCCGCTGCCGGGCTTCGTGCGCGGGCTGCTCGACATCGAGGGCGTGTCGGGGGAGGCGCGGATCCGCCTCGGCGACACCGTGCTGCACATGCCGAAGTTCGAGGTTCGCGGCGGCAAGAACTTCGGGTTGTCCCTGGAGCTCCGGCGCAAGCAGCTCCTGTACTTCGGCAAGCTCTACGCGCAGTACGGGCCGCTCAACGTAGGGATGGAGCTCGACGGGGCGACGAGCAAGCTCCACCTCGTCAGCGCCCGCAAATGGTACGACGCGCAGCCGAGCGTCGAGTGACACGCCGGGGCTGACCCGGCGGGCGTCCGCAGTTGCGGGGACTCGCCCCGAAATGTGACATCCGTGCGCGGCCGTGTCGTCGGCACGCGACACCAGGGTACAGGGCCCCGGTCGTGCCCCGCTCCATACGCTTCCTCGTCCCCCTCCTCCTGCTCGGCCTCGTGGGCTGCGCTTCGCGGCGCGGTGGCGACGCCCTGGGCGGCGTCGGCTTCGAATTCGAGGGAGAGCGCGGCGACAAGCGCTTCATCGTCGGTGACATCACGCGGCCGAACAAGCGCGCGATGCGCAACGCGATGAGCCACACGTTGCCCAGGTGGCAGTCCTTCTTGATGCCCGGCCTCGTGGAGCCCACCTGGCTCGACCGCGAACAGCTCGACAGTGACGCGTTCCGCATCGAGATCTACTACGCGAACCAGGGCTACTTCGACGCGCGGTTCCTCGGCTGGGAGCTCCGGCGGCTCAGCCCCGAGAAGAAGCGGCTCCAGCGCATCAAGGCGATCGGCCACGTGGCGGAGGGGATCCCCTCGAAGCTTCGGGAAGACGTGGTCATCGTCGGCATCGAGAAGCTCATGGGCCCGCTCAAGCGCCGGCTCGGCGACATGATGGCGCTCAAGAAGGGCGACATCTTCACGCTCGATGGGTACCAGACCACCCTCGCGAGCCTCCGCACCACGCTGTTGGACCGCTCGTACGCGCACGTCCAGGTGACCGGCAACGTGCAGGTCCACCCGGAAGAACACGCGGTCGACGTCCAGCTCGCCGTCGCGACGGGCCCCGCCTGCCGCTTCGGCCCCGTCACCATCGCTGGCCTGGACAAGGTGCCCGAGTCCATCGTGCGCGGCCTGCTCGACGTGGAGGAGGGCGAGCCCTACTCGGCCACCGCCATCGCCAAGACCCGCGCGAGCCTCTACGCGCTCCACGTCTTCGGCGTGGTGGACATCGTGCCCGACCTGTCCGACCCCACCTCGCCGGTCGTGCCGGTGAAGATCGAGGTCAAGGAGGCGAAGTTCCGCGAGCTGCGCGCGGGGCCGGTGTTCGAGGCGGAGACCGGCAAGATCGCGATCCTGGCGCAGGCCGCCTACGAGGACCAGAACCTCGGCGGCCGGCTGTGGCGCCTGAAGCAGGAGGCCCGCGCCGGCGTGGGCGCCATCGTGGAGAACATCCAGTCGGTGCCGCAGCTCCGCCCCGCCGACATCAAGCCCGTGGTCGACGTGAAGGGCTCGGTCGAGCTGCCCCACCTGTTCGGCGGGGACTGGTCGCAGCTCAACGAGGGCCGCGTCGAGGTGGGGCTCGAGCCAGCGTACTCCTACTTCGCCACGTCGTTCGCCCCGACCCTCGCCTACACCGGCTTCGAGAAGCTGCGCATCTCGGTCGGGTACAAGATCCGGTTCTACAATTACTTCGACTTCGAGGAGCTCTCGGCCATCGAGGACTCGCCGCTCGGCCGCGACCTGACCAACCCCTACCTGCTCTCCATGCTGGAGCAGAAGGTCGTGTACGACGGGCGCAACGATCCCACCAACACGACGCGCGGCTGGTACTGGAGCGCGGCGCTCTCCGAGGCGGGCGTGTTCAACGAGGGGGACTTCAGCTTCCTGCGCGCGCAGGGTGAGGTGCGCACCTACCGCGGCATCGTGTCGCTGTTCGGGTGGGACCCCGACACGGTGCTCGCCGGGCGGCTCGGCGGCGGCGTCATCATCCCCTACGGGTCCGAGGAGACCGGCGCCAAGCCGACCGCGCCCTACGCGGAGCTGCTCTACCTGGGCGGATCCAACACGGTGCGCGGGTGGGCGGCCAACCGGCTGGGCCCCTACGTCGAGATCGATTGCCCCGAGGTCGAAGAAGGGTTCCCCGGCTTCGAGCTGCCCGGCGATTCCAAGGTCCCGGCCCCGTGCAGCACGCTCGAGCGGCAGCTCCCCGCCGGCGGCGCGCTGAGCCTGTACGGCAACCTGGAGATCCGGAAGGGCCTGCCGCTCGGGCTCACGGGCGTGTTGTTCGTGGACGCCGGCCGCGTGTGGGACCGCATCGACAAGTTCAACATCTCGGAGCTCCAGGTCAGCGTGGGCGGCGGCTTGCGGTACGGCACCCCGGTCGGCCCCATCCGGCTCGACGTCGGCTTCCGTTTGCGGGACCCCGAGTACTTCATCGGCCACCCCCGCCCGACCGTGCACCTCTCGCTCGCCGAGGCGTTCTGATGAGCGACGAGGCGGGCGTGCCCGCGCCGGACGGCGCTCCGGAGGGCCCCACGCAGGGCCCTGGGGAGGAGGGTGCCCCGTCCGGGATCCCGCCTGCCGCGCACCCCCGTCGGTGGCGCCTGCTCTCGGGCTGCTTCTTCGTGGCGGCGGGCCTGTTCGGGCTCGTCGCGGCGGTCGTGATCGGGGCCGCGATCTGGGCGCGCACGGACGCCGGCGGGGTGTGGATCCGCGACAAGCTGCTCGGGCTCGTGGGGCCGGTCAACGGCACGCTCACCGCGGGGGACCTCGAGACCGACCTGTTCTCGCGGGCGTCCGTGCGCGACATCACGCTCCGGGACGCCGCGGGCAACCTCGTCGGCCATGTCGACTCGCTCTCGCTGGAGTACCGGCTCGGCGGGCTCGTCGGCGGCCGGCTGCTCGTGCCGACGGTGCGCATCGAGGGTCTGGACCTCACGCTCACGCAGACCCCGGCGGGCCTCGACATCGCCGCGATGTGGGACGACGGGGTGCCCGCTCCCACCCCGGCCAAGCCGTGGACCGGCATCGGGATCAACCTCGTCCTCCCCGACGTGCAGGTGAGCGACGCGACGGTCACCTACCGCATCGTGGGCGACGACAAGGTGGAGTCCGCCCGCTACGGCCTCGACGGCGGCACGCTCGTCGGCGGGGTCGAGTTCCGCGGGCCCGCGGTGCTGGTGAACGGGCTTCAGCTCGACGCGCCGGCCACCACCCCCGCGCTCGGCCCGCTCTCCCTCGGCTCGGACCTGCGCTGGGACCCGACGACGCTCTGGTTCGACCGCGCCGACCTGGGCATCGGGCCCAACCGGGCTCAGCTCGCCGGGGGCATCGGTCGGCTGGACGGCGAGGCCACGCTGGGCGTGCAGATCGAGGCGCTCCACGTCGACACCGACTCGCTGGCGCCGCTGTTGCCGCCCGTGCCGGCGGACGCGCCTCCCGGCACGACGGCGCTGCCCGTCACCGGCGTGTTCGACGCGACGGGCGGGGTGGCCGGGCTCATGCGCGCGCCCGCCGTGGCGCTCGACATGATGACGCCGGGCGGCGGGCTGCAGGCCAACGCCGCGATCGATCTGCGCGAGGCGCGCCCCACCTGGAACGCCCACGTCACGCTCGACACCGTGTCCGTGCACAGCTTCGTCCCCGCCGCGCCCGATCCCACCGTGATCGGCGGGGTGGTCACGGTCGACGGCGCGGGCCTCGGCTGGCCGAACGACCTCGAGGGCAACGTCGCCTTCGCGCTCACGTCGCCGCGGCTCGCGACGCTCGACACGATCGCCGCCAGCGGCACCGCCCATCTCTCCAAGGGCGTCATCGAGGCGCCCGCCATCCACGTGGACGCCCCGGGCATGGGCGTCGACGGCGCCGTCACCGTCCGGCTCCTCGAGTCCCGCGGCGACGCGCGGCTCACGACCGCCTTCGTCGACCTCGCCCAGCTCGACCGCTTCGGCGCGCGCGGCGGCCGCGGCCGCGTCAGCTTTGGCGGAAACGTTCGGTACGGCTGGGGGGACGAGCTCGGCGTCGCCGCCGAGGGGGCGATCCGCGGCACGCGGGTGGGGTGGGCGAAGATCCTCGACGCGACCACCGTGCGCGGCCCGGTGCGGGTCGCGTGGAGCAAGGCGGCGGGCGTGGACGCGACCGTGGGCCTCGACCTGTCCGCCGTCGTCCCGGTCACCGCCAACGCCTACTCCGCGGCGACCGGCCGCGTCGAGGGCACGTTCAAGCTGGCGCCCAGCGGCGCGATGGTGATCGACGCGGTTACCTCCCTCGCCGGCGTGCTCGGTCCCCAGGTGAGCGCCGAGTCCGTCGCCGCAAACATCGCGATGACCCGCACGGGGGCGGGGCGGATGGACGGCACCGCCGAGCTGAAGACCGTCGACCTGACCGTGGCGGGCCTCGCCACCGACCTGGGCAGCGGGCGCGCCCGCTTCGCCGGAGACACCGTCAGCGTCGTGCTCGACCTGATGCACAAGACGCGGACTGTGCTCGGGCTCGACGGCGAGATGGACATCCGCGCGATGGCGATCCGCGCGCGCCGGCTGGAGCTCTCGCCCATCCCCGAGGTCATGTGGAAGGGGGAGGGCGTTCAGTCGGTCCGGCTAGTGGAGGGGGGCGTGGCGGACGCGCACATCCGTCTCGTCTCCGGCAAGCAGCTCCTCGCGGTGGACGGCGACCTGCAGATGAAGGGCGCGGTCGATCTGCGCGTGAACGCCAACGACCTGAACCTCAACGTGCTTCCGGAGGTGTTGCCCGACGTCTTCGCCGGCTACGCCGGCATCGTGAACGTGCACGGGTCGTTGCAGGGGCACGCCTCGGAGCCGAAGCTGCTCGCCGACATCAAGGCGGTCGGCCTCAAGATCCCCGACGTGGTCCAGGAGCTCGACGTTGATGTCCAGGCCGTCGGTGGAGACCGCCGCCTCTCGGCGGAGGGCGCGATCCGGTCCATGGGCGGCACGCTCGCGACGGTCAAAGGCGACATCCCGTTCTCGCTCGCCCTGGACGCGCCGGGCCTGATCACCGACGGCGACATCGACATCCACGTCGTGCTCCCTCCGGCGGGCTCCGAGGGGTGGACAGCGGCCCTGCCCGCCCTCGACCTCCCGACCTTCCGCGCGTCCGCCGAGATCGGCCTGACCGGCCCGATGCTCGATCCCGTCCTCACCGTGGTGGCGGCGCTCTCGGCGCCGGTCGGGCAGGAGAGCGACTGGGTGCAGGTCGATCTGGATGGCGTCACCGAGGGTGGCCTGTTCAAGCTGCGCGCGGTGGCGCGCGAGCGCTTCGAGCGGCGCGCCCAGGTCGACGGCACGGTGGCCCTCCATGTCCGCGAGGTCGTGCGCAGCCTGCTCGGCGAGGGGCCGAAGGTCGATCTCGCCCTGCCCGAGTCGTGGGTGGGCGCGGTCGAGCTCGACGTGGTGCCGCTCCGCCTCCCCATCCAGACCCTCGGCGCGCTCATCGATCTGCCGTCCAGCTTCCTCGGAGATCTCTCCGGCGGCCTCCACGTCAGCGGCGACGTGCGCACGCCGCAGCTGGAAGGCGCCCTGTTCCTCACTGGCGGCCGCCTCGGCGATGTGGCGCTCTCGCCGGCCCTCGTCTCCCTCCTCCCCGCCGACGGGGGATACCAGGTCGACGCCAACCTCGGCTTCGGCGGCCCCAGCGCGGTCGCCGTGACCGGCTTCGTGCCGTTCAACCCGCGGCTGGGCGGCGACATGGCGGCAGAGCTCAAGCGCACCGGCCTCGCCATCAAGGTGGCGGCGAGCGAGGTGCCCCTGGCCGCCATCAGCGCCGCCTGGCCCACCCTGGTGGACGGCAGCGGCACCCTCGCCGTCAACGGCACCGTCACCGGCTCCCTCGCCGACCCCTCGCCCGACTTCATCTTCGGCCTCAAGGACGGCGACTTCGTGCTCGGCCTCACCGGCGTGCACTACAGCGAGGCCGCGTTCGCCGGCGAGTTCACCCGCGACGGGCTGCGCATCGACGGCCTGCACGTGCGCACCTCCCGCGTGACGGGCGGCAAGCGGAAGACCGAGCGCACCGGCGTCAACACCGGCACCATCGACGGCACGGTCTCCGCGCGCCGCGAGGGCCAACGCCCCGTGTTCGACGGCAACCTCCGCTTCGACAGCGCCTGGATCCTCGATCTGCCCGCCCAGGTGCTCCGCACCGACGGCACCCTCAAGGTGTCAGACCGCGACGAGAAGCTCCGCGTCACCGGGGACATCTCGGTGGTCGAGGGCCAGCTGGTCGTGCCCGAGCGCTTCTTCACCAAGACCAGCGCGTTGCGGCTGGACTCCGACATCGAGGTCATCCGCGAGGGCGACGTCGAGCGGACGGAGCCGCGCGAGACCAAGGAGCCGCCCGTCGGGATGCCCGATTGGCTCGACCTCGACGTGACGGTCAAGCTCGAGCGCAACGCGTTCCTCGACGCGAGCCTGCCGCTCGAGCAGATGTTGACCAGCGCGCTGAAGAACTACTCGTCGATCCAGGTCAGCACCCAGCTCGACGGCCAGCTCGACGCGCGCATCTCCAACGGCCAACTCTCGCTCGTCGGACAGTTGGTCCCCATCCGTGGCACCGCGCGCGTGTTCAGCGTGCCGTTCGAGCTCACCGGTGACAGCATCTCCTTCACCGGCCGCGACTACACCTCGCCGGTGCTCGATCTCGTCGCCGTGCACCGCACCGGTCAGTACGGAGACATCACCACCAACATCACCGGCACCCCGTCCAACCTGAACCTCGCCTTCTCGAGCGACAACCCCGACCTCGCCGAGGACGACGTGCTGGCGGTGCTCATCCTCGGCAGCCCGACCAGCGATCTGGGCGGGTCGGACGCCGCCGCCGGCGGCCAACTGTTGGGCGCGGTCGTCGCGTCCGCGGCGAGCTCGATCGTGAAGGACGACAGCAGCAGCTCCCGCGCCTTCGACGTGTTCGACCTCGGCGTGGACGGTGTCCGCGTGGGCCGCCGCATCGGCGCCAACATGTTCCTGCTCGGCGCCTACAACTGGGACGCCGATCCCACCGAGGAGAACGTGGGCGAGGTGACCCTCGAGGTGCGCCTGGACCGCGCGTGGCAATTCGATTTCACGACCGGAACGTCGGGGATCAGCTCGGTGGGGTTGACACGGAAGTGGCGGTTCTGAGGGGGCAGGGCCGCGCGGGTTCAGTCCAACCCGACGCGCCCGTCCGCCCAGTACGCCTTCACGTGGCGGGGCGCGGCGATGCCCCGGGCGGAGAGCCCTGCGCGTACCGCCTGGATCGACTTCGCGCGGCCCGCGAGCGCGATGGTGGCGCCCGCTCCCGCGCCCACGAACGCGTCGGCGAGCGCCCCGGCAACGGCGTCGAGGTGCGCCGTGCCGTTCGACGGGATGGTGACCGTGCGCGTGCGCGTACGGACGAACGCGGCGGCGGCCTCGAGGTCGGATACCTCGAACACCGCCGTGGCGTCGAGCGCTTCGGCGAGCGCGAACGTGGTCTCGTCGCCGAACAACACGACGGGGCCGCGCGGGACGGTGATCGAACGTTGGGGCCCGACGAAGCGGACCAGATCACCGGGTTTCAGCCCGGCGCCCCACAGGGAACCCGGGCCCTGGCCGTGGGAGAACACCAGCAACGACGTGACACCCCGCGCCCCGTCCCACGCGCACGGCGTGTAGGTGCGGGTGTCCTGGCTTGGTAGCAGGACCTGTACCTTGTCGCCCGGGTGCCACGCCACCCCCTTCAGGCCGTCGCCTTGGAGGGTGATCCGGCGGAGCCGTGGCGACAGGGACACCGCAGCGGTCACGCGGGCCTCGGTGAGGACGAACGCGCCGAGGGCGCCCAACAATCTGCCTTTGACTGACATGCGCACTTCTACCTGGGGCTTGTGAAGGGGGCTCGGGGGCGGGGGTGAAGAAGTGTGAAGTCGGCGGCGGCATGGCGTGCATCCTCTGGGCGCGACCCCAGGGCGCGGACGCCCTGGGGCCGGCCTCCTGCGGGGTCGCGCTCCGCGCTCCGTCGGCCGGCCCGGCCGGCCGGACCGCCGCGGGCGGTGGGCGGTCGGATGGCCTCCGGCCCGCCACGACAGCGCGCCCGCGGCGCCCTCCGGAGGCCTCGCGCGCCGGCGGAGAGTTGGCGCCGGCGGTGGGCGATCGGGTGGCCTCCACCCGCGGCGCCGCCCGATGCGCGTCATCTTGGGGGGTAGATAGAGTATCTGGGGGCCAAGATGACCCCGTTTGGCCTCGCGGGCGTCATCCTGGGGGGCAGATACGGGCATCTGGGCCCCCAGATGACGCGAAACCACCGTTTGAGGCGTCATCCTGGGGGGTAGATAAAGTATCTGGGGCCCGAGATGACGCGGGCGGCGGTTGCCAGCGCCAGTAGTTCAGGAGAGCCTTCTGGGCGCGAGCCCAGGGCGCGGCGAGCGGTGACGCCGCGCTCCCGGCGACGTCCGGCTGAAGGCCGTCGGCGCGGCACGGGGCCCGCGGGTTTTGGACCTCGTTTGGAGCGGGCTCTTGCCGGCTGCGAAGCCCGTGTCTACCCAGGCGCGGCCATGACACCGATTGGTTTCCACGTCACGATGCGACTCTCGGACGATCGCGTGATCGCGCCCTCCGCGGCCGCGCGGCGTCGCATCGCGCGCCTCGTGCGGTATCACGGGGCGGCGTGTGGGTTGCTCGCGTTCCGGGTGGTGGACTCGCACCTCCACGTGCTGCTCTTGTGTGACCGCGCGGCGGCGGGCGAGTTTGCGCGGCGGCTCGCCATCGCGATCCAGGCGGTGATCACGCCCGGCGCGCCCTTCGAGCCCTGTCGGTGCCGGCCGTTCACCGACGCGGCGCACCTGCGCAACGCATTCGACTACGTCCTGCGACAGAACGCGCGGCATGGCGTGGCGCACGACCCGCGGCACGACGGGAGCGTGCTCCCTGATCTGCTCGGCCTCCGGATCGGCGGGCGCGACATCGCGTTGCGGGTGCGTGAGTACCTGCCGCGGGTGACGCGCGAGGACTTGCTCGTACACCTCGGCTTGGCGACGCTGGAGGAGGGCGTCGGCGCCCCTGGGGACGCGCTCGTCGAGGCCGCGACCGCGGCGTTCGCCTTGCCGGATCTCGCCGGCTCGTCCCACGACGTGCTCCACGCCCGCGCCGCCGCCATCGCCGTTCTCCCGGACGCGCCCACCACCCAGCTCGTCGAGGCGCTCGGCGTCTCGCCGCGGTCCATCCAGCGCGCCCGCCTGCTGAAGCCGCCGCCCGCTCACGTGCGCGCCGTCCGGCTGCAACTGTCGCTCGCCGACGCGCTGGACGCGGATCGCGCGCCTCCACCGGCGGCGCCCCTTCGCGGAGCGCCGGCCCGTGGCCCCACCGGCCCCGATGCGCGTCATCTTGGGGGGTAGATAAACTATCTGAGGCCCTACATGACGCCGTTTGGGCTCGTGAGCGTCATCCTGGGGGGTAGATACGGGTATCTGGGCCCCGAGATGACGCGAAACCGCCGTTTGACGCGTCATCCTGGGGGGGAGATAAAGTATCTGGGGCCCAAGATGACGCGGCGAGGCACCCTCGACGCCGCCAGGCCTCCACGAGAGCCTTCTCGGCGCGACCCCAGGGCGCGGACGCCCTGGGGCCGGCCTCCTGCGGGGTCGCGCTCCGCGCTCCGTCGGCCGGCCCGGCCGGCCGGACCGCCGCGGGCGGTGGGCGATCGGGCGGCCTCCGGCCCGCCACGACCGCGCGCCCGCGGCGCCCTCCGGAGGCCTCGCGCGCCTCCGGCCCGCCGCGCCAGCGCGCCCGCCGCGCCCTCCAGAGGCCTCGCGCTCCCACCGCCGCGACCCGCACGCCCGCGCACGACACGCCCGCGGTCGGCGCCGCCCTCTGCTCGGGGAGGGCGGCGCCGGGCACCGCGGGCACTCCCAACTCGAGCCTCAGTCGCCGCTTACCACATACAACAGCTCCGAGTTGCGCAGATGACTCACCGCGCCGACCCGCTGCCCCTGCGGGTTGTGGATGCCGATCTGGGCGCCGACGTAGCGCTTGTAGTCGTGGGTGAGCACGGTCACCTCGCCGCGGTGCGCGAGCATCGCCTCGATGTCGGCGCGTGACAGATACCCCTCGTCGCTGAACGACACGACGAGGTGGCGGGCCCGGGCGCCGCGGATGACCTGCTCCAGCGCCGCGCGTGCGTTTGGTTTGGAGTTGAAGGCGCTGCCACGTGCCTTTACGTCCACACGTTTGCACGCCACGCCGTACACCTCGGGGGCGTCCCACAACGTCAGGGTCTCCCAGACGTGGTAGTTGCCGATGTACTTGTGTTGGTTGTAGGGCGGGTCGATGTAACAGATGTCGCCCTCCAACCGTGTCACCGCGTCCAGGGCGTCCAGTTGCCACGCCTCGCCGGGGCCTGCGGCGGCGCGGGGGAGCAGGGCGGGCACGCGCAGGGACAGGTCGTTGTGGGCGCGCGGGGCCCAGCCCTTCAGGTACGCCATCTGTACGCCGGTGGTGGAGTCCACGCGGTCGGCGGCCTCCATGAGCGCCACGATCAGCACGGCTTCGAGCTCCGGGGGGAGGTCCTTGCGGGCGATGGCGTCGCGGATCGCGTCCACTCGCGCGCCGTTTTTCGGGTGCAGGAACCGGCTCTGCTCGCAGAACGTGGCGGTGAAGTAGCCGGGAGCGCCGGGGAGAGCGTCGAATTCGGCGACGAGGCGGGCGGCGTCAGCGCCGTGGCGTTCGAGATCGGCGGCGACGTAGCAGGTGCCGAGGGCGTGGGCGTAGGCGTTGTGGTCGTTGGCGAGCACGCGGTAGCCGGCGCCCTTGAGCGCGTGCCCGACGCGCGAGGTGCCCGAGAACAGGTCGATGACCGTTCCGCGGGGCGCGAGCGCCTCGACCACGCGGCGGATGGTGGGGACGAGGAGTCGCTTGCTGCCGAGGTACTTGATCACGGTCAGTCTGTTAGTCCGATGCGCCCCCCGAAGGCGGAGTTCGTGATGCCGAAAGAGTGCCAGAAGTGAAGTTGTGGGTCCCGGCCGGCGTCGCCTTCGTCATCGCGGGCGTGTTGGAGGTGATGTTCCTCGCGTTGTCCGTGCTCGGCACGCTGCTCGGCGGCGCGATGACGATCGGCACCCTCGCGGGCGAGCTGCGCAACGAGGAGGCCGTGGTGGGGCCGGTCATCTTCCTGTTCTACGGGCTCTGGCTCGGCGTCACGACGATTGCGGGGCCCCTGCACCTCGTCGCGGGCGCGTCGATCCTGCTCGGGCGGCGCAACCGCAAGCTCCTTTGGGCGGCCACCATCGCGTCGCTGCTGCCCGTGGTGACCGTGTACTGCGCGCCCACGTCGCTCATCGCGGGGCTCCTCGGGTTGTTGGCCGCCATCCTCACGATGCCGGGCCCTGACGAACCCCCCGGGGCGTGACCTGCCGAGCACCCCCGAGGGGTCGCGCTTGCGGTGCGGGGCGGCGTCACCTAAAGTCACGCCCGTGAAACACCGCGTACTCATCGGCCTCGCCCTCGTCGGAACCCTCGCGCTGCTCGGCGCAGCCGGCTGTGGCGGCACGGAGCCCCCCGCCGCGCCGGTCGTCCCGCCGGCACCCACCACGCCGCCGAACGTCCTCGTCATCGTGATGGACACGCTGCGCGCGGACGCGCTCGGCACCTACGGGCAGAAGCGCCCCACCTCGCCGAACCTCGACAAGCTCGCGCAACAGAGCGTCGTGTTCGAGACCGCGTGGACCCAATACACGTGGACCCTCCCGTCGTTCGTGTCCTACATGACCTCGTCGTGGGCGCGCACGCACGGTTGGGACTACAAGATGGGGCAGCTCGACACCTACAAGAAGCTCGACGCCAAGATCCCCACGCTCCCCGAGGCGTTCTCCGCCGCCGGCTACGCGACCGAGGGCCGCTACGCGAACATGCATCTCAAGGCCGAGCTCGGCTTCGGCCGTGGTTTCGACACGTGGCAGCTCGCGCCCGAGGCCGCGACCGTGCGCGACGCCGTCGCGAGCATCGGCGCGTGGAAGAGCGACGCGAAGCCCAACTTCCTCTACGTCCACCTCATGGCGCCCCACGTCGCGCTGCTCCCGACGCCCGAGGCGCAAGCCGCCGTCGGCGTGTCCGTGACGTACGAGCCCAAGAAGGGCCTCGGCTACGACCACATCGTGAATGCGCCCCCCGAGCTCAAGGAGGCGCGCAAGCAGGAGCTGCTCGACGCCTACCATGCGACCGTGTGGCAGGGCGATCAGGAGGTGGGGCAGATCCTCGCGGCGCTCGACGCGGCCGGCGCGGACGACACGATCGTCGCGTTCTGGTCCGACCACGGCGAGATGCTCGGCGAGCACAACCACGTCGGGCACAACATGTACGTGTGGCAGGAGGTCGTGACCGTCCCCCTGTTCATCAAGGCGCCGGGCCTCGCGCCACGTCGCGAGGCAAAACGTATCGGACGCCTCATCGACGCCGCGCCAACCCTCCTGGAGCTCGCCGGGGTGCACGTGCCCGACGTGTGGCAGGGCCAGTCGTTGTTCACGGGCGAGCAGCCCATCGTCGGCACCGAGCGGGAAGCCCTCGCCGCGTTCACCCGTGGCGGCTTCAAGACCGTCGAGGACCGCACGAAGGACAAGTTCATGTACGCCTACGACCTGGTCAACGATCCGCGCGAGCTCACGCAGATCAAGGACCCGATCCTGCCCCGCATCGCGACGCTCATCCAGGACTCGGCGAAGTGGCGCGAGCAGGTGCCGAAGGGGACGAACACCGGCGAGGGGCTCACCCTCTCTGCCGAGGAGCACGCCGAGACGGTGCAGCAGCTCGAGGCGTTGGGGTACACGGGGAAGTAGCCCGAATTCGTGGAGCCGCGGCGGCGGCGTGCGATCAGCCGCGGCCGCGTGGTGTTCTCTCGGGCGTGCATATAAGATGCTTCCGAGGATGCATCATGCGCACCACCATCGACATCGACGACGAGGCGCTGGCTCGCGCCCAGGAGTACGCGCCTCACCTCAACAAGACCGCGTTGGTCGCGGAGGCGTTGCGCGCTTTCGCCCGGCAGGAGGCGCGTCGGCGCATCGTGGAGGGAGCCCTCTACCAGCCCGACTTCGTCGAGCCGCCGCGGCGGAAGCCGTGATCCTCGTCGACACGTGCGCCTGGCGAAGGTGGGCGATCCACACGCGGGTGCCGGATCCGGCGTTCGCCCGCTTGGTGACCGACGGCGAGGTCGTGACCCATCCGTGGGTCGTCGCGGAGCTGATGCTCGGCGGCCTCGCGCCCGCGCGCCTCGAGATGGTCATCGAGCAGCCCGCGCTCGCCATCACGCCCTACCCGGAGGTGATGCGCTTCATCCGGCGGCACCACCCCAAGGGCATCGGTTGGGTCGACGTGAACCTGCTCGTGTCCGCGCTCGACGCCAGCGCCACCATCCTCACGACCGACGCCGGCCTGCGCGAGAACGCCGAGCGCCACGGCGCGGCGTGCCGGATCAGCTGAGCGAACCGACGACCGCCCCTACGCCCCCGCCCCGATCGCCACCCCATCCACCGTCACCGTCCCCACCACCCCGTCGAGCACCACACACGGCCGCACCAGCGCCGTGGTCTCGGGGAAGGGGAGCGCGCGCGTCTCGTCTACCTTCGTGTTCGGGCCCGCGAGCGGCCCGATGTGCTCGATGCGGCCGCGGCCGTCGGTGTCCTGGAGCAGCACGGCGTCCGCGTCGAGGGCGCGCAGGTGCACCCAGGCCTTGCCCACTGTCACATTTCCGTGGGCGCGTACGGTGGCGGACATGGGCGGCGCCCATGGCACTGTTGGGCCGCACGCCTGGAGCTGCGGGCGCGCGGTGTTGACGGTCACCTCCAGCGTGCTCCCCGCGGTGCGCAGGACCGCGTCGGCGTCGGCGGGGTAGAGGCGCCAGCCGGTGGGCGCGGGCGTGTTCACGGGGGCGCTGGCGAGCGAGGCGGCGGTGAGGGCGATGACGGCGTCGTCCCCGTAGAGCGCGATGTCTTCGAGCCGCACGGTGCCGGTGAGGCCGTCGAGCATCAGGCAGACGCGCAGCTTGGGGCTGGTGGGGCCGAGCACGACGGCCTTCTGAATGACGTTGGCGCCCGCCACGAGCGGCCCCGCGTGCGTGATGTCATAGGCGCCGTCGGGCAACTTCTGGAGCTGGTCGTCGGCGCCCATGCCACGGAAATGCAGGAAGGCCTTGCCCGAGAGCTTCTCGGTCGTGGCGTTCACCACCGCCGTGAAGCGCGCGGCCGGCGTCGTCTGCACCGCGTTGCACACCTGGAGCGACTTCTGCGCGGTCGTGATGCGCACCTCGAGGGCGCTCCCCTCGCGCACCAGCTCGACCTCGCCGAGGGCGGCCGGGTACGCCATCCACTTGCGGGCCTTGGCGTGGAAGGTCTCGCGGAGGAGGGGAGTCGCCCCCACCGGGAGCGAGACGCCCACGTCATCCTCGGGGGTCGGGCCCGTGTCGCGGCCGGCCAGCGTGGCGGCGGAGGGCGTGTCGTTCGTGCGGTACACGCGCAGGGTCAGGCCCGCGTCCACGAGCTCGAGCCGGTCGACCTCGGGCACCAACGTCTGCTCCGCGAACGCGCGGGCGTAGTGGTTGCCGAAGGCCTTCCACTGGTCGAAGTAGCGGGTGCCGGGCACCGTTTCGATCGTGACGTACGTGGTGCGGTCGCGCTGGCCCGGAGCGAGCACGGTGTCCGCGGTCCAGGCGGCGTACTCCTCGCTCCACGGCGCCTCGACCCCCGTGCGCGACTGGGTGCCGAACAGCTGCTGGTCGAGCCGGAGCTTGGCCGGCACGTCGTTCACCCGCAGCCAATAGTCGATGAGGTTGGGCGAGATGCGGAACACCCAGCCGGTCACCCATGCCTGTTCGCGCAAACGCGCGTGCTTCTCGATGAACTGCAGCGCTTCGAACGCGATGGGATCGGGCTGGAAATCGGTGCGCGCCGCGAGGCCGTCGAGCGTCACCTTGTGCTGCCACACGCCGTAGCCGCAGCCCAACACAAGCATCGCGGCGAAGCCGACCAACTGGGCCCGGGCAAAACGCAACGTCGCGAACGGCGCGACCGCGCACAGGTAGAAAACCGGCAGGACCGTCGCGAGGTTGCGGGCGATCTTGAAGTCGTGCCACGTGAGCGCGGCGAACCCGATGAGGACGTAGGCCTGGAGGCGGCCGAGGCCCGCGCCCGAGTTGGTCGCGTCGGAGTTGTCAACGCGCTCGTTCCGCCACACCCACGGCACCAGCCCGATCACGAACGGCACGAACAACGCTGCGCCGAGCCAGGGCAGGTAGCCGCGGTGCGTCGCGAGCGGCACGAACAGCAGGCTCTCGACGCTCCAGAACGCCAGGCCGGACGAGCGGTTCTCGAAGAACTTCTGCACGTAGTCGTACAGGTCCGGCCGGCTCAATTGCCACAGGGCGAAGCCCACGAGCGTCGGGAGCGCCCAGAGCAGCACGCGCGGGTCGAGCAGGGCGTCGCGGTCACGGCGAAAACGCCACGCGTGGTGCACGTACAGCGGCGCGAGCAGCATCGGCGCCATGTTGAAGCGCACGAGCGTCGCGGCGAGCACGGCCACGCCGATGCCGAGCTGCACGCGTGCGTCCCGACGCTCCGCCCAGTGCACGGCGAGGCCGAGCGCGAGCAGCTGCGTGAGCAGCCCCGTCGACTCGGTCATCGGGCTGGAGAGCAGCTCGAGGTTGCCGCTGGACAGCGCGGTCAAGAGCGCCGCGACGAGCCCCACTTCGAGCCCACGTCGAGGCAGCGCGCGGTGCGCCGTCCACACGAGCAGCCCCAGCGACGCGACGAAGCACAGCACGGGGTACAGCCGCGCCGCGGCCATCGTGTTGCCGGCCACGGTCAGCCACGCCGCGAGCATCCCGGAGTGCAGCGGCGGGTGCAGGTCGGGCTTGGTGAGGCCCTTGAGCACGCCCAACACATCACCGGTGACGACGCTCGCGCGGATCTTCACGGCCTCGAGCAGGTAGCCGGCGGGGTCCCACGTGGGGAGCCCGTCGGGCGCGTACGCGAGCGAGTGCGCGTGCCACACGGAGGCGGCGATGCACGCCGAAGCGACGGTCGCGAACGCGATTCGCAGCAGGGGGGTGCTCTCGGGAGTCGAAGCGCTTCGCGACATGGCGCCGAGCGTATCCGATCGAGACCGGGGCCCGATCGAGATGGGCCCGCGCCGCGCGAGGACGCGCGACGCCGCGTGTCTTCCGGGCGCGCTTCGCTTGGTCGGCGCCGAGCCGCCGACGCGCCGCCCGAGGCGGCGCCCCTCCAGCCCCGCTGGGCCGGGGGGATCGAGCGCGTTGCCGTGCGGGTGTCGGCTCGGGAGCCGTAAAGTGGGCCCCCGGGTTGGCGCCGGTGCGAGTTCATCGGGACGTCGTTGGCGTTGGCGATGCGGCGCACCCACGTGTCGACCATCGCCTTGGCAGCGCGGGCGTCTCCGCAGGTGCGATCGGCCATCCAAGGGGGGGACCTGCGCCAGGTCCCCCCCGATGTGGCCGATCACGTGGCTGCAATCGGCCATCCAAGGGGGGACCTGCGCCAGGTCCCCCCCGATGTGGCCGATCACGTGGCTGCAATCGGCCATCCAAGGGGGGACCTGCGCCAGGCTGACCATTGATCACATCGCATCTTCACCGCCTTGAAGGCGCCGAAGTCGGGACACGACCCGCGCGATTGGTGCCACGCG
>JAZKFH010000027.1:196063-307684 GCA_040386535.1 Myxococcota bacterium | reverse complement strand
CGAGCCGAAACTCTATTGAACGTTACAGAAACTACTACCAATTTTTCAAAGACCGCTTGGGAGCCGCTACTTTCGAAGCGACCCAGAAGCCCCCCGCCCTCTATCCAGGCGGGCAGGCCATGTCGAGAACTTCGTTCCCGTCAGGCCAACCCTCGGATTGCTTACGCTCTCCGAGGGCCCCACCTTCTATCGAAGGCGGTCGGCGGCGTCAAGAACTTTGTTCCCGCGTCGCCGGCGCTGAAGGGTTTGAATCCTTCAGAGCCCCACGCTTCTATCGAAGCGCGGTCGGCTGGTCAAGAAGTTTTCTCGGCCGCCTGCGGTGCCTTTCGGAACCGCCCAGAACTCTATGCAGGCCCCTGGCCGGCGTCAAGGCCCGCGCGTGGCGCCTACGCGCCTTCGTCGTCATCGGCGGCGTCGGAGCACTCCGAATCGAGTGCGTCGAACGCGAGGTCGAGGTCGTTGTCGAGGGCGTCGTTGCACTGCGTCGTGCCGAACCCGATCTCCTCGGTCCCGCCCGCGCAGTCGGGGTCCTCGAGATCGGTCCACCCGTCGAGATCGTTGTCGAGCTCGTCGGCGCAGCCGCCCGGCGCGGCCGTGGTCTCGTCCTCGTCCTCGGCGGCGGCGCAATCCGGATCCAGCGCGTCCACGAGCACGTCTCCGTCGTTGTCGGCGCCGTCGTTGCAGGCGGTCGTGCCGAAGCCTGTCTCGGTGTCGCCCGACAGGCAGTCGGGGTCCTCGAGGTCGGTCCAGCCGTCGCTGTCGCCATCGAGGCCGTCGGCGCAGGCGTCCAGGTCGACGGTGTCGCCCTCGTTCCCGCCCGCGATGCAGTCGGGGTCGTCGAGGTCCTCGAGCTCGTCTTCGTCGTCGTCGAGGCCATTGGAACAGTTGGACTCGTCGTCACCGGCCCCAGAGGCGCAGTTCGAGTCCCGGCTGTCCACGGGACCGTCGTCGTCGTTGTCGATCCCGTCGTTGCAGGCGGAGTCGCTCAGGCCGACCTCTTCGGTGCCGGTGCCGGCACAGTCGGGGTCGTCCGCGTCGGCCCAACCATCCGCGTCGTCGTCGAGGCAGTTGTTGCAGCCGTCGGCCTCGGTGGGGTTGTCCCAGCCAAAGAAGCCGAAGTCACCCGTGGTGTACGAGAACACCACGGTGCCGCCCGCGTTCGTGCGGATCGAATAGTCGGTGACGCGCTCGAAGGTCGTCAGCAGGTAGCCCCAGTTCGACACGCCGGAGTCGAGGAGGCCCGCCCCCCCGAGCCCGCTCGCCTGGGGGAGGCGGACCGTGGGGAACTGGTACAGAACGGACGCGGGTACGTCCAACGTGGGGCGTTCCTCGCGCGTGCTCCCGTCCGGAACCACGATCGTTGCCCGGACCGGGTAGCCGATGGTGCCGAACCAGTTGAGGGACAACGACGTGAGCGTGAGCCGCACGTAGGTGCGCTGCTCGCAGAGCTCCCCGGGCTCGTCACATTCGTGCGTGCCGTCGTTCTCGGACACGGTCGACCGATCCCACGCGAAGCGGACGGCCACGTCGTCGAGGCTCTCGGTCCCACCATCGTCGTCGAAGCAGCCTTGGAGGGACGACACCGACCAGAGGTCCGGGGAGCCTTCTTCGCTGTCGACCACCGGCGCGAAGCCTTGCTCGTTGAAGACAATCACGCTCTCGGGGATGTCGACCTCGAGGCCCTCGATTCCGACTTCCGGGGCGCGGATGGTGATCGTCGCCGGCTTCGTGTGGTCGTTCTTCTTGCCCGCGAAGAAGTTCTTCGCGACCGGCCAGTCGGGCCGGTAGACATTGCTTGCCGTGCCGTCGTCGTTCGGCGTGGTGCAGAACTCCATCGACGACAGGTCGTATGCGCCCTCGTCCCCCGGCTCGCAGTTGGCTCCGTCGATGACGCCGACGCCCGCCGTTGGGACGGAGACAGCGTCGAGGAAGCCCTCACGGCCGCCCCCGTACCGAAAGCTCGCCTGGGCGTCGAGGTCCGGGCACCATGCGTCGCCGTCCCAGAGCTCGTTCTCGAGCGTCACCGTGCCGATGTCGCGGTGGAGGTCCTCTACGCCGGAGGCGAAGCTGTTCTGGCCCGGGCGCTCGATCACCCAGGAGGAGCCGGCCTGGTCCGTGCCACCGAGGAACCCGATGTTCTCGGCGTGAAGGCGGGGGTACACGAAGGTCAGCGCCTCGGCGACGCCGTCGATGCCCGCGTAGCCGATGTAGGAGATGTCCTCGCAGCCGACGCCGGGGTACGCGTCGTCCAAGCGTCCGGACAGGCCTCCGAGGCAGCTCTCCCAGTAGTTGTTGATCTGGATGTGCCCGATCTGCTCGGCGTACAGATCCCCCACGTCGTAGACGTAGGCGTCTGCGGCGATGGTGAACCCAGTCCGCGTGGCAATGCGCACGTCGACCGCGCCGCCAGTGATCGGCCCCTGGGGCACGCGCACTTCGAGCCGGCCGTCCTCGATGGCGAGGATCTCGGCGTTGTCGTCGCCGAACTGGACGACGACCTGCTCGGCCTCGGTGCCGAAGCCGGCCCCGTCGATCTGGACGGTGCCACCGCCGATGTTGCCTTCCTCCGAGGTGACGGAGAGCGCAGACACGGACGGGGGATCCCAAGTCTCGTAGTAGGGTTCGAACGTGCTGAAGGGAGCGCAGCCGACGCCGGCGAGGAGGAGGAGGAACAACGAACGTGGCATGAGCGTCACTCCAACCAGAACCGGCCGATGTCGATCGCGCGGCTCGTGAGCTTGATGGGGCTGATGTCCAGCTTCTGGCGATATTGGTCCTTGGCCGGCGGCACCCTCGCCTCGACCTCCGTGGACCGGGCGAGGTAGAACACCGCGCCTTCGGCGCCATGGATCCTGGCGTAGGTCAACGCTTCTTCGATGAGGGCGTTCGACAGGACGAACTCGCCGTCGTCCTGGAGACGGCACGTCACCTCGGCGACGTTGTTCATCGGATCGCCGCGCAGGGCTGGCGCCAGTCCGCCGTCGTCGGTCACGTAGGTGTCGTCGAACACCCACTCACCGGGCTCGCAGGCGGTCGGCGCGCGGCGGCCGTCGGGGATCTCCGCGTCGTCCGGGATGGAGCCGGCGCGCCGGGCGGCACGCCAATCCGTGTCGACGGCCTCGGTCGCGTCGGCCGCGCCGACGAAGACCACCCGCTCGCCGAACCCGCGGTCGTCGCGGTCGACCGGGCCGAGGAACCGCACCGCGAGGGACACGAACTCGTCGGCATTCTCGCCGTCGCCCGCGGTCCAGCGGAAGGTCACCTGCTCGTCTTCCGTGTCCCAGGGGCCCGTGTACATCTGGCCGGAGAACTCGGCGGAGCTCGGGGAGTCCGCTCCGTCGCACGCCGCGGCGCTGTCGGGCACCGTGCCCGGTGCGGCGTAGCTCAGGCAGGTGGCCTGCTCTCCGTCACCCGTCGCGTGGCCGAACGCGTCGTACCGCGTGCCGTTCCAGCTGAGCTGAACACCGCCCGGCCGGTTCGGCAGGTCGAGCGTCGTGTTGCCGACGGCGGAGGACGGACGCGGGAGGGACCCGACCGGCGCCTCCTGGCCTGCCAATGCGCCCGGGAAGCTGAACTCGACGGACTCGCCGAAGGGGAAGTTCCTCCGGCGCACGAGCGTCGGCTCCATCCGGTCGGGGCGAACGCTGTCGCCGCGGGGGGTGAGCCCGTAGATCGGCTCGGTGGCCCAGTAATCGACCGAGCTGTAGTAGATGAACAGATCCTGCTCGTTGTCCGGGTAGTCGGCGGGGAGGCGGTCGAGCCGCATCCCCCCTTCTCCGTCCTCGGTGGAAAAGTCCATCCAGCTGCCGACGTCCACCGTCTTGAAGGAGCCGATCGGGCCGGCCGCCTGGAAGGTGGTGTAGCAGGTGTCGTCCACCTCGGGGGGCACCGACGTGACGCCGCCGAGGCTGTCCGCGGCGGACAACTTCGTGTCGAACACGTACGAGAAGCCGTAGACCGCTGCGTACGGCGGGCTGTAGCCGACCATCTGCGGGCCGACCTCGTCGAAGCTGCCGAGGCCCATCAGCGCCAGCGACAAGCCGCCGCCGGCGAAGTTGACCCAGCTGTACTCGACGACGCCGCCGTAGGGAATGGGAGAGGGGCCGATCTCGTCGGGGTCGTAGCCGACGCCGACGAGCTTGACGGGGATGTCGTCGTACGCCGGGGCGCACGAGAGCGCGGGCAACAGGACGATCATCAGCGGGAGGAAGGTCTTCATGTTCATCACCACCCCGTTCCGAGGCCGACGTAGACGCGGACGCCCGGCTTCTCCGTCTCGTTGGAGAGTTCGTCACCGATGGCGCTGTCGGTGCTGTCCTGGATGTCGTCGCCGTTCACGTCACCATAGCCGCGGATCTCGTTGAATCCGTACACGACGCGGACGAAGCTGTCCCAGGACGCGCCGCTGAAGATCGACGCGCTGACCCGGAGCTCCGCGCCCGCGTCGAACAACATCGCGTTGCCGTTCTTGTTGGCGAGCCCCATGAAGGGCACCTCCCGCGTGACGGTCGACGCGTCCCGGGCAACACGTTCGCCGTTCTCGTTGCGGTAGAAGTCCGCCTCGTCCTCGGGCGCCTCGTAGGACCAGAAGTTGCCCGCGGTGCCCATCACCTGCCCGGTCACGTCGTAGAAGTAGAACGGCCCGAAGCGCTTGTTCAACTCACGACGGATGGGGAAGCGGTAGGCGACGTTCACGAGCGCCATCGTCTCGCCCGAGAGGCTGTTCGAGGGGTAGCCCGCGAACAACGTGTTCGGGCGCAAGGAGTCGGAGCCCCAGTTGAACGGGTGCTGCCCGCCGCCGCGGAACTCGTCGTTGCGATCGACGTTCCGGTCGATCACGCCTGCCTGGAAGTCCACCTGGATGGTGTGGCGGTAGTCCTGCGCCTTCTGCATGAAGGGCAGCCAGCCCGGGACCGGGATCTGCTCGGTCCACCGGAGCTCGACCTTGTTGAACGGGTACTTGTCGAGGAGCTCGCCGTCGTCGACCGAGTGCCCGCCCTGCGGCTTGTACACCACGTCGGTGTACCCGAAGGTGTAGGACAGGTCGATGTTGCGGCCGCCGGTCGGGTTGGCGCTGTTCGCGAAGTACCCGATGTTCGTGAAGTTGGCCGAGAGGCCCGCTTCGGTGCCGAACGAGTACGGCGTGAAGTTCGCCTCGGTGGTCGTGCGGAACCCGTACTCGAGGTACCGGCCGTACAACGTCGTGCGGAAGCGATCGTTCCAGGGGAAGTCGACCGAGACCATCCCGATGTTGCCGTACTGCTGGTTCTTGCCCTCGAGCGTCGACTGGTCCTGGGACGTGCCGAGGTCGTTGTCCTCGTCGAGGAGGAAGCCGTAGTTGTACTTGATCTCGTAGTGGTACGCGGTCAGGTAGATGGTCGGGTACCAGCCCTGGTAGAAGTACTGGCCGACGAACAGGAGATCCTCGCCGACGAGCGCCTGGACGAACGCGCCGTGGTTCTCGACGAAGTCCTGCATGAAGATCTGGCCGCCGACCTGCAGCGCGAGGTTGTCGCGCCCGTCGTTGGTGACCCGCAACATCGGCGCGCCGGTGGGCGCCATCAGATCGCCGTCGTACTTCTTGGGGACGTAGGCGGAGAGATCCTCGCGGAACTCCCACCCGGCCTGGACCGCCGCGGGCGTGTAGTCGAGGTCGAACTGCGCGGTGGCGTCCTTGCGGAAGAAGTCCGTGCCGGCGAGGCCGTAGGTCTTCCAGCCGTGGGCCGTGTACGCGCTGTAGACGAGGTTGCCCTGCGGGGTAATCGCGGGGGCCTCGGCGCCGCCGATCACGTTGGTGACCTGCTCGACCTTCGCCGTCGCGGGATCGTACGCGTAGACGTTGAAGATGCCCGACGGGTCGGAGGAGAAGTAGATCTTCCCGTCCTTCGCCCAGTGGGGATCCTGGTCCTCCCAGCGGTCGAACATGATCGGATGGATGTTGGTCCCATCCGCGTCCATCACGTACAGATCCTGCTGGAAGTTGCGGAAGATCGAGACGACGATCTGCTTGCCGTCAGGTGACCAGTCGGCCCGCTGCATCCAGGTGCCGTCATCGAACGTCGTGAGGCGCTTCTTCTCGGTGCCGTCCAGGTTGATGGTGACGAGGTTGAGCGTGCCGTCCGCGTACTCGAGGTAGGCGACCTTCTTGCCGTCCGGGCTCACCGCGGGCTCGGTGCCGCGGAGGGTGTTCGGAATGGGCTGCCAGCCCGCCCTGGTCTCGGCGGTCATGATCTTCTTGCCCGACTTGGCGAACTTGAACCCCTTGTGCTGGAGGTTCTTGTCCTTGACCGTCTCGTTCGCGAAGTCCGCGATCCAGATCTGCTTCCAGTCGTACCCGTCACCCTCGAGGCGGATGCCCGTCGCGTGGCTCAGACCGGCTTCCTCGAAGTGCTCGTTGCCGGTGAAGACGACCGCATCGCGCCCGGGGATGAAGTCCCAGGCGTGCATGAAGCCGACACCGGGCACGCTGCCGCTCTGCAGGGTCCGCTCGGCCACCGTGCCCGGGTCCGACGACGCCTGCCCGCTGAACGCCGGCCAGGTCTCTTCCGGTGCGCGGGTCAACTTGATGCTGCCGCGGTTGTTGACGCCGAGCCACTCGCCGTCATCGGAGTAGCGCGGGATCATCTGCCAGGTGCCCGTGGCCTCCTTGGCCTTCTCCCGCTCGATGCGGGCGAGCTCGGTGCCGGTGACGCCGGTCTTGCGCTTCCACCGCGGCGAGTTCCACTTGTCGCGGCCGTCCGGGTCGGTGTACTGCCAGTCCTTCGGCGACGTGAGGAGCTCGGAGCCGGCGACCTCACCCTCGGCCTTCACGCGGTCGTACTGCTTGCCGTATCGGTCTTTGACGTAGGCGACCCAGTCGTTGTAGAGCGTCTCGCCGGGCACACCGGTCACCTTCTCGATGACGACGCTCCAGTCCGGCTTCCAACCCTTGCTGTTCTCGAGCGCGAACTGGGCGTACGTGTCGGGACCGAAGCGCTGGCGCAGGTAGAGGGCGAACGAGTAGCCCTGCTGGTAGCCACGCTCGCCGTCACCCCAGCGCAGGGTCTGCACGCGGGTCTGCCACTCGTCGTACGACAGGAGGCGGTCCTCCAGCACGGTCGTGCGGATGTGCATGTCGCGGCTGGGGGTCCACCAGTTGTAGCCGGCGTTGTCCGACCAGTACTCGGCGCCGCCCTCCGTCCAGTAGAACGGATCGCCGTCGAGGATGCTGATCTCGGCGCCGCTCTCGGTGTTGCCGAGGCCGTCACTGTAGAGGCCGCCGATCGACACCGCCTGGGTGCCCTCGGAGAAGGTGGCGTTGGCCTTGAGCGAGACCACGTGGGCGTACTCGTGCACGAGCACGTCGGGCAGCCAGTCCATGCGGCCGCGCTGGCGGTAGAAGTCGCCACCCGGGTTGGCGGAGATCTCGATCCAGTCCCAATTCGGGATGGTGAAACCTTCCAGCTCGTCCGTCTGGTTGAGAAGGACGATGTGGACCTTCTCCTTGATGTAGTAGTTGAACTCCGCGCTCATGCGCGGGTACATCTCTTCCGCGATCTTGGCGGACTTCTTCGCGGTCCACTCGGTGTCGAGGAAGTGTTCGTTCCCCTCCTCCTTCCGGCTCTTCGGGTAATGCACCACGAAGTGTTCGGTCTCGATCGAGTACCACTCGAGATCGGGGTGGTTGTAGGGGAACGCGAACTTCGCCTCCGCGGGCTCGGACCAGGTGGCCGTGAGCCCGACGAGGGAGGCGAGAGCGAGGAACCGGAGGGTGCTGCGCATACGACCGGGCTCCATCAAAACCGGAATTCGGCGGTGCCGCTGTAGGTGAACCCACGCGTCGGCGTGAGCTCCTCGAGCGGGAACAACAGGTCTTCGCCACGGAGCGGGATGCCCATGGCGACACGGAGATCGACGCCCCGGGTCACGGCGACGGTGACGGCGGGCGTCACGTCGAGGGACCACCCGTCCGACCCTTCGATCGGGACGAGGTAGGCGTCGGGGAAGATGCCCGGGCTGGTGGTGCCGGTCGCGGACTTCAGCCGCAGCCGGTAGAGCACCTCGGCGCTCACGGCGACCGGGCCGGCCTGCACCATGGGCTCGAGGGCGACCTGGGTCTCGGAGCCGGGGCGGAACCGCCCGAGGAAGTACTGGTTCTCGGTCTCGACGGCGAACTGCGTGACGCCGGAGAAGCGGTGCACGTAGCCGACGGAGCCGGTGACCGCGAACGGCCCGAACTGTTGCTTGCCGCGCAGGTGCAACGCGGCGTCCATCGTGCCGGTGGACAGGATGAAGTCCGTCACCGTGTTCGGCCCGCCGATGTAGGTGCCGGGCGACTCGGAGCCGGCGGGCAGCTTGAACTGCAGGTCGGTCACAACCGAGGTGGTCGGCGCGTCCTTGCGCACCCACTCGAGCTTCCAGCCGAAGCGCGGATCGCCGAGGCCGAAGTCGGACGTGTCGGTGCCCAGCTGGTCGTTCTGGAGGTTCACGTAGTGGAACGGCACGCTCCAGTAGAGCTCGGCGCGGCGGCTGATGCCATACCGCACGTCGAGGCGCTGCGTGGTGTAGGTCCACCGGGCGTTGTCGAACGGGTCGACCGCGCCGTCCGCGCCCCAGGCCCCGGTCTCGGCGACGCAGGAGTCCGGCGAGGGCCAGCAGCCGCCCGCCCGCTTGTAGTCCATGCCGATACCGACCTCGAACCACCCGCGACCGATGATCAGGGGACGCTCCACCTCGACGGCGGCCAGCGGGGCGCGCATGGTCTTGGCCTGGAACCCAGCCGCGTGGGCGGGACCTGACCCGAACGTCAGCGCGAGGAGAAGCATCACGAGCACCTCGGAGAGCTTGAAAAGCGGGCCATAGAACACGGGGACCGGGGGGATGTCAAGGCCGCCGCCGGCGGCCCGCGAGGCCCCCTCGTGCCCGTGCGCCGGGGTGTTCGGCGCCCCACGCGGAGATTCACGCGCAGTGTGACGATCCGGTTCCCACGATCTGAGCCTCCTGAGACGCCTTCGAAGGCTTGCCTTCCCGACCTCCTCCGTATAGAGCCGCCCGCCCCACGGAGAGCCGGTGCGACGCGGACTCATCGCCACACTCGTGCTCTGCTGCGGATGTCTGCCGTTCGCCTTCGACGGCGAGGCCCCCGATCTCGCCGGCCGGGCGGTTCGGCTCACGCTGCTGCACACCTCGGACATCCACGGGCGGGACTTCGAATACACGTTCGATCCCAGCTTCACGGACGAGTCGCTCGGCCTGTCCGACGAGGCCGGGCCGTACGGCGGGCTCGCCGAGATGGCCTACATCCTGCGGCGAGAGCGGGCCAAGGCGGGGCGCGTGCTCCACCTCGACAGCGGCGACTCGTTCCAGGGCGCCATCGTCTTCAACGAGTTCCGCGGCGAGGCCGAGTTCCGCGCCCTCACGGCCGCCGGGCTCGACGGCGCAGTGGTGGCGAACCACGAGTTCGACGTCGGCCCCGAGAACCTTGCCGACCGCATCCTCGCCGACGCCGGCTTTCCGCTCCTCGCGTCGAACTACGATTTCCAGGACGCCGACCTCCCCTGGGCGACCCAGCTCGAGGACCTCGTCCTGCCCTCGTACCTCTACGAGCTCGACGGGCTGCGGGTCGGCGTCATCGGCCTCGCCAACCTCTCCTCGCTCAACTCGCTCGACGAGCAGCTCAACTCGCTCGGCATCCGCGTCATCGACATCGGCGAGGCCATCCCGCACGAGGCCGCCAACCTGCGCGCCGCCGGCGCCGACATCGTCATCGGCCTGTCGCACATGGGCCTCGACGACGACAAGGAGATCGCCCGGGACTACCCGGAGATCGATCTGATCCTCGGCGGGCACCACCACGTGGCGCTCGATCCGCCCCTGGTGGTCGAGAACGAGGCCACCGGAAAGCAGGTGGTCGTGTGCCACTCGGGCGCGTTCGCCAAGTTCGTGGGGCGGCTCGACATCGTCGTGAAGGACGGCGAGATCCTCTCGCACGACTACCAGCTCTTCGCGATCGACGGCACGGTGCCGAAGGACCCTGAAGTCGAGGGCATCCTGAACGAGTACGCGGACTCGCTCTCGTGGGAGTACCCGCTCGATCAGGTCATCGGCTACGCCGAGGTGCAGATGAACCGCTACGGTTCGACCGGCGGCGACTCGGCGCTCGGCAACTTCGCGGCCGAGGCGATGCGCGCCTTTCCCGGCGTCGAGACCGAGATCGCGCTGACCAACACCCTGGGCATCCGCGCCGACGTTCCGGCCGGTAACATCACGCTCGACACCTTGTACAACGCCATGCCGTTCGACAACACGATCACGACGATGTTCCTATCGGGTCGCGAGGTGGTGGAGCTGCTCGACTACGTGACGGCGCGCTCGTCCGAGCGCGGGTGCAGCTCCCAGGCCCAGGTGGCCGGCATCCAGTTCATCATGAACTGCGACGCGCAGGTGGCCGAGGACATCAAGATCAACGGGGTCCCGCTGGATCCGGCGGGCACCTACGAGCTCGCCACCAACAACTACATCGCCCACGGCGGCTCGGGGTTCGAGGTGCTGGAGCGCAACACCACCCAGGTCGACACCGGCATCTCCATCCGCGACGTCGTCCAAGCCGCGATCATCC
Organism: Myxococcota bacterium; assembly: GCA_040386535.1. Classification (GTDB taxonomy): domain Bacteria; phylum Myxococcota_A; class UBA796; order UBA796; family SXON01; genus CAJBVW01. The sequence continues at coordinate 297,087 of JAZKFH010000027.1, read as the reverse complement.
AGTACCAGAGCCTCCCCCAGACGGGTGTGGCCGAGGAAGATGGTCGCATCACGCCGGTGTACTGATGTTGCTCCCGTACGATCCCGCCCGCCTCCGGCGCGCGGGCTTTCGCCCCGCCTCCGCCGCGCTGCTCGCGCTGCCCGGCGTCCTCGCCTGCACCACGATCCAGCCCGCCGAACGGGTGGAGCCCGCGTTCATCGAGGTGAGCCTCGACGGGTTCTCCGCCGGCACGCGGGACGCGCCGTTGCCGTTCACCACCGGCGCGTTCGACGTGCCGGTCACCGTCCGCACGCTCGACGTGAACGGGGACCCCTACCCCTTCGAGGGAGATCTGAAGCCGAAGGTGCGGCCCGGCGTGCTCGACAGCGAGCCCTGGATCGGCGTCACCGGCGGCGAGTGGTCGGGCTCCGTGACCATCCACAACGGCTTCGGCCCGACGCGGATCTGGCTGACGGACGAGGGCGACAAGGACGAGGACAGCGGCCGCGCCGCCTCCTGGGGCGCCGGCGTGACCGAGGCGATCTGGTTCGACTCGCCCACCATCGGCGAGTTCCAGTCGACCGACGATCCCGAGACCAACCAGCTCGCCGGAGAGTTCGCCACGGTGCGGGTCGCCGACCGCCAGGTCGTCGTGACCGCGCGCTCGGCCGCGGGCTTCTGGGTGACCGACGTGGCGGACCCTCCGGGCGCCTACAACAGCGTGTTCATCTACACGTTCTCCCGCCCGGAGGACGCCTACTCCGTCGGCGCGCGCGTCACGCTACTCACCGGGATCAACCAGGAATACCTGGCGTCGACCCAGCTCTCCTTCCCCACGCTCGCCACCGACGGCACGTTCATCGAGGTCCCCGAGGCCTTCGAGCTGACCGGCTGCGCGGACGACGAGATGGAGGGCCTCGAGAGCGCGCGCGTGCGCGTGTCCGACGGCGAGATCCCCGCCACGTTCGTGGAGGGCAGCGAGGAGTACGCGGACTTCCTCACGTACGGCCAGTGGCCGCTCACGTTCGGCAGCTGCACCGTCTCCGTCGAGTCCGGCACCACCGCGCCCGACTTCGATCCCTCCGCGCGGGCCGGCCAGGTCATCCCGCGCGTCGAGGGCATGGTCAAGCAGATCTTCGGAATGTGGGTCCTCGTCGTCGTAGACGCCGAGGACATCGAGGCGCCCCCCGCCGGCCCCCCCCAGAGAGGCATTTGATGTTGCTCGCACTGCTCTTCGCGCCCGCCTCTGCCGGCGACTTCATGGACGTGTGGGTCACGACGGCCCTGCAGGACGACAACCTGCGCGCCGGCCCCGAGGCGAACAGCCCCAAGCTGAACTTCGTCACGCGTGGCACGAGCACGTTCTTCGAGAACTACGAGACACGCTTCACGGACGACGTGAGCCAGTCGTTCCTGGTGCTGTACCGGCGCGACGAGGGCTTCGCGAAGAACATCTTCACCGAAGCCGCGATGGTGCTCCGCTTCGCCCCGTACGTGAACCCGAACGACTCCAGTCCGGGCGTCCGGATCCAGGACGACGGCAGCTACGTCCGCGTCGGCTACAAGATCGGCGGGCAGGACGATCACGTGGTCTCCTTCACCGGCTACGCGGTCGACGCGAACCGGTTCCGCCTCGGCTACAGCTACGACCTGACCTGGGGCGGGCGCGACATCTTCGCGTTCGATCCGAGCGTCGCGCCGGGCGTGCGCCTCCAGTGGCAGAAGGGTCCGTCCTACGCGTTCGCCGGCGCGAAGACCGCGGTGGGCGACTACACCGATCCGGTCACGAGCCTGCCGCTCGAAGAGGCCTACTGGGGCGGCCTCGTGGGCGGCGGCACGGTCATCGCCAACCATCTGCGCATCGAGGCGGGCGCGGGCTCCTTTCAGCAGGGCCAGCTCGTCAACATCAAGGACGTGACCAGCCCGCTCTACGCCGCGCCCATCAACGCGATCGGGGCGAGCGCGCAGATCGGCTTCCGGACGACCGAGGAGATGGACTGGGTCACGTCGAACGAGCTCAAGCTGTACCGCAACGCGCCCGAGTTCGTGAAGGACAGCTACATCTCGCATCGCGAGACCGCGGGCGTCGGGCTGCTCGTGCAGGCGGAGGGCAACTACCTGGCCCACAACCTGCTCGACTTCGACAACCCGGGTGACTCGATCGTCGAGACCGCCTTCGCGGGTGACGTGCAGGCGGTCCTCGGCTTCGGCACCACCGAGATCGGCGCGGACTTCGTCTACAAGGACCTCACCTACGTCCTGTTCGACGTGCCGGGCCTCACCAGCGGGTACTCGATGCCGGGCGGCTACGACGTGACGCCCCAGGTGTACGGGCGCCTCCGCGCCTCCCACTTCTTCCCCGTGCCGCGCCTCACCCCGCAGCTCGGCATCGGCCTGATGCAGCCCGCCACCTACGGCGACGCGGAGAACGGCTACTTCGTCGTGCGCGACGAGACCGACCGCTCCCACGTGCCGAGCGGGCAGGCCCCCTCCGCGCTGCTCTCGGGCGTGGCCGGCGTGCAGTGGGACATCAGCAAGTCGATGGTCGCCGTGGGCGAGGTGCTCTACACCGTCGACAACAACGTCTCCGACTTCGTGAGCAGCGAAGAGGGCGGCGCGGGCACCTACGTCCCGGCGCCCGACACCTGGCGCAACCAGATCGGCGTGAACCTGATGGTACGCGCCCGGTTCTGATGGCGGAGGCCAGCGGCAGCAGCATGGGGACGCCGGCCGAGCTGGCCGCGGTCCTGGACGGCTTGCGCGAACAGGCCCGCCATCCGCTCGTCGTGGCGGCACGGGCCGGCGACCTCGACGCCATCCGCGCTCTGGCGCCGGAGGCCGATGCGGACCTGCGCACGCTCGCGTTGGAGGAGGCCGTTCACGCCGGACAACCCGGCAGCGTGCGGATCCTCCTCGCGCTCGGCGTAGAGGTGACCGGCGCCGCCCTCCAGTTCGCGGTGGAGGCGCCCGCGCTCCTCGCCCTCCTGCTCGCGACCAAGCCGAGCGAGGACGCCATGCACGATGCTCTCGCGACGGCACTTCTGCACGAGGTCCCCGGCGCCGTGGACGCGCTGCTCGCCGCCGGGCTGCCGCGCGACGGGGTGAACGCGAGCGCCCGACGGCTCGGCTCCGACGCGATGCGGGCCCACTTGGGGCTGCCGAGGAGACGGCGGGGACGCCCAAGGTAGGGGTTCCGGGGCGTTACGGGGGCGGGCCCCCGTCCCAAGAAACCGAAAATCTACCTGCGAACGCCGAGCCCACGGAAGCTCTCGGTGTTGCGTACCCGCCGGGTCACCTGGATGTCGGCGTAGCCGGCCTCCGCGTACCAGCTCTCGAGCGCCTCGCCGGTGAAGTACCCGGTGACCGGCACGCGGAGCCGATCGTAGACATCGGCCACCACCACCTCGAACGGCCAGCGCGAGTGGTCGTGCACGGGCAGGTGGTTCACCACGCTGCCGACCACGGGCACCTTGCCGAGCATGCGGTGCGGCGTGTGCGAGAAGACGCGGAGGCCGGCGGCGAGGCCCTGGCTGAAGCGGTGGAGCTGGTTGGGACTCATCTGCGCGCTGGCGCCGCGCAACGCGCCGGTCGCGATGCGGATCATGCCCTGGCGCGGCCCGTAGACCCAGATGGCGAGGCGCCCGTTGGGCTTGACGAGCTGGTGCAGCGACAAGAAGCCGCCGCGCGGGTCGGGCACGTGGTGGAGCACGCCGAGCGAGTACACGATGTCGAACAGGTTTTTCTTGAACGGCGGGCGGTTGATGTCGCCCTGGACCACGTGGGCACGCATGCTGCCCCCGAGGTTGCGCGCGGCTGAAGCCACCGCTTCGGAGCTGGAGTCGAGCGCCACGACCTCGGCGCCGTAGCGGGCCGCGAAGAACGCGTGCCGGCCGAAGCCGCAGCCCGCGTCGAGCACGAGGCGGCCCATCAGGTCTTCCGCCTTGAGCGGCGTGAGCAGGTCGACGAAGTTCTCCTCGAACTGGGGCACCGCCTCGGCGAACTCGGTCCACGTGTGGCCGGTCGCGGGGCCGGCGGGCACGCCCTCGGGCAACATGCGCGGGATGCCGTCCGTCACGGGGAAAACGGCGGCGCAGTCGCGACAACGCAGCCGACCCTCCATGACCTCGGTGACCGTGCCGGCGCTGCGCCCGGGCACGTTCTCTTCGGGCTCCCAGTGGCCCGCGTAGGCCGGGCGCTCTTCGGAGCGGGCGACGGAGAGGTCGAGGCTGCCCTCGCCGCAGGTGGGGCAGGCGAGCCAGTCGAGAAGGCGCAGTTTCATGGTGCGCGAAGCGCTAACGGGCCGCCGCCCGCCCCGCCATCACCGGGCGCCCGCCATCGCCCGGCGCCCCGCCATCGACGCGACCTCCTCGATCATCGCGGCCAGGGCGCGGCGCTCGAGCGCGTCACCGCTGGGCTCCACGACGACGAGCCGCCCGAGGGCCACACCCGCGGCGTTCCACGCGCGCGCCTCCTCCTGTGAGGCGAACAGGAGCCGGTGGAAGCGACGCCCCCACCACGGCAGCGGCGCGGGCGGGCCGACCGGGAGGTACACGACCGCGGCCACCCCCGCGAGGGTCGCGCCGAGCGCCGGGCGCCCCATGGCCTCGAGGGGCCCCCGCACGAGCACGACCCGCGGGCGGCGGCCGAGAAGCGCGCGCACGGACGAGAGCGTCGGCACGTCGAGCAGACGTCCGAGCCGCGCCGCCTCCGGGTCGGCGACGGCACCCAGCACACACACGCGGAGATCAGGACCCACCACCGGCAATCATACACATTCGCCGCATCGCGCACCGCGGCGCTTTCAGACCTCGTGCGCCGGTGATAAACGGTGGCCCCCACGGGGCGCCCTATCGGCCGCCCGGAGGTTGTGAGCGCATGAAGCCGGTCCAGAGCCTCGATAGCGTCGTGATCCGTTTCGCCGGTGACTCCGGTGACGGCATGCAGGTCATCGGAAGCCAGTTCACGAACACCACGGCGCTCGTCGGCAACGACCTCGCCACGTTCCCCGACTTTCCGGCGGAGATCCGCGCGCCCGCGGGCACCCTCGCCGGCGTGTCGGGCTTCCAGCTCCACTTCTCCTCGTCCGACATCTTCACCCCCGGCGACACGCCGGAGGTGCTCGTCGCGATGAACCCCGCCGCCTTGAAGGCCAACATCAAGGACCTGAAGAAGGGCGGCCTGCTGGTGGTGAACGCGGAGAAGTTCATCCAGCGCGAGTTCGACAAGGCCGGCATCACCAGCAACCCGCTGGAGGACGGCTCGCTCGACGAGTACCGCCTCGTCAAGGTCGACATGGCGCGCCTCACGCGCGAAGCCGTGGTCGGCCTCGACCTCGGCACCAAGGAGATCGACCGCACGAAGAACTTCTTCGCGCTCGGCCTCTGCTACTGGCTGTACCAGCGCCCGTTGGACACGACGACCCGCTGGATCGAGGCCAAGTTCAAGCAGCCCTACAAGGAGGCGAACCTCCGCGCGCTCAAGGCCGGCCACGCGTACGCCGAGACCATCGAGCTGTTCGAGACCCGCTACGAGGTGCCCCCCGCGCGCCTGACGCCGGGCATCTACCGCAACATCATGGGGAACCAGGCCGTGTCGCTCGGGCTCGTGGCCGCCGCCTACAAGACGGGCATCCCCGTCTTCCTCGGCAGCTACCCCATCACGCCCGCCTCCGACATCCTGCACCAGCTCTCGTCCTACAAGGCGCACAACGTCGTGACCTTCCAGGCGGAGGACGAGATCGCCGCCATCGGCGCCGCCATCGGCGCGTCGTTCAGCGGGTCGATCGGCGTGTGCACCACCTCGGGGCCGGGCATGGCGCTCAAGGCCGAGGCCATCGGCCTCGCGGTGATGACCGAGCTCCCCCTCGTCATCATCGACGTGCAGCGCGGCGGCCCCTCGACGGGCCTCCCCACCAAGACCGAGCAGTCCGACCTGATGCAGGCGATGTACGGCCGCAACGGCGAGGCCCCCGTGGCCGTCATCGCCGCGTCCACCCCGTCGGACTGCTTCGACATGGCGATCGAGGCCGTGCGCATCGCGGTCACGTCGATGTGCCCGGTCATCCTGCTGACCGACGGCTACATCGCGAACGGGTCCGAGCCCTGGCTCATCCCCGACGTGGACGCGATCCCCGAGATCCCCGTCCACTTCCGCACCGATCCGGCGGACTTCCAGCCCTACGCGCGCAACCCCGAGACACTCGCGCGCCCCTGGGTGCGCCCGGGCACCCCTGGCCTCGAGCACCGCATCGGCGGCATCGAGAAGCAGGACGTGACCGGCAACGTGAACTACGAGCCGCTGAACCACGAGCACATGTGCAAGGTGCGCGCGTCCAAGATCGCGCGCATCCAGGTGCCCGACCTGACGTTCTACGGGGACCCCGAGGAGCTCCTCATCCTCGGCTGGGGCTCGACCTTCGGCGCCATCCGCAGCGCGGTCGACCAGGCCCGCTCCCAGGGCGTCCGCGTCGCCCACGCGCACCTGAAGTACCTGAACCCGATGCCGGCCAACACGGCCACGCTGCTCCGCAGCTTCCGGCGCGTGCTCATCCCCGAGATGAACCTCGGGCAGCTCGTCCGCATCATCAAGGCCGAGTACCTGCTCGACTGCATCTCCCTCCCGAAGATCCAGGGGCAGGCCTTCAAGGTCCGCGAGATCCTCGAAGCCATCTACAGCATCCAAGAGAACGAGGCGGCCAAATGAGCGAGCTCCCTCCTGTCAAGTTGACGAAGAAGGACTTCATGTCCGACCAGATCATCCGGTGGTGCCCGGGATGTGGTGACTACGCGATCCTGTCGCAAGCGCAGACGGTGTTCGCGGAGCTCGGGATCCCCCGGGAGAACTTCGTGATGATCAGCGGGATCGGCTGCTCCAGCCGCTTTCCGTACTACGTCAACGCCTACGGCTTCCACACGATCCACGGCCGCGCGCCCGCGTTCGCGACCGGCATCAAGGCCAGCCGCCCCGAGCTCTCGGTGTGGATCGCCACCGGCGATGGCGACGCGCTGTCGATCGGCGGGAACCACACGGCCCACCTGCTCCGTCGCAACGTCGACGTGCAGGTGCTCCTGTTCAACAACCGCATCTACGGGCTCACCAAGGGGCAATACAGCCCCACGTCGGAGCCGGGCAAGAAGACCAAGTCCACCCCGATGGGGAGCCTGGACCACCCCTTCATGCCGCTGGCCTTCGCGCTCGGCTGCGAGGCCACCTTCATCGCCCGCTCGGTCGACATCTTCACGAAGGAGCAGCGCGAGGTCATGCGCGCCGCGCACGAGCACAAGGGCGCCGCCTTCGTCGAGATCTACCAGAACTGCAACATCTTCAACGATGGCGCGTGGGACTCGCTGATCGAGAAGCCGGTGCGCGAAGAGCGCTGCCTGTTCCTCACGCACGGCGCCCCGATGGTGTTCGCCGGCGGCAAGAAGGGCATCAAGCTGAACGGCCTGCGGCCCACGATCATCGAGCTGGGAGACGGTCTCACCGCCGACGACTGCCTCGTGCACGACGAGACCGACCCGTACCTCGCCGCCGTGCTCGCGCGGATGGACTACCCCGAGTTCCCGGTGCCCATGGGCGTCCTGCACCGCCACTCGCGCCCCACCTACGACGCGCAGTTCAACGAGCAGATCGAGCAGGCCAAGGCCGCCGCGCCCGACGTCAGCCTCAAGAAGCTGCTGTTCTCCGGCGACACCTGGAAGGTCGAGTAGGCGGCTTGGCGGAGAGCGCTGTGAGCACCGACCGGCTCTGCCCCCTCGCCGAGCTCGGCGCCGCGGACGTGGCGCCCCTCGTCGGGGTCCTCTTCGACATCGACGACACCGTGACCCTGCACGGCCGGATCGTCCCGGCCGCGTTCGCCGCGATGGACCGCGCGAAAGCCGCTGGGCTCGTGATGGTGCCGGTCACCGGGCGCCCCGCGGGCTGGGTCGACCACCTCGCGCGGATGTGGCCGGTGGACGGCGTGGTCGGCGAGAACGGCGGGCTCTGGTTCTACATGGGCCCGGGCGCCGACGGCGTGGTGAAGCTTCACCGGCGCTTCCTGCAGCCCGAGGCCGAGCGGCTGGCGAACCAGGCGCGGCTCGCCGCGGTCCGGGAAGCGGTGCTCCGCGAGGTGCCCGGCTGCGCCATCGCGAGCGACCAGCCCTACCGCGAGCTCGACCTGGCCGTCGACTTCTGCGAGGACGTGCCTCCGCTCGGTGACGACGCGATCGATCGCATCGTCGCGGTGTTCGAGCGCTTCGGCGCCACCTCCAAGGTGTCGAGCATCCACGTGAACGGCTGGTTTGGCGCGTTCGACAAGCTCATCGGCTTTCAGCGGCTCGCGGCCGATCTCGGCGTGACCGCGGCGCCCGAGGCCTGGGCCTATATCGGCGACTCGGCGAACGACGCCCCGATGTTCGCCCACTTTCCGCTCTCGGTGGGCGTCGCGAACGTCGACGCGTTCCTGCCGCGCATCCCGGTGTGGCCGCGGTTCCGCACGGCCGGCGCGGGCGGGCACGGGTTCGCGCAGCTGGTCGACCGGATCCTCACGCTCCGCGGTTAGATCCCGGGGAACCGGAGATCTCCCATGTCTGACCTGACCGCCCGCCGTTGTGTCGCCTGTGAAGGCGGCATCCCCCGCCTCTCCCCCGATGGCATCCGCCAGCTCCTCGCTGAGGTGCCCGGCTGGGCCCTGGTCGACGACGGCAAGGCGATCGAGCGCACGTTCAGCTTCAAGAACTACTACGAGACGATGGCGTTCGTGAACGCGGTGGCCTGGATCGCGCACGCCGAGGACCACCACCCCGACCTGTCCGTGCACTGGGGGAAGTGTGTCGTGCGCTGGAACACCCACGCCGTGGGTGGGCTCACCGACAACGACTTCATCTGCGCCGCCAAGGTGAGCGCGTTGTTGCCGGGGTAGGTTCGGGGGTTTTTGGGGCGGGGTCTCTCCGACCCCGCAACGCCCCCGTGACGTCAGGCCTTGTCGTGAAGGGCGTCCGGTACCGGTGTACCCGCCAACAGGGCGGCCACCGCCGCTGCCACCCCCTCCGCGACCGCTTCGCCCAGGCGCGGGTGCCAGCCCGCCGCGTGGGGCGTGAGCAGCACGTTCGGAGCGGCCCAGCGCGCGAGGTCCGCAGGCTCGGCCGGGAACACGTCGAGGCCGAGCCCCGCGAGGTGCCCGGCGCGCACGGCGGCCACGGCGGCCTCGACGTCGACGAGCTTGCCGCGGGCCGTGTTCACGAGCACGGCGCCGGGCCGCATGGTCGCGAGCGCTGCAGGGCCGATCATGCCGGCGTTTCCCCGTCCGGGCGCGGCGTTCAGCGAACAGTGGAGCGTCACGACATCCGCCGCCGCGAGCGCGTCGGCGAGGGGCACCGTGTCGGGCAGGCGCGGATCCACCGGGAGGACCGTGGCGCCGAGCGCCCGAAGCACCGTGTACATGTGGCTCCCGATGATCCCTACCCCGACGACCGCGACGGTGCCGATGCGCGTGGCCCCGTGCTCGACGAGCCGCGCGCGGTCCCAGCGCCCGGCCGCCGCGGCCTCCTGGAGCGGCCCGAGGCGGCGGGTGAGGCCGAGGATCATGCCGAGGGCAGTCTCTACCACCGCGTCCCGGCGGGCGTATGGGAGGCGGCTCGCGACGATTCCGGCGGCGGTGAGCGCGACGAGATCGAGGTGATCGTGCCCCGAGGTGGTCGTGACGACCAGCCGGCAGCGCGTCAACCGGCGCACCACCGCGGCGTCGACCCGGGTCTTGCTGGGGACCACCAGCACGTCGGCCTCTTCGAGCGGCGCGTCCGCGCCCGTGGCGATGATCTCCGTGACACCCGGCGGCAGGCCGACGAGCGGGCCACGCTCGTACTCGGCCATCCCCCAGCGGAGGAGCGTCAGGCCCATGCCACGATCCGCTCGTGCAGCCACTCGACACCCTCGACGAGGCGCGGCCCCGGGCGCCCGAACAGGCGCTCCTCCGCGGCGAACACCTGACCGGTGCGAACGCCGGGGATGTCCGCCCACCCCGGGCGCTCCGCCATCTTCCCCGGCTTCTGGTGGGCGTGCGGCACGCCGCACCAGCACGAGAGGAGGATGTCGGGGGCGCGCTCGGGCACGGCGGCGTTCTCCACGGGCGTGGACCGCACGTCGAGATCGGCGAACGCGCTCTCGCCGCCCGCGATGCGGATCATCTGCGTGGTCCAGCACTGGCGCCCCGGCACGATCACGGGCTTGGGCCACCACTCCAGGAACACCGTGGGCCGCCGCGGGAGGGTGGCGGCTCGCGCCTCCACCGCGTCGAGGCGCGCCTGCATCGACGCGACGAGCTCCCCCGCGACCCGTCCGAGGCCGAACAGCCGCCCGACCGTACGGATGCTGGTGTACACGTCCGGGATCGATCGCGCGTCGAGCACGACGTGGGGGATGCCCGCGGCGTCCAGCCCCTCGAGGTTGGCCTCCATGCCCGGCACGGACAGCGACGAGAGCACGAGGTCCGGCTTCAGTGCCGCCACGGCCGCCATGTCGATGGCAATGTCCGCGCCGACCCGCGGCAGGGTGACCACCTCGGGCGGCCAGTCCGACGAACGATCGAGGCCGACCAGCGCGGGGCCGAGCCCCAGGGCACAGGCGATCTCGGTGTTCGAGGGGCAGATGGAGACGATGCGCATCCCGGCTCCTATCCCGCCGCGTCCCCCGAACCCTGCGGCGGGGCGGACAGATTCTGGCCCCCCGAAGGCGACTCCGGGGCTTGCGTATCCCGAACAGGCGTTTAGTAGTTCGGCCCGCGGTCGCTCTGTCCGCGAACGCACTCCCCTCCCCCGAGCGCTCCCATGGCCAAGGTCCGAAACGTCTACGTCTGCCAGCAGTGCGGGCACATGGCCCAGACCTGGATGGGCCGGTGCGCCGGCTGCGGCGAGTGGAACACGCTCGTCGAGCAGAGCGCCGCCGCGCCGAAGGCCGCCGCGCCGCGGGCCTCGGGCGCCTCCAAGGCACGGCCGCTCTCCAGCATCTCGCTGGGAGAGGGGGGCGAGGTGCGGCTGCGCATCGGCATCGGCGAGCTCGACCGGGTGCTCGGCGGGGGGCTGGTCACGGGCGCGCTCACGCTGCTCGGCGGGGATCCGGGCGTCGGCAAGTCCACGTTGCTGCTGATGGCGATGCAGGCGTTCGCCCGGAAGGGCATCCGCGTGCTCTACGTGAGCGCCGAGGAGTCGGCGCGCCAGGTGCGGCTCCGCGCCGATCGGCTCGGCGTCAGCGGAGACGAGCTGTTCCTCCTCGCGGAGACCGGGCTCGACGCGGTGGTGGCCGCCATCGAGGACGTAAAGCCCCGCGTGCTCGTGCTCGACTCGGTGCAAACCCTCCAAGAGCCCGAGCTGGACAGCGTTCCCGGCTCGATCTCCCAGGTGCGGCAGGTGGCGGCCAAGGCGATGCAGATCGCCAAGGGGAAGGACATCGCCACCTTCCTGGTCGGCCACGTCACGAAGGAGGGCAACCTCGCCGGCCCGCGTGCCCTCGAGCACATGGTCGATACGGTGCTCTACTTCGAGGGGGACGGGTCGAACGCCCTGCGCATCCTCCGCGCCACGAAGAACCGCTTCGGGTCCACCGGCGAGATCGGCATGTTCGAGATGCGCGAGGAGGGGCTCGCGGAGGTGCCCGACGCGTCTGCGCGCCTCTTGAAGGAGCGTGCCCGCGGGGCCGCGGGCACCGTGGTCACCTGCACGATGGAGGGGAGCCGGCCCCTGCTGGTAGAGGTCCAGGCGCTCGTGGGCCGCCCCACGCAGGGCAACCCGGCGCGCACCGCGGTCGGGGTGGACCGTGGGCGCCTCGCCATGCTGCTCGCCGTGTTGGGGAAGGCGGGCCTCGATCTGTCCGACCGGGACGTGTTCGTGAGCGTGGCCGGCGGCGTGAAGGTGCAGGAGCCCGCGGCGGACCTCGCCATCGCCGTCGCGCTCCACTCCAGCGCGCTCGACCGCCCCGTCGAGCCCGATCTGCTCGTGTTCGGAGAGGTGGGGCTGGTCGGCGAGCTGCGCGGGGTCAGCTCACCCGCGCTACGCCTGCGGGAGGCGGAGCGGCACGGCTTCCGGCGGGCCCGGGTCCCGATGTCGGTCGATGGGGACAGCGCCGGGCTCATCCTCGTGCCGGCGCGCACGCTGGGCGAGGTGTTGATGGGCACCTGACTCCCAGGCCGCGAAGACCTACCCGACGGGGTGCCTTGCCGCCCGGATGAGCCGCCGCGGGCCGTGCATCGAGTACGGGCGGAACGCGGGGTGCTCCTCCTCGGCCGTGGTGCCGGCGGGCTCGTCCAGGCGGATCACGCGTTCGAGCGTGGTGCGCACCCGCACGAGCACTCCGTCCACCAGGGCGCTGTTCTCCCGCACGCTTTCCAGCACGATCTCGCCGCCGTAGGCGGGCACGACCCACCAGGGCAGCGAGGTGCCGTCGGGGGTGGTGCCGCACACTAGCGCGCCCGCGGGGCCGCTCACCCGCACCTCGGTCGCGCCCACGGTGGCCGAATCCCAGCCCACGCGCACCCCGCCCTCCCGCTCGCGCTCCACGCGGGTCACGTCGGGCAGGCCGCCGAAGCGCACCACGTCGTCCGCGACGTGCACGGCGCCGTCCAGGTCGGTCCACGACACGTCGGCCACGCTCCACGCGGGGTCGAGCACCTGGCGCGGCCCCGGGGCGGTCCACGTGCCGGTGGGTCCGTCCCAGCTGAGGCGGGAGAGCCGGGCGCCCGCGCCCCCGGAGATGCGAAGCTCCTCGGCCCCGGGCTGGCCGACCGGGAGCTCGGCGGTGGGGCGGCGGCATTCGCCGACCGCGAGGAGCGGCGGGGGACGAGGAGTGCCCCAAACTGCACGAACGGTCCACGCCGCGGGAGCTCCGGGCTCGACCACTCGCGCGGAAACGTCCACGAAGAGGCTCTCGACGGCGGACCCCGTCGTCTGCGCGACCGCGGGGGGATCCTCCCCTCCGCAGGCTGTCAACGCCAGGAAACCCAGCAACACGCGCCCTCCGTGCCTACAAGGGAAACCCCTTGCAGGCCAGCGTCCACTCCGATCATGCCCTGAGAAGTCGACCGTGGGCGCGTCCTTGCCCACCCCGAGCCGACGACTTAGTTGAATGACTATTCATTCATTCAGCACCCGAGGATTTTTCCATCATGAGCGCGACCGAGTACACCCTGGATCTCCGCGACATCCGCTTCGTCCTCTTCGAGCAGCTCAAGGTCGACGAGGTGCTGAAGGACGTTCCCAAGTACGGCGACTTCGACCGCGATCTGTACGACACCATGCTCGACAGCGCGGCGGACATCGCGCGCACCGTGCTCGCCCCCATCAACAAGGTGGGTGACCGCGTGGGCTGCAAGTTCGACGGGAAGGGCAACGTCACCACGCCCCCGGGCTTCAAGGAAGCCTACAAGACCCTCGCCGAGGCCGGCCTCGTGGCCGCGGGCATGAGCCCCGACCACGGCGGCATCGGGCTTCCCCACGCGATCGACGTCGCGATGCACGAGATGCTGACGGGGTCGAACACGGCGTTCAGCATCTACCCGGGCCTGTCCCGCGCCTCGGCCAACCTCCTCGCCTCGCACTACACGCCCGAGTGGCTGCGCAACGTCGTGGTCCCCCGCCTCGTCGGCGGGCAGTGGGGCGGCACCATGTGCCTCACCGAGGCCGGCGCCGGCACGGCCGTGGGTGACAACCGCACCAAGGCCGAGCGCACCGACGAGGACGGCGTGTACCTCCTCACCGGCGAGAAGATCTTCATCTCCGGCGGCGACAACGACATGACGGAGAACATCTGTCACCTCGTCCTGGCCCGCGCCCCCGACGCGCCCCCGGGCACCCGCGGCATCTCCATCTTCCTCGTGCCGAAGTTCGACTTCGACGCCTCGGGCACGCTCGGCGAGCGCAACGACATCCGCGTGGTCGGCATCGAGCACAAGATGGGCATCAACGGCTCGGCCACCTGCAGCATCGCGCTCGGGGCCAACGGGCCGTGCAAGGGCTGGCGCCTCGGCAAGGAAGGCCAGGGCATGGAGATCATGTTCCACATGATGAACGAGGCCCGCATCGGCGTCGGCATCCAGTCCGTGTCCATCGCGTCGTCCAGCTGGCTCAACGCGCTCTCCTACGCCCAGGATCGCGTCCAGGGCTCGTCGATCGACAACATGCGCGAGGGCGATCCCCCGCGCGTCACGATCAACCAGCACCCCGACGTGCGCCGCATGCTCATGACGATGAAGGTGCAGGTCGAGACCATGCGCTCGCTCGTCTACACGGTGGCCAACCGGCACGACCGCGCCGAGAACGGGCAGGAGTCGGAGCGCGAGTACCTGCTCGGCCTCGTGGAGCTCATGACGCCGATCGTGAAGTCGCACTGCTCCGACGTGGGTTTTGACGTGTGTACCCTCGCGGTGCAGGTGTACGGCGGGTACGGCTACACCGGCGAGTACCCGGTCGAGCAGAACCTGCGTGACTCCAAGATCAACTCGATCTACGAGGGCACCAACGGCATCCAGGCGATGGATCTGTTGGGCCGCAAGATGCGCAAGGGCAACGGCGCGTTGTTCATGTCGTGGCTCAACGAGTGCAACCTCGAGCTCGAGGCCGCCAAGGCCACGAAGAAGATGGACGAGGAGGTCAGCGCGCTCGAGCGCGCCCGCGACCAGCTCGGCCAGACCGCGATGTACCTCGGGGGCCTCGGCATGCAGGGCAACCTCAAGGGCGCGATGCTCCAGAGCTCGCCGTTCCTGACGCTCTTCGGCACCGTGGTGCTCGGCCTCCACGCCATCTGGCAGTCCCGTGTCGCGCTCGAAGCGCTCGAGAAGGGCGACGTGAGCCCCGCCGACCAGAAGTTCTACCGGGGCAAGGTGCTCAACGCGAAGTTCTACACGAAGAACATCCTCCCCAAGGCCACCGCGCTCGCCAAGTCCATCCAGGCTGGCGACGAGTCGTGCCTCGAGGCCGGTCTGTTCGAGTAGCGTCCGATCGGGGCTCCGGGGGGCATGGCGCCCCCCGGCCTCCAAGCTCCCGAATGCCGAGCGCCCTTGTACCGAAGTGCCACGCCTTCGGATTCTCACGCTGCGCCGTAGGCGTGGGCGCGGTACGTGAGCCGAACGTCACGGATACGTCATGGCCGCAGTTCTGGACGGGCTCAAATTCCTCTCGCAGAGCTTCCGGAACGGCGCGACCGTGGGCGCCGTCTGGCCCTCCAGCCGTGGCCTCTGCGAGGCGATGGTCCGGCCCGTGGTGGGCGGATCGGGCGGCCCGCTGCGGGTCCTCGAGGTGGGTGCGGGCGTCGGCCCCGTCACCGCCGAGCTCACTCAGCGCCTGCTCCCCGGCGACCATCTCGACGTGGTCGAGCTGAACCCGGCCTTCTGCGACACGCTCCACAAGCGGTTCGATGGCGCCACGCCCCTGGCCCCGATCATCCACAACGAGGACATCCTCAAGTTCGACGTGGGGCTGCGGTACCATCACATCGTGAGCGGACTCCCGCTCGCGAACTTCCCGGCCGAGCTGTCGGAGAAGATCTACGCGCGCTTCTTCGAGCTCCTCGAGCCCGGTGGCACGCTGATCATGTTCCACCACATCCTCGGGCGCGAGGTGCTCCGCATGTTCGGCCCGCCCAAGGATCGCAAGCGGGCTCGCCAGCTCATGGAGCTCGAGGAGCGGTTGGCTCCGCTCGTGGTCGGCAGCCGCAACGTGCTGCTGAACATGCCGCCCGCGCGCGTCCTCGTGCGCCGCCGTCCGCACTCGGACGACAGCAACTGAGCGCATGCCGGGCTTCGGCTCGTCCGGTCGGCTAAGGGCATCGGGTCTCCAGGAGTCCGGCCGTGCGGCCCGCCAGATCCGTGCCCACGCTGCTCGCCCGCGTCGCCCCGCCCGTGTTCTCCTTCGGGATGAGCCTGGCGCTGCACCTCGCGTTGACCGCGCCGCTGTTCGTGTTGTGGTGGCTCGATGACCAGTCGACGGACGAGCTGATCGGGGAGGAGGGCACCGAGCCGGGCCCCATCGGGAACGACGGCGGCGAGGTGCCCCTCGGGGAGCCCGATCCGGTGCGGGTCTCGATGTACGTCGAGCCCACGGAGGCCACCGCGCCTGCCGCCGAGGCGTCGACCGCGCCCGGCCCCGCGGCCGCCGCTGTCACCAAGCCCGCCGCCTCCGGCCCCGAGGGCGCCGCCGACGGCGACCCGAACACCAACGCGAGCATGGCCGCCATCCGGCGGGGCCTCAAGGGCGTCCGCCCGCGCGGCGAACGCAAGCCGTGCGAGGACATCGAGGAGATCACCCCCCTCGGCGGCGACAAGTGGCGCGTCGAGCGGGACGTGGTCGACTACTACGCGGTCCACCTGAAGGAGCTCGAGAACCAGGTCGGGGTGAACACCCACCGCGACGCGGACGGGCGGCCCGACGGCGCGCGCATCTTCCTGCCGCGGTGCAGCTTGTTGCGGCAAGCGGGCCTGCGCCACGGCGACATCGTCAACTCGATCAACGATCGACGCGTCGCGACGCTGACCGACGGCATCGCCGCCTACCTGTTCCTCCGCAACGACGAGAACCTGAGGGTTCAGGTCACGCGGAAGAACGGCGAGAAGGTCACGTTGCGCTACCGCCTGAAGCGGTAGCGCTGTCGATCCGGACCGCTACTCGAACGCCTGGATCCCCGTGATCCACCGCCCCAGGATGAGGTTGTGGATGTCGTGGGTGCCCTCGTAGGTCTTGACCGACTCGAGGTTCGCCATGTGGCGCATCACCGGGTACTCGTCCAGGATGCCGTTGGCACCGTGGATGTCGCGGGACTCCCGCGCGATCTGCAAGGCGATGTCGACGTTGTTCATCTTGGCGAGCGAGATCTGCTCGGGGATGATCGTGCCGGCGTCCTTCAGGCGGCCGAGCTGGAGCGAGAGCAGCTGCGCCTTGGTGATCTCGCGGAGCATCCACGCCAGCTTGTTCTGCACGAGCTGGAAGCTGGCGATCGGCTTGCCGAACTGGATGCGGGAGAGGCTGTACTCGCGCGCGCTGTGGAAACACGCCATGGCCGCGCCGATCGCGCCCCAGGAGATGCCGTAGCGGGCGTTGTTGAGGCAGGAGAACGGGCCCTTGAGCCCCTTCACGTGCGGCAGCAGGCGGTCCTTGGGGATGCGGCAGTCGAGGAACACGAGCTCGGACGTGACGCTCGCCTTGAGCGAGTGCTTGCCGTGCATCTCCGGCGCGCTGAAGCCGGGATCGCCCTTCTCGACGATGAAGCCGCGGATGACGCCGTCGAGCTTGGCCCAGACGATCGCGAGGTCGGCGATGGTGCCGTTCGTGATCCACATCTTGGCGCCGTTGAGCACGTAGCTGTCGCCGTCGTCCACCGCGCGCGTGACCATGTCGCCCGGGTTGCTGCCATAGTCGGGCTCGGTCAGGCCGAAGCAGCCGATGAGTTTTCCGGCCGCCATGTCGGGCAGGTACTTGTTCTTGTGCTCCTCGGTCCCGAACGCGTGGATCGGGTACATGCAGAGGCTGGTCTGCACGCTCGCAAAGCTGCGAATTCCCGAGTCACCGCGCTCGAGCTCCTGCGCCACGAGCCCGTAGGACACGTTGCTCATGCCCGGGCAGCCGTAGCCCTTGAGGTTCACGCCGAGCAGCCCCATCTCGCCCATCTGGGTGACCAGGTGGCGGGGGAACGTCGCGTCGCGACAGTGCTGCTCGATGATGGGGATCACGTTGTCGTCAACCCAGCCGCGGACGGCGTCGCGCACCATGCGCTCGTCCTCGGACAAGAGGCTGTCGATGTTGTAGAGGTCGACGCCGTCGAACTTACGCATGAGCAACTCCCGTGAGGCTGGACAGAGAACGCGCGAAGAGCTCGACCGCCGTGGTCGCCTCTTCTTCCGTGATGACGAGGCCGGGGCAGAAACGGATGGTGTTCTGGCCACAGCCGAGGATGACCATGCCGTGCTTGAGGAACGCGTCCATCACGAGGTCGTTGCGCAGCTCGATCGCGCGCTCCTTCGTGGCGCGGTCCTTCACGAGCTCGACGGCGACCATGAGGCCCTGGCCGCGGATGTCCCCGACATTGGGGTGGCCGCCGACGCGGCGGCGCAGCTCGTCCATCAAGAAGGCGCCGACCGTGGCGCTGTTCTCGACGAGGCCCCCCTCGAGCAGATCGAGCGTGGCGTTGGCCGCCGCGCACGCGATCGGGTTGCCGCCGAAGGTGCTGGCGTGCGCCCCCGGCTTCCACTTCATGATCTCTTCGCTCGCGATCGTGGCCGAGAGCGGCATGCCCGAGGCGATGCCCTTCGCGAGGCTGATGATGTCGGGTTTGACGCCGGTGTGCTCCCACGCGAACATCTTGCCGGTGCGGCCCATGCCGCACTGCACCTCGTCGAACACGAGGAGGATGCCGTGCTTGTCGCAGAGCGCGCGCAGCTTCGGGAGGAAGTCGTCCGGGGGGACGATGTAGCCGCCCTCCCCCTGCACCGGCTCCACGAAGATCGCCGCCACGTCGGACGCGGGGGTGATGGTGCGGAACAGGGTCTCCAGGTGGTCCATCGCGATCTGCGTGGCCGCGGCGCCGTGGCGGTACGGGTCCGGGTAGATCGCGTGGGTGACCGGCAGGAAGGGGCCGAAGCCCTCGCGCTGCCGCGCCTTGGACGCGGTGAGCGACATCGCGCCGTAGGTGCGCCCGTGAAAGCTGTCGAGGAACGCGATGAACTGGGTGCGGCCGGTGTGGTACCGGGCCAGCTTCATCGCCGCCTCGTTGGCCTCGGCCCCCGAGTTGCCGAAGTATACCCGGCATTTGTCGCCGCGCACGGGCTGCATGGCCGCCAGCCGGCCCGCGAGCCGCGCCTGGCTCGGGTAGTAGAAGTCGGTGCCGCTCATGTGGATGAGGCGGGCGGCCTGATCCTGGATGGCCTTGACGACGACGGGGTGGCAGTGACCGGTGCTGGTCACGGCGATGCCCGCGCACATGTCGAGCACCTCGTTCCCGTCCGGATCGGTGATCCAGAGGCCCGTGGCGTGGTCGGCCACGAGGGGATGATCCCGCGTGTAGGACGGGGACACGGCACCATTGCTGCCCTGGAGGATGTCGCGGGCGATGGGCCCAGGAAGCTCGGTTCGCAGGACCGGACGGCGTGACACGGGCACCTCGGGGAAGGGCGCCGACTAACCGGAAGATCACCTTCGGGCCACCCTGCGACGCCCCGCCGCGTCGTCAATCGCCGATGAACGCCACCGCGCGCGCAATCACCTCGGCGTCGTCCAGGATCCGCTTGTGACCGAGCTTCTGGGTGGTGTGCAGAGTGGCGCCGGGCCACACCTCCACCATGCGCTCACTCGTGGTGTAGGGCACCTCCCGGTCGTCGGTATCGTGGATCACGAGCAGCGGCGTTTGCATCTGGGGCGCCACCACCGCCATGTCGAGGTCCGCCCAGGCCACCTGCAGGCGCCCCTCGATGCGGCGCTGCATCTCGTCCCGCACGTCGTCGCCGAGGCCGAGCACCTCCGAGAACGTGCGCGCCCACTCGGTCACCGCGGACGGCGGCGCCACGAACACGGCGCGCTCCAGGTGGAGGCCCTCCACGAGCGCGAAGGCGGTGGCCGCGCCGCCCATGGAGTGCGCGATGACCGCGTGCACGGGGCTCGGCAACGCCGCCGCGACGCCGCGGACCGCACGGGCGACCTCGACCAGCGAGGAGGTACGCCCCTCGGAGAGCCCGTGGCCCGGCGCGTCGTAGGTCACGACGGAGTACCCCGCCGCGAGGAGCCCGGGCACGAACCCGGCGAGCTGCCCGCCGCGCCCGCCCCAGCCGTGCACCAGCAGGACGGTAGCGCGCGGCCCTTCCGGGTGGCGGATGGGCACCCACGTCCACGTGGCGAGGCGTTGCCCGTGCACCACCACGCTGCCGACGTGGGCCGTCGCGAGCGCGGCGATCTCCTTGCGCGGCGCGGGCGGGCGCGGCGCCGTGAGGAAGAGGCGCTCGGCCCACGCGGTGGCGAGCGGCGGCGCGAGCGTGCCGAGCGTGGCGAAACCGGCGCGGAGGTACCACGGCGCGGTGGGCGCGCGGCTCACCGGTGCGGTCTGCGCAACGCCCGCGGCGCCGGCGGACTCCAGCGCGGCGACGGCCTCCTCGGCCCATGCGCTCAGGCCGGGGTCCCGCTCTACCGCGCGAACGTTCGTGCTTTTTTCCGGCGAACCCGATTGTGACGACCAGGCCATGGGGCCTCCTCGAGAGAAGGAACGATCAGGCGACGCGCGCGCCCACGATGAGACGGTCGACCGCGGCGTGCGCGCGCGTGGCGGCGTCCGGCACGCTGAGCAAGCGCGCGTAGTGATGGTAGGAGAGCGCGACGCCCCAGAGCTCGAACGCGAGCTGCTCAGGATCGGTGTCGGCGCGCAGGTGCCCCTCGACGACGGCGGCGCGGATGGCGTTCGCGAGCAGCTCGATCCAGTCGCGCTGGCGCTGCACCACCGCGTCCCGCACGACGCCGTGGCGGTCATCCAGCTCGGTGGACGCGGCCACGAAGAAGCAGCCGCCCGCGGTGTTGCCGGCGACGCCCCACGCGAACCACCGCTCCATGAGCGCGCGCACCCGCGGCTCGCCGCGAGGCGCCTTGAGGCCCGGCCGCACGACCAGCTCGGTGAAGCGGTCGGACGCGGTCTCCACGACCGCGAGTTGGAGCGCCTCCTTGGACTGGAAGTGCGAGAACAGCCCGCTCTTCGAGAGGCGCAGATCCGTGGCGAGCTGACCGATCGACAGGCCGTCGAGCCCGACGGTGGTCGCCAGCGTGGTCGCGTGCGCCAGGATGGCGTGGCGGGTGATGTCGCCCTTTCCCATGCTCCAACAATAGCACGACCGTTCGTTTCGGCGACAGGAAATAGAACGGTCGTGCGAAATCCACGTGGCGGCCCGCTTCCGGCGTCCGCTCTGCCCGACAGCGCGACGGATAGAAGGGCGCCATGCCCCAGAGTTTCCTCCTCGACGGGGTGCCCTGCCCCGACGGCCGCGGCGCCCTCTCGCTCGACGACACCGCGCTGACCCTCGGGATGGCGGTGTTCGAGACGCTCCGCACCTACGCGCGGCGCCCCTTCGGCGTGGACACCCACCTCGCCCGCCTCGGCGCGAGCGCACAGTTCTGCGGCATCGCGTGGAACGAGCGCATCGCGGCGGCCATCCGCGACGAGCTCACGACGGTCGCGGCGGCGATCCCCGGCGAGAGCAAGCTGAACGTGCTCCTGACCGGCGGCGGCCGCCGCATCGTGAAGGCGGAGGACCTCGACCTGTCGCGCGCCGGCGCCCCCGTCCGCGTCGCGACGCGCCCCTGGGCGCCCTCCCCCTGGCTGCACGGCCGGGTCAAGCACACCAGCCGCATGGCGTGGGTGCTCGCGGCGCGGCAGGCCGGCGTGGACGAGGTGATCTGGGTCGCGCCGGACGGGATGTGGACCGAGGCGAACCGGAGCAACGTGTTCGTCGTGCGCGGCGGCGTGTTCTGCACCCCACCCGACGACGGGCGGATCCTGCAGGGCGTCACCCGCGACGCGATGTTGGCGGCCGCGCGCGCGATCCGCGTGCCGGTGTGCGAAGACCCGCTCCCGGCCGGCCCGTGCGAGGAGCTCTACCTCTGCTCGACCCTCAAGGAGCTCGCGCCCGTCGTGGAGATCGACGGCTATCCGGGGCCCGGCGCGGGGCCGGTGGGCGCCAGCGTGCTGGCCGAGTTCCGTCGGCGCGCGGGCGTGTTGGCAGGGGCCTGAACGTCAACGCCGCCCGCTCCAACACTGCGCGTCACCGAGGAATGCGCGGCCGAACCTGCTCCTCGGTCATCCCCGGGGGGACCGCGAGCCCCTTCGTGTAGGTGCACCCGTTCTCGACCAGCGTGCCGTCGAACGTGGAGATGACCTCGGTGGGATGGGGTGATCCGGGCGCGGTGGGCGCGCCGATCTCGCGCAGCTGGAGCTTGTTGCCCTCCTGCTTCCAGATGCCCGCGTAGCCGACGACGCCGGACCACACGCACTCGGTGTCGGGCGGGCAGGGCGAGACGAGATCGACCCCCGCGTAGCTGTTGTCGCTCTCGAAGCGGAGGTTGCGCGCGAACGTGCGCCCGGCACAGCCCGGGCTGGTCCAGTCTCCGACGAACGCGACGCCCGGCACGTCACCGAGGAGCGTCGGCACTGTGGGGGCCTTCGGCCCGGAGGCGCCGGCGGTGGCGGGGTCCGTAGGCGCCGCAGTCGGGGCGGCGCCGGGCGAGACCGGATCGGTCGCGCACGCGAAGGCGAGAAGCAGGGAGATCACTCGTTCACCGTGAGCTTGAAGGGGACCCACTCGGGGCCGTACACCGCGCCGACGAGGTCCTGGGCGGCGTCAACCGTCTCGGTCCCCTCCCCCTCGTCCAGGTGGAAGAGCGCGAAGGTCTCCGCGTCCTCCTCGAACGGGCCGGACGGAGGCGAACCATCCTCGGTGTAGCGCACGCTGGAGGACACGCGAACCTCGTCGATCACGCCCTCGAACGTGTTGACGTCGCTGTCGCAGCCGATCCGCAGCGTGGCCGTGGGCGCCACGGGCGCCGCGGTGGAGACGAACGCCTGCCGCACGCCGTCGACGTAGAGGTTGGCCTTCTCGCCGTCCCACGTGCCCGCAACGTGGTGGAGCACGCCGTCCATCACGGAGACCGCCGAGGTGGCGCCCGCCTCGGCGTCGCCGACGGTGAACACGGTGTCCCCGCCGAAGGCCTCGCCCAGGGTGAAGACGCCCTTCCACGCGACCACGGGGCGGGCGCGATCGGCCGGCACCGGCTCGCCGCGGATCCACGCCTCGACGGTGAAGGCGGCGGGCGGCGTGAGCGGGCCGAGCTCGGCCTCGACGCAGTCCTCACCGCCGTCGAACGCGAGGGCGAACGGGCCGGAGGCGGCGTCGGGATCACAGCCGAGCAGGGTGAGGAGCAGCACGGAGGCAGGCTATCCGCCCGTGAGGGGGCCTGCATGGCACCGGGGGGAACGGGCACCCTACGGCGTCGTCTCCGGGGGCGCGCCGCCAGACGCCGCGGGGCCGCCCGGCCCCGTGAACAGCAGCGGCCTGACCGTCGCGCCCGGCGGGGCGGCGAGCAGGAAGGCCGCATCCGACGGCGACGCGGGCTTCCACTCCTCGAACTCGAGCGTGGCGGTGACGCGCTGCTGCGGGAGCACGGCGACGAGGCGCTCGGGCCACTCGTTCCCCTCGACCCGCGCGTCCAGCAGCGCGGCGCCTAGCTCGTCCGCCAGCGCCAGCGCCACGAGATGGGCCGTGCGGGGATCCAGGGAGGCGTCCACGTGGCTCTCGCCGGGGCCCACCCAGCGGTACGCCGGCACGCCCTCCACGCGGAAGCGGTCGGGCACGCCGAGCGCCGGCAGGCGCCCGAGGAGGAGGGACGCGAGCGCTTCGAGGCCGGCCTCGCCGCCGGTGTAGGCCGCGATGGTCGCGTCCGCGTCGTCCGCCGTGTAGAGCTCGTTCTTGGCGGCGAGCCAGGTGCGGAGCCCCGTGCCGTCGCTCACGACGACCACCTGGGGCGGGCCGATGGGGCCGCGCACCTCGATGCGGAAGCGGTCGGGCGGCG
This sequence comes from Myxococcota bacterium, assembly GCA_040386535.1. Taxonomy (GTDB): domain Bacteria; phylum Myxococcota_A; class UBA796; order UBA796; family SXON01; genus CAJBVW01. Next base: position 273,553 of record JAZKFH010000027.1, on the reverse strand, counting down.
AGACCAGCAGCGCGCCCTGGGCGTTCACGCGCGAGTCCGCGAGGTCCAGGCGCAAGTCGAACGTGGTCGCGGAGGGGCCGGGGGGGGCCTCGGCGACAGCGCGCGCGAGCAGCGCCTCGGGATCGACCGCCACCAGCGGGCCCTCGGGTGTGGGCGGCTTCGGGCAGCCCGTCAACACGGCCAGGAGCGAGAGGGCGGCCCACGCGCGCTTGGGACTCGGGACCCCGGACGACGGGAGATTCATGGGTGGAGGCGCTCCTCGATGGCGTGCGCCTGGGCATCGCGCCCCACGGCGCGGTAGGCCTCGGCGAGCGAGGCGAGCAGGGCGTTGTCGGCCGGGGCGTAGCGGCAGGCCTCCTCGAAGGCCTCCACCGCGCGGAGCGGCTGCTTCAGCGCGTACTCGACGCGCCCGAGCGCCGCGAGCAGCTCGGCGTCGGCGGGCTGGCGCTCGAGCGAGGCCAGGATCCAGCCGCGCACCTGGCGCAGGCGGTCGGCGGAGCCGTCCAACGGGACGGTGCGCGCGTACCAGCGCACCGCGCGGGCGTCGGCGGGGTCGAGGCGGATGGCCTCCCGCATCGCCACCAGCGCGGCCTCCGCCTGTTGCGCCGCGGCCTGGGCGAGGCCGAGCTCGGCCCGCAGCGGCGCGTGGCGCGGGAAGTGGTCGACTCCGCGTACCAGCCAGTCCACGGCCTCCTCGGCGCGGCCGGCCTCCCGGAGCAGGGCGCCGCCTACGATCCAGCTCTCCGGCTGCGCGAGCCCGGCGGCGCGGATCGCGGCCACGGCGCCCTCGATGTCGCCGAGCCCCGCGAGCGAGCGGGCGCGCGTGCGGGCGCGGGCCTCAGGGTCGAGCATGGCCATGCGGTCGACCGCGGCGAGCATCGCCTCGCGATTGCCCTCGGCCGCGCCCACCGCCACGAGGGCGCCGAGCAGCACGTAGTCCTCGGGGAGCGCGGCCAGCCCCTCGTCGAGCACCGCGCGGGCCTCGGCCGGCCGGCCCAGGTCGAGCAGCAATCGCCCGCGGAGCGCGATCGCGTCGGGGCGATTCGCCCCCGTGCGCGGCACCACGAGGCCCTGGAGGGCTTCGGCGCTCCAGCCGCCGGCGCGCAGGATGCGGGCCCGGTGGTACGGCGCGTCCGCGAGCGGCGGCTGGCAACGCGCGCCCGCGTCGACGGCCTCGCGCGCGTCGTCGTGACGCTGGAGCGCGCTGTAGCCGTCCGCCAGCCACACCTTCACCTGCGCCTCGCGCCCGCCCAGCAGCACGTCGAGCGCCTCGAGGGACTCGACGGCGCGCACCTGGTCCCGCGCGGTGACCGCGAGGTGGTAGGTGCGCAGCAGCACGTCGGTGTCGCGCGGGACCACGCGGTGCAGCACGGTCAGGCGCGCGAGGCCCTGGCGGTACAGGCCGCTCCCGGTCACGGCGGTCAGGTACTCGTCGAGCAGGCGGGCGTCGGCCGGGGACCGCACGAGGGCCTCGCCCAGGTCGGCCACGGCGCCGGCGAGATCGCCGACGAGCAGGCGCAGGCGGCCCCGCTCGCGGAGGGGTTCGAGCTCTGTGAGCGGCAGCAGGGACCACGCACGCACCGTGCTCGCGGCGAGGGGATCCTTCCGGGCGACGAGGAGGCGGCTCAGGGGGCCGTAGGCCTCGGACCCGGCGCCATGGTCGACCGCCTCGCCGTAGGCCTCCACCGCGCCCCGCAGATCGCCCGCGCGTTGGGACACGACCCCGAGCCGGACCCAGGTCTCCGGCGTGGTGGGCCCGAGCCGCACGGCCTCCTGGACACGGCGGCGCTCCTCCGCTTCCTCCCCGGCGCCCTCGGCGACCTCGGCCAGCGCGAGCCAGATCCACGGCGAGGCGGGGTCGTGGAGCAGGGCGGTCTGGAAGGCGGCCTCCGCGGCCGCGTAATCAGCCTCTTCCAGCGCCAGCCGACCGACCAGGTAGTGATAGCGCGCCCGCGACGGCACGCCCGCAGGCGCCGCGTGCGGGACCGGGACCGGTGGCGGGGCGATGCGCGAGAGCACACCGCCGCAGCCGAGCAGCGCGACTACAACCCACGCGCCCACAGGATCTCCGCCGCTCGTCCCACCGGCCACCGCCCCGCGAAGAGGCACAACACGAACGCCATCAGCACCGGGATAGGCGCCAGGGCCCAGCTCTCTCCGCCTTGCCGCAGGTACAACCACACGCCCACCGCCTCGAGCGTAAGCACCAGGAACACCATCACCAGCGCCACGACCATGAAGAACACGGCCGCGGGGCTGGATGCCGCGCGCGCGGCCGTGTCGGCGCGGAAGTCGGGCCACACCGCGCCCATCGCGAGCGCGAGCCCCGAGATGCCGTAGGCGAGGAGCACGGTGGTGACGGTCTCGAGCGCGAGCAGGCCGAGGGGGGCGTCGAGCAACATCCCGCTCCCGACGACCACCACGAGGCCCACCACGGTCATCGGGATGAGCCCCAGCACCGCCTTGGCCCGCAACATGGTCGCCGGGTCGATGGGCGCGCCGCGCAACACCCACCACGCGCGCCCCTCGCGGCTGACCGCGGTGAACTGGAAACGCGCGGCGATCGCGGCCATCACGAAGCCGCCCATTCCGAGGTTCAAGAAGGCCACCGCCTGCTTCATCGCCTTGAGCACCGCGCCCTGGAAGGAGTTGATCGGCAGGGACTGCACGCTCACCAGGTAGATGCCGCACACGCCCATGAGCAGGAACACCTGGGACCACTGGGACGGGTCCCGCGCGAAGATGCGGAACTCCTTGCCGGCCATGGCCCGCCACGCGGGGGGGAGCGGGCGGACGATCCAGTCGAAGCCGGGGGAGCGGTAGAACCGCGCGGCGCGGGCCTCCTGGGCGCGGGACCAGCCGGTGTCGAAGCCCCAGGCCACGGTCCAGCGCGAGACGGCCGCGCTCGCGAGGGCGCCGGTGACGAGCAGGCCCGCCTCCATCCACGGGAAGGGCGTGTAGAGCAGCGTGGCCGCCAGGACCTCGCTCGCCCAGCGCGGCGGGAACAGGGTCGGCGCGGGGAGCTGGAGCTCGGCGAGGTAGGCCGCGAGCGACTCGAACTCCTGGGCGTTCACCAGCCGCTCGGGGCGGAGCGACCGCATCGCGATGAACAGTGCCGCGACCAGCATCAGGCCGAGGATCACCATCAGCTCGCGGGTACGTTTGGCGGAGAACACGTTCACCAGCACCGTGGCGGCGACGATGCCCACGTTGGTCGCGATGACGAGCAGCGCCGGGATCGCGACGATCAGCGACAGGTAGTAGCTGACCCCCGCCTCCATCCGGAGCCCGTAGGCCAGGAAGACCGGCAGCCCGAAGATGGCCATCATCCAGCTGGACTGGGCGAGCGTGTCGATGAAGCGGCCGTAGTGGAAGGTGGTGCGGCTCACGGGGAGGCCGAGCACCAGCTCCAGGTCGTCCGACAGGAAATACGTCGAGAGCGCGGTGATGACGTTGGAGAACGTCAGCATCACGAACAGGCTGGCGAGCAGCATCTCCAGCAGCTTGCGGGCCAGGAACGGCCCGAAGCCCTCCACGACCCAGAACTGGCCGACGAGGAAGTACATCAGCGCGAACAACCCGGCCCAGAAGCCGATGCCGATCAACGCGAGCAAAGCGTAGAGCCCGCGACGCTCGGTGCGGACGAGGGTGTTGCGGAGCCCCGTGAGCCGCGGCGACAGCAGGGTCACCAGGGTCGAGAGTGCCCGGGTCGAGAGGGGGCCGGGGATGGCGCGGGTGGGCAACTACCGACCACCACGACTGGGATCGTCGGACGGCGCCTTCCAGCCAGACCCGTTCTCGTCGCGGCCCTTCTCCACCGTGGCGCGGATGTAGGCGCGCAGGAGCGCGTTGCGCTGGGCGCCCCCGAGCAGCACGCGCAGGTCCTCGTAGAGCTGCGGATCCCGCACGAGCAGGCCCATCGTGCCCTCGCCGCCGTTCACGGCGTCCGTGATGCCGCGGAGCGACACCGCCGCGCCCTCGAGCTCCTTGACGATCTTGGCGCCATCGGGATCGTAGAGGAGCGAGTGCGCCATCGAGTCCTTGGTGCGCACGTCCGTCAACAGCCCCTCCACTGCGGCCACGGCGTCGGAGATGCGCGTCGTGAGCGCGCTGCCGTCCTTGCCGTAGATCAGCGAGGTGGCGAGGCCGTCCCCCGTCTTGAGCTGGTGGGTGATGCCCTTCACGTCACCCGTGATGCCCTCGACGTTGGAGAGGATCGCGTTGACCTTGGCCGCCGCGGCCTTGTCGTACACCAGCGTGTGGACGATGCCCTTGCCCTCTTTCGCGTCCGCGAGGAGCAGGCCGATGTTCTCGATGCTCCGGGCGATCTCGGCGCGGCTGGCCGAGTCCTCGCTGCCGAGCATCAGGTCGACCTTCTTGGAGATGCTGGACGCGTTCGTGACGATCTCCGTGGCCTTGTCGGCGTAGGAGAGCATGTCCAGCGCGGCGACGCCCTGGATGTGCGCGTCGTTCGCCAACATCTCCTCGTCGACCGAGCCCACCGTGAGGCTCACGTACATGTCCCCGAGCACGCCGATCTGCTGGATGGTCGCCACGGAGTCGCCGCGGATGCGCATCTGGTAGGTCTCGCGGATCCGGAGATCGACCTCGATCTCCTTGACCTTCTCGTCGGTCGAGAACTCCACGCGGGACACCTCCCCCACGTCCATGCCGGCCAGGCGCACGACCGCCCCGACCTTCATGCCCTTCACGTCCTGGTAGCTCGTATGAAGGAGGTAGTTCTTGGCGAAGATGTCCTCACCCCCACCGAGGATGAAGGACGCCGCGGCGATCAGGGCGAGGAAGACAAGGACGAACAGCCCGACCTTGATTTCCTGGGAGAGGTTGCGTTCCACCGCGGCAACATAGCCCACGTCCCGGGCATGGGTCAGAGGGCACGGGTCAGAGGGCGCGGGTCAGCGCAACGGGATCTCGATCACCTCGGCCCCGCGGGACGCCCACACCCGCACATGCCGGCCGTCCACGGCGAACGCGAAGGGGTCGACCGCCCAGCCCCCGCCGTGCTTCTTGTCGAGGATCTGCCGCAGCCGCTTGCTCCGCCACTCGTACCGGCGGACGTCGTACGCCTCGAGCGTGGCGGGCTGGCCCGTGCGCAGATCGTACGTAAGGGCGGGGACGACGGACTCGTGATCGGGGCAGCACCCCCACTCGGTCAGGCGGACGGACAGGAACGGCCCGTTCTCCCCGAGCACGTCGACCATCCGCGACGCTTCGAACGGGGTCTTGCACCACTGCTCGCCCTCGGGGGGCTCCGCGGCCCACAACGGCTTGCCGTCGTAGAGCAGCGACTCGGCCTCCCACGCGCACCACACGCCCTCGGGCGTCATGTCCTCCTTGCGGAGGAAGGCCACCTCCCACTTCGCGCCCGGCGGCGGGAGCGGCGAGGTGTGGATGAACGGAGCCATCAGCCAGAGCAAGGTCGGTCCCTCGGGAGCGTTCGGGAAAATGCGGACCGAGTCCGCGAAGTGGCTGCTGAGGCGCGGCCGTGTGGCTGACGAGGGAGCAGGTCGAGACCTGTGACCGAGGAAGACGCGCGGCCGCGGCCAGCAGACGCGAGCGGACGACGGGAGCATTTCTCCCGACCGCTCCTATGGCGCGGCGCGTAACCGCTCCAGCAGATCGTCCACCACCCGGAGCGTGAGGCCCCAGACGAAGGTGCCGTCCAGCCTCAAGCAGGGCAGCTCGCGCTCGATCCCGTACCCGCGGAACACGAACGACTCGCGCCCCTCCCCCGACAGCAGGCGGGGAAGCGCGAGGTGATGGATGGCCGCTACCTCTTCGCTCACGACGAACGGCGGCCACGCAGCCAGCTGGTAGAGGTAGGGGTGGATGACGAACCCCTTGGTCGGCAGGCGGAGCGGCGACACCATGGGCGCGAGCGCGCCGAGGAACGTGGCGCCGCCCAGATCGAGGCCAACCTCCTCGAACGTCTCGCGCTCCGCGGTCGCCCGGGGGTGGAGATCGGCCGGCTCCTCGCGCCCGCCGGGAAACGCCATGTCGCCGCTCCACGGATCGCCCACCCGCTCGGCGCGGCGGATGAACAGGAGCTCCTCGTCGGGGCCCACCACCACGGCGACCGCGGCGCGTCGGGTGGCAGGCTCGGGGTCAGGAACGGCAGCCGGCAGGTTCAGGCGTATGAGGCGCGACACCCTGACGACGTAGCGCGATCCATGCTAGGTAGGCCCGCCCCGCGGCCAACGTTCATCCGACGTGCCTCCGCGAAAGGAAGCTGGTGGCTGACGGCCTCGACATCGATCTGCGCAAGGACCTCCCCAAGGAGCAACCACCGGACAATCGTTCGTCCCTTCGACGCGCGATCGACTGGTGCATCGATCTCGTCCAGTCCTGGGGCCCGGCGATCCTGATCGTGCTGGTGATCCGGTCCATCCTGATCGAGCCCTTTCAGATCCCCTCGGGCTCGATGGTGCCGACCCTGGCGATCGGGGACTTCATCCTCGTCTCCAAGCTCTCCTACGGCGTGCGCGTGCCGTTTACCAACGTCGAGATCATCCCGCGCGGCGAGCCCGAGCGCGGCGACATCGTGGTGTTCATCCACCCGCCGACGCAGAACCCGGATCCGTGGTGCCCGGTCAAGCGGGTGCCCTCCTGGATCTCCGGCGGCGCGCTCCCCGGCCCCAAGGAGCCCTGCGACACCGACTACATCAAGCGCGTCGTCGGCCTCCCCGGCGACACGGTCGAGGTCCGGGACGACGTGGTGTACGTCAACGGGGTCGAGCAGAGCCGTACCTTCCAGGCGGGCTTCAGCTACACCGACCAGTTCTGCCGTAGCGACGACATGCGCATGTTCGAAGAGACGCTCGACGGCAAGCCGCACCCGGTGCTCCAGAGCACGTCCTACGCCCAGCGCATGGCCGACTGGGGCCCGAAGACCGTGCCCGACGGCGAATACTTCATGATGGGCGACAACCGGGACAACTCCGCCGACAGCCGCGTGTGGGGGTTCGTCCCGCGGGACAACATCAAGGGCCGCGCGATGTTCGTCTGGCTGTCGTTCGACAGTTGCAAGGGCGCGATGCCGCCCGGAAACGTCCGGACGGAGCGGATCGGGACGATCCTGCACTGACCGGCGGCCGGCTTAGAGCCCCATCTGCCCGCGCACGACGCCGGGGCGCGCGACGGCCAGGTTCACGAGCGCCGAACGTGCGGAGAGCACCTCGGCGGCCGAGACGTAGCGCCGGGTGTCCGCGTCGATCGCGGCCGCCGACACGTCGAACGCCGCCTGCGCCAGCACGTTCACGTCCAGGCCCTCGTACGTCGTGAGCGCGGCGGCCACGCGCTCATTCAAGAGCGCGGCGCACGCGGTGTCGTAGCGGCAGTGCACGGCGACCGTGCCGCCGTAGTCGTCCCACTCGAACTCGGAGTTCCAGGTCTCGTCGAGGCCCCAGGGCACGTAGGCGAAGCGCCCTTCCTTCTCCGGGTCGGCGAAGAGGTAGTGGTCGTCGAGCTCGTAGGGGTAGCCATCCTCGTTGCCGGTCGCGATCTGCCACGCCCAGAAGTCGAGGAACTGGGCCATGTCGAGCACGCCGTCCGCCACCTCGTAGAACGCGCCCTCGCCCGTCTGGACGGCGCGGCGCGCCAGGTCGAGCGCGTCGTCGTCCCCGATGCCCGCGGCGCTGGAGTAGTTCAGGATGCCGGCCGGTGTCAGATCCGCGTCGTTGCCCGCCTCCCAGAGATCGCCCGCGCCGCCCGGCCAGCGCCGCTCCACGAACGCGTCGTCGACCTCCTCCACGTTGGCGTAGAGGCCGTAGAGCGCGCCGTTGACGTACACCTCGGCGTAGTTCGCGCGCGGCGCCACGAGCCCGGCGCCTTCCCACATCGCCGCCGCAAGCACCTCTCGCGCCTGCGAGGGATCCGCCTTCATGTTGTGGAGGTTCACGCGGTCCAGCCCGCCGTAGTCCTGGCCGCTCACGAACTCGTCGAGCTTGACCTTGAAGGAGGGCTTGCCGTCGATGTCCTCGAAGGTCGACGTGCCGCCCTTGAGCCGCACGCCCACCTCCTCCACGCGGTCCTCGTCGTGCACGAAGACGGCCTCGACGTACGTGTCCGGATCGGCGCGGAGCGCGGCGAGCCCCTCCTCGGAGATCTCCAGATCGATGCGCTGCACCTCGAGCACGTCGAAGAAGGCGGCGTACTCGAGCTCGTCGTCGGACCCTGTGTCGTCGGTCTCGTCGGTGTCGCCAGTCTCGTCCGTGTCGATGGGCCCGGTGTCGTCGACGACCTCGATGCCCGTGTCCGGCGTATCGCCCGTCTCCTTCCCCACGTCATCCGCGGACGGGCCCGCACAGCTGACGATCCCACCGGCCACCCAGAACCACAGCCCCGCACCCGTCATGTCATCGCCTCGCGCCCCGCATCATAGCCCGCGTTATCGAGCGACCGTCAGCGAGTATCCGTGCGTGTGCAGCTCGTCGTAGAGGCCCTCTTCGTGGCGAGCTTCGCCGCGGTGGCCGCGCTCGCCCTCTCCCAGGCCGAGCCGCCCCTGGCCCCTATCGACGCGGCCGCGCTCGCCGTGGGCCCGACCGAGGAGCGCTGGCAGGGCATCTTCATCCAGGACACGCACGTCGGCTACGCGGTCACGCGGGAGGCCGCCACGGCGGACGGTGGGCGCGTGTTCTCCGGGCAGTCCGCGTTCCGCATCGCGGCGCTCGGCGCCTCCCAGCAGATCGTCACCGCCGGCACCGCCGTCACCGGCCCCGACGGCAAGCTGCGCACCTTCGACTTCCTGCTCTCCGCGCCCACGAAGCTGACCGGCCGCGGCGAGGTGCTTCCGGGCAAGATCCACGTCGAGATCGCGCAGGACGGCGAGGTGCGTACGGTCGACGTGCCGGTGCGCGAGGCCCCGGTGCTCTCGATCACGCTCGCGGCGCAGCTCCGCGGGCGCACGTTGGCGCCGGGCGCGCGTTTCACCGTCCCCTACTTCGACCCCCTGACGATGACCAACGCGGATGCGACGCTCACCGTCGAGACGACCGAGGTGCTGCCGAACGGAGACACGGGGTACTGGGTGCGCACCCGCTTCGGCGGGGTCGAGGCGCGCCGGCTGGTGGACAGCGCGGGCGACACCCTGCGGGAAGAAGCGGCGATGGGCCTGCGCACCGAGCGGATGACCCGCGAGCTCGCGATGGCGATCGACGGCGGCGATCCCCCCGATCTCGTGGCCCTCTCCGCCGCCACGCTGAAGGGAGACCTCACGAACGCGCGGGACACCAAGGTCGTCACCCTGCGCGTCCTCGGGATCGATCCCGCGCAGATCCCCTCGGAGCCGCCGCTCCAGACCCGCACGGACGACACCGTCACCATCTCCGTACCGCTCCTCCAGGAGCTGCCGAAGCTCCCGCTCGCGGCGCCGGACAGCCACCCCGAGCTCGCCGCCACCCTGTCGATCCCGTCCGGGCACCCGGAGATCGTGACCCGGGCCCGCGCGGTCATCGGGGATGCGACCGATCGCCTGACCGCCGCCCGCCGCCTCCACGACTTCGTGTTCGACTACCTCCAGAAGGTGCCCACCATCGGCGTTCCCGACGGGCTCACCGTCCTCCGCAGCGGCCGGGGCGACTGCAACGAGCACACCGCGCTGTTCGTCTCCCTCGCGCGCGCCGTCGGCATCCCCGCGCGCATCGCGGCCGGCCTCGTCTACAGCGACCGGCTCGGAGACGCGTTCTACTACCACGCGTGGCCCGAGGTCGAGCTCGGAGGGCCGACCGGCTGGGTGCCGATCGATCCGACGTTCGGCGAGTTCCCGGCGGACGCCACACACCTGAAGGTCACGACGGGCGACCTCGATCAGCAGGTGCAGATCATGGCGTTGATGGGACGCATCCGGCTGGAGCTCGTCGAGGCCCGCTAAGGCGGTCGCGCGCTCCCTCACGCCGGCCTCGGGGTGGTAGGATCCGGCCATGCCACCCTCCGTCGCCCTCCCCCGTCGTGAACCCCGCGCCGCCGCGACCCAGACGCCGGCCACCAGCGGCCTCCAGGCGCCGGTCCCGGCCGTGCGGCAGCAGAGCAACGCGGACGTGCAGGCGCGCGTCGGCACCGCGGACCCCGCCACGCCCCAGGTCGTGCCGCAGGACGAGCGCGCCCAGACCATCGAGGCGTACGGCCGGCGGCTCTGGGAGGTCGTGGGTGAGCTGATGCTGGAGGAGGACCCGGAGATCTCCGCCGCCCGCGCCCGCGCGATGATCGGGCAGGCCGCCGACGTGGATCTGCGGCTCCGGCTCGGCGAGACCGTGGATGTCGACCTGCTCCCACGTTTTCCCGAGGGCGACCAGGGCCGCTTGCCAGCCGGGGCGTTTCCCCCCGCATGGATCCAGCCCGCGCGCATCCTCCTCGAGATGGGCGGGGGGAGCGGGGCGTCCCCGACGTTCCGGCCCGAAGGCGACACGAACGACCTCTGGGAGGCCGGCCAGACCCCGGCGCCGACGCCGTGGGCGGGCGACCTGGAGAAGCTCAAGATGATGGGCCGCGAGCCCGCCGACTACGGCGTGCCCGGCTACCAGACCCAGTCGAACAACCTCGCCTCGCCCGAGGCCACCTGCAACGGCACCTCGCTCGCGATGGTGTTGGAGCGCCTGGGCTACACCCGCGACGACCTGGTCCTGGCGATCGAGACGAAGCTCAAGCGCGCGCAGCTCGCGGCGCAGCTCGTCGCGCAGGGGGCCTCCGCCGCGGAGACCAAGAAGCAGATGGACGCCTTCGAGCCCGATTGTATCGAGCTGAAGCAGGGCGCGTGGAAGGCGCGCGTGCTCCAGTACCTGCGGGCCGAGAACAGCGCGCCGCGCCGCGACTCCAACTACCAGCGCCTCCGCGGCGCCACGCAGACCGACAAGCAGCTCCAGACGTGGGCCGGCGACTTCGAGAACGACGCGGGCATGGACGACCTCGCGCTCTTCATGATGGAGCTCCTCGACATCGATCGCACCACGATCAACAGCGGCAACAACGCCTCGAAGTTCGTGGCCGCCGTTCACGACGGGTCGGGCACCCACGCGGGCGCGAAGCCGACGACCGAGCGCCTCGAGCAGAGCCTCGGGTGGACCAACGCCAAGGCGCGCCTGAAGACCTGCCTGGAGGATGGCGGCGCCGCCATGTTGAGCATCCGCCACAAGGGCGCCGGCCAGTCGGGCACGCACATCGTGGCGATCCAGGCGGTCACGAGCGCGGGCGTCACCGTGGACGATCCGTTCGGGCGGGCCCGCGCCGACTACGACGCGGGCAAGTCGGGCGACGCGTACGCGACGCCGGGGGAGACCCGGGCCACCAGCGATCTGAAGAACCAGAAGGACCCGGCCCTGGACGACTGGAAGCAGTCGGCGCCGGTCACCGCCGTGGAGACACGCGGCGAGTCGAGCGACTGGACCGACGACATGGTCCGCAGCTCGTGGTTCTACCTGATGCTCTTCCACCGGGGCCGTCTGGACACGGCCGCGCCGACGGTGGACACGACCGCCGCGACGACCACCACCGGCCCCGCGGCGGCGCCGGCGAGCTGAGAGCCTGACCTACCCCGAGGCCTTCCGCCGGACGCCGATCTCCTTGGTCAGCAGCGCCTTGAGGTTCGCGGCGGTCGGCGGGGCGTTGAGCAGCTCGATCCACCCCGGCGGCTCGTCCGGCGCGCGGATCGGCGTAGGGATGAGCGGGCGGTCCTTCGTGAGGAACGCCTTGACGTCCTCCTTCGTGAGGGAGCGCGCCCGGTCCATCAGGCCCAGCGGGGTCACCGTGGCGGTGCGCGGGCGATGGCGCCGGTGCAGCTCGCCGCCCAGCACCGACGCGATCCCGTCGGGCTCGAGCGCGATCTCGCTCCAGGTGTCGACCCCGTGGCGGTCCGCGATCGCCTGGCGTTCGGCGGCGGTCTTCCGTGTGTCGGCGGCGCCGTGGACCAGGATGTACACGTCCTTGCCGGCCTCCGCGCGGAGCGCCTTGCCGGCGACCAGCCCGTTGTCGTCGATCTGGCGCAGGGTCCCCACGATGGCGTGCGGCGGGGGCCCGCCCTTGATCGCGGCGATGGCCTGGGTGATGGTGCCGAAGCCCTGCGTCTCGAAGCGGAGGCGCAACATCTGCTCCACCCGGTCGCGACGCAGCTTCACGGGGTCGAGCAGGAGCACACGATACTGGGGAATGACCGACATGTTGGCTCCGGGGACCGCCATCCCTGGAATACCACCCCGCTCACGTCGTGAGACTTACATCGCATCGTCCAGTTTCCTTTTTGACCGGACGGGGTTCGTGGTTCAAATGGACATGCGTTTCCTGATGCTGACCCTCCTCGCGGCCTGCGGCCCCGCCCCCACGCCGCTCACCTACGCGCCGACGTGCGCGGACGTGGACGACGTCACGCTCGCGACCACGCCCACGTGGTCCGGCGAGGTCGGCGCCCTCGTCGCGGACCGCTGCGCGAGCTGCCACGGCGCCGGCGGCATCGCGCCCTTCCCGCTCGACACGTACGCGGACGCGGCCCCGATGGCGGGCGCGATCGCCGCGGCGGTGGAGAGCCGGCGCATGCCGCCCTGGTTGCCGGCGAGCTGCGGCGACTGCCAGACCTGGGCGCACGATCGGAGCCTCACCGATCTCGAGATCGCCACCTTGCGGGCGTGGTCGGACGGCGGGGCCCCCGAGGGCACGGCCGGGGCGGCCTTCGACGCGCCCGCCCCGCGCGCGCTGACCCGGATCGACGCCACGATCGATCCCGGCGCCGACTACACGCCCCCCGAGGCCGCGGAGGACACCTACCGCTGCTTCCTGACCGATGCGCCGAGCGCGACCGACACGTTCCTCACCGGCTACGAGGTGCTCCCGGGCGAGTCCTCGGTGGTGCACCACGTGATCGTGTACCAACCCGTCGACGACGCCGCCGTCGCGAGCGCCGTCGCGCTTGACGCGGGCGAGGCCGGCGAAGGATGGACCTGCTACGGCGGCACCGGCGTGTACGCCGAGCCCGTCGCGATCTGGGCCCCGGGCGCGGGCGCCACCGTGTACCCCGAGGGCACCGGCCTGCCGCTCGCGGGCGGGCGCCGTCTCGTGCTCCAGGTGCACTACAACGTCGAGAACGGCACCTCCCCCGATCGCACGCGTGTCGACCTCACCCTCGCCCCCACCGTCGCGACACCTGCGCTGCTCTCGAGCGTCGCCACCAGCGACATCGCGCTCCCGCCCGGCGAGCCCGCGGTGCAGGTGGACCACGTGGAGACCCTCGACGTCGGCTCGGACTTCCGCGTGTGGGGCCTCGCGCCGCACATGCACGAGACGGGCGCCAACCTCGTCTTCAGCGCCACGAGCCACGGGGAAGAGGTATGCCTGGTCGACGTTCCCGTGTGGGACTTCCACTGGCAGGGCCTGTACTTCTACGAGGAGCCGCTGACCCTCGCGGGGGACTCGGAGCTGCGGCTCACGTGCGTGTACGACACGACGGGCCGCACCGAGACGACCTATGCGGGCGAGGGCACGGCCGACGAGATGTGCCTCGTGTACGCCTACGTCTCGGGCTGACCCCCGCCTCGCGGACCGCGTTAGGGTTGCGGGATGATCCGCGCCCGCCAGATCGAGAAGCGCTACGCCTCCTTCCAGGCGGTCTGGCCGCTCGATCTCGACGTTCGAGCGGGCGAGGTGTTCGGGTTCCTCGGCCTCAACGGCGCGGGAAAGACCACCACGCTCCGCATGCTCGGCGGCGTCTTGCCCCCCACCGGCGGCGACATCTGGATCGACGGCATCTCCCTCGCCGACAACCCGGTCGAGGCCCGCCGGCGGATGAGCTTCATCCCCGACCGCCCGTACCTGTACGACAAGCTCACGGCGCGTGAATTCCTCCGCTTCCTCGGCGAGATCTACGACATGCCGCGCAACGGCCTCTCGGAGCGGATCGACGCCCGGCTCGCCGAGCAGCTCCTCATCGACCAGGCGGACGCCCTGGTGGAGAGCTTCTCCCACGGCATGAAGCAGCGCCTCACGCTCGCGGGCGCCCTGCTCACCGAGCCGCGCCTCCTCATCGTGGACGAGCCGATGGTCGGCCTCGATCCGCGCGGCGCCCGCCAGATCAAGCAGGTGTTCCGGGACCTCGCGAAGGAGGGCCGCACCGTGTTCCTCTCCACCCACACGATGGAGGACGCCGCCGAGGTGTGCGACCGCCTCGCCATCGTGCACAAGGGCCGCATCGCCGTGCTCGGGCCCGTCGCGGAGATCGTGGCGCCGGGCGAGCGGCTGGAGGACCTGTTCCTGCGCGTGACGGGGGCCGCATGAAGCGTGGGTGGCTCCTCCTCGCGCTCGTGGGCCTCTCGGCCTGCATGCCGTCGAGCCACGTGCGCGCGAAGCGGCTCGAGAACCGGTACACCCTCCCCGCCCCGGGCGAGGGCTGGGAGGCGGTCGACGCGGGCGGCGCGGACCGCGCCTGGTACAACGGCGCCTTGAAGGCCGCGATCTACACGGACTCCAACTGCGGGCCGCGGTACAGCGAGTCCCGCACGGAGGACCTCGCGACCGAGCTCACCGCCGGCATGCGCGAGGTGACCACCACGCGGGACGAGCTGCGCGAGTTCGGCGGGCGGGAAGGTGTGTTGCGCGTCCACTCGGGCCGACTCGACGGGGTGCCGATCACGGTCGCGCTCGGCGTGATGAACCGCGGCGCGTGCACCTACGATCTCGCCCTCATCGCGCCCCCCGACACGTTCGAGCTGGGCTGGGACGCGTACGAGCGCATCCTCGCCGGGTTCACGCCCCTATGAAAAGGCTGCTGTGAGAGGGTTCGTCAACTTCCTCCGGCACATGGGCGCCGTGGCGCGGCTGACCTGGAGCACGTTCTTCGCGTTCTGGCGGCTCCCGATCGAGCTGCGGCCGCTCATCAACCAGTTCGACACTGCGGGCATCCAGAGCTGGTCGATCACCGTGCTCACCGCGGTGTTCACGGGGATGGTGCTCGCGCTCCAGTTCTCGACCGGCCTGGAGCCCTACGGCGCGAGCATGTACACCGGCAAGCTCGCCGCGCTCGGCATCGTGCGCGAGCTCGGGCCCATGCTCACCGCGCTGCTCGTGGGCGGGCGCGTCGGCAGCGGGTTCGCCGCCGAGCTCGGCTCGATGGTCGTGACCGAGCAGGTCGACGCGATCCGCGCCCTCGGCGCCGATCCCATCAAGAAGCTCGTGGCCCCGCGCGTGTTCGCGTGCGTGCTCGTGCTCCCGCTGCTCACGATGCTCGCGAACGTGGTCGGCATCGGCGGCGCGATGATCATCACCGTGCGCGAGGTCGGGATCACCCCGAGCTTCTTCTACGCCCAGATCCTCGACACCCTGTGGATCTCCGACCTGATGCACGGCCTGATGAAGTCCGTCGCGTTCGGGTACATCATCGGCATCGTCGGCTGCTACGTCGGGCTCAACACCACCGGCGGCACGGAGGGCGTGGGCCACTCGACCACCCAGGCCGTCGTCATCGGCGCCATCGGGCTGCTCGTGTCCAACTTCTTCCTCACCAAGCTCTTCCTGGCGCTTTATGGCTGAACCCACCGTTCTCCCCCAGGATGGCCTCCCCGAGCCCGTCGCGGCCGAGCCGATCATCCGTTTTGTCGGCGTGAAGAAGGCGTTCGGCCCCAAGGTCATCTACGAGGACTGCACGCTCGACGTGTACCCGGGGGAGACCCTCACGATCATCGGCGGCTCGGGCACTGGCAAGAGCGTACTCCTCAAGATGCTCACGGGCCTGCTCTCGACCGACGCGGGGAGCATCCAGGCGTTCGGCCAGGAGGTCACGAAGCTCGACGAGCGCGGCATGGGGCCCATCCGCAGGCGGTTCGGGTTCCTGTTCCAGAGCGGCGCCCTGTTCGACTCGCTGACCGTGGCGCAGAACATCAAGTACCCCCTGCGCGAGCACCACTGGGGCACCGAGAAGGAGATGGACCAGCGCGTGGAGGAGGTGCTCGACATGGTCGGGCTCCCCGGCACCGAGCTGCTCAAGCCGGCGGCGCTCTCCGGCGGCATGCGCAAGCGTGTGGGCCTCGCCCGCGCCATCGCGATCAAGCCCGAGGTCATCCTCTACGACGAGCCCACCACCGGGCTCGATCCCATCAACGTGCGGCGCATCAACGGCCTCATCCTGTCGCTCCAGAAGCGCCTCGGCGTGACCAGCATCGTCGTGACCCACGACATGGACTCCTGCTTCACCGTGAGCGACCGCATCGCGATGCTCTACAACAAGCGCATCGCGTTCACCGGCACGGCGGAGGAGACAGAGAAGGCCGACATCCGCTACGTCCGCGAGTTCATCGCGGGCGGCCGCGGCACGCTGGACGAAGACATCGATTGACGGGGTAGCCTCGGCGGATGTAATCGCCATGGATGAGCCTGCTCCTCCTCCTCGCGACCTCCCCGGCGTTCGCCTCCAGCGCCGGAAAGACCGGCAGCTCCACCACCGGGTGCGGCGCGTGCCACGGCGCCACCGCCTCCGCCTCCACGACCGCCACGCTGGCGGCGTCCGACACGGTGGTCGCCCCGGGCGAGGCCATCACGCTCACGATGGTCGTCGCGAACTCGGGCGCGTCCTACACGGGGGCCGGCCTCGACGTGTCGGTGTCCGGCGGCACGCTCCGCGCGGGCTCCAACACGCGGGTGGCCGCGAGCGAGGTCACCCACTCGGCCACGACCTCGATGTCCGCGGGATCGGTCACCTTCAACTTCGCGTGGACCGCGCCCACGGCCGAGGGCACCTACACCCTGCGCGGCGCCGGCAACGCGGTGAACAACAACCGGAGCGACTCGGGAGACGCGTGGGCGCTCGCGTCGAACCTCACGCTCACGGTGGACGACGGCTGTGACGACCTCGACGGGGACGGCGTCGAAGCGTGTGACGACGGCACCGGGGCCGACTGCGACGATGACGACCGCGGCGTGTTTCCCGGCGCGGCGGAGACGTGCGACGGCGTGGACGAGGACTGCGACGGCACGGTCGACGAGAGCCCGACCGACGGCACCGCGTACTGGCCCGATGACGACGGAGACGGCTACGGCGACGACGACGCGATGACGCGCAGCTGCAGCGCGCTCGCGGGCCACCTGACCGTGGCGGGCGACTGTGACGACACCAACTTCGACATCCGCCCGGACACGTTCGAGGTGTGCGACGGGATCGACCAGGATTGCGACGGCGCGATCGACGGCCCGGACTCGGTCGACGTGGAGCTGTTCTACCGTGACGCCGACGCGGACGGGTACGGGGACGAGTCCGTCTCCTTGCACGAATGCTCGGCACCCGCCGGCTACGTCGTCGACGGCGGCGACTGCGACGATACCCGGGGCGGCGTCAACCCCGACGCGGCCGAGGTGTGCGACGCCCTCGATCTGGACGAGGACTGCGACACGCGCGCGGACGACGCCGACAGCGGTGTCACCGGGACCTCGACGTTCTATGCGGACGCCGACCGGGACGGCTACGGCGGCGACGCGACGGTGGCGCGGTGCGCTGTGCCCTCGGGCTACACCGCGGTCCCCGGCGACTGCGACGACGGCGACAACCGCTACAACCCCGGCGCCCGCGAGGTCTGCGACGAGGCGGTCGACTACAACTGCGACGGCTCGGCCGGCACCGAGGACAACGACGGCGACGGCGTGACCGCGTGCGAGGACTGCAACGACGCGAACGCCGCCATCTTGCCGGGCGGCGTGGAGTCGTGCAACACGGTCGACGACGACTGCGACGGCACGGTCGACGAGGCCGACGCCGCCGACGCCCTGACGTGGTACCTCGACGCCGACACGGACGGCTGGGGCTCGGCCGGCGACACGACCCGCGCGTGCACCCAGCCCGACGGCTACACCGACGACGCGCTCGACTGCGACGACACCTCGGCGGACGTGCGTCCCGACGCGCCCGAGGTCTGGTACGACGCGGTCGACCAGGATTGTGACGGCAACGACGACGACCAGGACGGCGACGGCCACCCGGCCGGCACGGACTGCGACGATGTGCTCGCCAGCACGTTCCCCGGCGCGCCCGACGCCTGGTACGACGGCGTGGACGCCGACTGCGCCGCCAACTCCGACTTCGACCAGGACGTGGACGGCCAGGACTCCGCGAGCCACGGCGGCACCGACTGCGACGACGCCGACCCCGCGGTGTACACCGGCGCGCCCGACGAGCCCTACGACGGCGTGGTCACCGACTGCGTGGACGCGGACGAGTACGATGTCGATGGCGACGGCGCCGCGGTGGACGAGGACTGTGACGACGCCAACTCCGCGGTGAACCCCGACGCGACCGAGGTCTGGTACGACGGCATCGACCAGGACTGTGACGGCAACGACACCGACCAGGACGGGGACGGCCTCGTGGCGGACGAGGACTGCGACGACACAGACCCGTCGGTCACGGATTGCGACACGGGGGACACCGGGGAGCCGGTCGTCGAGGACACCGGCGGTTCGGGCCAGGACAAGGTCAAGGACGGCTGCGGCTGTTCGACCACGTCGCCCGCCGCGGGCCTCGCGCTCGGCCTGCTCGCGCTCGGCGCCGTGGTCCGCCGCAGGTCCCCTACCGCTTGAGCCCCTGGATCCGCTCCAGCAGGGCCGGCGCCACCACCGAGAGCGCGTAGAGCGCGCGCGCTCGCGGCGAGAGGATGACGGTCCGGGGGCGCGTCGCCGCGGCGTCCACGATGCCGGCGGCGACCGCGTCCGCCGTCATCGGCACGAGGTTGGGGTGGTCCTCGTCGAAGGTGAGGTAGCCGGCGTTCTCGAAGAACGGGGTGCGCACGGCGGGCGGGCACACGACGACCACGTCGCAGCCGGTGCCGCGCAGATCGTGCCGCAGCGCCTCGGACCAGCCCACGAGCGCGTGTTTGGCGGCGCAGTAGGCGGTGTGTTTCGCGTAGCCGCGCTTGCCCGCCACGCTCGCGACCTGCACCAGCACGCCCTTTCGCGCGATCAGGGACGGGAGCAGGGCCCGCGCGACGGCCACGGCACCGTGCAGGTTCACGTCCATCACGCGGCGAAGCGCCGCGTCCTCCGTCGTCTCCCACCCTTCGAAGAGCCCGATGCCCGCGTTGTTCACGAGGACGTCGGCCCCGCCGTACCGATCGACCACCGCCGCGGCGAAGATCGCGACACCTTCCGGGTCGGTCACGTCGAGCGTGAGCGTGCAGTCGACCTCGGGCGCGATCTCGGCGAGCCGCCGCTGATCCCGTCCGGTCGCCACGACCTTCGCGCCCGCCTTCGCGAAGCGGAGGGCCGTCGCGCGGCCGATCCCGCTCGTGGCGCCCGTGACCACCACCACACGATCGGACAGCGAGGGATGCATCCGGGCGTTACTAACCCGCCATGCTGCTCCTCCTCCTCTCCGCTTGTTTCGGCGTCGACTTCGGCGACCCCTGCGTGGACTACTGCGACTACGTCTGCGAGTGCCACGAAGGCGAGGCTGCCTACGACTGTGACCAGTGCCGCACCGAGAACGACGGCACCGATCCCGAGCTGCAGGACGCGTGCGAGTCCAGCCTCACCCAGCTCCAGGCCGAGGACGACGCGAACGGCACCGGCTGCTCCGAAGCAACGAGCGACGACACGGCTCTCTAGCCCGCGTCGGCAGAGCCCCGTGATCGTCGCAGGTTCGTAGCGCTCAACCCGCCCAGCCCCGCACCACCGCGAGCAGCTCCGCCCCGTACTTGCGGAACCGCTCCGGCCCCATGCCGTGCACCTCCAGCATCGCCGAGCGGGTCATCGGCCGCTTCTCGGACATGTCCACGAGCGTGCGGTCCGGCGCGACGACATAGGCCGGCACGTCCGCCGCCTTCGCCAGCTTTCCCCTTGCGTCGCGGAGGACGTGCAGCAGGTCGACCGCGACGTTCTTCGGGGCCCCAGGGTTTGCCCGCGTCGTGAGCGCACGTTTGCCGATCGGGAAGTACATGACGAAGCCGGGCGCGCGCTCGAACATCACGTCCTTGCCGAGCGTCGTGAGCGTCATCACGTCGAACGAGCGCTCGACGCCAGCCACGGCGCGCCGTTTCACCTCGCGCAACAGGGCGCCCGCGCGCTCCAGCTCCCCCACCACCTGCTCGACCTCCTTCGGCGTGAAGCTCGTCAGGATCCCGTAGGTGGAGAGGCGCTCGAACCGCACCGTGGCCGGATCGCGGGCGCCGGTGAGCACCTTCGCGATCACGGAGACCGGGTAGGGCTCGGGGAGGCGGGCGACACAGGAGAGGACCTTGCGCACCACGACGTCCTCGTCGGGCGCGAGCGCGCGGGGCTCGACGCCGAGGGCCTTTCCGGCGCGGCAGCCGTCACAGTCACCGCACCGATCCCAGGGCGGGGTGTCGCCGAAATAGGTCAGGATGTAGCGGCGGCGGCACCCGGCGCGGCCGAAGTCGACCATCTTCTGGAGCTTGGTGAGCTCGCGGGCACGGCGCGCGCGCATCGCCGCGTCGTCCAGGGTGAGCGGCGTGTCCTTGAGGAGCTCGAAGCCTCCGCTGCGTTCGGGCGCGGTGTACACGAGGAGGCCGCGATCCTCGAGGGTGCGGAGCCCGGCGACGACCTGCTCGCGGGACAGATCGAGCGCCTCGGCGAGCCGATCGGGCCACACCCCCACGACCGCCTTGTTCTGGTCCTTGAGCCAAGCGTAGACCTGCCCGCGCACGCCCGCGACCGCCTCTCCGCGCACCTCGGAGCGCCCCGCCAACAGCCGCGCCTGCCCCGCGCGCTCGGTCTGCGGCACGCGCCGGAGGTAGCCCTCGCGCTGCAACACGTACACGCAGCTCGCCGCGGCGCGCTCGCCGCCCGCGTCGTCGGGGAGCGCGTCGCCGAGCTTGTCCATCGAGAGGTAGACCGGGTTCTCGCCCTTCGCGCGCAGGGCGTCCCACACCCGGTGCACCCACGCCGCCGGGGGGTGCGCGAGGTTGATGAAGAACTCCTGGATGCCGCGATCCTCCTCGCGGTACAGCAGCACCACGCGGCTGCGCTTTCCGTCGCGACCGGCGCGTCCGATCTCCTGGTAGTAGGCCTCGACGGTGCCGGGCAGATCGTAGTGGACGACCACCCGCACGTCGTCCTTGTCGACCCCCATGCCGAACGCGTTGGTGGCGACGACGACACCACAGCGGCCGGACATGAACGCGTCCTGCACCTCCGAGCGCTCCTCCATCGGGAGGCCACCGTGGTAGACACCGGCTGCGATGCCGACGGAGCGCAGCGCCTGGGCGGCCCGCTCGACGTTCTTGCGCGTGGCGCAGTACACCAGCGTCGGCCCCGGCATGACCAGCGCGGGCAGCAGCTGGTCCTTGTCACGCGGGCCGTTCACCTCGAGCACCTCGATGCCGAGGTTGGTGCGGTCGAACCCGCGGACGAAGCGCCGAAGGCGGGTGGACGTGCCGGTGCCGAGCCCGAGGCTCTTGACGATGTCGTCCTGCACGGCCGGCGTGGCGGTGGCGGTGAGCGCCATCGTGCGCGGCGCGCCCAGATCGAGCCGCACCTGCCCGAGACGCAGGTAGTCCGGGCGAAAATCGTGCCCCCACTGCGACAGGCAATGGGCCTCGTCCACCGCGAACAGCGTGATGTTCGCGGGCCGCAGCTCCGCGCAGAAGGCGGGCGAGAGCCGCTCGGGCGCCACGAACACCAGCTCCCACTCGCCCCGCAGCACCTCGCGCAGGCGCTCGCGGCGCACCTCGGGCGTGAGCGTCGAGTTGATGAGCGTGGCGCGCACGCCGCGGGCGAGCAGCCCGTCGACCTGGTCCTTCATCAGCGCGATCAGCGGCGAGACCACCACCGCCACGCCGCCCAGGGCGAGCGCGGGAACCTGGTAGCAGAGCGACTTGCCGGCGCCGGTGGGCATGACCACCAGCGCGTCGCCACCCGGCGCCAGCGACGTGCCGACGACGTGCTCCACCACCTCGGCCTGGCCCGGGCGGAAGCCCGGATGGCCGAACCGGTCGCGCAACAATCGATCGAGGTTTTCGCTCTTCACGTGAGGCTCGCGAGCGGGACGGTAAGCGCGGGTTCCACGACCGGAAAGGGCAACCCTGCGCCGCGACGCCCCTCCACAGCTGCACGCCGGGCGAATTAGGGGCGTGAAATGAGCGTGAACCCTCCTTCATCCTCCCCTCCGAGCTCCTCGCCGAGCTCCCGAGAGCCGGTGCGCGGCACCGACCGGATCGCCTCCCTCGCCCCGTTCGGCCTGGGCCGGCAGAAGCCGCACCACATGCTCGAGATGGCGGAGGTGTTGTGGGAGAACCGGGACAGCCTCCCGTACGCATGGCGCATCCTGAACAAGGGCGTGTGTGACGGCTGCTCCTTGGGCCCCCGCGGGCTGAAGGACGACGTCATCGAGGGCACGCACCTCTGCACCACCCGCCTGAAGCTGCTCCGGCTCAACACGATGCCGGCGTTCGTCCCGGCGGACGTGGCGGACATCCACCACCTCCGCCGCATGGACAACCGCCAGCTCCAGGCGCTCGGGCGCATCCCCTACCCGCTCGTGTACCGCAAGAACGATCGCGGCTTCCGACGCATCTCGTGGGACGACGCGCTCGCGATGGCCGGCGCCGCCCTCCGCGAAACGGCGCCCGAGCGCCAGGCGTGGTTCGCCACCTCGCGCGGCATCACGAACGAGGTCTACTACGCGTTCACCAAGGCCGCGCGGCTCGCGGGCACCAACAACGTCGACCTGTGCGCGCGGCTGTGCCATCAGGCCACGGTGTCGGGCCTCAAGGCCACGATCGGCGTCGGCGCGCCCACCTGCTCGCTCAAGGATCTGATCGGCACCGACCTGCTCCTGCTCTGGGGCACGGACATCGCCAACAACCAGCCGGTCACGATGAAGTACCTCGCGCACGCCAAGGCGCAGGGCACCCGCATCGTCGTCATCAACCCGGTGCGCGAGAAGGGCCTCGAGTCCTACTGGGTGCCGTCCATGCCGAAGAGCGCGCTGTTCGGCACCACGCTCATGGACGACTTCGTGCCCGTGCAGGTCGGCGGCGACATCGCGCTGCTCAACGGCGTGCTCAAGTCGCTGATCGAGACCGGCGGCGTCGACCGCGCCTACGTCGACGCGCACACGACGGGTTGGGCCGATCTGGAAGCCCACGTCACCGCGATGGCGTGGGACGACATCGTGCGCGACTCCGGCGTCGACAAGCCGCGCATCGAGTGGCTCGCGGAGCTCTACGGCCGCGCGCGGACGTGCGTCACGATCTACTCGATGGGCCTGACCCAACACACGTTCGGCACCGAGAACGTCGAGGCCATCGTCAACCTGCACCTGTCGCGCGGCATGATCGGCCGCGAGAAGACCGGCATCCTCCCCATCCGCGGCCACTCGGGCGTGCAGGGCGGCGGCGAGTGCGGCGTGGCCCCTGGCATCCTCCCCGGCGGGATCCCGCTCACCGAGGAGAACCTCCAGCGCTTCGAGCAGCACTGGCAACATCCGCTGCCGCGCACCAAGGGGCTCACGACGATGCGCATGGTCGAGCGCATGGGCGAGGGCGGCATCGACTTTCTGTACAACGTGGGCGGCAACCTGTTCGCCGTCCTGCCCGATCCGGTGTGGGTCGCCGACGCCTACGCCAAGGTCAAGTTCCGCATCCACCAGGACATCGTGTTCAACACGTCGACCGTGCTCGAAGGCGCCGACACCGTGCTCGTGCTGCCCGCGCAGACCCGCTACGAGCAGCGCGGCGGCGGCACGTCGACCAACACCGAGCGCCGCATCCGCTTCTCGCCCGAGATCCCCGGGCACCCCCAGGTGGGCGAGAGCCGGCCCGAGTACGAGATCCCCTGTCAGGTGGTCATGGCGGCCTTCCCCGGCACCGCCGAGCAGCTCACCTATGCCGACGCGAGCGTGATCCGGAAGGAGATCGCCGCCACGGTGCCGCTCTACGCCGGCATCGACAAGCTGGAGAAGGCGGGCGACTGGGTGCAGTGGGGCGGCGCACAGCTGTGCGTCGGCGGCAAGTTCGCGGGGATGCCCGACGAGAAGGCCCGGTTCACCCTGCTCGAACCAAAACGTATCGAGGTGCCCGAGGGCGCCTACTACCTCACGACGCGCCGCGGCAAGCAGTTCAACAGCATCGTCATCAAGGACCACGACCCGCTCCAGGGCGGCCGCGCGCGGGACGACATCCTCATCAGCGAAGCCGACCTGATGAAGCTCGGCCTGGCCGACGGCGCCCGCGCCCGCGTCACGAGCGAGATCGGCAAGATGGACGTGACGCTCCGCCGCGCCGACATCCGCACGGGCATCCTCCAGGCCTATTGGCCCGAGTGCAACGTGCTCATCGGCCGCCGCATCGATCCGCGCTCGGAGGAGCCGGACTACAACGCGGTGGTGCGGATCGAGCGGATCTGACAGGTGAGAAGCCGGGAGATCGTCGTCCGTCGCTTCGTAGGCGGCGAATCACTTGAAGACCTCGACGCCATCGCGGTCGAAGAGCCCCTGGAGCTCCGCGTCGAGGGCATCCCCGCCGCCATCACGATGCGCACCCCCGGCGACGATCTCGACCTCGCCGCCGGCTTCCTGTTCACCGAGGGCGTGGTGGACGGGCCCGACGATCTGCGCGCGCTCGCGATCGTAGGCGAGAACACCGTCGACGTGCGCCTCGCCGAGGGTGTCCCCGCGGCCCGGGCCCGCTCGGCGGACCGCGCCCTCTACGCCAACAGCTCGTGCGGCATCTGCGGCAAGGCCTCCATCGACCGCCTCCGCACCCGGTTCGACGGCGTCGTCGGCTGGATGCCCTCCCCCGCCGTCCTCGCCGGGCTCCCCGACGCCTTGCGCGCCGGCCAGGGCGCGTTCCGCTCCACCGGGGGGCTCCACGGCGCCGCCCTGTTCGACGCGAGCGGCGCCTTGTTCAACCTGCGTGAGGACGTGGGCCGCCACAACGCTGTCGACAAGGTGCTCGGCGCGCGGCTGCGCGCGGACGCCCTCGACTTCGCCGGCCTCGGCCTGCTCGTGTCGAGCCGCGCCGGGTTCGAGATCGTCCAGAAGGCGCTCGTGGCGCGGGTCCCCCTCGTCGTCACGCTCGGCGCGCCCACCTCACTCGCGGTCGACGTGGCCCGCGCCGCCGGCATGACGCTCATCGGCTGGCTTCGCCCGGAGCGGTGGACCGTCTACGCGGAGGGCACGCCCGAACGGGAGGCCTGATCTATACTGGCGTGCCTCCCCGGACGTCCGATGCGCGCTCCCCTCCTGCTCCTCGCCCTCCTCGCCGGCTGCTCCGGCGGCAAGTCCGATGACGACGACACCCTCGCGTGCGGGTCGGGCACCCACGAGGAAGGCGGCGAGTGTGTCGCCGACACCGAGGGCGACGCGGACACCGACACGGACACCGATACCGACACGGACGGCGACACCGACACGGACACCGACTCCGACACCGACGCGGATTCGGACACCGACACGGACTCGGACACCGACGCGGACACGGACGCCGACACCGATGCGGACACGGACGCCGACACCGATGCGGATACGGACGCCGACACCGATACGGATACCACCGACCCCGGCTTCTGCGACGAGGTGCTCGACAGCGCGTCGCCCGGGGGCCCGGACTGTGTCACCAGCACGCTCACGTGCGGCGAGACCCTCGAGGCGACCACGGCGGGCGGCGGGCACGCCGGGCACCACGACAGCTACCTCGCCTGGTACTGCACCCCGTTCCCCGAGGACTACGAGGGCACCGACCGCGTCTACGAGATCTCGTTCGACGAGACCACGGCGGTCACCGCGACCCTGAACGCGCCGTGCGAGGACGTCGACCTGTTCGTCGTGGACTGGCCCGAGGACACCTGCCCCACCTCGTCCAACAGCGTGATCGAGTGCGAGGCGGGCACCGACGAGGGGGACGACATCGTGACCTTCACCGGGTTCGAGGGCGACCGTTTCCTGGTCTACGTCGACAGCCCCGACGAGGCCGAGACCAACTTCAAGCTCACGCTGGACTGCGAGTCACGGTAGAGCGCCCTGCGGAGGCCGCATGTCCTGGTACGACACGTTCGCGACGTTCTACGACGGTAGCGTCGAGCGCTTCTACCGGGACTACCGCGCCGGCGTCATCAATGCGATGGGGCTCGCGCCCGGCCAACGCGCGCTCGACCTCGCGTGCGGTACCGGCCCGAACCTCCCGCTGCTCGCCGCCGCGGTCGGGCCCACCGGCTCGGTGCTCGGGGTCGACTTCTCCGCGGGCATGCTCGCGCGGGCCGGCACGCGGGTGGCCGAGCTGCCCCAGGTCACGCTCCTTCAGCGGGACGCCCGCACGCTCACCCCCGCGGACATCGGCCCCATCGACGCGATCGTGAGCACCCTCGGCCTCTCCGTGATCCCGGACTTCGAGGCCGTGCTCGCCGCGACCTGGTCCCTGCTCGCGCCGGGCGGTCGCTTCGTGATCTTCGACGTGTACGCCGAGCGTTGGGTCCCCGCTTCATCCTGGATCAAGCTGATCGCGCAGGCCGACCTGTATCGCCGCCCCTGGGAGGTGCTCGAGGGCCTCGGCGCCACGGTCGAGCGGCGATGGCTCGACGGCTCGCCCCATGTGCACGGCGGGCGGCCCTACCTCGCGGTGGCCCGCAAGCCCTGACCGGCGGCGCCCAGGGCCTCCACCAGCCCCGGCAGCACCTCGCCGAGCGGCGCGTCCACCCGCATCGTCGCGAGCGGATCGCCGCGCGTCGGCCCCAGGTTGCAGATGGCGACGGGGATCCCGCGCTCGGCGGCGCGGCGCACGAAGCGCAGTCCCGAATAGACCGTGAGCGACGTGCCGACGACCAGGAGCGCCTCCGCGGCGTCCACGTGGGCGAACGCGGCATCGACCGTGGGCCGGGGCACGTTCTCGCCGAAGAACACCACGCGCGGCTTGAGCACGCCGCCACAGGCGAGGCAGTCGGCGACCCGGAAGCCCTCGACCGCGACCAGCTCGGCGTCGCCGTCCGGGGCGAGCTCCACGTCCGCCTCCCACCGCGGGTTGAGCAGGGCGAGGCGCGCCTGGAGCGAGGCGCGATCCTCCAGCGTGCCGCACCCGAGGCACACCACCTCGGCGAGCGCACCGTGCAGCTCGATGACGTCGGTGTTGCCCGCCACGTGGTGCAGCCGGTCGACGTTCTGGGTGATGAGCCCGCGCAGGATCCCCATCCGCTCCAGCGCCGCGAGGGCCCGATGCCCGCCGTTGGGCTCGGCCGCGCTGAACCGGGGCCACCCGATCATGCTGCGCGCCCAGTAGCGCTGCCGCGCTTCGGCCTCGCCGATAAACGCGCGATACTGCACGGGGTTGCGCGCCCGCGCGCGTGTGCCGGGCCCGCGGTAGTCGGGGATCCCGGACTCGGTGCTGCACCCGGCCCCGGTGAGCGCGACCACCCGGCGGTCGCGGAGCAGGGCGGCGAGATCGGCGGCCACCGGCATGGGACAATGTGACTCGGTGGGGCGGGGAGCGCATCCTCGATGGGGCGGACGGACCGCGCGGACGCGGCCGCCGCGGCGACGTGGAGGCGGTGCGGCGTGGGAGCGGCTCGCGCGGTGCGCGTCCACCGCGCCCGTGTCGGGGCGGCCGGTGACACTCCTCGACACCCCTCAGCAGACGACCACAACTGACAACGCCGCCCGGCGCCCCAGGTTGTGTAGGGGATCGGGCACCACGAGCTCGACATGACACGCTTCAGCTTGCGCAACGCGACCCCGGCGGTCCTGGTTCTCCTCTCGCTGACGGGGTGCCCGTCGAGCGAGGACAAGCCGGAGGAAGAGGAGACCGACACCGACACCGACACCGACACCGACACCGACACCGACACCGACACCGACACGGACACTGACTCCGACACGGACACGGACACGGACACGGACACGGACATGGACACCGACACCGACACCGACACCGATGCCGACACGGACACGGACACCGATGCCGACACGGACGGGATCGACGGCGACGGCGACGGGTTCACCGCGGAAGCCGGCGACTGCGACGACGCCGATGCGGCCGTGAACCCCGGCGCGATCGAGGCGTGCAACGCGCGGGACGACGATTGCGACGTGAGGATCGACGAGGACGCGAGCGACGCATCGTCCTGGTACGCCGACGCCGACGGCGATGGCTACGGAGATGCGGGCGTGGCGGAGGCCGCGTGCACCGCGCCCGCCGGCTTCATCGCGGACGACGCCGACTGCGACGACGCCGACGCGGCGGTGAACCCCGATGGCACCGAGGTGTGCGGGAACGGGGTCGACGACGACTGCGACGGCGGCTCCGGGCCGTGCGCACCGAGCTCGGGTTCGCTCACGACGGCGGACGCCCGCTACACCGGGGAGGCCGCGGGAGACTACGCGGCCACGTCCGTCGCCGGGGTGGGCGACGTGGACGGCGACGGGTACGACGATCTGCTCGTCGGCGCCCCCTACAACGACGACGGCGCGCGCTCCGCCGGCGCGGCCCACCTCGTCCTCGGCGGCGCGTCGCCCACCTCCGGCTCGCTCTCCGCGGCCGACGCCCAGTACACCGGCGTCGGAGAGAACGACAACGCGGGCACCGCCGTGTCCGCCGCGGGCGACGTCGACGGGGACGGCTACGCCGATCTGCTCGTGGGCGCGCCGTTCGGGGGCGCCGGCATCGCCTACCTCGTGCTGGGCGGGCCGTCGCCCGTGTCCACCTCGCTCTCCGCCGCCGACGCCGCATACCCGGGAGCAGGCTCCGATGACTACGCGGGCCACGCGTTGGCCGCCGCGGGAGATGTGGACGCCGACGGGTACGACGACCTCCTCATCGGGGCGTACGGCGTGGGGAGCTACGCCGGCGCCGCCTACCTGGTCCGGGGCGGCCCCACGCCCGCGTCCACGGCGCTGTCCGCCGCCGACGCCGTGTTCGCGAGCGAGGGGGACGGAGACTACGCCGGCTGGGCGTTGGCGGGGGCGGGTGACGTTGACGGCGACGGGCACGACGACGTGCTGGTGGGCGCCCCCTACGCCCACGACGGCGCCTCGCAGCCGGGCGTGGCCTACCTCGTGCTCGGTACGGCGTCACCCGCCTCGGCGTCGCTCGCCGCGTCCGATGTGACGCTCACGGGCGAGGTGGACGCCGATCACGCCGGATGGTCGGTGGCCGGCGCCGGGGACGTCGACGGGGACGGGTACGACGACCTCGGGGCCGGGTCCCCGTTCAACAACGACGGGGGCAGCTGGGCCGGCGCGGCGTACCTCGTCCTCGGCGGGCCGTCCCCCACCTCGATGTCGCTGTCCGCGGCCGACGCCCGGTTCACCGGAGAGGTCGCGGGCGGCCACGTGGGGTGGTCGGTCGCCGGGGCCGGGAACGTCGACGGCGACGCGTACGACGACCTCCTCCTCGGCACCCCGGACCTCGCGACGGGCGGAAGCTCGACGGGCGGCGCGTACCTCGTGCTCGGTGGCCCGTCCCCGGCCTCGATCTCCGTCTCCGCGGCCGACGCCACGTTCGCGCCCGAGTCCGCCGAGGACTACACCGGCTGGTCGGTGGCGGGCGCGGGCAACGTGAACGGGGACGGCTACGACGACCTGCTGGTCGGCGCGCCCTACAGCTTCGCCGCGGGCGAGTACACGGGGGCGGCGTATCTTCTGCTGGGTGCGGGGTTGTAGGGCGTGGCCCCCCGGCGTGTAGCTCAAGCGGGCGGGAGCGGGGCCGGCGCCATCTCGGGCCCTGGTCCGTCGGCGTCGGCGGGCAGATGCTCGGGTGCGGCGGTTGCGGGCGACGAGGCGAGGAGCTGCGCTGTTGACGAGGCCCCCGCCTCACGCCTCACGCCGACGTCATGATCCGCCGCGTCCGCCGTCGCCAGCCCGAGAGCAAGAGCACCCCCATGGCCGCCGAGCCGCCGCACCCGCGCGGGTCGGCGAGCGGGGGGTCATGGGGCTCGGGGGGCGACGCCGCCGAGTCCTCATCAGCCGGCGGGCAGGAGTCGTACCCGCGGCAGTCCTGGGCGATCCCGTCACACTCGATCTCGGGCGCGCCGGGATGCACGGTGGCATCGGTGTCGTCGCAATCGTCGCCGGAGGGCCGCGCGTAGCTCCCGTCTCCGTCCGCGTCGCACAGGTCGCCGCCGTCGCAGTCCTGGTCGATCGTGTCGCACTCGACCTCGGTCCCGCGCGGGCTCACGGTGGGGTCGGTGTCGTCACAATCGGCATAGTAGCCGTCCACGTAGTAGCCATCGCCGTCCATGTCGCACTTGTCGCTGCCGTCGCAGTCCTGGTCCACCCCGTCACACAAGACCTCGTCCGCCTCTGGATGAACGGTCGGATCGGTGTCGTCGCAATCGGGTCTGTAGGTGGTTCCGGCGTAGTAACGATCGCCGTCGGCGTCGCATTGGTCGTACCCGTTGCAGTCCTGGTCGATCCCGTCGCAGCGGACCTCGGATGCGCCCAGAAATACGGTCGGGTCGGCGTCGTCGCAATCGTCACCGGACTCGTCGATGGGCGTGTGTCCGTCCCCATCGGCATCACACTCGATGAAGCCGTCACAGTCGTGGTCCCTCCCGTCGCACGCGGTTTCGGGCGCGCACGGGTAGACCGTCGGATCCGCGTCGTCGCAGTCGTAGGCCGTGTTCCACGCGTCCCCGTCCGCGTCCGTGCCGACGAGCGTCCAGTCGGTCAGGCTCATCACCTTTCCGTAGCCTTCCATCCACAAGCCACCCTCATCGCACACGATCGCGAACTGGACCGACCCGTAGCTCCCGCCGGCGGAAACGGATGCGTAGCCATTGTAGTTGTCGATCTGCCACGACCACGAACACGTAGGATCGGTCCATTCGCCGGTGGAGTAGTCGGCGTACTCGGCGCGTCCGGTCGAGGTGAGCCCGGAGATCGCGCCGTCCGCCGGCCACGACGAGCCGATGTCCCCCGCCCAGGACGCCGACTGTTCCACGTCGGTTCCGTACTCCTCCTTGTAGGGGTACGAAGAGGTCCCGCTAGAGGAGTAGGTCGAAAGCTCGGTCCACCCGTACCCTGCGTCCGGAGGCGGAACGACCGTGTAGCTGCTGTACTCCCGGGTTCCTCCGACCGACCACTCGTCGCCATCCGCAGAGTTCACGTAGCGGTAGGTGAGGATCGCGCCCTCGGCCGTCACACACTCCGTGGCGGCGCACCACTCGAACACATCGCCCGACGGCAACCCGGTGTCCTCGCCGCAGGCGACGCAGTCCTCGTCGTAGAACGACGCGGCGAGCGCATACACCCACCCGGCGACGCGGCCGCTCGCCCCCAACCAGGGCTCGAGCTCCCGCGGGGAGGTCCCCTCCTCGGGGCACTGCCAGCTCATGTCGGCCGGAACGGCGACGGGGATGAGGGCGAGCAGCAGCATGTGGACCCCGTGCGCGCGGTCGTTCGGCGACCGTTCGCAGCCGGAGTATACACGACCTCGCCGAAGAGCGCGTGAAAGGCGGACCGATCGCGTTTCCTGCTACTGCGCCTTGTGCCAGCTCCAGAACGGATCCGCCCACTGCGCGTCCTCGCTCGGCTGCGGCTGGGGGCGCGGGCGCGGCGGCTGGTACGTGGGGCCCCACTCGGTCGGGCGGCCGGTGTAGCCCTGCGTCACCAGGCTCCCGACGTAGGAGGCGTCACTGTACACGCGGTCGATCTGGCGGCGCACCTCGCGGATGTCGGCCTCGGTGACCACGCCGTTGCTCGTCGCCTTGTAGAACTGCACGGTCACGCGGACGGGGAAGCGCGTGTCGCGCTCGATCGCCAGGCCGTCGAGCTCCTTGTAGGGGCCCTCCGTGGGCCCGTGGCCGATGACCGCGGCCTCCACGTCGCTGTCGCGCGAGCGGCTGCTCTTGGCGGCGGGGGCCCCGGAGGACATCTCGTCCATCGCGCCGTCGTAGTCGTCGTACATCGGGGCCGGGCGCGGCTTCTGCTTGAGCGGAACCTGCACGAGCAGGACCATGTTGAGCCCGTCCTCGCTGCCCGCGCTCACGGAGCCCCAGGTGCCGTCGCCGCCCTCGGCGCGGAAGTCGGAGAGGCGCGTGGCGGTGAAGGGGGCGCGCTCGCCGTTCTGGTTGAACGAGAGGGTCTCGGAGAGGTAGCCGCCCTCGTTCTCGATGACCTGGATGCTCGTGCCCTCGCGGGTGGCGACCATCGTGAGCACCGCGGGGTTGTCGGGGTACGACTGGTAGTTGAAGAGCACCGGGGTGAACGTGGCCTCGCCGCTCCGGGGGACGGGGAGGAAACACGCCTGGGCGCTCACGAGCACGTGCTCGTCGCGGCTGCTCCACAGCGAGCGGGCGCGGCCGGACCAGCTCCACGGGTCGGAGAGGAAGCTCCGCGTGTCCTGGAGCACCTCGGCGAGCGAGACCGAACGCAGCGGCCCGCCGCGCTCGTTGCCGACGCGGAGCCAGAAGCTGTCGGAGCGGATGTCGGCGGTGGTGTCGGTGAAGTTGTCGAAGCGGAGGACCGGCATCGGGTGGAGCTGGCCGTACGCATCGCGCACACCAATCGTCATGTCGGAGATGTTCGGGCCCACCGCGGAGCCCTTGTTCCGCCCGGTGTCCTCCCACGTGACGTTCACCACGTCGAGCCCGTGGCGGCCGGCGATGGAGGTGACGTTGCCGTCCGACACCATCTGCTCCACCTGGGCGATCGCGGAGTTGAATTGCGTCTGGACGCTGGAATACGCGAAGGCGGGGGCGAGCAGGGCGAGGATCATGGCGGCTCCGAGAGGGTCGTGGCCGGAACGCCGGGGGGCGCGCGGGCCTTACAGCACCCCGGTCGGGTTACCGGCGGCGCATGACGTTGCTCCTCGCACTCCTCCTCGGCGCCAAGAGCGCCACGCCCGTCACCTTCGTCGGCATCGACTACTCCCAGGCCCTGTTCGTGGGCTCGGGGGACTTCAACGATGTCCCGCAGGTCACCGGCTACTACCCGGGCGAGTGGAACCGCCTGTGGGCGAAGGAGATGATGGAGGACCTCGCGAAGGCCACCGGCCCCGTGAGCCAGGCCATCGACATCGTCGCGGCGAACAACGCGAAGGTGACCGAGGCCCAGGTCGTGCGCACCGACGGCGGAGACGGCGTGGTCGCCGACTCGGAGATCACGCCGGACACGCTCGCGACGCTCGTGCGCGGGTACGACATGAAGGGCGCGGAGGGGCTCGCGCTCGTGCTCGTGGTCGACCGCTACGTCAAGCTCCAGGAGACCGGCTGCACCTGGGTGGTCTACTTCGACGCCGGCACCCGCGACGTCCTGGCGAAGCAGCGCGTGTGCGAGGCCGCGTCCGGGTTCGGCTTCCGCAACTACTGGTTCCGCACCGCGAAGGAGCTCGTGAACGACATCAAGAAGCTGAAGCCTCGGTAGTCTTCCGACGACTCCGCCGCGGAGGGGGCACCGGCGACGCAACCCCGATAGGCCCCGCGCCGTGCATCCCGCCGTGAAGCCCGCCCTCCGCGTCGCCCTCGAGGTCCTCGTCCTGGCCCTCGCCGCCTGGCAGGTCTACGCCGTGGGGCTGGCGATGGCCCACCGGCTCGGCGCGAACTTCGATCTCGAGTGGATGGAGGGTGCCACGCTGATCAGCGGGCTGCGGGCCTCCCAGGGGCTGCCCTTCTACACGGCGCCCGGGCCCGACTACATCCCGTTCATCTACCCGCCGCTCTACGCGTGGACGCTCGGCGTGCTCGCCCAGGTGTTCCCCATCGGGTACACGCTCGGCCGCGGGGTCTCCATCGCCTGCACGGCCGTGGCGATGGCGCTGCTCGCGGTTGGAGCGCGGCGCGAGGGCGCGCGGTGGCCGGTCGCGGTGGGCGTCGCGGCATTGTTCCTCGGCTGCTACGAAGAGGGCGGCACCTTCTACGATCTGGTCCGCATCGACTCGATGGCGCTGATGTTCACCGGCGCGGCCTTGGTGTGCGGGCGCGGCGAGACCCGCGCGGCCGCCATCACGAGCGGCCTGCTGTTGGCGGTGGCGTTCACGGCCAAACACAACATGGCGATGCTCGGGCTCCCCATCGCGCTGTGGCGCTGGCGCACGCTCGGCCTCCGCGACGCCCTGGTCTTCGTGGCCGCGAGCGCCGGGCCCGCGCTGGCCTTCACCGTCGCGATGCAGGTGTACACCGGCGGGCTGTTCCTGACCTACCTGCTCGGCGTCCCCGGCAGCCACGGGATCGTTTTCGACCGCGCGCTGCCCACCCTGGGCGCCAACGGGAAGATCACGGGGGCGCAGGCCGAGGTCTGGCGCGCGCTCCCCTGGGTCATCACGGTCGGGGTCGCGACGATCGGGGCGTGGGCGCGCACCCGCGGGGGTGGCTACTGGGCCGGTGTCATCGGGGTGACGCTGGTCATGGTGTCGCTGATGCGCGGGCACGTGGGCGGCTTCCTGAACGTGCTCATCCCGCTGTTGTGGCTCGCGCCGCTCGTGGCGGTGCTCGCCGAGCGGGCCCTCTCGCGCGACACAGGCTGGCGCGCGTGGCTGCCGCACGTGTTCACCGCGCTCGTGGCGGTGCAGCTCTGGCGCGGGCACGGAGACCTGAAGAAGTACGTCCCCACCGACCGGGACGCGGACAACGCGCAGGCTCTGGTCGACGAGCTGCGCGCGCTGCCCGGCCCCATGCTGATGCCGCACGGGCCGTGGTACCCGGTGCTCGCGGGCAAGGAGCCCTCGCTCGCGCTCATCACCCTCTGGGACATCGCGAAGGAGCGCGGCGTGCTCAAGCGCGAGTCCAGGGTGGTCGAGCGCGCGATGGCACAGGGGCGCTGGGCCACGGTGATCATCCCCGACAAGCCCGCCCTGGGGTACGGCATGGAGGAGAACTACCGGAAGGCGGGCTCCTTGAAGGCGCGGCCGTTCAACACCCGCACGGGCTGGCCGGTACGCTTCGGCAAGATCTGGCATCCGAAGCGCGAGGCGGCCGGCACCAGCGCGGATTCGGCCCTGGACGAGACCGCCCTGCCCTGACACGCCTCTCCTGACACGCGATGACAAGCGTCCCGCCCGGTCGGGACACGCGCGTTTAGTTTGCGGGTGGGAGGGAGCCATGATCCGTATCGAGCTGACCGACGAGGAAGCCGAGCGCCTCCACATCGCGCTCCAGAACTACATCGGCGAGCTGGGCCAGCAGATCTCCGCGACGGATCTGATGGCGTTCCGCGAGGAGCTCAAGGCCACGCGGGACCTGCTCCGGAAGGTCGACCGACAGCTGTCCCTGGCCCCGACGGCCTGAGCAGCCCCGTCACAAGCGGGCTCACGAACCGCTGGCTCACAAACCGGGCTCACAAACCGGGCTCACAAACCACTGGGGAAGGTCTCCGGCAGCTCGCCCATCTCCCACGTGGTGGTGCGCTCGAGCGGCTCGACCGCGCGGGTGTGGTCGAAGTGGAGCACGTAGTCGAACTGCTTCGCGAGGCGGGTCTCGTAGTAGTGGCTCTGGCGCTCGGTCTCCGGCAGGTAGAGCACGCCGATGGCGCGCCCGAGCCGCTCGCCCGCGAGGGCCAGCTTCACCCGGGGATCCCGTGTGTCGATCCAATACCGGGGCTTGCCCGCCTTGTGCAGCAGCGCCTCCCAACTGTCCCCACGCGCCGGCCGCACCCGCTTGCGCTCGGCGGGCCCGCCCCAGCTCGACGCCGCCGTGACCGTGCCCGAGTACGTCGAGAAGCCGACCAGGCGCACCTTGTCGCCCCACCGCTCGCGCGCGAGTTGGCCGATGTTCACCTCGCCGTGGTGGGACACGGCGGTGGCGCGAGCGTCCCCACAATGGGAGTTGTGCGCCCAGACGACGAGCCGCGCGGGCCGGCCGAGCGTCTTCTCGAGGTGGGTCGACAAGGCGGACAGCGTCTCCACCATGTGCGTGTCGCGCAGGTTCCAGGTGTTCACGCGGCGGCGGAACATGCCGCGGTAGTAGGCCTCGGCGTCGCGCGCGAGCCTTGCGTTCTGCTCCGCGTAGAAGAACTCCTCCTCCGCCTCGGCCCCGCCCTTGTCGACGAGCAGCGGCCGGCGGGCGCGGAGCTCCTCCAGGATCCGCACCACGGCGTCCTCGCAGGAGGGGGTCAGGCCGAGCACGGCGCCGAGGCCGTACTTCTGCGGGTCGACCCCCGCCTGGTCGAGGCAGGCGTACAGGTCGCGCGCACGGGGCGCCGCCTCGGGATCCACCCGCGCGAGGTAGTCGATGACCGCGCTGGCGGAGCGGTGCAGACTGTACAGGTCCAGGCCGTAGAAGCCCGCGGGGCCGCCGTGTCGCTCGTGGTGGTCACGCAGCCAGCCGACGAAGTCGAGCACGTCCGCGTTGCGCCACATCCACGCCGGGAACCGCTCGAAGTCCCCCAGCGCATCGATGGTGTCGGCCTCGGCGCTCCGCGCGTTGACGTAGCGGTGCACCCGCCACGCCTCCGGCCAGTCCGCCTCCGCGGCCACGCCCACGAACCCGTGGCGGGTGATGAGCCGGCGCGTGATCCGGGCGCGCTCCCGGTAGAACTCGTGGGTGCCGTGGGTGGCCTCGCCGAGGAGGACGAACTTCGCGTCCTTCAGGTCGTCCAGGATCCCGTCGTAGTCGTCGTGCGCGCCCACGATCGGGTTGGCCGCGCTCCGGAGCGCCGCGACCGCGTCCATCTCGCTCATGCCACACTCCCCCGCGGAGGGTAGCCACGGAGATCGGGATCGACCGCGGCCGCGGCCGGTTTTTTCGCGGCTCACCGCCCCGCCGTGTTGTCCCCACGAAGTTGTCCATAGATATTGACAAGTCAATGGACAACCTCTGCCCCTACCTCACCCGTGACGGGCCGCGACGGAACCTCCCCGCCTCCGAGCTACCTTTTATGGATGTTCAACCGCATCCGCCGTCACCTCCCCCCCCGCTTCCCCGCTATGGACTTCCGCGACCGGGTGGTCGTCCTCACGGGCGGCTCCCGGGGCCTGGGCCTCGAACTGGCTCGCCGCTTCGCCGCCGAAGGCGCCAAGGTGGCCCTGCTCGCGCGTGATCCCGCCGAGCTCAACCGCGCGGTGACCCTGCTCGGGTACCGCGACGTCCTCGCGATCCCGTGCGACGTGACCGTACTGGAGCAGGTCCACACGGCCGTCCACGAGGTCGTGCGTACCTGGGGCCGGGTCGACGTGCTCGTGAACAACGCGGGCCTCATCCAGGTCGGGCCCTTCGAGCACATGGCGGACGACGACTGGACGCGCAGCCTCGACCTGCACGTCCTGGCGCCGCTCCACCTCGTCCGCGCGTGCCTGCCCCACATGGGGCGCGGCAGCCGCATCGTGAACGTGAGCTCCATCGGCGGGCTCGTGCCCGTGCCGCACATGGCGCCCTACACCGCCAGCAAGCACGCCCTCGTCGGGCTCTCCGGCACCCTCCGCGCCGAGCTCGCGCCACGGGGCATCGCGGTCACGACGGTGTGCCCGTGGCTCACCCGCACCGGCTCGCCGCCCCACGTGGAGGTGAAGGGCAGCCACGCCGACGAGTACCGGTGGTTCGCGACGTCGGACAACGCCCCGCTGCTCTCCCAGGCCTCCGATCGTGCCGCCCGCCGCATCGTGGCGGCCACCCGGCGTGGGGACGCGCGCCTGGTCCCGACCGTGCACGGCAAGCTCGCCGTGCTCGCGGAGGCCGTCGCGCCGGGGCTCGTGGCGTGGCTGACCGACGTGTTCGTGACCTTCCTGCCGGGCCCGGAGCCCGCCGACGGCGACACGACCCGGCTCGGCCGCGACCTGCCGGGGCCCCGGTGGTTCGCGCCCACGTTGGCGGAGGCGGGGCGGCGGAACAACGAGTGAGCGCGGCGGCTCGAGAGAGAGGGGCCGTTCAGCCCCCCCGCCGCCGCTCCCACTCCT
The DNA here is from genome assembly GCA_040386535.1 of Myxococcota bacterium. Taxonomy (GTDB): domain Bacteria; phylum Myxococcota_A; class UBA796; order UBA796; family SXON01; genus CAJBVW01. The sequence goes on along the minus strand of JAZKFH010000027.1, from coordinate 235,811 downwards.
CCTGCAGCTCGCGCGCGCGCTGATCGTAGCGGCTCGGAACGTTCGCGCGGCCCCACCGCAGGACACGCGCCACCCACACCAGCTCCGTCAGGAACGCGTCGATGCGCTTGTCGAGCGACGCGTCCCGCGGCGTGCCGTCCACGTTGAACGCCTCCTCCACGCGCGACACGTTCAGGTCGGTGAACGTCACCATCAGGCCGAGCTCGCGCACCACGCTCACCAGCTTCTCGACGGCCCGCACGCCGCCGAACCCGCCCGCGGACACGCCCACCAGGCCCACCGCGCGGTGCACGTACTCGGTCAGGAGCACGTCCAGCGCCCGCTTGAGGCTCCCCGGGTAGCCGTGGTTGTACTCGGGCGAGACGAGGACCAGGCCGTCGGCACGCACGATCGCGTCGCGGTACTCGGGGTTCCGGAACTTGAGCTCCTGGCCCTCGTCGTCCATCGGCAGGCACATGTCCCGCGGGTCGAACAGGCGGGTCTCGATCTCCGGGTGCCCGCGCATGCGATCGAGCAGGAGGTTGGCCACCTTCTCGCTCTGCCGCCCCTGGCGCACGGTGCCGAGCAGGATTGGCAGGAACACGGGGGTGTCTACGGTCCCGGGCATGTCGTTGGTCCCTGGACATCGTAGGGACGCGCCGACGCGCCGCCTACCCCAACCGACCGCGTCCCCGCCCCGCGACGATCCACAGCCGGTCGGCCGCGCGGGTGATCGCCACGTGCAGGAGCTGCTTGTCGCTCTCGCTGAACTCGGCGGGCTCGATGAGCACCACGCCGTCGAACTCGAGGCCCTTGACCTGGTGCACGTTGCTTACGACGACGCCGGGCTGGAACGAGAAGTCGGCCCGCGCCGCGCGGCGCACCCCGAACACCGCGGCCCCGTCCAGGCGGCGCGCCCACTGGTCGGCCGTGGTCTTGCCCTTGGCCAGCACCGCCACGAGGGCGCTGGGACGGGCCTCGCGGAAGCGCGCGATGGCCTCGGCCACCTGGGCGGTGAGCGCGTTGTCGTCCCCTTCGAACCACTCGACGGGCTCGCCGTCCCGGGCGGCGATCACGGCGGGATCGGCCGAGGGGCCCTGGCCGAGCGCGGTGATGGCGAGGGACATGATCGGGCGCGTGGAGCGGTGGCCGACCGCGAGGGCGTCGAGGCGCACCTCGACCTGGCCGGTGAGGCGTTGGAGCAGCTGCTCGAAGCCCTCGAACTGGGCGTCGGCGAGGATCTTCTGCGCGGGATCCCCGGCGATCGTGACGGAGCGGCCCACGTCACACGCGTCCACGAGGGCCTCGATCTCGACGGTCGACAGATCCTGCGCCTCGTCGATGACGAGGTGGGCGTACAGCCCCGCCCAGCCGCATGGCAGCTCGCCGTCGGCCTGGTGTTTGAGCTGGCCCAGGCGCAGCAGCAGCGCGGCGTCCTCCCAGTCGAGGTACGCGCCCTCCGCGCAGCCGGCCTGGTGCTTGCGGGCGGCGGGCAGGGCGCTGTGGAGCGCGGCGGGGAGCACCTCGCGGCACAACGCGTCGTCGTCGAAGAGCGCCCATAGGTCTTTCGTGTGGTCGAGCAGGCGCGAGCGGAGCTTGTTCCACCACGCGCCGGGGTGGCGCTTGCGGAAGGCGGCGATGCGCGCGAGGCCGCGGCCGGGCGTGGCGTCCCAGGTGGTCGCGCCGGCCTCGCCGAGCTGGTCCCGCACCCACCCGGCGGACTTGTCCCCCAGGCGCTCGACGTGCGCGGCGAGGAGCACGCCGATGGCGGGGTGGCGCTTGAGCTTCGCGACGGCGGGCGACGACGCGCGCATCTCGAGGCTGATGCCACCGCTGCGGAGGATGCGGCGCGCCCAGCCGTGGAACGTCTCCACCGTGACGCCCTGGACGCCGAGCTCGGGCAACACGCGCGAGATGTAGGTCTGGAGCGCCTTGTTGAACATCACCACCAGCATCCGCTCGGGGCGGAAACGCTGGGGATCCTGGAAGTGCAGGTACGCGATGCGATGAAGCGCCACGGTGGTCTTGCCCGACCCGGCGCGCCCGCGGAGCAGCACGACGCCCGCCGTGGGCCGCGCGATGACCTGGAACTGCTCGCGCGTGATGAGCGAGACGATGTCGGGCAACCGGTGATCGTCCTTCTCGGCGCGGCTGCTCCCCGGCACGGCGTAGCTGCCGTCCGGCCGCATGCGGAGCGTGGTGGCGCCGCCCTGCACCTCGACCAGCACGCCCTCGCGGATGTCTACGCGCCGCCGCACGGCCAGCACGCCCTCCCGCGTGCGGCCGCCGATCTCCTCCTCGAACTCCTCGCCCTCCTCGTACGTGTAGTAGAGCTGGCTGATCGGGGCATCCCGCCAGTCGCAGATCGCGAGCCCCCGCTCGACGACGCCGACCTTGCCGAGCAGGATCTCCTGCCGACGCGCGCCCTCCTGGAGCACCATCCGCGCGAAGTACGGCGTGCCGACCGGGAGGTCCCGTGCGCGGCGGGCCGTGCGGTGGGAGGTCAACGCGCGCTTCGCCTCGTCCAGCCCCTCCTCGAAGGCCTCGCGCTGGGCCTGATCGCCGCGGGCGTCGGTCCATTGCTGGTGCAGCGTGCGGGCCCGTTCGACGAGGGCGCGCTCCCGCTCGCCGTCCTCCGACTGGAGGGTGCGGAGGGCCGGGACGACACGGGCGATGATCGCCGTTTCTTCGTCGACGAGGGCGGGCAGATCGGACATGGCGGGCGGCTCTAACCGACCGCGCGGATCCGGCACAGGTGTTCAGCCAATCGACCCACGGGACGCCCCACCGGCCGACGAGCGGGAGTTGTCCCTCCCTATTGACTAGTCAATGCACAACCTGAAGAAGAAGTGCGGAAGACGGGCCATTCATTTGGTACAACCGGTCGTCCACAGGAGGCCCACAACTATGGACAACTCACCCCACCTCCATCCGCCCCCGGTGCCGCCCGGTGATCTCGGGGAGCGCGCCGCCGGTGAGCTCCCGGTACGTGCGCACCGCGAAGCCGTCGGTCATGCCCGCGACGTAGTCGGTGACGGCGAGCACGCGCGTGTAGGGCGTGGACGCGCTCCGGACGGCGCCGGGGAGCAGGTCGAGCACCTTCTTCTCGCGGCCGTCCGGGCGCTCCGCGAGCGCCGCGGGCACGAACAGGCCCAGCAGCTCGCCGAGGACGCGGTACCCGGCGAGCTCGACGCGGAGCACCTCGGGCGCCTTGTAGCAGCGTGCGCGCGACCGTACGGCCACGCGCTCCAGCGCCGGCGCAGAGGGGATGAGCGCCGCGATGGGCTTGTCGAGGCCCTCGCCGAGCAGGAGCGCCTCGCTCTGGACGAACGCCTCCACACACTCGTCCACCAGCTTCCCGATGGCCTTGGCGCGCAGCCACCCCACGCTCGCGCGCTCCTCCATCGTCGGCGGGCCGCCGCCGGCCAACGGATCGAACAGGTCGCGGATCTCCTCGTAGCCGAACAGGCCGAGCAGGTAGCCGTCCTCGGCGTCGAGGATGTGGAAGCACAGGTCGTCCGCGGCCTCGACCAGCCACGCGAGCGGGTGCCGCCGCCACACGCCCTCGGCAACCTGGTCGAGCCCCACGGCGTCGGCGACCTGCGCGAACAGCGCGGCCTCGGCCTGGAAGTAGTTGAACTTCTTGTGCGCCACGCCCGGGCGCGCGCGCATCTGCGAGGAGGGCTGCGGGTACTTCACCACCGCGGCGAGCGTGGCGTGGGTGAGCTGCATGCCACCCTGCCCCGGGTGGTTCTCCAGCTGCGCCACGGTGCGGAAGGTCTGCGCGTTGCCCTCGAAGTGACACACGTCGGCCTGCTCGTGCTCGGTGAGCCGGTCGAGCGCGCCGCGGGCGGTGGCATCGCGGAACCAGGCCCCGATCGCGTCCTCGCCGGCGTGGCCGAAGGGAGGGTTGCCGAGGTCGTGCATCAGGCACGCCGCGGCCACGATGTCCCCGAGATCCGCCGGGTTGTACCCCACGAGATCGGGGTGCCGCTCCAACACGATGTAGCCGGCGCGTTTTCCGAGCGACCGCCCCACGCTCGCCACCTCCAGGCTGTGCGTCATGCGGTTGTGCACGTGATCGTTGGCCGGCATGGGAAACACCTGTGTCTTGTCCTGCAGCCGCCGGAAGGGGCGTGAGAACAACACGCGATCGAAGTCGCGTTCGAACGAGGTGTGGCCGGCCTTGCCGCCCTGATCGGTGCGACCGAGGCGATGGGGGGTGAGGAGTCGCGACCAGTCCATCATCGGCGGGGGATAACCCGATCCCCCCCGCCACTTTCTTCGCCCTTCCCCCTCAAGCCCCCGCCGCCGCGGACCGATGCAGGAGTCACGAGGGTAACGACATGACTTTCTTCCTTCTCCTGATTGGTTGCGACGAGATCGACATGCTCCTGGGCGGGGTCACCAACCCTGACGTGGCAGAGGGCCTGGTGGTGGCGCTCGCCAAGCCCGCCGATCTCGACCTGTCCGGCACGGCCTACGAGCACGGCGGCCGCGCTGCCGCCTACCTCTCCAGCCTCGAAGGGACCTTCCCCACCGACGTGGCGCTAAGCCTGGTGTCCGACACCAACGGCACCCTCGCGTTCGGCAACGAAGGCGAAGGCGTCTGGTCCACCGCCGAGGGCACCGGCGTCTCCTACACCCCGGGCGAGACGCTCATCATCGAGCGCGACGGCAGCGAGATCCTCCGCACCGAGGGCGCACCCGCCGCCTCTATCAACATCCCCCTCACGCTCGCCGCCGGCACCGGTCTGCACCTCGACGTTGGCAGCGAAGACTACGACGGCATCGTCGCCGTCGTCCTCAACGTCGGCACCAAGGAGGAGCTCTGGAACAACGCCCCCGACGGCGCCGGCGTGGTCTACGACATGCTCGTGGAGGCGCCGGTCCTCGACGCCGACATCCCCGGTGACACCTTCGCCGAGCCCGGCGAGTACGCCATCGGCGTGGCCGGTTTGCGTGTCAACGAGGCGGTCGACGTGACGGACGTGAACACCCTCGCCTCGCTCATGGCGACGGGCATCCTCGAGTTCCGCCGCATGACCGTGACCGCCGAGTGACAGACCGGCGAGTGACAGGCCGGCGAGTGACAGGCCGGCGAGTGACAGGCCGGAGAGGTGCTACGAGCCGCTGAGCAGCACGTAGACCTTCCCGCGTTGGGTCAGCCCGTCCGACATGTAGGTGTAGGCGCCGACCACGAAGTCGGCCTCCCCGTCCCCGTCGAGATCGCCCACCGCGAGCGCCGCGCCCGTCGAGGCCAACGCCGCCTCGCCCGTCCACGCGCGGATCGTCGCCTCGTTCAACGTCGAGGAGCCCGCGGCCCGCGCACCCGAGACGAGCCAGAGCCGCCCCATCGTCGCGTCGCTGTTCACCTCCGTCACGAGCAGATCGTCCGCGCTGTCCCCGTCCAGGTCGCCCGCGTTCGCCACCTGGTAGCCAAAGTACCCGGTCACCGTGCCGCCGCGCAGCACCCCGTCGGCCTCTACCGAGGAGCCCGCCGTCGGCACCGCGCCTTCGGCCGGGGCGAAGACGTAGAGCGCGCCGGCGTCCTCGGCGCCGGTGTCGTCCGCGTACGCGCCCACGGCGAGGTCCACGAGGCCGTCGCCGTCGAAATCGCCGAGGGCGCCGGTGAACCCGAACTGCTCCGAGCCCACGCCGTCCCAGAAGCCGTACGCGAGCGTGCCGAGGTCGCCGTCGGCGAGGGCGTCCTGCGACACGATCGAGGCGCGACCGGGGTAGGTCACCACGCCGTCCGCGTCCACCGGGCCGGTACGCGCGGACTCGCCGAACAGGACCTCGGAGACGCCGTCCCCATCGAGGTCCGGGAGCGCCACGGAGGTGGAGATCCCCTCCCCCTGGATCACGGCGCGGGCCTCGTCGGCCAGCTGGAGGTCGCCCGCGTACCGCCCGCCACCGATGACGTAGAACTGGTCGTCGGCCGCGGTCAGCGTCGGGTCGGCCGCGTTCACGAGCACGATCTCGCTCGCGCCATCGCTGTCGAGATCGGCGACGGTGAAGGTGCGGCCGTAGACGGTGGGCGTGTAGAGGGGGGCGCCCAGGATCATCTGGAGCGAGGCGTCGCTGTCCGCCTCGGACATCGTGGCCGGGAACTTCCCGCCGGTGCCGTACCAGATCACGAGCTCGAAGTCGGCCTGGTAGGACGTGTAGTAGTCGATCTCGCCGCGGCCGGTCACGAGGTCGTCGTTGCCGTCGCCGTCCAGATCCGCGCAGCCGACCTCGAAGCCGAGGAACTGCTCGGTGCTCTGGACGAGCGTGTCGGCGTCCCCGATGCGCATGTCGGGGCCCCACGCGCCGGCGCCGTCCCCGTAGAAGATGCCGACCTGGCCCGCGTAGCTCTCGCCGAACGGCACGGCGATGACGAGGTCGAGCAGCGTGTCGCCGTCGAGGTCGCAGAGCGCCACGTCCTGCCCGAGCAGGTCCTGCGCGGTGTCGTCGCCGACGATGCTGACCGGCGCGTCGGCCAGCGCCTGGATCGCGAAGTCGCCGCCGTCACAGTCCGCGTCGAGGCCGTCTTCCGGAGGGTCGTCGGCGCCCGGGCGCACCTCGGGGTTCGCGTCGTCACAGTCGTCGCCGCCGAAGTCGGCGTCGTCGTAGCCGTCGGCGTCACCATCCAGGCTGTCCGCGCCGTCACAGTCCTGGTCGATGCCGTCCTTCGCGATCTCGGCCGCGCCGGGGCGGATCGTGGCGTCGGCGTCGTCACAATCGAAGCCGCCGTCGCCGCCCTCGAAGCCGTCCTCGTCCACGTCGGTCAGGTCCACGCCGTCGCAGTCCTGGTCGATGCCGTCGTAGGGGACCTCGGCCGTGCCGGGGGCGATGGTGGCGTCGGCGTCGTTGCAGTCGGTGCCGGCGTCGCACTCGGCCAGGGAGAAGGCGCCGTCGCGATCGGCGTCGAAGTCCTCGTCGATCGCGTCGTCACAATCGTCGTCTACGCCGTCACAATCCTCCGGGGCGCCCGGGTAGATCTGGTAGGCATTGTCGTTGCAGTCGACGGTGGAGTCGTGCCCGTCCCGGTCCTCGTCGACCGGGATCTCGGTGTCCGTGTCGGTGTCGGTGTCCGTGTCGGTATCGGCGTCCGTGTCGGTGTCGGCATCGGCGGCGCCGGTGTCGTCGACCTTGTCATCACCGGAGGTGCAGGCGAGCAGGAGGAGGAGGAGGTTCATGCCCCCATGCTACATCGCGTGTGACGAACGCGCGACGGACACTTTCGGTTCCCCCCTCAGCTAAAGGTTTTGGCTCCCGGTGCGATCCAGGGGCCGCACGGGGGTCGCGGCCTCCTTGGCCGCCGGCATCGCCTTGACGCCGGCCTCGCGCCGCTCGCTGTACCGGTCGACGAGGAAATCGCGGTGGTCCCGCGTGAGCAGCGTGAACTTCCACAGCTCCTCCATCACGTCCACCAGCCGGTCCCGGAACTCCGAGTCCCTCATCCGGTCGTCCTCGTCGAACTCCTGCCACGCCTTCGGCACGCTCGATTGGTTGGGGATGGTGAACATCCGCATCCAACGCCCGAGGAGGCGCAAGGTGTTGACCACGTTGAAGGACTGGGAGCCGCCGGTCACCTGGAGGATCGCGAGGGTGCGGCCCTGGGTGGGGCGCACCGCGCCGATGGCGAGCGGGATCCAATCGAGCTGGTTCTTGAACACCCCGGTGACGGCGCCGTGCAGCTCGGGGCAGGACCAGACGTGCCCCTCCGACCACTCGGAGAGGGTGCGCAGCTCGACCACCTTGGGATGGTCGTCCGGCACGGCGCCCTTCAACGGCAGCTCGTGCGCGTGGAACCAACGCACCTCGGCGCCCAGGCCCTCCAGGATGCGCGCCGCCTCCTCCGCGAGCAGGCGGCTGAACGAGCGCTCGCGCAACGAGCCGCAGAGCATGAGAAAACGCGGCGGGTGCGTGCTCCGCGGCGTCTCCGGGAAGGTGGGGACCGCCAGGGGGGGCGGGTTGCCGTCGTGCCAGCTGCTCATCGGCGTCGGGTAGCGCGAGGTACGGACGCCCGCCACCGAGGGCGTCCCGCCGCACTGAAGCAGGACAGTCCCTACCCCTCGGGCACGTCGATGAGGCGCCCGAGCTGGCGCACCATGCGGTGCTCGCGCTCCTCGGCCTCCGCGCGGCGGGCGAGGTGCCGCCCGAAGGCCCGCATGACCCAGAGGTGCGCAAGGGCCTGGGTGGCGTTGTAGACGGGCCATGGCAGGTTCGGCACGAGCTCGTGGACCGCGGCAACCAGGTACCGCCCTCCCAATACGACACGGAATTCCAGCCGGCCGCGATGCCCCTCGGTGATGCGGGCGAGCGCGCCGCCCACGACGTACAGCAGCGTGCGATCGGGCAACGAGCGCTCGCGCGACCAGGCCAGCTCGAGCAGCGAGGTCGGCAGGCCGAGCACGCAGAAGCGGACGAGCCCGGCCTCGCTCACGGTCACCTGGAGGAAGGGGCGCATGGCGCGGGGCAGCCACGTCATGTACTCGGCGGCGGCCCAGATCGCGTCGCGGCCCGTCGGGAGCGGCAGGCGTTGGACCGAGCGCACGGTGTTGACGGTGGCCTCCGAAGCCCGCCGACGCGCCGGCGGCGACGCGCCCTTCGGAGACGCGTACTGCGTGGCCTGGACCGCACGCCGGAGCGCCTCGTCCAACGGGAGGCCGGGCAGGCCCAGGCGCTCCTGGAGCCGCAGATCCCGGGCGACCATGGGGTGGCGGAGGCTCGACACGAGCGGCCCCACGAGCTGGCGGGAGGTGCCGGTCACCAGCGTCACCCAGAGGCGCGAGAGCTCAGGCGAGAAGAACGGGACCGGGAGATAGCGAGGCGTCCGCCCGAGCGCGTGGGCGGTGCGCCCGAGCAGCGCGCGGTAGCTCAACACCTCGGGGCCGCCGATGTCGAAGGTCTCGCCCAGCGCGAAGTCGGCGCCGCACACCCCCGCGAGCAGCTCCACCACGTCGTCCACGTAGATGGGTTGGCACGAGGAGCGGGTCCAGGTCGGCAGGAGCATCACCGGCAGCCGCTGCACGAGCCGCTGGAGGATGCGGAAGCTCGACCCGTCCGGCCCGATGACCAACGAGGCGCGGAGCGTCGTGACCGGCACCCCGTGCGCCGCCAGGGCCTGCTCCACCTCGACCCGGCTCGCGAGGTGCGCGGAGAGCGCCTCGGAGCTCTCCGGCACGATGCCGCCGAGGTACACGATCTGGCGCACCCCCATGCGCTTCGCCGCGCGGGCGAAGTTGTCCGCCAGGATGAGATCCATATCGGCGAAGCTCGCCTGGGTGAGCCGCGCCGACGGCATCATCGAGTGCACGAGGTACACGGCCACGTCGACCCCCGCGAGGGCGCGCTCGCAGTCGAGCAGGCTGAACAGATCGCAGCGCCGGCGCGTCACGCCGTCCGCGCCGGTCCCCGCGGACCGGGACAACGCAACCACCGTGTGCTCCGTCGTAAGACGGGTGCACAAGGCCCGCCCGATGAACCCGCTGGCGCCGGCCACGGCGACGGTGAGCCCGGCCATCAGCGCGGCTCCGTCGCGACGGGTGACGCGACGGGGGACGCGGCGCGGACGTAGGCGGCGCGCACGTCGAACGGCAGGTCGAGCCGCTCCAGGTGCTCGTAGAGCGTGGCGAGGTACAGCCCCAATGCCAGGAAATTGCCGTGCAACGACACACCCGCGTCCCGACAAGCCAGGAACGCGTCGTGGAACGTCTGTACGAACGTGGCGCGGCGAAACTGCACCTCTCGCTGGTCGCCGCCGCCGAAATGCGCCAGGAACACGTCCTTCGCGGGCGTCAGCGAAAGGCGGGCGATGGCGCTGTCGAACCGGGGATCGTCGCCGGTGTAGTAGCCGCCGTACAGGTCGCGCAGGGCGGCGAGGAACGTGGGGTCCCAGCGCACGTAGAGCCAACCCGGACGCCAGGAGAGCTCCCCGGACGGATCGCCGCGGAAGCGCTCGGCGCGCAGGTCGAGCAGCGCGCTCTCGCGATGGAGGAGCTGGTGGAAGTAGAGCGTCAGCACCTCGTCGCCGCGGCGGCGCCGCGCCTCGACGTCCAGGCCTTCGACCCGCTCGGAAGCGGGCGCCCGGTCGTCCGCGATGCGCAGCCCCGGCAGGCCCACCGCGTCTCGCACGCGGCGCCCCTCGCCGGGGTGGAGGCGGGCGCCGAGCAGCTCGGCCACCTGCCGCTGGGCGGCGCGGGGCGGCAACACGTCGAACACGGTCGGCGTCAGGAAGTCCTTGAGGGCCGACCACTCGCCGGCACCGAGGATGGAGTCGAGGCGCATGGTTGATCCAGGAGAATCCAATCTATTCGACGGGCCCCTCCACGTCCGGAGCCATTCCGTGAGCGCCGGCGGTCGCGGGGGGTGGGCTACCGACGCGCCACGAGCCCCGCGCGGACGCCTCGCGCGCGGTGCGCGGCCGGGTCCGAGGTGGTAGGGTGCCCCGCCCCGAGGTCACGATGGAAGCCACCGGTATCAACCGCCACCTGGTGGCCCTGCTCCACGACCCGCGGGACCTGCCGATGGTCCACCTCCTGTTCGGGTGCGCGCTGGTCGGTGTCCTCGGCATCGCGTTGTTCTTCGTCCAAACGTGGTTCTGGCCGCTCGCCGTGGCCTACCTCGCGTTCTGGGGCCTCGGCTACCTCGACCGCTTCATCCTCCTGTTGCACTGCACATCCCACCGCCCGCTGTTCAAGGCGCCGTGGATGAAACACATCATCCCCTGGGCCATCGGGCCCTTCTTCGGGCAGACGCCGCAGAGCTACGCGGTGCACCACATCGGCATGCACCACATCGAGAACAACCTCGCCAACGACCTGTCGACCACGATGCGCTACCAGCGCGACAGCTTCGCGCATTGGTTGCACTACCTCGGCTCCTTCCTCTCCGTGGGGCTCCCCAAGCTGGCGGCGTACCACTGGCGCCGTGGCAGCAAGCACATGTTCCGGCGCCTGCTCTTCGGCGAGGGGGTGTTCTGGGCCGTCATGCTCGGCCTCGCCACGCTGAATTGGCAGGCCACGTTGGTCGTGTTCGTCGGGCCCGTGCTGTTCGTGCGCACGCTCATGATGGCGGGCAATTGGGGCCAGCACGCCTTCATCGACCCGGCCGCGCCGGGCGAGACGTACCGTAGCAGCATCACGTGTATCAACACCCGATACAACGTCCGTTGCTTCAACGACGGCTACCACACGGTGCACCACCACAAGCCCCGCGCCCACTACACCGAGATGCCCGGCCTGTTCGAGAACCACCGCGAGGCCTACGGCCGCGAAGACGCGATCGTGTTCGACGGCATCGACTTCTTCCAGGTGTGGGCGCTCCTGATGCTCGGCCAGCACAAGGTGCTCGCCCGCCGCTTCGTACGGCTCCCCGGCGCACCGGCGCGCACGGACGCCGAGGTCATCGAGATGATGGCGTCGCGGTTGCGGCCGATCGCGGCGTAGCGGGGCCGATCGGCGCGCACGCCTCCGCCGAAATAAGTCTCCGCATGCCCCTCCCCCTCCCCCTCCGCTGCACCTGCGGCGCCGTCCGCGGCGAGCTCGACGACGCCTCGCCCGCCGTCGGCAACCGCATGGTCTGCTATTGCGACGATTGCCAGGACTACACCCGGTTCCTCGGGCGCGCCGACGCGCTCGACCCGTTCGGCGGCAGTGACATCTACCAGACCACGCCCTCTCGCGTCCGGATCACCCAGGGCGCCGAGCACCTGCGGATCGTGCGGCTCTCGGAGAAGGGAATGGTCCGCTACTACGCTGGGTGCTGCCGCACCCCGATCGGCAACCTGATGGCAGGGGCGCGCTGGCCCTTCGTCGGGCTGGCCCAGCCCTTCATGGACCACGCGGCGGACGGGCGCTCCCGCGACGAGCGCCTCGGCCCGGCCGCCGGCTACATCCACGGCCGCTATGCCCCAGGCGGATGCCCTCCGCACGCGCATCCGAGCGCGTCGGTAGCGGTGATCGGGCGGGCCATGTGGCGAATCCTCCTGAACATGGCGCACGGCAGCGCGCGACCGACCCCCTTCTACGACGACCAGGGGAAGCTCGTGTCCGAGCCGCAGGTGCTCTCGCCGCAAGAACGGGATGCGCTTCGGCGCCCTCCCGCGTCAGCCTGACAGCGCCCGCCGCCGTCCCAACAAGCCCTCGCCGTACACCGCGCGCATTCCCAAGTCGGGCAGGTGCGCGTAGCCGATGTAACAGTCGCACCGCAGCCGCGGGCAGGGCCGTGGCGCCAGCATCGTGGCGAGATCGCCCGTGTAGAGGTTCCCGAGGACCTCCTCCACGAAGTGACACCGGCGCACGGTGCCCTCCCCGTCGACGCTGATGGCGGTCTCCCCGGTGTCACACCGGCGCCCGCGGGAGTGGTGCGGCGTCACATCGAGCGCAAATCCCGGATCCAACGCCGTCCACCGCGCCAGCGCCTCTCCGGCGTACCGCACGCCCGGCTTCTGGGCGTTGATCCACATCGGCACCCCCGATGGCAGCGCCGCGCGGAGCGCCTCCACCGCGTCGAGGTTGTCGAGCAGCGCCACGGCGCCCACGCTCAAACGCACGCCCCGCGTGTGCAACGCCGAGATCTTGTCGACGAACGGCTCGATGGAGATCTCCGACGGATGCCACGAGATCCACAGGGACAACCTGGCGAGATTCGCCGCCTCGACGAACGCCATCGGCGCGGATCCGTTGGTCTGGATGGTCACGCCGCGCACGTGCGGGAGGTGGGAGATCCGCGCGAGGGCATCGCGATACCACGGCCACACCAGGGCCTCGCCGTAGGGTGTGAACAGCAGCTCCAACGACCACTGCGACGCGGCCTCCACCCACGCCACGAATTGCGCTAGGGCGGCGCGGTCGGCGGCCAACATCGCGCGACGGGGCGCGCGCTTGGCGAACGGGCAATAGCCGCACCCGTAGTTGCAACTATCCAGGGGCCCCCGCCACAAGATCTCCAGCGGGCGGCTCACGCCGCCTCCCACCCGGCCCGCGCGGCGCGCACGGCGGCCGACTGCAACCAATGTCCCAGCACGTCCGAGCGCTCCAACCCCGCCTCGGTCAGGCCCAACCCGGAGTCGGCCTCTGTCACCAACCCCGCGTCGACCGCCTCCGCGAGCTCGGGGAGGTGCACCAGCACGTCGGCGCCGAAGCGGGCGACATACGCGGCCCGATCGAGCCCGGCCTCCAACAGCGAGAGCAGCACGAAGCGGCGGCGGCGCTCCTCCTCTTCCAGGCGGATGCCGTGCCGCGCGTGGGCGAAGTCGGCGTCGGTCTGGGCCATCCACGCCTCGATGCCGGCGCGGATGGCGCCCTGGCTCACCGCGTACGGGCTCGCGTAGTGCAACGCGCGCGTGTAGGAGCGCGCACCCGCGCCGAGGCCGACCATGCCGTCATCCTGGCAGCGGTACACGGCGCCACCAGCAGCCCGCACGCCGCCCTCCGGCGCACCCGGCGCCCGGAACAGCCGCATCGAGCCCTGCTCCCACCCGAGCGCCAACAGGTGCTCGCGCCCCGCCCGGTACAACGCGAGGCGGTGGTCGTCCCAGCCGTCGCGGCGGCCGAGGCCGGTGAGGGGCCGCACGTAGAGAGGGTAGAGGTACAGCTCGTTGGCGCCGAGGTCGCGGACGTGGTCGATGGAGCGGCGCAGGGTGTCCGCGGTCTGGCCGGGCAGGCCGTAGATGAGGTCGACGTTGCACACGGGCACCACGTCCGCGAGCCGCCGCACCACGCGCTCCACGTCGCGGAGGGCCTGCCCGCGCTGCACCGCGGCGGTCTCGTTCGGGAGGATGCTCTGCACGCCCACGCTCACGCGCGTGACACGATTGGCGACGAGGACGCCGAGCTGGTCGTCGTCGAGCGTGCCGGGCGAGACCTCGATGGACGTGGGCACGTTCGCCGCGCCCAGCCGCCGCGCCGCCGCGAAGACCCGCTCCAGGAGCGCCGCCCCGAGGAAGGTGGGCGTTCCGCCGCCGATGGCGAGCTGGAGGAACCGGGCGGGGCCCGTGGGATCGGCGAGGGCCTCGGCCACCACCGCCGCCTGGCGCTCCACGGCCGCGACGTAGCGGGCCTCGACGCCCGCCTTCGGCTGCACCTGGGTGTACAGGTTGCAGAAGCCGCACCGCTGCTCGCAGAACGGCACGTGCACGTACAGGAACAAGGCGGCGCGGTCCTCGCCGGCCCAGAGCTCCCGCAGGCCGACGGGCGGCGCGAGCGTGCGGTACGTCGTCTTGTGCGGGTACGCGTAGGCGTAGGAGAGGTACTCGCCCGAGGCGAGCAGGTCGCGCAGGCTCTCGTTCCGGGTCACGGGGCCACCTCTACCTCGGCGTATGGCACGGTCCACACCATCGGATGCGCGACGCGATGGCCCACGTAGCCGTCTTCGCCGAAGCACGTGCCGTGGTCGGCGCACACGATGCCGACGGCGCCACCGCGGGCGCGCAACGCGTCGAGGAGCACGGGGAGGTGGCGGTCGAGGTCGGCCAGCGCGGCGGCTTGTGTGGCGACGCTCTCAGAGGGTGCCTGACCGACAGCCCGCGCGGCGCGGAGGAACGGGCGGGTCGGCGGGTGGGTCGCGGCGGCGTTGACGAACAGGAGCGCGCGGGTGGTCGGGGGGACCGCGGCGAGGCGCTCGGCTGCGAGGGCGAACTGCAACGCGGACGCATGCCGACTGGTGACGCCCATCGCGCGCGACCAGTGCGCCTCGGCGAACCGGCCGGGGAGCGCGGCGCCGAGCGGCGAGCGCGGGTCGAAGAAGCCGGTGCCGCCGATGCAGATCGTGTGGTAGCCCGCCTTCGCATACGCCCCGATCAGGCAGGGACCGTCGAGCACCAGCGTGTCCCTGGCGATCGTGCGCGACCCCGGAAAGCGCAGCGCGATCGGGCGGATGTGGGGCCCCGGCGTGGCTGGCGTGGGGAAGAACCCGGTGAAGAAGGCCTCGTGCGCCGGGAGGGTGAAGCTCCCCGGCGAGTGGCGCTCCTCCCAGCCGTTCCGCAGCAGCGCGGCGAGGTTCGGGGTGCGCCCCTCCGCGAGCGCGAGGGTGGCGACGTCGTAGCGGAGCGCGTCGAGCGTGAGGATCAACAGATCGCGAGCGCCGAAGGCGGCGCGGAAGTCGACGCGGGGCTCGGTCTCCAGGCGCACGTCGGTCCCGATCACGACCACGTGATCTCCGAGAGCAGCGTCACCGCCGCCACCCCGACCGGGTCCGCGAACCAGGGCGACCGCACGAACACCGCGGGGATGCCGACGGCCTGCGCGCCGGCGATGTCGTTGACCGGGTGATCGCCGACCATGAGCGCCTCGTCCGGCGCGCAGCCCGCGCGGGCCAGGGCCGCCAGGAAGATGGCGGGATCGGGCTTCTCGACGGCCAGCTCCGCCGACACGACGACGTGGTCGACGCGCCCCTCGAGCCCCGCGTGGGCGATCTTGGCGCGCTGGAGGCGGCGGGCGCCGTTGGTGACGATGACGGTCAGTCCCGAAAACGCGGCGAGGAGCCCGTCCGCGTCCGCCCTCAGCCGGAAGAAGCTCGGGAAGGAGGTGTGGAAGGACTCGCGCGCGTCCACGAGATCGAGGCCCGCGGCGCGTGCCACCGCGCGGTAGAGCGCGGGCTTGTCCCCGTAGCCGCCGGCGTCGAGCGCCACGATGGTCGCGACGGCCTCCGGCGGGACCACGCTCGCCACCCACGCGGCGAACGCGGCGTCGCGATCGACGAGCGTGTTGTCGAGGTCGAGCAACAGAGCGCGGGGCCGCGGGATGGAGATCACGCCGCCTCCCGCAGATCGCGGAGCTGCGCTCCGTAGCTGTCGAGCCCATCGACCAGGAGGCCGGGGAGGTAGTCGCCCCAGGCGTTGCACTCGAGCACGAAGGGGCGGCCGCGCGGATCGACCATCACGTCGACGCCGATCGCGCGGTGCCCGGGGAAACACGCGGCCGCGGCGAGGCAGGCGGCGTGCACCTCGTGGACGGTGGCGGGGCCGAACGGCGCGAGCACCACGTCGGGATCGGCGCGCGTGGCGTCGAGGTGCAGGTTGGTGATCGGGCCCCGCCCCACCCGGGCCACACGTTGGGCCACGCGGCCCCCGACCACGAGCACGCGCAGGTCGAACGGGCCCCCGCCAGCACCGCCGGTCGTCGCCTTCGGGATCCACCGCTGGACGATGGCGCCGTCGCCCAGGACCGTCCCGAGCAGCCGGTCGATCGCAACGCGGTCCGTGTACGTGTGCAGGTGCTTGTCGTTCAAGAGGCGCCCGTCGGCCTGCAACGACGCCGTCGTCACCAGCTGCTCCCGCTCGCCGCTCCGCCGCCACGCGAGCACCCCGGCGCCCGAGGACCCCCAGCGCGGCTTCACGAACACGGCGGGGCGGCGCTCGGCGGCCACCCACGCCCGGAGCGCCGCGACCGTCTCGGGCGCCTCGACCGTGTCGGGCACCGGCACCCCGCCGGCGACCAGGGCGTGATGACACGCGAGCTTGTCCGTCATCGCGACGACGTGCGGGTGGGTCGCGACGAGGTGCGCCGCTCCACCCGCCACGGCCGTCAACGCCGCAGCGAGGCCCCGCGCCCACGCCCGCCCGGGCCGCCACTCGCCGGGAGGTACCACCCCCGATGAACCCCCGAGGTGCGCCAGCGCATGCCACGTCGCGTCATCCGCGCCGGGGGAGTCCACCCGCAGCCAGTCCCCCGGGCGGCCACGCGCGCCGACCACCCCGGGCGCCGCGAGCGCCTCCGCCCAGGACACCCAGGTGATCGCCTGCCCGCCGCCGTGCTCCGCGGCCGCCGCGAGGGCCCGCGCACGCTTGTCGCCCGGGACCGCGACGACGACGAGGCCGCGTGCGACGCGCGCCGTGGGCACTACTCGGCGACCTCCACGTAGCGATCCTCGCCGTCGGCGTCCTGGCGCTCGGAGGTGTTCACCTCGATGCCGAGCGCGCGGATCTTCTTCACCATGTCCGCCGAGAGGTAGTGGTACCGCAGGTTCAGGTGCTTCAGCCCCTTGACGTGCGGGCTGTCCAGGAGGGCCTGCCCGCCTGCGTCGGAGAGGGTGCCCATCGACAGATCGAGGCCCGAGAGGCGCGCGAGCAGCGGCGACTTCGCCACGGCGATCGCGATCGCGTCGGCGTTCTCGCTGTCCTGGAGGCCGAGGTGCTCGAGCTTGGGGAACCGATCGCCGGAGAGCAGCGGCGCGAGGTCCTCGACGGTGCTGTCCCCGCCGTAGTCGTCGGTGCCGAGCCACAACGTCAGCACGCGGAGCTCGGGCAGCTCGGCGTTGACGATGTCGCGCACGGTGTCGCCGCCGAGGCCGCCCGACTGCACCGTGAGCGCGCGCAGGTTCGCGTGCCGTAGGCTCGAGAACCGCAGGCCTTCGCCGCCGCGGACGACGAGCTCCTCGAGCTGCGGGAGCGCCGCGAGCGCCGGCCCGTAGTCGGACTGGTGGAGCCAGGAGATCTCGGCCTCCTCGCTCTCCACGTCCCCGACGAACAGGCCCTTGAGCGCCGCGAGCTTCGAACCACGCGTGATCAGCCGCTCCAAGAGCGTGGTCGGCCCCTCCTCGCACACCTCCGAGAACCACGGGCCGATGACGAGGGCGCGCAGCTCGCCGATGCGCTTGTCGGCGAACAACGCGTCGAGACGGGTGGTGAAGTCCTCGTCGGAGTCGTCGTAGCTGATGCCGACGCGGAAGGCGCGCTTGTCCAGATCGCGCAGCGCCGGCAGGTCGCGGCGTGCGGACTCCTCGTCCTGGTCGTCCGGGTCAGCGGAGGGGTTGAAGCCCGTGACCTTGTAGTTGAGGAAGCGCTCGACGTGCGCGAGGCCGAGATCGGCGGGCGGGCGCCAGTTCTTCTCGATGCCGGCGCCGATCTCCTGGTAGCCCTTCTTCGTCTTCTCGCGAACCAGCTTGTCGACCTCGGCCTTCGCCGCGTCCGCGCTGGCGCACGGCGTGGTCTTGCTCTGGCCGGCGGTGCCGATCTTGCCGTACGTCACCGTGAAGGCGGCCCCGTCCTGGCGCACCTCCCAGAACTTGCTGGCGCTCCCCTCGACCATCTCGAACCGACGTACGCTCGACTCCATCGTTCGCTCCCGTGGCCGAGCAGCGTCGCCCACCGGGCCGCGATCGTCAAGGCGGCACGTTCAGCGGCCGCTTAATGGCGCCCGGGGTACCGCTTTCCCGATTGGCAGAGGTACCGCAGGTCGGCTTCGCCGATGGAGCCGCAGTTGCCCTGCCCGTACGCACGCAGGTCCGACGCCGAGATCGAGCCGTAGCTGCCCGAGCAGTAGTAGCGCAGGTCCGCGTTGCTGATGCTGCCGCAGCTGGACTGGCCGTAGTAGCGCAGGTCCGCGTTGCTGATCGAGCCGTAGCTGCCCTGGCAGAAGTAGCGCAGATCGGCATCCGAGATGGAGCCGCAGCTGCTCTGGCAGTAGTACCGCAGGTCTGCGTTGGAAATGGAGCCGCAGCTGTTGGCCTGCGCCTCGGGGACGAAGGGCATCGCGGGGCTGGCGCAGGCGGCAAGCAGGGGGAGCAGAGCAAGGAGGCGCCTCATGTGTCGTCGTCCTCGTTGCAGTTGGAGTCGACGCCGTCGCCCGGGGTCTCGTCGGCGCCGGGGTTGATCTCCGGGTCGCTCTCGTCGCAGTCCTCGTCTTCGTCGAAGCCGTCCCCGTCCTGGTCGAAGACCGCGACCCCATACATGTCCTGGGCCTGGGGCGGGGGCTCGGAGGTGGTACACGCGGTGAGCGCGAGCCCCATCAGCAGGGCGGCGCCGGAGAGCCCGGGGGTCGTCGAGGAGACGGACGCGCCGCAGTGGGGGCACGTCGAGGCGCCCTGCACCACGTGGCAGGCGCAGGCGGGACAGATGTGCAGCGGCATCAGGTGTCGTCGTCCTCGTTGCAGTTCGAATCGATCTCGTCGCCCGGGGTCTCCTCGGCATCGGGGTGGATCGTGTCGTCCTCATCGTCACAGTCGTCGGCCAGGACGTAGCCGTCCCCGTCCCCGTCGAACGCCTCGCTCGTGTCGTTGATGGCGATGCCGTACTTGGCCTGCGGCTGCGGGAAGGTGCACGCGGTGAGCGCGAGGCCCATCAGGAGGGCAGCCGCGGGGAGGCGGAAGTCGCGGGCGGTGACGGGGATCGAGGCCCCGCAGTGCGGACACGCGCCTGCGTCGGTGGCGACGTGGCACGCGCAGGACGGGCACGGATGGAGCGGCATCAGGTGTCGTCCTCGTCGTTGCAGTTGGAGTCGACGCCGTCGCCCGGGGTCTCGGTCGCGTCGAGATGGATCTCGGGATCCCCCTCGTCACAGTCGTCCACGCCGACGTAGCCATCACCGTCGGGGTCCGAGCCCTTGCCGCTGTCGGTGATCGCGACGCCGTAGAGCGCGGTGCTCTGGCCGATGCACCCGCCGAGCGCGAGCCCCATGAGGATCGCGGCGGCGGGGAGCCGGAAGTCACGGGTGCTGCCGGCCGTGTCCCTGGCCAGGGCGGCGCCGCACTGGGGGCACGACATAGCGTCGGTAGCGATGTGGCACGCGCAGGACGGACAAGGGTGGAGCTTCATGTCGGGGACTGTAGCTCAGCCCGCGGCGAAACGGGCCTCGATCTTGCGGAGGCGTCGGCTACACTCCCGGCCATGTCGACACCCCTCCGCCGCACCCCCCTCCCCGGCGAGGAGGGCATCCCCAAGCCGCTCTATGCCGTGTGGGAGCTCACGCTCCGCTGCGACCAGCCCTGCCAGCACTGCGGCTCGCGGGCCGGCAGCGCCCGCAGCAGCGAGCTCTCCACGGAGGAGGTGCGCGAGGTGGGGCGCGCGCTCGCGCGGCTCGGCACGCAGGAGGTGACCCTCATCGGCGGCGAGGCCTACCTGCGGCCCGACCTGATGGAGATCGTCACCTTCCTGGCCGGCGAGGGCATGCTCGTCACGATGCAGACCGGCGGGCGGGCGCTCACCCCCAAGCGCGCGGACGCGCTCAAGGCCGCCGGCCTCTACGCGATCGGACTCTCGATCGACGGCCCCGCCGACGTGCACGACGTGCTCCGCGGCAACACGGGCAGCCACGCCGCCGCCCTCCGTGCGCTCGACGCGAGCCGGGCCGCCGGCCTGCCGACCAGCGTGAACACCCAGGTCAACCGCCTGAACCACACGCGCCTCCGGGAGACCGCGGAGCTGCTCCGCGACCACCACGTCGGCGCCTGGCGCGCCCAGCTCACCGTCCCCATGGGGAACGCCGCGGACCACCCCGAGTGGATCCTCGAGCCCTGGCAGATCCTCGACGTGATGGACACCCTGGCCGCCATCCAGCTCGCCGCCGTCGTGACGCCGCGCGCGTGGGAGGCGGGGGATCTCAAGCGCCGGTTCGACGTGCAGGCGGGCAACAACATCGGCTACTACGGCCCGCACGAGACCGTGCTCCGCTCCCGCGTCGGCCGCGACGCGGTGTACTGGCAGGGCTGCATCGCCGGCATCTACACCATCAGCATCGAGTCCGACGGCACGGTCAAGGCCTGCCCGTCCCTGCCGACCGCGCCCTACACGGGCGGCAACGTGCGCACCCTCGCCATCGAGGAGATCTGGGCCCACGCGGAGGCGATCCGGTTCGTGCGCGACCGCACCACCGCCGAGCTCTGGGGCTACTGCAAGACCTGCTACTACGCCGACGTGTGCCGCGCCGGCTGCTCCTTCACCGCCCACACCACGCTCGGGCGCCGCGGCAACAACCCCTTCTGCTACCACCGCGCGGCCGACCTCCGTCGCAAGGGCCTGCGCGAACGGCTCGTGCACGCCCAGGCCGCGGGCGGTGTGCCCTACGACTTCGGCCGGTTCGAGATCGCGCTGGAGCCGTGGCCCGCGGCCGAGCCCCCGGTGGGGCCCTCGTAGGGCAGCCAGCGCGTCACGAGCCAACGCGCGCCCATCGCAATGCAGATGCCCGCCACCCCGTCGATCGCGTAGTGCCAGCCGAGGTACACGGTGCCGATCCACGCGCCGAGCACGGGGAGCAGGAACAGCTGGAACGCGACACGATGGCGCGGCCAGAGGAACGTCAACGCGAGGAACGTGTGGCCCACGTGCATGCTCGGAAACGCGCTCACGCCGAGGAAGGGCACGAGCGAGAAGCCCGCAGGATCGGCGAGCACCTCGGCGCGGAAGGCGCGTGACACCGCCTGGAAGTGGTCCGTGCGGAACATCGCGTCCGCGATGGGGGCGACGCTCGCGGGGTCGAGGAAGGCGGGGCCGAGCGTGGGGAAGGCCACCAGGATGACGGTAGAAACGGCTGTCGAGAGCACGAGCGCCCCCACGAAGCGCCGCGCGGCCCGCTCCCCCTCGCGCACGAAGAGGATCACCATCGTGAGCGCGATCCAGGTGAAGAAGAGCAGGTACGCGAAGTCGATGAGGAACGTGATCGCGGGATCGTTCGGGAGGGACATCCAGCGTGTCATCGAGGAGCCGAACAACCAGAGTTCGGGGGCCACGAACACGTGATCGTAGAGCCGCGGCTGCACCAACGGCACCACCGCGAGCCAGTTCGCGTAGAGCGCCTGTACGACGTAGACCGGCGCCACGACCCGCACGAACGCGAGCACACGCCCGACGCCAGCGCGGGTCCGCACCGACCGCAGGAATCCGGCCCCGTCGCGCCACAGCCGCCACGTGACGTACCCGACCGCGATGAACTGGAAGTCGAGCAGGAAGTAGAGGAAGATCTCCGTCCCGAGCAGGGGCGAGAACGGCCAGCCGCGCCACGCGAAGTACGCGGCGGACAACGCCAGCGCGGCGGCCAGCAGGAGCTCTTCTCGGCGCAGGCTACGCAGCCGAGCCGCCCGCCACAGGATCGCCGGTCTGGAGAACCCGACACGCCGCGTCGATCGCGTCCCGCGTGCCCGCGATCGCGAGGATGTGGCCCTCCAGGAGCCGCTCCCGGCCGGTCGGCACGCGCGCCTCGCCGTCGAGCCCGGTGATGCCGAGCACGGTAGCGCCCGTCTGGCTGCGCAGGTTCAGGTCGATGAGGGTGCGCCCCACCGCCGCGTCTCCGTGATCGAGGCGCAGGGCCATCGCGACGCCGAGCGAGCTGGGGACGGGAAACGCGAGCTCGGCGGGCACCGGGGCGGGCAGCGCCGGGGTGACGGGCCGCTCGTCGAGCGCCGCGTGCCGACGGACCGCGGCGAGCACGGACTCGGCACCCGAGCGGACCTCGCCTTGCATGTCGGCCGCGCGCCGCCACACCAGGACCGCCAGCCCGAACTGCACCAACCCGAGCACCACCGCGCCGCGGAAGGGCGGGAGGAAGGGCTGGGTCAGGGCCACGACGGGCAGGCCGACGAGCAGCAACACGGCGAGCTGGAGCATGGTGATCAGCACGCGGTGCCGCGCGGGCGAGCGGTTGACGATGCTGGCGTCCGAGCGCAGCGGCTCCGCGATGACCTCGCCCAGGCTCCCGCTGGCGCGCACGATGCCGACGAACACGGGCGCGGCGAACGTGAACACGAGCACGGTGACGACCCAGTTGGCGACCGCCTCGTCGATGCTGAGCAGGGGGCTGATGTAGGCCGCCACCGAGCCGCCGAACAACGAGTGGCTCACGATGAGCGCCACGAGGGCCAACGCGTCCAGCGCCAGGATGCGGAGCTTGCTGTGCACGCGCGCGCGCCGGCCCTCGATGGGCGCCGCCGAGCTCAACGCCTCGATCCACGCGCCGTAGAGCGAGGAGAGGGTCTGCATGCGGTCGGGGAGCTTGTGATCGAGGCGATCGGCGACCTTGTCGGCCGCGCGGATGAACGCGGGCGTGGTGAACGCCGTGACCGCGGAGACGGCGATGGCGACCGGGTAGAGGAAGCCGCGGGTGGCCCCCAAGGTGGCGCCGAGCCCGGCGAGGATGAACGAGAATTCGCCGATCTGGGCGAGGCTCATGCCGGCCTGGATGGACGTGCGGCTGCCGTTTCCGACGAGGAACGCGCCGAGCGACACCGCCACCACCTTGCCGATCACGACCACGAGGCAGAGGACGACCACGGGGCCGATGTTCTCGAGCACCAGCATCGGGTCGATCAACATGCCGACCGCGACGAAGAAGAGGGCCGCGAACACGTCGCGCACGGGGCGCACGGCGTGCTCGACCTCCTCGCCGTGGCCCGACTCCGCGACGAGCATGCCCCCGAGGAAGGCGCCGAGCGCACTCGAATACCCGAGCGATTGCGACGCGAGGGCGACGGCGAAGCAGAGGCCCACGGCGGCGACCGTCGTGGTCTCCGCGCGCCCCTGGGCCACGATGTAGCGGAACAGCCGGGGCACCACGAGCAGGCCGACGGCCACCATCGTGAAGAGGGACACGCCCAGGCGAAGCGCGGCGGTGCCGAGCTGGGCGGCGGAGAGCTCCTGCCCGGACGCCAGGATGGAGAGGGCGACCATGAGCAGGATGGCCAGCAGATCCTCGGCGATCAGGATGCCGAACACGAGCTCGCGCCGCCGTCCGGTCACGCCCTGCTCGTCGAACGCCTTCGCGATGATGCTCGTGCTGGAGATGGACACCACGGCGCCCGTGAACAACGACTCGAGCGTGGTCCACCCGAAGGCGAGGCCGACCAGGTACCCGAGGGACGCCATCAGGCTCACCTCGATCACCGCGATCAACCCCCCGTTCGGCGCGATCTTGAGCAGCTTCGCAAAGCGGAACTCGAGCCCGAGGGAGAACATGAGCAGGATGACGCCGAGCTCGGCGAGCGCCTCGACCACGTCGTGATCGGCGACCATGGGCACGGGCACGTGCGGCCCGACGATGAGGCCGGCGAGGATGTAGCCGAGCACCAACGGTTGGCGTAGCTTCTGGAACACGACCGTGGCAAACGCCGCGACACACAGGACGAGCGCGAGGTTTACGAGGAAGTCGTGCGCCGAAAGCATCCAGGGGCCTCCCCGCCTCTTCTACTGTCCAGCGCCGCCTCTGCACACGGCGGACTCCGAATTGCGCGCCCAGCTGTACAGCTTCGGGAGTTCGGATTCCGCCGAGCCCGCGCCCCCCGTTCCGCACCCTGGGAGGCCCACCCCAAAGCACGGTTCCTCCCGTGTGATACGGTGGGCCCGTGTCCGCACGCACCGTCGCCATCGGCGACATCCACGGCGATCTCGTCCACCTCCTGGCGCTCTGGGACAACCTCCCGGCGCTCGACGCCACGGACACGATCGTGTTTCTGGGCGACTACGTCGATCGCGGCCCGGACTCCGCCGGGGTCATCCGCTGGATCCGCGAGGTGCTGCCGATGCTCACCGAGGCGCGCATCGTGTGCCTGCGCGGCAACCACGAGGACGCCTGGCTGCGCGTGGTCGACCAGGGCTGGCCCGAGTTCGTGTTGCCGCGCGGAAACGGCGCGCGCGAGTGCCTCGCCTCCTTCACCGGAGACCCGAACGACTTCGCCGCCCTGCTCGAGGGCTCCTTCTTCCCGGCGGACGTGGTCACCTGGATGCGCGCGCTGCCCTACTGGTACGAGGACGACCACGCCATCTACGTGCACGCCGGTGTGCCGCGCATCGGCGAGCGGTGGGCGCACCCCTCCCAGGTAGACCCGCCGACCGCCCTGCTCTGGACCCGCTCCACGTCGTTCTTCCGCGCCTACGAGGGCAAACAGATCGTCGTGGGGCACACGCCGACAGGGCTGCTCCCGCCGGAGCTCTCCGAGTACACGCTGGCCGACAAGGAAGACGCGTGGGTGCGCGGGCAGGTGTTCGCGACCGACACCGGGTGCGGCAAGGGCGGGTTCCTCACCGCCGTCATCTTCCCGGGGCGGATCGTGGTCGAGTCGCGAACGTCCCCTACGGGGCGCGGCGAGCCCGACGCCGCAGCGCCATGAGCCCGAGCAGCGCGCCGAGGCCCATGCCGGCCGCACTTCCGCTGCCCTCGAAGCACCCGTAGATCGGCACCACGACCTCGCCTCCGCCGTCGATGTCGCAGAACACAGCCGCGTCGGGGTTCGGGTCGGCACCCAGGACCAGCTCGTCGAGGTCGGAGGTGCCGTCGCCGTCACTGTCCACCGCGTCGGCCGCCATGACGTCGAGCGCCTCCGTGAGCCCGGCGATGTTGCCCGCGCCGGTCAGGCCGCGGTCCAGCATCGCGAGGCCGAAGGGCTGCACCACCGTGCCCTGCCCACCGGCGTTGGTCGAGTGGCACACCGTGCACGTGGGCGCGCACGGCATGTCCAGCTCGGTCTCGAGGGCGCCGGGGTACGACGAGGAGGCCCACGCCGACGCGATCAGGGAGAGAATCAGCATCGCGACCTCCTACAGGTAGACGTGGCCTTGGAGGAGGCCCAGGGGCCGCGCTTCCGCGCCCGGGGTGCAGTAGAGGACGCCCTGCATGACGTCCACGCGCAGATCGAAGCGCGGGGCCAGGAACCACTGGACCGCGCCGCCGGCGGTGTACGCGGGCGCCGCCGGGTCGGCGAACGAGGGGTCGCAATAGCCGCCGATCCCCATCAGGTGGATGCCCTGCTTGGGCTCCCAGTCGAGCACGGCGTTGGCGACCAGCCCGGTGGAGGCGGTGCCCGCGTCGTTGCTCATGAGCACGCTCGCCTCGGCGAGGATCGCGAGCGGCTCGATGGGCGCGTAGCGGGTGAACACGCCGTGCGCCTGCCGTAGCCGCGGCGCGAGGGTCTCCACGTCGGCCTCGGAGACGGTGACGAGGCTCGACACGCCGAGCTCCAGCGTCTTCTCGGGGGCCCACGTGCCGTAGAGCGAGTAGCCGCGCTCGCGGAACACGTCGGGGCGCACCTGGAAGTTGCCCGCGATGCCCATCACCTCGGCGCGGAAGCGCTTGGACACGTAGCTGACCGCGGCGCCGACCTGCTGGTCGTCGTTCGTGGTCGTGCGGGTGGCGCTGCGGGTGTAGAGGATGTGGTTCTCGGTGCGGATGCCGTAGGGCAGGTTCATGCGCCCCGCCTTGATCATCCAGCCCTTCGCCGGCGTGATGCCGGCCCAGTATTCGCGCGCGACCAGGTTCCAGCCGGTGTCGTTCCCGGTCACCCAGGCGCCCTGCCCGCCTTCGCTCACCGTGCCGAGCGTGCCGGTCGCGAGGAAGGGCCCGGCCTTCACCGCGGCGCGCAGATCGCCCTGCATGAGGATGAAGCGCATGTTGCCGGGCTGCGGGATGAACATCGACCGCACGTCGGCTTGCAGGAGCACCTGGTCCGGCAGCGGGAGCAGCCCGAACAGGAACTCGGCCTGCTTCCCCGGCGCCTCGGTCATCTTCTTGTAGTGGGTGCGCACCAGGATCTCGCCCTGGCCGCGGCCGTACTCGGTCAGGACGCCGCCGCCGGAGGGATCGACGTGGCACTGGGCACAGTTGGTGTAGCCGTGGCGGATCATCCACGGGTACGCCTCGGCCCGCCCGGGGAGGAGGGCCAGGAGGACGGCGGCCAGAGCGAGCACGGCGCGGAGGAGACGGACGGCGCGGACGTTAGCCATCGACGAGGTCGACCTGCACGTCGGCGTTCATCTTCGGATCGACGGTGATGCCGAGGTACGACGGGATCGCGATGCCGTGCTTCGTCACGTCGAAGGGGAACTTGGCGTTCACGCGGTAGCCGGTCTTGCTCTTCTTTACGGTGTAGGCGATGTCGACCGGCTGATCGACACCGTGCACGTTGAACGTGCCCTTGACCGTGCCGGTGGCCGACTCGGCGAGCGCGGCGGGCCACTTCACGTCGGCCTTCGCGAGGGTCAACGTGGCGTTCGGGAACTGCGCCACCTTGACGTACTCGTTGTTCATGTGGTCGTCCCGCAGGTCGATCCCGGACGTGACCGAGGTCATCGGGACGACGAAGGAGAGCTTCGTGCCGTCATCCGCGGCGGTGACGACCGTGGACTCTCCCTCGATGTCGAGGAAGCCGGGGCTGCCGACCGCGAAGAAGCTGATCTTCGGCTTTCCGGAGACGGTCATGCCCGCCTGCGCGAGGCTGGGGACCACGACCGCGAGCGCGGCGGCGAGGACGAACGCGCCGCCGAGATGACGGCCGAGACGACGGACCCAACGCGTGTCAGTGAGCACAAAAGCCTCCAGGGAGTCTGCGACCACAGGCTATCGCCGCGATCGCGGTCCGTCTCGTGGGCTCGATCTCCTCGGCCCGAAGTTAGAGAAGTTCAACGGGAGTCTCGATGATCGACCTGTACACCTCGCCCACCCCCAACGGCTGGAAGGCCTCCATCGCGCTCGAAGAGCTCGGCCTGCCCTACACCGTGCGCGCCATCGACCTGTCCGCCATGGAGCAGAAGCGGCCCGAGTTCCTGGCCATCAACCCGAACGGCCGGATCCCCGCAATCGTGGACCACGACAATGAAGACTTCGCGGTCTTCGAGTCGGGCGCCATCCTCCTCTACCTCGCCGAGAAAACGGGCCGGCTGATGCCGACGGACACGAAGGGGCGCTCCGTCGTGACGCAGTGGCTCATGTTCCAGATGGGCGGCGTGGGGCCGATGATGGGACAGGCCAACGTCTTCGCCCGCTACGCGCCCGTGAAGCTGCCGTGGGCGATCGAGCGCTACCAGCGCGAGGGCCGCCGCCTGCTCGAGGTGCTCGACCGGCGCCTCCAGGACCGGGACTACCTCGCGGGGGACTACTCCATCGCCGACATCGCCAACTGGAGCTGGACCCACACGCACGCGTGGTCCGGCATCGACGTCACCGGCCTCGACGCGCTCGCCGCGTGGTCCGACCGCATCGCCGCGCGGCCCGCCGTCCAGCGCGGGCTCGTGGTGCCGCCGCGCCCCACGGGCAACGCCGAGGAGACCACGAAGTCGGCGCGCACCATCCTGGTCTGACTACGGAGCCCCCGCGCCGTCGCAGAGGTCGGCGGCCGCGGGCACGGGCGGCGCCGCGCGGATCCGCCCGTCCGCGTCCCGCAGCGCGGCGTCCACGCCCCCGTCGTGCCACGCCGGGTTCACGAGCGCGTCCCAGGCGAGGCGCGCACGCGGCCCCTCTCCGGCGGCCGCGGCGCGGACCTCGTCCCAGGGCGCCGTGCCCGCCTCGATCGCCCGGCGCCACCCGACCGCGTCCTGCACCGCCGCCAGGGTCGGCGGGAACGAAGGCGCGAGCGAGGACAGCGCCCCGCGCCCGGCCCCCACGAGGACGCCAGACTCCGTGGCCGCCTCGAACACGAGCCAGCGCTCCGCACCCGGGCAGGGGGGCGCGAACGGCGCCGCAGCCGCGGGCGGCGGGAGCACCCCGTCGTCGTACAGCGCCTCCGTTCGTCCACCCTCCACGAGCACGATGCGGTGGGCCGTGTAGACCAGCTCGCCGAGCGGGCGCCCGTCGGTAGCGGGCGCGGCGGCCACCACCTGCGGCTCGCCCTCCGGCAGGCAGAGGTGGTCACACCACCAGCCCATCGGGGCATCGCCACAGCGGGAGAGCGTCCGCGCGGGCACCGCCGCGATCGTGGTGTCCAGTGGCCAGGTCCGCTCTGCCCGCGGCGGCGGGGTCGCGCGCGCCTCGGCCGCGGCGCCGGGCGCCCCCTCCAGGTCGAGCGCCTGCAGCTCCACGCCCTCGCCGCGGAGCGCCTCCATCGCCGCGAGCGCCGTGGCCCACGGCAACACGGGCTGGCCGCTGATCGTGGCGCAGCCGACCTTCCCGGGGGCGCCCACCGCCGCGAGCGGCGCCGCGAGCGCACCCGGCGCGCCCTCGTAGCCCCGGCCCTCGCGGTTGGAGAGCGCGACACGGCCATCGGGGGCAACGAGCGCGACCACGGGCACCCCCGGCTGGAAGCCGGGCGGCGGGCGCACTTCGGACACGGGCGCGTCCACGGCCAGCCAGGCGTCGAGGTAGCCCCCGTCCACGCGCGCCAGCTCCACCGCGTCGGCGACCGCGCCGTACGAGGCGTCGCGGTCGGCGAGCACGAGGATGCCGCGGGGCCGCGGGGTTCCACACCGCTCCGCGAGCGTGATCTCCGGCGCCGCGAGCGCCTTGACCTGCGCGGACAGGGTCTCGGCGGAGAGAGATTCCGACGCGGCTCCGTTCGGCACGCGCGCATGCGGCCCGTCGACCACGAGCACGCGGAACCGGAGCCGCCCCTCGGCCACCCAGCGCGTCACGTTGGCGGGCGGCGCCTCCCCCTTCGCCCACGCGCACAACGTCTCGTCGGCAGCGCCGAGCGCCGTGGGGGCGAGCACATCCGTCACCGCGACGCCCCAGGCGCGCGTGGCGGGGGCGAGCTCGACGGGAGCCGAGAGGACGGTGGCTCCCCGGGCGCACCCGGCGAGCACGAGGGCGAGGAGCGCGGTGCGGGGCGACATGGACCGTCGCCTAACCTCAGAGCCTGGTCGGGCCGCTCAGGGCCCCGGCCCGTGTCAGGCGCGGCGGCGGCGCGCGAGGGCCGCGAGGAGCACCAGCCCGAGCCCCGCGGGCACGGCGCCCGAGGTCCCGGTCGACGAGCACGTGAGGCCCCCGCCGCCCATCGGGACGCCGATCGGCGCGATCGGCTCGATCACCGTGCGTTCCATGTCCGCGCCCACCTCGCCGCCGTCCCGCACGCCGTCGGCATCCGAGTCCCAGGCGGTCGGATCGGTGCCCGTCACGTACAGCTCCTCGCCGTCGGAGAGGCCGTCGCCGTCGGAGTCGGCGTCGAACGGGTCGGTCTGCAGGCCGCGCTCGTCGCTGTCGGTGACCCCGTCGCCGTCCGAGTCCACGCGGCCGTTGTCGCCGTCGGTCGCGTCGTCGGCGCCATTGAGCGGATCGGTGCCGAAGCGCGCCTCGGTCCCGTCGTCCACCCCGCCACCGTCGCTGTCGGCCACCAGGGGGTGGGTCTCGCCGCCGTCCATCGCGCCGTCGTGATCGCTGTCCTCTTCGCCGTCGAGCAGCCCGTCCACGTCCGAGTCGGACAGGCGCGGATCCGTCCCGGTGAGGCCCCACACCTCGATGCCGTCCACCAGGCCGTCGTCGTCCGTGTCGTCGTCGTTCGGGTCCGTGCCGACCATCTCCTCGTACATGTCGGTCAGGCCGTCCCGATCGGCGTCCTCGACGGTCTCGGCGCGCGCCGCCGCGGGCGCGAGGAGCGCGAGAAGCAGGGCGGGGCGGACGAGCCACGCGACCGACACGGAGCGGGGGAGGAGGCGGAGAGCGAGGGGAGGCGCGGTGGTCATGACGGTTCCTGGGGACGCCTCCTCTCTCGGAAGATCGGCGCCCGCGCTGTTGTCACGATTCGTCACGGCCCCAAAGAAGCCCCGTCGGCGCCGCTCCCCCCTCCCCCGGGCGCGCCGCGTTATCGACCGTCCCTCCCGAGGTCGAGATGGGCTTGTTGGTCGATGGTCGCTGGCAGGACGCCTGGTACGACACCACCTCCACCGGGGGCCGCTTCGTCCGCAAGGACAGCCACTTCCGCGGCACGGTCAGCGCTGATGCGGGCGCCGCCCACCCCGTCGAGGCGGGCCGGTACCACCTCTACGTCGCGATGGCGTGTCCATGGGCACACCGCACGCTGGTCGCCCGTGCGCTGCTCGGGCTCGAGGCCGCGATCTCCGTCTCCGTGGTCGAGCCGGAGATGCTCGAGCACGGCTGGAGCTTCTCCGAGGCCCATCCGGACGCGCTCTTCGGCGCCCGGCACCTCCACGAGGTCTACACCCGCGCCGACCCGCACTACACGGGCCGGGTCACCGTGCCGGTCCTCTGGGACACGGTCGCCGGCACGATCGTGAACAACGAGTCGTCCGAGCTGCTGCGTTCGATGAACGGGCCGCTCCGCCCGCTCGCACGGCCCGACGCCCCGCTGGCCGGGCACGACCTGTACCCCGAGGCGCTCCGCCCCGTCATCGACCCGCTCAACGCCCGCATCTACGAGACGGTCAACAACGGCGTGTACCGCGCCGGCTTCGCCACCACGCAAGAGGCGTACGAGGAGGCCGTCCTCGCGCTCTTCGCGACGCTGGACGTGCTCGAAGCGCGCCTCGCCACGCACAAGTGGCTGGCGGGAGAGGCGTTCACCGAGGCCGATCTGCGCCTGTTCACGACGTTGCTCCGCTTCGACCTCGTCTATTACGGGCACTTCAAGTGCAACGTGCGCGCCCTGCGCGAGTACCCCAACCTGTGGGGGCACACGCGCGCGGTGTACCAGATGCCGGGCGTGGCGGCGACCTGTGATCTCGCCTCGATCAAGCGGCACTACTACTACAGCCACCCGTCGATCAACCCCCACCGCATCGTGCCGGTGGGCCCGGAGCTCGACCTGTCGGCCCCCCACGGTCGGTAGGGCCGGACCGTCCGCTACTCGCAGCGCTCCAGCGCCTCGTTGCAGGTCAGCCCCTCGGGGCAGTCGTCGTCGCGGGTGCACGGCGTGTACCCCTCGATCTCGACGTGCGCGAGGCGGGAGGAGCTGGCCGTGAGATCGATGCAGCCCTCGCCGATCGGCGTGGAGTCGGCGGTGCGGCGGACGAGATCGCCCGCGGGGAACCCGGTGACGCCGAACCCCATGAGGGTCTCGATCACGTCGGCGGGCACCTCGGCGGCGCCGTCGTCCACGAACACGCACTCGATGCTGGACGGCGTGGTGCCGTGTTGATCGATGCGGAGCGACAGGACGAGCTCGGTGCGCACGGGGCCCGCGGGGGCATCCCACGCCACGCCGAGCGGCGCGCCCTCGGTGATCACCCAGTCGAGGCTCACGGGCACGAGCGGCGCGGGCGCCACGCCGTACAACGTCACCGGCTCGTAGGCGCCCCCGGAGGTCTCGAGCACGAGCAGGTCACCCTCGACCCACGGCGGGTTGGGGATCGACGTGTCGAAGTAGGTGTAGCCGGGGGTGCGCGGCTCCATCGTGACGGCCTGGGAGAGCCCCGTGAGGGTCACGGTGCCGAGGTCCTGGGTCGTCGGGTACGGGACACACTCGCCCGTCAGATCGCAGGTGTAGCCGGGCGCGCAGGTCGGGTCACAGAACGGGTTCTCGCGGCGCCAGATCGTGCAGTCGCCCGAGTCGAGCACACGGGTGAGCACCGCGACGGGCACCACGCCGGAGGAGAGCGAGCCGGTGACGTACGCGTAGTCCTCGGTGCTGTCGACGAGGAAGGCGCCCCAGTGCACATCGTCCGCGCACTCGCCGTCGAGCGGCACCGTGGCGGGGTCGACCGGGTTTGAATCCGTGTCCGTGTCGGCGTCCGTATCGGCGTCGGTGTCGGCGTCCGTATCGGTGTCGGTGTCGACCTCGTCGGTGTCGTCCCCCTTGCCGGTGTCGTCGGAGCTGTCGCCCACGCAGGCCAGGAGGTACAGGAGAATCGTCATTCGGTGGGGCTCCAGAGCAGAAGGATCGAAGGACCGCGGCTCACCAGGGGGTCGCCACGCCGTTCCACGTGCGGACCGTGTCGCCGTCGGGGATCCCGAGCACGACCTCGCGGATGGTCGAGCCGTTGTAGGGCTGGGGCATGTACAGCGCGTCGTCGCGCCAGCCGCCGAGGCCGCTGCCCCACTCCATCCCGTGGCCGTACAACGTGCGGTCGATGGTGACCATCTGCACCACCGTGAGGTCGGGCTCGACGCGGTACAGGCCGCCGCTCGAGTAGTCGGTGATGTAGACGTTGTCGCACACATCGACCCCCACGGCGTCGTGCCATCCGGTGCCCGTGACATTGAGGAGCAGCACCGGGGTACCGACGGGGTTCAGGTCGGCGTCGAGCTCAAAGTAGAACACGTCGCCGCGGCCGATCGTGCCGATGTAGAGGCGCGTGCTGTCCAGGTTGAAGTTGAGGCTGTGGGCGGTCCAGCTCGGGGGCTGCGGGAGGAGCACGGTGCGCTCGCCCGTGGCCGGATCGACCCGCGCCACGCCGCCGTCCGCGATGTACACCATCCCGTCCGGCCCCACCGTCACCCCGTACACGTAGCCGACGCCGGACGCGAGGGTCTCCGAGCCGCCGTCCGGCGTCACGCGGAGGAGGCGAGCGTTCGCGCCGTCCGCCAGCACGAAGTCGCCGTCGGGGAGGCGGTCGATCTGCTCGACGCTGCGGAGCCCCGGGACGAACACCTCGCGCGTGCCGTCGTACGCGCTCTTCACGACGGCGTTGCGGCCGTCCCACCCCAGCAGGTTCCCGTCGTCATCGAAGCTGACGCCGTGGTAGCCGCGCGCGTCGGTCATCGTCGTGTCGCCGAGGTTGAAGTCCGGCAGCTTCGCGCAGTCGTACGCGGTCGACCCGGTGTCCACGTCGGTGTCGGTATCCGTGTCCGTGTCCGTGTCGGTATCGGTATCGGAGTCGGAGTCGGTGTCCGTGTCCGTGTCCGTGTCCGTATCGGTGTCCGTGTCGGCATCGGTGTCCGTGTCCGCGTCGACATCCGTGTCGGCATCGCCGTCCGTGTCGTCCTTGCCCGGCCGGTCCGTGTCCTCGCCGAAGGTCATCGAGGTCTCGACGCAGCCTGCGAGCAACAAGCTCGACAAGGTGACAAACGGGCGAAGGCGGCGCATCATGGTGACGACGATAGGTGGATCCGCGGCGTCCTGTCCACCGTCCTGTCAAGGAACTGCGCCGCCGGGTAAGGGTTGGGAGATGCATCGCGCCTTGCTCCTGCTCTCCACCCTCGCCGCGTGTACGGG
The DNA here is from genome assembly GCA_040386535.1 of Myxococcota bacterium. Taxonomy (GTDB): domain Bacteria; phylum Myxococcota_A; class UBA796; order UBA796; family SXON01; genus CAJBVW01. The sequence goes on along the minus strand of JAZKFH010000027.1, from coordinate 202,325 downwards.
CCCCGCCCCCGTACCCCTCGAGAAGGAGGACACGGGCGGCTGCGAGGAGCTGGCGTGGTACCGCGACAACGACGGGGACGGCGTGGGCAACGCCTCCCGCGGCACCGCCCTCGCGTGCGTGGCGCCCGCCGGGTACACGCTCTCGGACGGCGACTGCGACGATGTGAACGCGGCCGTGTTCCCCGGCGCCGACGAGACGTGTGACGGCGAGGACGACGACTGTGACGGCGTGATCGACGAGGACGCGGTCGATGCGCCCCGCTGGTACGCGGACACCGACGCGGACGGCTTCGGAGACCCCGAGGCGTCGGCCGCCGCGTGCCAGGCGCCGCCGGGCCACCTCGCGGACGCGAGCGATTGTGACGACACGACGGACGACGTCGCTCCCGGCGCGTATGAGCTGTGCAACGGGCGCGACGAGGACTGTGACGGCGAGGTGGACGAGGACTCCCTGGATGCCCCGCCCTGGTACGCCGACCTCGACGCGGACGGCTTCGGAGACCGCACCGACCGGATTGACGCTTGCGACGCACCCACCGGCTACGTGGCCGACGACGAGGACTGCGACGACGCCGATCCGTTCCGCTCGCCCGGCGAGGACGAGCGGTGTGACGGCGACGACGACGATTGTGACGGGCGGGTGGACGAGGCCGGCGCGGTCGACGCCGCCCGGTGGTACGCGGACACGGACGGTGACGGCTACGGTGACCCCTCCGTCGGGACACCGGGATGCTCGGCCCCCGCGGGCCACGTGGCCGACGGGACCGACTGCGACGACACCGACGCCGCCGTGTCCCCGGGCGGCATCGAGCAGTGTGGCGGTGCCGACGAGGACTGCGACGGCACGGTCGACGAGCCCGACGCGGTGGGCGCGCCCACCTGGTTCCTCGACGCGGATGCCGACGGCTTCGGCGACCCCGCGATTCCCACCTCGTCCTGCCTCGCCCCGTCTGGATCCGTGGCCGACGGCACCGACTGTGACGACGCCGACCCCGCCATCCACCCCGACGCCGCCGAGGCGTGTGGCGGGGCCGACGAGGACTGTGACGGCACGGTGGACGAGCCGGACGCCGTCGACGCGCTCGCCTGGTACGCGGACACCGACGCGGACGGCTTCGGGGACGCTTCGGTCGGCGCCTCCGCGTGTGCCGAGCCCGTCGGCTTCGTCGCCGACGCCGCCGATTGTGACGACACCGACGCGGCCATCTCGCCGGGCGCGCCGGAGACCTGCGCCTCGGGCGCCGACGACAACTGCGACGGGGTGGTCGACGAGGACGGCGCCGTCGACGCGCCCACCTGGTACGCCGACGCGGACATCGACGGCTACGGCGATCCGGACGCCTCCGTGTCGGCCTGCATCCGGCCGTACGGCTACCTCGCGGACAACACCGACTGTGACGACGCCGACGGCGCGGTCCGCCCCGGGCTCGTCGAGAGCTGCCTCACGGAGGCCGACGACGACTGCAACGGCGACCGGGTGGGTGTCGACGGCGCGGGCTGCTCTCCCTGGTACGCCGATACCGACGGCGACGGGTTCGGCGCCGGCGCGCCCGTCTGCGCCTGCGAGCCGCACGGGTACTACGTCGCGACGGACGACGACGACTGCGACGACACCGACGCGGACGCCTGGCCGGAGGCGCCCGAGCGATGGGGCGACGCCGCCGATTCCTCCTGCGACGGCGACGCGGACGGCGAGTGGCTGTCCACGGGCGCGTTCCTGCTCACCGGCGAGGCCCGCGACGACGACGCCGGCGTCGCAGTCGCGGGCGCGGGGGACCTCGACGGCGACGGCTACGCCGACCTCGTGGTGGGCGCGTCGAGCTCGGACCGCGAGGGCGCCCAGTCGGGCGCCGTGTTCGTCGTGCTGGGGCCCGTCACCGCAGACGGTTCCCTGGCCGCGGCAGCCCACGTGATCGTCGGGCCGAGCGGCTCCGCGTACGCCGGCGTCTCGGTGGCCGGCGGCGGCGACACCGACGGGGACGGCGTTCCGGAGATCCTCCTCGGCGCGCCCGGCCGCGCGTTCCCGTACGCCGAGACCGGGACCGCCTACCTCATGGCCGCGCCCACGGCCGCCGAGACGAGCGTCACCGCGGCCGTCGCCAGCATCGACGGGTCCGCGGTCTACGACCGCACGGGGTACGGCGTGGTGTTCGGCGGGGACCTCGACGGCGACGGCGACGACGAGCTGCTGGTGGGTGTGTCCGGCGACGACACGAACGGCTACTTCAGCGGGATGTTCGCCCTGTTCCAGGGGCCCGTGGTCGGCGCCCACGACGCGTCGGCCGCCGACGTGTCGCTCTATGGCACCGCCCCCAACGATCTGCTCGGCTACACCGCCGCGTCCATCGGGGACGCCGACGGGGACGGCCTCGACGACCTGCTCGTGGGCCTGTCCAACTTCTCCGGCGGCGCGACGTACCCCAAGGGCGGGGCCTTCCTCATCTACGGGATGCCCGTGACCGGGAACCTGGACGAGGTGGCGGACGCCGTTCTCACCGGCGAGAACAACCTCGATCAGGCGGGCGCCTCGGTCGCGGCCGCGGGCGATCCCAACGGCGACGGCTACGCCGACCTGCTCGTGGGCGCGCCGGACGTGGGCCCGTGGGACCCGGGGCGCGCCTACCTCGTCTACTCGCCGCCGCCCGCGACGCTCGCCCTCGGCGCCTCCGACGCGATCTTCGCCGGCGTGTTCAACGGGGCCGGCGTCGGCTCCGCCGTGGGCGGCGCGACCGATCTGGACGGCGACGGTCGGGACGACCTCGTCATCCTCGGTGACGGCACCACGGAGCGGGGTGGCAGCACCCACGGCGCGGCGTTCCTGTGGCTCACCGCGCCCAGCGGCACCTTCTACGTGAGCGACGCCGACGGCACCGTGTTCGGCGGCAGCCCCCACTCGATCGGATACAACGTCGCCACGCCCGGGGACACGAACGGCGACGGCCTGGGGGACCTCCTCTTCGGCGCCCCGGACGCCTCGTCCCCCGGCGGCGTGTGGGTGTGGCCCGGTCGGTAGCGGCACTTGGGGTACGATGCCCGCGTGACCTCCTCCCCCCTCGTCTTCCGCTGCCTCCTCCCGCTGATCCTCCTGCTCGCCGGCTGCTCCAAGGCCGAGAGCGACCGGTTCTTCGAAGGGATCGCCGAGATCATCCTCCTCGCGATGGCGCTCATGGCCCTCATGGCGTGCATCGGCGTGGTGCTGCTCGCCCTCCAGATCGTCGTCGTCGTGCTGAACCTCGTGCGGCCCTCCGTGGGTTCGATGGTGACCGGGTACGTCTTCGCCGGCCTGCACGCGTGCTCCATCCTCGGGTCGGTCGCGATGATGGTGGCGTCGACCGTCGGCGTCGACGCCGAGGCCGCCGCGGGCACGGAGACCATCATCAACGGCATGGTCGGCCTCGTCATGAGCGCCGGACTGGGCGCGCTCCTCGGCGGCAGCTCCCGCTACGCCCAGCTCAAGCTGGCACCCAAGCCGCCGCCGTTCCCCTGATCTGGCTGACGCGCGCGTGCTCCGATAACCGGAGGCGATGAAGCTCTTCCTCGTCCTCCTCCTCGCCGCCTGCACCGGCACTGACAAGCCCGTCGACGACACCGCGCCCGCGGCCGACACCGACACGGACACCGACACCGATACGGACACCGACACCGACACCGATACGGACACCGACGCCGCGCTGATCCGGCCGTGCGAGGGGCTCCCGTTCACGGTGTCGTGCTCCGCGGTGAGCTCGGGCGCGACCGCCTGCTCGGACTACTTCGGCGCCAACACCGAGGCGCTGGTGCGCCCGCAGTGCGAGTCGTCCGGCGCCGCCGTGTCGCTCACCCCGTGCGTCGTGCCCGACCGGGTCGGCACCTGCGTCTTCTTCAACGCGGGCCTGCCCGACCGCTGCTACGTGACCCACGTGGCCCCGGCGAGCGCGGCGTCCTTCTGGGAGACCAACTGTCCGGCCGCCGGGGGGGTCTGGGAGCCGGCGTAGCTCGGAGGGATCAGCCCTCCCGCGCGCCCAGGCACACCGCTTCTTCCACCCCGTCGCACTGGGCCGCCGCGTCGGGGCAGCCCTGCTCTCCCGGCACGTCTCCCGGAACGCCTCCCGGCACGTCGGTGCGCACCGTCAGGATCTGCGCGCCCCACGCCTCGACCGCGCGCGTCACGTCCTCCATGCCCCGGCCCACCGCCGTGAGGGCGTAGGACACGCGCACGGGCGGCCCGGGATCGACCTCGCGCGACACGAGCCCCGCGGCCTCGAGCTCCTTGAGGCGACACGACAACATGCGGTCGCCGATGGGCGCCATGTGCTCCGCGAGCACGGAGAACCGCAGCTCGCCGCCCATGAGCGCCTTCAGAAGCAGGCCGTTCCACGGCTTCCCGAGCACGTCCATCGCGGCCCTGAATGCCTCGCACCGCGCGCTGTCGGACGCCATCGTCGCCTCCAGGCCCAACCTACGCGCGCCGCGCCCCTTCCGCAACCCCATCAACTTCCTTTAGGGAAGTGACTTGACGATCGGAAGCCTTCGCGGATACCTCCGTCGTACAAGTCGCTTCCCTATCGGAAGCGCCATCGGAGCCCGCATGACCACCCAGCCGCTGTTCTCCTCCCACCCTTCGGCCCCCGGCGTCACCTTCCAGAACCGCATCGCGCTCGCCCCGATGACCCGGTCGCGCGCCGCCGCGGGCAACGTTCCCACCGAGCTCACCGCGCTCTACTACGCCCAGCGCGCCACGGCGGGGCTGCTCATCACCGAGGCCACCCAGGTGGCGCCCGAGGGCCAGGGTTACGTCGCCACGCCCGGCATCTACAGCCCCGAGCAGGAAGCTGGCTGGCGCACCGTGGTCGACGCCGTGCACGCCGCCAATGCCGACGCGCGCATCTACGCCCAGCTCTGGCACGTCGGCCGCGTGTCGCACACGTCCTTCCAGCCCGGGGGCAAGGCGCCCGTCTCGGCCTCCGCCATCGGCATCCCGGGCCTGACGTGGACCAGCGAGGGCCAGGTGCCCTTCTCCACCCCGCGCGCCCTCGAGACCGACGAGATCGCCGGCGTGGTCGCCCAGTACGTCCAGGGCGCGCGCGTCGCGAAGGCCGCGGGCTTCGACGGCATCGAGCTGCACGGCGCCAACGGCTACCTCATCGACCAGTTCCTGCGCGACGGGAGCAATCACCGCGCCGACGCGTACGGCGGCTCCGTCGAGAACCGCCTCCGCTTCCTCCTCGAGGTGGTCGACGCCGTCACCGCCGTGTTCCCCGCGGCCCAGGTGGGCGTGCGCATCTCGCCGAGCGGCGACTTCAACGGCATGTCGGACAGCGCGCCCGAGGTGTTGTTCGCCGCGGTGGCCGACGCCCTCTCGGCGCGTGGCATCGGCTACCTCCACGTGGTCGATCCCGCCGCCAGCCCCAAGCGCTTTGCCCCGCTCCTCCGCCCGTTGTTCCGCGGCACGTACATCGTGAACGGCGGCTTCACCCAGGACTCCGGCAACGCCGCCATCGCGTCGGGCGAGGCCGATCTCGTGGCGTACGGCGTGCCCTTCCTCGCCAACCCCGACCTGCCCCGCCGCTTCGCCGAAGCCGCCCCCCTCAACGCACCCGACTTCGCGACGTTCTACGGCGGCGGGGAGAAGGGCTACACGGACTACCCGGCGCTTCCGTAACGATCCGGGCGGCCGGGCGGCCCCCTCTGGACTCGCGCTTTGCGCTCGGTTGGCGCGGCGCCGCCTCCCGGCGGCGGGCGCCGAACCGGCCGGCGCAGCCGGCCGCCCGCCGGTCGCCTGCCGCTGGGGGATGATGGCGTTGGCGCGGGTCGTGGCGCTGGGGCGGTCATCACGGAGCGCGCGCCGTCGACAATCGCGTCGCGATGCCGGTGCGCGCGACGGCCGTACCCGCCGCCGCGGCGTCCCGCGCCAAGGGCGCGGAGGGCAGCCGCCCCCGGAGCGGCTGGGCCGGCCGGGCGAACGGCGCTTCGTGACCAGGAGGATGCCACTCGCCCGGCCGACCGCGCGGCTCCGCCGCGCTGCCGAAGGCGCGCGAAAGCCTCCTCCGACCGGCAGGTCGGGGGAGGATCGTGCGGCCTGGAGCCGGCCCCCCGCGCGGACGCGGGGGGCGCTACGCTCGGGCCGGCGCGGCGTCGTGTGTCTGGCGGCGCACGCATCGTCGTGAGCTGACACGCGGGTGGCGGCGAGAGGTGGCGGCGAGAGGTGGCGGCGAGAGGTGGCGGCGAGAGAGGTGGCGGCGAGAGGTGGCGGCGAGAGGTGGCGGCGAGAGGTGGGCGAGCG